>CAWKIK010000006.1:0-43361 GCA_963849825.1 uncultured Gammaproteobacteria bacterium | reverse complement strand
TTAGAGGTTTTTTGCGGTTTCATGGCGAGTGGACTTCCCGCGGTACGCGCGATCACCAAGCCTCGTTTTGAGACACGTTCAAATGCCCCGGGACTGACCGATTTGGTACTCGTCATTCGCCTCGGTGGTCGATGAATCGATAACCTACGCCGGGTTCCGTCTGCACGTATCGTGGCTCTTCGGAGTCGTCCTGGAGCTTTTGCCGGATCCGGCCGACGAAGTTGCGCAGATAATGGGTATCGTCGGTATGCGTCGGTCCCCATATCTCGCGCAGAAGCTGCGTCTGTGTAATGACTTGTCCCGGGTTCGTGACCAGCATCTTGAGAATGGAAAACTCCTTTCGTGTGAGGTGAACGGGTTCGCCCTTCACTGATACCAGGCGCTTGACCAGGTCGACATGGAGAAAGCCGTCATCGTAAATGCCTGCATCGTCCCTCTCCGTCGCCCGGGGTAGACGCAACAAGTTGCGAACGCGCGCCAGAAATTCCTGGATGCCGAATGGTTTGGTCACATAGTCGTTGGCGCCGGCGTCCAGCACGGCGACCTTTTCGCTCTCCGAGGCCCTCACCGACAGGATTATCACCGGTACCGTCGACCACTGACGCAGTTCGTTGAGCACGGATTTGCCATCGGCATCGGGCAGACCCAGGTCAAGCACGATCAAGTCCGGCGTTTGCGTCGCCGCGAGCTCGATTCCTTTTCCGGCGGTTTCCGCCTCGATGATCTGGTAACCCTGGCTGTTGAGACTGATGCGCAGAAATCGCCGGATTTGTTCCTCGTCGTCGATGATGAGGATACGTGTGCGGGGTGTGCTTTCAGTCACGCGTTTTCCTCTTTGTCCTCGCTGGGGGGCTCGATCAGCGGCAGGTGTATCGCGATGGTGGTTCCCCGGCCGCCCGGTCCCGACAGGGCCTCGATGCGCCCGCCATGGGCGCCGATCATGCCACTGCAGATGGCCAGCCCCAGGCCACTGCCATGCTTGCCGCGATCACCCTCGCCGCCGGTGAAGAACATGTTGAAGACTTGTTCGCGCTGGTCGGGCGGGATGCCCGGCCCTTCATCGGAGACCGCGATCAGCAGTTCCCCGTCTTCGCGCGCCGCCGCCACGCGGATTTCGCCGTCCTTTGGCGAGAACTTTGCTGCGTTTTCGATGACATTGACCAGCGCCTGTTCGATCAATGCGGGATGCACGTAGAGTAACGGCAGGCCCGGTTCGATGCTCCTGGACGACCGGCAGTCGTGCAGCAGCTCGCGGGTGCGTCGCAGCGCGGCATTGAGGATGTCGTCGATGCCGATCCAATCCCGCTCCAGTTTCAATGTGCCGTGACCGAGCCGCGTCATATCGAGGAGATTCTGGATGTAGCGGTTGAGACGCTCACCTTCACTGATCACGGAGTCCAGGAGCTCGCGCCGGTCGTCGCTGGAGAGCGCATCGTCCAGGGAGCGCACGCTGTCTGCCGCGCCAATCATCGAAGCCAGCGGGGTTCGCAGGTCGTGGGACACCGATGAGAGCAGTGCCGAACGCAACCGTTCCGTTTCTTCGGCCACCTTGGCCTGCTCGAGACTCGTGGACAGGCGGGTACGGGCCATGGCCAGCGTAACTTGGGCCACCAGCGCGTCGATGACGGCGAGTTGTTCGCCGCGCAGTCCCTCGTCTGGACGAGACACGCCGATGACGCCAAAGGACTCCTGGTCGAGCACCAGTGGCAGAAAGCGCCAGGCTACGCCCGATAAGGTATCGGTTTGGAATCCACTTGGTTGCCCATGATCGTGGGCCCATTGCGCGGCCGACCAGGCTTTGTCATTCAAGCCGATCTCATGCTGCGAGCGGGCGGTGAGCTCGAGTTTGTCGCCGTCCCCCGGCGCCAGCAGCACCACAGGAACGCGCAGGTGTTCGGCAATGGCCGCAGCGGCCTCGCGGTGTACGGTGGGCAAATCCACGGCGGCCGCCAGCCGCCGACTCAGTGACAACAAGGTTTGCGTCTGTTCGTTGGTGCTGCGAAGCGCGAGCACTTGGTTGCGCAGGCGTCCGGCCAACTGGCCGCCAATCAACCCGATGATCAGGAAAAATACGACCGTCACCAGCTCATGGGGGCGATGTATGGCGAAGGTGTAACGAGGCTCCGTGAAGAAGAAGTTGTAGGCCGCCGCGCTCACGACCGCGGCGACCAGGGCGGGGCGCATGGCCGTGCGTACCGCGACCAGTAGAACGGCGGTCAGGAAGACCAACGACAGGCTGGCCAGCGGCACCAGCGGATCGATGGCGGCGGCGACGCCGGTCGCGACGGCGACCATGGCCAGCGCGAAAAGATAGTAACCCGCCGGCTCGATCGGGCGGAACCGCCGCCGGCGCACGCGGGCGGCCCGCGAAGGCACGAAGGTAATCTCGAAATCACTTCCGCGGCGCAAAAGGCGTTGGCTCAGGGTGCGGCCGAACAGGCCGGCCAGGGGCCGGTGCCGACTGCGCCCCACCACCAGGGTGGTGGCATTCTGGGCGCGCGCGAAGGTCAGTAACTCCTCGACGGGATCGTGGCCGCGCAGCGTGATAGTTTCGCCACCCAGGCGCTCGGCCAGTTCGAAGGCGCGTTGGACACCTGCCTGCTGTACGGGTCCGGTGTCACCCCGGTCGACGAACACCACGCTCCACGGCGCACGGCGGCGCTCGGCAAGCCGCCTGGCCAGACGCACCAGTTCCTCGCCGTTGCCGATCCCATCGATGGCGGCGATGATGCGCGCCCGCACCGGCCAGGGGCCCGCCACACCCTGACTGCGCATGACTTCGCGCACATCCCGGTCGATGCGCTCCGCCACGGCCTGTAGGGCCAGCTCGCGCAGCGCCGCCAGGTTCGCCGGGCTGAAGAAGCCATCCAGGGCGGCGCGCGCCTGTTCGGGGACGTAGACTTTGCCCTGCTTGAGCCGCTCGATCAGTTCACGCGGTGTCAGGTCCACCAGCACCACGTCGCGCGCCGCGCTGAGTACCGCGTCCGGCACTGTCTCTCGCATGCGCACGCCGGTAATGCGTGCGACGACATCGTGCAGGCTTTCCAGGTGCTGGATATTGAGCGCGGTCCACACGTCGACGCCATGTTCCAGCAATTCCTCGATGTCCTGGTAGCGGCGCGGGTGGCGCGTACCGGGGATGTTGCGGTGGGCCAGTTCATCGACGAGCACCACGGCGGGCGAACGCTTGAGAATGGCGTCCAGGTCCAGTTCCTGGAACTTTGCGCCGCGATACTCGATCTGCATCAGCGCAATGGACTCCAGGCCTTCGCAGAGCGCCTCGGTTTCCTGGCGGCCATGGCTTTCCACGATGCCGATGACAATGTCGCTGCCTTGGCGCTGCGCCTCGCGGGCCGCTTCCAGCATCTTGTAGGTCTTGCCGACCCCCGGGAAGGCGCCTAGGAAGATTTTCAGGGCGCCTTGCCGTTCCTGCTCGATCTCGGACAACAGGGCCTGGGGATCGGGCCGATGCCCCGTTTCCTCGTTCATACCCATACTACGACCATCGTTCTTTTTCCTATTTCAGGAGGGTCTTTGCGTTGAGTCCATCAAGAGTCAGATTCAATTGGAGCACGTTGACCCGTGGCTTGCCCAGCACGCCCAGAATGGGCGTCTGCACATGTTCGGTGACCAGTTCGGCGACCGTCTCCCGCGGCAGGCCACGCGCGGCGGCGACCCGGTCGATTTGCAGCCTGGCCGCCGCCGGGCTGACGTCGGGGTCGATACCCGAGCCGGAGGCGGCGACGAGATCCACAGGAATTTGGTCCGGCGCTACGGCATACGCTTTGGCAATTGCTTTTGACGTCGCTTGCGCTCGTTGTCGCAACTGCGGATTGCTCGGTGCCCAGTTGGACCCGGAGACAGCGAAAGGATCGTAACTGGCAGCGGACGGGCGGCCATGGAAGTAGCCCGGCGCACTGAACGGCTGTCCGACCAGGGCCGAACCGATCACTTTGCCGTCCCGTTCGATGAGACTGCCGGTGGATTGGTGCGGAAATAAAACCGCGCCGACCCACACGGTGAAAAGCGGATACAGGCCGCCACACAGAAGTATCAACACCAGGGCGCCGCGCAGCGCCTGGGACCACGACGTTCCGTCCCGGAGAACAGGAGGCGCACTTGCAATGGATTCGGTTCTATTCATGACAGCCTCCTACGTGAACAGGCCAAGACCAAGGTCGATGAGCTTGATTGCCGGAAACGGTAAAAGCAGCCCGCCGAGCCCGTAGACCAACAAATTGCGGCGCAGCAGTGCGTCAGCGCTGGTCGGGTGGATGCGAACCCCGCGCAGGGCGAAGGGGATCAATGCCGGTATCACCAGGGCGTTGAAGATCACCGCCGCCAGCACTGCCGTGGCCGGGCTGTGGAGGTGCATGATGTCGAAGGCCTGCATGGCCGGCACGCTGGCGACGAAGATGGCCGGCAGGATAGCGAAGTACTTGGCGACGTCGTTGGCCAGCGAAAAGGTGGTGAGCGCGCCACGGGTGACCAGCAGTTGTTTGCCGATCTCCACCACCTCGAGCAGTTTGGTCGGGTTGGAATCCAGGTCGACCATGTTGCCCGCCTCCTTGGCTGCCTGGGTGCCGGAGTTCATCGCCAGCCCGAGGTCCGCCTGAGCGAGAGCCGGCGCGTCGTTGGTACCATCGCCCATCATGGCCACCAGGCGGCCCTGCGCCTGTTCGCGGCGGATGTACTCCAGCTTGTCTTCCGGTGTGGCCTCGGCGGTGTAGTCGTCCACGCCAGCCTCCGCGGCGATGGCCGCGGCGGTGAGCGGGTTGTCGCCGGTGATCAATACGGTGCGAACGCCCATGGCGTGCAGGCGCTGGAAGCGTTCCTTGATGCCGGTCTTGATGATGTCCGATAAGGGCACGATGCCCAGCACCCGATTGTCCTGCGCCACCACCAGCGGTGTGGCGCCGCGCCGCGCCACACGCTCCACCAGCGCCGTCGCTTCGTCGGGATAGGTTCCTCCGTTCTCCGTGACAAAGCGCCGGATGGCGTCCGGCGCGCCTTTGCGGATGCGCCGACCGTCCGGCTGGTCGACGCCGGAGAGGCGGGTCTTTGCGGAAAACGCCACAAAGCGCGAAGCGGCGTCAGCCTCGATCCGGGCTTCGCGCTTGCGTGCCAACGCGACGATGGACTTGCCCTCCGGCGTAGGATCGGCCAGCGACGCAAGCAGGGCAGCGTTGCGCAGTTGCTCGGCGTCAATGGAGGCCACCGGCAGGAAATCCGTGGCCTGACGGTCGCCATGGGTGATGGTGCCGGTCTTGTCCAGCAGCAAGGTGTCGATGTTGCCGGCCACTTCCACCGCCTTGCCGGACTTGGCGACCAGGTTGGCGCGCATGGCGCGGTCCATGCCAGCGATGCCGATGGCCGGCAGCAGCCCGCCGATGGTGGTGGGGATGAGACAGACCAGTAGTGCCACCAGCACCGGCACCGAGACTGCACTGCCAACGAAGTGGGCGAACGGTACCAGCGTGGCCACGACGATCAGGAACACAATGGTGAGTGCCGCCAACAGCACTGTAAGCGCAATTTCGTTCGGCGACTTCTGCCGCTTGGCGCTCTCCACCAGGGCGATCATGCGATCCAGCAACGACTGCCCGGACTCCACCGTCACCTCGACGACGATGCTGTCGGACAATAGCTTGGTACCCGCGCTGACGCCGCTGTTATCGGTGCCCGCCTCACGCAGCACGGGCGCGGATTCGCCGGTCACCGCCGATTCGTTGATGCTGGCGGCGCCTTCGACGATCTCGCCGTCGGCAGGGATCAGTTCCCCGGCCCGCACCCGTACCCGGTCTCCCTTCTGCAGGGCGGTGGCCGGCACCTGTTCCGCATTTTCGCCATTGATACGGCGCGCGACCAGTTGCTCGCGGGTCGAGCGCAGGCTCTCGGCCTGGGCTCGACCTCTTGCTTCCGCCAGCGCCTCGGCCGCGTTGGCGAACAGCACAGTGAACAACAGGATGAGCGTAATGGCGAGGTCGAAGCCCCAGGGACGATCGGATACGATATCGGCGCCGGTTAGCCAAAGGGTGACCAGCGTGCCGACCCCGACCACGAACATCACGGGATTGCGCGCCAGGGCGCGGGGGTTGAGTCGTAGCAACGACTCGCGTCCGAGTTGTGGCAGGGTGTTGGCGTCCAGTAACGTTAATTGCTTGCGTTCATGTTTCATGATGCCTGGTCTCCAATAGGATCAACCGGCCAGGGACAGGTACTCGGCGAACGGACCGAGGGCCAGTACCGGGAAGAAGCTGAGCAGCGCGAACATCACAATCACGCCCAGAGTCAGCACCGCGAAGGTGGGCGTTTCCACAGCGAGGCTGCCCGAGGTCGTGGGCGCGGTGCGCTTGCTTGCCATATGAGCGGCCAGCGCCAGCGGCGCCAGGATCGGAATGAACCGGCCGAGGATCAGCGCCACGGCGCAACTGATGTTCCACCACACCGTGTTGTCACCCAGCCCTTCAAAGCCGGAACCGTTGTTGGCAAACGCGGAGGTGTACTCGTAGAGCACCTGGCTCAGGCCATGGAAGCCGGGGTTGGAGTTCTGCGCCAGGCCCGGAATCGCCACCGCCAGCGCGGTCAGTCCCAGAATCAGCAGTGGCTGGATCAGTAGGGCGATGGAGATCAACTTGATCTCCTTAGCTTCCAGTGCCCGGCCGTAGAGCTCCGGCGAGCGGCCCACCATCAGGCTGCCGAGAAACACCGCCAGCAGCAAAAACAGCAGATAGTTGATGAGGCCCACGCCGACGCCGCCGAAGGTGGCGTTGATGAACATGTCCATCAGTTCGGAGGCGCCGCCAAGAGGATTGAACGAGTCGTGCATGCCGTTCACCGAGCCGTTGGAGGTCTGGGTTGTGAAGCTGCCCCACAGCGCCGTGGCCGTAGCGCCGAAGCGCACCTCTTTGCCCTCCAGGTTCGGCCCGTCGGCGGCGATGCCGGCAAAGGCGGCATTGGGCTGATTCTCCGACCAGATATTCAGGCCGGTGAGCACTACCGACATCGTCAGCATCACGCCCAGGATGGACAGCGCCAGCCGCTTGCGTCCGGTGAGAAAGCCGGCCATGAACACCAGGGCGATCGGAATCAGCACAATGGCGACGGTCTCGATGAAGTTGGACACCGGCGTCGGGTTCTCCAGCGGCACGGAGCTGTTGGGTCCGTACCAGCCGCCGCCGTTGGTGGCGAGCTGCTTGATGGCCACCATAGGCGCCACCGGCCCGACCGGGATGCGCTGCTCGCTAAGTTCGGCACTGTTGTCGATGGGGTGTGCGACCTGGGCACCGATGAGCGTGCTGGGTACCCCTTGCCACGCGAGCAGCAGGGCTGTGATCAAGGCCAGCGGCAACAGGACGCGCACGATGGTACGAACCAGGTCCGCGTAGAAATTGCCGACCGAGACCTCGCCCGTGGATGTCTCTGCGCGCTCCTCACGTCGCGCAAACAGGGTGCGCAGGATCGCCACCAGCGCTGCGAGCCCTGCCGCGGGCGTAACGACCTGCATACTGACGATGGCGATCAGTTGCGAGAAGTAGGAGAGCTGCGCCTGTCCCGAGTAGTGCTGCTGGTTGGTATTGGTGATGAACGACGCCGCCGTGTGCAGCGCCAGGTCCCAACTCATTCCGTCGATGTGGTCCGGGTTCAACGGGAGCCATCCCTGGAATATGAAGATGGCCAGCGATACCAGGCCGATGAACAGGTTCAGCTTGAGCAGCGCCTTGCCGTACTGCTTCCAACTCATTGGAGCATCGGCTCGCACCCCTATGGCCCCATAGATCACTCGCTCCAAAGGTCCGAATGCCCGATCGAGACCGGTAGGTGTCATCGAGTAGATGGACGCCATGTAGCGCCCCAGCGGCCAGGCCAGCAACAGGGCGGCCGCGTAGATGAGCAGTACTTCGTTCACAGGTAGTCCTCCCATTCAATGAACAGGAAGCAAAGTCCGAACAGGGCCAACAGAATGAGTGCGCCGATAATGGCCATCGCTAAAACCTCTCGGGCCGCAACAGGGCGACCGTCAGATAGATCAGCACGGCGACGACCAGTGCAAGCAGTACGTAGTACATGGATTCCTCCACAAAGGTGGTTGTCCCATGGAAGGAAAGTTAGAGACCGGAGGCATAACCGCGCTAGGCCTCGTTAAGAGAAAGGCGTAATAAATGCGTAAATCTTTCCAAGGGATACCGCGACACCGAGATGGGTCACGTGCAACAGGCGGGACTGCGGACGTTATCGCGCCCGTTTGCAGTTGGCGTGGTCATTGGCGATCGGGGGAGCAGTCAACGCCATAAATCCCGCGAAAACAACAGCAGAACAGGCAGGACCTCCAGGCGGCCAAGGAGCATCGCGATCCACAGCAGCCATTTGGCGGTGTTGTTCAGTCCGCCGAAGCTCGAGGCTGTTTCGCCCAAGCCGACACCCATATTGTTGATCGCCGCCGCCACCGAACCGAAGGCCGTCACCAGGTCGATACCGGACACCGCCAAGCCGAGCGACAGCGCGCAGTAGGCGAATATGTAGAAGAAATAAAATCCCCACACAGCCTCCATCACGCGTTCCGAAACCGGCCTGCCTTCCACCTTGACGGCCACCACGGCGGTCGGATGGATGAGATACTGGAGTTCGCGAACACTCTGGCGAAGCAGCAGGAGGAAGCGAAATGCCTTAATGCCGCCGCAGGTGGAACCCACACAGGCGCCAAAGAAGCTGCCTAGTACCAAGAGCAGGGGGATTGCCGCAGGCCAACCGGGGTAGCCGCCTGCCGTCAAGCCGTTATCCGTGGCGATCGATGAGGCCTGAAAGAAGCCGTGGTAGACAGCCTCCCAGAGACCGAACGTTCCCGATGACCAGAGCATGGCGATCGTGGAGATTATGATCAGCATCATCACCGTTGCATAGAGCTGGAACTCGGCATTTCGCAGAATGGGGCCCAGGCTGACCCGCCGCAAGGCAAGGAAGTAGAGTGCGTAGTTCACCCCTGCCAGGAGCGAGAACGCGCCGCCTACGATCTCAATTGTTGCGCTGTGGAAGTAGCCCAGACTGTCGTTATGGGTGGAGAAACCGCCCAGTGACATGGTGGAGAAGGCGTGGGCCACGGCGTCAAATAGGTTCATGCCGGCTAGCCAGTAGGAAAAAGTGCATGCGACGACCAGGCCCGCGTATACATACCATAGACGTTTGGCCGTCTCGCGAATTCGCGGGGTCAGTTTCTCGTCCTTCATCGGCCCGGGTGTCTCGGCCCGATATAATTGCATGCCGCCGATGCCAAGCAGCGGAAGCACGGCGACTGCGAGTACGACGATGCCCATTCCGCCAAGGAAATTCAGCTGTGCCCGGTAATAGAGGATGGCATGCGGCAACTTGTCGAGATTCGACAAGACCGTGGCGCCGGTTGTGGTCAGCCCGGAGGTTGCCTCGAAGACCGCGTTGGTGAAATGCATGTGCGGATGCTCGGCAAGCATCAGCGGTATAGCGGACAGCAGCGATGCGGCAATCCAATATCCGACGACCACCAGGAAGCCTTGGCGTTTGCGCAGGTCGAGGCTCCTGTGCCGATAGGGGAACCAGCACAGGGTTCCAGCCGACAGGGTCAACAGGAATGTGTGCAGGAAAGGCGTCGTCGCGCCGTCGCCGTAGTACAGTCCGACGAAGAGCGGTGGCAGCATCGTGAAACTGAACAGCATGAGCAGGCGACCGAACATGACGAGGGTCGCCAAGCGCGCTCCGGCCCGCTGCGTGCCCGCCAATACCTGTTCTGTGACTGCCATTAGACTGCCGGAAACTGAAATGGCTATGAGTGGTGATGCAGGATCATCGTCTCCCTACGAAGTGGGGAGCGACGGGTGGCAAAGAGCCGAGGTTTCTTCATTGTTTTCGCGAATTCTGGTTGAGCGGTGGTTAGAAAGTTAGGTGCGGACGGCGTAACGGTTCCACGTTTCGATCAGAGCGGTGCGTAACAAGTTCGTAATTTTTTGCCCAACCTGTGCGAAAGGATGTGGCTGCTGGCGCAGGCGCTGCTTACTCGGTAACCAATTCGGGTTACCCCCGACTTGGCTCGGTCGATCTAAAGTCCTCACCGTGCGGGGCGACGCCCATTGGTCGCCGCCACGTGCTTACGGATTTCCCGTGTCGAGCCGGTCCGCTCCTGTCGTGGTCGGCGACCGGCTCTTCTTGAACATGCAATGCTCTGCGCAGCGTGTTGTCACCGCCTTTCAATGCGGTGCCGCTCCTGGGTTGGCGTTCGCTCTCCACCGTCCCGTACCGGGACAAACACTCCGCACGGCGGCCCCGAACAAGTGTGCCTAACCCGGAGCGCATCCGAGTCGGGCACAGCGTGGTAACGAGCCTCTTCGGACTTAGCTCACCCGCCCCGTGATGGTCAGATAGCCCACCGTGGCGCTGAATTTGCTGTTGTAGTTCATCTCTTCGTCAGCTTCCAGGATGTCCTCCACGACATCATGGGGGGACTCTCCCCGTCGCCGGGGTGCTGGAAGTAGCTCATGATGCAGCTGAAACCGTTGATGCCGTCCACGGCATGCAGTCCGGTGGATTCGGTGCCCGCGGGGAGGACAGGATACGGCTCAGTTGATGCGTGTCCAAATCGTAGGCCCAGAGGAGGTTGTTGACGTGATTGCCGCTGTCCTTGCCGATGAGCAGGGCGCGCATCTCTTCGGAGTATTTGAGGTTGTCAGGGTTGGCAATCTTGTCCGGGTTGGCGCTGTTGCCCAGCGGGTCGCGCTCTGGCAGGCCTTCGCCGTCCAGTCCTTCCAGTACCGACATGGAAACGGAGGCCCAGTCGCTGCGGATGGGGTGGCCGTCGGAGTCATGCTGGCTGCCCCCCAGGACGTGCTCGTACACCGCGCCGGCAACCCCGGACCATTCAGCCTTTCGCGCAGTCGCTTGAAGTGCAGGCGAGGGTTATGATCGGTATGTTTTTAACCGATCCTTCTTCTCCGCTCTCTGGGTTGTTGCAATCACCGCGGGCCCCAGCGCAAGGGCGGCAAGCTCGAACGGCGCGATAAGCGCTAGCGGTGCACGGATCCGTCCAGTTGCGCCAAGCCAACCGGCACGCCGCAGGCAAAGCCCTGGATCAAGTCGAAGTTGAGCTGCTGACAAATCGCCAGCTCGCCCGCATGGGATACGCCTTCGGCGAGCGCGCGCGTCTCGCTGCCTTTAACCAGTTTGACGAGCAGGCCGACGGCTTCCTGTCTGCTGCGGGACAGCTTGTGGAGGTCGCGGATCAGGCAGATGTCGAATTTCACTGCATAGGGCGGCATGTTCAACAGCTCCAACAGTCGCGCCTGGCCGGCGCCGAAATCGTCATAGGCGAGACCGACTTGCATCCGTTGCAGTGCGCGGTTCAGTTCGTCCAAAGTGCTTTCATCGGTCACCGCCTGCTCGTGTATCTCCAGGATCAACTTCACGTCGGGATAGCGATTGCGCAAGGCTTGCAGGGAGCCGATCAGACGAGCCACATCCTTGAGTTCCCGAGGATGCGTGTTCACGAATAGCGGGACATCGTGAAAGCGCGAGCTGGCCAATGTCTGCACACCGATTTCGCGCAGCACTTCACTGAGTTCGACCGCAAGCCCGAGGCTCCCGGCGAGCTGGAACAGCGGACACGGCATATCCGATAACTCCGGGTGGCCGCCGCGCCCCAGAAGCTCCAAACCTTTTATGCGTTGGTCGCGGGCGGATACGATCGGCTGAAACACCGGCTTCACCAGCTTTTGCTGCAGGAGCTGGTCGAACTGGCGGGCGCCGATCGGCATGCGGTCGACGTGCTCATCGGGCGAAAAGAAAGCAGTCCGAGTCGCGTCCGCCGCGATCTGCGCGCCTCCGGTGGTTTCCCATCGCAGGCGGAACTCCACGTCGGCAAATCGGATGACGTCACCGGCACTGACGGTTTGGCTGCCGAAGACCGGCTCGTGATTGACGAAGGTGCCATTGCTGCTATTGAGGTCACGAACCAGCAACTGGCCAGCAGCCCGGATGAACTCCGCGTGCTGACGCGAAACGTTGTGCGAGTCCAAGGCGACCGGCAGGTCCGGTTGCCTGCCAACGAGTGCCGGGAACCGATTCAGGAGGATACGGTAGGTCGATTCGCTATCGGACGAAAGGCCTTCAAGATACCAGCCGGACATTTGTCCCCCGCTTTGGGCACCGGAGTGCCCCGACCAACACCACGAGTCTAGCCCGAATTCCCCATCGGTGGCCGACTACGGCAGCCGATTTGCCGGCAGTTTCCTGGTGTACCCGTCTTTTGCTCATCGACATGCATGTCGACTGTGCCCGCGCCGCAAAACATTCCGTGCGCCCACAAAACCACCGTCACCTCGACGTCCCAGCTACGGCAAGGGCGCCGACGGAATGTAGTCCGGATAAACGGCACGGGCTAACCATCGGTACGAGTTGGGAACATGGTCCGCCCGATCTGTCCCATTCATACGAGCGTGCGATAGGCGGATGCGATGGGCGGCCGGGCACTCTAACGTGCAATCCGGCGCTTGTTGCGCGACGCCGCACAAAGGGGTGCTCAACCGTTGGCGTCGGGCACACAATCGTTGACGCCAAGCGCGACCGGGCCGTTCGATTCGTACCGCTATAAGGGGACAAATTGCCTTCGCGCCAAGGAGTTGCCGGTTGTGTGCCGAAATGGCCGGGAACTGGCACGTATGATGCCCATGCCTTCACGTCAGCACCACAACACTTACCGCGATTGGAGGCGAAAAGTCATGCACGAGATCTACGACCAAAGCGAACGCTTCGCGCAGGAAGATCCGTTCGAATGCGAAGGCGAATTCGATGTACCGGATACCTTGCTTTATTGGTCATTGCTGGACTTCGCCGACATTTTGCAGCGCGACAGCCATACGTGCTGAGCGTCGAAAGTCGGCCCGCGCAAATCTGGTCCATGCGCTATGCTGGATGGTCGGGACCGGTTCCGTACATGGCTGTTGGATTGTATGATCCGGCTCGAGGGCGCGGCGTCCGCCCGCTGCGCTAATTCAAAAGGCAGCCAATCGGGTGGCGCGGTTATCGAGGATAATGCTCGCACGTTAGCCGGCGCTCAGTGACGTCGCGGATTACCCGCACCTTTGTGCCTCGCAACCGCGTCCGCACGGGTGACTCCGGTCCACCTCGAAGGAGACCAGGCCCGGATGACGAAATCCGCACCACATATGCACTGGTCGTCGGCATCGCGAACCGACGTCGGCAAGGTTCGCCGGATTAACGAGGATGCAGTCCTCGACCTGCCGGAGCTCGGTCTTTGGATGGTGGCCGACGGTATGGGCGGGCATGCTGCGGGCGATCTCGCCAGCGGTACCATCGTCTCCGCACTTGCGAGCATTGCACCTCCTACGAGCCTCGGCGCACACCTCGATGAGGTGCGCCGCCGTCTGCAGGCCGTCAACCGGCGACTCAGGGAAGAAGCCCGCCACCGCGGCCAAGTCATCGGCAGCACCGTTGTGGTTCTGCTCATCCACCGCGACCATGGTGTGGTGCTGTGGGCGGGTGACAGTCGTGCCTACTGCTACCGCAATGGTGCACTGCTCCAGCTGACGCGGGACCACAGCCAGGTGCAGGAACTCCTCTCCCGGGGTTTGCTTGCGCCTGATGAGGTCGACGAGCATCCCGCCGCCAATGTGATTACCCATGCTGCCGGCGTTGCGGAGGTTCTCGAACTCGACTCGGAACTGTTCGTGCTTGGCGACGACGACACGTTTCTGTTATGCAGTGATGGCTTGTACCGCGAGTTGGACGACGATGCCATCACCGCCTGTCTGGACCTGGGCGACTGCCGGCGCGCGTGCGACGCACTGATCGACGCGGCGTTGGCCCGCGGGGCGCGCGACAATGTCTCGGCTGTCGTGGTTTGCCCGAGCTACGATACGCAGAGCACACACACTCAATACAATCCTTCCATGAGACCGCGGCGAGGCACCCAAGGCGACCGGGGCGATCCCACCGAATACGGTTAAGCCGGCCGGCGGGAAAGGTTCGCGTTGTTGAACGGCGCCCAACTTCGGCAACGAAAGTGTTTGGCATTCCCGAACGCGCGCGGGGATTCAGAAGCGTTTCACTTCTCAGTCCCGCTTTCTAATCAGGTTTCCAATCGATTGTTCCGACTTGAAAATCACTCGCGCGCATTGATTGCGGCAGGAACCTGGCACGACCGCTGCTAATTGAGTTGAGCAACGGGTGGCGTGACTTGCGGGCTGGCGTCCGAAGAGCGCCGTTACTAAGCTCATCCAACCTGATAACGGTCTCGATCGGGTATCAGGGGTTCCCACAGGGAGCCGTCGACGCAGGAAACGAAGATATGCACCGCATTTTCAGATCTGCAGCCGGCGGCCGCGGTGCCGGCCCTCGACAGGCGGGAACAATACGGTTCTTGACGTGCTGCGTGTGCTGCTTCCTGTCCGCGTGCGCGGGCTTCGGTGGACCCGAATATGAGCGCCCCGACGTTCCTTCCAAGGTGCACTGGTCCGCGCAAACCGGGCCGCTGATCTCCGCCTCGGCTGCTATCCAGCCGGACTGGTGGAAGAGTTTCGGCGATGACTACCTGGATCGGCTGATCGAGCGGGCGATCGCAAACAACGTCGATATCCGGGTGCTCGCCGCTCGTATTGGAGTGGCAAAGGCGGGCATCGACCAGGCCAGCGCCGGTTTGCTGCCGACGCTGACCGTCGGCGCCGGCAGCGATAGCTTCAAGGTCACGGGCAGTCCGGCGTCGACGAAATACAGCACCGGCGGGCAGGCCAGCTGGGAGCTCGACATCTGGGGCAAAGTACGCAAGGGCGTCGACGCGCAGCAGGCCGAGTACAAGGCCTCCGAAGCCGATTGGCGTGCGGGCTATCTCACTTTGGTGTCCGAAGTCGGTACCGCCTATTTCCAGATCCGGCAGTTCGACGAGCAGATCGAGCAGCAGCGGCTTGCGCTCAAGCGTAACGGGGAGGTTCTGAACATCTATCAGGGCATGCTCCGAGAGGGTTTGATCCCGAAAACACAAGTCTTGCAGCAGCAGGCCGAAATCAACAACTTGCAAAGTAATCTGTTGGATCTGCAGCGCCAGCGAAAGCTGACCGAGAATAGTCTGGCGACCCTGTTGGGCACGCCCGCGGACACGTTTCGGGTGCCGAAAGCGCCGTTGCGCAGCTCGGTCGAGCCGATTTCCGTGCCGGCGGGACTGCCGTCGGATCTATTGACCCGCCGACCGGATATCGTCGCCGCCGAATACCGGGCGCTGAGCGCCGTCGACTTGTTGGGGCAGGCGAAACTGGCCAGGTTGCCGTCCATCAGCTTGACCGGTATGGCAGGAGCCGCAGCCTTTTCGCTGGGCTCGCTGCTGTCGACGACGACGTTCGGGCTGTCATCGTTGCTGTCGTTCCCCGTATTCGATCCGAGCGTCAAGGCCCGGATCAAAGTGAGCGACGCGCAGACCAAGGTCGCCGAGGAAGAATACCGTCGGACCGTGCTGAACGCCTTCGAAGAGGTGGAGAATGCGCTCACCAACCTGACGGCGCACCGCGCCCAGCGCACGGAGCTGGTGAGCCGGCGCGAGAAGCTGGCGGTGGTTTCCGAGCAGATCCATGCGCAGTTGGCCGAAGGTCTGATTTCGCAGTTGGAGGTGCTGGAGGTCGAGCGCACGTCGCTGTCGGCCGAACAGGACATGCTGGCCAATCACTGGCAGATCCTCATGGATACGATCATGCTGTATAAGGCACTCGGCGGCGGTTGGCCGAAAGAGGTGGTCGGGCAGAATTCCAGTTGACCGTACGTAAAGGCGTAGCGCGGGAATGCAGCTCATTCTGAAGCCCATTGGTCACCCTGAACTGGGCGAGATCATCGTCAACGACACGCTGTTTGCCGTTGGCCGACACGAGAAGCCATTCGATGGCTATGATCCGCGCCTGGTGACGAGGTTGTCGCGACGCCATGCGCGCATCTTCGAGCAGAACGGCGTGATCTATCTCGCCGACCTCGGCAGCCTCAACGGCACGACCGTCGACGGGCAATCGGTGGGCTCGGCGCCGGTGATCCTGCGCACCGGGGCTGAGATTTGTTTCGCCGGCCTGTGTTACCAGGTCGAAATACTCGGTGCCGCGGCCAGCCAGGCGCTGCAGCGCAGCGACAAGACGCTGGTCGCGTTGGTGCTCAAGCCGCGGGATCCGGGCAGCGGTCTCGAGCCGATCGTCGTCAGCCAGTTTCCGTTTCTGATCAACAAGCGCGACGAGGTCTTTGCCCGCTACGGCGAGCGCTGGCCGGAGGAACTGCAGTATCTGTCGCGCCGCCATGCCCACATCTTCGTGCGCGAAAACAGTCCCTATATCGAGGATCTCGGCAGCACCAACGGCACCTACGTCGGCGGCGTGCGCATCGAAGAACACGCCCGTCCGTTGATCAACGGAGACGTGGTCGCGTTCGGCGGCAATTGTTTCGTCTACGACGTGGAACTGGTGTACCGGGACGCCACCGAAGCCAAGCAGCCCCTGGACCCGACCCACGTCGGCATCAGCGACTCCACCCGCACGACCTTCGTCACCTCGGCCAGTTCGTTTCTGGAAATCTTCTGCGTCGACGACGGCAGCGACGGCGACGGCGCGCAGGACGCCAAGTTGTCCGCAGGCGGCGAGAAGGCGGCGGAGCCGGGGCGCGGATCCGTCTCGTCGGGCCGCGGTTGGTTCGCCCGGGCCCGCCGTCTGCGCTCGTCCCTCGGCGAAGTCCGCCAGGCCCTGGCAGACGAAGCGCCCGCGCGCCCGCGCCTGCGCATCTACCTCGGTTTGGCCCTGCTCGCGGCCGCCGCGATCGCCGCCGCCGTCTATGTGACCAACGCGACAACCTGGCGCATCGAGGCGCTGGCTGCCGCCGGACGCTATCAGCAAGCCGCCGAGCAGGCCAATGCCTATCTGGGAACCCACCCCAAGGACCGTGACCTACAGGACACGGCCACCGAGGCGATGCTCAAGGCGGTGGCGCCGGATTGGACCGAGCTGGTGTTGGCGGAGAAGTACCCGGCCGCGCGCGAGCGGCTGCAGACCGCAGAGCGCCTGAGCAGTCACAATCCGGCCGCCCGACCGCTGCTTGACACCATGCAGTGGGTCACCGACATCGAACAGCTCATGACCGAGCGCGGTGGACCCATGGCACCGATCTCGGTGTTCGAGCGCAGCGACAAGATCAACGCCCTGCTGGCCTGGTGGGAGACGAACCCGGACGGTCGTCACCGCGCGCTCGGCACCATCACCCGGGAAGCGCCCGAGTTCGCCGAGTTGCGGGACCGCGTGTTCAGCCATCAGCGAACCTTGCAAAGTCACAAGGCGTTGGAATTCGTGGCCATTTCCCGCTTGCGCGAAACCCTGGACGAAAAGCTCCAGGACGGCCAGGCCGAGGATCTGGGCGCGGTGCTGGCGGATTTCGACAGGCGCTACCCGCACATCGTCGGTAGCGCGCAGCTCGAAACCGATCTGCAGCATTACCTGCCGATCGAAGAACAGATCAAGGCGCGCGACTGGTTGCGGGCCAGCAACAGCTTGGCCGCGTCCAGCTTTCAGACACCGCCGTTTCGCGCGCGTGCCGCCTATGTGGCGGCCAATCTGCTGCCGTCCGGCGACGTTTTGGACAAGTATCGCCAGGCGTCCGCGGCCTGGCGCGACGGCAAGTTCGACGGCGCCACGCGGCTGCTGCAGGAGGTGTCCGCGACCCGTTGGCCGGAACCGGCGCAACGTCAGTTGCAGCGTCAGACCCGGCTCCGCGGTGAATACGCGCGGCTGCAGTCGGTACGTGGTACGTCGGGCTACGAGGATCAGCTGTTGTCGTTTTACGCGCAGCTCGAGCCGAGCCAGGACGCCTACTTCATCGATCAGCTCAAAGGAGACTTCGAAGCGCACCGGGAACGGGCGCTGGCGCGTGCGCAGCAGGCATTCGAGCGGGCGGACGACAGTTGGAAGCGCTACCGCGATAAGGGCGGAATTCAAGGTTTGCAGCGGCTCGAAACCGGCGTGTCGACGACCTTCCGAACGCTTGCGAAAGTGCTGAGCGAAGCCTACCGGGACGCTGGCTACGGTAGACGCGTCTATAGCCTGCTCGGCACCGAGTGTCCGCGGCAGTGGGAGGAGTTGTACAGACAGATCAGCAACGAAGTGGGACTGCAACGTCGTTCCCTGGCCGAGCTGTCGCTGGTGCTGGAGCCTTCGCTGAAGCGGGATAAACTTCGGTTACTGCCGGCACTTCAGGTGGACGCCAGCCCGACGACGACCGCCTCCGGTCATTCGGCTACCGGGGTGACGGATACGGCCCGTTAGCACGATCGCGATCAGGACCGTGGGGGATCAACCTGGACGGATTTGCTGAGGTGGTGGATGAGTGCTGAAGACGAGAAATTGAAGCGGCTGTCCGCGGCCCTCGACGATCATAGCGCCGAGGGTATCGAGATCCTGTATTCGGAACCTGCACGATTGATCGGCGTGACCATCGTGTTGATGTTGCTGGTCGTAATCTCGGCGCTGGTATGGTCGTTTTTCGGGCGTGCCGATGTCATCGTCTCGGCGCCCGGCGTTCTCCAGCCCGAGGGTGAGGTGCGGCAAGTGTATTCGCCGATCGACGGGGAACTGGTGGATATTTATGCGACCGAAGGTGCACCGGTGTCCGAGGGTGATCTGCTGGCGCGTCTGAATGCCCGCGGTGCGATCCAAGTTGCCGCCAACGCGCTCAATGCCGAACTCGCACTCAAGGAGGCGGAGCAGGAGTACGCGGACTTTCCCAACCGCAAGGAGCTGATGACGCGCCACGCGCAAACCCTGCAGGCACAGATCAAGACCGCCGAACGTCTGCACGAGAAGCGGGTCACGGAGGGCCTGGCGAAGCTCGCGCAGTCGCAAAAAGCGAAACTGGAGGAGGCCCGCGGCGCGCTCCAAACCGGCGCCCGAACGCGCGATGCCGCCAAACGGGAGTGGGAGCGGCTGCAGCGCCTGTTCGCCTTGCCCGGTGGCGGCGGCATCTCCCGCAGCAGAGTCGAGGAGGCGCACGACGCGTACTTCGCCAGCGAGTCCAACTACAAGCTCGCCGAGGCGAAGCTTGGCGAGTTGGAGTTCCAGCTGAGCGAGGAATACGCCAAGGCCAAGGCCGATCTGGACAACAGCGATCAGCAACTGGCGGAACTGCGCGTCGAGTATGAGAAGGCCCTGAATGACATCAAGCTGGAAGAATTTCGCGTCGAATTGAAATACCGCAGCGCCAAGCTCGCCGCCCAGGCCGCTGAACGCATCACGTTCGCCAACATCGACGCCGAGAACTACCTGCATATCGTGTCCCCCGTCTCGGGTGTGGTCACCTACGTGGCATCGAACCAGACGGGCGGAAAGATCCAGGCCAACACGCCGTTTCTGACCATCGCACCCAAGGGCGCGCGGCGCATGCTCGAAATCAATATCGACGAAAAGGACCGCGGCTTCCTGCGCGAGGGACAGGAAGTCAAAATGAAGTTCAGCGCGTTTCCCTATCAGCGCTACGGCTTCATCAACGGGACGCTCGACTACATTTCGCCCTCCACGCAGCGTTCACAACCGGACGGCGTCGTGTACAAGGGCCACGTCAGCCTCAAGAAGGATTATTTCCAGGTAAACGGGGTCGACTATCCGCTGCACTATGGAATGGTCGCAGTCGCGGAAATCGTCGTACGCAAACGCCGGCTGATCGACATGGCACTGGACCCGTTGCGGAGTTTGTGACGGGCGTTTGCAGAGCGACACGGTGCACGAATCGCACGGGAGGCATAGCGCGAAATGACCGATCTCCTCAAAATCGATGACGAAGTCATCACAACGGATGACTTCGTCAAGCTGCTCCGGTTCACCGGTGCCCTGGACGGACTGCTCGAAGACGTGGTCAGGGACAAGTTGACGGTGCACGCGGCCAAACGGGCGGGCATCACGATCACAACCGAAGAGCTTCAGGAACGTGCCGATGAGTTTCGCCGTGTCAAAGGTCTGCACCGCGCGGTGGACATGAACCGTTACCTGGACGCGACCAAGATCACGCTGGATGATTTCGAACAATACCTGTCCGAGATGCTCTACCACGAAAAGATGCTCGAGGCGGTGGGCAGGACGGAGGCGGTGGACGAATATTTCACCCTTAATGCGCCCAAGTTCGACAGTATCGACATCAGCCATATCGTGGTCGATTCAGAAGGCAAGGCCCGCGAAATCATGGCCATCCTCGAAGACGATCCGGAAGCGTTTGCGGAGCTGGCGCGCGAGCACTCGCTGGCCGATACCCGCGAGGAAGGCGGCTACGTGGGCCGGGTGCTGCGGGGTGCTTTGCGCAGTGACGTCGAGGCCAAGGTGTTCAATGCCGCTGAAGGCGAGCTGATCGGACCATTCCCGTCCGCCGATGAATCGTATTTCGAGGTCTTCCTGGTCAACGCCAAGCGTCCCGCCAGTCTCACCGGCGAGGCGGTCGCCGAAGTCCGCCGCCTGCTGCAGGACGAATGGATCGCGGCGCGGGCGCGGGAACATACCATCGAGATCTTCTGACAGGAGGCGCAGGCGGTGAGCGAGCATTGTTCCGTCGAATTTCTCGGTTCCGTGGAAATATTCTCGGCGTTCAATGCCGTCGAGTTGCAGTCATTGGCGGACAGCGCTGAACTGCGGCACTTCGAGTTCGGTGAAACGATCTACAACGCCGGTGATCCGGGCGCTGGACTGTACGTGGTGAAGAGCGGATCGGTGCGCATTTTCACCGAAGAGCAGGGCAAGGAACTCAGCATGGGCGTGCGTAGGACCGGCGAAGCCTTCGGTGAGCTGGCGGTTTTGCGCGAGCACCCGCATGAGTCTTCGGTGCGCGCGTCTTCGAAGAGCGAACTGCTGTACTTTCCGCGGGAAGTGTTCTCTGCGGCGCTGGAGAGCAATGCCGATGCCAAGATGTTTTTCGCCAGTTATGTGGCGATCAGTTCGCTCGGCGGCTTCGTTTTTCGGCTGTTCAATCTGCGCGGCAAAGTCGACAAGAGCGATATCGAAAAATACATCCGCAGCGTAGGGGTCAAGCGAGTGCGCGCCGGCAAGGTGATCGTCGCGCAGGGCGACACCGAGGACCGGCGGCTGTACGCACTGCGCCAAGGACGGGTGCGTCTGGTGCATACCGAGGGCAAGACCGAGTACCCGATGGGCACCCTGGGCCAGGGCGAGATCTTCGGCGAAAAGAGCTGCCTGTTGCGCCAGGAGCAACCTGCCACCGTGATTGCGGAAACCGACGCCGTATTGCTGGCCATCCCGGAGAAGACGGTTCATTTCATCCTCGGGCGCAACCCGAAATTGCGCGAAGTTCTGGAGGACCGGCTGCGATTCTTCGAGCGCGACCTGGAGCGGCAGAAGGTCCTGGCCGAGCGCCGGAAGCGGCCCGTGCTGTTGGATCTGTTTTCGCGGCCCCAGGCCGGTGAGCGCATTATCAAGCGCTTCCGGCTCGTGCATCAGGCCGAGGAGATGGATTGCGGCGCCGCCTGCCTGGCGATGGTCTGCAGGCACTACAACATTCCCATGACCCTGGGAAAGCTGCGTGAGCTCGCCAACGTCACACGGGAAGGTGCGACGATGGATAGCCTGGCGAGAGTCGGTGAGTCCTTGGGTTTCACCACCCGCGGCGTGCAGTGCACCTATCAGGCGTTGCTCGGCTTCGATATGCCGTTCATCGCCCATTGGGAAGGCTATCACTACATCGTCGTCTACGGGCTTTCCAAGCATCACGTCTGGGTGGCGGATCCGGGGCCGGGGTTTCGCAAGCTGACGGTGGAAGAATTCGAAAAGGGCTGGACCGGCACCTGCCTGATGTTCACCCCAGGCAGCGATCTAGTGAAGCTCGCCGCTTCGCGTTCGCCGTGGCTGCGCTTCGTCAGCTACTTGAAGCCTTACAAGAAACTCCTGGCTTATTTGTTCATGGCCACGTTCGTCATCCAGCTCTTGGGCGTCGGGCCGCCGATCATCATCCAGCACATTCTGGACGAGGTGATCGTGCACGAGAACATATCGCTCCTGCATGTGCTGATCGTCGGACTGGTGCTGACCAACCTGTTCATGCAGCTCACGAGCTTGATGCGGGCGTTTCTCGCCAATTTCATGATCCGCAACATGGACTTTTCCATGATGTCGAGTTTCTTGAAGCATGCCTTGTCATTGCCGATTCCGTTTTTCGCCAAACGCAAGACCGGCGACATCCTGGCGCGCTTTCAGGAGAACCAGACGATTCGCGCGTTTCTCACCGAGTCCACCGTTACGACGCTGCTCAATCTGCTGATGGTGTTCATCTATTTCACGATCTTGTTTCTCTACAGCGCCAAGATGGCCGGCGTGCTGTTGATGCTCGTGATTCCCATCCTGGCGATGACCGTGATGGTGACGCCGAAATTGAAGGCATATGCACGCGACACTTTCTATGCGTCCACCGACGCCCAGGCATTGCTGATGGAAATCATCGGCGGCGCCGAGACGGTCAAAGGCATGGGCATCGAGCGGCCGATGCGCATGCGATGGGAGAAGAAGTACGCCAACTCGCTCGACGTGCGGTTACCGCGCGCAGCGCTTCAATATCCTGGTCGGCTTGGCAAGCCAGCTGTTGAATGCAACGGTTACGATCGTGATTCTCTGGATGGGGGCGAACCTGGTGCTTGCGCACCAGCTCACGATCGGACAATTGATCGCGTTCAATGCGCTGATGGGCAGCGCCATGAGCCCGCTGTTGAGCCTGGTTGGGTTGTGGCACAAGGTGAATGACGCCGGCGTCGCC
The DNA here is from genome assembly GCA_963849825.1 of uncultured Gammaproteobacteria bacterium. Taxonomy (GTDB): domain Bacteria; phylum Pseudomonadota; class Gammaproteobacteria; order JASBUN01; family JASBUN01; genus CAVXJN01. The sequence goes on along the minus strand of CAWKIK010000006.1, from coordinate 20,579 downwards.
ATGGAACGGCTGGGCGATATCCTGGAAATGCAGCCCGAACAAAAGCCGGAGGAGGTCGCCTCCAGAGTGTTGCTGCCCGACCTCAAGGGCGAAATCGAGTTCAACAACGTCTATTTCCGCTACGGCGGTTCGGAAACCCCGTATGTATTGGAGAACGTCAGTTTCCGCGTCCGTTCGGGCGAGTTGGTCGCGATCGTCGGTCAAAGCGGGTCCGGGAAGACGACCTTGGCCAAGATGCTGGTCGGATTCTATCTACCCACCGAAGGCACGCTGACGGTCGACGGCTACGACATGAACGTGATCGATAAGGAGTACTATCGCGCCCAGGTCGGGTATGTGATGCAGAACAACCTGCTGTTTTCCGGAACCATCGCCGAGAATATCGCCAGCGGGGAGGAAAATCCGGATCGCAATCGCATCATCGAGGTGGCGAAGCTGGCCGATGCCCATGGATTCATCGCCAACATGCCGTTGGGGTACGAGCAGGTGGTCGGCGAGCGCGGCATCGGTCTGTCGGGCGGCCAGCTGCAACGGCTGTGCATCGCCCGGGCACTTTATCTCAATCCCCGACTGCTGATCTTCGATGAGGCGACGTCCGCCTTGGATACGCATTCGGAAGGCAACATTCTCAGAAACATGCAACAGATTCTGCATGGCCGCACGGCGGTGGTTATTGCACATCGTCTCAGCACCATCATGGGCGCGCAGAAGATACTTGTGCTGTATAACGGCGCTATCGTCGAGGAGGGCAATCACGACGAGCTGGTCGACAGAAAGGGTATGTACTATCAGCTGGTCAAGAAACAGATTGCAAATGCCTGATGAAAATTCTTGAACCGAGAGCCGAAGCGGCGATTTCCTACGGCGGGTTGATCGAGAAGATCGAGATCCTGCGCTCGACATTGCGTTGGGCCTCGACCCTGGATCGTCCCCAGATTCAGAAGCTGTTGAGCCAATGCAACGCCCTGCGTGAGGAGGTGATGCAGCTTTCGCGCAAGGAGCGCTTTGTGGCGGCGACCGCGAGCGACGACCGTGCGGCGAATCAAACCACGGCACAGCGGCGCCAAGCGCTGCTGGAGCGCAGCTTTGTGTTCGAGGGCGTGTTTGGTGAAAGCCCGAAGTTGCTCGAAGCGCTGGAAATCGCGGAGAAGGCGGCGCCGACGGATCTGCCGGTGCTTATCGATGGCGAGAGCGGTACCGGCAAGGAATTGATGGCCAAGGTGATTCACGCCAACGGCGGCCGCGCGGACAAGCCATACATCTCGGTCAACTGCGGGGCCATCCCGGACAATCTGCTCGAGTCGGAGCTGTTCGGGCACAAGCGCGGGGCATTTACCGGCGCGGCGTCGGACCGCAGCGGTAAGTTCGAGACCGCCAATGGCGGCACGATCTTTCTCGACGAAATTGGCGAGCTGCCCCTGCCGGGGCAGGTCAAGCTGCTACGGGTGCTGCAGTCGAGCGAGATCCAGCGAGTCGGTTCCGACCAGGTGATCGAAGTGGACACGCGAATCGTCGCGGCGACCAACAAGAACCTGCTGCAGATGTGTCGGCAGGGCACCTTCCGTGAAGACCTGTACTACCGCCTGAGCGTAATTCAGGTGACGCTGCCGCCGTTGCGCGAACGCAAGGACGAGATCGCACTGCTGATCGATTATTTCGGCAACGAAGCCGCCGAGAAGCTCAGGCGCCGACCCGTCAAGCTGAGCCGCCGTCTGCGCACGTTCCTGCTCGATTACAGCTACCCGGGCAACATCCGCGAGCTCCGCAATGTAATTTTTCGCATCTCCTGTCTGGCGGGCGATACGGCCGATTATGAGCACGTGCCCGACTCGATCCGCCCGCTGACGCAAGAGTCGAACAGGGAGGGCGGGGAGGCAGACCTACAGCTGTCGCTCGCCGATGCCAAGAAGGCCGCGAGCGATGCTGCCGAACGGGAATTTCTCGAACGCGGTCTGCAGGAGGAGGGCGGCAGGGTGTCGGAGCTCGCCCGCAAGCTCGATATGAACCGTTCCCATCTGCAGACTTTGCTCAAAAAGCACAGCCTACATTCCAAGGACTACCGCGCTCGCAGTTGAGGCCCCGGCACGGATCCGAGCGCCGGTGGGTTCGGGACCGCGGTATAGACGCTAGCGCATTGCGGACGTAGTGTGCGACGCGCGTCGATGCTGCTTGTCGTACGTTGCCGCGGTGGGTCGTGCTCTCATGTCACCACGTTCGTCCCTTGTGCGCGGCTTGCGGTCAGTGGACCGCCGCAGCGGCCTGCTCGCGGGTGTAGAACACGTCGTCGCGGACGAATCCGGCGATGACCGACTTCTTGATGGCGCGCACGCGGCCGGTCGCCTCGCGTGCCACGATCCATTCCTCGGGCAGTCCGTCCAGCAAATGCATCGGCGCCGGCCGCCCATCGGCGAAGCGCGCCAGCACTGTGTGGCCGCTGTCCCGGTCGCAAAATGCCGGGCGGAATCCGCTACTGCGATTCGCTGCGCTGACGCCCCCTATGCCGGCGAATGCCAGGTTCTGCCTGCGCAGGGTGTCGGTGGTCAAAACGCTGTTCATGGTCCTCTCTCCTCGCTCGGTTTCACACAGTCCTGATGCACAGGGCATCGCAGGCTTCGTGCCAGTTCGACGCGTGGGCGCTGGATTCGGCGTCAATCGGCTGAAACGAAGGGAGAAAACGCCGGGGCCGACGAGCCCTTGGACATTGCCCCTGGGCCTCCGCAGCGTTCTGAGTTTGCGGCAGGCCAACACCTGTCGAGGATTGCGTTTGCCCACCCGCAACAGTTCGTCTCGGGCGCGCATACGCGAAATGGGGGATGAAGACTGGCGGTGCTCCGCGAACGACAGACAAAAAAAGAGCTCGCGAGGAGCTCCGTAGGTCGAAGTGAAAGTGCAGAGTACAGCTACAGAGGAGATGAGACGATGGCCGCCGGGCTCGCCGCCGTCACCGCCAGCGTGTTGAAGCTGTTGACGATTGTTCCGGAGTTGCTATCACCATTGTAGATGTTGAAGAACGTCGGATTCTGGTTGATGACGTTGTAGTCGTAGTCGATGTAGTTATTGGTGACGTTGTAAATGCTGGCCGGAAGCGCGGACACAGGCTTCTGCCGGGCCACCGTCCAGCTCAGATTGAAACCGCCGCAGATCTTCATTACGGCCGCCTTGTCCAGTTCTTTGCAGATCGTCAGATCGCGTATCGTGAGTTTGCTCATGGTCGTATCTCCTTGGTCCGTTGGTTCGAATCTGGTCCCGCGGTCAGGCCCGTCGCCCGCACGAGTTGTACAAACAAAGAGCACAAGCCGTGCCATCTGCGCTGCCGCCGGGCGTGTGTGTCAGCAAGCGGGTGTTTCTGAACGACAATTGGATTTGCGTAGAAACATTTTCGAGCTGTGCACGCTGTCGCGCGGGCTTCGTTTGTTCGGGCGGAACCAACGCAGTACCTCTGAAACGTTCGTACGCAGCAACACGTCGACGGCCCGGGCCTCGAAACGTACGTGGCGCCCACGGCCTGCGGGGCACCCGCGATCGCAACGGCCTGCATTGCTTCGCAAGCGACGGGCGCCAACCCCACGGCCGGGAGGATCGCCTGCGCCGAGCGTTGGCGCCGATAGCACGCTGCGGGTGCCCTGGATTGACCAAGCGTGTTGGCCGCAGCCCGCCTTCTGTGGACTGCCAGGCGCAAACGAGACGCGTCCCTATCATGCCGCAGTTTACCAATTTTCCCGACAATACAGTGGCATAACGGCCGGTAGCGGTGATCGCTAGAAAGATTGGCACGACCCGTGCTCAGAGCACAGCGTGGGCCTGCGCGTCCACTGTGTTCAAACCTCGACCCGAGCTCGGCTCGTTACCTAGTTAGGAGAACTCATGATGAAGACTTTGAAGATTGACGATCTGGAGACCAGCAAGGCGCTGGACGAGGCTTCCATGAAGCGTGTCAGCGGTGGCTTCGGTTTTGCAAATGGCAGTTTAGTGGCGCCCGTCACGGCAATGGGCCCCGGCTTCGGCTTCGCCAGTCCTCAAACCGTGGTCAGTGTCCCGGTGTACGTGCCGGTCAACGTCGCCATCGACCTCGATACGGACCTTGGCATCGACACCAAACTCACCAACGTGATCGCTTCCGCTGGGTCGCTAATGGCCCAATGAATACTGTGCGGCTGCGTCGTTTCAGCCGCTTGCTGGACGGAGGCCCGACCGATGGGCCTCCTTTTTTTGGCGGCCTCTTTCGATCTTGTCCTACCTTTGCTCGCGGTGCCGAATCCGGAGCAGTGGCACCGATCGTAGCTCGCAACTCGCCTCGTGGGAGCAGGCGCTAAACTCTGTCTCAAGGCGCGGCTGGGAAGCGAGCAAACCCGGCTCCGGCTTGATTGAAGATCAAGCTTTCCGCGTGAGAAGACAGGCCTGAACCGCGATTGCCCTCGTTGAAACGCGGTATGGTCTCCACAGCTCTTGCGGCGGGCGACCGCGCTCTTCCAATTCAAGCCACGGCACCACAACCGTTGGCGCCCGCCGAAAATGCGAATCCGCACCATTGGCCATCGAAATGGAGACGGCAGGCAGCTGCCATGCCGATCCCGTTCAAGTCTCAAGCTGTTTGCGTTTTGTTTTGTGCGGCCACCCAATGGTGCACATCGATCGGCGCATACAGTAATGATTCACCTGAGTTTCCCTTCCGGGCGCTGAGGCGCTTGCGTTGCGACCTGCGCATGCACGTTCGCCGCTGCGAATGCTGCGCGCTTGGAATCTGTTTAATGCGCGGCGCGTTTGCGCTCGGACGCCTGCGGTGCGAACCGTTCGATACTGCGCTGCGCTGTTGCGCATCTTCCGACTTCAGGTTGAATTGTGTTGGCGGTTGGCGAACGTCCGCTGTGCTGCATCAGCCGCCGGATGCATGCCCAAAGGACGAGGCGAAAAGATAAATATCGACGTTTCAGTGAGTTGAAACTTTTTTCGCCGACCCGGGCAAAGCTGGCACGACCGCTGCACTACCCGGGTCGTGAACGACAAGGTTCACAAAGTGCCAAGCAGACAACCTCGATCTCAACTGACTGAACGGAAACTTAGGAGAACCGACCATGAAAATCCAAGACCTGGAAATGCGTAAAGAGCTCAAGGCTGATGAACTGTCCGCGGTGCGCGGTGGCAGCAACTCGATCTCCAATGGCAGCTTGTATGCGCCTGTCGCGGCAGCCGGTGGCTTCAGCTTCGCCAGCCCGCAGACAGTGGTGAGTGCTCCGGTCTACGCGCCAACCAACGTTTTGCAGGACAACGACACCCACGTCAAAGTCGACACCAATACCGCCAACATCCTGGGCTCCGCCCTGACCGGCGTGTTCCAGCGCTAAACCGAACCGAAACCGACTCTCGATTACTTAACTGAAACTTAGGAGAACCTGACCATGAAAATCCAAGACCTGGAAATGCGTAAAGAGCTCAAGGCTGATGAACTGTCCGCAGTGCGCGGTGGCAGCAATTCGATCTCCAACGGTAACCTGTATGCGCCTGTTGCGGCAGTCGGCGGCTTCGGCTTCGCCAGCCCGCAGACGGTGGTGAGCGCCCCGGTCTACGCGCCCACCAACGTGCTGCAGGACAACGACACCCGTGTGGATGTCGACAACAAGGTTGCCAACGTTGTCGGTTCGCTGGGCTCGTTCATCCATCAGTAAACGCTCGCGCGGCTGCGCATCAGCCGGTGGAAACGGGGGTCCTTTAGGCCCCCGTTTTCTTTACCAGCGGTTGGAACCGAAATCGAAACCGCTGCGGTTGAGGTGCTCGAGCAAGGGGCTCTTCTGCAGCACACTCGACTCGAAGCTCGGGACGCTGCTCAAGCGTTGGCGGCTCCAGCCGCCGGCGATCCGACGCATCGCCGCCCGGTCCAATTCGACGCTTTCCTTCAGGTCCTTGATGACGATACTGGCCATGTTCGCTGCCTCCGTGGGCGCCCGAGCCGGAGCGCTGATAACGCGCGTCCAGCGGACGTGGCGTGCATCAGAGTATAAACCGCGATCGCGAACCAGGCGACTCGTACGACAACGATTCGAAGTCCGTTCCCGATCGACGCGTCGGCTGCAGTATTCCTCGGCGCGCATTGCGGCTGCTGGTCAAAGTCTTCGCTAGGAGCGACCGGTACCGACTGTGGTGGTCCGAGGGCGCGTGTGGCGCTGCGGTCGCCGCCCGCTCGAATCACAACTACGGCAATGTCTCGGTCCACGCGCGGCGTATCGCCTTGCGGATTGGACGCGAAACGTTGAACTGCGCACAGGGCCGGTCGGACGTGTGTGCAATGGCGCTTTCGCTGTTGCGCCTTTTCCGACATCGATGTCAATTGTGTTGGCGGCCGACCAACCTCGGCGCGGTGCAGACAGACTGCGCATCGCGGTCGATCTGCCGATGCAAAAAAATAAGCGTCAGCGTTTCAGTGAGTTGAAACTTTTTTTCGCCGACCCGGGCAAAGCTGGCACGACCGCTGCACTACCCGGGTCGTGAACGACAAGGTTCACAAAGTGCCAAGCAGACAACCTCGATCTCAACTGACTGAACGGAAACTTAGGAGAACCGACCATGAAAATCCAAGACCTGGAAATGCGTAAAGAGCTCAAGGCTGATGAACTGTCCGCGGTGCGCGGTGGCAGCAACTCGATTTCCAACGGCAGCTTGTATGCGCCTGTCGCGGCAGCCGGTGGCTTCAGCTTCGCCAGCCCGCAGACAGTGGTGAGTGCTCCGGTCTACGCGCCAACCAACGTTTTGCAGGACAACGACACCCACGTCAAAGTCGACACCAATACCGCCAACATCCTGGGCTCCGCCCTGACCGGCGTGTTCCAGCGCTAAACCGAACCGAAACCGACTCTCGATTACTTAACTGAAACTTAGGAGAACCTGACCATGAAAATCCAAGACCTGGAAATGCGTAAAGAGCTCAAGGCTGATGAACTGTCCGCGGTGCGCGGTGGCAGCAACTCGATCTCCAATGGCAGCTTGTATGCGCCTGTCGCGGCAGCCGGTGGCTTCAGCTTCGCCAGCCCGCAGACAGTGGTGAGTGCTCCGGTCTACGCGCCAACCAACGTTTTGCAGGACAACGACACCCACGTCAAAGTCGACACCAATACCGCCAACATCCTGGGCTCCGCCCTGACCGGCGTGTTCCAGCGCTAAACCGAACCGAAACCGACTCTCGATTACTTAACTGAAACTTAGGAGAACCTGACCATGAAAATCCAAGACCTGGAAATGCGTAAAGAGCTCAAGGCTGATGAACTGTCCGCAGTGCGCGGTGGCAGCAACTCGATCTCCAACGGTAACCTGTATGCGCCTGTTGCGGCAGTCGGCGGCTTCGGCTTCGCCAGCCCGCAGACGGTGGTGAGCGCCCCGGTCTACGCGCCCACCAACGTGCTGCAGGACAACGACACCCGTGTGGATGTCGACAACAAGGTTGCCAACGTTGTCGGTTCGCTGGGCTCGTTCATCCATCAGTAAACGCTCGCCCGGCTGCGCACCAGCCGGTGGAAACGGGGGTCCTTTGGGCCCCCGTTTTCTTTACCAGCGGTTGGAACCGAAATCGAAACCGCTGCGGTTGAGGTGCTCGAGCAAGGGACTCTTCTGCAGCACACTCGACTCGAAGCTCGCGACGCTGCTCAAGCGTTGGCGGCTCCAGCCGCCGGCGATCCGACGCATCGCCGCCCGGTCCAATTCGACGCTTTCCTTCAGGTCCTTGATGGGTATACGAACCAGTGCCGATTGCGGTCGTCTTCTGGTTGCTGTGTCGGTGGTGAGTCCGGCGCTTGGCGGCTCCGACAGCCCCTGGTTGAGCGCTGAAAGATGGGCGTGATTGTACTAAAGTGAAAGAGTTAGACATCGGTGGCGGGCGAATGGCGTGCCCGTGTCACAAATGGATCGCCTGCTCCTCGTCGTGCGGCCACGCAACAGTGCCTTTTCCGCAACCCGCGCGCAACGTAGCGTGCGACGGGCCCGTAAGGGGGATGGATCGATGAGCTACCGATGGTGGTCATGCTGCCGCACCACGACGGGGAGGCAGCGTAGTGTCAACGAAGACGCATTTCTGAGTCTCGACGAATTGGGATTGTGGTTGGTCGCTGACGGCATGGGAGGCCATGCGCGCGGTGATGTCGCCAGTCGGCTGGTGGTCGAAGCATTCGACGGTCTGCCCCCGGCGCAGTCGTTGGATGACTTCGCGGACTCGGTCAAAGCACGACTGGCGCTGGCTAATCAGCGCGTGCGAGAGGAGGCCCGACAGGCCGGTTCCGACAGTGTCATGGGCAGCACCGTGGTCGCTTTGCTGGCGCATCGGCGCGAATGGATCTGCCTGTGGGCAGGTGACAGTCGCGCGTACCTGTTGCGCGACGGGCAACTGAGGCGGATTACCCGCGATCACAGTGTCGCAGAAGAATTGGTGCAGATCGGTGCGCTGCGCCCCGAGGAGGCGGACATCCATCCATCGGCCAACCGCATCACACGCGCGGTCGGCGCGCAGGACCAGTTGCTGCTCGATCAGTGTCGTTCGCATCTTCGCGACGGCGACGCGTTCCTGCTTTGCAGCGATGGCCTGAACAAGGAGGTTGGTGACGATGAGGTCGCTACCATCCTGGATGATTACGATTGCGATCAAGCCAGCGAAGAATTGGTGGAATTGACAATGGAGCGGGGCGCGCGCGACAACGTCACCGTCACGGTAGTTCGCTTCGAGGCGACTACCGGGTTCGGTGATCGCCGCCCGGATGATACCGCCATCAACTACGGGCTTGAGCAACGGCGCCGGCCGATGGCCGGGCATGGCATGCCCCCTCGATCGCGACCGTCCAAAGGCGTCGGAGACCTCGCGGTGTAGTGACTCATGGCGAGCTTCGCGCATGCACTGCGGTCCTTCAACGGCGGCGAACTGTCCGCCGAGCAGCTGATTGCCGAATTGGAGCGTATCCTTCGCGACGGGCGCGGCGATGTAGACTGGCTATTGCAGACCCTTGCCGAAGAGCATACCCGCGTACCGCTGCCCGATGACATACACGCGGTAATCAAGCAACGCATCGAGGAAGCCGCCAAACACAGACCCCGGCATGAGAACTGGGCCGACCTGGTCGGCGACTTTCAGGACACGGATGCAAGCCGCACCTGCCTGGATATCAGGCCAGTGGGTGCAGCACACAGCCCGCGTGCGGCCGCAGACCCGCTCACCGATGTCGATAGAATCAAAGGCGTCGGTGATGTGCTGAACGATCGCTTCGTGCTGGAGGAGCGCGTGGGCTCTGGAGGCATGAGTACGGTGTACAAGGCGCTCGACCGGCGCAAGCTCGAGGCAGACGATCGAAATCCCTACGTCGCGGTCAAGGTTCTCAACGTCGAGTTCCGCGCCCATCCTCAATCTCTAATCGCATTGCAGCGCGAGGCCAAAAAATCGCAAAGCCTGGCGCATCCGAACATCGTCCGAGTCTATGACTTCGACCGCGACGGCGCGACGGTGTATATGACTATGGAGTTCTTATCGGGGAAGCCGCTGTCGCAGCGATTCCGTGCGCCCAATTTCAGGGGCATGCCATCCAATGAAGCGATGCCGATCCTCGGGCAAATCGAAGAAGCGCTGAACTTCGCGCACAACAACGGTATCGTGCACGCGGACTTCAAGCCGGCGAATGTGATTATTACCGACAACGGTCAGGTCAAGCTCATCGACTTCGGCATTGCCCGGGCGTTCAAACGCCCCGACCAGATCGACATGGAAGCGACCCGGTTCGATCCGGGTACTTTGGGCGCATTGACGCCGACGTACGCCAGCCCCGAAATGCTCGAGCAGCAGGAAGTCGATCCGCGCGACGATGTGTACGCGCTCGGCTGTATCGCCTATGAGATGCTCACTGGCCGTCATCCTTTCGGCAGAATGCAGGCTACCGAAGCTCGGGACGCCGGGCTGCAGGTCGAATGCCGCAAGGGGCTGACCCGTACGCAATACAAGGCGTTGAAGGGTGCGCTCGCGTTCGAACGTGAAAAGCGCACGCCGACGGTCGAGCAATTCGGCCGCGAACTGCACCGCGACGAGACGCGTTCGACCGCCAAGGTCGGGTTGTCGGCGCTCGCGGTTCTGACGCTGGTGGCGCTGGGTTTGGGCGGTTACTACTACGCTCGCTCGCGGGTCCCGGCGGTACCGTCCGCGCCCAGGGCACAGGCGCAGGCTGTGCCACCCGCGCCCGACGTGCCGTCGAACGTAGTACCACCCGCGGCCGAAGCGCTGCCGAACGCCACACCTCGCGTGGCCGACACACAGCTGCAAACCGCGCCGGCGCAGTTGCCGGTGAATCGAGAAGCGCTCCCAGCTCCTCCGCCGACGCCGGTGACCGCCGCAGCGGGGCCGTTGAAACTGTCGGCCGTGCTGCCTGTTCTCGATCGGATCCAGTGCGCGGCTCTGGATGCGAGTGTCAGCGACGGATTTGTGCAGGTGCGCGGTTATGCGTCGAGTCACTTGGATGCGAAGGGGCTCGAGAATGAACTGCGGGCGCTTCCGGGGGCGATGAAGGTGGCGACCCAAATTACTCCGGTTAGCGACGAGAAGTGCAACGTGCTCGACGTCTACAAGGCCTATTGGCGCGCCAACAGAACGGCGGGGGAGGCGGCCACCGTGCGCGTTCAGGGCGGGCATTCCCAGCTCACCGAAGGGGATGCATTAATAGTGAAAATTACTACGCCGCCTTACGAGTCGTACGTGAGTCTGGATTACTATTCTCTCGACGGCGGCGTTGTGCATATGGTTCCGAGCCCGGGCAGTGAAGCCAATCGCGCGCCACCGAACTATGCTGCGACAGTCGGCGACCTGGGCCAGTGGACCATCGCGAAGCCATTCGGCGCCGAACTCGTGGTCGTACTGAACACGCCACAGCCCTTGTTCAAGCATCCGAGGAAGGAAATAGAAAAAGGCACCGACTACCTGGCAGCGTTGCGTGAGCGTCTTGAACAACTGAGCAAGGATGTGGGTTCGGACAGGATTACGGCCGACTTTATAATCATCAATTCCAAACCACGCCCGCGGGCGACGACTGATGGCGATGTGATGGGGCGTCGCTGAGCATTGCCGAACCATTCCAGGTCACGCGTCCGGAGGCGCTATCGCAGCGTCTTGGCCACCCGGAATCCGTTGGCAATGAACCGGACCGTTGAATCGTAGGTAAACCGACTAGACGAGGTGCTATAGCTCTGGTCGTTGCGCCACGAGCCACCCCGGATGACATTCTCGCGACAGCCGGCGCGGGTCCATGCCGAACCATGGGTCGGCGCGCCGCGATAGGATTTGTGCCAGCAATCCTGCACCCACTCCCAGACGCCACCGCTGGTGCCATAGATGCCGAACGCGTTCGGCGGCAAGGCATCCACGTTGACCGGCGCCTCCTGGCTCCAGGCGCCGCCGCAATCCTTACAGTTGGCCTTGCCGGACTCCATCTTGCCGCCCCACCAATAGCGTGACTGGGTGCCTGCGCGGGCGGCGTATTCCCATTCGGCCTCGGTGGGCAGGCGATAGTCCTGGCCTGTGTGCTTGGAGAGCCACTGCACGTATTGTTCGGCGTCGTTCCAGCTGACGTTAATGGCGGGCGCTTTGTCCGACAGACTTTCGGTCTGCGGCAGGGCTTCGCAGGCCTTGGCCCGCACGCAGGCGTTCCACTGCGCCATCGTGACCTCGTATTTGCCGATGGCGAAGGCTTTGCCGATGCGGACCCGGTGCGCGGGACGCTCGCTGCGGTCGCCACCGTCGTCCCCCATGATGAAACTGCCGGGCTGCAACACCACGAGCTCCGGACAATCGCTGCAGTCCTTGATGGTACTGGTTTTGTGCGCCGCAACGGGAGGTCCTTCGGGCTTGACGACGGGTTTCGGCGGCTGGGTCGGTTGCGGCGCTGGGCTCGGCGTCGGCTGCGGCGCTACCGTGACTGGCTCCTGGAGCAACTTGCTGTAGACGAAGCCCGTGGTACCGCTGTCCGTTCGAATTCGGTACCAGTTTTTATCTTTGGTGCGTCCGGTCACGTGGACGCGATTCCCGTGCTTCAGTTCGGTGACGGTCTCGCTCTGCAAATTCGGTTCCACGTGCACGTCGGCCGAAACGACGGCGACATATTGGGCGTCCATGTGCTCGACCGACGGCGCCGACGGCGCCGACGGGACCGCGGGCTTGGCCGTGGATTTCGCGTATCGTGCAGCACGGACTCTGGCGAGCGGTGCGAAACGTCCATTCGGGTATGCTTTGAGATACGCCTCATAATCCTCGGCCTGGGTGCTATTCTTGATCGACTCCCAGAACGCGAGCTCGTACTGGGCCTCGCCGCTCTCCGGCAGCACACCGGCCGCGGCGATCCCGGAGCTCGAAAGGCCCAGCAGCAGCGTCAACATCCATATCGTTGTCCGCGTGAATCTTTTCATGCCGCCTCCCACTTCATGACGCACCCGCGCGATGCACGCTGAGGATCAGCGTGACCGTATCCACGTGCGGCCCGCTGGGAACATACGACTGGCCTACCCTAGAGCAAATACAAGAATAGGTGATTCTTTCCGGGCAGTCGATTCGAACACCGTCGGTAACACCGCGTCCGTTCTGCTGACTGCCCGAGTCGTGGCATTTTGATTCGCACTCCAGGCCGGTCGAAGGCCGCCTTGATTTAGACCACAGCCAACGTATGCTCATACATGATGGCGCAGCGGTCCTGTCCACCGTTCGCCTTTCGAACGTGACACCCAGCGGCTCGTCATGATGTACGAGCCACTTTCCACGAGCCGGTCCCGGATATGCCCGTTTCGCCCGACTGGGCGGTCGATCACGGGGTCTGAAGGAGGGTGCAAAATGCTACCAAGAATCGTCGCGACTGTGGTGATGCTGGGAGCGTTCGGCGGGATGGCGATCGCCGCGGAGCGCATGCCGTCGCCCAAAGACGCCGAGGTCTACATTATCTGGCCTCATGACGGCACTGTGATCCGCGGAGGCAAACTATGGGTGCGCATGGGTTTGCGCGATGCCGGAGTGGCTCCCAAGGGAGCTTGTGTCCCGAACACCGGCCACCATCATCTGCTGATCGATAGCGATTTGCCGCCATTCGACGAGCCGATTCCGTCTGATCGCCAGCATATTCATTTCGGCGGCGGCGAGACCGAGGCGCGCATAGAAGACCTGCCGCCCGGCAAACACACCCTACAGCTGTTGCTGGGTGACTGCCATCATGTACCTCATGATCCGCCCCTGTACTCGAAGAAGATTACGATCACTGTGCCGCCCTATTGAGGGCGAATTGCAGCACGGCGCACTGCGGACACATCGAACCAAGGGAGGCGATCACATGAATAGCATGACCAGGATCATGGCCGCGGTGTTTTTGGCGGCAGGGCTGTTCTCAAGCTATGCCATAGCGGCAAGAACGCCGGCGTCACAGGACGTCTACCTATACATCGGTTGGCCCAATGATGGTGAAGTGTTGCCGGCCGACCAGCCTTTCCGGGTCTGGTTCGGGCTGCGCAACATGGGGGTCGCTCCGAAAGGCGTGTGCCATCCCAACACCGGGCATCACCATCTGTTGATCGACACGGACCTTCCGCCGATGGATCAGGAAATACCATCGGATCGGCAACATATCCATTTCGGTGCCGGAGAGACAGAGACCACCGTGGAGCTACCACGGGGCGAGCATACCTTGCAGCTGCTGATGGGCGACTGCCACCACGTGCCGCACGATCCGCCTGTCTACTCGAGGAAAATCACGATCATCGTCAAGTAATCCGGCATGGGCGCGCGGGGCATCCGATGCTCGCGGTCACTCAGCGCGCTTCGCGCCAGATGAGCCTTCGATACGGAGGTCACCGCAGTTCAGCCGGTGAGCCTAGCGGCGCCATTGACGCGCAGTACAAGTAAGGTCCTCGAGAATGATTCGAAGCATTTCCCATGGTGCTGGCGTCGACGGCCAGAGAAAAACGTGCTATTGCCGAAATTTTACGGACTTTGTACGATCAAACGAATGACCGGCTTGCTCCAACATTCCGCGGCGGAGTCAGGACGGATTGTACGGCGGCGACGTCAAAACTCCGGAGGGCATGCGCGCGTTGGCCATGACGATCGATGAGCATTGGATGGGCCGCGCTCTTGAGTTGGCGCGTCATGCGGCCGAGAACGGGGAAGTGCCGGTCGGTGCCGTGCTGGTGCGCCGCGAGTCTTTGATCGCGGAGGGTTGGAACCAACCGATTGGTAGTAACGATCCGACCGCGCACGCCGAGGTCGTCGCGCTCCGAGCGGCTGGACGTCAAGAGCGCAACTACCGTCTTCCCGGAAGTACGCTGTATGTCACCTTGGAACCCTGTGCAATGTGCGTAGGCGCTATGGTGCATGCGCGCATCGAACGCTTGGTTTTCGGTGCCTTCGATCCCAAAACAGGCGCTGCCGGCTCCGTGTTCGATCTTTTGCAATCTGCCGAACATAATCATCAGGTGCGCGTTACCTCTGGAGTGTTGGCACAGCGTTGCGCCGCACTGCTGACAAACTTTTTTCGCGCCAGACGGTCCAATACAACGTAAGCGCGCTTGTTTCGCGTCGACAGCCGATGAGCATCGTCATGATCCGAATTGCCTTGTCCATTGTGGTATCAAGCGTGATATCCGTCTTAGGAATAAGCGCCGTTGCGGCACCGCCATTCGAGCCGCAATTTCCGCCGGCAACTGTGCATATGCAATTGAAACGCGTATCCGAGCACGTTTATTACGCGCAGGGCGCGGCGGGTATCGCAACCGAGAATCAGGGTTTCATCTCCAATGCCGGTGTCATCATCACCGGCGACGGCGTTGTGGTTTTCGATGCGCTGGGTACCCCGGCATTGGCCGAGCTATTGGTCCAAAAGATTCGTGCGATTACGGATCAACCGATCCGCAAGGTGGTGGCCAGTCATTATCACGCCGATCATATATACGGGTTGCAAGTATTTCGGCGATTGGGCGCCGAGATATTAGCTCCGGAAGGCGCGCAAAAATATCTGAATTCCACGTATGCGCAGGAACGGTTGGACGAACGCCGTTTGTCGCTGGACCCTTGGGTGAATGACGATACGCATCTGGTTGCGCCGGACCGATATATTGCGCAAAGCGAGTCGTTCAAATTGGGTGATGTCGAATTCTTGATCAACGTCGTGGGCGCGGCTCATTCCGATGCGGACATGACGATGTATGTAAAGCCAGACCGCGTTCTTTTTTCCGGCGATATTATTTTCGAGGGACGGGTTGCCTACATTGGCGATTCAAACACCAAACGGTGGCTGGAGACCCTTCGGGAAATGGAGACCGCGGAGCTGGTCGCCCTGATCCCCGGCCATGGCCCGGCGGCGGACGCGCCGAACCGGGCTCTGAAAGCCACGCGGCGCTATCTGGCGTTCATGCGCGAAAAAATGGGGGCCGCGGTGGATCAATTGCTGCCTTTTGACGAAGCTTACCGGGCAGTGGACTGGTCGGAATGGAAAGACATGCCGGCGTTCGAGGAAGCCAATCGGCGCAACGCCTACGCCGTGTACTTATCCATGGAGCAGGAATTGCTTGGCGGTAATTGAGTGATGCCGAAAAGGTAATGCGAACGGTGATTTACTCCTCCCATCGCGCGATCCGGGTAGTATCTTGCAAGGCGTGAGCGACCGACAATGGACATGATCTCCTCGATCTGCGCCGGTTCAAGCTCGTGCGTCCACTTGGTCGCGGCCTGCAGAGGATTTTTTTCGACACTATAATAGCCGCTGTTGTCATTGGTGGTGCTGGTGCGCAGGAATCGCTCCGTCTGTGCAGACCATTCCAGTTCCGAGAATTCGAATGCTGCGCGCGCCGTGCCTCGCGGGTCCATACAAAATTGCTCGTAAGCAAACACCTTGCAGCGCTCATTGGCTTCGGCGTCTGCAAGCGCCTTTTCGTTGAACAACACCCATCGCCAGGTCAAGCGTTGCAGGGGAGACATCGCGTGAATGTCACGCTCAGTAAGTCTTCGTTCGCGCGCTGCGGGAGTCTGCAACAATTGCTTGAACACGCCGTAATCGTCACTGGTGTCGCCCTCGGATTCGAATCGCCGGGTGCGTTCGCCGCGTAGCGTCGAAGCGATCTGGGCGCACGGATGCCGTACCAAGACGATGCATCGCGCCTCCGGAAGCGCGGACATGATCGTATCGACGCGGCCGGCGGATTCGATCGATTTCCACACGAGGTGCGCGTCGAGCCGTTCTAGGTTCCGCCACTCCGGCAGTGCGAATTCCCCTGTCACACGGGCGAGGATTTTGGCGCCGTTTGCGGCGACGTTGCGCAGGGTTCGCTCTCCCGATACGTAATAACGCTTGGGGAACACCGGACGCGAAGCCACCACTTTGGTTTCCCGTCGCGCGAGAATCTGCGCGCGGAGCGTTGAGAGTGCACCGACCCTGGAGCCCCGGCAGGAGGTCACGAGGGGCAGATGCCTTAGATCGGTGAAATTGTCCGGCTCGTGTCGATACAAGGTATCGGGATGGCTATCGAATATTTTTCCGATCCAAGTCGTTCCTGACCGCGGCATACCCACGATCAGCGTAAGTTTTGTGTTCATGGGCGCTCTGTCGTTGCTCGTCGAATGTCGCCGTGGCTGCGCGGAGACGTCGACCGTGGCGACCAGGATCGCGCCAGGGCGTTACTTCGTTGTTACATTCGTGTGTCGGATAGATGAATTGACAGGCTAAAGGCTCGCGCGGGGCGTCCGGCGCAAGTGGCAGGGGAGGACGGGTTCAAAGCACGGGCGAAGTGATGTTTGGCGCCGTCGGCGCCTTTTGCGTCTGACTATAAGCATCTTCGTGCTTCAAACTCCACACCAGCAGGTCGTAATAGCTCCGGATGTTCTCGACATAGCGGACCGGTTCCTGGCCCCGTGCATATCCAAAGCGGGTGCGCTTGTACCATTTTTTCTGGCTCAAAAGCGGCAATGTTGCTTTGACATCCACCCATTTGTCCGGATCGCCATTGCGCATTTCGGTCAACTTGCGCGCATCTTCCAGATGGCCGAACCCCACGTTGTAGGCCGCAAGCGCCATCCAGGTCCGATCGGGTTCAGTTATGCGCTTCGGTATTTTGCGCTTTACGTTTTGGAAATATTGCGCGCCGCCATTGATGCTCTGCTCAGGGTCCAAACGGTTGTCTATATCCACCTGAGAGGCGGTGTCCAAGGTGAGCATCATAATGCCGCGCACGCCGGTGTGGGAGCGCGCTTTAGGGTTCCAGTGTGATTCCTGGTATCCCATGGCTGCCAACAGGCGCCAATCGATTCGATTCTCTTTTCCAGCCTGTTCGAATGTCGGTCGAAAATGCGGCAAGCGCTGTTTGATGTGGCGCAGATAAAGCCGGGTGCCGACATAATCGAAATCCGCGACATGGCCGTAGTAGCGTTCCAGAAGTTGTTCGAGGGTGTGCCGTTTGCGGATTTTTTCAAAGAACTTTGTGGCCGCATGGTAGAGGCTGTCGTCGCCCTGCAGCGGAAACGCCCACGCCAGGGGCTGCGGTTCGCCGAGGTCCAGGGCCACTCTCAGTTCGGGATAAAATCGTTGGTTCAGGGCAATAACGTTCGAGTCGGCGACCGTATAATCAATGAGTTGTTGGGATACCAGGTTGAGCAGCCCTTCGCTGTCGGTTTGTTTATTTTCGTTCCATGACAACGCCGGGTATTGCTGCGACAACGCGCGCAGCCGTTCCGCGTGACTGCTGCCGGCAGCCACCTCCAGTTGTCCGGACCCAAGGTCGGCGATATCGATAGGTTTCCGGCTTCCGCGTCGGTATACCAACTGCTCGGTAATTTCCTGATAGGTCGGCCCGAAACGTATCCATGTCTGGCGCTCGGGCGTCACCGTCAGGCCGGCTGCTGCGATGTCGGCCTCGCCTCGGGCAACCAGCTCCAAGACCTCGCCGGAACGATCCGGAACCACCAATCGCAAACGTACGCCGAGTTGCTTGGCGAACCGGCTGGCCAGTTCATATTCCAGCCCCGCGGCGCCATCTGGGCCGATATAGTAGGTGGTCGGACTGTTGCGTGTGGCAACTACCAGTTCCCCGCGCTGTTGGATGCGTCCCAACAGCGTTTTGGGCTGGTCGCCGCACCCGCCGACCATCAATATCAGTACAGCGATGAGTGCGCGCAAGCTTTACTCCGCTCCAAACGGCATGGCCATTGTAACGGATCGTTTGGGCAAAGATTTAGCAATCCGATCGGCCGTCATGTAAAATCGCGACCGTGGTCCCACATCCACACAGATCACGTCCAGTGCTGTATCGGAGAGGTGCCTGAGCGGCCGAAAGGGCTTGACTCGAAATCAAGTGACCCCTTCTGGGGTCCGTGGGTTCGAATCCCACCCTCTCCGCCAAATCAAATAAGGGGTCCGAGCTGGCCCCTTATTTAATTTGCATAGTGTGGACGCTGGATGACGGCCTGACAGGTTCGAGCCGAGACGCGCACGGGCGAGCCCACGCAGCCCGTCTCGCCTGCAAATCAAAAACGGTCCGTTTCCGGCCGTGGACCGCCTGAATGCGGATGGCGCGCACCCCGGAACAGCGCTGTCACTTTTCGATTCCCCGGATTTTTGGGGCCATATCTCGTCGGCGTCGTGACACCCGGTGTCGCGCGGCTCAGGTGCCGGAATCCGCGATCCCGATGATAAGGCTGCCGGATAGGGATACATGCATGTTTTCGGCCCTGCAAAAATCTCTCAAGAACGAGCGCAGCTTAGCGAGCGTTCAGCGCAATGTATTGTCCGGTTTGACTGTCGGGGTCATCGCACTGCCTCTTTCTATGGCATTGGCGATCGCCAGCGGGGTGGCGCCGCAGCATGGCCTGTATACCGCCATGGTGGCCGGAATCGTGATCGCTTTGACCGGTGGTTCGAAAGTCAATATCTCCGGGCCGACTGCTGCGTTTGTAGTTGTATTGCTTCCGATCGTCCAACGCTACGGCTTAGGTGGGTTGTTGGTGAGCGGTTTCATGGCGGGATTCGTGCTCGTGTTGATGGGCATGGCGAGGCTCGGACGATTGATCGAAGTGGTTCCGTATCCGGTGGTCGTGGGCTTTACGGCTGGCATCGGCGTGGTGATCGCGACTTTGCAGATCAAGGATTTCCTTGGGCTGCAGATCGGATCACTGAGCGGCGATTATTTTGGCAAGGTGGCGACCCTGTTGCATGCCATGCCGACGCTGGACTGGCGCGAGGCGCTGATCGGCACGTTGACGTTCATCGTGTTATTGGTATGGCCACGCACGCGATCGCGTATACCTGGGCACCTGGTCGCGTTGCTTGTCGGCTCGCTGCTGGGGTGGCTGTTATCCCATGCGGGTGGCGATTATTCAGTCGCCACCATCGGTTCCCGGTTTCACTACCAATTCGAGGGCGTGGAGGGAAATGGGATTCCGCCCATTTTGCCGGCGTTCAATTGGCCGTGGGAACAGCCGGGGCCGAGCGGCGCGCCGATCGGCATTTCATTTCCGCTGGTTCGCACTTTGATGGGCGCTGCGGTCAGTATCGCTGTGCTGGGCGCCTTGGAATCGCTTCTCTGTGCCGTGGTCGCGGATGGCATGTCGGGCAAAAAACACGACCCCAACGACGAGTTGATCGGCCAGGGGATCGGCAACCTGGTGGCGCCGTTGTTTGGCGGTATCCCGGCCACGGCGGCAATTGCGCGCACCGCCGCCAACATTCGCGCCGGCGGTTCGTCTCCTTTATCGTCCGTCATTCACGGGTTGTTCGTTCTGGTTTCCATTCTGTCGTTGGCGCCGGTGTTGTCGTACATTCCGATGGCATCCATGGCAGCCCTGCTGATCATGGTCGCCTGGAATATGAGCGAAGCCAGGCATTTTCTACGCATCCTCAAGGTCGCGCCCAGGAACGATGTGATTACGCTGCTTACCTGTTTCGCGCTGACCGTGTTGTTTGACATGACACTGGCGGTGGGCGTGGGCATGGGGCTGGCTGCGATACTGTTCATTCGGCGCAGTATCAGTCTCACTGAAGTCGGCTACGTGGGCGGCGAAACCGACTTGAATCCAGGATTCCCGAAGGAAGTTGCGGTGTATGCCATCAACGGGCCGCTTTTTTTCGGTTCCGCGCAAAAAGCCGTGAAAAGTATCTCCAATTTCAATCCCGAAGTTCGGCTGGTCGTCCTGGATATGAGCAAAGTGACGATGCTCGATATGAGCGCCATTATGGCGATGGAATCAATTCTCAAAAACCTGGAATTGAACGGCATTGTGCTGGTGATCAATAACCTCCGGCCGCGCATGATACTGAAACTGCGTCAGGCGGGAGTGCGGACCAAGGCCGGTAAAATCTATTTTTCGCGCTCTCTTGACGAAGCGCTACCAGAAACCAGCCAAGATCCTCGGCGCGCAGCGCCAGGTCCAATCGCCAAACTCCTGAACTCGCGCGAGGCGGACGAAGGCATTTGCGGCGTGTGTCCGGTTGTACTAAGCCTCCAGATCAGTCAGCGGATTTCATTCCGCGCGCAAGGAGGCCACCATGGATTTGCAAAAGCAACAGCAAGAGAGACCGCCGCAGCACCAGGACCGGCAGCCCGGCCGTGAATCA
>CAWKIK010000005.1:0-26255 GCA_963849825.1 uncultured Gammaproteobacteria bacterium | reverse complement strand
GTTCAGTGCTATGGCGGGGGGGCGCTACCGGGTGCCTCGGCCTTATGCCATGGACCAGGAGCACGGATTGCTGATAACGGAGTGGATCGAAGGAAGCTGCATGACGGAATCGTTTTGCACGCTGCGTTGTACACCCGCGCGCGCCCAAAATCTGGTTCGCACCGCGGCGGAATGGCTAAGGCAATTTCATGCTTCACACCCAGGCCCGTCGTCGACCCTCGATATCGATCACAAGCTCGGTGAGATTGACGCGCTGGAGGCTACTCAGTTCGCGGATCGGGGTGAGGTGCGAGAGTGTCTCGCTGCACTTCGGATGCGAGCCGCCGAGGCTGGCGGCCCGCGGCTACCTACGAGCTGGCTGCACGGCGACTTCAAATCCGACAACCTGTTGTGCCCGCCGAATGGAGCTGTCGGCATAGACGTACACGCTCGACACGAGAACGTGGTCTTGTATGACCTTGCGCCCTTCATCAATCATCTGCAATTGCTGAGCTTTCTGCCATCCACCTGGCGTTGGGCTGGACGGCTTGCAACCATTGAAAATAGTTTTTTGGCCGCCTATTTCTCAGAGCCAACCGAGGTGAAACTGTCCGTGCTGTGGTTGCGCTTGTTTTTGCTGATTTCGGTTTGGGACATGATGACCGGCGCCCGTGAACGGCGGGGTCCGAAGGCCGCGCTACGGGAATATTGCTTCAGCCGCAGCTCACAGAGATTGCGCATGCAACTGATAGCATCCTGACCGTCCGGGCAATCGCGCCTATGACTCGGCAAGAAAAAACACTTGGTCTCGCGGCACTCATAGTTTTGTTGATTGCCTACGGGTCCTTGTATCCATTTCATTTCGCAAGTCTCGATCGTCCTATGGCAGAAGCGTTGCTACGCTTGGCTACGCACTGGGGCAGCGACGGCAGACTGACCGATTTGCTTGGCAATATTGCGCTGTTTGCGCCGCTCGGATTTGTCGGCGTGCTCGTGCTTCGCTCCGCAGTCGGGACTGTATTGATCTGTATTGTGTTCGCGATGATTCTGCAAATCGCGCAGTTATGGGTCCCAAGCCGAATTGCGGCCATGAACGATGTATTCTGGAACGGCGTTGGCGCGGCTGCGGGCGCGTTCGCCGCGGGTTCGCTGAGTACTCGGTGGGTTCGAAGCCGTCTCGAGGGAGTTGAATTGCTGCCCGCAGGTTTGCTGCTGCTTTGGCTCGCCGCTGAGGCGCTCCCTTTGGTGCCCGGCTTGGGGTGGCAGGAATTCAAGGACAGCATCAAGCCGCTCTGGCAGGGCCCTGGTTGGAGGGCAGGTCAATTTTTTGCCGAGCTATCAATGGCGCTAGCCGCTTTGGAAATTCTGGGAAGAATATATTCCGGGCCGCGTCTGGTGCAGTTGGCGGTTGTCGGATTGGCGGGAGTCCTGGCGCTGAAGGTTGCGGTGATGGACCGGGTGCTGGACCTGAGCACGGTGTCGGCGTTTATGTGCGCCGGTCTCATATGGTTGAGGCTGCGACGAGGTGAAGCCCGCCGTCGGCAGGTTTGGCTCGTCAGCTTATTGCTGATCGGATATACGCTGGAAGCGCTGCTTCCGCTTTATCCTGCCGCTATGCTGGGGACGTTTCACTGGGTACCGTTCGCAAGCATGTTGAACGGAAGCCTGTTGGACGGGGCGATCAACGGCGCCCGGTTACTATTTACGTTCGCAGCATTGCTGTGGCTGCTGCGGCTCGGCGGAAGTCGAACGGTGCAGGCGACCGTGCCGTTGGCGGTCTGGGTGCTACTCCTGGAATTGGCGCAGTTGCTTCTCCAAGGACACACTTCGGACGTTACGCCAGTGCTACTGGTTTTTGCCGCCGCTCTCGGCGTTCGACTCTTTGCCAGCCGCAAGCTTAGCGTGGCTCAGGATCGACCTGTCGCCGCTTCCGATGCAATGCCGGGTCGCCGAAAGGAACTCGCGCCGGTAATTCGAGAGGTCTCCGCCGGCCATGTGCTGCTCGCGACGCTCGCCTTAGTGGTCGTCGTATCGGTGACGCTGCAAATTGCGGTCCGCCTTCCTGGTGTTCCTTACAACGTGCGAGAACTGTTCCGTGGATCTTCAGTGTTTCCCTGGAAAATTCTCTTCGTCATTGCATTGTTATGGTTGGGTGCGGGACCCGCATTGGTGGCACAACGTTTCGCCTCCGCTAAGCACGCGTGGTTCAAGCTACCTGCAATGTCGATGTTGGTAGGTGTGGCGAGTCTGGCTTTGTTTGCCACCAGCGTGACCAATGAAAGCCTGGCTGATATCGTTGGATCGAACAACCTCAATTGGTTCGTGATCCACCGGCAAATTTGGGGGTACTGGGCTGCAGTCCTGTTTGCACGCATGGATGCGCCGGGAATAGTGGGCTTTTTCGAGAGAATCGTGCGCTACACTGCGTTATTCGGGCCATTATTCTTAACTCTGGTACTGTTTGGGGTGGCTCCGGTCCCGAACGGTCAAACTCGGACTGGGGCGCGGAAATGGCTGCTGTTGGCTGTCGCCGCCATTCCTTGGTACTGGCTTTGTAAAGGGGTCGCGTTCGACTGGTCTTCCACCGACAATCTGAACGAGCTCATTGCGCGCCGTGCGGCATGGGGCGCGGGCGGCGGACTGTATTTGTACGCTCTGCTGTTGCTCATTTGTGCCAATGCGGTGTTACTTGCCAAAATGTGCGACCGGCGTGTGGGCGCGCTCGCCGCGACTCTTGTGGCAGTGCCGGTCTCGTGGTGGCTATTGAATCATGGGCTTGAGCCGAAGGTAGAAAAATACAACAACGTATTTTCAGGTGTGCAGTTCCTCTTGGGCCCCGATCGTACCAACTTACTTCCCGCACACGTGCTGTTTCTACGGTGGACCGTCGTTTACGCCAGCGGGGTTTTGTTGCTTTCGGTGGGTTACCGGCTTGGTACCATAGCAGCGCCCAAACGCTGGTCGATGGCGGATCGGAGATTGTCGCAGCCGGATACGAGTGGACAGCTTCCCGCTGGGAGGAGGCCCGATGGAGCGGCATAGTATACGCGCGCAGTGCTTGTGCCAGTCGCTACTGACGTGCATCTGGTTGCTGTGCGTCTGGAACGCAGCCGCCTACGCTGAGGACCTGCCGGATGTCATCGATCGAGTGCGTCCGAGTATCGTCGGTATCGGAACTCGGCAACCCTCCCGTGTTCCGGAAATGGCGCTGTTCGGCACCGGGTTCGTGGTCGGCGACGGCCGTCACGTCATCACCAATGCCCACGTGGTTGAAAAGACGCTAGACAGTGATAAACGTGAAGACTTGAGTGTGTTCATCGGTGTTGGGCCCAGTCCGCAAGTCCGCCGTGCCAGGAAAACAGCGGTCGATTCGCGGCATGATCTCGCACTGCTTGAGTTTGATGGGGATCCGTTGCCGCCGGTTCAGCTGGGTCCAGCCGCGCTGGCGCGCGAGGGTACCAATCTGGCATTCACTGGCTTCCCGCTCGGCGCGGTACTTGGATTGTACCCCGTGACCCACCAGGCCATGGTGTCTGCGATTACTCCCATCGTTGCGCCCAAAGACACCGAAGGCCAATTGACCGCTGAAGTGATCGCACGCTTGCGACACCCCTTCGATGTATTGCAACTCGACGCCACGGCGTACCCGGGCAATAGCGGTAGCCCGCTGTTTGATCGGCACTCCGGGAAGGTGGTGGGGGTGGTCAACATGGTATTTGTAAAAGAGACGCGCGAAAACATTGTCGAAAAACCGAGCGGGATCGCGTATGCCATCCCAGTACGATACGTGCGCGATTTGTTACAGCAACAACAGCAGAGGCGCTAGTAGCGATATGAGTGCACACAAATGTATGAAGTTGCCGTTTGCTTCCGCTGGTTTCGGTCGTTTGCTTGCCACAATTCTGCTGACGTTGACTATTACGGCTGTTTCCGGCGTTTCAGCTGCTGCCGATGTCGCCACGATGCTGAAGCAGGCCGAACAGAATCTCGAGGCCGGTCAACCGCGCACCGCGGAGATTCAGGTCAAGAACGCACTCCAAGCAGATCCGGACAACGCTCGCGCATTGTTGCTGTTGTCTAGAGCCTACGTGGAACTCGAACATCCCGAGTCCGCGTTACGCGAACTCGAGCGGGCGGATCTTATGGGAGCGGACCACGCGCAAGTCCTGGCGTTGACGGCTCACGCGTATTTACAGCAACAGAACTATAAAGGTGTGCTCGATCATGTGCGCAACGACGAGAACATGCCCAAATCGGGGCAGGCGGACGTAATTGCGCTGCGGGGTATCGCGGAATTGAATCTGGGCCACGACGACAAGGCTGAGGAAGCATTTGCTACGGCGCTGAAATTGGATCCGAATTCCATTGAAGGTCACATCGGGTCGGCGCGGCTGGATCTGAAGAATCGGGAATTGGATTCCGCTGAGCGCCATGTCGAATTCGTGAAATCCCGTGATCCGAACAACGTCGACAATCTTTTGGTTGTCGGAGAGCTCGCGCGGGTGCGCGAGCAGTATGCGCAGGCGTCAAAAGCATTCGAGCACGTGCTGCAGCGCCGCCCGGAGAATACGCTGGCCCACCTGGGTCTGGCAGCGGTATTACTCGATCAAGACCGTCTAGACGACGCAGCAAAACATATCCGCCTTGTATTGCACAACTGGCCGAATCATCCGATCGGCAATTACCTGCGAGGCGAACTCGCATACCGAGCCGGCAAGCGCGACGAGGCGAAGGCGTCATTGAAGGTCGCTTTGGCCGTGATGCCGGGCCATCTTCCCAGTCATATGCTGCTCGGCGGTATTGAATATGCGGACGGCAACTTCGCCGACGCTGCGGATCACCTGTCTCGATACATCGCGGCGCGCCCCGATCAATTGGCGGCGCGCAAGCTGGTGATCTCGAGCTTTTTGAAGCTGGGCCAACCCGATAAGGCACTCAAAGCCCTCGAACCGGCGCTGCAAAACCATCCCTCCGACGCCCAGGTGCAGTCGTTGGCAGGGGAAACCTACATGCGTATGGGAGATACCAACCGGGCCGCCGAACATTACGGAAAGGCCGTTGAATTGAATCCGAATGCAGCCGATGCGCGCCAAGAATTGTTCGTGAGCTTGTTGGTATCGGACGCGACCGAAGCTGCCGACAAGCAGTTGCGAGAATCCATTAAGCTCGGTGCCGATCCCGTTCAGGCTTCGATTATGCGCACGCAGCTGCTGCTGACGCAGAAGTCGTACCAAGAAGCGCTGGACGAGGCGGTGCACCTGCAGGATCAGGCGCCTGACAATCCCGTCGGATATAACTTGGCGGGCGTCGCGTATCTGGGGCTGAGCAACCGCGGCAAAGCCGAGGAACAGTTCCACAAAGCATTGAAGAAGGCGCCCGATTTCGCTCTGGCGGCCATGAATCTCGCGGCGCTCGCAATACAAGCGTCGGATCTGGAAGCGGCTCGTTCCTATTACGACGGGATACTCGAGCATCGGCCGGATCACGCGGGAGCGCTGCAAGGACTGGCGGAACTTGCCCGGCGCGAAGGAGATACGGAAAAAATGGTGCAGTGGCTGGAGAAGGCCAGAAACGCCAATGCGGGCGCTTTGGCGCCACGCATGCAGCTATACGAATACCGTCTCAAGCAGGGGGATACCCAGGCCGCGCTGGATCTGGCGCAGGAGATGGCGCGATCACATCCCAACGAGCCCAAGGTTCTGCGCGCACTGGGAATCGCTGAGCAGGGCGCGAACCTGATCAAGCGGGCGGTAGGCACGTTCCAGCACTTGGTTGCCGTCGAACCCGACGTCGCCGAGGGGCACGCTTTGTATGCCGACGCATTGGCTAGTTATGGCGATGTGGCGGGCGCGCGCAAACAGTTGGAAACCGCGCTGAAACTTGATTCGGGATATTTGCAGGCGCGCATTGCGCTGGGGGCGCTTGAAGCCCGCGCCGGCAATCGAGACCGGGCGTTGGAGATCGCCAAGGAAGTGCAGCAAGCTCACCCGGAGCATTCGGCGGGGTTTGAGCTGGAGGGCGATCTGCGGATGGCCGCGGGCGCGTTCGATCCAGCCGCCGATGCCTTCGGAAAAGCATACCAGCGCACGCCGAGCGCGCGCCTGGCCCAGAAGCGATTTACCGCCCAACGCCGCAGCGGTGATAACGAACAGGCGTATCAGAGTTTGAAGACATGGCTCGACCAGCATCCACAGGATCTCGATACGCGCATTTTATTGGCCAAGTCCTATCAGGTCGACGGCGCGTTTGACGACGCGATCCGTGAATATGAGTTGGTATTAAAGACTGCTCCCGGGCGCGCAGATGTGATGAACAATCTCGCCTGGGCGTACATCGAGCGCGATCCCAAGAAAGCACTGGCGTGGGCAGAGAAAGCCTATGCCCAGGCTCCCCAGAACCCGTCCATCATCGATACCTACGGCTGGATTGTGTTCAAGCACGGCGACCCGCAGTCGGGACTCGGGCTGCTGCAGGAGGCGCTCCTCAAAGCGCCCCAGGACTCGGGTATCCGCTTTCATGTGGCGCAAGCGCTGGAACAGGTAGGGGATGTCGACACCGCGCGCCGGCACGTAAAGCAGATTTTGTACACAGACCCCGAATTTCCCCAAAGGGCGCAAGCCGAGGCGATGCTGCGCCGTCTTGAAACCAAGCCGTCCGCAGAATAGGCCGTTATATGTAGGCCGAAATATCTAGGCGCAGCCCAGCAGGCGCGTAGTCCAGTTGCATGCGCCGTCAAGTTTCCTTACAGTTTCTATGCTCTAGTTTTCATAAGGGTAAGTTCCGTATGGAATTACGGACATTGGCCTGATTCTTGTATCGGTTTAGTTACAACGCAAGAGCCGGCTAACGGCTTGGCACTGATCGGGGACGCGCGTCGTCAGACGCGCATGGGGAAGCAAATGAAACGGTTCTATTTGGCTGCGGCCCAGATTATCGGGCTATCGTTGGTGCTGACGTCCAATGTTTGGGCGCTACCGTCACTGCAGTTGGGGCCCGGCAGCACGAGTGGCTGGAATTACGTCGCGGGCGGCGACGATACGTGGTACACGGGCGACAGTACCTTTTCTCTTGCCGCCTATGCCAATGCGGTAGGAGCGACCGGGGGTGATGCATTTTACAAGAGCACCGGCCCTGCCGCATCAAGGACCGACAATCAGGATCGCACCGCCTACTTGGTTTTTTCCGCTGTACCGAGCACCACTTCCACGACTCCGTTTGCGTTGAGTGTGATCGGGGATTCGGGTCCCTTGACGCTGGTTCAGCAGGGTTTCGGCAGTCCCCCTGATCCTGACTCCGGCAACAGCACCGACGACCTGGCGTCGCACAGTATCTACGACACCTATTTTTACGTCTACGAATTCAATTTCGATGGCTCCGTGGGCACCATTTCCGACACCCAGCCAGGCCAGACGGGCAGCGGAAGCGGCTACACCGAGATGTTCAATGTCACCGTCAACAGTCTGGAGTCCGGTGTCAATGGTGTGCACATGGATCTTTTCACGGTGGTCGGTGACGGGAAACTGAAGACTACCGACAGCAACGGCGATCCGATCCAACCGGGCGACTTGTCGAATCAAATCTATGCCAATGCGCCGTTTTCCCACGATGCCCAATACAGCGTGCCCGAGCCGTCGGTACTTTCCTTGCTGGCGTTGGTTGCGCTGGGACTAGGGTGGCGTAGCTTGCGGGCCGCCTGACTTCGGAGAATCAGCGCTGGCCGGCGTAGCTGGCGGTCCAGCGCGACAATAGCCAGCGCCCAGCCAGCACACCCAGCAAAGCGCCCGTCCCGTCGAGCAAGACGTCGGTCAAACTGGCGTAGCGTCCCGGCACGAAAGCCTGGTGCCATTCGTCCAAGAACCCATATGTTACCGTCAGCGCCACGGCCAGCGCGTCCATAAGGGCCGGGTGCGCGGCGTTTGGTCTAAACGCACGCTGCCATAACCAGGCCAACACCGCGAACACCGGTACGTGCAGCAAATTCTGCAGATCCGGTGGTAACCAGACGAAAAGACTATAGATTTGATTGTTATCTGGATGGACAACACCGGGCATCGAAGATAGCCCGAATATCAGCGTCATCCAAGCCAGCGCCGCGAGCACGGCGCCCGCGGAAATTCCCTCGAATATTTTCATAGGTCGAAAGCCTATTTCGCTGTCGGCGGCATACGCCTTCCGTGCCGGATATTTTTACAACCCATTGCCATGTTTTGTACTCTAACGTTTGAAAATATTATAAGAGTATGTTTCCTAAAGAAAGTTCAAAAGTGGCACAGGAAATGCCTCCACGCGCTGGGGGAGCTAGCGCTCAACTGTAGGCCGCTGACGGGAAGCGTGCTCGCAAATTCAGGAGGCGGCAGTGGATCTTAAAATTAACAGCCCGACGGCACCGGAATCCGAACCGGCCGAAGCCGTTGGTCACTCCTCGGCCACTGTGGCGACCCACCCCACCGCGCGCCGTCGCCGCCGCGCGCGCCATCGGCGATCCAGCATCTCCAGACGCGCCCTGATCAAGACTGTCTCCGTTGCCGGTGGCGTTGTA
Organism: uncultured Gammaproteobacteria bacterium; assembly: GCA_963849825.1. GTDB lineage: Bacteria > Pseudomonadota > Gammaproteobacteria > JASBUN01 > JASBUN01 > CAVXJN01. Next base: position 17,737 of record CAWKIK010000005.1, on the reverse strand, counting down.
ATCGGCCTGGTGATCATGGTGATGTCAATCGGCCTGTCGAGTCTCTCGGCGGATAATGCGCGACTGGTGACCGACAACAACCGTAAAGCGCGGCAACTGAGCGAGTTGCAAGCACAACTGAACCAAGTGACGCAGGAGCGTGACGTACTGGTGCGCGGCCGTATTCCGGGCTTGAAGTCGTTGCAATACGATCAGGCCATCACGTTGAATCAAGCGTATGTCCGAAACGTGATTTTCACGTTGACGCGCAATGGCGACGCAGTTACACACGAATTTCGGATGGTGTTACACAACGATTCCCTGTCGGTGGTGAATCCCCAGGTGAAACTCGTTTTGTTCGACTCGGTCGGAATCCAGATCGGTATGACTTCGTTGCACAAGTCGGCGTCCACCACACAAACGGATCGCAACCTGCTTGATCCTGGTGAAGTGCGCTCGTATTCCGGCGTCATTCCGGTTAACGGTCACGAAACGCCGAAATATTTCCTGGTCCTGGCGGATTAGCGCAGCGCCGCTACTCGTGAGCGAGTGGCGCGCCGCACAGGCGCGCTATTGGCCGCCGCCCGCGCCTGGGCCGTTGTCGTTGCCGGGCGTATCGTCGACGAACAGCGCCGGGTCGACCATGGTGTGATTGAGACTGACCGCCCAGTGAAGATGGGGCCCGGTCGCTCTACCTGTCATACCCACCGTGCCGAGAACGTCTCCTCGGGACACATTCTGGCCTGGTTCGACCTGTACGGTATCGAGATGGCAGTACATCGTGACCAAGCCCTTGCCATGGTCGATGAACACCGTATTCCCGGTGAAGAAATAGTTCCCTCGTTCGACCACTGTCCCCGCTGCCGGCGCCTGAATCGGCGTGCCTTTGGCCGCCGCAATGTCCATGCCGCTATGGGGATTGCGCGGCTGTCCGTTGAGGATGCGGCGCAGACCGAAAGAACTGCTGCGCGGGCCCGGTACGGGAGGTTCGAAACGCAACGGCACGGAAGGCGGCTCGCTCCATTGGTCCAGCGCCACATTGATGGCTTTGCGATCCTTGCGGATACGCACCAGGTCATCGGCGTTGGGGTTGACCATGCGTTTGTTTTTGATGGTCAGGCGCTGCGTGCGATATTGTTTGTCGTGAACGGTGAACAGCCGGGTCTGACGGCCACCTTCCGGCAGCCGGACTTCGATTCGCTCGCGTCCCGGTTTCGCGCTCAGCGGAATACCGACCAACGCCAGCCACTGGTCCTGTTCCCACAGCACCATGACCCGGTGGCCACGATAGCGTACCTCCGGGGCGGACGCTCCGTCTCCGAGCGGCACCAAGGCTACGCCGCCCGGTGCCGGCTCGACCTGCGGCAGCGGTTCTGCGGCCGCGGAGGCGATGCCCAGTATCGACCCCGCCAGTACAAGTACCCAAAGTTTCATAAGCTTACTCATCGCGAGTTTCATCGACCGTGGACACTAACACACCTTTCGACAATCTTGTCTCGACCCGTGTCCCGATCTGCACTTGACGCGCCGAGCGCACGATCCGGCCGTCTTCGGTGCGAACGATGGCATAACCTCGTTGCAGGGTGGCGAGGGGGCTGACGGTATCCAGCGCCCGACCCAGGGAGCCCAAGCGTTGCTGCTGGCGCGTCAATTCATGATCCAACGCCGCACGTAAACGTCGCTGCAATTCGTCAGTCCTGCTCCGCGTCGCCCCCAGGCGCACGGTGGGGGCGTGTCGCTTCAGCGCTTCCTGCAACTGCTCCAGACTCGCGCGATGATGGCGTAACCTGTGCACCCAGTCCCGCAACAGACGGTTTTCCAGTTCATCCAGGCGCTGCGCCTGTTGCCGCAGTCGCACACCCGGATGCTGCAACCGCAGGCGAGCCATAAGCCAGTCCAGGCGCTGGTTTCCCTGCCTCAACCTCCGCTCCCAGCACTGCCGTAATTGGCCGGCCAAGGCGGTAAAGCGCGCATGCCAATCGCCAATGTCCGGCGTCACCGCCTCGGCGGCCGCCGAGGGCGTCGGGGCGCGCAAATCGGCAACGAAGTCGGCGATGGTGAAATCGATTTCGTGGCCGATGCCCGCCACCACCGGAATCGTGCAGCCGGCTACGGCGCGCGCGACGACGTCCTCATTGAAGGCCCACAGGTCTTCCAGAGAGCCGCCGCCACGCGCCAATATCAACACATCGCACTCGGCGCCCAGAGACGCTGTGCGCAGCGCAGCGGCGATCCTTGGCGCCGCGTCCTGGCCTTGCACCGGTACCGGATAGATCAGCACGGGTATGCTCGGGAAGCGCCGCTTCAATACGCTCAGCACGTCGCGGACGGCGGCCCCGGTGGGGGAGGTGATGACGCCGATTCGGCGCGGCAACTTCGGCAGCGCCCGTTTGCGCGCCAAATCGAATAAGCCTTCGTTCGCAAGTTGCTGTTTCAGCTCTTCGAAGCGCCGCCGTAGCAAGCCGTCACCGGCTTCCTCCATGTGGTCGACGATCAGCTGGAATTCACCACGGCCTTCGTAGAGGCTGATCCGGGCGCGGGCCAAAACTTGTTGTCCATTCTCAGGAATGAACCGTAAGTACGTATTTCTGCTTCGAAACATCGCGCAGCGTACCTGGGCGTTTGCATCCTTCAAGCTGAAGTAGAGATGGCCCGAGGTCGGCTTTGCCAAGTTGGATATTTCGCCTTCTATCCACAACAGCGGAAAGCTGCCTTCCAGCACGGTGCGCGCTTCCCGGTTCAAGCGGGACACGCTATACACGTCACGACTGAATGGCTTTTGGTTCAAAGAGATTGGCGTGCGTTGGAGGGATCGGCAGAGCATCATACCCAATGCGGGCCGTTCTACCAATCACGGGCCGAACCGCCGTACATCCACACACCCACATCGCCCATCGCGCGCAAAAAAAAGGCGATTATATACTTGACAAAGCACCCCTAGTCTCGTAAGGTAATATCAACGGGTTGGGACTGGACGGGTGCTAGCTCACCAACAAACTCGGCAGAAGACATTGCAGCAACCCGAGCCCGTGCGTCATCTGGGGAATCGGCGACAACATCAAAGGCGTAGCTGCGACCGTTTACTGAGTAGGTAAAACCGTACGTCGATAAGGAGGGGGAATCGATCATGGCTGTCACCTATCCGTGTTACTGGCAGAAGAAAGACAACAAAGGTCATTGGTACTGGATCTACTACGCCGCAAACGGGGAAGAAATCGCCCGTAGCAGCGAAAGCTACGTGAACCGCAGCGACTGCTTGCATTCGATAAAGCTGGTAAAGAATTCATCCGACGATCAGGTCTACTACACCGAGTAATAACAATGTGCGACATCAACAATCTCATCTTCCAGGACGAAAGCAAGGCCCGCGAATACCTTGAGTCCGTGCGCTGGCCGCATGGCGCTTTCTGCCCGCACTGCGGCGAAGCAGAAAACGTCCGTAAGCTGGAAGGCAGGTCGCACCGTCCTGGCCTGTATCAGTGCCGTAGCTGCCGCAAGCAGTTCTCCGTGACCGTGGGCACCCTGTTCGAACGCTCCAAAATCCCGCTGCATAAATGGCTGCTGGCTACCTACCTGCTAACTTCCAGCAAGAAGGGCATGAGCACGCACCAACTCCACCGTATGCTTGGCATTACGTACAAGTCGGCCTGGTTCATGACTCACCGCATTCGTGAAGCCATGCGCGAGCCGAGCGCCAGCGGCGATTTGGGCGGTGAGGGTTCGACTGTGGAAGCGGACGAAACGTTTTGGGGCGGACTTAAGAACAAGAAAACCAAACAAGGCAAAAAGGGACGCGGCTATCAGCACAAGGAAAAGATTCTCACCTTGGTTGAGCGCAACGGCCGCGCTCGTTCTTTCCATGTCCAGGCTGTAAATGCGGCGACGCTTAAGCCGATCCTCAAAGAACAGATCAAAGAGGATTCTGCGCTTATGACCGACGAAGCTTCGCAGTACATCAAAGTCGGACGTGAGTTCTCAAGTCACGGCATCGTGCGCCACGGTATCGGTGAATATGTGCGCGGCGACATTCACACCAATACCATTGAAGGCTACTTCTCCATCCTCAAACGCGGATTGAAAGGTACCTACCAGCAGGTAAGCGCGAAGCACCTGAAGCGTTACTTGGGAGAATTCGACTTCCGCTACAACTATCGCGTTAAGCTCGGATACAGCGATACGGAACGCGCCGAAATGGCTCTAAAGGGAATAGCGGGCAAGCGCCTCACCTATCGGCGGACTTATCAGGCGTCAGTCTGAAGCGGAACCGTTTTCCAAAACTATTCAGATTCTTCTTTCCCGCGGCGGCGACCCGTCTTCTTCTTAGCGCTGCTCTGCTTCTGCGAGTGCGGCCGCGGCGGCGTGTCGAGCAGTCTAGCTAGTACGCTATTGAACTTGGCCGTGTGCTGGTCCTTGTCTTTGCTATTTTCTGGCATCGGCCCATTCCTGCACCACTTCAGTCCTTCTGAACCCGATCGAGACCGGCTTTTCACCGGCGCTGCGGGCTCGATTCCACTCGTCCTCGTGACATACCAGAAGGATTTCGCCAAGATCTTCGGCAACTATCCTCTCAATCTCACCGAGGCTGGAATTCAGGATAACCCTTGTTCCCTCAATCATTTAGCACCCGATCGCTGACCTTTGTGAGCCAGTATTGTCCGTTCCTGTACGGTATGCAAGAAAAAATCTCTGTAAATCGGTTGACGGTATATACCGAAATCACGCATACTCGACTTCATACCGAACTGGAGTTCCGACATGACAGATGATCCTAAGACAGCGGCCGCGGTATACGTTGCTTGGCCGACCTTCAAGAACGCGATCGAGCAGTTGTCCCAGGGGGTCCCTAACGTCATCGACCGCACGGTATTCCCCGGGTTCTCCGGTGGCGTGCAAGCCCAGTTGTTCGCGGGCATGCGTTTCTTGGGCCTCATCGACGAGTATTCCAAGCCAACTCCACTACTCAAGGAACTTGCATCTCGTGATGAATCTGTGCGGAAGGCCAAGCTCAAGCAAATCCTTGAGAATAGTTACCCTGATCTTTTCGCTCTGGATCTGAAGAAGACTACCCCGGCCCAAGCGCTGGACAGAATGCGTACCTCCTACGGCGTTTCAGGTGATACCGCAGGCAAGGCGATGCGATTTTTCTTGTCTGCCAGTGAATACGTGGGAATACCCGTGTCGCCCTTGTTCAGTTCGACGACGCGCAGCAGGAATAGCACTAAAGTGGCTAATGGCGCGCCACGTCGGCGTGGACGCAAAGCACAACCGAAACCGCCAAACAATGGCTCAAGCCAGGAACCTCCTGCAACGACTGGAGAATCGAAGACCGTCTCACTTCGAAGTGGAGGAACCCTTACGATTTCGGCCTCGCTTGGATGGCTCTCTCTCTCGACGGAAGACCGAAATTTCGTGTTCGAACTGATCGACAAGCTGGCCGCGTACGAGAACCAAACCTCGTTGGACGACAATGGACAGATATAAGAAGCAATGGCAAGGCCCTCCCATACGGGAGGGCCGAAAGGGTGATTCAACGGGCCGCACGGCCCCAACCAAAGGAGGACCAGCGCGATGTGGCATATCGCCCGACGGTTAATATAGGGCAGCCTGCCAGTCAGGCGTAAGTCCCGACTCAGCGCCTCGGCGAGTTTGTGGTGGTTGCGACACCACTAGTTCGCCGGGGCTTTTTTATTTTCGCTTACTTATGCCGCCTAGTAAACCCTGGATTGCTTTGTTAAGTATACAATCGCCAAAAAAAAGCCGGGCGTCGCCCGGCTTATGATGGTGTTGGGCTAGGTTAGAAACGCGGTTTGGCGTCGTCTGCTATTGCCGCCTGCTGGAGGCCGAGCTGGGCGTGGCTGGCGGCCTTGTTGGCCAGTGCCTCGGCCTTATCGTAGTCGCCCTTGTGGTATGCCTGCTTGGCTGGGCCGAGGAGCTTTTTGTAGGTATCGCGCCATTCGAAGCCGGCGGCGTGAGCTTGATTGTTCATCTTCACCGCGTGCAGGATCGCTTCGCTGGCTTCCTGCTGGCTGGCGGCCAGGACTGACGGAGCGGCAAAGACCGCAAGCAAAGGCAATGCGTAGGCAAATTTCTTCATTGCTTCCTCCATTGGTGTAACTTCGTTGTTATTCTGATGTCAGCGCTGCAAACATGCTGTACAAGGCGGTAGGTGCTGTACCGGCTGTGGCCCGAAGGGCTTTTGTTATTGTCGCTCAGTACGTAGGGGATTAGGCTACCCAGTTTACCCGGAAGCCGTCAAATTCTATAATGACCGGCTAATATATCGCTTTGCGATACAGCCTCTTATCGTAACGGGACCCCTCATGCGAATTCTCCAGGAAGCACTCACCTTCGACGATGTCCTGCTGCTGCCGGCGCATTCCACCGTGCTGCCGCGCGACGCCGACCTCACCACTCGTCTTACCCGCGGCATTCGCTTGAGAATTCCGTTGTTGTCCGCCGCCATGGACACCGTTACCGAAGCGCGCCTGGCAATCGCGATGGCGCAGGAAGGCGGCATCGGCATCGTGCACAAGAACATGACCATCGAGCAGCAAGCGACGGAAGTGCGCTCGGTGAAAAAATTCGAAAGCGGCGTCATCAAGAATCCGATCACCGTGGCGCCCGAGACGAGCATCCGCGACGTGTTGGAACTGACCCGCGCCTACAACATTTCCGGCGTGCCGGTAGTGACGGGCGAAAAACTGGTGGGAATCGTCACCAGCCGCGATTTGCGCTTCGAGACCGGCCTCGACAATCCGGTCTCCAGCATCATGACGCCGGAACAACGCTTGGTGACCGTGCGCGAAGGGGCTGCGCAGCGCGAGGCGCTGGAATTGCTGCACAAGCACCGGATTGAAAAGGTGCTGGTGGTCAATGAGCAATTTCAGTTGCGCGGCATGATTACGGTCAAAGATATCCAGAAGTCGCGGGACTTCCCGCTGGCGAGCAAGGATGAGCAGGGCAGCCTCCGGGTCGGTGCCGCGGTCGGTACAGGCGCCGAAACCGCCGATCGAGTAGCGGCACTGATCGAGGCTGGAGTCGACGTGATCGTGGTCGATACCGCACACGGTCATTCCCAGGGTGTGCTCGATCGCGTGCGCTGGGTGAAGCATAACTTTCCCGACGTGCAAGTGATTGGCGGCAACATCGCCACCGCTGAAGCCGCGCGCGATCTGGTCGAGGCCGGGGCAGACGGCGTCAAGGTGGGTATCGGCCCAGGTTCGATATGCACCACCCGCATCGTAGCCGGGGTCGGGGTGCCGCAGATCACTGCCGTTTCCAACGTCGCTGAAGCATTGAAAGACACCGACGTGCCATTGATCGCGGATGGCGGTATTCGTTTTTCGGGGGACATTGCCAAAGCGATTGCCGCCGGCGCGCACAGCATCATGATCGGCAGCCTTTTCGCCGGGACAGAAGAAGCGCCGGGCGAAGTGGAGCTTTACCAGGGGCGCTCCTACAAGTCCTATCGTGGCATGGGCTCTTTGGGTGCCATGCAGCAGGGATCGAGCGATCGGTATTTCCAAGACGACAACGGTGGCAATGTCAACAAGCTGGTACCGGAAGGGATCGAAGGTCGGGTGCCATACAAAGGACCGCTGTTGAATATCGTCCACCAACTATTGGGCGGACTGCGCTCCAGTATGGGTTATGTCGGCTGCGCCAACATCCAGGACATGCGTACCCGGCCACAGTTCGTCAAAGTGAGCCCCGCCGGCATGCGCGAGTCCCATGTGCATGACGTGACCATTACCAAAGAAGCACCGAATTACCGCACCGATTGATCACAGAGAAGCCCGCCGCCAACCGTCGCAGCGCGACGGTTGGCGGGGCTGTTCCGTTGCCTGAGGCTCCCGCATTGACCGATTCCCGTGCCAATATTCATCAAGACCGAATTCTGATCCTGGATTTCGGGTCTCAATATACGCAATTGATCGCCCGTCGCATTCGCGAAGCGCGCGTATATTGCGAAATATATTCATGCGACTGTGATCCGCAGGCGATTTTGGATTTCAATCCCAAAGGCATCATTTTGTCAGGCGGCCCAGAATCGGTGACCGCGGAGCAAACACCGCGCGCGCCGCAGGCGGTTTTCGATTTGAAGGTGCCGGTGCTTGGAATTTGCTACGGCATGCAGGCGATGGCGACTCAGTTCGGCGGCAAGGTCGAAGTCTCGGATCATCGCGAGTTCGGTTATGCGCAAGTGCGCGCACGCGGCCATTCCACGCTATTGCGCGAAATCGAAGACCACACCAACGCCGACGGTTGGGGGCTGTTGGATGTGTGGATGAGCCACGGCGACCGGGTCGCGGAATTGCCCTCGGGATTCAAAATCATCGCCTCCACAGACGGCGCGCCCCTGGCGGGTATGGCGGACGAGGAGCGTGGCTATTACGGATTGCAGTTCCATCCGGAAGTCACGCACACCACCCAGGGCGCGCGCATCATTGCTCGTTTCGTACATGAAATCTGTGGCTGCGGTGCCCTGTGGACGTCGGGCAACATCATCGACGACAGCATCGCACAGGTGCGTGAATTGGTGGGCGAGGGCAAGGTCGTATTGGGTCTGTCAGGCGGCGTTGACTCGTCGGTGGTCGCGGCACTATTGCACAAGGCGATCGGGAGCCAACTGACCTGCGTGTTCGTGGACAACGGTTTGCTGCGTTTGCACGAGGGCGACCAGGTCATGGCGACCTTCGCCGAACACATGGGCGTGCGCGTGATTCGAGTGGATGCGGAAGAGCGATTCCTGCAGGCACTGCAAGGGGTCGACGATCCGGAAAAGAAGCGCAAAATCATCGGCAATTTGTTCATCGAAGTGTTCGAAGAACAGGCAGCGGAACTCAAAGACGTGGACTGGCTCGCCCAAGGCACGATCTATCCCGACGTGATCGAGTCGGCCGGTTCGAAAACCGGTAAAGCGCACGTCATCAAGTCCCATCATAATGTCGGCGGTTTGCCGGAGTTCATGAAGCTGAAATTGATCGAACCCTTGCGCGAACTGTTCAAGGATGAAGTGCGTAAGATCGGGTTGGAGTTGGGCCTGCCATCGGACATGATTATGCGCCATCCGTTTCCCGGCCCGGGATTGGGTGTACGAATTCTCGGCGAAGTCAAAAAAGAATACGCCGACATTCTGCGCAAGGCCGATGCCATCTTCATCGAAGAGTTGCGTGCCGCGGGTTGGTACGACAAGGTGAGCCAGGCCTTCGCGGTGTTTTTGCCGGTACGTTCGGTGGGGGTCATGGGCGATGGGCGGCGCTACGATTACGTGGTTGCACTGCGCGCGGTGGAGACCATCGATTTCATGACCGCCCGTTGGGCCCATTTGCCCTACGATCTATTGGACAAGATCTCGCGGCGCATCATCAATCAAGTGGCCGGCATTTCACGCGTGGCCTATGATATTTCGGGCAAGCCGCCGGCCACGATCGAGTGGGAGTAGGCAGAATTCATAACATATGGAAATATAACAATAATAAAACTCCAATCGATAATATAATCTGCATCAGCAATGGTATTTTTCATGGTATTTATTGCGCGTAGCAAAGCGGCAGACAGCGATACCATGAGAGGCGAACTGATGCAGTCATGGTATTTTGTGAGCACCGTTCAGTTGCGAGTTCTTGATCGGGGATGGCGTTATTGCGGGCTATAATCGCGCCATATACCTGCAGTAATATGGCGTGAAAAAGCGCTACAATCACGCCATGACAAAGTGGCAGGATCGACAGTTTGCACGGCCGAAGGCCGCCCCTAAGGGTGGGGCACATGGATGTGCCGCATGAAATGGATCTGGCAACAACCCGATTGGCCCGATTTCCGCTATAACGAGAGCGCGCTCAAAGACCGAGAGCTAGAGTTTCGCCTGAACTCAGAGCGCCTGGCTGGCAGCTTTGATGCACTACCGATGGCATCTCAAGAGGATGCCACGATTGACTTGATGCTTTCCGAAGCCATCAAAACCAGCGCCATTGAGGGCGAGGATCTGGATAGGGAATCGGTCAGATCATCGTTACTCGCTTTGATCACGTCGGATACACTGCCGGACAACTCAGACCAGAAAGCAGCGGGGGCCGCGATGCTCCTGGTGGACGTTCGCAAGAACTGGCAAATACCGCTGACACATGATCTGCTGGGCAAGTGGCAATCCATGGCTGTCCCGGAACAGCGCTACACGCCTATCCTGCGAGGCGCATACCGCAACGATCCTTCACCGATGCAAATAGTGAGTGGGCCTTACGGGCGCGAAAAGCTTCACTATGAAGCCCCGCCAGCGATTCAGGTGCCTGATGAAATGGTGAGGCTTATCGACTGGTACAATCAAACCAGTCCTTTGCGCGGGGCTAAGACCATACCCGGGATCGTCCGGGCAGGTATTGCCCATCTCTGGTTCGAAGTGATTCATCCTTTCGATGACGGTAATGGGCGAGTCGGCAGGGCAATCGCTGACCATGCACTTTCCCAGTCTCTCGGTTATCCAACCACCGCCTGTCTTGCCACGGCGATAGAAGGGGATAAAAAAAACTATTACCTGCAACTGGAGAAAGCGAGCCGTGGAAGCCTGGATGTTGATGTTTGGCTCGATAACTTTGCCGACAGGGTCATCAATGCACAGGAAATTGCCAGGGAGGAAGTGAACTTTGTCCTGGCCAAGACTCGTTTTTATGAAGTCTATGGCAATCAGTTGAATGACCGGCAGGCCAGGATGGTATCGCGGGTATTCGCTGAAGGTCGAAAGGGCTTTGAAGGTGGAATAACGACCAGAAAATATGAAGCCATCACCAAGTGCCCCAATCGAACAGCCAGCCGTGATCTTTCTGACCTGGTTGCCAAGGGTATAATCTTTCCGTTACCAGGTGGTGGTAGAACAACGCGATATGAGTTGACGATGGTTAAACCGGCTCGGCCTGGTACGACGAAGAAATAATTTACCGTGTGAGTTGGTGATTATTGTGTCGATCAGCAGGAATTTCTGAGCATGGTATTTTTCATGGCACTGGCATTAGTTCTGAGAAATAACTACTGGAAAATAAGGATAAAAAAGTTCTCATTAACAATCGAGTGGGAGTAAGCGGTGCTGGTCGATGTAGGCCTTTGCGCCGGCTGAGTCGATTTCGACGTGCTTGACCCAATCCAGCGGTGTCTGCGGCAGGCAGCCGATCTCAGGTGCAATCGACTCGTCCACTGCCAACGGTGGCGGGTGCCCGCCACGGACTTTTTGTACCAACTGCCCGCGCACTCTCGGCCCTTGGGAGAAGACTTTTCTGGTTCACGAAGTCGGAGCCTCCTCAAAAGCTCCGGGGGCGGTTCAATCCAACCGGGCAGGCTGAATCAAAATGCCGAACGCGCCTAAGTCAGCGGGAGAATGGCGTGTGATGTCCGATACAGCGTGATCAGTCAGAGAGCTGTCGCAGTGCGCCCCAGTGGCCACGAAGATCTGCGGCTTCAAGGTGCTCGTCGACCAAGCTACCTCCCAGCGGGCGGTCTCCGCCTCGCAAGATGCATTCGCCGGCGACGGCATACCCGCTAAACTTTTCCATGTCGGGATAGACGTGTAGTTACTCAGCGTCCTGGAGCGGGTCGGACGGACCTGGGGGCACATGGGCGACGACATTCTGCGAAAGGCTTTCGCCCAATCGTGCCGAGCATCTCTGAACCGGTTCTACAGCGCTTGTGCGTACGATGGGCCACTTGGGTGATGCTTATTTTGGAAGCCAGTCGATGCGCATGCGGGAGATTGTGCTGAATCAGCGAATCTTCCGGGCTGGGGAGCCCGGTAGGGAGCGGCGGGTGCGTATCTTCTGCCCTGCTGTTGTCTGTGGTACCCCACGCAGTTGCAGATCGCGGGAGCCTGCACACCGTGCAGGATGTTGCCTTGCCCGAAAGCCCGGCCCGCTTCGATTACCAGAGCCTGGATCCGGCTTCGAGACGCCTTGATATCAATCATATAGGCGACGGCGATGTAATCGTCTTCGACCTGGACAAGCAGACAGTTGTGGCGGACGTAGGCGGCTTTCGCCTGAATACCGGTATCCTCGTGCTTCCTGACCTCCGGCGTCTGTATGTGAGTGAGGCGGCTGCGGACACGCTCGCCGTGGTGGACACGGATACGCTGCGGGTGTTGACGCACATCGACACCGGCAAATTTCCCGACGGGATTACTTACGATCCCAAGCGTCGGCGCCTGTTTGTTTCTGACGAGCGCGGTGGGGATCTCGCGGTCATCGATGCTGCCCGCAATCGCCTGCTGGATCGCATAGTCCTCGGTGGCGAGAGTGGCAATGTTCCGAGTGTACGTTACCGTGCAGACGAAAGACGAGCTGGTGACGGTCGATCCGCAGGCTTTTCGCATCCTGGCTCGGCATCGGCTCCCGCACTGCCGTTATCCGCACGGCTTGCGGCTGGCTGATGGTGGACGGTTGGCGTTGATAGGCTGCGCGGGGAATGCGAGGCTGCTGCTCTTGGATCTTGCGAGTTTCGCGGTCCTGGACCGCGCATCGGTAGGCGAAGACCCGGACGTTGTGGCCCTCGACCCGCAGTCGAGCCGTGCATACGTCGGCTCGGAATCGGGAACGGTGACGACAATCCGGCTCCGTGGTGATCGTCTGGTCCCTTTGGATGAGCGATTCGTCCATGCTGCAGCCCACGCTGTGGAAGTGGATCCCGAGACTGGCGGGATCTACTTGCCTTTGGAGAACGTTGGCGGCCGCCCGGTATCGCGCATCATGTCCCTGGTCCGGTAGCCGGCGCAATGTGGCGATGCAGGTCCGAAGTGACGGCGACCCCCGGCGCTTTCTCGGTTTGAATTGCATCGCGATCGCATCCTCTGCGGTCGTGGCGAGGTTGATCCTCGCGAAGCAGCGGGGATGTGGGCTGTGCTGTCGAGGGCGAATGCAGCGCGGCGAAGTCCAAGTTGAGCGCCCCCCTTCGGACCGAAGGATTCGATCGGCACGCTTGATGCGACCATGACGCCTGTGATGCGGCGCCGGTGGCACCATGGAATCGACGCGGACAGTATCTGCGAGCCGGCATCTCCTCACCGGAACGCATCGCGCGATGAAAGGACAGGCTGCCTGATCCGCGTCGCGCGCCTCGATCATCGCGCGCAATCTCCCTTCCGTGACGCCGAGCTCCTCGATTCCCGTTCGCATTGCTGCTGCACATCCGACGAAAATCGCTCGGATTTGCCTGCGACTGGAAGACAATTACTGGGGGAAATGCAGTATACCTGCTCCGGTCGTGTCCCCATCGCGGGAGTGTCGTCTGAGTACGTGATTTAACTGAAAGTAAGCAGCGCGAGTCGCGGCGCGCATTTCAGTACGACCGCGCGCCGCGGCCGCGCCGGGTATGCGCTCAGAGTCATTAGGGATTGATATAGAAGTTCGACCGCGCGATGTTTGAAGAGAGGCCGAACGCCTTCAGGTCGTGGGCGTCGCACACGCCGTTTCCGTCGGCGTCCGGCAGCACCGCTGGCGCATCGTTGAATATACTGTCGCCATTGTGATCGGCGGCGACGGCCGCATAGACTGTGCTTTCCGCGTCCACGCCGAAATTGGGCGCGCCGATGATCCAGGCATCCCCGATTTGCGCTGAGTTGTTCGCGACATCCGTCACGCTGATCAGATTGAACAGGTTCGCGACATTCTGGCAGCTACCGGCACCAATGCCGGTCGTGCTCACGAGGACGATCAACCCCGGCAGGCGATCATCGATCCCGGGCGAAAATGTGCCGGGGAACGGTGGGGCGTTGTCATGCACGCCGGGTCCCGTAAGCTGAAAGCCGCTGAAACCGGAATTGGCGAGCGGCGTCCGGAAGTCGATCGCCAGGTCGACGAACCATCCTCGCCCACCGATTCCCGCCCGGCTACCGTTCTCGGGGGCGAACATCTTTAATTTCACATCATCGGCCAGCACGGGCAGGCTCAGGAGACCGAGCAGGGCCGCGGCCCAAATGCCAAACTTGATCTTCATGTTGTTTCTCCTTCTGGTGTTCAGGGGATACGCTGCGACGGACTCTTGTGCGAGCCCTGCGTGATGAACACCTCACTGGGTCGATCTATTCCGAGCGCCGCACAACAAGGGTGTGGTGGATTCGGTTTTGGGCAGAAGATCAACGAACGCAACCGTCAAGCGGCGGCGCCGTTAATGGAAGCCCGCATTCAACACGTCAAAGCCGACCGCACCGTTGGTTGCCGCTGGGAGGATCGGTCAAACGAGTTCACGATTATGGTTGTCATCCAAACGCAACGACCGAGAGATTGCCGAACATTCACTGAGCGTTCACAGGGCCCAAGCATGCGCAGCGAATCTCTCCGGGGTGCGATTTTGTCTAGTGGTACATCGGCTTTGTGCCGAAACGCAAAAACGCTTCGTTTCTAGAGTCCTAACTGCTTGTAGGTGGCTTCCGCAATTGCCAACAGGGCCTGTCGATCGATCTTTCCCGACAAGGCGTACCCGAGCCGGCCGTCGATCCAATAGAACACCGACACGTCATTCTCCCGGGCGAAGCGAAACGCAGTCTGACCACTGTCGCGGTCGCGTGCTGAGACATATAGCGTGAGGCGGTTGCCGGCGGCGTCCTCGTACATGAACTGCGCGGCTGGACCGCGCTCACCGGGCAATAGGCGGCCACCCACCAGGTTGTAGCCGAAGCGCGCGAGTTCGGGTGCCCGCACCGGACTCCCGAGACGCTTCGAGAGCCACGTCACTAAATGCTGCTCCCGGGCTGCGGTCACCTCCACTGGGTGCAGGACCTCCGGTGTATACACGGTGTGGGCAATAGCCGCTTCGCGCGGCAGAAGGAGCGTACGCGTTTCGGAGTCGCGAGCCATCCAGGCATGGCCGAGCCAACCTGCCACGGGTCCGACGACGAGCCACGCCACCAGGGCCGCACGACCGACCGTCCACCTGCGCCGGGGGCGCAAGAACGTGGCGCGCAGACGTTGGGGCACCGGCTGCTCGAGCACCGGGTCGAATAGCGCGTGCAAGCTGCGTTTCTGACTGCGGTAGGCTTCCAGCCTCGCCGCCGCTTGGGTATCGTCGCGCAGCAGCGCCTCGACCTGTTCACGACGAGCGCGATCCAGCTCCCCATCGAGGAACGCGTGCAGATCCTGCTCGTCGAGACGATCCCTCTCGCTCATTTGACTCTCCGAAGCTGTGGGCCACCCTCGCCGCTGAGTGCCAGGCGCAGGCGCTCGCGCGCGCGGGAAAGGCGCGACATCACCGTGCCGACGGGCACGCCGAGTACCTCGGCGGTCTCTCGATAACTGAGCTCTTCCAATCCCACTAGCAGCAGCACCTCGCGGTGATCCGGATGGAGGTTGTCGAGGGCCCGTAGCAGTTCCCGAACGTGCAGATCGTCCTCCTGGGTCGAGCCGCTCGACGTGTGCTCGCCGGAGGCAGTGTAAGCAGCCTCGACCTGGGTGACGACACGTTCATGGCGCAGTTGATTGTGAAACTGGTTGTGCATGATGGCGAACAGCCATGTGCGCAGGCTTGAGCCGCGCCGCCAAAGCGAGAATTTCCGCAGGGCGCGCTCGAGGGTGTCCTGGACCAGGTCGTCCGCGCGCGCCGGATCGCGCAGCAGCGCCATCGCGTAGCGGCGCAGACCTGGAATGTGGTCCTCGATCGAGTCGGTATCCATTCTCTAATCGGCGCGTGAGCCCGGGCAACTCGGCCCGGTATCTCCTGGATATTTGATGGTAGGTCGCACCTGTGCCCCCTGATACTAGCGCGCACGACGCCTGGCGCAGATTCCGACCTGAACAAGGTCCCGCGACATGAACACGCGGGGGCGCCCGATTATTCCCGCTACGGTCGGGCTCCGCCGCAACCGAGGAGTGCGGCACGACTCCCCGTAGGGTCCCACACGGTATTGATGGAAGTGGGTCGGCAGCAGGAGTTCCCGTTTCGGTGGAATAAAGCCGAGCCGGGCGGTGTTCACAGGGTGCAAGGTCGTTCACGTCGGGCCGGGCGCGCGTCCGCAAAGCCCGGGGCCCGCTGCGATGCAGGACACCGCAATTTTAAAACTGGAGGAGACCATGAAAAGAAGAGAATTCATTCGCATCGGGGTCGGCGGTACAGCCGGCGCACTGTTCGTTCCCAAAGAGCTGATGGCAGGGATGGTGGAACCGGCCCTGAAGACCAAGCTGGCAGGGGGCGTATATTACACGGCGGATTCGTTCGGTCGCTGGAATCAGGGCTTGGCGGATCATCACCTGCCGGAGTTCGAGCGGCAGGACGGTCGGCTGCACGTCGTGACCCACCATCCGATGAACGCTTACGAGCATTGGATCATCAAGCACCAACTGCTCGATTCCAACTTCAACTTCATCACCGAGCACCAATACGACCCCAAGGCCGACAAACCGGAGACGACGTTCGACGTGGGCAATCACAAAGGAGTGATCTACGTCCTGACCATGTGCAATGTACACGATCTGTGGGTGAACGCGACTGAGGTCTAGCCGGAGTCGGCCGGCGTCGCATCCGCACCGGGCGCGCTGAGTCTTCGTTCCGGACACCGGGCCTGGGCCCATTGCGCGCCGATAACGCGCTAGCGTAAGCGTGGGTGTCCTATGAAGCTCGGCGTAGCGTCTAAAGCGAGGATCTGGTTCGGCGTTCTCGTGCTGGGTACAGTCGTGGCGCTTGGGATCTGGTACTTCGTGTCCCGCGCCGATTACGCCACCTACCAGATTCGTACCCATGAGGCCGTATCCGGCCTGATGAATGGCGCCCCGGTCGAATTTCACGGCGTGCAAGTCGGAGAGGTTGAGCACGTGGAGTTGCTGGATCCCGATTCGGTGCGGGTCCTGGTCACAGTCCGCGCTTCGGCGCCGGTGACCGATGCGACCGTGGCGATGATTAACACCCGAGGTCTTCCCCCGCGAGGATTTACCGGCTATGCATACGTGGCGCTCGAAGACACCCGTGGTGGTGACAGGCACGTCCTGACGCGCGCGAGTGGCCAAAGATTTCCCGAGATCCGGACGGCTGCGGCGCACCGCGAGGCAATCGACGCCGTCGCCAATGACATCAATGCCTGGCTGCACACGCTGCTCGACCGGCGGACTGTGCGCTCGCTCAAGAAAGCGATCGACAGCACGCGGGTCGTCACCTCGACCCTTCGAGGTAACAACGATAAGCTGGCCGCGCTACTCGACAATCTGGAACGCGCCAGCAGGCGGCTTGAACCATTGCTGGACGAGCACACCGTGCTGTCGCTCAAGGACGCGATCGACAACACCTGCAAGATTACGGAAACACTCGGCGACAATACGCGGCAGCTCGCGTCACTTCTAAAGAACTCAGAGCACGCCAGCCGTCAGTTCGGCCCATTGCTGGGCAGTCCGGACTGGGATACGCTCGATGTTCTCCACACCCAAGTGCTGCCGAAGTCCTATGAAGCGCTGAGCCGCCTGGAAACACTCTCCCAATCGTTGGAGGCCGTGGCCACCGAGGTGAGCCGTAACCCATCGGGACCGATCCGCGGTACCGAAGCCCCGCCCCCCGGGCCGGGAGAGCAGTGATGATCAGGCGCGAGCCGGGACTGATTTATGTTCTCCCGGCCGCGTTGCTGACCGTGGGCTGCAGCCCGCTGGCGCCGGTCCCGATCGAGCATAAGAATTACGTGCTGAGCAAGCTGCCCGCCGACATTCCGCTGTACCAGGCGCACCGCGCCACGCTGCTGGTTGCGGCGCTGCATCCGGCGCCGGTCTATGCCAGACGGCGGATCGCCTATTCCACCAACCGGTAT
>CAWKIK010000004.1:0-286017 GCA_963849825.1 uncultured Gammaproteobacteria bacterium | reverse complement strand
CTGGGCTTGGTTACCCTGGACGGAAATCTGTGTGCCGACGAAGATGCATTGACTTCATTGCAGGTCATGCCCAAAGGCTCTCGCCACCAAGGCTACATACCGTATTCAAATCGGCCGCTCAATTGGCACACCGACGGTTACTACAATACCGAGGAGCGCCGCATTCGAGCTGATGTTGTTGCATTGTGTGCGGCCGGCCGTACGGGGAGGCGAGACTGCGCTGCTGGATCACGAAATCGCCTACATTCTACTACGGGATGAAAATCCGGAATACGTGGCTGCGTTGATGCAACCTGATGCCATGACCATTCCCGCCAACGTCGAGCAGGGCGTCGAAATCCGACCGGCTCAGACCGGCCCGGTGTTTTTCATCGAGCCGGGCACAGGGAACCTTGATATGCGCTACACGGCGCGACGGCGCAATGTCGAATGGAAGCAGGATCGGTTGACCCAGGCAGCGGCGGCCTACTTGGGCGCGTTACTGGAAGGCGATTGCGAGTATGTGGTGCGCCATCGACTCGAAGCCGGACAAGGGATTGTCAGCAATAACGCCCTGCACAACCGCAGTGGTTTCGAGAACGGTCCTGGCCGACGCAGCGCGCTTGCTCTATCGCGGGCGCTACTACAACCGGGTTCACGGAACCGATCTACGACACAGCTTTGAATTGGAGTAGCGACATGCTTTGGCTCAGTGAACTCATGCTGCAGAATCACGATATCACCAGCTTCGAGGAGCTGATTCCGAAAGTGCAGGAGGCTGCCCGTAACGGCGAAATGTTTTTTCGTATGGATGTCAAACCGCCGTTTGGCGACACGCCCGACGACTGGGAGGACCGACTGGAAGCTTCCTCTACGTATACAGCGATAGCATCGGATCAAGGCGCCGATGAATGCCGGTAGTCAATATAGCGAGGGTAGCTTTTGCAATGAACCAGCCATTCGATACCACCGATTCAACGGGTGCGCTCGAATCCCAACTGGTGGCACTGGAAGATCGCATGCGCGAGCTCGATGCCGATGCCGCGCCGGCCGAATACGCTTTGCTGCAGCTCGAGGCGGGACGCGCCTTGGCGGGGTTGGGACGCAACGAACAGGCTTGGGAAGCCGCACGTCCGGCATTTGACGTATTTTTGCGGGGCCAAGACTGGGAGCATGCGGTCGAAGTGTGCGACATATTGTTCCAGGCGGACCAGCCGGGTTCCTTGAGTGCCTTGGGTCAGGGTCTATGGCTTTCGGTATGCTTTCCGGTCGACGCCGAGTTGACGTTGACCATGCTCAATCACGTTATCGACGACACACCGGACGAGTCGGATGGCGCTGCAGTGGCCGCGGCGACGGCCCTTTACATCGTCGATTTACGCGCCGAAGGCAAGCAGCACGATAATCTGTCGTTCTTCGCCAACCAGATGTTGGGCAATGTCGCGCGGCGACACAGCGACGTGGACAGTCAGGAGAAATTCGATTTCTGGTTCAAAAAACTGGAGTTGGACGATCCGGAGAAATTTTTGGTGCGCCTGCGCAACGTCGTCGATGTACTGGTGCAGGACGATTGGTGGTTCGATCGCGAACAGGTCCAACAGAGCATTCCGGTGAATTGATATGTATTGGCAGGAAAAGGAATCAGGAAACACTTACCAGGTCCCGGACGACATCGTCGATCTTGCGTTCCGAATCGAATGCCCGCGCTTGCCATTGGAGCACGCCTACGCACTGTCGAGCGCTCTGTGCGAGGCGTTGCCATGGCTGGCGGACGAGCAGCGCGCCGGAGTGCATCTCATCCATGGCGCAGAGTCCGGCAATGGCTGGATGCGACCGCAGGACCCCGAGAACGAATTGCTGCACCTTTCGCGGCGTACACGCATGACGCTGCGGCTGCCGAAGGAGCGCATTTCCGATGCGCAGGAGCTGACGGGTCGACAGATGGACGTCGCCGGTTATCCGTTGGAGGTGAAGGATGCGTCGGTGAAACTGCTGAGCGCCTCGGCGACGATTTTTTCCCGTTACGTGGTCGACGAGCAGGCGGCTGGGGAGCAGGCGTTCGTGCAGCGCATCGCCGAACAATTGCAACGAGCGGGCATCACCGTGCGCAAAATGATGTGTGGGCGCACTCATGTGTTGAAGACGCCCACGACAGACGTGCTGACCCGAAGCATCATGATCGCCGACCTGGAAAAGCCCGATTCAGTGCGCATACAGCAATTGGGAGTGGGCCCCAGCCGCAAGCTTGGCTGCGGTCTGTTCCTTGCGCATAAGGGTATCGACCCGGTCATCACCGCCGACGACGATTAATGGCGCTGATGCCCGATTTTCATTAAAATCCCACGTTTTCCAACTAAATCATCAACCTGACCGAAGTTGTAAGGAGCATTGAGATGGCATACGAGTTCGGCGGCAAAACCATCGAAACCGATGCGAACGGTTTCCTGCGCAATCAGGAAGACTGGAGCAAGGACCTGGCAGGGCACATTGCCTCCCGGGAAGGCATCGAGCTTAGTGACAAACATTGGGACTTGATCGAGTTTCTGCGCGACGAGTATTTCAACAACGGCGGCAGCCAGCCCAATACGCGCGGTATCGTGAAGGCCATGTCGGACAAATGGGGCACCAAGGTCAGCCAGAAGGACGTCTACGACCTGTTTCCGAAAGATCCATCGAAGCAGGGCGGTCGGATCGCCGGTCTGCCGGAAACACGGCGCAAAGGCGGCTATTGATCCTTGCGTAACAGTGACGTGACACGGGGGGCTCAGCCCCCCGTGTTTTTTTGCCCTTCCCGAGAAAGTTTCAATTTCGCGCCCGCCAGCGCCTTGCGCTATTCTCAATTGTTCAAGCAGCTATCGGAGGCCAATGCCATGTCGGGTATGCCGAAAAACGATCACAACTGGCGCCAGGAGCTGACTCCCGAGCAATACCGGGTATGCCGTGAAAAGGGCACCGAGCCCCCGTTCACGGGCGCCTATCATGCCAACAAGGAAGCCGGCGTTTACCGCTGCGTCTGTTGCGGCGCGGATTTGTTCGACTCCGGGACCAAATACGATTCGGGCAGCGGTTGGCCGAGCTTTTATGCGCCCATGCCGGAGGCACCGGTCGTCGAAGAGCGCGACGGCAGTTTTGGTATGGCCCGCACCGAAGTGCATTGCGAGCGCTGCGGCAGTCACCTTGGACACGTATTCGAAGACGGCCCGGCGCCGACCGGATTGCGCTACTGTATCAACTCGGTTTCCCTGGATTTTTCCCCAGCGGAATCCGAAGACGGCTGAGCCTCAAAGGTAATGCCGGCACCGTTCCATCTGGCATTTCCGGTACATGACTTGGCTGCAGCCCGGGCGTTCTACGGGGAGTTGCTCGGCTGTCGCGAAGGACGCAGCTCCGATCGTTGGGTAGACTTCGATTTCTTCGGTCACCAATTGGTGGCGCACCTGGCGGAAGGCTGCAAGCCGGAAAAATTCGGCAATACGGTGGACGGACACGATGTGCCTGTCCCGCATTTCGGCATTGTGCTGGGATGGGGTCAATGGGAGGACCTGGCTGCGCAATTGCGCGATGCCAATACACCTTTCGTGATCCAACCCGGGATCCGCTTTCAGGGGCAGGCGGGCGAACAGGCCACCATGTTCCTACTCGACCCCAGCGGCAATGCGCTCGAATTCAAGGCGTTTCGCGACCCCGACCAGCTTTTCGCGAAGGATTGAAGTTGCCGACCTTACCGCGCGGCCGGGGCTGTCAGACTTCAGCCCACATGCGAACCAGATTGGTGTAGGCATGGTCGACCTGGGCGGTTTGATCGCCTGTCGGGACTGACGCCATCAGCGCCGCACGTGCTTGGCCCAACTCGTAGACGATTTCCCGCTTTGCGGGATCGCGAATCAGGCTCTGTGCCCAAGTGACTGCCACCAGTCGTTCCCCCTCCGTCACTTCGGCGACACGGTGCAGACTGGAAGCCGGATACAAGACTGCGTCGCCGGCCGCAAGTTTTACCGCCTGTTCGCCGAACGACGTGCGCACGACCAGTTCGCCGCCGCGATATTCGCGGGGATCGTTGAGGAATACGGTTACGGCGATATCGCAGCGGAAGCGCTGGCCTTCGCCCATTACAGGGTCGTCGATATGTTCGCCATAGGCCCTTCCCGGCCCGTACTTTGCGACTATCGGTGCAGCGACCCGGTAAGGAAGGGCGGCATTTCGAAATTCGGCGTGATTGTAGAGATTGCCCATCACGATCTTTTGCAGGTAACCCGCGACTTCGCCGGAATTGGCAAGTTCCTGGTTGTTCTTGACGCGCTGGGCGTGAGCGCCGGCGCTGAGCTTGCCATCCACGAATGCAGCTTCCCGCACTGCCCCGCGGATCACCTGCAACTGTTGGTCATCGATCACGTTGGAAAGCGTCAACAGCATGTAGCTTCCTCGCTGGCCCCGGGGGACGATGGTAGTGCCAGGATGGTAGCCAGTTCGTGCACGAGCGGCAATCCGGGTTAATGACGGCACCCAGTGGGGTCGTCTATACCGGGCGGACGCCGCTATGGAGAGGGATGATTTTTCAGGATGACTGTCGGCCAAGTCGACCAAGTGCAAAGCCGGACTCAGCGCCGAGGGACCGTGAGCGGTCATCGCTTGAAAGCGGCGCGTCTCAGGCGAAAACGACCCAGGTCGTAGCAATATATTTGACGCCTTGCTGCAAAATCGCACCGCGGTGTTCGTGGGTCCAGAACGGCGGAAACAGCAGCATTTTGCCTTTTTCCGGCTTGATGCGTACGTCCTGAAACAGGAATTCGGTTTCGCCGCCCGGTCCGGCGACATCGTTCAAGTACCAAATCACCACCAGCTGGCGTTGCGAGAAATCGTGGCTGCCGCCGTCGATGTGCCAATGATAATATTCGCCGGGATTGGTGCGTTGGATCGCATATCCCATGTCTTTGAACGGCCCTTTGAAATAGAGATAGCGCTTGCGGAACGTTTTCATCATCAGCGACATCGAGCGATGCAGGTTGGCGTCTACGTCCTGCCAGTCTTCTTTGCCGCTGACGACCAGGTCCGTGGAGCGTTTGATGGAGCGCTGCTCTTCGGCGAGTTGTCCGATCCGGCCCAGATACTGCTGGTCCGATTTTTCCTCGAAACGGCGGACCATCTCGTCGCATAGTTGCGGCGGTAGCGCGCCGTCCACCTCGAAGATGAAAGAGTTCGGCTTGACCTCGCGGAATTCGTAGGGCGGGACGTAAACGCGGCTGTTTTGAGACATGGCGATGTATTGGTTAATGGGAGCGCGGAATTGTCGATGCCGCGAGTGCTCAGGTCAAACTCCGCGAATTGGCGCCGGCATCAAAGCCGGCCTTCCTGGGCAATGCGTTCAATGTAACTCTGACACTCGGGCCCATGCCGTTGGTAAACATCGAGCATCTGCAGCGCCACATCGCGCCAGTGTCGTTCGCCACGTTCGGTGACGTCCTGCAGCGCGCCCAGATCGTCCTGTTCAATCCACCGTTGATATGCGCGTGACAATTCCGGAAAGATCTGTTTGCGCATGGCGCGCAAGTTGCCGAAGTAGAAATGCAGGCATGCGGGTGTTGGACTTTCGATCAGTGCCGGTAGTGTCGACACGCAATCTGCGAGGTGATCGCGAACCGCGCGCACCATCAGTTCGGCGGCTGAGTTGGGTAGTTCCGCCAGCAAATGATGCCAGTCCTCGCCCAGTAGTCCGCCGGCTTTGATTTCGCCGATTTCATGGAGGATCACGGATTCGGTTTCATTGTCGGTCATGGCTTCCAGAGCGGAGTCGACGTTGCGGTTGAAATCGTAATACCGTACTGCGCGCTCCATCGCGCCTTCCTGCTTGCGCCAATTCCATTCTTCCACCTTCTCCCAAAGCATACGACGCAGGGATTCGCGCCGGATATAAATAATCCGGTCGTGGCTCATGGCGGGCGGGGCGCTCAAGTCGCGGGCGAATTCATCAGCCGCCACCAGGATTTCATATTCTTGGTGAGATTCACGGCGCGCCAAGCGGGCGAGAAAGAAGTGGGGCCGACAGGAGGTACCAAGGCCGCCACTGTACACCAGCCCTCGTGGCAGCAGGGTTTCGTTGATGGCGGCGGAATGGAACGGATCGTAGCTTTGGCCGTCGATTACCACGGGCCGGAACGGCTGACCGTGCAATTGCTCCCACATGGCTTCGCGCTCCACCAGCCAGTCGCCCACTTGGTCGTTGGGTAGCGAACTTTGGAACGGTAACGCCTTTTCCCAGCGGTAGTACTCGCGCATCTTGAGTAGATACGTACACATGGTGTAGTTGCCGGCATGCTCCGCGTCGGCGATATGACAATTCGTCTGGACCACTTCCGCGATCTCAGCGATTGACGGATCGTTCATGGCTGCAATAGATGGTCGCATGTCAAGCACATACCCTAGTAAATCACTATGGTATTATACCGTAGCATGATCGGCCGGGTCGCGCCAACGGATCGGGGCCGTTTCCGACCAATGCCATGAGCCGTGCGTTTACGGCTCCTTAGCCATAAAATACGGCGCTTTACCGAAATTTCAACACGGAGGAACGTCACCTTGGCGCTGCGAATCAAAAGCCGCTGGACCGAGCGCGCTAAGCTCAAGCCCACCGAGCAAATGCAAAAGGAAAACGCGCAGGCACTGGCGTTCATCTTCTGGCGCATTGCCTTGGAAAAGGCAAAGAACCTGCACGGCGAACGTTTCGTTTATGACAATGACGTACAACGCGTGAAGGTGATCGGTGAATACCTGGGCATGCTGCTGCAAGTGGCCGACCGCATGGCATATGATCGCATGGATGAATCCGATCGGCGCGAATTCGTCAACTTTCTCGCTTTGCGGCTTTCTGACCACATGCAGGACAACGCGGCGGATTTATTCGGTGCCGGAGAATATCGCACGGCCTTCGTCGAAATGTTAAACGTACGCGCCGAAGGTTACGCCGAGACCGGCTTTTCGCCCGAGGAGGGCGCAAGCTACGGATTTCTGCATTTTTTCGGGACATCCGTGCAGAAGATCATGAGCCATGACCATCATGAGAATCGTTGGGTGATCGATCAGATCATGGAAGTGGACGGCCCGGACGCAGTCGACAAGGCCATCAAAGCGGTCGAAGATCTATTCAGCTGACGCCGCACGGCTTAGGGCAGGCAATAAAAAAGCGGGATCGTGTCCCGCTTTTTTATTTTCGGCCATGCAACGAGCCTATTTTTATTTCTTGGCCCAGTTCTTGGCATTATCGATGGTCTTGCTTCCGCCATCTTCATAGCCGGCTTCGTAGGCCTCGGTAATGCGCTGTTCTTCGCGCTTGGGATTGCCAAGAAAACCGCCGATCCAACCCTGGACGTACTCTGGGTCAGCGCCCATTTCTTCCAGTTTCGTGATCGTCTCGTAGTACATGGGATCCATAGCTATCTCCTACGATACTTGCCTCTGGTAACATGCGCCCACCGTCGCATGCAGGGTAAAAATTCAAAGCCACGCATTATCGCATATTAGAAAAAAACGGCAAGCAAGACGAAGCAATCGACGATATGGAATATTCGTGGTGCATTCGGCGTCCACCTTAGCGCCGACGGTTTCGAACTGGGCACAGTGTAGTATCCTGCGTGGCGATCGGATGATCAAACAACCGGCCGCCTTTACCCGTTGGGCGTGGTCCGTGCTGGCCCGTAGTCAGGTCCTGTCCGGTTCGGGCGCGCGGCGCAATGTTGTTGATATGCATAGCAAATATCCAATATTCGGATGGGAGACATCGGGCGCGGCGCATCCCGATCCCGCAACGCTATAATGCCCGTCCTGTGCCAGCGGACGACGACGTGAGGAGAGCGAATGGCCAACGTATTGATGTATTGCACCGCCATCTGCCCGTACTGCGTGCGGGCGGAGCAATTGCTGCGTCGCAAAGGGGTCGAGCAATTGGAAAAGGTCAGGGTTGATCTGGACGCTGGGCGTTTTCAGGAAATGTTGGAGCGGGCACAGGGACGCCGCACAGTACCGCAAATATTCATCGGCGACGTTCATGTCGGCGGCTACGATGACATGTTGGAGTTGGAGATGGCAGGCGAGTTGGATCCGCTGTTGGCCTCTTGATTCCTCGATCCGCAACCAAAAAGGTGGCGTTCCTTGGTTCGCAGCATTCGAGTATGGATCTTTCAAACGAAGACAGTTTGCGCCTGAACGTGTTGCTCGCCAACGCGGTCGCAGTGCGCATCGATGAAGGCGCATTGTTGGTATACGGACTCGCAAACTCAGGTGACGAGGCCAAGATTCAACTGAATCCCAACTGCCGACCGGACCAGTACGTGCGTCGCGTCCGCGAACTGCTGTCGAGTCACGTGTTGGGTTCGCCGGGCGGGTATCCGGTTTTTTTGAAGCGCTGGACCCGAATGGGCCAGGCGGCGGGCGCCCGCCTCGGGGACCTGTTGATGCTGGGCGAGCCCGAGGCGGTCGTCGCCGTGAGTGGTGCCGCCGGATTGACTGATGAACTTGCCTACCGCGCCTGGTGGGCCATGCCCGATGCGGCCAACGCGCGACGCATGCTGGCCCGCGAGTGTGTGGTGCAGGGGCGCATGGGCTCAGTGCTGGCGGAGTTTCTTTTGGAGTTTCTCCCTTTCGAAGAAGAGGCCCGGGACATCATCGAGAGCGTGCGTTTGGTGCTGCAGGAACATCTGATCGACGAGCAAGCACGCACCGAACTTTGGAACCGGGGACGACAAAAGAGCGTATTCCGGATCGGCTTTCTGCAAGCGCTGCCCGACGATCTGCCCGAACAGGATCAGCCGAGGCCGGACCTCGAGCATCATCGTGCGCATGTGCAGGCATTGGCTGGCCAGAACAATGCGTGTGCCGGTTTGTTGCTCCGGGTTTTGTCGGCAGAGGGGCAGGCTTACCTGCGCACGTGTGAACACGTGTTGAAGAAGCCCAGCAATCAGGACGCGGTGTGCGCGCTGTTGGATACTATTGGCGAATATTTCTCCCCGGCACGGGTTTCGCCGTTGCATTACACCGATATCGAGGTGTTGTTGCGCGACGCGGAGTCCTGGTTCGAGCGATCGCCGCAAATCGATGCCCGGGCATTTGAACGGGCTTGCGTACTGCGTGATCAGGTGCCCGAGTTGGAAGCGGAGGTGCAGGCGCTGCTGACATTGGCGCAAGTGGGCGAACCGCTGGTGCGCCAGCTATTCGCTCACACCGATGCCATCGGCAGTGTGATGCGTAAGAAGCTGGAGCCGATCACCAAACCCATTGCCCAGCAACTGACCGTGCTGCGCGGCCAGGCTTGAGACGCACATGGCGAAACTGCACATCATCCGGGTTTCGCTGACTGCGCACCTGAAGGTGTCGGAAGAAGTCATGTCGCAGCACTTGGCGGCATCTCCCTCGGTGGTCGGTGACGAGTTGGCGCGTCAAGTGAGCACCTACGCGCGCGACCACAAGCTCGGGTATTATCCCGCGTTGGAGTTTTTCGACGACATCGATGATGGGATCGACTCCGATCTCATCGATACCGTACGTGGGATAGCATGGTTCCTCGGCAATCTCGCCGAAGCTGAAATCCAGCAGCGTTTACGCGCCGCGTTCTCCGATGTGGAGATCCAGGATCTGAGGTTGCTGGCATTCACCATGCCTCAGGTCCGCCCGAGCCAGCCGAATGCCTTGATCGATTTGGCGACACACTTCACACCCGATACCCTCAAAGCGGTGCTTCAGTTGTCCAACTTCGAAAAGCGGTCGGATATCAAAGGCTTGGAAAAACTTGCGGAGCACAAAGTATTGCGCTGGTTGGAGCCGCATTTCGAATCGGTCGTAATCACCACTTCCCACCTTGTTTGAGCCGATGCTGCGGCGTTGAGCGCACCAAGCCAGTGCGTCAACCCGCCCCGGCGCGACGTAGTTGCTCGTCTGGCGCTGGCACCGTTCTTGCTGGTCTGAGCCAATACCATGACCAAACATGATTCAACCAACGCCGGCGGACTGCGTGTCATGCTCGTCGACCGGGACCGTGCTCGTTCGGTAGTGCTGCAGCGCGCGCTCACCGACGCGGGCTATCTGGTCGTTGCACGCGTGGCCGCCAGCGACGATCTCGTCCAGCGTGTGCGCGAAGTTGCCCCTGACGTCATCATTATCGACATGGATTCCCCCGATCGCGACACATTGGAGCACATGCACAGTATTACCCGGGAACAGCCGCGCCCGATCGTCATGTTCGCTGAGGAGGACGACGCCGACACCATCGACAAGGCCGTTCGCGCCGGGGTGAGCGCTTATGTCGTGGACGGACTCAGCGGCCCGCGGGTGAAACCGATCGTCGACGTCGCGATTGCACGCTTTCGCGAATTTCAGGCGCTGCGCCGCGAGTTGCATGAGGTGCGCAACACCCTGGCGGACCGGAAGGTGGTGGACAAAGCAAAAGGCATCATCATGAAACAACGCGGCTGCGATGAAGAGCAGGCGTACCGGGCGTTACGGAAACTGGCTATGGACCGTAATCAACGCATTGCAGACGCCGCCCGCGACGTCATTGGCGTGGCGCAGCTATTCGAGTAATGGGAACGAGAGTCATGCCTGAATCGAGTGGTACCAGTACACAGGACCTGCGCGGCGCTGCCGAGCCCGAGAAGCGCACACTCAAAATCGGTCTGATTCCACTGAGCGATTGTGCGCCCCTGGTGGTGGGTGTGGCGAAAGGTTTCTTTGAACGCCAGGGTTTGGACGTGGAGCTTTCATGTGAAGCTTCGTGGGCCAACATCCGAGACAAGGTGGCCATCGGCTCTCTGGACGGCGCGCAAATGCTGGCCGCGATGCCCATCGCGTCGACGCTCGGCTTGGGCGCGTTGCACCGGCCCATGGTGACGGCATTGAGCATGGGATTGAACGGCAATGCGATCACC
Organism: uncultured Gammaproteobacteria bacterium; assembly: GCA_963849825.1. Lineage (GTDB taxonomy): Bacteria > Pseudomonadota > Gammaproteobacteria > JASBUN01 > JASBUN01 > CAVXJN01. The sequence goes on along the minus strand of CAWKIK010000004.1, from coordinate 275,128 downwards.
GTCAGCAATGCATTGTACGCGCGCATGTGCGCCATGGATGCGGTTGACGCGAACGATCCGATCGGAGCGGCACAAGTTCTCAAGGCGCTTGTGGATCAGGACCGCAAAGCCGGTCGTCCGCCCATGACGTTCGCCATGGTCTATCCGTTTTCCAGTCACAATTATCAGCTTCGTTATTGGCTGGCGGCAGGGGGCATCGACCCGGACCGGGACGTGTATCTGGTGGTGGTTCCGCCACCGAAGATGGTTTCACACTTGGAAGCCGGCAGCATCGACGGATATTGCGTCGGCGAACCGTGGAACGCGTTTGCAGTAAAGCGCGGAGTCGGCCGCGCCGTGTTGACCGGATATCAAGTTTGGAACAACAGCCCTGAAAAAGTTTTTGGAGTCACCGAACAATGGGCGGATACATACCCCAATACGCACCGCGCGGTTCTGCGGGCGTTGCTGGAGGCGTGCCGCTGGATGGACGCTTCGGCGCATCGCACGGCGGTGGTCGACCTGTTATCGGAATCCGGATTCATGGATGTACCGCGCGAGGTGTTGCGCATGTCCATGGCGGGCACTTTTCAATACGGTCGTGACGAAATGCCGCGCGCGACTCCGGATTTCAATGTCTTCTATCGCTACGCAGCCACGTTTCCCTGGCGCTCACACGCGCAATGGATGATCGGGCAGATGGTTCGTTGGAGGCAGACCCGCGGTGTGCACGACAGCGAAGCCGTGGCTCGACGAGTCTATCGAACCGAACTCTACCGCGAAGTTGCGCGAGATCTGCAATTGCCGTATCCGACTATTGACGGCAAAAGCGAAGGACTGCACGAGGGGCCGTGGACTTTGACACAAGCCAGTTCGCCGATTCACATGGGTGCAGACCGATTTTTGGATGGCGCAGTCTTCTCCCCAACGGATTGGCGGGCCTACCTCGACTCGTTCGCCATCTCCCGAATGCACGATGCGGGTGAAGGAGCTGCCTGAGGCCAATCACGCTCGCGTTATGCCCCAAAAGTACGCATAGCAGCTCCGCGTGAACCGTTTTGAAGCGCGGTCATGTATTGGCAGGGGTGCTGCACGACCACTCGCCGCTGAATAATCAGTGGCTTGTAAGCTTGGCACGACGCGTGCTTAGCAACAGCACAAAATCCCGAGCGGCCAACGGCGGTCGCTCCTGAGCGAATTTCGATAGGGAAGGGCAACGGCGCCCGGACATGAGCATTCGATCGTGCTTGTGTACCGGGCGTTTTTTTTGCGCGATAGAAACCGGTTGTGAGGCAAATCGATGAGCAAAAGAATTCAAGACGGCATTTTCGGGGCACCCAAAAACGATGGGGAGGTCGGTTGCCGGCGCACCTTTCTCAAACGCAGCGCGCTGGGGCTGGGGGCTGCCGCGGGACTGTGCATGGGTATCTTTTTTACACCGCTTGCCGAAGCGGAAGTCGGACCTCCCGAGAAGGCGGAACTCAAATTCGGGTTCATCAAACTGACCGATATGGCGCCCTTGGCGATTGCCTATGAGAAGTATTTTTTCGAAGACGAAGGTCTGTACGTGACGTTGGAAGCCCAGGCGAACTGGAAAGTGCTGTTGGATCGGGTGATCGACGGCGAACTGGACGGTGCGCACATGCTGGCAGGACAACCTCTGGGAGCCACCATCGGCTTCGGCACCAAATCCGATGTCATAACGGCATTCAGCATGGACCTCAACGGCAATGGAATTACCGTGTCCGACGACGTTTGGGAGCAAATGAAAAAGAACATCCCGCTGAAGGACGGCAAGCCCGTGCATCCGATCAAGGCCGACTATCTCAAGCCGGTGGTGGATGCCTACAAGAAACAGGGCAAGCCCTTCAAAATGGGGATGGTGTTCCCGGTATCGACTCATAACTACGAATTGCGTTATTGGCTAGCGGCAGGCGGCATCAACCCTGGTTATTACGCGCCCCAGAAGGGCGACATCAGCGGCCAGATCAACGCCGATGTGCTGTTGTCGGTTACACCACCGCCGCAGATGCCAGCGACCATGGAAGCCGGCACCATCTATGGATATTGCGTTGGTGAACCTTGGAATCAGCAGGCCGTATTCAAAGGCATCGGCGTGCCGGTAGTGACTGATTATGAAATCTGGAAAAACAACCCCGAGAAAGTATTCGGCGTATCCAAGCAGTGGGCGGACAAATACCCCAATACGCACATCCATGTCGTCAAGGCGTTGATCCGCGCGGCGAAGTGGCTCGACGAAAAAAACAATGCCAATCGCCAGGAGGCGGTGGAGATCCTTGCGCGGCCGGCCTACGTAGGCGCGGACGCGAATGTGATCGCCAACAGCATGACGGGGACCTTCGAATATGAGAACGGGGACAAGCGCCCGGTTCCCGACTTCAACGTGTTCTTCCGCTACAACGCAACCTATCCGTATTACAGCGATGCGGTGTGGTACCTGACGCAAATGCGCAGATGGGGGCAAATCCCGGAAACCAAGCCGGACCGCTGGTACATGGAGGTGGCGAAGAAAGTCTACCGCCCGGATATCTACCGCAAAGCAGCGGAGGAGTTGATCCGGGAAGGAAAGATGAAAGCGTCGGATTTTCCGGATTTCGCAGAGGAGTCCGGTTTTCGGTCTCCGCAGACCGAGTTCATCGATGGTGTGACTTACGACGGCACCAAACCGAACGCCTATCTGGAGAAATTCCCGATTGGTCTGAAAGCGGACAGCAAACTTTGACCCGGTTCGGGGGCCGAAGCATCTGACGAGCGAGCAATGAGGGACTAAAGATGAAATCTTCGTCGATCGCCGCAAACTGGGCACCACTGCAACGACTGGCGGAACCCGCGGCGCGGATGGCGGCGGTGAGAGCCGGACTTCGCGCAGTCGCCCTGCCATTGTTCGGCGTCCTGTGCTTCCTCGCACTATGGGAGACCGGCGCCAGCCATGTGCAAACCTCGTTGGGCCGATTCCCCGGCCCGGCTCAGGTTTGGCATCAGTCCGTGAACCTGTATCAGGAACATGCGCGTGAACGCAAACGCGAAGCGGCGTTTTATGAGCGTCAAGAGAAACGCAACGCTGAACGTCTTGCCAACGATCCAGAAGCCAAAGTCGTCACTCGTCCGTATACCGGCAAACCGACCTTTATCGATCAAATCGGTATCAGCTTGCTGACCGTGATGGCCGGATTTCTACTGGCGTCGGTCGTCGCGATACCGGCAGGCATCCTGATCGGGCTGAGTTCGACGGCATATGCCGCCTTCAATCCTCTGATTCAACTATTCAAACCGGTGTCGCCGCTGGCGTGGTTGCCGTTGGTCACCATGGTGGTGAGCGCGGTGTACGTGACTAACGACCCGATGTTCGACAAAGCATTCCTCAATTCCATGATTACAGTCACGCTCTGCTGTTTGTGGCCGACGATCATCAACACCGCGGTGGGCGTCAGCGCCGTCAGCAAAGATCTTGTGAACGTCAGCCGGGTGCTACGGCTCGGATGGATCACGCACGTGATGAAAATCGTCGTACCGTCATCGATCCCGATGATGTTTACCGGACTGCGGGTTTCCCTCGGCATCGCCTGGATGGTGCTGATCGCTGCGGAAATGCTCGCGCAGAATCCGGGCCTCGGGAAATTCGTGTGGGACGAGTTCCAAAACGGAAGTTCGGATTCTTTGGGACGCATCATGGTTGCGGTTCTGGTCATCGGATTCATCGGCTTTGCTTTGGATCGCATCATGCTGCTGTTACAGCGGACCGTATCGTGGGACAAGCAGGCGGTTTTACGCTGATCCGACTGGGGGAGAAAAAACTATGGCCAGCGCCCATCTGGAATTGACTCAAGTCGGCATCGAGTTTCCGACGCCGAAAGGACCGTTTCGCGCCTTGGAACAGGTGAGCCTGCGAATCGACGAAGGAGAGTTCGTGTCGCTGATCGGTCACTCCGGTTGCGGTAAGTCCACCGTGTTGAACATCGTTGCCGGGCTTTATCGGGCAACCACCGGCGGGGTGATTCTGGACGGACGGGAGGTTGACGAGCCCGGCCCTGAACGAGCGGTCGTGTTCCAAAACCATTCCTTGCTGCCGTGGTTGACTGCCTATGAAAACGTCGAACTGGCGGTAAAGCAGGTTTGCAAAGGCAAAAAGAACAAACGCCAAATGCGTGCCTGGATCGAGCACAACCTGGAGTTGGTGCACATGGAACACGCTCTACACAAACGACCCGACGAGATTTCCGGCGGCATGAAGCAACGGGTCGGTATTGCTCGGGCATTGGCGATGGAGCCCAAGGTGCTTCTGATGGACGAGCCATTCGGCGCTCTGGATGCGCTCACGCGTGCGCACTTGCAGGATGCGTTGATGGAGATTCACGCGGGGCTGGGTAATACCGTCATCATGATTACCCACGACGTCGACGAAGCTGTGTTGTTGTCCGACCGAATCGTGATGATGACCAACGGACCGGCGGCCACTGTGGGTGAAATTCTCGAGATCGATCTGGCGCGCCCGCGCAACCGCATCAAGCTTGCGGGCAATCCGCGCTACAACCACCTGCGGCACGAAGTACTGAAATTTCTTTACGAGCGGCAACGGTCCCGAAGCGAAACGACACAGACCGGCGGAACCGAATCGAGTTCAGTCGCGCCGCGTGCCCTCGCGGTGCCGGACGAAGCGGCATGAGCGGCAAGCGGAATCCAGACATGAGTGAGGATGTCATGAAACAGAAGCTGGTGTTGGTAGGCAATGGTATGGCCGGTGTGCGGACGCTGGAAGAACTGCTGATGATTGCGCCTAATACCTACGAAATCACCGTATTCGGCGCAGAGTCCTACGGAAATTACAACCGGATTCTCTTGTCGCCGGTACTTTCAGGCGAAAAGACCATAGGTGAGATCATGCTCAACGAGGAGCAGTGGTATCGCGACAACGGCATTCGCCTGTTTGCCGGAAAGTCCGTTGCCGAAATCGATCGCGTGCGGCGACTGGTGACCACTGCGGACGGTATCAGCGCATCCTACGACCGGCTGCTTCTGGCCACGGGCTCGACACCGTTTGTGCTGCCCGTTCCAGGCAACGATCTCGAAGGTGTGGTCACGTTTCGCAATATCTACGATGTCGAGCGGATGATTGCCGTTGCCAGAAGCGGCAAACGAGCGGTGGTGATCGGGGGCGGTCTGTTGGGTCTAGAAGCCGCCAACGGTTTGTTGCAGCAAGGGATGGAGGTCACGGTCGTCCATTTGATGGACACCTTGATGGAGCGCCAGTTGGACGAGCCGGCCGCACGCATGCTGCAACAGTCGCTGCAGCAACGGGGCATTCAATTCGAGACCGGTGCGCAAACCGACGCGATTCTGGGCGCGGGCAGGGTGAGCGGTATTCGCTTGCGCGACGGCCGCGAACTCGGCGCCGACCTGGTGGTGATGGCGGCCGGTATCCGACCCAATGTGGAATTGGCGAAAACAGCCGGGCTGCACTGCGAACGGGGCATCGTGGTAAACGACACCTTGCAGACTTTCGATCCGCGTATTTATGCGGTAGGCGAATGCGTGCAGCATCGCAGCGCCAGTTACGGACTGGTGGCGCCATTGTTCGAAATGGCGAAAGTGTGCGCCGACCACCTCGCCCAGGTCGGTATCGCCCGCTACGAAGGTTCGGTGACTTCCACCAAGCTCAAGGTTACCGGAATCGACTTGTTTTCTGCGGGCAATTTTCTGGGCGACGAAACCACCGAAGATTTGATCTTTCAGGATGCAGCGCGCGGAATCTATCGAAAGCTCGTCTTGAAGGACAACCGCATTCACGGCGCCGTGATGTACGGCGACACGCTCGACGGTGCCTGGTATTTCCATCTGATGCGCGACGAGACCGATGTATCGGAAATGCGCGAACACCTCTTGTTCGGGCAGGCGCATCTTGGAGATTCCGGCCACGGCGCTGAGAACCGGGTCGCCGCCATGCCGGACACAGCTGAAATCTGCGGTTGCAACGGCGTTTGCAAAGGCACGATCGTGCAGGCGATCGCCGAAAAGAAGTTGTTCACCCTGGAAGATGTGCGCGCCCACACGAAGGCCTCAAGCTCCTGCGGTTCGTGCACCGGCCTGGTCGAATCGTTGTTGGCCAGTGCCGTAGGCGGTGATTACTCGCAGGCGCTGAACAAGAAACCATTGTGTGCTTGCACGGAACGCACCCACGAAGAGATTCGCAAAGCGATCCGGGAACATTCGCTGAAGGATATGCCGGAATTGATGCGGTTCCTGGAATGGAAAACCGAGGACGGTTGCAACAAGTGTCGGCCGGCGCTCAATTTCTATTTGTTATGTGCGTGGCCGGGGGAATACGTGGACGATCAGCAATCCCGTTTCATCAATGAGCGTACGCACGCCAACATTCAAAAAGACGGCACCTATTCGGTGGTACCGCGCATCTGGGGTGGGGAAACCACGCCATCCCAGCTTAAGGCGATCGCCGAAATCGCAGAGCGCTACGCGGTCCCCACCGTACACATTACCGGCGGGCAGCGAATCGACCTTCTCGGCATACGCAAAGAGACTCTGCCGAGAATCTGGGGCGATCTGTCGGCGGCCGGTTTTGTCTCCGGACATGCCTACGGCAAGGCCGTGCGCACGGTGAAGACCTGCGTCGGCAAGGAGTGGTGCCGGTTCGGTACTCAGGATTCCACCAGTATGGGCATCGAGTTGGAGAAAATGGCCTGGGGCTCCTGGATGCCGCACAAGTTCAAATTGGCGGTATCGGGCTGCCCGCGTAACTGCGCCGAGGCGACCATCAAAGACTTTGGTGTGGTGGCGGTGGACTCGGGCTGGGAATTGCATGTCGGCGGCAACGGCGGCGTAAAAGTGCGGGCAACGGATGTCCTCTGCCATGTCACGACCACCGATGAGGTGAAGCAGCACTGCGCGGCGTTTATGCAGCTTTATCGAGAGGAGGCGCATTATTTGGAACGGACTGCGCCTTGGATCGAACGGGTCGGACTTGCTTACGTCAAGCAGCGCATCGTAGATGATGCAGCGGAAAGAGCGCGTCTCGCGGAGCGTTTTCACGATTCGCAGCAATATGCGCAACAAGATCCATGGGCGGCTCTGGCGAAAGGTCAGGACCAGCACGAATTCAAGCCGCTCACGCGCGTGGACTCCCGTGAGTTGGTATCGCAGACCGTTTGAGCCACCAGGAGTGTCGAACATGAACATGCGTGCCGCCGAACCCATGGTGCAAAGCGGAAATTGGATTCAAGTCGGGCGACTCGACGATATCCCGCGCATGGGGGCGCGGGTGGTCGAGTGCAGCGATGGCAATATCGCCGTATTCCGAACCAGCGGGGATGAGGTCTTCGCGCTGCGGGATCAGTGCCCGCACCGGGGCGGGCCGTTGTCTCAGGGCATCGTTCACGGCAGACGGGTCGCGTGCCCCTTGCACGATTGGAAAATCCACCTGGATACGGGACTGGCGGTGGCCCCCGACCAGGGCTGCGCCGCCTCGTATCCGGTTCGGATCGAGAACGGCATGGTCTTTCTGTCCCTGGTTTCCAACCCGGTGGCGGCCGGCTGCTGAGGCGAATTCCTTTGAGCGAGGTGCGAACCACTTGCCCCTATTGTGGCGTCGGCTGCGGTGTTATCGGCAGCACCGACGCTGAAGGGAAGATCAGTGTGCGCGGCGATCCGGAACATCCCGCAAACCGCGGTCGGTTGTGCTCCAAGGGCGCCGCACTTGCCGAGACCCTGGTGCCCGACGGTCGCTTGTTGTACCCGCAAGTGGGCGCCGACCGGGTTTCCTGGGAGCGCGCGCTCGCGATCGTGGCTTACCGCTTTGAAGACACGATCGCCTCACATGGTCCGGATGCGGTCGCGATGTATGTCTCCGGACAACTCACCACTGAAGCGTATTACGTCGCGAACAAGTTCATGAAGGGTTTCATCGGTAGCGCCAATATCGATACCAATTCGCGGTTGTGCATGGCTTCGGCCGTCGCAGGTCACAAACGGGCTTTCGGCGCCGATGCGGTGCCGTGCAGCTACGAAGACCTGGACACCGCTGAACTGCTGGTGCTGGTGGGCTCGAATGCGGCTTGGTGCCACCCGGTGTTGTTCCAGCGCTTCGCCGCTCGGCGGCAAGCCGGGCAGGGCCCGCGGTTGGTGGTGATCGATCCGCGCCTCACGGATTCCGCCCGCCAGGCCGACTTGCATCTGCCGCTGCAGCCGGGGACCGATACGGTGCTGTTCAACGGTTTGCTGGCGTGGCTCGAACGTACCGGGGCCATCGACAGACGATACCTGGACGAGCATACCGAAGACCATGCGGAAGCCCTGGCGTGTGCCCGCCGTTCGGCGCCCACGCCCGGCGCGGTCGCGACCCAATGCGGTCTGACTGTGAAGCAGGTCGATACGTTCTACCGCATGTTCAGCGATACCGAACAAGTTCTGACGATGTTTTCCCAGGGTATCAACCAATCATCCAGCGGCACCGACAAGGTCAACGCCATCATTAATTGTCACCTCGCCACGGGCCGCGTCGGCCGGCCCGGTATGGGACCGTTCTCGCTCACCGGACAGCCCAACGCAATGGGCGGCCGGGAAGTGGGCGGGCTGGCGAATCAACTTGCAGCGCACATGGAGCTGGACGATGCCGGTGCCCGCGACCGGGTGCAGCGGTTTTGGCGTGCGCCGCTCATCGCCCAGCGCGAAGGCTTCAAAGCGGTGGAGCTGTTCAAGGCCGTGCACGACGGCCGCGTGCGCGCCCTCTGGATCATGGCCACCAACCCGGTGGACAGTCTTCCGGATGCCGATTTCGTACGGGCGGCACTGGAGCGCTGCGACTTTGTGGTGGTGTCCGATTGTATTCATCCCACCGACACCAGCCGCTACGCCGATGTATTGCTACCGTCGTGCACCTGGGGCGAACGGGACGGCACGGTGACCAATTCCGACCGCACCATTTCCCGACAGCGGCCGTTTTCACCGGCGCCCGGCGAGGCACGCGAAGATTGGTGGATGGTGGCCGAGGTGGCGCGCCGCATGGGCTTCGATCAACAGTTCAAGTACCACGCGGCGTCTGAAATTTTCGCAGAACACGCGCGCTTGTCGGGGTTTGAAAACCATGGCGCCCGCGTCTTCGACATTTCCGGATTAGCGGCTGGCGGCCGTCGTGCATACGACGAATTGCGTCCGGTTCAATGGCCGGTGCGCGCCGGCATGGTGGGTACGCCGCGCCTGTTCGCAGACGGCGGGTTTTACACTGCCAGCGGTAAAGCTCGACTACTGGCAGTGGCGCCACGGGCGCCGGCAGCGCCGGCAAGCGCGGACTACCCGTTGATACTCAATACCGGTCGCGTTCGCGACCACTGGCATACCATGACGCGCACGGGGCGCGCTGCGCGCCTGTCGGCCCACGACGAGGAGCCTTTCGCAGAACTGCATCCCGATGACGGCGCACGTATCGGTGTGCGCGAAGGCGATCTGGTGCGGGTGCGCAGCGTCCGCGGCCGTGTGGTGGTTCGTGCACGACTCACTACCGGCCAACTGATCGGTCACGTCTTTGTCCCCATGCACTGGAACGATGCGTTTGCGGCGAACGCGCGGATTGGCGCGCTGGTGAGTCCAGCGGTGGATCCGATTTCCGGCCAGCCCGAGCTGAAACACACGCCGGTTCTGGTGGAAGCCATGCCGGTGGCGTGGTGGGGATTCGTGATGACCCGCCGGGAACTCGCCCTGCCGCAGTGCGAATATTGGGTCAAAATACGGGTAGCCCCCGATTTGTGGCGATATGTAATTGCCGGCGCCGGGCTGCGGCAAGATTGGGCTTCTGTGGCGAGAAGCTGGTTCCGTAGGCCGGAGGATTCTGCCGACTGGGTCGAGTACATCGATGTCTCGGCGGGACGGTATCGCGCAGCACGGTTGGAGCGCGGTCGTTTGGACAGTTGCGTATTCGTGCAGCCCGGCGCCGAACCCGGCGGTCACGAGCATCTGAAATCGTGTTTCGCACGCGGTGTACTAACGGCCCACGATCGGTTCGGACTGTTGGCCGGGCGCGCGCTGGAATCCGAGCCTGGCCCGAGGGTGTGTGCGTGTATGGACGTGAGCCGTGCGCGCATCGTTGAAGTCATTGCCCAGGGATGCACGAGCCCAGAGGCTATCGGTGCGGCATGCGGCGCGGGTACCCAGTGCGGATCCTGTATTCCCGAGCTCCGACAATTGTTGACCCGGCATTCGGGGGCCGGATTGCCGGCACGATCCACGGAGGAGGAGTCAGCGGCGCACAGACAGTACTAACAGTACGACGAATCCAACCACCAGCACGAGGGGCAAAATGAACGCACGCCAATCGTCTGCGCTGGCTTTGGGACTGTTGTTGAGCATTTGCTTGGCGCGCGGGAACAACCAGATGATCATGATGCCCAATAGCACCGCCCACGCGATCTTCATCCAATCCATCGATTTTTCCTTGCCATAAACAACAAAGCCCCGGTACGGCCGGGGCTTTGCAGGAAGCGATCAGGCTTCAATCAGTCGTCCCCACCCATCAGGCCGAGAATGGCTAGCAGATGGATGAACATGTTGTAGATGTCCAGGTACAGGGAGATAGTGGCCATGACATAGTTCGTCTCGCCACCGTGGATGATGCGGCTGGTGTCGAACAAGATAAAACCGCTCATCAACATCACCACGGCACTGGAAATCGCCAATTGCATCGCCGGAATCGTCACGAACAGATTCAGTAGCATGGCGCCGAACACGACCAGTATCCCAACGAACAGGAAACCGCCGAGGAAGCTGAAGTCGCGCCGGGTGGTCAGGGCATATCCAGACAAGCCCAGGAAAATGACTCCGGTACCGCCCAGGGCCGTCATGATGATCTGACCGCCGTTGGACATCGCCAAGTACATTGAGAGCATCGGCCCGAGGCCGAACCCCAGTAGCCCTGTGATCGCAAATACCACGCCGACACCGGCGCCGGAATTCGCGGTACGGGGCAATACCAGCCACAGCAGCAACACAGCGCCGCCAAAAGTCAGCAGCCCGGTCATTGGGGGCGGCTGCATTGCCACCGAGATACCGGCCATCACCGCGCTGAACAGCAATGTCAGCGACAGCAACATGTACGTATTGCGCAAAACCTTATTGGTCGATAGCGCGCTTTCCGATCGACGTGAAACCACTTGATCGTAGTTATTCATCCCTTTCGAGCCTCTTTCGGTTGGCGAGCCTGGATCGCTCGACTGCCCACATTGGACCACAAATCAGGGGTTGGGTTCCATCTGCTTCAGATGGGGCCTGCGAGCCGCTTTTCAAGCGACAGAGGAACGGTCTCCAAGATCCGTGCCCGGCATACCGCCATAAAAAAGCCCGGGCCTCGGCCCGGGCTCGATCCAAGACTACCAAGTCGGATTACTTGTCCGACTCGTTCATCTTGTCCATGGCGCGACCACTTTCGCTTACACCAGGAGACGGTTCCCCGGCGGGCTCGTGCCCCATTGTGGTGCCCGTGGACGTGGCCGGCTCAGTCGTCTCAAGAGCGCTGAACTCCGACTGGTCAATCTTGCCGTCGGCGTTCGCGTCAGCGGTTGCCCACTGATCCTTCACTCGGCCCTGCGCTTCTTCTTTACTGATATAGCCGTCGTTGTTCTTATCCAGCTCGGAAAAATTGCCGGTCGCAGCCGTAGTTTCACTGTCGGCCTCTTGGCCCAACTGCATTTTCGGCTGCGCGGAAGCCGGTCCGCCAGATGCGCCCTGATTCTGGACGTCATCCGAACCAAGTTGAAGATCGGGTTTGGCAGAAGCCGGGCCGCCAGTCTCGCCCTGGTTCTGAACATCCGGAGACCCCATCTGGAGCTCCGGCTTCGCAGAGGCGCCATCCGTTGCGCTGGCATCGGTGCTCTGAGGTAAGTCAGCTGCCATCACGGCACTGCCGAAAGTTAATGCAATCGCGGAAATGAGAATCTTGGTCTTCATGGTGATCGCTCCTTGTCCTTGAACGTCCTGGTGAAATGAAGTGGACATACTGGTTGACACGTACCACAACCTAGACCACGAAAGCCGCACGTCCACCCATCCACCAAATAATCCCGACTCCCTGGTGAGACGGGGCGTGCCATTTTTTTGCCACCTCGGCTGCTCTGGATTAAACTGCTGCCGCACTCGGAGAGGTGGCTGAGCGGTCGAAAGCGGCGGTCTTGAAAACCGTTGACCCGAAAGGGTCCGGGGGTTCGAATCCCTCCCTCTCCGCCAAACCAGAAAAGGGGCCCAGCGCGGCCCCTTTTCTGATTTTGGGGTGCAGGGAGGCCCGATGAGAACCCTTCCGGGTACGAGCCGAGCCCCACGCGACCTATTCCTGCGGCAGCGCGGGCAGGTCGCCGGCTGAGGGACGCGGAAATTCGGGGCCAACATGCTGCGTTGCGTGCGTACGCAGCGACGATTCGCTCGCTGGCCTTTGGAAGTGGACGCTCGCGCGAAGTCCGCCCATGGTGGATTCGGATAACGTGATTTCGGCTTGGTGCAAGCCTGCGACGCGCCGTACGATGGACAGCCCCAGTCCGCATCCTTCGGATTCTTGAGATTGGCCGCGATAAAACCGGTCGAATACCCGCCGGCGGTGGGATTCCGGTATTCCCGGGCCATCATCTTCGATTTGCAGGCAGGCTTCGCCGCCATCGCCTTTGTATACGCCCACGACAACCGTGTTCCGCGCATGACGCAGCGCATTGGCCAGCAAATTGCGGATCATGATGCCCAGCGCAGGAGCAGAGCCGGGAATGCTGGTACTGAATCGCGCATCGGTCGACAGCCGCAGCCCACGGGCGCGCGCTTCCGGTTGCAGTTCAGTGACCAGTTCCGCCGCCATAGCACTCAAGTCAACTTGCTCCCTGCACGAGTCCAATGACTCCCTATCCATACGCGCGAGGGTAAGCAGCTGTTCGATCAAGTGTGCCATGCGATCCACGTTTTCCACGATCTGTTGCAGTGCGTGTTTGCGTTGCGTCTCGTCCGTAGAGCGCTGTGCAAGCTGGGCGTGGGCCTTGACCGCTGCCAACGGGGTGCGGATTTCGTGGGAGGCGTCGGCGGTGAAATGACGTTCGCGGTCAAAGGCCTCTCGCAGCAGTATCAGCAACGAATTGATCTTTTTCACCAGCACGTGGATTTCGCGCGGTGCGCTGCGCAGATCCACCTGCTCAAGATATTCGGGGGATCGGGTCGAAATCTGTTCTGCGGCCCGCTTCAACGGCGCTAGCCCGCGGCCTACACCGAACCAGATTGCGACGCCGAGAAAGGGCGCCGCCCAGAGCAGCGGAAACAGCGCATCGCGTATCATGTCGACCGCAAGTTTGTTGCGTACCGTGTACGGTTCGCCCACTTGGACCGTCAATTGTCGCTCCGGGTCTGCGATAGAATAAGATCGCCATTTTCGTTCGTTCAGCGACAAATCGGCGAACCCCGGCCGGTGAGGGCGCTCCAGTCGCGGCCCGATCGCCGAGCGTACGAGCAAGTGTCCGCTTTGCCAGATCGAAAACGCGAGTGCCTTCTGACCGCTTTGTAGTTTGACGTCAGGGGAAGCAGGGAATATACGACGGCCGTCGGGGCCGGCGTTTTCAATCGATGCGAGCAAGACCTGCGCATCGTGCTCCAGATGTTCGTCGAACAAAGTCTCGATGCGTTGACGTGCTACCACGTAGGTCACCGCCACCACCGCGAGCCAAACCAACACGAACAATCCGGTGAGCGTGCATACGAGCCGGCCGCGGATCGACACCATCAATTGAGTCTGTCGATCACGTAGCCGACGCCACGTACCGTGCGGATAAGATCGTCGCCGAGCTTTTTGCGCAGGAAGTGGACGTGTACCTCGACCGTGTTGCTCTCCACGTCGGCATCCCAGCCATACAGATTTTCTTCCAGCAAGCTGCGCGACAATACGCATCCGGCATTTTCCAAAAGCAGCTTCAACAGCATGTATTCGCGCGGCGAGAGGTTCACGCGGCGACCTTGCCGGGTCACTACGTGAGCGCTCAAGTCGAGTTCGATGGTGGCGTGACGCAAAGAGGTGGGTTGGGGTCGGCAATTGCGGCGGCACAGCGCACGTACCCGGGCGCAAAGTTCTTCGAGGTCGAACGGCTTTCCAAGATAGTCGTCGGCGCCATCGTTCAGGCCGCGGATCCGGTCGGAGACTCCGCCCTGAGCGGTTAGCACCAGGACCGGGGTGAAATCGCCGCGGGCGCGCATGCCTTTCAGCACTTCCGAACCAGATAGGTTGGGCAGGCCCAGGTCCAGCACGACAAGGTCGAAACCGCATTCGCGCAAGCGTCGATCCGCCGCGATGCCGTCCGTCACCCATGCCAGCTCGAAGCCGTTCATCTCCAGCCCGGCGCGCACGCCGTCGCCAAGGGAAAAATCGTCTTCGGCCAGCAGCAGCCGCGCCGCTTTCTGGACTATAGGGACAGGATTCGCGGTACCCATAGGCACTTCCTGACGGGAGAGCGGTAATTGTTGTGGGTCCAAACGCGCCCATGCGGGGCGTCGGGCTGTGGCTTCTACTGGCCGATTCCTCGAATTTTGTAGCCCCAATTCGTGCGGTCTGTCAAGCCTCGGGGAAGGCAGGCATGCGGGGGAGATTCGGGCGTTAAGGAAGCCTTAAGGTTCGTGGTTCGCACCGACGGTAGGATAGCCCCGGAAAACAACAACAAACAACGGCGTCGCGGCGTGTCGCGGGACCAAATGTCGGCGTGCCGCGCGCTGTCACATTGAGAGCCATACCGTCGGAGGAGCTTGTCTATGGAGACCACACATACGGTTACCGAGGAAGCGTGGAACGAAGAAGGTGAAGGACCCCGCGTGAGGAGCATGGGGTGGAGGGAACTTTGGAAAAAGGAAGACTGGTGGGCGATCTATCTGGGGCTGGGCATCGTAGTCGTTGCCTATTTGTTTTTTGTGAACGGTTCCAGCATCAAATGGATCGCAATCACGCCTGGCAAATGGCACACGCTGAACGAAGCGGTCACCCATTTCACGTCTCATATCACCCAGTACGTCGCACAGTTCATCATGTGGTCGATCGTGTTCGGCATCAGCATGAAGGCGCTGGGATATAAATTGTCGGAGTTCTTCCCGTCGTTCGTTTTCATCTACATCGCATCGATCATTATTTTCATGATCGGCGCCTGGGACCAGGCACATCACTACAACCTGGAACCGCCGTTGGTGGCGCTGCTGCTGGGCATGGTCATTTCCAATCTGATCGGTCTGCCGCGCTGGATGGATACCGGATTCCGAGTCGAATATTACATCAAGACCGGTATCGTGTTGCTGGGCGCCACTCTGCCATTCACGCTGATCATCTGGGCGGGACCGGTAGCGATCTTCCAGGCTTCAATCGTGTCCATTACCACCTTCATGGTGATCTACTTCGTCGCCACCAAAATCGGGCTGGACCGCCGCTTGGCTGCAACCCTGGGCGCGGGCGGGGCGGTGTGCGGCGTATCCGGCGCCATCGCGATCGCCGGTGCTGTAGGTGCCAAGAAGGAACACGCACCGATCGCCATTACCATGGTGATCCTGTGGGCCATCGTAATGATCTTCGCGCTGCCACTGGTGTCTCGGGCACTGCATCTGCATACCGGTGTTGCAGGCGCCTGGATCGGCACCTCGGAGTTTGCCGATGCGGCGGGATTTGCCGCGGCCCAGGCTTACGGCAACTTGGCCGGACACGTGCCGGGTATCCAAGGTCAGGCCAGCGACGCGGTGTGGGGCTTCACCCTGATGAAAGTGGTCGGCCGCGACGTGTGGATCGGGATATGGGCGTTCGTGCTGGCGATCATTGCCACCACGCGCTGGGAAGTGAAAGCGGGCGCCAAGCCAGATCCGGCGGAAATCTGGTGGCGGTTTCCGAAATTCGTGCTGGGATTTTTGGTCGCCTCACTGCTTGTGACCTGGGTCGCGAGCCACTATAGCTTTGCCGATTACAACAAGATCGTGAAACCGGACCTGGTTGGGCCGATCAAAGATCTGCGCACTTGGGCGTTTATTTTCTGCTTCTTCAGCATTGGCCTGACGACTCGCTTCCGCGAGTTGGCCCACGCAGGGTCGAAGCCGTTCTGGGCGTTCACAACCGGCGTAGTCGTGAACGTGATTCTCGGTTTCATCCTGTCCACAATCGTCTTTGCGCACTACTGGCAGAATCTGACCCATTAAGGGCATCGTCGGCCCCGGTCCCGCAGCCGTTTGCGGGGCCGGGATTTTCTCCCGCGATCCGTGCGCGCAAACATCGGGCCATCCTCATGAACAAAAAGCAGAAGACGACCTGTATCCAATGCATCCATTTCCGCAATTCGCCGGGCTATATGGAAAACCTGTACAAGGGTATGAGCACCATGAGTTCGGGACATGCTTCGGTCCGTAAGGACGACGGCATTTGTCTGGTGCACGACATCTATCTTTCCGCACACAACGGCTGCGATCATTTCCAAGCAGAGGACAGCCCGCAGCCGCAACTGACGGGCAGGGGCTGAGCCACCGACCGCCGTCGATGGCCGGTGCGTGGCCCATAGCACTTTCGCTCGAGTTCATGTCTGAGCGCGGGACTCCTGTCTAACGTCAGTTGCGGAGTCGGCGTGCCACGCTGCTGCCATGCCCGTTCGGCGCCCGCGTTGACGGGCGCTGTCACGTGGGCTAGCATGCCCGGCTTGGCCCGAGGGCCATAGCATCTCGCAGCAGCGGGGAAGGGGATGCCGCAGCACGCAGTTATTGGCGCGGCGCCATATTCGCCTCGCTCAATCTGGGGTTACCGATGACCGAGCAACCGCTAGTCGGCGTGGTGATGGGTTCGGACAGCGACTGGCCAGTCATGCGCCGTGCGGTGGAGCAACTCCAAGCCTTCGGCGTGGCCCACGAAGCCCGTGTCGTGTCCGCCCACCGCACTCCCGATCTTCTGTACGAATATGCCGAATCCGCGGTTCAGCGCGGTCTACGGGCAATCATCGCCGGTGCCGGCGGCGCCGCCCATCTGCCCGGCATGTTGGCGGCTATCTCGACTGTACCGGTGTTGGGCGTACCGGTTCCATCAAAGCATCTCCAGGGCCAGGATTCACTGCTTTCCATCGTGCAGATGCCGAAAGGCATTCCGGTGGCAACGTTCGCCATCGGTGAGGCCGGCGCCGCCAATGCGGCATTGTTCGCGGTCGCCATGCTCGCCGGTACCGATCCCGGATTGACCAAACGTCTGCAAGCGTTTCGCAACACGCAGCGTCAAGCGGTGTTGGCGATGCAACTCCCTGCCTCGGAATGAATCAGGACGCGCCCATATTGCCCGGCGCAATGGTGGGCATGCTCGGCGGCGGTCAACTCGGACGCATGTTCACCGTGGCGGCGCGCACTCTTGGCTACCGGGTGATGGTATTGGATCCCGATCCCCATAGCCCGGCGGGACGCATGGCCGATGTGCATCTGCAAGCCGGCTACGACGATGGTGAAGCACTTGACGATATGGCGCGGCAATGCGCAGTAATCACTACCGAATTCGAAAATATCCCGGTAGCGAGCTTGCAGCGGTTGGCCGTTTACGTGGCAGTGCGACCCTCGGCTGCCGCGCTGGCAAAAACCCAGGATCGCATCGAAGAAAAAGCATTTATTGCCGCTTCGGGCCTGCAGACTGCGCCCTATCGGGCGGTGCGCTCCGCAGCCGAGCTTCAAAGTGCTTGGGAATACCTCGGAGCGCCGGCGATTCTCAAACGTGCAAGTTTCGGTTACGACGGCAAGGGACAAGCCCGGATATCGAGTTTCGATGCGCTGCGCGAGGCGTTTGCGAGCCTCGGCTCGACACCCTGCGTGTTGGAGAAGCAAGTCGAACTGGAACGGGAGATATCAGTGGTGGTTGCCCGCAATGAACAAGGCGAATGCCGTTGTTATCCAGTCGCGGAAAACCGACATCAGGGCGGTATCCTGCATACCAGTATCGTACCTGCACGGGTTTCCCCAGCGCTTTCGCAGCAGGCGCAGTCCCAGGCGCAGCGCCTCGCGGAAGCGTTGGAGTATTGCGGTGTAATGGCCGTTGAGTTCTTCGTGGTACGCGGTCAACTGCTGGTCAACGAGATCGCGCCACGCCCCCACAACAGCGGGCATTACACTCTCGACGCCTGTATCACGTCTCAATTCGAACAACAGGTTCGCATGATTTGCAGTCTGCCGTTCGGAGATACCCACCTGCTGAGCCCGATCGTGATGGTCAACCTGCTCGGCGATCTATGGGGCGAAACCGCGCCGGATTGGTTGGCTCTCTTTTCCGACCCGGCTGCTAAGCTTCATCTGTACGGAAAACGCGAGGCCCGTCCGGGCCGAAAGATGGGCCATTTCTGCGTGCTGGCGAAGGACGTCGACGACGCTCTGGAGCGCGCGGACGGGCTGTTCAGCCGCTTGATCCGCTGATCCCCGCCCACCGCTGTGTGGTGCCGGTCGTCCGCCGACCTTTTTACCGATGGCATCATCCATAAGGTGCGACTTATGGCACTGATCACCACAATTGATTGTTAATTATAGATCTTGGCCCGTATTCTACGATCCAACCTGAATAACGGGTCACGGATATTGCGCCTTCCGCCCGACCGGGGCCGGTCGTCGACGTTTTTAAGTAATTTCAACTTGTTGAGGAAAAGACATGTCCACAAAAAGCTACAGCGCTGGTGTAAAGGAATACCGCGAAACGTATTGGATGCCGGATTACACCCCGGCCGACACCGATATCCTAGCCTGCTTCAAGATTACTCCCCAGGCCGGCGTGCCCCGTGAAGAAGTAGCCGCGGCAGTAGCTGCGGAAAGCTCCACCGGCACCTGGACTACAGTTTGGACGGACCTGCTGACTGATTTGGACTACTACAAGGGCCGTGCCTACGCCATCGAAGACGTACCCGGTGACGACGAGTCCTTTTACGCCTTCGTCGCCTATCCGATCGATCTGTTCGAAGAAGGCTCCGTGGTCAACGTCTTCACGTCCCTGGTGGGTAACGTGTTCGGCTTTAAAGCACTGCGTCACCTGCGTCTGGAAGACGTGCGTTTCCCGATTGCGTACGTGAAGACGTGTGGCGGTCCGCCGCAGGGTATCCAGGTCGAGCGTGACCTGATGAACAAATACGGCCGCCCGCTGCTGGGCTGCACCATCAAACCGAAGCTGGGGCTGTCCGCCAAGAACTACGGCCGCGCCGTGTACGAGTGTTTGCGCGGTGGTCTGGACTTCACCAAGGACGACGAAAATATCAACTCCCAGCCGTTTATGCGCTGGCGCCAGCGGTTCGATTTCGTCATGGAAGCGATTCACAAAGCGGAAGCTGAAACCGGCGAGCGTAAGGGTCACTACCTGAACGTCACCGCGCCGACCCCGGCCGAAATGTTCAAGCGTGCCGAGCACGCCAAGTCACTGGGCGCGCCGATCATCATGCACGACTACCTGACCGGCGGCTTCTGTGCCAACACGGGGCTGGCCGACTGGTGCCGTGACAACGGTATCCTGCTGCACATTCACCGCGCCATGCACGCCGTGCTCGACCGTCATCCCAAGCACGGTATCCACTTCCGTGTGCTGGCCAAAGCCCTGCGTCTGTCCGGCGGCGACCACCTTCACTCCGGCACCGTGGTCGGCAAGTTGGAGGGCGATCGCGAAGCGACCTTAGGTTGGATCGACATCATGCGCGACTCCTATATCAAAGAAGACCGCAGCCGCGGTATTTTCTTCGATCAGGATTGGGGCTCCATGCCCGGCGTATTCCCGGTTGCATCCGGCGGTATCCACGTCTGGCACATGCCGGCTCTGGTCACCATCTTCGGGGATGACTCTGTGTTGCAGTTCGGCGGCGGCACCCTGGGCCACCCCTGGGGTAACGCAGCCGGTGCGGCCGCCAACCGTGTGGCGCTGGAAGCGTGTGTCGAAGACCGCAACAAGAACGGCTTCGAAGGTCTGGAAAAGCGCGGCGGTGATGTGCTGCGCGAAGCGGCCAAGAACAGTCCCGAGCTGGCTGCGGCGATGGAGACCTGGAAGGAAATCAAGTTCGAGTTCGACACCGTGGACAAGCTGGACGTGTCGCACAAGTAAAGTATCGAGGCGAAGAGTAGGGGGCGCCGCCGCATCAAAGAATAAACCGGCGTGTGCGGCGTACCTCTGATGCTCTTTCCCCAACCGAACGAATTCACGTATTACGTTATCGAGGATCCACTCATGAGCGATATGCAAGACTACAAATCCAGCTTGACCGATGCGTCCAGCCGCAAGTTCGAGACTTTCTCGTACTTGCCGGAAATGTCCAAGGACAACATCCGCAAACAGGTTGAATACATCGTCAGCAAGGGTTGGAATCCGGCGGTTGAACATACCGAGCCGGAAAACGCCTTCGATCATTACTGGTACATGTGGAAGCTGCCGATGTTCGGCGAAACCGATGTCGACAAGATCCTGGGTGAAGCGGAAGCTTGCCACAAGGCTCATCCGAAGCATCACGTGCGCCTGATCGGCTATGACAACTATGCCCAGTCCCAGGGCGCATCCATGGTGATTTTCCGCGGACCGATTAAAGTCTAAGGTTACGCGGCATCATTGCCGGACTGAAAGCCTCTGTCCGGCAGCGGACAGAGGCTTTTTTATTTTCGAGGCCCGGATCGGATACGGCAGGCATGAAGCCCGTACTCCGATCTGATGGCCAGTTGAAAATTTGAATTGGTGGTAGAGCAGAGGCCGGAACCATGACCGCGAACGTCGAGCAGTACAGCGTCAAGAAGGAACCATATTACTGTCCCGTGCACGACGAGGTGTCGCTTTATGAAGCTGCCTACCGCGCCCGGATGCCCGTGATGCTCAAAGGGCCCACCGGCTGTGGCAAGTCCCGATTCGTTGAATACATGGCGTACAAGCTGGGCCGGCCATTGATCACGGTTGCGTGTAACGAGGATATGACTGCCTCGGATCTGGTTGGGCGGTTCCTGCTCGACAAGGAGGGCACGGTCTGGCAGGACGGCCCGTTGACGACTGCGGCGCGCATGGGCGCAATCTGTTACCTCGATGAGGTGGTGGAGGCACGTCAGGACACCACGGTCGTCATTCACCCGTTGACTGATCACCGGCGCACGCTGCCGTTGGACAAGAAGGGCGAATTGCTGGAAGCGCATCCGGATTTTCAGTTGGTGATTTCCTACAACCCGGGCTATCAGAGTTTGATGAAGGATCTGAAGCAATCCACCAAGCAGCGTTTTGCCGCGCTCGATTTCGATTATCCGCAAGCGGACACGGAAGCGCAGATCGTTGCCCACGAAACCGGGGTCGACGAAAAAGTGGCGAAGAATCTGGTCCAGATCGCCCACCGCGCGCGCAACCTGAAGGGCCACGGTCTCGACGAAGGGATTTCGACGCGCCTTTTGGTGTACGCCGGCCAGCTCATTGCCAAGGGTGTGGATCCGTTGGCCGCGTGCAGCATGACCCTGGTGCGGCCACTGACGGACGATCCCGATATGCGCGATACGCTGGATGCAGCGGTTAGTACGTTCTTCGGCAAGTGATCGAGCCGCGCCGGTAGCGTCGCCGCTGCGATCCAAGGGTCTGGCAGTACGCGCTGAACTGCAGCGCTCCAACACGGACTGGCCTGCGATATGAACATCAAGCTGGACGAATACCGCGAATATCTGGAGCAAGCGGCTCCCGAGGTGCGCGAGACCTTGGAAGGCACCTTCCATGAGGCGACCCGCGTCATGTCGCCCGCGGGCGTACAGGAGTATCTCGAAGGCGGTAAAGGCCTTTGCACACTTGGGCGTGGCCCGAAGCTGGTGGTGGCTTATCTGAGCCAGATGCCGCTTGTAGTCAAAGAAGTCGGCGAGGATGTGATTCGCGATGCCGTCGGAGCGGCAATGAAACTCTCGTCGATGACCTCAGGCGATGTGATCGCACTGTTGTTCGACAGTCTTCCGACCGCCGCGCGCCGACTCGGCGATGCGGAACTGCTGCGCCAGTATCTGCAATTGATTCATCATCTGTCGGCGCGCGCTGCGCGCGGGCTGCGGCCGATGCTGGGACATATCGACGAGCTGCTTTCCAAGCTGACCTTGGGCGGGCTCAAGCGCTGGGCGAACTTCGGCGCCGAAGCCTATCGGCGCGATTTGAACAACCTGGTCGCATACTTCGACCTGAAGACTGCCGACAGCCAGAAGGTGCTGCAAAAGGAACGCCGCGGTACGTTGTTCGTGGATGTGCAGCGCAAGCTCAATTTTTACCTGCGGGCGTTTTGGGGGCGCGACTTTTTTCTGCGTCCCACCGCTTCGGATATATCCGGATTCAAGCCCTACATTGAGGCGCGCGTGGTACATCTTCCCGATGCTGTGGACGCGATCGGGGATCTCACCGGTCTCGAGGTCTATCGCGCCACGGCGGCGCATGCTGCTGCGCATATTTGCTACACGTATGGTTCTTTGAGCGCGCAGGAACTGTCCCCGGCGCAGATGTTTTTTATCGGCCTGATTGAAGATGCGCGGGTCGAGTATTGTGCGGCACAAGCATTTCCGGGGCTGCGGCGTATCTGGCAACGGCTGTTGAACTTGCAATACGAAAACGATTTGGAGCATGGCACCGTCGAACAGTTGGAATTGTTCGCCCGCATGCTGAGCGATCCGGAATTGAAAGCCGACGATCCTGCGCTCAATATTCTAGCGGAAAAGTTCCACGCCAATATTGAAGACAACAAGGACGACAACAGCTTTTCCTGGCATATGGGCCTGGAGCTCTACAATGTCTATGCCGAGCGCCGAGACGTACCGAGTCTACGGATTCTGGAATCGATCCGCGTTCCGTACCGCGACGATAATCGTTTCATCTGGCACTACGACGAAGCGCATTGGTCAGCAGGCGCTGAATACATTCCGGCTAGTCAGCGGCAAGTGCGCAAGACCGTCAATATCATGGAAATGGTCAACGAACTCGACTGCGAGTTTGCGGGCGATGACGCACAAGAGGTCTGGCGCTTGGAGACGCCGTTCTGGCTCGACCAGGAGGGCTGTACAATCAACGAACTGGAAGGCAAGGAGTCCGTATCCGATCCGTTCCATTATCAGGAGTGGGATTATCAGGTGCAGTTGCATCGTCCCGATTGGGTGACGGTTTATGAACGCCGGCAGCCCAAAGGTGATCCAGAGGACATCGACAATATTCTGATCGAACATCGGCCCATCGCGCGCCGGATCCGGCAGATCATCGACTTGTTGCAGCCCGAAGGCGTAATGCGCGAGCGCAAGATGGAAGACGGTGACGAGATCGACATCAATGCCGCCATCGATGCGATGGTGTCGATCCGCATGGGCCGGCATCCCGATCCGCGAATCACCATGCGCAACGTGGTCAAGCGCCGCGATCTTGCCGTGGTGCTGCTATTGGACTTGTCGGAATCCACGAACGAAAAACTGGAAGACAGCGACAAGAGTGTCTTGGAGCTGACCCGCGAAGCCTGCGCGTTGGTGGCAACGGCAATCGACGGCATCGGCGATCCATTTGCGATCCACGGGTTTGCCTCGGATGGACGCCACGATGTGCAATATTTCCGCTTCAAAGACTTCAAACAGCAATTCAACGACGAAGTGAAATCACGCCTGGCGGGCATGCAAGGTGCGCTGTCGACACGCATGGGCGGAGCCATGCGCCACGCCGCCGAACATCTTCTACGCCAGCCGGAGCGGCGCAAGCTGTTGCTGATGGTCACGGACGGCGAGCCTGCGGATATCGACGAGCGCGATCCGCAGCACTTGCGCCACGATACCAAGAAGGCGGTGGAGGAACTGCACACCAAAGGCATCATGACCTATTGCCTCACCCTGGACCCCGATGCCGATTCGTACGTCAAACGGATTTTCGGCGCCAACAATTACACCATCATCGACCACGTCGAACGATTGCCGGAAAAACTGCCGGGCTTGTATGCGGGACTGACCCGCTAACAGCGTGTCGTTCGCGCCTTTGGATATTTCGGGTCCCGGGTGCCCCCGCAGTTGCATAAGGAAACATTTATGGATATGTTTGGATTCATATGTGAATCCGGACTCCCTCCATGCATGTCACATTTCGCCAAATGGAAGTATTCGAGGCCGTCGCCCAGCATCTCAATTACACGCGCGCGGCCCAGCAGCTACATCTGACGCAGCCCGCTGTTTCGATGCAAATCAAACAGTTAGAAGATGCCGTGGGGATCGCGCTCTTCGAGCAGCTGGGCAAGAAAATCTTCCTGACCGAGGCGGGTCAGGAGATGTACAACTACAGTCGCGCAATCAGTCAGCTGCTCCGAGAAGCTGCAGAGGTCATGGAAAGCCTCAAGGGCGTGCAGCGGGGGCATCTGCGCATCTCCGTGGCCACCACAGCCAACTACTTCGCTACCCGGCTGCTGGCTGCTTTCGTCGACCGCTTCCCGGGTGTTACTTTTAGTTTGGATGTCACCAACCGCGAAACGTTGTTGCGTCAGCTCGCTGCCAATGAACGGGATCTGGTCGTGATGGGTCGTCCGCCTTCCGAGTTGGACTTGGATGCCAGCGCATTCATGGAAAATCCATTGGTCGTGATAGCACCGTCGGATCACCCGCTGGTGAACAAAAAGACAATTCCGCTGATTCAACTCGAGCAGGAGACGTTTCTGGTCCGCGAACGCGGCTCCGGTACGCGTATCGCCATGGAGCGGTTTTTCAAAGAGCGCGGCGTGAAGCTTGGCAGCGATATGGAGATGACCAGCAATGAAGCGATCAAGCAAGCGGTGGAGGCGGGTCTAGGGCTCGGTATTGTGTCGATTCATACCCTGGCCCCGGAATTGGAAACCAATCGATTGCGCCTGCTCGATGTGGAAGGTTTTCCGATTCTGCGCCACTGGTACGTAGTGCACCGCCGCGGGAAACGTTTATCTCAGGTGGCTGCCACGTTCAAGAATATGTTGCTCGAGGAAGCCGCTAGTGTGTTGAATCCGGTACGGGCCAGACCTCAACCGTAGATCGACTCGGAGAACTGCGCCTGCAGGTCGGCGATTGCGTCGGGCGCGTTCAACAGCGCCTGCACGCAAGAAGGATCGAGCTTGTGTCCAGCTTGCGCCTTCAGTTCCGCAAACGCCTGCTCATTGCTCCAGGCAGACTTATATGGGCGCTCGCTGGTCAAGGCGTCCAGCATGTCGGCGGCGGCGACCATGCGTGCTTCGATGGGAATCGACTCGCCCGAAAGGCCATTGGGATAGCCGCTACCGTCGTACCATTCATGGTGACAGTAGACAATATTGCGCAGCACGCTGGTAAAGGTGAGGGTATGCAGTTCGAACTCGCGCAGCATGTAGTCAATCATTTCCAGGCCTTTTTTCGCGTGGCTCTGCATCAGCGCGTATTCCGCAGGATCCAGAGGACCCGGTTTGAGTAGCACACTGTCCGGGATGGCGATTTTGCCGATGTCATGGAGCGGCGCAAACAGAAATACATTCTCGATGTATTCGTCGCTGAATCCTCGCGCCGGCGCCAGACTGCGCGCAATCAATCTTGCGTAACGCGACATGCGTTCGAGGTGCGCACCGGTTTCGCAGTCGCGCCGGCTGGTGATATGGCGAACTGTGCGTGTAGCTGCAACCAGACGGCGGATCTGGTGCAGTTCTGTGACGACCAGCAGGCCCATTAGTCGCGCGAATGGGTCCAAATGGGCGGTGACGGCCGGGGCAAATCTGCCGGCCTGGGTGGAATTGAAGAACACAAAGCCGTGAAACGTGCGTTCGTAGAATAGCGGCAACGTATAGCTCGAACGCATACCCGACGCGAGCAGGCGACGGGTATGCTCGCGCGGTCCGCGGATACGCACCAGCGCCTCCAAGTCGTCGATGACCCGCGGTTCACCCCGCGCTGCCAATGCTTGCAGTCCGGGAACATCCGCAAGCGGTGCCTCGTAGTGGACCATGATCGGATCTTCAGCGCCGCTGTCGAGAAGCGTTTTGAGGGTGTCTGTTTCCTGATCGTAGATTGCCACCGAGACGTGTTCGATGAAATCGAACCGTGTCTGCACTACCTCGTGCAGCACACGTAGCTTCTGGGACAGGGAAATATTACGGTCAAGCTGAGCGAGGCCGTTCATAGGTGGAAAAGCTCCGAGATTCGACCAAACCGATCCACGTTAAATAGCGGCCGAGCGGTCCGGTGGCTTAAACGTTCGGCCGGCCCAAACGACGCATACAGGCTAATTCCATTAAAAAAAGAAATGAAATTAGGGGCGCTGCAGGGTGGGCTTTGTTCCCCGTTGTTTGGTGGTACAATTTCCCGGCGAGGCAGGGAATGCACCGCACAAGAATGGACGGATGCAACTTTCAGTGGGCCAGTGCAATGGCCTGCGAGACGCGCATCAGGGGGGAAACTAATGATCAGCGTCATGCTGGTGGACGACCACGAGTTAGTCCGCAGCGGCGTGCGCAGGCTTCTGGATGACACGCCCGGTATACGGGTGGTCGCAGAGGCCGCCAGTGGTGAAGATGCGTTGCTGCGCGTAAGAGAAGTTCGTCCGGACGTGTTGCTAATGGATGTCAACATGCCGGGTATCGGGGGGCTCGAAGCTACCCGTAAGCTGCTGCAGATGGATCCCGGTCTGCGAATTATCGTATGTACGGTGCACACGGAAGAGCCGTTTCCCTCGCGTTTGATGGAAGCCGGTGCGGTCGGGTATTTGACCAAGGACTGTGGCATCGAAGAGATCGTCACGGCGATTCGAGTCGTGTTTGCGGGCGAACGCTATATCTGCACGTCGGTCGCGAGGCAGTTGGCACTTTCCGCATTGCCGGGCTCGCATAACTCGCCATTCGAGCGGCTTTCGCAACGGGAAATGCAAGTTATGCTGATGGTGACGCAGGGGCAGAATGTCCAGGCGATCTCCGACACGTTGTGTTTGAGCCCAAAAACCGTAAGCACCTATCGGCACCGTTTGTTCGAAAAGCTCGGCGTGCTGAACGATATCGAGCTGCTGCGCCTTGCCCTACGGCACGGTGTGACGCAGGCACACGAAAACCCATGATGCCGTACGATCGGGAATCGATCGTCGCGGTCTTGGGCAGTCGATGACGGACACCGGTGCACGGGTTCGGGCCCCGGAGCTGCCCGCAACTTTGGAATGGCTCAACACGGATGGGCCGCTGCGACTCGCCGAGCAGCGGGGACGGGTCGTCCTGCTGGATTTCTGGACCTATTGCTGCATCAATTGCCTGCATGTCCTGTCGGATTTGCGTTACCTCGAGGACAAGTACGGCGATGAGTTGCTCGTCATCGGCATCCACTCGCCCAAGTTCCCCAACGAACGCATCTCCGATCAGGTCCGTCTCGCGATCGAGCGCCACCATATCCGCCATCCGGTCGCAAACGATCCGACTTTGAGCCTGTGGCGACAGTACACGGTGCGCGCCTGGCCTTCTCTCATCTTCATTGATACCGAAGGCTACGCAGTGGGTGTACTACGCGGTGAAGGGCGCCGGCGCCAGCTGGACGAATTGATTGCCAAGCACTTGCAGAAGGGTGTTGCCGGCAGCGAGCGCGGTGCGCCGGTGAGCGTGCGCCTCCGGAAAGGCGGCAACCGAACCCTGGCTTTCCCTGGTAATGTGCTCGCCGTCGAGGGCCGCATTTATATTGCGGACAGCGGCCACAATCGCATCATCGAAGCCCGCCGGGATGGTGGCATCGTGCGGACGTTCGGTTCGAAAAGTCCGGGTTTTCTCGATGGAAGCGGAGACCAGGCGTCGATGTGTGAACCGCAAGGCATGGCGCTGGTCGATGGTAAACTCTACGTGGCCGACACCGGCAATCATGCGATTCGGCGAATCGACTTGCGGCATGGCGAAGTGCAGACCGTTGCCGGCACCGGTCGGCAGGGCCGTCGCGAAGGTGATTTTTATCGCGACCCGCTGCAGGCGCCGCTGAATTCTCCATGGGGCCTGGCATTTCACGACGGCGATCTTTATATCGCCATGGCCGGTCAGCACCAGCTCTGGAAGTTGGATCTCGCGGCCAATACCATGCAGCGGTTTGCAGGCTCAGGGCGCGAAGACCTGGTCGATGGTCCGGCGGCCGATGCCGCCCTGGCGCAGCCATCCGGAATCGCCGCCGGCGACTACAGGTTGTACGTCGCTGATGCGGAAACTTCAGCGGTGCGCAGTGTGCGGTTACCGGATGGTCGCGTTTCGACGCTGGTCGGCCAGGGGTTGTTCGAATTCGGCGATCGGGACGGCCGTCCTTTGGACGTGCGCCTGCAGCACCCGTTAGACGTGGCCTATGACCCAGCTCGACGGGCCCTCTGGATATGCGATACTTTCAATCATAAAATCAAAATGTTAAAGCTAGAACATGAAGAAGTTTCGAGCGTGATCATGCACAGCATGAACGAACCCGGTGGTATCAGCTTATGGCGCGACGAGCTATGGATCGCCGATACCAATCACCATGTCATACGCTGCCTGGATGTGCGCAGCGGTGTGTGTACCCCGCTCGAGCTGTATGACGACTGAAGCGAATTTCGATCCGGATTGCCGGCGCTGCACGCGGCTGGCGACCTTTCTCGACCAGGTGCGCGACGCGCATCCCGATTACCACGCCCGGCCGGTTGCGCCGTTCGGCGCCGAACGGCCGCGGCTATTGATCGTCGGCCTGGCGCCGGGCATGCATGGCGCCAATGCCACCGGGCGGCCGTTTACCGGCGATTACGCCGGCATCCTGTTGTATGAGACTCTGCATCGATTCGGCTTCAGCAACCGGCCCCAGTCGGTGTCCCGGGATGACGGATTGCGGCTCACAGGTTGCCGAATCACCAATGCCGTAAAATGTCTGCCACCGCAAAACAAGCCTACCGGCGACGAGGTCAAGGCCTGCAACCCATTTCTCGCGCGGGAACTGGAGGAACTCGATGCCGGCACCGTGGTGCTGGCCTTGGGGGCCATCGCCCACGCCGCGGTGCTCAAATCCCGCAACTTAACTCAATCCCGCTATCGCTTCGCCCACGCCGCTGAACACCGGTTGCCGGACGGGCCGCTGTTGGTGGATTCCTACCATTGCAGCCGCTACAACACGCAGACCCGGCGCCTGACCGAGGACATGTTTCACGCCTTGTTCGCGCGCATTCGCTTGTTGCTGGATTGAATTTCCATTCCCCATACACGTGGGCTCGGGCTGGTAGAATGGGCCCATGGACGCACCCGAGCAGACCAAGTTCGATTCCCAGGCGTTTCTGCGCAGCCTGACGAGCAAACCGGGGGTATACCGGATGGTCGACGGCGAAGGCGTGGTGCTGTACGTCGGCAAAGCCGGCAAACTCAAAAAGCGTGTCTCCAGTTATTTCCGCAGCAGCGGCTTGGCGCCCAAGACCCAGGCGTTGATGCAGCAGGTCGTCAATGTCGAAGTGACAGTTACCAACACCGAGGGCGAAGCCCTGTTGTTGGAGAACCATCTGATCAAGGAACTGCGTCCGCGCTATAACGTTTTGCTGCGGGACGACAAGAGCTACCCGTACATTTTCATCTCCGCGGGCGAGGCGTTTCCGCGCCTGGCCTTCCACCGGGGACCGAAGCGCGCCCAGGGACGCTACTTTGGCCCGTACCCATCAGCAGGAGCTGTGCGCGACAGCTTGAGTCTGCTGCAAAAACTGTTTCCGGTGCGGCAATGCGAGGACAGCTTCTTCCGCAATCGTTCCCGTCCCTGCCTGCAATATCAGATCAAACGTTGCACTGCTCCGTGCGTGGGTTTCGTCGACCATGAAACGTATATGCGGGACGTGCGCCATGCCGAGTGGTTCCTGGAGGGCAAGAGCGCGCAGGTGATCGACGAGTTGGTCAAGCGCATGGAAGCCGCTTCGGAAAATCTGGATTTCGAACAGGCTGCACGATACCGGGACCAGATCCAGAATCTGCGCCGCATTGCCGAACGTCAGTACATCGCCGGCGAAGGCGGCGACCTCGATGTGGTGGCGTGCGCAGTCGAAGGGGGTATGGCTTGCGTGCAAGTGTTCTTTTTCCGGGCCGGTCGCAATCTCGGCAACAAGGCCTTTTTTCCTCAAGTGCCGGCGGGCGCAGAACCCGGCGAAGTACTGGAAGCGTTCATGCCGCAGTATTACTTGGACAAGGAAGTGCCGCCGGAGATTCTCATCAGCCACGATTTTGAAGACGCCGAACTACTGGCGCGCGTGCTTGCCGAGAGAGCGCAACGGCGGGTTGCGCTGCGGCCACGGGTGCGTGGCGAGCGGGCGCGCTGGTTGCAATTGGCCCTGCACAACGCCGAGCACGCGCTGGCGGCGCGGCTTGCAAGCCGCTCGGGGATGCAGCAGCGCATGGAGGCGCTGCAGGAGGCGCTGAATCTCGAACAGGTGCCGACACGGCTGGAATGTTTCGATATCAGCCATACCATGGGCGAAGCCACGGTCGCATCGTGTGTGGTCTTCGGGGCCGAAGGGCCGCTGAAAAGCGACTACCGGCGTTTCAATATTGCGGATATCACGCCCGGAGACGACTACGCTGCCATGCGACAGGCCTTGACCCGGCGCTACACCCGGTTGAAGAAAGGCGAGGGCAAACTGCCTGACGTACTGCTGATCGACGGCGGCAAAGGCCAGGTAACCCAGGCGCGCGAGGTACTGGAAGAGTTGCAGGTCGAGGGGGTGACGATCGCCGGAGTGGCCAAAGGGCCGGACCGGAGACCGGGCCTGGAGACGCTGTTCTTGTCCGACCTCCGGCACCCCATTATACTGCCCCAGGACTCCGCCGCCCTGCATCTGATCCAGCAGATCCGCGACGAGGCACACCGCTTTGCCATCACCGGTCATCGACAACGGCGGTCCCGAGCGCGCAACACATCCGTGCTTGAGACGATTCCCGGCATGGGCCCGAAGCGCCGGCAAGTGTTGCTGAAACAATTCGGAGGTCTGCGCGAAATTGCGCGCGCGGGAGTGGAAGACTTGGCCAGCGTACAAGGGATCAGCCGCGATTTGGCACAAAAAATCTACGACGCCTTCCATAGCGAAACGTCCTGAACCCAATGCGCTTGAACCTTCCCATTATTCTCACCTTGTCGCGGATCGCGGTGATCCCGGTATTCGTGCTGGTCTACTACCTGCCGGTGGATTGGTCGAACCTGGTCTGTACCTGGTTGTTCATCATTGCCGCGATCACCGATTGGGCCGACGGTCACATTGCCCGCCGTTACGGCCTGACATCCCGATTCGGCGCCTTTTTGGATCCGGTCGCCGACAAGCTGATGGTGGCGGTGGTCTTGATTCTATTGGTGGATCGGAATCCCACAGGCTTCGGAGCGGTGTGGTTGGCGATTCCGGCGGCTGTGATCGTCGGTCGCGAAATCACCATCTCCGCGTTGCGAGAGTGGATGGCGGAAGTGGGACAGCAGGCCAAGGTTGCGGTGTCGTATATCGGTAAAGTGAAGACCGTTGCGCAGCTTGTAGCGCTGCCATTTATGATTTACCGCGAAGACTTGTTCGGCGTGATACCCGTAGTGCAAATCGGCTTTGTGTTGCTGTACGTGGCGGCCATCCTCACCATCTGGTCCATGGCGATCTATGTGCGCGGCGCATGGCCGACTTTGAAGCGGGGCGCCGGTACGGAAGGTCGTATTTAATGATTCCTAAACGCTTGACAGGCGAGGCCGGAAGCTTAAAATAAGCAGCCCTGAAGTGTGCGGGAATAGCTCAGTTGGTAGAGCACAACCTTGCCAAGGTTGGGGTCGCGAGTTCGAGTCTCGTTTCCCGCTCCAAATTCCGGAGTGAAGCCTCGGCCCCACGGCCGGGGTTTTTTGCTTCTATCCCACCTGACATTGTCGCGTATCTGGCTGAGTGGCAGAGTGGCTATGCAGCGGACTGCAAATCCGTGTACCTCGGTTCGACTCCGGGCTCAGCCTCCAATCCTTTCTACGTTCTGATTCGCCCCCGACCGCATTGATCGGTACAATCCCGCGGTATCTGCCCGGGTGGCGAAATTGGTAGACGCAAGGGACTTAAAATCCCTCGGGGGCAACCCTGTACCGGTTCGAGTCCGGTCCCGGGCACCAATCGCGATGTCATGACCTACGCACGTCAGTGACTGGCGGTTACTGTTCAGCGCCGTTCATGCCGCCTCATCAGGGGTCGCACTCATACGCCATGCACTACGATGGATACGGCCACCGTTACCAACGTGAGCCCAATCCGCACCTGAGCCCATGACCCTTTAACGCCATGATTGACGGCGTACATCAGGTAAAGCACCGAATCGATCCCGCGGATACCGAACCACGAAACTAGCCGTGGCAGGCAGAAAATTGCGCCACGGGCACGTCGCTGCCGGATGTGCGCCTTAACCTAAGTCATGATCCGCGCATAGGTCGCGCTGTCGGCGGCATAACATTCACATGCGGCTGCTTCCAGCGCCGGTCGGTCGAGAATGGTGATGTCGCCGCGCTTGTAGTGGATCAATTTGCGATTCTGCAAGGAAGTAGCGGCTTTTGTAATGCCCACGCGCCGCACACCGAGCATATAACCTAGGAACTCCTGGGTGACGTGAAACGTTGCGGAGTGAGCCCGGTCTTGGGTCATCAAAAGCCACTTTGCCAGACGTGTTTCCACGACATGAAAGCGAGTGCAAGCCGCACTTTGCGCCAATTGCCGGATGATCACGTACAGATAGCGTTTCAGTTGCAGTTGCAGCGCAGAACTGCCTTTAAGCTGCCGGCGAAACGCCACGGCGCCCATGCGCAACGCCCGTCCTTGTCCCTGAACCAAGGCGCCCAATGGTGAGGCATTCACTCCCAAAGCAAGTGAAATGCCGAGCATGCCTTCGTCACCGATCAGGCCCACCTCGAGGTTCGCTGAGCCATCGATGGGGGTGATCAACGAAATGAAGCTCGCGGTCGGAAAATAAACGTGCCGAATCGGCTCTCCCGGTTCGGCCAGGGTTTCGGCGAAGACCAGTTCGACCAATCTGCAATGCGCCAGAAATCGCTGGCGATCTCGGCGTGGCAGGGACGCGAGCAGACGATTGGCTGCAGGGACTGTCTTGGCAATTGGCAAGTGAAGCTCCTGGTACGTAAGCGAGACTGGCGGGCATCTTGGGAAGTTTGCGGAGTAGGTTACCGGGCCCGGCCGGGGACAGCGTCGCCTCGCGTTGGACACTTGGCATGTTGCTGCAAAATGGGGGCATAGTCTGGGCGGTAGCGCACACAGAACCACGGTTTCGCGACATCGCAACGCACGGGGTGTACGGATCAGTTCATCGTTTGCCCTGGCAGCAGGCGCTCGAATTCTTTTTTCACGACCCCGTAGCATTCACAAGCGCGTGCCTCTAATCCGACGCGATCGAGCACTGTGATGCGGCCGCGGTGATATCGAATCAATCCGGCCTTCTGTAGCTTGCCTGCCGCTTCGGTGACGCCTTCGCGACGCACACCCAGCATATTGGCGATCAATTCCTGCGTCATGGTCAGCTCATTCGACCGCACCCGATCGAGGCTCATCAGCAACCACCGGCAGAGTTGCTGGTCCAGCGAGTGGTGACGGTTGCAGACCGCAGTCTGCGCCATTTGTGTCAACAGCGCCTGGGTGTAGCGCAGCAAGAGACGTTGCATGGCGCCGGCACGGAAAAACTCCTGCTTCAACCGCTGTCCGGACAGGCGGAAGGCATGGCCGGCACTCTGTACGACAGCCCGGCTCGGTGTGCTTTCGCCGCCCATGAACAACGAAACACCGACGATTCCTTCATCGCCCACCACTGCAATCTCCGCTGAAGCTCCATCCTCCATTACATACAGGAGCGAAACGATCGAGGAAATTGGAAAATATACGTAACGCATCTCCATGCCCGGCTCGTACAGCACGTCGCCGAGCGCGATCGGAATCAATTCCAGTTCGGGGAGCAAACTGACGTAGTCGTCTTCTGGAAGGGCTGCGAGCAGGTGATTCTGGCGCGGATCTTCGGGTATAGGCATATGATCTTTCTAACAAAGGATGACCGGGAACGAAACGAAATTGCAACCGAGCTGCTGTACACCGGAATGCCGAGTTTTGTAGCCAACGCCCAGACCGCTGTTGGTCATGGCATCCACAGACTGTCGGATACGGCGGTAGAAGTACGGATGATTGTCGTCTGAGTTTCATATAGCACATTTAACCGCTGCACGAGCCCGCGACCATCCTGTGTTGTACGGATCGTCGTTGACTGTCGAATGCCGGCGCCCCGGGTTACAGCGGTCAACGAGAAGTCCATCAGAAATATCGCTCTTCATAGAGCGTGCGTCAACGCGTCAGACGTTTCTGATGACCGGGACGATAGTGTGGTATGTGCGCCAGCGAACAGACGCGCCGTCAGCGGCGAGAGATCCTTACAGCGTCGCGGAATGCCATGTGCCGGTCCGACATATTGCTATGTGCCGCGTTCGAAAACCGGGGCTCCCGGTCGTATTCGAGACAGGATTGTCACGCTCCGATCGCCGATTCCCAAATAAGGAGGCCGCATGCGCGTTTCCCCGTCCCCCTTGCTGCTGGTTGAGGGCGACCTATTATCCGCCTCTCCACGACTTGGAAAAACGTTAGGCACTGCAGAAGACGAGGAGTTTCGCGTCCGAGCAGTGGCACGTCTATCCGAGGCGCTCGGGCGCGTGCGCCACAACGCGGTTGCTGTGGTCCTGCTCGACCTTCCGTTACCAGACGGACGCGGCGTACAAGTGTTTGATCAAGTGCGCGCCGCCGCGCAGGATACCGGGATCGTGATCCTGACCTCGCCATGCGATGAGAAAAGCGGGCGCCAGGTTGTGCAGCGCGACACCCATGACGAAATCGTCAAGCGTCGATTTAGCGGCAACTGGGTCGGACGCATCCTCCGTTACATGTTCAAATCCGACCTGTCAGGCGCTTTGCGCTCCAGCGAGGCGCGGCTTTGGGTGGTTGGCGAGCACCGGGCGCAAGATATGGGCGTGTCCGAGTCTCAGAGCCATCATGTATACACCAACCGCGCCGGTCAGGACATATCAGGTCTGGCATCGGCGCAAACGATCAATACCCACTGTCATATCGCACTTCGTCCGGATGATTGTCAGCGCGTGCTTGCACGATGGCGCGATGCTGCCCGTGGTCCCGATCCGTGTCGGTTCGAGTACCTTTATTTGCGAAACGACGGAAGCGTCGTATGGGCTCGTCTAAACAGTGGTTCGGACTCTGACTGTGTCGAGGTGCAAGATCACGACCCCACCTTCGATGAAATCACGCTCGGTAACCGCGCGCCCGCACGGGCGGAGGATGACTCGTTATTCGGAGAAAAAGAGCGCGCCCAAGCAGCACTTCGCTTGGTTACGGATGCGGTGCTCATGACCGATCTGCACGGAAACTTGACCTTCCTCAATCCAGTTGCACAAAAGATGACGGGTTGGCCTTGTGAAGACGCCATAGGCAGGCCGCTTGCCGAGGTGTTCCATATCCTTGAAGGCAACACGCGCCAACTCGCTGTGAGTCTGGCGCAACGCGCGATCGATGCCAACGCGACCGTTCACGCGCAACCTGCTTGTTTGCAGATCCGCCGCGACGGATTCGAATACGAGATCGAGCATTCCGCGGCACCGGCCCATGACCGGCACGGGCGAGTCACCGGCGCAGTGATTGCGTTCCACGAGCTTGTTCAGTCGCCGGAAACGGCACATCAAATGCATCATCTGGCGCACCACGATCCGCTTACGGGATTGCCCAACCGGACTCTCCTGAAGGAGCGGCTATCGCGGGCAATGGCACTGGCGCGGCGCCACGGCAAGAAAGTTGGATTGATGTATATCGACCTGGACCATTTCAAACGGGTCAATGATTCGAAGGGCCATGCCATCGGGGATGAATTGCTGCGGTCGGTGGCGAAGCACTTTTCGGCGTGCGTGCGCGACACCGATACGGTTTGCCGTCAAGGCGGCGATGAGTTCGTGATCCTTCTGACAGAAATCGAACAGCCAGGGGATGCCGCTCATGTCGCCGACACCTTATGTGCGAGCTTCGCGCCGCCGCATATTGTGGCCGATCTCGAATTGCACGTCACATTCAGTATCGGGATCAGCATCTATCCGGACGATGCTGTTGACGTTGATATGCTGCTAAAAAACGCAGACACGGCGATGTATCAAGTAAAAGCGAATGGCCGTAGACATTACCAGTTCTATCGTGAAGACATGCAAACCGCGGCGCTGCGACGGCGGACCCTGCGGGATAAATTGCCCGCTGCACTGCGAGAAAACGAGTTTGTACTGCACTATCAACCTAGAGTAGATCTCGATACAGGTGTCATTTCCGGCCTCGAAGCGCTCATCCGTTGGCGCGATCCAGATCTCGGTATCATCTATCCGCAACGATTCTTACCGATTGCGGAGGAGTGCGGACTCATCGTGGACATTGGCGTATGGGTATTGCGCACTGCTTGTAGCCAGATACAAGATTGGCTCGATGCTGGGCGGGCGGCGGTGCCGATATCGATCAATATTTCTGCGGCACAGTTTCAACACAAGGATTTTCAGCAAAGTGTAGCGATGGTTCTCAGAGAGACCGGTATCGCTGCGCAATATCTGGAGTTGGAGATCCCCGGAGACATTCTTTGGGAAGACCCGGATGCGTCGGTAGCCGTGTTGGAGGCGCTTCGCACCCAGGGCGTACGGATCTCGATTTGCGGTCTCGGGACGGGTTGCGATCCGGGGCAGTCGTTGAAGCGATTTCCGATTGATATCCTCAAGATCGAGCCATCATTGGTCCGTGACCTCGCCATCGATACGGACGACGCAGAAAACGTCAAAGCAGTCATCGCCAAAGGTAGGGATCTGCGATATGACGTCGTCGCGCAGGGCATTGAAACTCGTGCACAACTGACGCTTCTTCGCGAGTGGGGATGCGGTAGCGGTCAAGGGTTCTATTTCAGTCGCCCGCTGCATGCCGATGTTTGCGAGAATCTCATGGGCGCAACGTGCGCACCCGTGTTGCCAGTGAACTAGTACCGGCCTGCCTTGTGTCGCAGGCCGAGTCCCGCTGAAAGGCAGGCCAAGTCGATCTGGGGACCGTCCGCAACTCTCTTCCTGACGGGGCGTGCCTCCTGAACTTCTTATTTTCTCATCCTTACGTTTTTTGCGGATTGCGCAATGCACTAGCGCGATTAATCGTTAGGCGTGAAAGGGGCGCCGCCGCTAGCATGGTCTGGCTGCCCGTAGATGGCATGCGCGGGGCCCCGGACGGGCCCGTTCTTGCGAGGAGACGGTCATCGCTATTATCGACTTGAGATCCGTCCGTGCGCGCAACGCGCTGCGAAGCGACCGTGACACTGAATTGTTGCGTTCGGAGCTATTTGGCATCGATCAGCTCAAGCGTCATGCGATCTTACTTGCACAGCAGCAAATCGTTGACACGAGACGCGGGCCGGACAAATTGTTGCCCAGGCTCGCCGACAACGCGCGTGTATTGCAGGCAGCCTATGACGTAGTAACGTCCGCCGCGGCTGCGGGTCAGCAGATCGCGCCCGCCGAAGCATGGATGCTCGACAATTTCTATCTCATCGAGCAACAGATCGACCTGGCGCATCGGCATTTGCCGCGCGGCTACAGTAAGCAGTTGCCTCGCCTTGCGGGTGGTCCATCGCTAGGTTTTCCGCGCATCTACGATCTGGCGCTTCAATTGATATCCCATATGGACGGACGGGTCGACGAAGACAATGTCGTGCAGTTCATTTCGGCCTATCAAACGGTTCAGCCTTTGTTGTTGGGGGAACTGTGGGCATACCCCATCATGTTGCAGCTGGCGCTGCTCGAGAATCTGCGACGCGTCGGAGTACGCATCGCCCGCCGTCGGCAGGAGCGCGACGCGGCCATTGTGTGGGCAGACCGATTACTCGTTACCGCTGAGAAGAAGCCGAAGCAGCTGATTCAGGTGCTGGCGGATTTTGCCGACGCGGATGTACCGCTGACCGCACCTTTTGTTGAGGAGTTCTACACGCGATTGCAAGTACAGGCGCCGACCATGGCGTTCATCCAGACCTGGGTGGAACAGAAACTCCAAGAACAAGGGGTAACCGCCGGACAGCTGTCGGAGGCGGCGGGCCGCGCCGCGGCGACCAATCAACTTTCAGTTGCCAACAGTATTGGCAGTTTGCGCTTTATCGGTGCAACGGATTGGAAGCTATTCGTCGAGCGTCTCAGCGTTGTTGAACAGCGTTTGCGCGAAGACCCGTCGGAGATTTATGCCGCACAGGATTTTGCGACCCGCGACAGATACCGCCATATCGTAGAGGATTTGGCGAGAGCGTGTTCCCGAACGGAAGAAGGTGTGGCGCGTGAGGCGGTCCTGCTTGCGCAGGCTGCGGGCCAGGCCGGAAGCACCGACCGTCGCGTGCACGTTGGGTACTACCTCATCGGCCGCGGCCGATTGGACTTGGAACGCGCGCTGGGCTGCGGCTTGCGGTTGCGGTTTCGAGCGCTTCTCGCCAGCCGTGCAAATCGAATTTCGCTTTATATAGGTTCGATCGTCCTATTGACCGTGCTGGCGACACAATTCGTGTTGTTGCCATTTTCAGGGTCCGAAGTTGCGACCTGGCGTTTCGGGTGGGCATTGGTCACCGGCGCCGTATCCACATCGGCATTGGCGGTGGCGCTCGTTAATCTGCTGGTGACGCTGTCGTTGCCGCCACGCCCGCTGGCGCGACTTGATTTCTCGCAAGGTATTCCAGACGTCGATCGCACCATGGTGGCTGTACCGGTGCTGCTGAGCAGCGCGGAGGAAATCGACCATCTAATAGAGACGCTGGAGATCCGTTATCTCGGCAATCGGGATCCGAATTTGTTTTTCGCGCTATTGACCGATTTCCCGGACGCAGCAGAACAAACTTTGCCTGGGGACGAACCGCTGCTGGCCCATTTGCGTGAGGGCATCACGGCGCTGAACGCAACGTACCGCGAAGATCGCCCCTGCATCTTCTATTTGGTACACCGCGCGCGGACCTGGAATCCCTACGAAGAGGTATGGATGGGTTACGAACGCAAGCGCGGGAAGCTGGAGCAATTCAACGCATTTCTGCGCGGTGATGCGCAGGAGGCGTTTGCGGAAGTTATCGGCGACAAAGCTATTTTACGCTCGATCCGGTACGTGATCACGCTTGATGCCGATACCCAGTTACCGCGCGACGCGGCGGCATCCCTGATCGGGAATATGGCACATCCACTGAATCGCCCGGTGTTCGACCCGGCCAAAGGACGAATAGTGG
The DNA here is from genome assembly GCA_963849825.1 of uncultured Gammaproteobacteria bacterium. GTDB lineage: Bacteria > Pseudomonadota > Gammaproteobacteria > JASBUN01 > JASBUN01 > CAVXJN01. Next base: position 235,916 of record CAWKIK010000004.1, on the reverse strand, counting down.
ACGGCTACGCCATTTTGCAGCCGCGAGCTTCCATAAGTCTCGTCAGCGCCGGACAGTCGCGATTTACGAAACTCTTCGTCGGCGAGGCGGGTATCGATCCGTACACCCGCCAGGTTTCCGATGTCTACCAGGATATGTTTGGAGAAGGATCCTTCATCGGCAAAGGAATCTACGACGTCGATGCGTTTCGCAAGGCGGTGGATGGCCGTTTTCCGGAAAATCGAATTCTCAGCCATGATTTGCTGGAAAGCGGCTACGCGCGTTCGGCGCTGGTGACCGATGTCGATCTCATCGAAGATCACCCGGCCAGTTATTCGGTCGAAGCGAGTCGGCGCCACCGATGGATACGCGGCGATTGGCAATTGGCCGCGTGGTTGTTGCCGTGGGTTCCCGCTCCGGGCATTGCAGGCGGCGCACGCGCCACGCGGCAGCCGAACCCGCTCACAGTGCTGTCGATTTGGAAGCTGTTCGACAATCTCCGGCGCAGTCTGGTGCCGCCGGCGCTCCTTTTGCTACTGGTCGGCGGTTGGGCGGGCGGGCCGGCGCCGGCCTGGTTCTGGACTCTGGCTGTGATTGCAGTGGTGCTATTGCCGGGATTCACCGGGCTGCTGATTGAATTCATCCGCAAACCACCGGAGCGGGACTGGTCGGTACATTTCACGCTCACCATCAATTCGGCCGGTCGGCCGTTGGCGTTGGCGTGTTTGGCATTGGTGTTATTGCCTTACGATGCCTTGATTTGTCTGGATGCAATCTTCCGTTCCGGTGTGCGCATGTTGTTTACCCGCCGCGGGTTGCTGCTCTGGCAACTACCGGGATATCGAAAACGCAATGCACGGCGGACTCTGGCGGATTTTTTTCAGGAAATGTGGATTGCGCCGGCGATTGCGGCCGCAGTTGGCGGCTATCTCCTCTGGGGTCCGGTGCAGATGGACGCTGCCGAATGGTGGTTATGCGCTCCTATATTGATACTGTGGTTGAGCGCGCCGCTCGTCGGTTGGTGGATCAGCGTGCCGCTCGTCGCGCGCAGTCCGGATCTGAGCGTCAAACAACAGCAATTTTTGCGCGGGGCAGCGCGGCGCACATGGCGCTACTTTGACGAATTTCAGGCAGCGCGGGACAACTGGCTGGTCCCGGACAACTTTCAAGAGAACCCCGATCCTGCAATCGCCTCACGCACGTCTCCCACCAACATCGGTATGGGCCTTTTGGCAAATCTCGCGGCGTATGATTTTGGCTATCTCAGCGCGGGTGACTTGTTACACCGGACGGATCATATCCTGTCAGCAATGGAGCAGCTCGAGCGTTATCGGGGGCATTTCTACAATTGGTACGACACGCGCTCCCTGCAGCCGCTCCGACCCCAATACATTTCCTCGGTTGATAGCGGCAACCTGGTCGGCAGTTTGTTGACCCTGCAAGCGGGGCTCCTGGAGCTGAAGGATGCACCCCAGCGCACTGGCAGGATGTTCGAGGGGCTGCAGGATACGTTGGACGTGCTGGCAGAACATTTGCCGCCTGTTCCGGCGCCGGAGCTTGTTCAGCATCTGGATACCATTCGCAATACACTCGCTCGATACCTACGCAGCGAATCGGAGCATTCGCTGACCGCGGTCGACGCTGCACTAGATGAAATCCAGCGCGCCGCTGCGGACCTGTTGGCCTGGTTGCCGACGAAAGCCGAGATTGATCCCGAGCTGATGTACTGGGCTCAACAGTTCGGGCGGCAAGCGCGGGCGCTGAGCGACGATTTGCTCGCCCTGGATGGTGCCGCGGCGCAGATTGTCGCCCGCGAGAACCTCCAAGCGCGCGCGGCCGGGCAGACCAGCGTCGTGACCCGGCCCCGCAGCGCGCCCGCGGGTGTCGGTCGAAATGAACTCATCGACGCGCTCGTGGAACGTTGCCGTGCGCTGACGGCGATGGATTTCGAATTTCTTTACGACCCGGGCCGGGGCCTGCTGGCGATCGGCTATGATGTCGGCGAACGGCGCCGCGACCCGTCGTGCTACGACTTGCTGGCTTCCGAGGCGCGACTGGCGAGCTTTCTGCTGATTGCGCAAGGCCAACTGCCGCAAAAGCACTGGTTCGCTTTAGGTCGATTGTTGACCAGTCACGGCGGCGCGGTCAGCTTGATTTCCTGGAGCGGCTCGATGTTCGAATATCTGATGCCGTGCCTCATCATGCCGCGGTTCGAAAATACGTTGTTGGACCACACCTGCAAAGCCGCAGTGTCGCGCCAGATTGAATATGGACGGCAACGGGGAGTTCCGTGGGGCATATCGGAATCCTGTTACAACGCCACGGATCTCCACCAAGTGTATCAATACCGGGCATTCGGTGTGCCGGGATTGGGGTTCAAACGCGGCCTCGGTGACGATCTGGTCATTGCGCCGTATGCGTCCGCGTTGGCGTTGACGGTAGCGCCGAGGCAGGCCTGCCAAAACCTGCAGACCCTGGCTGCTAACGGTTTCATCGGCGACTACGGCTTCTACGAGGCCATTGATTACACCCCTTCGCGAATTCCGCGCGGCTCGGATCATGTTGTCGTGCGCACCTTCATGGCCCACCATCAGGGCATGAGTCTATTGGCGTTCGGAGACGTGTTGCTGGGCCGGCCCATGCAGCGTAGGTTCATGTCCGATCCAGTGGTTCGCGCGACCCAGTTGTTGTTGCAGGAACGAGTGCCCAGGCGAGGCGCCACCCTGCAACCTCACGCGGCCGAAGTGAACGCTGCGGCACGCCCACCGGGCGTAGACGCCGGTCAGATCATGCGCGTGTTCACCGATCCGAACACGCCCATTCCAGAAGTTCATCTCCTTTCAAACGGCAAGTACCATGTCATGGCCACCCACGCCGGAGGCGGTTACAGCCGGTGGCAGGATCTGGCGGTCACGCGCTGGCGCGAAGACGCTACGCGCGACTGCTGGGGCACGTTTATATACCTGCGCGAGCGGGAAACGGGACGTTTCTGGTCCGCGGCGCACCAGCCGACGCTGCGCAAGGCCGATCACTACGAGGCCATTTTTGTCCAGGCACGCGCGGAATACCGCCGCCGCGACCGGGCAATCGAGACCCACACCGAAGTCAGCGTTTCTCCAGAGGACGATGTCGAGATCCGACGGGTTACGCTCACCAATCTCTCGGCGCGTCTGCGCCATATCGAACTGACGAGTTATGCCGAAGTGGTATTGGCGCCGCTCAACGCGGATATGGCCCACCGCGCGTTCAGCAATTTGTTCGTGCAGAGCGAAATTCTCCAGGACCAACACGCAATTCTTTGCACACGCCGCGCCCGCACCGCGGACGACTCGGGTCCATGGCTGTTCCACCTGGTGGCGGCGCCTGGCGTCTCCGCGGAGGAGCCGTCGTTCGAAACCGACCGCGCCAAATTCATCGGCCGAGGGCGAACCGCCGAAAATCCGCTGGCGCTCGAATCGAGCCGGGGAAAACCGCATGCCTCGTTCAACCTTTCCAATTCAGACGGCGCAGTGCTCGACCCGATCGTTGCCATACGCCGTAACATTGCGTTGGCACCTGATGAGTCCGCAACGGTTTCGATTATTTCCGGCGTCGCGGCCACACGTGAGGCGGCATTGGAAGTGCTCGAAAAATATCGCGACCGCCATTTCGTCGAACGCGCGTTCGAAATGGCGTGGTTTCAAAGCCACGAGGTTCTGCGCCAAATCAACGCGGCCGAGGCGGATGCGCAGATTTTCGGGCGCCTGGCGACTTCGGTGATTTACGCAAATGTTTTGCGCCGTGCCGCGCCGAGCGTGATCGCGCGCAACCAACTGGGTCAAGCGGGGCTGTGGCGATTCGGGATATCCGGCGATCTCCCAATCGTGCTGGTGCGGATCGGTAACTTGGCGCGAATGGATTTGGTGAAAACGGCATTGCAGGCACATTTTTATTGGCGCATGAAAGGCTTGAAGGCTGACTTGGTGATCGTGAACGAAGATTTTTCAGGCTATCGGGCGGTGATGCAAGATCAGATCCTGGGGCTGGTGAACGGCGGACAGCAAGCGCACATGCTGGATGAACCGGGAGGCATTTTCGTGCGGCGCGCCGAAGAGCTCTCGGAGGATGAACGCGTACTGCTGCAAACCGTGGCAAGAATCGTTTTCAACGATACCGCGCAGACGTTGGTTGAGCAGGTCGAGCGCCGAGTATCCCCCGAGCGTGCTTCGGATCGATTGGAGCTGTCCTCGAAACCGGCCGCGGCGCCGGTGCAGCCGCTGGCGCACAGGGAACGGATTCTCTGCAACGGTTTGGGCGGATTTACGCCGGATGGGCGCGAGTACGTTGTAACGTTGGAGCCGGGAGAAACAACACCGGCACCGTGGGCCAATGTTATAGCCAGTCCGTCGATTGGCACGGTGGTGAGCGAGAGCGGCGGGGCCTACACCTGGATCGAGAATGCCCACGAGTTTCGTTTAACGACTTGGCACAACGATCCGTTGAGCGACAGCTCCGGCGAGGCGTTCTATATCCGCGACGAGGAAACAGGCGTCTTCTGGTCGCCGACACCACTGCCGGCGCGCGGTCGATCCGGCTACGTTTGTCGCCACGGGTTCGGGTACAGCGTGTTCGAGCATTCGGAGTCCGGAATCAATTCGACGTTGTCGATCTATGTTGCGATCGATGCGCCTGTCAAGTTTGCCGTGATCAAGCTGCGCAACCAGTCGGGTCGACCCAGGCGATTGTCCCTGACGGGTTTTTGGGAACTGGTGATGGGTGAATGGCGTCATGTCAACCTGATGCACATCGTCACGGAAGCGGACCCGCAAACCAGGGCGTTGTTTGCGCGCAATGCGTACGGCCGCGAATACGCGGGAAGAGTCGCGTTCGCACAGGTCAGCGAACCGGAAATGTCGATCACCGGAAACCGCACAGAGTTCATCGGTCGTAACGGCTCGCTCGCCAACCCCGCTGCCATGGGCCGCGCCCGTTTATCCGGTCGCACCGGAGCGGCGCGCGATCCTTGTGCTGCAATCCAGACCGCGTTTGACTTGGCCGAAGGCGAAGAGCGTGAAATTGTGTTCGTGTTCGGGGCTGCGCACAACTCCGATGAAGCGCAAGAGCTGGTGCAGCGGTTCAGCGGCCCGGCCCGTGCCCGGCACGCACTGGAAGCCGTCTGGGAATATTGGAATCGGACCTTGGGTGCGGTCCAAGTCCAGACTCCGGACCGTGCTTTGGATGTGATGGCCAACGGTTGGCTGGTCTATCAGACGTTGGCGTGCCGGGTCTGGGGCCGCAGCGGATATTATCAGTCCGGAGGCGCATACGGTTATCGGGACCAACTCCAGGATACGATGGCGTTGATCCATACCGCTCCCGAATTGGCGCGCGAGCAGTTGCTTCGCTGTGGCGGGCGCCAATTTCCGCAAGGCGACGTGCAGCATTGGTGGCATCCTCCTAGTGGCCAGGGTGTACGCACACATTTCTCCGACGATTACCTGTGGCTTCCCTATGCAGCCTGCCGCTACGTGCTGGCGACCGGCGACACGGGCGTGCTCGATGAGCCGGTGCATTTTTTGGTTGGACGCGAACTCAGTGCGGAGGAAGAGGCCTATTACGACCAACCGCAACGATCCACCGAGACCGCGACTTTGTACGACCATTGCGTACGGGCCGTGGAGCACGGTCTGCGCTTCGGCAGCCACCAGCTGCCGCTGATCGGCTGCGGCGATTGGAACGACGGTATGAATCGCATCGGCCGGGAGGGCAAGGGTGAAAGTGTCTGGCTCGCGTGGTTCTTGTACGACGTGCTGACTTCATTCGCCGAACTTTCCCGTGGCCGCGCCGATGAGGCGTTCTCCATCAAGTGTCGGGACCAGGCCGAGGCCTTGCGTGCCAACATCGAATCCCATGCCTGGGACGGAAACTGGTACCGGCGGGCCTATTTCGACGATGGCACGCCGTTGGGCTCCGCTGCCAACGAAGAATGTCAGATCGATTCCATCAGCCAAAGCTGGGCGATTATTTCCGGCGCCGGCGATCCCGAACGGGCCCGCCAGGCAATGGCCGCGGTGAATGAACGCCTGGTGCGCCGTGATGCGAAATTGATCCAATTGCTTTCGCCACCGTTCGATAAATCGGATCTCGATCCGGGGTATATCAAGGGCTACGTGCCCGGCGTGCGGGAGAATGGCGGCCAATATACCCACGCCGCGATCTGGACGGTGATGGCGTTCGCGATGATGGGCGACCGGGAACGCGCGTGGGAGTTGTTCGCAATGCTCAATCCTGTCAACCACGGCGCGAGCGCCGAGGATTCCGAACGCTACAAAGTCGAGCCATACGTGATGTGCGCGGATATCTATGCAGCGACGCCGCATACCGGACGGGGCGGTTGGACGTGGTACACGGGCGCCGCGGGATGGATGTATCGCTTGACCGTCGAGACCCTGCTCGGCGTCGATCTGGAAGTGGATCATCTGCGCATCGCGCCTCATATGCCGGCGCACTGGGATTCATACAAAGTCCATTATCGTTTCCGAAATACGGTATATCACATCGACATCAAACGGGCAGCCGCCGGCTCGGATCAAGTTCGCCCAATACTGCTCGACGGCGTCCCTGTGGACGTCACGGTGCATCCGCAGGGGACGATTCCGTTGACCGACGATCGCGTGGAGCATTTTGCTGAACTGGAAGTCCACTAACGGCGCAGGCACCACGGCAATGCGTTTTCTGTTCGCTAGTGCCGATCAATGTGCTGTGTAATTGAACAGTGACGGCAGGTTCGGTTGCGTGCATGCTATTGCCACGCCTGTCCTCAGGTTGGTGAATCCTATGGCCCCGCACGCGCGTTTCTGGTTTGTCCTCGCCGTTTCCTGGCTCGGCCAGGGCTTCGCTGCGCCCGCGCCGCCCCCGGTAGAAGTGTTCGTGGCTTTGGTCGCACCCCAGCAGTTCGTCGACCGCATCGAGGCGCTGGGCACGCTGCGCGCCAACGAATCCGTCGCCTTGACCGCAACGGTGACGGAAACCATCTCTGAAATCCATTTCGATGACGGCGACCGGGTCGCGGCGAACAAGATTCTGGTGCAGATGAGCAGCGCCGAGGAACAAGCGCTGCTGGAAGAGGCGCGGGTCACGGCCGCGGAGGCGCGGCGCCAGTACGAGCGCGTCAAATCCTTGGAATCCAGCGGTACGGCCGCGAAGTCGCAGTTGGATGAACGCCTGCGCGAGTGGGAGGCGGGGCGCGCGCGGGTCGCGGCCATCGAGTCCCGGCTCGCGGACCGGGTGGTGCGGGCGCCGTTTTCCGGCGTAGTCGGTTTGCGCAATATCAGTGTCGGGGCGCTGGTGGAACCGGGTGATGTCATCACCACCCTGGATGACGACTCCCGGATGAAACTGGACATGCCGGTACCGGAGACTTACCTGCATGTGCTCAGACCCGGTCTGGCCATTGAAGCGACTACGCGCGCCTATGGCGAGCGGATGTTCCGCGGCGAAGTGCGCAGTGTCGGTAGCCGTGTCGACCCGGTCACCCGGTCGGTGACGGTACGCGCCGTGTTACCCAACCCGGATCGGCTGCTGAAACCGGGCATGCTCATGAGCGCCGCATTGTTGCGCAATCCACGACAATCCCTCGCCATCCCCGAGCAGGCACTGTTGGCCGAGGGCGAGAAGCACTTCGTGCTCGCGGTCGAAAGCCAGGACGGCAATCACGCACAAAAGCGCGCAGTCCACATCGGCGCCCGAAAGCCCGGTGTGGTGGAAATTCTCGACGGCCTGCGGGCCGGTGACCGCGTCATCACGGAAGGTGCAATCAAATTGCGGTCCGGTCAAAGCGTCAAGATCATCGCCATTGACGACGGCAGCCGGCCACGCAGTGAACTGCTCAAGACCGGTTCCGCCAAACCATGATGCTGTCGGACATTTCGGTCACTCGGCCGGTCCTGGCCGCGGTGTTGTCGTTGCTGTTGATCGCATTCGGTCTGGTGGCTTTCGAGCGCTTGCCGCTGCGCGAATATCCCGACATCGATCCGCCAGTGGTATCCATCGAGACCATTTATCCCGGCGCAGCGGCCAACGTGGTGGAGAACCGCATCACCGAAATATTGGAAGACCGCGTATCCGGAGTCGAGGGCATCCGCTTCATCGAGTCGTCCAGCGAAGACGGCCGTTCCACCATTTCCGTGGAATTCAATGTGGGTCGGGACGTGGATGCGGCGGCCAACGATATTCGCGACCGGGTGTCGGCGGTGCTCGCCGATCTTCCGGAGGAGGCGGACCCGCCTGAAATACAAAAGGTCAACAGCAACGAAGACGTGATCATGTGGCTGAATCTGGCCAGCGATCGAATGACGGTACCGGAGTTGACCGATTATGCCGAACGTTATCTGGTAGACCGGTTTTCGGTATTGGACGGGGTTGCGCGGGTACGGGTCGGTGGGGCGCAGACCTACGCCATGCGGATCTGGATCGACCGCAAGGCGCTTGCGGCGCGCAACCTCACGGTCAGTGATATCGAACGCACGTTGCAGGCCGAGAACGTGGAATTGCCCGCCGGCAGCATCGATTCAACGGATCGGCAGTTCACGGTGCGTGTGCAGCGCACGTTTCGCGACGCCGGAGATTTTGCCCGTCTGGTCGTTTCCCGGGGTGGCGATGGCTATCTGGTGCGGCTCGGCGAAGTGGCGCGGGTCGAACGCGGTGCCGCCGAGGACCGTTTGTTTTTCCGCGGCAACGGTATCCCGATGGTGGGCATCGGCATCATCAAGCAATCGACCGCCAACACCTTGGAAGTAGCCCGTGCCGCCAAGGCCGAAGTCAAACGCCTGAATCCCACTCTGCCCAAGGGCATGTCCGTCGAGCAGAGTTACGACAGTTCGGTATTCGTCGAAGGCGCGATCCACGAAGTGTACAAGACGCTCGGTATCGCCATCGTCTTGGTCATCGGCGTCATATATCTATTCCTCGGCAGCGCCCGTGCAACGCTGGTACCGGCAGTGACCGTGCCGGTGTCGTTGATTGCGACTGCTTTGGTGCTGGTGGTGCTCGGTTTTTCAATCAATATTCTGACGCTGCTGGCGCTGGTACTGGCAATCGGCCTGGTGGTGGACGATGCCATCGTGGTTTTGGAGAACATCCACCGGCGCATGGAAGAATACGGTGAAACGCGCCTGGTCGCGGCGTTTCGCGGCACGCGGCAAGTGGGCTTTGCGGTCATTGCCACCACTGTGGTGCTCGTGGCGGTGTTCGTGCCCATCGCCTTCCTGCAAGGCAACGTCGGCCGGCTTTTTTCCGAGTTCGCGCTGACCATGGCAGCGGCCGTATCGTTTTCCAGTTTTGTCGCCTTGTCCTTGTCGCCCATGCTGGCATCCAAAATTTTGCCGCCGCCTGCCAAAAGAGGACTCGCCGCGCGCGGAGTGGACAGGGCGTTTCATTGGTTCCGGCGCGGTTACCATGGCGCATTGCAGGGCGCGCTCCGGCATGCGTGGCTCGTCTGGCTCATCTTCGCCGCGGTGGTGGCAAGCTCGGTATGGCTATACAGGCAGATTCCCGATGAATACGCACCGAAGGAAGATCGCGGTGCGTTTTTCGTGTTGGTGAATGGTCCCGAAGGCGCGTCCTACCGTTACATGGCCGATTACATGACGGAAATCGAGCGGCGTCTCATGCCCCTGGTCACCAAAGGCGAAGTGACGAGATTGCTGGTGCGCGCGCCGCGGGCGTTCGGCAATTTCGAAATTTTCAACAACGGTATCGCCGTGCTGGTGCTCAACGATTGGAGCCGGCGCCGCTCGGCGTGGGACATCATGGACGACATCAAGAAGCGCCTGAAGGATCTGCCGGGGGTGCGAGCGTTTCCGGTGATGCGCCAGGGGTTCGGTGCGCGCATTCAAAAACCGGTCCAGTTCACCATTGGCGGCGGTACGTACGCGCAACTCGCGCAATGGCGCGATACCCTGCTCGAGAAAATCAACGAGTCCAATCCAGGACTCGATGGACTGGACTGGGATTACAAAGAAACCAAGCCTCAAATCAAAGTCGTCATCGATTACGACCGGGCCGCCGATCTTGGTGTCACGGTCAGCGAAATCGGCCGTACCCTGGAGACGATGCTGGGCTCGCGCCGTGTCACGACCTATGTGGATAGCGGACAGGAATACGATGTCATCCTGGAAGGGGAGCGCAGCGGCCAGACTACGCCCTCGAGTCTGGAGAATATTTATGTGCGTTCGCAACGGTCCGGGCAACTGGTGCCATTATCGAACCTGGTGCACCTGGAGGAATTTGCCGATTCCCTGAAACTCAACCGCTATAACCGCGTCCGCGCGATCACCCTCGAAGCGAATCTCGCGGACGGCTTGTCGCTGGGTAGCGCGCTTTCCTATCTCGAGAATCTGGTGAAAACCAACTTACCAAGTCAAGTAATCGTCGATTACAAAGGTCAATCCCAGGATTACAAATCGGCCGGCGCGGCGTTGTTGTTCGTGTTCGGCCTCGGTGTAGTGGTGGTGTTTCTGGTGCTGGCGGCGCAGTTCGAAAGTTGGATCCACCCGCTCGTGATCATGCTCACCGTTCCCCTGGCCATCGCCGGGGCGCTGCTCGGTCTCTACGTGAGCGGACAGACGTTGAACCTGTACAGTCAGATCGGCCTGATCATGCTGGTGGGCTTGGCGGCGAAGAACGGCATTCTGATCGTGGAATTCTCCAATCAATTGCGCGATGCCGGACACCCGTTCCGGGAAGCGTTGGTGGAAGCTTCGTCCATCCGACTGCGACCCATCGTCATGACCGGCATCACCACCGTGGCGGGATCGATTCCGCTGTTGCTGTCTACAGGCGCGGGTACCGAAACCCGGGTGGTGATCGGTACGGTGATTTTCGCCGGCGTACTGACGGCGACATTTTTTACGCTGTTCGTGGTTCCGGTGGCCTACGACTTACTTGCGCGTCGTACGGGCTCGCCGGGCGATGTGCGCAAACGACTCGATCAACAGATGGCAGATGAGCGCGTCAATTGATGCCCGCTGTTGCGGGATTCGTCAACCAGTATTCGAGTCGCAGACTTGCGTCGGACGCGCGCCTTCCGTGGGTGCCGTACTAACGCGGTTTCGGCCGCCGGCCTTGGCTCGATACAACTCGCGGTCGGCACGGGCCAGCAAATCGGAAAGATCGCCGCTGGTGGTAGTGCACACGCCAAAGCTGGCGGTCACCGGATGCTCCACGCCATCGAAGTGCGTTTGTTCGATCTGCATGCGAATGCGCTCGGCGATGGAGTGAGCCTCGTCGGTTGGCGTCTGGGGCAACCCCACCACGAATTCCTCTCCACCGATACGCGCCAGCATATCCTGGCTGCGAACGCATTGGCGGGTGACATCTGTGAATTGCTGCAGGACCCGATCGCCGACCTGATGGCCGTAGGTGTCGTTGATGGATTTGAACCAGTCCAGGTCCATCGCAACCATGGACAAAGGCCATTGCTGCAAGCGATTTTGCGCCTCCAGCCACTGGTGCAGTCGACGCCGGTTGGCCGCGCCCGTGAGGGGGTCGGTCATCATCAGTTCGGTAATATGGGCTTCATTTGAAAGCAGTTGTCGCGCATAACGCCGGCTTTCCTTGACGAAATAATTCAGGACCGCATAGATGCTAAGCAGACCGCCGGCCATGTTGAGCACAAAGAATACGATCCGCGCAGTCTCCGGCGTTGGCGCCACGTGGGCGGCGAGATAGGGATCAAGCACTCCGGAGACGAGTGCCAAAGCCAGAAACCCGTACAGCCAACGCATTCCACTGCGCGGTCCATCGGCGAGTAGTACAGCGACAGGGGTGAAAAATGCCCAGATCATGACGATACTGCCGTTGCTGAAACCACCAAGGCTCCATTGCAACAAGAAGGGCAACAGGAGGATCAGCAGCAGTTGGCTGAAGCGGAACAGTTCAAAGCGTTTGAAGCGAAAATAGAGGCCGATGCTGAAAGCTGTGATTGCGGAATAACTGAGCGGAATTGCGCCGGCGAAGGGATAGCCGAGCAGCACATAAGTCAGGCCCCAGAATAGGGCGAGTAACCCGATAATGATCGCGGTCATAAACATGACCGCTTTCCGCACACGTTCCTCGGGGCCGTCTCCCGGGCGCGCGCCGAGGCCTGCAAAACGCCACAGCGCGTCGAACAAATTTCCGGCTAGGGGCATCCAATAGTCCTGCGACGTAACCGCGCCGTCACTGAAAAGGCATCGGTGGCGCCGGCAACTGCGGCGGCTAAGTTGCTAGAGGATTTCGGCGGAGAGGGCGGAATCTTGAATGCGGCGCATCACCCGCGGTGACGCCACCGCGCAAAAAGCACCATGATTATAATCGCCGTACCACTGCAGCGTCGGGCGAAGCCGCAGGCATGGCGATGAAACGCTTCAACGGGTCGTCGCCGGCATAATGGAGGATTCGCACCCGGAAATTCTCCTGCCGGAACAGTTGCTCGAACTCCGACAACGAAATCGGGTAATCGCGACTCGCGACATGATCCACTGTGGTCTGGATGCCGTCGGGCGCGGCGCCACGATCCGCCAGCCGTTGCCTTAACAATTCACGGTATTCGATCCGCCAATCTGGTTCGTCCATGCCCCGGTATTCGTTGGTGCGGTCCAGATTTGGCGCGGGACACATGGCCAGTCGCGCAGGGGCGACGAGCCGGTAGGATTCGGCGGGCTCCGCCGGATCGTGATCGGGGCGACGGTAATAGGGTTCGTCGTCCGGGCGGAACCAGTCGTGGTTCAGGAACAAGGCCCGCGATGACATCACGCCTCGCAATTGGCGGGCGAGAAACAAAATCTCTTCCGGCGTACCGTGGTGCAGGTTCATGCCCATGAAGACCAGATCGTACGATCGCCGCAGCGGTAAATCTTGAAGATCCCAGGCGCTGCCTTCGTCGATGCGTACGTTGACCACGTTGGCTGGGAACGCGAATTCGCGCGCAGCGTGGACCTGATCGGGATTGATGTCCACGCCGTGATAGTCGAAGCGGCATTGGGGAAATGCAGCCAAAATGTCCGCAATCGCCAGCGGCTCGCCACCGCACGCCAAATCCAATACTGAAATTCCAGGTCTCAATTGTTCGCTGCAAAAAGCCGCACGCACCGCTTCGATACCGGTTTTGACCGCCTCGCCGTGTAGCAAGGCGTTACTTTGCACCACGAAGGAATAAAATCCATCGCGGTTGAACAGCGCCTCTCTGCGCATCGCGCACTTGTCATGTTCTGTCATTACCACATTATATCGGTGGCGCAGCGCGTTTTCAGAAGTGCGTTTTCCGTTGCGATAGTGCGGCTATTGAAGCGCTTCGCGCCTGATCTATGTTTGCATGTGAAGAAAACGCCGATCCCGGCAACGCCCTCTGGGTGGGACCGGATGTGAGCCTAATCGTTGCGCGTCAGCACGATGTCACGCGGCTGCGAGGACATGAAATGGCGAGCAGGCACAAGCTCAGTAAATACGACGAAAAGCGGCGCTTCGACAAAACACCCGAGCCCCGGGGCGGCGCTCGCAAGCAGGGCGGTCGACGGTTCGTCATTCAAAAGCACGACGCCCGACGCCTGCATTACGACTTTCGGCTGGAAATCGACGGTGTCTTGGTTTCGTGGGCGGTGCCGAAGGGACCGTCGATGGATCCGAGTGACAAACGCCTGGCCGTCCAGACTGAGGACCATCCGTTGGATTACGCGGATTTCGAAGGTGTCATCCCGAAAGGCGAATACGGTGGCGGCACAGTGATGGTGTGGGATTACGGCACCTACCGTAATCTGCGCGCAAACAAAGGCAAGAACTCCGCCAGCATGGAAGACTCACTTGCGCAAGGTCTGGTGGAAGTGTGGCTCGAGGGCGAAAAGCTCCAGGGAGGGTACGCGTTGCGTCGCACTTCCGCAAACGACGGCAAAGCGCAGTGGTTGTTGATTAAAAAGCGCGATGACGAAGCCGACGCGCGGCGTGTACCGACCAACACAGAAACCGCGTCCGCATTGAGCGGGCGCAGCATGGATGAAATAGCCCAACAAGAAGGTAGTGATGAATAAACTGTTGCAATCTCTTAGCGCCGAAGACCGCGAAAAGATCAACGCGAGTACGATGCCGGCGTGGACTGCGCCCATGAAAGCTACGGTGACAGACGAGCGGTTCTCCTCTGACGAATGGTTGTACGAACGTAAGCTCGATGGAGAACGCTGCGTGGTATTTCGTGACGGGCGCGGTGTCCGTCTGCTTTCGCGCAACCGCCATAAACTGAACGATACTTATCCCGATCTGGTCGATGCGCTTAGCGAAAGCGCATCGTGTCGTTATGTCGCCGATGGCGAAATAGTTGCGTTCGACGGCAATGTCACCAGCTTTTCTCGACTCCAGCAGCGCATGCGACTGAGCAATACGGAGGACGCGCGCGCGAGCCGCGTAAAAGTGTATTTATACTTGTTCGATTTACTTTATTTGGACGGCTACGAACTGATTGGGCTGCCGTTGCGGTCTCGTAAGCGCCTGTTACGAAAAGCGATGCAATTTTCGGGGCCGTTGAGATTTACGCCGCATCGCAACGCAGACGGTGAATTGTATTACCGCGAAGCGTGCCGAAAAGGCTGGGAAGGGGTCATCGCCAAACGTGCTTTGAGCCGTTACAGCCACAGTCGATCCAAGGATTGGTTGAAGTTCAAGTGCGTGCATCAACAGGAGCTTGTAATCGGCGGATACACCGAGCCGGCCGGCAGTCGCAAGGGTTTCGGCGCCTTGCTGCTGGGATTCTACAAGGATGACACGCTGCATTACGCCGGCAAGGTCGGGACCGGTTTCGATGAAGAAACGCTGCAACACCTTGCGAAAAAGTTGAAATCACGGGAGCAAAAGCAATGTCCTTTCGCGGAACGAGATCAAGCAAAAGGCGGCCACGTACACTGGACCAATCCGACGCTGGTGGCGGAAATCGGATTCACGGAATGGACCAATGACGACCGCCTGCGCCACCCGCGGTTTCTTGGTCTGCGCGACGATAAACCCGCGCGCAAAGTCGTCAAAGAAGTGGCCGAATAGGTTCGAGTGGAATGGTCCAGTTCGGTTCCTACTCGTTCGAGCTCAGCAACGAAGACAAGGTGTTGTTCCCGGGCTCGGGGATCACGAAAGGTGATTTGATAGCGTATTACCGCGATTGCGCCGAAGCTGTGGTGCGCCACGGAGCCGGGCGTCCGCTGACCCTGCAACGCTTTCCCGACGGTATCGACAAGCAGGGATTCTTTCAGCAGGATCGTTCCGATTATTTTCCCGACTGGATCGAGAGCGTCAAAGTCGCGCGCAGTGGAAAGAGCTCGGGCAAAGTCGACCATGTGCTGTGCAACAACCAGGCAACCTTGGTGTACCTCGCCAACCAGGCGGTCATTACCCTGCACGGCTGGTTGAGCAAAACGCCGCGATTGTCGTGCCCGGATCGCTTGATTTTCGATCTCGATCCCACCGGCGGCGATTTCACTGAAGTCGTGCGTGCCGCCCGCCTGGTGCGCGACGCCATGGAAGCCTTGGAACTGAAACCGTTCGTCATGACTACGGGCTCCAAAGGCCTGCACGTTACCGCACCGTTGGACGGTAAACAGGATTTCGATATCGTGCGCGCCTTTGCGCGTGATCTTGCCGACTACCTGGCGTGGCAGCATCCCGACACATTGACCACCGCCCAACGTAAGGATAAGCGAGGTGCACGCCTGTACCTCGACGTGATGCGTAATGCTCAAGGGCAGACGGCGGTGTTGCCGTACTCCGTACGGGCGAAGCCTGGCGCGCCGGTGGCGACCCCGCTCGATTGGAGCGAACTCGGTCGCAAGGGTTTGCATTCGCAATCCTACACGCTCGCCAACATCCGGCGCCGGTTGGCGCAAAAAGAGGATCCCTGGTTGCAACTCGAACGCCACGGTCGCAGCGCGGAGGTTGCGCAAAAGGCACTCGCCGCCTTACGCGAGCGCTCGCTATGAAGCGCGCTCGTGCGGATTGTCATGGCCGCGGTCACGCTCCTGTAACGCAAGCCGGGTATCGTTCACATCCACCATGGACCCGTTCCAGTTACAGCACGCCGTTGAGGTCCCGCAGCCGACGCGCACCGGTGGCGTAGAGCGGGAACTGAAGGCGTTGGTGTTTCGGCGCAGCTTGGCGGTATTGGTCGGACGTGTCCAGGAACTCGGTTTGTTGGGCATGTATATGTCGACCGATCGGCCGGCGCTGACGAAACACACCGTGGTCGAGGTGGGATTCAGTCTCGGCCGGCCTGGCCCGGGGCAGTTTATACGCCTGCCCGCCATGATCGTACGCACGAATGCGCATGGTATGGCGCTGATTTTCGATGCCGATGACCACGCCACCCAGGCGGATGTGCGATGCCTGCTGCGCGCCTGGCGCGGTTAGTGCGCGCAACGTGTGTCGCATCGGTTCTGCGAGGGCGGACGCCCTGCGGGGGACCGGCCACCCCCGGTCCCTTCACCGTTCGCGTGCGTGTCAGTATTTTCGCCGGTGACGTTAATCTGTCAGCGGCTTTGCTGATCGCCTGTAACATCAACCGCTTGCATGAATGGCGCGGTTCTTGCTCCCGGGCATTCAACCCGGAGACACGACAAGAACCCGACAGCCTAAACCATGCGATTTACCGACTATTTCCCCGTTCCGCGCCTTGTAGCGATACTGCTGATGCTGCTTTGCTGCGCCCAGGTTCGGGCGGAACAACGGGTGCTGGGGATCGACATCCAACCCGAGCAAGCCGTCATCCACATCGACGGACCGGTGCGGTTCAATAGTTTCGCCATGAACGATCCGCCGCGCATAGTCGTGGACGTGGAAGGTGCGCGCATGGAGGACGAACTGGTTCAAGCCCGCGCCGAGGTGGGACCGGTGTTGCGCGTGCGCAGTGCCGCGCGCAACGAGCACGATCAGCGCATCGTGTTCGATCTGCGCCGCCGGCTCATCGCCAATGTCAACACGGAATCGGATTCCGACGGTGGTGTCCGTATTGTGGTGGATTTCGGTCCGCAACCGCAGCCTGCAATCGCGCGTCGGAGCAGTCATTGTCAGGGTTCGAACAGCGGCGGAGATTTCGTTGTAGTGCTCGATGCCGGCCACGGCGGCCATGACCAAGGGGCGGTTGGCCCACGCGGTTGGCAGGAAAAGGATATTGCGTTGGCCATCACCCAGCGTCTGGAACGGCTGATCCAAAGCGCGCCGTACATGGATGGCGTGTTGACCCGTGAGCGCGATGAATTCATCAGTCTGCAGGAACGTTATCAAATCGCGGAAAGGTGTCATGCCGATCTGCTGGTATCGATCCACGCCGATTCCCTGCCGGGGACGGACATACACGGGGCGTCGGTATACGTACACCCCAGCGCGCGCCGCAGGGGACGTGCGCTGCTGGCGTCGCGCAGCGGACACAACCGTTCCAACGTCTTGGGTGCGGTGCAGAACGTGGCCTTGCATCTGGGTAAGCGCCAAGAAACGGCGCACGCGCTGGAAAGCTACGCCGCGGGCCGGTTGATGTTTCGCGAACTGGCGGCGGTGACGTCCATGGTTCGGCATTCGGTGTTGCCGGGCCGTTTCGTGGTGTTGTCCTCTGACGTGCCGTCGATTCTGGTGGAGACGGGGTATATCAGTCATCACCGGGAAGAATTGGAATTGGCTGATCCCAAACATCAACAAGCAATTGCCGAGGCATTGTTCCGCGCCATCAGCGAGTACGCTGCATACTTCGGCCACGGCCCCAGTCTGACGGACCGCCGCGTCCACATCGTCGGCGCGCGTACCGATCTCATCGGCTTGTCGCAACGTCTGCATTGGGACCCCGACACGGTGCGCCGCGTCAATCATCTGCCGGGCATCGAATTGGTCGCCGGTACGGTATTGCAGTTGCCGCATGCGGATGATGGCACTTGAACGACCGGCGTGAGGTGTAACGCGAGTTGCGTTTCCCCTCGATGCTGTCCGCCGATCGCCATTTTGGCGTCGGGTCCGGGCCGTCGGCCCTTGACCCGACCTACGGGGTTTGATTTACCGGTGTGCACGTCAATTCCGTGATCCCGGTTTTGTGGGGTGACGGTCATTATGGTTGAGGTGGTGTGCGTGGGATGCATGTCGGGTCCGGGCCTCCGGCCCTTGACCCGACCTACGTGGTTCATCGGGCGCGCTGTGCGCGCCGCGGCGAGTCCGGGATTCAACAAAAATCCCGAGACCGGGTATCGACTTCACCGAGCAGCGGCGATTGATCCCGCAGATGTCGTGCCACCAGGTGAATCACTTCGCCTTCGCGCTGCAGGATTCCATTTACTTCCAATAAGCGCGAACCGATCACTTCCTTGCGGAAACGTTCCACCAGCTGTTGCCAGACGATGATGTTGACGCTGCCGGTCTCGTCTTCGAGGGTGAGAAACACCACGCCGGCGGCGCTGCTCGGGTGCTGGCGAGTGACGACCAGGCCGGTGTAGCGGATCTTGCTGCCGTTGGTGCGTGTCGCGAATTCGGCGGCGGATACGCAGCCCATGTTTTGCAGTCGCTGGCGCAGAAAACTCATAGGATGAGGTCCCAGACTCAGGCCCAACGTGGCGTAGTCGGCGATCAGTTCCTGGGCTTTGCTGGGCACCGGCAGCGCGGGTACGGGTTCCTCGATGTGCAGTTCCTCGAACAGTGGCAATGTGCCGTCCGCGCCCAAGGTCTGCCACCGCGCCAGATGACGATGCCCGGCAAGGGCAGCGAGGGCGCCGGCCGATGCCAACAGATCTAAATCCTTACGCGACAATCGGGCACGGCGCTGCAGATCGTCCACGGACCGGAACGGTCCGCGCCCGCGGGTCGCTACCAGACGCTTGCTGGCGCCTGCATTCAGGCCGCGAATCATGCGCAGGCCGAGGCGCAAGGCCAAGGGCGGTTGGTTCTCTTTGACGCGGATTCCCTGTGCGTAGGGCGCAGTAGCGGTTGCCGTATCCGGAGTCGGTGATGACGGTTGCGCCGGATTCGCCTGCGGCTTAACCCGGCCTACGGAGTTGTGTGCTTGTGCGTCGTTGCATTCGGATATTTTTTCTGTTTGGCGGGCCGTGGATGCAGCTCCACATGCGATGTGCCGGCGATGCAATCGCGCGGGAGGTTCGGGTCGCGATGAAGACCGTGTAGGTCCGATTAAGCGCAGCGAATCGGGCACGGGGAGGTGCCGGTCCGATCGAATGCCGGATTCGTACCCTGAAGGGCATAAATCGCTTTGCTCCTTAATCCGGCCTACGGGACTAGCGCAAATCTCTGGAATGGCATTCGCGCCGTTGGCACAGTGTGTAGACGACACGCCGGCATTCTGCGCGTGTTTGGATGAAAACGCCGGCCTGTCAGCCGCTTCGGTGTCGGCCGGTTCCAACGTGCAATCCCAATCGCTGACGGTGACATCCACCGGTAGCACTTCCACTCCATGGCGGCGGCCATCCTGCACCAGCTGCGAGGGCGCATAAAAACCCATGGGCTGGCTGTTGAGCAATGCACAGGTGAACGCCGCCGGCTCGTGGCGTTTGAGCCAGGCGGAGACGTAGACCAGCAGGGCGAAGCTCGCGGCATGGGATTCCGGGAAGCCGTATTCGCCGAAGCCTTCGATCTGCTGGAAGATCTGCTGGGCGAAACTTTCCTCATAGCCGCGGGCGCACATGCCTTCGAGCAGCATCACCCGAAACCGCTCCAGTTTGTCCTTGCGTCGCCAGGAACCGATGGCGCGGCGCAACTGGTCGGACTCGCCGGCGCTGAACCCCGCTGCCACCATCGCCAGCTTGATCACCTGTTCCTGGAAAATCGGCACACCCATGGTGCGTTCCAGCACCTCGCGCACCGTTTCGCTGGGAAAACTCACCGGTTCCAACCCTTGGCGGCGCTTGAGGTAGGGATGCACCATCTGCCCTTGAATCGGCCCGGGGCGGACGATGGCCACTTCGATCACCAGGTCGTAGAAACAGCGTGGCCGCAGCCGCGGCAGCATGCTCATCTGGGCGCGGGATTCGATCTGGAATACGCCCACGGTATCGGCATGGCTGATCATGTCGTAGACCGTCGGGTCTTCCGCCGGCACATCGGCGAGTGTCCAACGTTTGCCGCGATGCAATGCCAGCAGATCGAAGGCGCGATGAATGGCGCTGAGCATGCCCAGGGCCAAGCAATCCACTTTCAGTAGCCCCATGGCGTCAAGATCGTCCTTGTCCCACTGGATCACGGTGCGATCGACCATGGCGGCGTTTTCGATCGGCACCAGCCGCGATACCGGGCCCTTGGCGATGACGAAGCCGCCCACGTGTTGGGATAAATGCCGCGGAAAACCGCGCAGCTCCTGCACGAGGGTAAGCAGTTTGCGGATCACCGTGCTGCGCGGATCGAACCCGGCTTCGGCAATGCGGCCTGCATCGACGCCGTTGTCCCACCAGGCGACGGTGGAGGCCAGCCGGTCGAGTTGATCCAGGGACAGCCCCAGAGCTTTGCCGACATCCCGTAACGCACTCTTGCGCCGGTAACGGATGACCGTAGCGGCCAGCGCCGCGCGCTCGCGGCCGTAGCGGGCGTAGACATACTGGATGACTTCCTCGCGCCGCTCGTGCTCGAAATCCACGTCGATGTCCGGCGGTTCATTGCGCTCTTTTGAGACGAAGCGCTCGAACAGCATTTCCATGCGGCTCGGGTCAACGGCGGTGATGCCGAGGCAATAACACACCGCGGAGTTGGCCGCCGAGCCGCGGCCCTGGCAGAGAATGTCGCGGCTGCGGGCGAAGGCGACGATATCGTGGACGGTGAGGAAATAAGGCTCGTAACGCAGTTCGGCGATGATGCCGAGCTCGTGTTCGATCTGCGTGCGCACGCGAGACGGGATACCTTCGGGCCAGCGTTTCGCGGCGCCTTGCTCGGTGAGCCGGCGCAGATAGACGCTGGGCGTCTCGCCGGCCGGCACCATGTCGTCAGGATATTCGTAGCGCAGTTCATCGAGACTGAAGGTACAGCGCTCGGCGATGCGGATGGTCTCGGCGAGCCATTGCGGTTCATACAGATGGGTAAGCCGCGCGCGGCTGCGCAAATAGCGCTCGCCATTGGCATAGAGCGCAAAGCCCGCCTCTTTGACGGTAACGCCGTGGCGGATGGCGGTGAGTACATCCTGCAACGCGCGCCGGCTGCGCAGATGCATGTGCACGTCGCCGGCGGCCGCCAGGGGCAAGTCGGATGCCTGGCTCAACGCCTGCAATCGTTCGACGTGCTGCGCATCGTCCACCCCGCGATGCAACTCCACCGCGATCCAGGCCCGTTCCGGAAAGGTTGCCGCCAACCATCGCGCATCGGCCAATGTTTCCATAGAGCGCGCTGCGCGCGCCGAAACATAACCGTCATCCCCGTAGGCCGGATTAAGCGCCGCAGGCGCGAATCCGGCGGCCGTTTCACCGTCTTCGGATTCCGGCCGTCGATCCGCAGCCGAAATGTTGTCTATAGGGCGTGCTACGCGCGCCGAGACATAACCGTCATCCTTGTAGGCCGGATTAAGCGCCGCAGGCGCGAATCCGGCAATCGTCGCACCATCCCCGGATTCCAGCCGTCGATCCGCATCCGAAATGGTGCCTATAGGGCGCGCTACACGCGCCGAGTCCTTCCGATCCTCGATCCGCTCGGGAACCCACAACACCAGACACCCCGGAACGCCGTCCGCCAGATCGCTGCGGGTTAGACGATAGGAACCCTTTTCGGCATTGCGCCGCCCGCGGGTGATGAGTTCGGAGAGATTGCCGTAACCTTCGCGGTTTGTAGCCAGCAACACCAACTTCGGCCCATCGGCCAATTGCATCTCACTGCCGACGATGAGCTTGAGCCCTGCATCCTTCGCCGCCTCATGAGCGCGTACGATCCCGGACAGAGAACATTCATCGGTGATTGCCAGCGCCGTATACCCGAGCGCCGCGGCTCGCTCGGCCAACTCCTCGGCATGGGATGCGCCACGCAGAAACGTGAAGTTGCTCAGACAATGCAGCTCGGCATAAGCGGGGAGGGGAGGCATACCACAAGGAATCGATTTGCGTGAATTGGTTCAATGTTTAAACGTAGGCTGAATCAAATGTAGGCCGGATTAAGCGACGCAGTCGCGAATCCGGCATGGTCGTAGCGTTGGTCGCCTCGCGTGCAATGTAAGCCAAATTAAGCGATAAAATAGTCAATCCGACGTACTCTATTCTCGTTCCATTCCGTGCAGACTGCTCGGCGATTCGTTACCCCAATGAACGTCATACCATCCGCGATGTGCGTATCGTAGGAATGAACTGAAAGCCCATTGTGACGGTAAATTCACATACCCATGCCTGACTGGGTTGTAATGGATGTAATCCAAATGCCGCTGGAAATCGTCTTCGTTTCGAATCAGATGTTCCCAAAATCGAGGCTGCCACACGGGTTTGGCACCGTTATGCCGTGTGGGTAGGAGAGAAGCGACAGAGAAATGCCGTTTCAATAATCGCCAGCGTGTCGAAAAGTCCGCGTCTCCTTCTGGCAAGGTCCAGATACAATGCATGTGGTCCGGTAACACGACAATAGCGTCCAATCGAAATGGATGAGATGTCATTACATTCCTAAAACCATGACGCAGCCTATCGATGTATGAATTACGAACCAGTAACCGTCGTCGTTCATACGTGACGGCTGTAAAAAAATAACACCCGCCTTTAACAAATACCCGCCGGTAATCGCTCATGTGCGTTCCTTCGCTGAGCTGCCCGATTCGCTGCGCTTAATCGGGCCTACATCTGCGCCTTACTCGTTTCCTCCGGATGCCGCCGTTCGTGAAACAAAATGAAGCGTCGAATCCAATGCAAATACGACATCTCCGTGCGGTAGCTGTAATGCTTGCGCCGGATCGCATGCCGCACCCGATCCAATAAACGCGGTCGCCGCTTTCCAAAGCGAACTGCCTGGTCCATGGTTCACCTCCTTGTCAACGGACATCGGCGCGCAGTCCTTGCGGCCGGGTAGTGTATATTTATACACTATTATTCAAAGCCTGCAAGAGTAGTCCGCTTCAAAAATCCGGATGGTCATGTAGTGGGCTGAAATTCTTGTAATAAAGACGAGCACGGCAGCCCCAAGATAATGCGATATCACGTAGATCCACGTGTTATTTCAATAACAAGTAAAACCGCGATATATTCACGGAAAAAGCGGACGAAGAATGTGCTGCATGTTTCGGACTCACAACAAAAAACAACGAGGCTCCTTCCGCAGATATCGAATATACGGTGGATGAGACGTCTACTTAATCGTTATGTTTGCGTATGAAAGGGGAAGCAACATGAAGCGATTTTGCGTCGCGGTTTTTTTGATTTTGCTCTTAACTGGATGTATCACGGCGGGTCCTTCGCGACCGGTTCAATCATCGCATTTTGCAACGCAAGGGGCCGGGTTCATCGTTGATGGCGCATCGGTTAGATACACGATGAATTACAAAATTACTCAGCCGTTTTCAGAACCAGTCTATGTCACTACTGAATTCGAAAACCCGATGCCTGGCGGAAGTCCACTAATCACCGAAAAGGTTCTAGACACCGGCGTTAAAGAGCTGGCTGTTCAATCGCCGCCATTGCCTGGAATTGAGAACAATAGATGTTACGCGACCGTGGTGCGAGTTTATAACGATCCGGAGCGAACGCACTTCGTCGCGGAGCACAAACAGGCGGTCTTCTTCAGGGTGCCGGAGCAGATTCTACGAGCGAAAGGGATAGAGCAGTATTGAAGTGCAAACATAACAATGCGTTCGAGGCCGACGCGCCTCGTCGGCGCGCGGCTCAACGCGAACGTTATACGCCGGGAATCCCTGCTGCCAAAACGGAGGGCGTGAGATGAACGAGGAGTTTGAAGTGAAAATGTCCCATCTTTGCCAGCCCATCACCAGAGATGGGCGAACGGTTCAGGTAGAAATATACGAAGATGGTGCTGGGGGATGGCTATTGGAGGTTGTCGATGAATATAACAATTCGACGGTGTGGGATGATCCATTTAACACGGACCAAGCGGCACTGACTGAGGTGCTTGAGACGATAGATAGAGAAGGTATCGCCTGCCTAATCGGATCAGAACCGGAGCCGTCTCACTGACATGCATTGTTGGCTTGCGTATAACCAATCAACCAAGTTCGCCCGCAAAGAGCGCGGGCCGGGCGCGCTAACGCGCGCCGCTTGTTTCAATCGTTATATCTCCCGCCACTTCGGGCCGCACCTGTGCAACGTAATCGCTATTGAGGATGCACTGAGAGAATTGTCCGCACCCACTTTCCAAGTTATCAACCTGCGCTTGGGCATCTTTGCAGGTCAACGTTATGGACTTGGGATACTGCCCATCCTTGTTCCGCGTCTGAAAACTCACCTCGTCCCTTGGGTCGCAGGCGGTCGTACCCATCTGCCGTTGGTCGATGGACGTGACATCGGGCAAGCCTTCGCTCTTGCTGCAACTGCTGACGGATTAGCCGACTACGAGAGCTTCAATACTGTCGGCCCGGAAGTGCCGACAGTGCGTCAAGTGATCGATTATCTGCACGACAAGTTCGGTCTACCACGTCCTCATTTTGGTGTGCCTTTCGCAATAGCCTATGCATTCGCATGGCTCATGGAAAAACTAGATCCGCTCGTGCCTTGGGACCCGCTTGTCACCCGCAGCATTGTCCACTTGATGGAAGAAGTAGGGGCGGATAACAGCAAGGCAGAACGCCAGTTGGGTTACCATCCGGTTCATAACTGGCGGGAAGCCGTGTTCGCCCAGATGGCGGAAATGCAGGTACGTGAGATTCGGCCCATGAAGATGTTCCGTCCGGTTGATTGATATGGCTACAAAAGGCGAGAAAACCCGCGCAGACATCGTCAAAAGCGCCAAGAAGTTATTCTACGAGCATGGCTATGAGGGAACCTCATTCAGCGACATCGTCAATGCCGCCGGTGTGCACAGAGGAAATATTTACCACTACTTCAAAACCAAGGATGAGATTCTCAAGGCGGCCATTGACCAGCACTTTGCTGAATTCCGCGCTTTGCTGACACAATGGCAGACACTACCTTCCGACCCGAAAGCGCGCCTTGTCCAGTTTGTGAAAATGATTATCCTGCGTGAGCAGGAGCTGATCCAATACGGCTGCCCGATTGGCAGCCTAAATACGGAGCTTGGCAAAGATCGACATGAATTACAGCAATCCGCTCGTGCACTGTTCGACCTGTTCCGAGACTGGCTTGCCTCACAGTTTGATGATTTGGGCTATCCAGAGGAAGCCGAATCGCTTGCACTCCATCTGCTGGGGCGGGCACAGGGCATCGCCGTCATCGCTCACGTCTATCACGACGCAAAGCTCCTGCAACGTGAAACTGACCAGCTTGAAGCTTGGATTGGTCAGCTATAGCCGGGATGAATATCGTCGTTCTAACTTTGCGCTCCGCTTGGGCGCGCCGGAAGCGGCGCTTTGCTCGGGCCGCCGCTCTCGGACCGCTCGCCGTGGCCAGGATACAAGTGCCCGTTGGCGTCTGATGTGATCGGGCATTGTCGCCCTCGCCGAAATCGGCGGTAAAAACTCAACTTTTGGCTTTCGTTCTCGCGGCGCGGTTTCGTAAGCCGCTGCCGATCTTCATCGGCATTCTCTTCGCAACGCTGTTGAATCACGGAGCCGCGGGCGCGCTCGGTGCATGGGTCACGTCGGTGCTGAGTCACGAAATGCTTCGCTGGATTCTGGGCCTATCGTTCCTGGCTATGGCCGTCTGGGTAATGATTCCGGGTAAATTCGAGGAGACCGAGGCCAAGCCGGCTCGCTTCGGAGTCTTTGGCACTACCTTACTTCTTTTCGTTCTCGTCGAGATTGGCGACAAGACGCAGATCGCCACGATCGCACTGGCTGCCCAGTTCCAAGACCTCGTTTTTGTCGTGCTGGGCACGACACTCGGGATGATGATTGCTAATGTACCGGCTGTGATCGTCGGCGAAAAAATTTCCCACAAAATCCCAATCCGCTTGGGCATACCGTTGCTGCGCTGGTATTCGCGGGGCCCGGGGTAGCGGCACTTCTTGGGGGCGGCAGTATGCTCGGCCTGTGAGTAATCGTGAGGAAGCGACATGGCATCGATAGACGCGCAGAGTGGCCGGGGGCTTCGAGCCCCTCGGCAACGCCGGAAAGAAGCGCACCCAGGAGCATATGAACCACAAAGGAGTCTGCCTTTCCGCATCGGCAATGGTTCTCGAGGATATGCTGCCGGGTCGGTCGTTGATGGACGAACTGCCGTTCGACAGCAGCGGCTTGCCGAAGCCGCTGCGCGGCGTTGGTCCGCGGGCGTATCGCCTGCGCCGGCCATGAACGACAACGCCCCGCTGCGCGCAGTTGCGGGTACGCGGCCCGGTTGGTGGAGATCAGAAATATGAAACCCAGCATTACGCTCATTACCATTGGCGTGGACGATCTGGAACGAGCCGTGAAGTTTTATCGAGACGGGCTCGGGTGGCCTACGAATGGGATCGTCGGGACCGAGTTCGAACACGGCGCGGTGGCGTTTTTCGAACTGCATGGCGGCCTGAAGCTGGCGCTGTGGCCGCGGGCGAGCATCGCCCACGATGTCGGGATCGCGCTCGGGACGCCTGCGGCGGGGGAATTCGTCCTGGCACAGAATGTTGCGTCGGAAGCGGAAGTGGACGCGGTTATGGAGCGTGCCGCCGTTGCGGAGGCCAGAATCGTCAAGACTCCCCGGCAAACCTTTTGGGGTGGATACGCTGGCTATTTTCAGGACCCGGACGGCCATCTCTGGGAAATAGCTTGGAACCCGGAGTGGTAAGTCGAGTGATCGGCCACCGCGCGCGTCACGGCGTCGAAAATCCGGCCGCACCAACGGCACGAAAAGCCGCCGAATCCTTCATTTCGGCGGCTTTCGAGGCGCCTTAATTTGCTGGCGAATGATCTATTGCACATCTTTCCGAACGACTGTTGACAAGGGCATTGCCGCGGATGCTTATTTCTTTTGGGGGCGCTCGCACACCAATGCTGCCGCTACACGGGCATCGCGCCGAATTCATCTGGAAGGACCGCTGATATGACGGACGTGACTTTCTATTGGACCATAATCGTGGCATTGATCAGTGCGGGCTGGGCGATCACGGTTCTGGTCCGCGACCGCATTTCCCAAGCGGTCGAACGTAGCAGTGCTTTGATCAGCCGGTTGATCGAGTACGACAAGCTCAACATCGAAAACCCGGACATCCAGCAGTACGTCTCGACCAACGCCGGCCGTGCTGTAGCTTATTTCCGCGATCCGCAACTGCTGCAGGATCGGTTGTTCTTCAAAGCCAAGACGCTGGTCTACAAAGAGTTGAACCTGTTCGATGAGATTCTGTCGTTTTCCGCCCGCGCCGGCTGGGGTTGGTGGCTGTTGAAGCCGGCACCGTTGATCGAGTGGGAAGACTGGCAGGAGTATATGAAGGAGAAGTTGCGTCATCCCTTGTACCGCTCGATCCTGTTGCACGAGCAGCATATTTTCGGTGCATCGCTGCGCTCGTTCTGGAGCAACAATCGGGGTGCGGTCGAGGCAAAGCCGGCCGACCCTTTTATCTGGTAGCCGCGTCTCCCTGTCGCAGGGTGCTGGGAGCAGACATGCGCTTGCTTGCGCAATGGCCGGCGCTGCGACAAGATGATGCTATCTTCGAGCATCGCGCTTAGCCGCCCATTCAGACAAAAATAAGGATCAGCCATGGCACATCGCGAACGACACCGCTCCGACCGGATCGGCTGGCTGCGGGCCGCTGTGCTGGGAGCCAATGACGGCATCGTATCAACGGCGAGCCTGGTGGTCGGCGTTGCGGCGGCAGCCACGTCACGCAGCGAGATCGTGCTGGCCGGTGTAGCGGGGCTGGTTGCCGGCGCCATGTCCATGGCCGCCGGCGAGTACGTCTCGGTGCGTTCGCAAGCCGATACCGAAAAGGCTGATTTGTCCAAGGAACGCGCCGAGCTGGAGGCGGATCCGCGCTCCGAGCGCCGGGAATTGGCCGGGATTTATGTCGACCGTGGACTCGATCCGGAGTTGGCCAACGAAGTCGCGAGGCAGCTTATGGAACACGATGCACTGGGTGCCCATGCGCGCGACGAACTCGGTATTTCCGAAACCTTGCAGGCGCGGCCGATACAAGCGGCGATGGCTTCCGCATCGACCTTTTCGGTAGGGGCGGCGCTGCCGTTGGCGACTGCGGCTTTTGCGCCGGAATCATGGATCATGGCGTTGGTAATGGGTTTGTCATTGTGTTTCCTGGCGCTGCTGGGCGCGCTGGCCGCCCGCGCCGGCGGTGCAGCTGTGGCACCCGGCGCCGCCCGGGTCACGTTCTGGGGCGCACTCGCCATGGCCGTTACCGCCGGCATCGGCCGCTTGTTCGGTGTAGTCGCCTGAATGACGCTGCCTCAGCGCGAAGTTCCGCACACCATCTGAGAGGTTCACCTCATGGCCGATCCGTTCGCCTCCATCAACGACGCTTCCGACGAAGCAATCGAGGATATTGCGAAGGTATTGGAATTGCGCGGCGCCGATCCGCAGCAGCACAAAATCGTTCGTACCTATCTGGGCGACGTCGCCTTTCCGCCGGACGCGCGGACACTGGAAATCGGTTGCGGCACCGGCGCTGTGACCCGGATGCTGGCGCAGTGGCCGAATGTTGCACAAGCAGTAGGCGTGGATTTATCTCCCGCATTGATCGAAAAGGCGAGGACGTTCAGCGCCGATATCGACAACCTGCTGTTCGAATCGGGCGATGCATGCCGACTGGACGAACCCGATGCGACCTTCGATGTCGTGGTGTTTCATACGTTGCTCAGCCATTGTCCTGAGCCCGTATTGGCGCTGCAAGAAGCGATACGCGTACTCAAGCCGGGGGGCTGGATGGCAATATGCGATGCAGATTTCTGCAGTGTAACGGTGGCGCAGACTGATCATGATCCCTTGCAAGCATGCGCCGATGCATTCGTGGAGGGTTTTGTTCACGACAAACGGATGGCGCGACGCTTGCAGTCTATGGTGACCGATGCTGGGTTGCAGCTCGGGACGCTACGCAGTCATGGATACGTGGACAACAGCGCCACCGGACTGTTGAGCAATTGGGTCAGGCGAGGGGCGGACTTTCTACAAGCCAATGGCCGCATCGGAGCCGCATTGGCCGAGGAACTGAAAGCCGAGGCGCTTCGACGGGCGCAGGCCGGTACGTTTTTCGGTCAGTTGTCCTACATCAGCATAACTGCACAAAAGCCGCTCTAGCGCGCTTCTCATTGACGCGATATCGGCAGGACCCATCGGGCGCGAATGCCGCTAGTGCGGCGCTCGTACTGCACGTTAAAATGCGGCATGAAACTTCTACTGGTCGAAGACTCGGAACGGCTCCGGCGTACGCTGCAACATGGACTGCGCGCCAGCGGCTTCACCGTCGATGCAGCCGCGGACGGTGTGGAGGCGGCGGGGTTTCTGGCCGGCTTCGGTTATGACTTGATCGTGCTCGATCTGATGCTTCCGAGACGCGACGGACTGGCCGTACTGCAGGACCTGCCCCAGGACGCGACCAGGCCGCGGGTATTGGTTCTTTCAGCGCGGGATCAGGTTGCAGATCGGGTTGGTGCGCTCAATGCCGGCGCCGACGATTATCTTGTCAAACCATTCGCCTTCGAAGAATTGCTTGCACGCTTGCATGCCCTCGCGCGTCGACCTGCGCAGACCCAGGGCGTCGAGCTCGGTTACGAACAGCTCAGAGTCGACGTGCAAGCGAAACGCGCCCGGGTGGGGGACACGGAACTGAAGCTCACCCCGAGAGAGTTTGCGTTGCTGGCGCTATTGCTGCGCTACCGAGGCCGGCCGTTTGCCCGGGCGCAAATTCAGGACCGATTGGCCGGCAGTGATTGTGCTGCTTCCGACAAAGGCGTGGAGGTTCTGGTACATGGCTTGCGCCGTAAACTCGATGCCGCCGGATTGTGCGGCCTGATCCAGAACCGTCGCGGTGTCGGCTACCTGATTCCATGAGACCGTTGTCTCTGCGCTCCCGCATTACGTTGTTGCTGATGGCCGCCATCTTTCTGGTGCTGGGTACCGCGGCATGGATCATCGACAAGCGTGTGGACAACGAACTGCATCGACGATTCGATGCCACCTTGCTCGCACGGGCGCGGGGAATCGCGGAGCTGACGCGGCTGGAACGCGATGGCATCGTGTTCGACGACGCCAGCGAATTGGCCAGCAACGATCCATTGCTCGGTGGCGGTGTGGTCTATCAGATGGACTGCGGCTCGCGCCAAAGCCGGGTGCGCTCACCGGCACTGGGCGATACCTCGATGCCGTGGCCTGCGAACGTGGACGAAGCGGTACGTTATTTCGACGTGGACGGTTCGGTAGCGGGTGCACTGCGCGCGGTTGCATTTCGATT
This sequence comes from uncultured Gammaproteobacteria bacterium, assembly GCA_963849825.1. Classification (GTDB taxonomy): domain Bacteria; phylum Pseudomonadota; class Gammaproteobacteria; order JASBUN01; family JASBUN01; genus CAVXJN01. The sequence goes on along the minus strand of CAWKIK010000004.1, from coordinate 205,511 downwards.
CACGCCGGAGCTCGGCGAAAGCTGGGGGACCGACGCGGCAAGCCGCAGTGCTCATTATCGGCAAGCACAAGGGCAGGCGCCGGAGCCGAGTTGCCGATTGTTGTTTGCGCAACCACGCAACACCATCGATCAGTTGACGTCGGCATTGGATGCGTTACTGCTCGGTTCGATCGCAGTGGCCGTGTTGGTCGTGCTGGCGTTGTCACCCTGGCTGGTCAAACAGGGCCTGCGTCCGCTGACCGCGCTTGCCGAACAAATGCCGCGTATCGGGCCGGACCAACCAGGGCGCCGGCTGCAGGCGCTGACTCCGGCGGAGTTGGCGCCCCTTACGGCGCGCTTCAACGATGTTCTGGCGCGAATGGATAATGGCCTGGCGCGAGAGCGTGAATTTGCGCAAGGGCTGGCGCATGAGTTGCGTACCCGACTTGCGGAGCATCGCGCATTGCTCGAGGTGGAGCGGCAATTTCCAAGCAACCGCCCCTTGCCGGACATCTTGTCGGAGCTGGATCAGATTGGCCGCGAGTTGGAAGGCACGGTGACTGGCTTATTGCTGCTGACGCGTCTGGAGGCAGGTCTGGAACAGCCGCATGCGGAAACCGTCGACCTGCAGGCGCTGTTCAATAGGATGCAGGAACGCCAGTTGCCGCGCATGCACGAGCGGCAAATCGCGCTGACCTGGCCGCACACGGAGCCGCCTCCGCTGCGTTCCGACGCAACCCTGTTGGAGATCGTCCTCGGCAACCTGATCAGTAATGCGGTGGAATATGCACCTCGTGGCGCACGTGTAAGCGTCGAGTGCGATCGCAACGGATTCCGGATTTGCAATCCCGCGCCACAATTGGAACCCGCCGATATGGCGCAGCTCGGACAACGCTTCTGGCGAAAGAGCGGCGACAGCCGCCGCCACGCCGGGCTGGGCTTGGCGTTGGTCGGTGCGGCATCCCATGCGTTATCCATGTCGCTGACGTTTACATTGACGGACAACGGTGAGCTGTGCGCCTGTCTGGATTGGTCGCGGCAATTCGTTACGCCGCCGATGTGAATTTCCGCTAAGCGTTCGCTAAGTCTCGGTTCTTATTCTTCGGTATGCGCTGCGCTCACGCGCACAAAGCCATGCTTTCGAAGCAGGAATCGGGAACCCCAGTCGTGCCGTTGCCAGTCCAGTTGCGATCCGCAAGCCGCACCTTCGTGACATTCGCGTTGACCTGCGCCGTGGGTGCGTGTGCGGTTTACACGCCCAAACCGCTGAGCGAACGGACGGATCTGGCGCCGCACTTGCCACTCAGCGTCGACGTAGGAAGCCTGGGCCTGCCGGCTCTGCAACGTCATAGCTTTGATCCTACCGATGGTCTCGACATGACCGAGACCGCGATGATCGCCGTGGTGAACAATCCCGATCTGCGGGCTCAACGCAGCCAGCTCGGCGTCGCCCGGGCGCAGTTGTTTCGGGTGGGATTGCTGCCCGACCCCCAGATCTCCGCGACCCTCGATCATCCCACCGAGCACGGTCCCGGCTTGACCGACGGGTATAGCGTCGGCCTGGATTACGACCTCGCTGCTCTGCTGACCCGTGGCGCTGCGCTCGACGCCCAGCGCGCAGCGCATGCGCAGGTGTCATTGCAGACGGTATGGCAGGAATGGCAGACCGCGCAGAAGGCGCGCGAGTTGTATCTGCAAGCGGTGGTTGCGACGGAAAAGTTGGCACTGCAGCGCCAAGCGCGCGACCTGTATCGCAAGCGCTATCAGCGTTCCGCGGCAGCGCTGCGCCGGGGCGATACGACCTTGGATGTGGTGAGCAACGATCTCGCCGCATTGGCCAACGCCGACACCGCTGTCAACGACGCCGAGCGTACGCTCAATCAGCATCGTCACGACTTGCGATCCCTGTTGGGACTGGCGTCGGCGGCAGCAATGAAACTCGAAGGTTTGCCGTTCCGATTCCCCGCGGCGGCGCAACAGCCAGAGCTTGATATCAGCGCCATCGCCCGGCGAAGACCGGACCTTGTCGCCTTGCAGCAGGGTTATCGCAGTCAAGAAGCCATGGTGCACAAAGCGGTGTTGGCGCAGTTTCCATCGCTGACCGTGAATCTGAACCAGGCACGGGATACCAGCGCTGTGCATACGGTCGGTATCGGCGTTTCCTTGAACCTGCCGCTGTTCAGCGCCAATCGCGGTGAAATCGCCGTGCAGCGCGCAACACGGGAGCAACTGCGCCAGGAATACCAAGCCCGGTTGGATGCGACTGCGGGAGAAATCGAAGCGCTGCAGGATCAGGCGACTCTGGTGCGCCGGCAATTACGGCGGGTGGAATCGGACCTGCCGTTGTTGCGTCGCATGGCCGCGGAAACGGCACACCAGTACGACGCCGGCAATCTCGATGGTCTGATCTATCTCGGTGCCCAGAACGCGCTGCTCAACAAACAAGGCGAACGCCTGGATCTGCTGCAAACCCTGTGGCAGACCCGCATTACCCTCGACACTCTCACTGCGTGGCCGGACGCCGCATGACTGGAACCCGCGATTTTCGTATGAACGTTTGCCGCTACCGAACGGTCGCCCGCGGATTGTTGCTCGCCGGGTTGCTCGGTTCCGCTCCGATGGCGGCAGTCCAAGGCAGCGGCGCCGGCGCTGCGGGGGGAACCGCAGCCGGCACCGGCGCCGCACCGGCCGTGGAAGGTTCGGTGTTGGGCGCGGCTGGCTCAGCGGGCGGAAGCTCCGCTGACCGTTCAACAACCGCCGTGGCGCCACGCGGGACGGGCAGCGGCCTCAACGTGGGCGCTACCGCCGCTGGGTCCACTGGCAAACGTGCCTCCGGCGCCGCGGTGAGTCCAAACGCGACTGGCCAGAAAGCGCCCGTGCCAGGTACTTCGACTGGCGGGGGCGCTGCTCAGAACGCGGCTGCATCCGGTGTGCCCGGCACAGGACGCAACGGTGCCCGCTCCGGAGCGGCGTCGAGTGCGCGCGCCAGTGCGAACAACGCCACCAGCTCGAGTAACCATGCCACCGGCAGCAGCGACCGTGCGTCGCGTGCGGGCGCGCGACCGGACATTGTCGGCTCCGGGCACGGGTCTTCGGCATCTAGAAGCAAGCCTGACAACGCCGCCCGGTCCGCCGCGGACAATGCGGGCGGCGAAGACGCGGCGCCCACGCCCGCCGCGAAGGTGCAGGTAACGGCTGCGGCCATGCGCACCCTGAAGGAGACCGTGGTCGCGTATGGACATCTGCAGCCGGATCCGGATGGTTTGGTGAACGTGTCGTTGTCACGTGCTGGTCGCATCGAGCAGTTGTGGGTGTCGCCCGGGCAGCGGGTGCGGGCCGGTGACCGGCTGCTGGCGTTACGCACAGCACCGGGCGCGGCGGTGGATTTCGACAAGGCCCAGGCGGCGGTGCGCTATGCCGAACAGGATCTGGCGAGCGTGCGGGCCATGTTCAAGGATCACCTCGCCACCCGCGAACAGGTGGCTAAAGCGGAGCAGACGCTGCGCGACGCGCGGTCTTCTCTGCAAGCCCAGCAGCGCGTCGGTAGCGGACAGTCCTCGGAAATCGTGAAAGCGCCATTCGACGGCATCGTCACCGCATTGTCGGTGGGCCGCGGGCAGCGGGTGCAGGCGGACGCCACCGCCTTGACCATGGCCAAGCTGGATGCGTTGATCGTGACCCTGGGGGTGGAACCGGAGGAGGCTCTGCGTCTGCGTCCCGGCGCGCCTGTGGAATTGACGCCGGTGTTTCCACCCACGACGCATATCGACAGCAAAGTGGATAGGGTCCATGGCATGGTCAATCCCCAGACCCGGCTGATCGACACCGTGGTGCGGTTTCCGCACAAACCCGACCAGAACCTGATCCTGGATGAAGATTTGCGCGGTATCATCACGCTGCGGGAACAGCATACTTTGGCGGTGCCGCGCAGCGCCGTGCTGCGCGACGACCGCGGCAGCTATCTGTTCGTGGTGCGCGACGACAAGGCGCAGCGGGTGCAGGTCGATACCGGACTGCAGGACGAGGACTGGATCGGCGTCAGCGGCGCGCTGCAGGCCGGCGATCCGGTAGTGAACCTGGGGAACTACGAACTCAGCGACGGTATGCCGGTGCGACAGAGCAGTGGGCAATGACCGTAGCGGCCTGGGGTTCGCGCCATCGCCGTTCGATTCTGTTGCTGTTGGCGCTGCTGGCGTTGGGCGGCGGCGCCGCGGCGCTGAAGTTGCCGGTGGCGCTGTTTCCCCATGTAAATTTTCCGCGCATCGTGGTGCAAGTGGACGCCGGTGACCGCCCGGCCGAGCAGATGGTGATCGCCATCACCAGAAAGGTTGAGCAGGCCGTGCGTTCAGTGCCCGCAGTACGGGAGATCCGTTCCACGACCAGCCGCGGCAGCGCGGAGTTGTCGATCAATTTCGACTGGGGTAGCGACATGCCTCAGGCGCTGTTGCAAGTGGAATCGGCGGTCAACCAAGCCTTGCCTTCACTTCCGAAAGGCACCCGCTTCACCGCCCGGCGCATGGACCCGACCGTGTTTCCGGTGGCCGCCTACAGCTTGACCTCGGATTCCGTGAGCCAGGTCAAGTTGCGCGATCTCGCGCAATATCAACTGTTGCCGGCATTGTCGGCCATCGACGGCGTCGCCCATATCGGCATTCAAGGCGGTAAGCAAGCCGAGTATCGCGTAGATGTCGATCCAGCGCAGTTGCAAGCCTACGGCCTGGCGCTGGACGACGTGGTGAAAGTGCTGTCCGCGGCCAACGTGCTGCAGGCAGTGGGGCGGCTCGAGGATCACTACAAGCTGTTCCTGATGCTGTCCGACACGTGCCTGCGGAACCTGGCCGATATTCGCGACACCGTCATTCGCAGCGGCGACAATGGCCTGGTGCGGCTGGCGGATATCGCCACCGTGCGGGCCGCGAGCAAGCCTCAATGGTTGCGTGTGACCGCCAACGGCCAGGATGCCGTGTCGGTGGCGGTGTATCAGCAGCCCGGCGGTAATACCGTGGCCATCGTCAAAGCGGTGCAGGCGAAACTCAAACAATATCGAGACAAACTGCCTGCCGGAGTCAAGGTCAGCACCTGGTACAACCAGGCCGAGCTGATCACGGCATCGGCCGCCAGCGTACGCGATGCGATTTTGATCGGTGTTGTGTTGGCGGCGTTGGTGTTGCTGCTGTTCCTGCGCAGCCTGCGCATCACTTTGGTTGCCATTCTGGTGGTGCCGGCGGTGCTCGCCACCACGGTGCTGCTGCTGTACGTGCTGCACATGAGCTTCAACATCATGACCCTGGGCGGTATGGCAGCGGCCGTTGGGCTCATCGTCGACGATGCCATTGTCATGATTGAACATATCGTGCGCCGCTTCCGTGAAGGCGGTGGAAGTCGCCACGACTTGGTGCGCGCGGCGGCCCGTGAATTCACCCATCCGCTGACCGGCTCGTCGGCGGCCACCATCATTATTTTTCTGCCCCTCGCATTCTTGAGCGGCGTCACGGGGGCGTTCTTCAAAGCGCTGTCGTTGACCATGGCCAGCGCACTGGCGATTTCGTATCTGGTCGCCTGGTTGGGGGTGCCGCTGTTGGCTGATCATCTGTTGCGTCCCGGTAAGGACGACCGCCCACACGAAGGCCGCATATCCCGCGCCGTCAATCAGCGCTACCGGGATCTGCTGGCGCGTCTGATGCGCCGACCCTGGTGGTTGTTGGTGGCACTGGTGCCGTTCATAGCCGCCGGATACCTTGGTTATCGGCAGGTCGGGTCCGGATTCATGCCCAGCATCGACGAAGGTGGCTTCGTCCTGGATTATCGGGCGCCGCCGGGGACCTCGCTCACCGAAACCGATCGCCTGTTACGTCAGGTGGGGGTGCTGATTCAAAACTCCCCAGACGTGCAGTCCTATTCGCGACGTACCGGCGCTCAGCTGGGCGGGGGACTGACTGAATCCAACGAAGGCGACTTTTTCATTCGCTTGAAACCGTTTCCGCGGCGCGGTGTGGAAGCTGTGATGGATGATTTGCGCAACCGGGTCCAAGCGCAGGTTCCGGGCCTGGACATCGAAATGGCGCAGCTGATGGAGGATTTGATCGGCGATCTTACCGCCGTGCCGCAGCCCATCGAGATCAAACTCTACGGCGACGACATGAACAGCCTGTTGACCGCCGCCCCAAAAGTGGCCGAGGCGATCCGCAAAGTGTCCGGGGTCGTGGAGGTTCGCAATGGCGTGGTGCTGGCCGGGGATGCGTTGAAGGTGCAGGTCGATCGCGCCAAGGCGGCACTGGAGGGCATCGATCCCGATGTCGTCAGCCAACAGCTCGACGCCTATTTCTCCGGGACGGTCACCACCGAAGTACAGCAGGGCATCAAACTGGTCGGCATCCGCGTGTGGGTGCCGAGACAATTGCGCAGCCGTGAAGAGCAGGTCGCGGCCATGCGGCTTCGGGCCGCGGACGGTCACCGGTTTCCGCTCGGTCGCATTGCCCAAGTCCACACCGTGACGGGGCAGCCGCAAATCACCCGCGACAATCTCAAGCGCATGGTCGCCGTGACCGGACGTATCAGCGGCCGCGACCTGGGGTCGACCATCCAGGACGTGCAGCAGGTATTGAACAACCAGACTCTGATGCCGAAGTCGATGACCTATGAATTGGGCGGCCTGTACAAGCAGCAGCAGATCGCTTTTCACGGGCTGATCGCGGTGATGATTGCCGCCGTCGCACTGGTATTCGTGTTGCTGCTGTTTTTGTATGAACGCTTTCGCATCGCCCTTGCGATCATGGGTATGCCGTTGCTGGCGATGTTGGCGGTGTTCGTCGGCTTATGGGTGACGGGCATCGAACTGAATATCACTGCCATGATGGGGATGACCATGGTGGTGGGCATCGTTACCGAGGTGGCGGTATTCTACTTCTCCGAATACCAGGCGCTGCTGATCGGCGGCGCTTCAGCGTTCACTGCGCTCACCGACGCAGGCGTCAACCGCATGCGACCGATCGCCATGACCACCATGGCGGCGATTCTGGCGTTGCTGCCGCTCGCCTTGAGTCTCGGCCAGGGTGCAGGCATGCAGCAACCGTTGGCGGTGGCCATCATTTCCGGCTTGCTGGTGCAAATGCCGCTGGTGTTGCTGTTGATGCCGGTGTTGTACGGACGGCTGATTCGCGTGAAAGGCCAACCCACCGACCCGTCCCGGGAGGCGGCTTGAATGCGGAGGTGTCACCGGCCGCAATTCGACACAAGCCGTTTCACCGCACGCGCGGGCGCAGGGTGCGCGCCGTGCTTTTCGATTCATCGGTACTGCAACCGATGGTAATGCTCTCACTCAGGAGATCGATACATGGGCGTAATCATCCATAAGGGGCGTGCGCTGCTTTTGGTAGCTGCGATATCTTTCGGTACTTTTGTAGTCGATGTTCCGGTCGGTCAGGCCGGTTCAGGTCCCTTCGGCATCGATCACAAAGTGACCTACGACAACAGCGGTATCTACAAGCGCGACATTCAGAAGAATTTGATCGTCGGTCTGGCGGTGGGCGAAGTCGCCGGCGCACTCTGGGAGGGCAACGACACGCGCCTCGGCCACACTCTGTGGCAATCCATCGATGCGACGCTGTTAGGCACTGCCGCCAGTGCGGCGGGAAAAGCGATTTTCACCCGCGCGCGGCCGAGCCAAAGCGACGATCCGAACGATTTTTTTCAGGGCGGACATCATTACAGCTTTCCGAGCGGTGAAGTGACTGCGGTGGCCGCGGTGGTTACGCCGATCGTGGCCGAGTACCGCCATGACGACCCCTGGGTGTACGCCCTCGAAGTGTTGCCGCTGTACGATGCAGTTGCCCGCGTTAAGGTGCACGGGCATTGGCAAAGCGATGTCCTGGTAGGCTGGGCGTTGGGCACCGCGGCCGGCTTGTACGCCCATAGCCGGGAACAGCCCTTGACTCTCGAAGTATTGCCGGGCGGGTTTGCGATCGGACTACACGAGCGCTTCAATTAATGCGCGTCAGTGCGCCCGCCGTCGCGAGAGTAAAGGCGCGCGCAGCGCGCCCTATGTGAGGGCGCAGACGACTGTGGACGCGGGCGGTGTTTCCGCTGTTTTACGTGTGCCCGATTGCGATGACATCTCCCTATATTTACGACGTAGATTCGAGACTGTCTGAAGTTATAAAACTGACAGTTGTCGGTTTCGCTATTGTCTGCGTGCTTGCTTGTAATTAAGATTGCGAATGATTAGCATTTATGGCTCATGCCATAGGAATTCAGTCGTGTCCAGTTGCGCTCTTTCCACGCTCGTCGCCGGTCAACGTGGACGTATCCAGACCATCTCTGCCGATGATGCCGTTCGCCAGCGGATGCAGGCTATGGGCCTGCGCGCCGGTCGCGAGGCCTTCGTGGTGCGCGCATCACGGCTGGGTGGTCCCATTCAGGTTCGCGTCGGCAGTGTCAGCCTGATTCTGCGCCGCGCAGACGCGGCCAGGGTCGAGGTCGCCCTCACCGAATGAAACGCATCGCCCTGGTGGGTATGCCCAACACCGGCAAATCCACCTTCTTCAACCGCATCACGGGTGCCAACGCCAAGGTGGGCAATTGGCCGGGCGTCACTGTCGACTTATTGGCTGCCAAGGTGATTCTCGGCGCGCAAGCGGTCGAAGTCATCGACCTGCCGGGAATCTATGATCTGCACGGCTTTTCCGAGGACGAACGTGTCGTACGCCGTTTTCTGGAAAACAATCCAGTGGATCTGGTGTGCATCGTCCTCAATTCCACCCAACTCGATCATCAACTGGCACTCGCGCTGCAGTTGCGCCATCTAGGGCTGAATACTGTGTTGTTGCTCAACATGGCGGACGAGGCACGGCAGTTGGGGGTGCGTATCGACACGGAAGGCCTCGCGCATGCGCTCGAGTGTCCCGTATTGCTGACCAGTGCGCGCGCCGGCACCGGACTCGAGGAAGCAAAGCAAGCGCTGGCCACCGGGCTGAGCGCCAGTCAAGAATATTCCCTGGAAGCGCTGCGCGCGAAACTGGCTCATCACGACGACGCCGTGCTTGAAGCGGAAGCTTTGCTCAGCGCTCACGTCGACATGCCCTTGGTAATGGAACGACGCACCTCGGAGCGCTTGGACAAAGTACTGCTGCAGCCGTGGTTGGGGCTTCCGTTGTTCTTTCTTGCTATGTTTCTGGTGTTTCAGGCGGTCTATACACTGGGCGCACCGCTGCAGGACGGGGTCGCGTGGATCCTGGATCAGTTTCGCGAATTCGCTTTGGTGCCGCTCAAGGGCGTACTCGCCGCGCCGGTATACGGTCTGCTGGTCGAAGGTGTCTATGACGGTATCGCAACCGTTGCCTCGTTTGTCCCAGTCATTATCCTGTTCTTTTTCGCCATGGCCTTGGTGGAAGACACCGGATATCTGTCGCGTGCGGCGTTTCTGACCGATGCGTTGATGTCGCGTTTCGGACTGGACGGGCGTGGATTCGTGATGATGTTGATGGGCTTTGGCTGCAACGTACCGGCGTTGATGGGTACGCGGGTTATGCGCAGCCGGCCGCTGCGGTTGCTGACCATGCTGATCATTCCGTTTTCGTTATGTTCGGCGCGGTTGCAAGTGTTCGTGTTCATGACCGCGGCGCTGTTTACGGCCCGAGAGGCACCGGTCGTATTGTTCAGTTTGTACGTGTTGAGTTTTGCCGCCGCGTTGGGCAGCGCGTTCCTGCTGCGCCGGCGCCTGCACAGCAACGAGCCGTTCCTGCTCGAGCTGCCGCCGTACCGGCTGCCGACCCTGCGTCAGGTGTTACTGCGTGGTTGGCACGAAGTGAGCCATTTCCTGCGGCGGGCGACCAGCTTTATCATCGTCGGCGTGGTGCTGGTCTGGCTCTTGACCCATTACCCAGTCGGCAATCCGCCCGGAGGTCCGCAAAGCTTCGCCGGCATGCTCGGCAATTTCCTGCAGCCGCTGTTATCGCCCATCGGTATCGGCGCGGAAATGGCGGTGGTACTGGTGTTTGGGTTTGTCGCCAAGGAAATCGTCATCGGTTCCCTGGTGGCGATGACTGGCCTGCAGGGCGGGAACCTGCTGCACTATCTCAGCCAGAACATGGACTGGGTGCACGGTTTCAGTTTCATGTTGTTCGTGTTGTTGTACACGCCTTGCCTGTCAACCGTGGCGACTATGCGCAATGAATCCCGTAGCCTCGCGTTCACGGGCGCGAGCGTGGCCTGGGCGCTCGGTCTGGCCTGGGTGAGTAGTTTTGTGTTCTTCCAAGGTGCGCGCCTGCTCGGGCTTTGAGTTCGATTGCAGCGGCTTTTCATCGTCACGTCGGGCAGCAACAGGTCGCAGTAGCCGATGCGCCGGTTCGGGAGCGGGGAGATGCCAGCGCGCACGCTGAATTGAGCTGCTCGATGGGTGATTTGGGCCAGGTTTCGGTTTCCTGGCCCACGCTGCGCACCGCGGTCAGTTTGCGCCTTTTCCGCGCTCGTCTTCCGGCTCGGACCCTTTGCCATTCTCGTGCGCATGCTCAGCCCGGATTTCACGAGCCTCCGCCTGCCGGGATTCGACCTTATTCTCCACGACTTTTCCGGTCATGGCATCGATTCCCACTTCGTGCAGTCCGGATTTGGTTTGAATGTCGAACGAGTAACGTAAACGTGAACCAGAGCCTTCCTTTTCCAATTCTGCGTCTTTGATGTTGCCGGGAGCCAGTTTAAGGGCGTGGGAACGCGCCTGTTCCATCGTGATTTTGGCGTCCTTCGCGTATTGTTCCCCGACGTAGGCGTAAGCCGTCGCTGTGCACAGCAGCGCGGCGCTGGCAACCGTAATCAGTGTAGACTTAATATGCATGATCATCTCCTGCTTTGTGTTTCGGAAAGATTCGTTGGCACGGAATTCCAATCCCGCATTGAATAAGCTAGTCGTTGGGTTGTTACCGGCTGGTGGACGGAACGTTACGTTTCGTTAAGATTAAAGCGTAGGAAGCACGCATATTTTCGAGCCGCGGGTGGATTGGATTGCGATAGGTGAATGTGGCGTGGCGATTGACCGCAAACGTGTGTATGAACCAGCCGGCGCGGGAGATGGTTACCGGGTGTTGGTGGACCGCCTGTGGCCGCGCGGATTGTCGAAGGATCGCGCCCACGTCGATGCCTGGCTGAAGGAGATTGCACCGTCGCACGAACTGCGTAAGTGGTTCCATGCCCATAGTGACTGTTGGGGCGAATTCCGGCGGAGGTATCTTGCGGAGTTAAAGCGTCATAGAGAACAGCTTCGGGCGCTTTCCCAGCGCGCCCAGAACGGACCCGTAACGTTGTTGTATGCGTCTCACGATTCCGATCACAATCAGGCGGTGGTGATCCAACAATACTTGAAGATGTTGGGGCGAGGCCAGTGAGGTTCAGGCGAAAATTCCGTGCAAAAACCAACGCTGGGGAGCTTGCAGCTCGCGATAGATCCAGAAGCGTTCGCGACGGGCGTTTTCGGCAATGAAATAATCCCGCGCAATATCCAGGTCGTCCCACCAACCGGATTCGATACGTTCCGGCCCGGCGCGCAACTGCAGCCGGCCATCGAGCCAGGGATAACCTTCGCTGGCATCGAGAGGGCGAGGTTGCTCCAACAGCCACAGCGGCCGCGGCGTGGGTGCTGATTGCACATTTTTTTCGCCGGGCGGGCAAAATCGCCACGCCCGTTCCGGGCGATGGTCGGGGAGCGGACAGAGGCCTTGCACGGCATCGCTGCCCAGTCGGGCGCGGAGACGTTCCACCAGTTGTGCCCAATCCTGCTGGGTTTTCGCCGGATCGCTGAACAAACCATGATTGGCTTCTTCCAAAGGCAGCAGCCGGTCGACACTGAGCGTCAACTCATCCACCGGTGCGATCAGCTCGTAACGCTCCAGACGTTCGCGCAACAATTCCAATAAATGACGTACGCTGCGGCTGGGTTGCAGCAAACCCATTTCCAGTTCACTGGGAGGACGGTTGCGGTGGCCGAGTGTCAGCTGCAAAGTCTGCACGCCACTGCCTCGGGCCAGCAGAAAACCGCAAAGCTCCAGCAACTGGCGGCGTACGGCAAACAGCAGGGCGTCGGTATTGTCCACTTCGGTCGGCAATAGCAGGCGACTGTGAAATTCAGGTGGTGGCCGAAACGGCGGCCGAGGGTCCGGTATCCGCCCCAGCGCGCGGTCGAGATAATGCAGCAGTTCCGGTCCCAAACGCCGGGCGAGGGCGGCGCGGTGCTGATGCAGGCAATCGCCCAGGGTGCGTAAACCCAGCCCCCGCAAGGCTTGGCGGATAGGCTCTGGACGTTCCAGTATATTGATAGGAAGTGATCTCAATATTTTGTTTAATAACAATAAGTCTGTTACGGATCGGTGATGTCCGGCGCGCGCCAGCAGCCAACTTCCCAAGGGGGTGGGCGCCACTGCACCTTGGGCGTGATAACCGAGTTTGTGCAGCCCGCCTTCAATGCGCAGCCGCAGCGCCTGCAGGCCGCCGAACAATTTCAAACTCCCTTCAACTTCCAGTAGTAAGCCCTTGGACTGCAAACATACCGTGGGGGTGAATTGTCCTGCCCAGGCAGCCAGGTTCTGCAGTGCCTGACGCTCGTGGGCTGCGTCGTGTCGTTGAACTTGCAGGGTCTGACATAACGATAAGGCCGCAGTCAGGGGCATGCCGGGGTGAATACCGGCAGCGGTGGCGGCGGCATTGCAGCTATGGACCCGAGATTGTCGATCTTCTCCCTCGCATAACACCAAGGCGCCGCTGGCGGTGCCGGCACGGCTGACGCTTTCCAGCGCCAAATCCGGGCAATAAAGGCTAAGCCACAGCATGATCGGTCCGGATCGTGATCGGCCGCGAACTCCAACCGCCGCGGCGTTTGAGAATATGGACCAGCAGGCCGTCGGCGGAGGGTTCCAATTGCAAGCGCAACGCCGCTGGGGAAGATTGTCCAGCCGCCGTCCAGGGACGAAACAGTACGCCCATGGCATGACCAGTCTCGGCCGCAAGCTGTAAACGGCGCAGGGTACGATTGTCGGGATTGCCGAGCCAACCTAATACTGCACCGCAGGTTCCGGATCGAAGTGATTGTTCAATAGCCCAAAGTTGTTGCGCGACATTGTCGTGGCGTACCAGCAATAGACGGGAAAGGTCGATACCGGACTGCGTCAGGGCGGGCGCGTAGGGCAGGTGCGGCGGGTTCACCCATACCAGCCAACGATCCACGTGACTAAGCGCCGCCAACGCCGGCAGCAGTAACTGCAACTCGCCGATGCCGTGTTGTTGCAGCAGCAGTTCGGTGAGCGCGCCCAATGGCCAGCCACCGCCGGGTAATTGCGCGTCCAATGCGGTGTGGCCGCTGGCCGCCGCTCTTGCGGCGGCAGCCGTGCGATCGCGCAGAGAATGTTCTCCCCCACGCCAAATATCCACCCGTTGCAGCAAACTCTCCAGGCTCATCTTTTCCGATTCTTCTTTGGCGGCGCATAGTGATTATCTGTACATACTGTTAATATATACAGTAATGGAAAAGGCTCACAAGTGCTTTTTATTTTCATCAATTATCATCGGCTTACGTCAGCTGCGTGCCAATCACAGCAAGGCCGGCAAGGCGTCCAGCGGCAGTGCTTGCCGCGCTTCCAACGGCTCTGCTAACGTGCCCAGTCCACTCGCGCTTCGGATTCATCCATAATTCCCTATCCGTTCACCTGGTTCTTGCCCGAGGGCTGCTCATGATTCCCACCAACTCCAACTCCCGGCCGTACGGTCTCATCCTGTTTGCCGTGTTGGCACTCTTCGCGCAAATTGCGTCCGCTTCGGACCGCGATAAAGAAAAGCGTTGGGCGGATCAAATCGAGGAATTTCTGGTGGTCGGTGAAGCGGTGTGGCTGCAGGGCCAGGATGGAAAATTTCTTGGCCTCTATACCGAAACCACCGCAACGCCTGCCAAAGGCGCGGCCATAATCATGCACGGTGTGGGCGCCCATCCCGACTGGCAAGACGTGGTGGCACCCTTACGTGTGGGTCTGCCGGAGAAGGGTTGGACCACGTTGTCGATTCAAATGCCGATCCTGGCGAATGACGCCGAGGTTGCGCAATACGCACCCCTGTTTGCGGAGGTTCCAGCCCGCATTGATGCCGCCATACGCTTTCTGCAGGGAAAGGGCTATGACAACATTGTGTTGGTGGCCCACAGCCTGGGCACGGCCATGACCGCGTCCTATCTCGCCGGGAACCCGGCCAACGTTGGCGACGTCAAAGCATTTGCCGCCATTGGCATGCGCGACCGTCTCGGCAGCGATCCGCGCATGCATACCGCGGCGTTTCTCGAACGCATTCAATTGCCGATGCTCGATCTTTACGGCAGTCAGGACGAGGATGCGGTAAAGTCCGCATCGGTACGACTTGCCGCAGGTAAGACGCAAGGGACCTACGAGCAGACCGAGGTTCCCGACGCCGATCATTTCTTTCGCGGCAAAAGCGACCGCCTGGTGGAAATCGTTTCTGCCTGGTTGGATCACTTCGCGCGGCATTAGCCGCCAAAGCGAGACGCCCCCATCGAGGCGGGTTCAGGAGGTGTAGTTTGTTCCTACGAGTGTTGGTGCTGACTGTTGCAATGCTGCCCCTCGCGGCTTCGGCCGCGAGTTACAAAAGTGGCTACGGATTCAAGTTTGAGCTGCCCGATTATTGGGTGGTCGTGACCCCCGATCGCCTGGCGCAATTCAAGGACAAGGGTCTCGGTATCAAGGCCATGAACGATGAAGCCGAGCAACAAGCGCTCAAGCGCGTGGCTACCGGCAAGATCGAATACTATTTCGACCCCAAACATTCCACCAAAGCATTCGCGGACAACATCAGCGTTCAAGGCAACGTCCGTGCAATCGCGCAGACTGCAGACGACGCCAAAGCCGCCTGCGATCGCATGCCGGCACAGCTCAAGGCGTTGTACGGCGACAAGGTCAAGGTCGAGCGTTGCGGCTTGCAGAAGGTCAACGGAGTCGTGTACATGGATTACGAATATTCCGGTGCTGCCGCGGGTGTGAACACGGTACAAAACGAATTTCAGCTGACGCCCAATCTGGCTTTGATTCTGGTCGGCGCAAGCGGCGGAACAGGCCTTGCAGCCATGCGCGATGGCATGCAAAACGTACGCGAGGGTATCAGCCAATACATCAAGCAAGCGCCGGATTACGCTGCCTTGCTCGACAAGGCGATCAAGGCCTACAACGCCGGCAACTACGAAGAGGCCCGCAAGGCGTTTCAGCCCCTGGCGGATGTCGGTGATCCCGATGGCCTGTACAACCTGGGCGTCATGCATGCCCGTGGGCAGGGCGGTCCGAGGGAACCCGCAAAAGCGATGCAGTACTACCGCCGCGCTGCGGCCGTCGGCAACGCCAATGCCATGACCAATCTTGCCAGTCATTATTATTACGGTGACGGCGTCGAAAAAGACCTTGAAGAAGCGGCACGACTGTACGGTATGGCGGCTCGCGCAGGGGTCCCGTTGGCCCAGCGTTATTACGGTGTCATGTTGATCAAAGGCGAAGGCGTAGAGCAGGACGTCACGAAAGGTGCCGATTGGCTGATGCAAGCCGCGTTGCGTGGTGATGAACTGTCGGGACAGAATCTTGAGCGACTGCTGAAACCGCAGGTGGAAAAGGGCCATTCTGGCGCCACCCACGTGCTGGGATTGATGTATTTGCAGGGCGTGGCAGGCGTGACCAAGGACCAAGCGAAAGGGTTGGGCTTGCTGCAACGTGCAGCCGAAGCCGGTCACGAAACGTCGCAAAAGGCGCTGGCGAGGGTCTATGCCGAAGGTCTGTTCGGTGTGCAGAAGGACGCTGCCAAGGCGAAGAAATGGGCCGACGCGGCCGCGAAATCGGACAGGAAGAAATAAGCCAAGGGGAGTTTCGAGCCAAGCACGCTGCCGCGGTCCACGGCGGCGTGCCGTAGCATACCCAGTACGATCCGCCCTCGGCAGGACCCCAAAAAAACGGCCCCAATACCGGATCGGGGCATGTTTCTCCAAACCATCGCGCGCCATAGCCCCATACCGCTTTTTTAAGCGGCACGCGACAGTCCTTGTCATATCTTTTTGGAACTCCTTCGCTGCGAGAAGCGTGTACTACGCTAGAGCAAGGCGTCCCCATTAACTCTAGTGTCAATGCGGATAAAGGCCGGCATTTGCGCAGCGGATGGAGCATGGAACCCGTTACGGAAAACTACAGTCCCCAAAATTTGTTCGCGGCCGCATCACTGAGTGCGTTGGCGGCATTGCCGGCGGCCGTGCTTTTGATGGCGTCGCTGTTGATCTTCGGTGCCAAACTCGACCACGTGGGCTGGTCCACACTGTTGGTAATGTTGGCCCTGGTTCCGGTGAGTGCGTTTGGCGGCGTACTGTTTTATGCGTTGCCGATCATCTTGATCTTGAACCGCTGGGGCGGGTTGACGCCGATGAAGCTGGGTGTAATGGCGGTCGCCGCCGGTCCCTTGGCGGCAATCGTGACGGCGGATTACCGTCCGCAGCTCGTGATCTTGATTTCTTATCATGCACTGGTCGTCGCGGCAGCGTTCTGGCAACTGATCCACCGCATGCCAAAACGGCGTCGACGCGGAAGCGGCTATCTGGCGCCGTTATAGAATTGTAGAGCGGTAGGCGCTTCCGGCACCCTAGGCCTCATCCCGGCCGGTCAATTGAATGCCATTCAATTGTTGCTGCAGCCGTGCAATCGCCGCTGAATCCAGCTCACCTCCACCCGTTCCCACCAGGGCATTGATCAATTGCGTGACGGCCGCTGCGCCTGGTATGGCGATGCCGAGCTCCGCAGCGGTTTCCAACACGATGCGCATGTCCTTTTGGTGCAGAACGGCCTTGAATCCCGGCGTGTAATTGTCGTCCAACATCCGTTGCCCGTGCAGTTCGAGCACACGGCTGGCCGCAAAGCCGCCCATTAGCGCCCGTCTGACTTTGGCGGGGTCGACTCCGGAAGCCTTCGCCAGGATCATGGCTTCTCCCACCGCGGCAATGGTCTGGGCAATTACGACTTGATTACAGCTCTTGGTCACTTGGCCGGCGCCGCTGTCGCCGATATGCACAATATTTTTACCCATGATTTCGAACATGGGTGTGACGCGTTCGAACGCTTCGGCATCGCCGCCGACCATGATGGACAGGGTGCCGTCTATCGCACCTTGCTCGCCACCGGAAACAGGGGCATCGAGCATCTGCGCGCCCTTTGCCGCGAGGTGGGCGGCCATGTCGCGCGTCGCGGATGGTGAAATTGTACTCATGTCGACGACAATCGATCCGTCGCGTACACCTTCGATCACGCCGTTTTTACCCAAAATGACTTCTTGCACGTCCGGCGTGTCCGCCACCATGGTAAAGACGATGTCGGAGTGAGTGGCCACTTGGGCCGGATTGGCGCAGCGTTCGCCGCCTTCCCGTGCAACCGGGGCCATGCTTTCTTCTCGGCGTCCGTAGATAAACACACTGTAACCGGCGTGCAGCAAATTGATCGCCATCGGCCGGCCCATAATACCGAGGCCGACGAAACCAAGTTTGATCTCAGACATGGATGAATACTCCTTTGTCGTATGCTGGTCGGCGATCAATCACCGTACACCAGCCTCGGCAACCACAGCACCAAGTCGGGGAACAGGATGCAAAGCGTCAAGCCGAACGCCTGTAATCCCAGGAATGGGACCGATGCGCGAAATATGGTGCCCATGGTCACTTCCGGCGGCGCCACGCTCTTGAGATAGAACAACGCGTAGCCAAACGGCGGACTCAAGAATGACATCTGCATGTTCACCATATAGACGACCGCGAACCATAAAGAGATGTCCTGCGGCGCGACCCCCGGTAAACCCAGCAGGCCATCGAAGCTCAGGGTTTTCATCAGCGGCACGAAGATCGGCACCGCAAGCAACAGGATGCCGACCCAGTCCAGAAACATGCCAAGGACGATGAGCAGCAGCATCATCACCAGCAAAATGCCGTAGGGACCAAGCCCCGACCCTGCCAGCGCCTCGCTCACGAAAGCTTGGCCACCATTGACGATATAGAAACCGACGAACATCGTCGCGCCGAAGACAATCCAGAGCACCATCGCCGTGGCTTTCAAGGTGGTGGTCGATGCTTCGAAGACCGCGGTCCAGGACAGTCTCCGGTGCAGTGCCGCGACGATCACCGAACCAATGGTGCCGATGCCGGCCGCTTCTACGGGTGTCGCGATACCGCCGAAGATGACGCCCAATACCAGCACGATCAGAATGATCGGCGCGATCATACCGCGTAGCAGTTTGAACTTCTCTACGGTGCTCACCCGTTCTTCCGGTGCCAGCGCAGGCCCCATCGCGGGGTTGATGTAACTGCGGATCAACACGTAGAGCATGTAGATGCTCGACAGCAGCAGGCCCGGTACGACAGATCCCAGAAACAATTCACCCACCGACTGCTGAGCCACGACAGCGAATAAAATGGCCAGGATCGAGGGCGGTATCAGGATGCCAAGGGTTCCGCCGGCAAGAATGGATCCGCACGCCATTTCAGCGTTGTAGTGACGTTTGAGCATCGCCGGCAGTGCGATGATGCCCATCGTGACTTCCGTAGCGCCAATTACGCCGGCCATGGCCGCGAGAATGGTCGATGCGATGATGGTGGAGACCGCCAGTCCGCCTTTGAGTCCACCGAGCAGTTTGTAGATCACATCGAACAGCTCTTCGATGATGCCCGCTCGTTCAAGCATCGATGCCATGAAGATGAACAGTGGGATCGCCGACAATTGATAGTTGGTCATCATCGGGAAAATGCGCGAGGGCAGGATATTGAGCATCTGCGCGTCGCCGAAGATGAACAAAAACACGACCGCGAGCCCGCCGGTGACAAAAGCCAATGGCAGCCCCGCCATCAGCAAGATGGCGAGTGAGCCGAATACAATCAGGGTCAGCAAGCCGATACCGATTTCAACTCCCACGCCGCACCCCCTTTCCCGCTACGACCATGATGTCTTTGACCAAGTGCGCGATGCCCTGCAGGACGATCAATGCCGCGCCGATCGGCATCGCCAGCTTTACGGGCCAGTACTGGATCGCCCATTCGGTGAACGACACTTCCTGGACGCTCATCGAGTCCATTGCAAACGTCCAGCCGGTCCAGAGGAGGGTGACTGTGAAGATGAAAAAGAATACAGAGGTGATGACGTCAACGAGCGCTTTGACGCGCTCGGGAAAGTACATGTAGATCACATCGACTCGGACATGGGAGCCTTCGCGCAGCGCATAGGCCCCCGCAATCAGATATTGCATGCCGAACATCAGGAACATGGATTCATGAACCCAATTGGTCGGCGAATTGAACACGTAGCGCGCGATGACTTCGTAGTAATAGGCGAACACAGCGAGGATCGACCAAAGTGCGACGAAGTGGCCGGTGAAACCGCTCAGCTTGTCGATCGGGTCCGTAAGCCAACTGTGAACTGTTTTACTCGGATCCCCGTCCATCTGCGCCTGGGAATCGGCCCAGTCGGGCGGTGACGGTTCAGGCGGTCGATCTGGTTCGCGTGCCCGGCAACGCCCGACCAATCCCGGCAACAAGAAAGCATCGATGATCAGCAGCAACAGCAACACGAGCGCGATGTAGCGCGGAACACGGTGCCAGAATTCGCTCGTTTGTTCGGCGGCGGATACTGTCCGTTGCGCTTGTTCAAGTGCTTGGCGTTTCTGAGGAACCTGCGCTTCATTGCGCTGCTGGGCGCGTTGCAGCTCGAATTTCGCGACCATGACTTGATTGTGGGCGGCGGATACTTCGTTGCGAGCGTCGCGCGTGTGGACGTTTCCCCAAAGAATCCCCAGGAACAACGGTATGAATATCAAGCCCCAAAGACTGCGGACATAGAAACGATGCAAACCCGCGAACCCGGCGATGACCAGCAACAGATAGGCGGTTGCCAGGCTGGTGCTGCCTTTGTCCGTTCGCTGTCTCTCACGGCGAACGACGAACATGGCAAACAACGGAAACAATAACAGCCCCGACCAATACATCCAGTGAGGCAAAACGAAAGTCAGACTCGGCATACGGCAGCGACCTCGGCGGCATACACACGTGCTCGCGGGGGTGAACCGGCACCCCCGCGAGCGGCTACGCGCTATCGAGCGGCTAGACGATGAGTTTTTGGCCCTTGACCATGCTGGGCGTTACATAACCCAAACTGCCGGACATCATGTAGTCGAGCTGAATCTTGAAGGCGCGGGCTGCGTCCTTGTCTTTGTTGGCCCACTTGTACCAGATGGGTACGGCGAGCATGGTGAACGCTTCGACGTCTTTTTCGCTCAAGCGGGTGATGGTGGTGCCGGCTTTTTCGAACTTCGGCCAGGCCTCCTGATCGGCCTTCTGGATTTTGGCGTGATGCATGTCCGAGTACACATGCACTTCGCTTTCCACGAACTGCTTCATTTTGTCCGACAGTTTGTTCCAGGCTCGGTCCGATACGGTGAGATCCATCAGGTCGACCGGTTGATAAATGGACATGAAGCCAGGAGGCCCCATGGAGATGTACTTGGTGACCTGCTGGAAACCCAGCGCATAGTTGATGGCCGGGCCGACGTAGTCAGCGACATCGATAGTGCCTTTTTCCAGTGCCGGGAAGATTTCAGATCCGGGCAACAGCGTGGTCTTGGCACCGGCCGCCTGGAACACCTCGGCTACCATGCCGCCGGGGAGACGCATCTTGCGACCCCGGAAATCGTCGATGGAGTTGATCGGGACCTTGGAGTGGATAATGTTCGGACCATGCTGAATGGGACCCACGTAGTACATGCCCTGCTTGGCGAACAACTCGCGGGCCAGTTCCAGACCGCCGAGGCCGTAGTAGAACGTGTCCCATTCGCCCTCGGTGCGCGGACCCAACGGGTAGGAACTCAAAAAGACGGCGGCGGGCATGCGTCCCGCCCAGTACAACGTAAACGGGTTCATGGCGTCCAGCACGCCGTTTTTCACTGCATCGAACAGCTGGAAGTCGCCGACCACGTCCTTGGCGCCAAAGGGCTTGAACGCCAGTTCGCCGCCGGTTCTTTCAACGATGCTGTTACACCATTCTTTGAAGATGTCGAGGCCGATTCCGCCGGGCCATGAAGTCTGGATTTTCCAGGTCGTGGTTTCCGCTGCTTGCGCGTTGCGGATGTAGGGTGCGCCGAGAATCGCGGCGCCCCCGACTGCGGCAGCGGATTTGAGAAATTGACGCCGTCCTGCGCCGGCTGCAGTGTCGTTCCCGGGCTTGTTTGTGTGGTCAGTCATAGCTGTCTCCTCATTCTCTCTTTTTTTATCGGTCTCGCGATGTGCGCGTACCGGATCGCCTAGTGCGATAACCCAAGCATAGCCACAGGTATCCCATGGATGCCAACCCATAAAGCGGTCCGGCGCGGGCCCGATAGGCCGAATCGCACGGAATTCCGTATCGTGGGATGAGTCGTTGCCGCGGTCCGCTCATATCGGGTCTTTCACGACGATCGCGTGTAAGCGGCGCGGCCCGTGGGCTCCGAGCTGGATGGTCTGCTCGACGTCAGCCGTGCGGGAGGGGCCTGTGACCAGATTGACTGCCCGCGGCAAAACGCCGCGCTCGCGGCGGATCAAGGCCCACAAATCCTCGAGGCTGGACAGAATGCGATCCAGCGGCAGCAGGCAGACGAGAAATTCGGGCAGGAAGTTGAAGCCGGTGGGGGTCTCCGGACCCGAGAGCAGCGCCAGGCTGCCGGTTTCCGCGACGCCGGCATATGCAACCGTCACCGCAACTCGGTCCGTGCTTCGCAACGCCCGCCGTTCGGCGCGTGCCAAGGGCAAGTCGCTCAGCATTGCATGGGACGCCACGACCGCCGATTCAGGTATCCGTTCCGCAGCCAGGAATTCAGTAATGGCGGTCGCCGCGGTCGCGAGGTCCGCCACCTGGTCGACGCTCGCAGAAGCCGCGCGCAGGCGCGTCAGAAACCGTTCCGGGTCGGTTTCCGGCCAGTGCAACCGTGGCCCCGAGTGCGCGTCCCGGAAGCGCTGTGTGATCCGTTCAGGTAGGTCGCTGGCGATGGAGCGGCCGTTGGCAGCGGCAATGCGGCGCAGAATCTCTGTCCGGGCATCATTCACCGTCGGCCCGCTCCGTGCTGTCGCTTGCGCCACTGCGCCAGAAACGTCGCGCCCTGTGGCACTGGAAGGTTGCGATGTGCGGTCCACGCACCCGCCAAGGGCACGCTGCGCAGGTGTCCGCGTCGTCTACCGAGTTGGCTCAGCACGCGGGTGCCCAGACCCATCATCCATCGGTACAACGTCGGCCGGCATGCGAGCCAAGCCCAGGCCGCCATCGCCCATCGGTTGCGGCGACGATCACGTTGTTGCAAATGCTGTTGGTGGCGGTGTTCGCGCAACATTTGCGGGAGGGGGATCGACATCGGGCAGACCTGTTCACAGCGCCCGCACAAGCTCGATGCATTCGGCAGATGGTCGGCGCGGTCTCCACCGAGCATCAGCGGCGTCAGCACCGCCCCCATCGGTCCCGGATAAACCCAGCCGTAGGCATGTCCGCCCACCGCCTGGTACACCGGACAGTGGTTGAGGCAAGCGCCGCAGCGGATACAGCGCAACATTTCTCGGAACCGTCCCGCCAACATCCCGCTGCGGCCGTTGTCCACCAGCACGACGTGGAACGATTCCGGGCCGTCCACGTCCTGCGCGCGCCGCGGACCGGTAAAGACGCTGGTGTACGCTGTGAACGGCTGCCCCGTGGCACTGCGCGCCAGCAGGCGCAGCAGAATATTGGCATCGTTCAGGGTCGGGACCACCTTCTCGATTCCGGCGACAACGATATGGGAGCGGGGCAGGGTGGCGGTGAGGTCACCGTTGCCTTCGTTGGTGACGATAATCGCCGATCCGCACTCGGCCACCAGAAAGTTGGCGCCGGTGATGCCCACATCGGCATTCAGAAATTGTTCGCGTAGTACTTGCCGCGCTTCGTCAACGATCGCGGGAATCGTATCCAGCGGTTGGTCCAGGCCGTAACGTCGGTGATGTTGCCGAAACAGCGCGGCGATCTGTTCACGGTTCTTATGCACGGCCGGCGCGATGATGTGGCTCGGTGGTTCCTGGGCCAGCTGAATGATGTACTCACCGAGGTCGGTTTCGATCACCTGCAGGCCCGCGCTCTCGAGGGCCTGATTGAGACCGATCTCCTCGCCGACCATGGATTTGCCTTTGGCAACATGGTTGGCTTCGACTTGTTTGCACAAGTCGGCGATGATCCGGCACGCTTCGCTCGCATCCCGCGCCCAATGGACGCTTCCGCCACTGGCGCGGACTTCGCGTTCGAAGGCAATCAGGTAGTGATCGAGATCGACAAGAGTTTCATCTTTGATCGTCTTCGCCGCGGTCCTCAAGTCCTCGAATTCAGGAAGCTCGGCCAGCGCGGCTCGGCGCTTGTCAATGAATCCCGGGCCGGCGCGCTGCAATGCTACCTGCAGCTGTTGGTCGGCAAGCGCCGTGCGGGCATTGGCGACGAATTTGTGGGCGGTGGATTTCATTCGCCTTCCGGTTCGCCGATCGCCGGACGGTGGCCCATGTCCGCAAGGACTTCTGCGACATGGAAAGCGCGTACCGGTGAACCCATGCGCGAGAAACGTCCGGCGATGTTCAAAAGACAGCCCAGGTCGCCGGCGAGCACGGCATCGGCTTGAGTCTCGGCGATGGCTTGGATCTTTCGATCCGCCATATGGGTGGAAATGTCGGGGTACTTCACGCAAAAGGTGCCGCCGAAGCCACAGCAGCTTTCCCGGTCTGGAAGTTCGCGCAAGGTCAAGCCGCGCACTTTGCGCAGCAACCGCCTGGGTTGTTCGTCCACGCCCAGTTCGCGCAGCGATGAACATGAATCGTGGTAGGTGACCGAATACTGGAACCGGCTTTGAATGTCGGAGAGCTTTGCAACCTCGTCGAGAAACGCGGTCAATTCATAGGTGCGTGCCGCCAAGTCCCGGGCCCGTGCCGACCACGCGGTATCGTCTTCGAACAAACGCCCGTAGTGGTGACGAAGCATGCCTGCACAGGAACCAGAAGGCGCTACAACGTATGGGAAATCCTCGAACGACTGGATTACTTTCCGGGCAATGGCGCGGGCGCGGCTAAAATCGCCGTTGTTATAGGCGGGTTGCCCACAGCAGGTCTGCCTCATTGGCACGTGCACCCGGCAGCCGGCGTCTTCCAGCAGCTTAATGGCGGCGAAGCCGACTCGGGGCCGCATCAGGTCGACGAGGCAGGTGACAAACAATGCGACTTGCATGCGCGAATCGGTGTCCTCCAACAGCGGCGGCGGAATCCGGTCGACGAAGCCGCGTGACACATGAACAACCGCGCGCGGCAGTATCGTCTTGCTCGTGTCGATGAAGGCGTCGCCCAGTCACGAGGCGCTAAACGCCGATATCTTCGCTTGCACTTTACAACGTAACGTGCGGTGAGAAAACAAAGGGACCGCGGCGGGAAGGGAGAACTTCCCGGTGCGCGGTCCAACAGGGGGATCAATATTGACGGCGATGGGCCTCAATTCAGATGCTCGTAACCCACCAAGGTAATAAATTCCACGAACTTGTCGTCCGTGGTAATGCGGTCCAGCATTTTTGCCGCGGTTTCATAAGACCCGGCGTCGAATAGGTCACTGCCCACTTCGTCGCGCACCACCTGCAATTCCTGCCGGAGAAGGTCATGGAACAGTTCCAATGTGATCCGCCGACCGTCGTCAAGCACCCCTTTCGGGTGACGTATCCACTGCCAGATCTGGGCGCGCGCGATTTCCGCGGTGGCGGCGTCTTCCATCAGGTTGTGGATCGGTACCGCGCCCCGCCCGGACAACCAGGACGCCAGATATTGCACGGCGACGTTGATGTTATTGCGCAATCCCTTTTCGGTGATGGACCCCGGCGGAATTGCGAGCAGATCAGCCGAAGTCACATGGACGTCTTCGCGCAGGCGTTGCAGTTGATTGGGGCCGGGCATGTATTCATCAAACACTTCCATGGCCACCGGGACGAGTGCTGGGTGCGCCACCCAGGTGCCGTCATGGCCGTCCATCGCTTCGCGCTGTTTGTCGGCACGGACCTTCGCGAACGCGGTTTCGTTGGCCGCGTTGTTATTTTTGATCGGAATCTGCGCCGCCATGCCACCCATGGCATATGCGCCGCGCCGGTGGCAGGTCTGGATCAGCAGTTGGGAGTAGCTGCGCATGAAATGGGTGGTCATCGTGACCTGATCGCGGTCGGGCAGCACACACTGCGGCAAATTATGGAAACGTTTGATGAAACTGAAGATGTAATCCCAGCGACCGCAATTGAGCCCGGTGATGTGGTGGCGCAATTCATAGAGAATCTCATCCATTTCAAACGCCGCGAGAATCGTTTCGATCAATACGGTCGCCTTGATGGTGCCGCGCGGCAGGCCGATGTAATTTTGCGCGAATACGAATACTTCGTTCCAAAGTCGTGCTTCGCGGTGACTTTCCATTTTTGGCAAATAAAAATACGGTCCGCTGCCGCGTTCGAGAAGCTCCTTTGCGTTGTGGAAGAAGTACAGTCCGAAATCGAACAGCGCTGCCGGAATCGGTTGACCTGCCACCAAGAAATGTTTTTCGTATAAGTGCCAGCCGCGAGGCCGCACGATGAGTGCCGCAACTTGATCGCCGAGTTGATAATGCTTACCTTCCGGTGACGTGAATTCGATCTCCCGGCGTACTGCGTCCCACAAGTTCATCTGGCCTTCGAGGGTGCCGATCCAGGTCGGCGAGTGAGAGTCCTCGAAGTCGGCCATGAATACCCTGGCTCCGGAATTCAGGGCATTGATGACCATCTTGCGGTCTACCGGACCTGTGATTTCAACGCGCCGGTCGATCAAATCGGCGGGAATCGGATCGATGCGCCAATGGGATTCGCGTGTGTGGCGGGTTTCGTCGACAAAGTCCGGGAAGTGTCCGGCGTCGAGCATTTTTTGGCGCCGTGTGCGCGCTTCCAGAAGGTTATCGACGCGCGCTGAGAAATGGCTGTGCAACTGCACAAGGAATTCGATTGCTTCGGGGGTCAGAATTCGGTCGAAGCCGTCGATCGTCCCAGTGAACTGATAGCGTAGGTAGGAATGCCCGGCGGTGGACGTGGCCATGAGTCGTTCTCCCAATGCGCCCGGCCAGGGTCACTGGTCGCGGGCGAGGCGATGTGTCTGCCTCAACCTTAGGGAGGTAGGGGACTAATTGACTAGAGGCGCCGGTCAATAGTGACTATTGGTTTTAGCAATGGTCAATGCTCACAACGGTCGGCCGTTGCGGATGACACCAACGCCCACGCCTTCGATCACCAAATGCTCCCGACTCAGATCCACGATGATGGGTTCGAAGTCCGGATTCTCTGGTAGCAACCAAACTTTGCCGGCTCGTTGGCGGAATCGTTTCACGGTCACTTCATCGTCCAGCCGGGCCACTACGATCTGACCGTTGCGGATATCGGTGCTGCGATGCACGGCAAGCAGATCGCCATCGAGGATGCCGGCATCGCGCATGCTCATGCCTTGCACCCGCAACAGGTAGTGGGCTTTCGGCTTGAACATGGAGGGATCGAGTGGGACGTGGGTTTCCACGTTCTGCTGCGCCAGGATTGGCCGTCCCGCGGCCACGCGGCCCACGACCGGGAGCCCCGGCTCTTCTTCCAGCAGGCGGATGCCCCGAGAGGAACCGGGAACCAATTCCAGGACACCTTTGCGGGCCAGTGCACGCAGATGACCTTCCGCCGCGTTCGCGGAACGGAACCCAAGTTCACGTGCGATCTCGGCGCGGGTGGGGGGCATGCCGTTGGTCCCCAAATGCTCGCGAATAAGCCCCAAAATCTGCGCTTGACGCGCGGTCAATTCGCCCATGGAACACCTGCTGTATGGATATATAGCGTGTGATTATATACAGCTTTGCGTGCAAGTCCAGTATTCTCCAGTTTGTGCTGGCTTTAGTGGTATTGACCTGCGCACGCCAACGCATATCGTTGCTGAACTTGCACTCGTTTGGGTGAGGCACCGCGGCGCGTATGCAATCGTCGACTGAAACTGGCCCGCAGCGTTTGCGGTACGATGCCGAAGAGACGGGACTCCCCTGGCTGCAGTTGCTCCTCGATGCCTATCACGTCAGCGACTTGGATGTGGCCGAGGGAATCAGTCGCCAACAGGCCAAGGGTAAGACGTGTTTTTGGTGGACGGCGTTTGTGCCGTACATCCGCTACGCCCGCTTGCGTGCCGCAACTTCAATGTATTCGGTCGAGCGTGTTCCGAGGGGGAAGAACCGTACTTCACGCGTCGGGACGATGTTCTGTACCCGATCGCCAAATTCAAAGACGAGGCGTTTTTCAGGATGCTGCCGTTCTATGGCGTACAGCGCAAAAACGAACGCCGCAAAGTCATCAAGAGCGGCGCCCTGCACCAGATGGCGAGCGTCATACAAGAGTGCAATTGGCGCAGCGTGGCCGAGAAAATGGAGGAATTGGACCGGCTGCGCTGCTAGTCGGTGAGTGGATTCGACGTCAAGCCTGCGCGGAGGAACTGCGCGACGCACGCAGCAAACGTTCCAGGTCGCGGACGGCAGCGGTGCTCTGCTCGGTGAACATGAGGCCTATTCCGCCGCTGCGATGGATTACGTAGGCTGCCATGCGCACCTGGTGGCGTCGCTTGCCGTGACCGAGTTCGAAATCCAGCTCCACCGCTCGCGCATTGCCGAGGTCGGTGCCGTTGCCATGTAGCAGCGCGCCCTGTCGGCTCAGGTTCCGCGTGACCGTACGCAACAACTCCGTGCCGCGGCTGTACACGGTGACCGAAACGGGAACCGCTGCCCGTTCGCTCCATCGATGCTCCATTTCCATCTGCTCCAAATCAATCCTTCGAAAGCACGGATGGCGTTTGCCGCATCAGAGTCCGTGCACGTCGCGATGTCTTGCTTTACAGTCTAGTCCGCATAGCGTTGCTCGGCAGTGGTTTGAGTCGCTATTAAAGATCGACTGCGCTCTGAGCGAAAGCAATCTCCGCAAATAATTCGATGCTTTCGCCCCGCGTGTTGGTTAGGATGGAGGTATCCGGACACCCGGGCATGGCCCAGGCCAGAAGCCGGGACTAGCCTTGACCTTGGCGCAGCTGCGCGCCAGCGAAGCAGGGCGGCGCGACAGAATAACAATTCGGAGACGGGATGAGGCGCCGGGGAGACACAGTTGCAGCCGCGGCGGATTTCCGTAATAGCCAAGCGGTAGTTTTGCGAGTTCAAAACGCGAACGCCATCAGGGTACGGAGCTTATGGCACGCATTCTCATCGTTGACGATCATCCCATCGCACGCCTTGGATTGCGGTACATGCTGGAGGCTCCCGCCGCTCGCCACCAAGTCGCAGAAGCGGAGAGCGCCGCGGCTGCATTGACGATCTTGCGTGAGCAGTCCTGGGACCTGATGACCTTGGACCTCTCGCTGGGTGGGCGCAGCGGTATCGATCTGCTCAAGCAGGTGAAACGTACATGGCCACAATTGCCCGTGCTGGTGATCAGTATGCACGACGAGGAGCAGTACGGCGTACGTGCACTGCGCGCAGGCGCACACGGCTATCTGACCAAAGGTGCCGGACCAAAGCGTTTGCTCGAAGCTGTCGGCAGATTGATGGAAGGGCGTTCCTACGTGAGCGAACGCCTCGCGGATCTGTTGGTACACGACATAGCACCGGATTCGGGGCCGAGCCACAAGGAACTGTCGGATCGCGAATATCAGATCATGCAGATGTTAGCCTCCGGCATGCGGGTTTCCGACGTTGCGCAGCAGTTGACTTTAAGCGTCAATACCGTCAGTACCTACCGCACGCGTATCCTACGCAAGCTCAATCTTCGCCATACGGCGGAACTGACGCGGTTTGCCATTGAGCACGGACTGATCGACCGCTCTCCGATCTAGTGATGGCCGCGCTGCGTGTAGTGCAAACGGTTACAAAGTGACCGGGCGTTGCCGCTACAAGACTTCCACCCCAAGAAATATTCAAGCGCGGCCATCGCCGGCCGAAATTATTCTGTGGGAGTGAGATGCGCGCCATCTCACGGTCTCCGACGATTAAGGTTGTACTACGCACCATGGCAGAGCAATCGCACAACGACACCGACACCGGCGTTCAACTCCGACTGGTGGCGGTTGGAGATTCCGGCGGTAGGGCGGTGCAGGCGTCGGCGGGCGCGTCGGTCGGCGAACGCTTTGCAGCCGTCGAGCGCCGCACGAGCCGTCTGCAACGCGACACGGAAAGGCTTTTGGCATCCAATGCGCGCCTCGGCCGGGAACTGAATGAAGCCGGGCATGTACTGGAGTTGCATTCCCGCGTCACCCAGTTGCTCGCCCAAGCATGGCCCTCGAAATCGGGGTTGCGCGCTTGTTTCGCGGCTTGCGAAAAAATCCTCAACCAGCGGGCCTGCGAACGGGGTCTGGCGGAATTCCGCAGCTAGTTCCCTCTATAAGTACTCCGGCCCCGCATCTGTCCGCGCCGGTGATGCCGGTGTTCCGCCCCGTACCCCGTCTACCGATAGCGGCGCATCTGGCCCACGACCACACCCTGGATCTGGACCTGCGCGGGCGCATAAATCAGCGGCCGCAGCGCGGCATTGGCCGGGTGCAGCAAAATTTGGTCCGGGCGCTGCTCAATGCGTTTCAGCGTGGCTTCGTTACCATCGATGAGCGCGACCACGATTTCGCCGTTTCGCGCATGGTTGCGGCTTTCCACCACCACCCAGTCGCCGTCGAGAATGCCGTCTTCGATCATGGAATCGCCACGCACCTGTAGGACGAAACAGGGATTGTCGGTGCGCAGCGCTGTGGGCACCTCGAACGTCAGCGTATCTTCCACGGCCTCGAGCGGCTGACCGGCAGCAATGGTACCCAGTAGTGGCAATGCCTTTGTGCTAGCCGGGCTCGCCGGTTGCAACCGCACGCCTCGTTGACGTCCGTCCATGGGTTGCACCAAACCCGCTTCCACCAATGCTTGGATGTGTTTGTGCATGGACCCGCGGGACGTCAATCCCAGTGCTCTGCACAATTCGTCCAATGTGGGTGGCAGCTCGCCGTTCTGCGCTCGGGCGCGCAGGTGAGCCACGATCGTTTGCTGGCGCCGGGTCAAGGCTGATTCGGTCATGGCCGCAGGCTAGCACATTGGAGAACCGAACGAGAACGCCGGGGGAATATCCCCCCGATTCACCAAACGGCCGGGGGATTTGCCCCGCCGCACCCGGTTCGAGTGGGGGATTTATCCCGACCAGGAACCGAGGAATTTCGTAACTTACTGAAAATAATGATTTAAAAAAACCGGCACGGCACTTGCTCCGGAAAGCGGTAATCCAGTCAGACGAGCAAGTTGAGCGGGCTGGCGAGCGAATTTCGAAACTGACCATTTGCAAGGAAGGATCGAGCTATGCGCAACGAAAATCTCGAACACGGAATCGGCCCTGGCGGCGCAGTCCCGGCGACAGGTACCACCGATGGAGATTTCTCCGCCGAGGAGCGGTTTGACGAAGGCGAGGCATGGGATGCCGACCCGACGCATCATTATTTTCGCGATATTCGCGGCCATGAACTGCTGACAGCCGAGGAAGAACTGGAACTTGGCCGCCGCATCCAAGCGGGCGACGCAGCTGCACGTACCAGAATGATCGAAAGCAATCTTCGCCTGGTGGTCAAGGTTGCCAAACGTTATACCCGCCGCGGATTGCCGCTGTCGGATCTGATCCAGGAAGGCAACCTCGGCCTGATCCGCGCGGTCGACAAATTTGATCCGGGCCGCGAACTGCGCTTTTCGACTTATGCGGTCTGGTGGATCCGCGAAGCGATCGAACGGGGCATCATGAATCAACGCAGGACCATCCGTCTGCCGGTCCACGTAGCCAAACTACTGGGTCGTATCCGTCGCACCCATCGCGAGTTGAGCCGCGACGGAGCCGAAGAGGTCGATTACGGCGAGATCGCCGAGCTGATTGAAGAGGAATCGGATCGCGTGCGCGAACTTTTGGATCTCGACCAACCGCTGCTGTCGCTCAACCGTCCGCTCAAAGATGACAGCGAACAGACCTTGCAGGACCTGCTGGTGGACGAGGACATCGGTCCCGATGAACAGTTGGACCCGGACATCGGTCGCAGCCACCTGGACGAATGGCTCTCCGCCCTGGACGAACGCGAACGCGAAGTCATCGTTCGTCGGTTCGGCCTGGACGGATCCGAGACCGCCACATTGGAAGAACTTTCCGCAGTCATCGGCGTATCACGCGAACGTGTGCGTCAGATCCAGAACGCGGCCATCGCGCGCTTGGCAGAATTGTGCGAACCCAATCTGCACGCGAACCAGGCCGCCGCATAAGCCCGTCGTAAAGCCGAAACCCGCCGCCGGTGCCCCGAGCAGCACCGGCGGTTGCGCTGTGCTTGCGCGTTCTCTATTCGTTCTATAGTATGGCTTCTCACGTCCAGTGGCGCCGGAGTCCGACAACGAGGGCCCGCAGCAAGCCTGGAGTCGCGATCGATGCATGTGGAGGGCGCATGAGCACGCCTGCGGAGTCCTTTGCCGAAGTGCATTCCGACGTTCCGGTGCGCCGCCTCACCGAGCGTCTACGCACGCGCTACCGTGCGCGGGTCACTGGCGAACTGATCGTTCCGGCCAGTGCCGGACGCTACGCCGAACTTCCCGCCGAGCTCGACCCACGGTTACGCCAGGCATTCCGGGCGCGTGGCATTGCACGACTGTATAGCCACCAGCGGGAAGCCTGGGATGCCATTGCCGATGGCTGCCATACTGTGGTCGTTACACCTACCGCGTCGGGGAAGACGGTGTGCTACAACCTGCCGGTGTTGCAATCGGCATTACAAGCGCAGACCAAAGCCCTCTATCTGTTCCCGACCAAAGCACTCTCCCAGGACCAGGTCGCGGAGATCATGGAACTGAACCAGGCTGGCACACTCGGCGTGCGGGCGTACACGTTCGACGGTGACACTCCCGGCGATGCCCGCAAGGCGGTGCGCACCCGCGGCGACATCGTCGTCTCCAACCCCGACATGCTGCATCAGGGCATCCTTCCGCACCACACCAAGTGGGCGCAGTTTTTCGAAAGTCTCCGATATGTGGTCATCGATGAGATGCATACCTATCGCGGTGTGTTCGGTTCCCACGTCGCCAACGTTTTGCGTCGGCTGCGGCGCATCTGTCGTTTCTACGGTTCCGACCCGATCTTCATCCTCTGTTCGGCTACCATCGCGAATCCAGGCGAATTGGCGAGCGCGCTGATCGGCGCGCCGGTGCATGCCGTCACCGAGAGCGGTGCGCCCCAAGGTGAAAAACATCTGTTGTTATGGAACCCGCCGGTGATCAATCCCGATCTCGGAATCCGGGCTTCGGCGCGATCTCAGGCGACGCGCATCGCACGCATGAGCGTGAAACAGGGGCTGAAGACCATTCTATTCGCCCAGACCCGGCTCATGGTGGAAGTGCTCACCAAATATCTCAAAGACGTATTCGATGCCGATCCGCGCAAGCCAGCAAGGGTGGCGGCTTATCGGGGCGGCTACCTCCCAACGGAACGGCGCGCCACGGAAAGGCAACTCCGTGCCGGGAGGCTGGACTGCGTCATTACAACTTCCGCCCTCGAACTCGGAGTCGATATCGGTGCCTTGGATGTCTGTGTGTTGAACGGTTACCCGGGCACCATCGCCGGTACTTGGCAGCGGCTGGGCCGGGCCGGTCGCCGACAGCGACCGTCGTTGGGCGTGCTGATTGCCAGCAGCCAGCCCCTGGATCAATACATTGTCCGCAACCCGGACTTTTTCCTCGGCAGCAGTCCCGAACATGCCCGCATCGATGCCGATCAGCTGTTGATTCTGGTCGACCATGTCCGTTGCGCTGCCTTCGAACTGCCATTCCGCGACAACGAACGATTTGGCAATGAAAACCTGGGCGAGCTGCTGCGCTACCTCCAGGACGAGGGCGTGCTGCACAGAGAAGGCAATCAGTGGCATTGGACCGCCGACAGTTATCCGGCCAACGCGGTAAGCCTGCGTTCGGTCGCCGAAGGCAACTTCGTGGTGATCGATACCACCGACGGTGGCCAGAACATCGTCGCCGAAGTGGATTACTCCAGCGCGCCGGACACCTTGTACGAAGGTGCCATTTACATGGTGCAGGCGAGCCCGTACCAGGTTGAAAAACTTGATTGGGAGGGCCGCAAAGCATTCGTGACCCGCACCCGTGCCGATTACTACACCGATGCCATCGATTACACCAAACTCAAGATCCTGGCGGATTTCGAACGCGACGCAGCCGCGGCATCGGAATCGGCACATGGTGAGGTCCATCTGGTGCGGCGCATCGCGGGCTACAAGAAAATACGCTACTACACCCACGAAAATATCGGCTACGGCAACATCAACCTGCCCGATCAGGAAATGCACACCACGTCGGTATGGTGGCAGATCCGGCCGGATGCGTTGGAATCGGAGTTCAGCAGCCGGCAACAAGCTTTGGACGGGTTCCTTGGCGCGGCTTACGCTTTGCATCACGTCGCCGCGCTGAGATCCATGTCCGAGCCCCACGATCTTGGCCGCGCGGTGGGCGACGGCGATGCGACGTGGTTCGCCACTGTCGGTGCCAATGGCCGCGGCCAGATGCGCAAACTCGAAGGCGAACCGCTGGATCCGGAGGTGCAGGCCCGGTTTCGCCCCGCCGTGTTCCTGTACGACAACTATCCCGGTGGCGTCGGACTATCCGCTCCTCTGTACGATCAGCGTCACGACGTGGTAGCCAGCGCTCACGCCCTGGTTGCAGCATGTGACTGCAGCCACGGTTGTCCGGCATGTGTGGGACCGATTTTGGCTTCCGATGAAACACGGGGCTATTCACCGAAAAGCGCAGCATTGAAGGTGCTGCAATTGATCGCGGGCGGGTAGGGCGTACGCTCCGCAGTCCCGCGCGAAACTGCCAACCGATCGATCCTATGGACCTCAAACAACGGCTCGGCAAGCTTCGTCAACAGGCCGGCACGGCGTCTAACGCCGCCACGACGACAGGTGTTGCAGAACGGCTGCAACGTTATCGCGTCGATTCAGGTCGCCGCGCCGAATTGCGCGGCAGTACCGAAACCCTGGCACGGCAGCTCGAAGGACAACTCATCGACGATGGCGTGATCGTCATTGAACATCGCCTTGCGCTCAGCGAATTCCATGGCCGCATATGTCTACAGGAGGTGCTCGATCATCAGCCGGCGATTCCAGAACAGCACGGAATCGATTTGCGTCGAGCGGTGTTTCTCGATACCGAAACCTCGGGCTTGGCCGGTGGCACCGGCACAGTGGTTTTCCTGTTGGGATTGGCCCGGATCGAAGCGACGAGTCTGGTCACGAGACAGTACCATCTGACCCGTTTCAGTGCCGAAGCACGCATGCTGGACCTCGCCGGACAATGGCTGCGGGATGCAGAGGCGGTGGTCACGTTCAACGGTAAGAGTTTCGACGCGCCGTTACTTGCGACGCGTCATCGTATGTGTGCGCTCCACGACCCCCTGGCACGGCTCGCGCACCTGGACCTGCTGCACCCTACCCGACGCGCGTATGCCAGTCGTTGGGAAGACTGCCGCCTGATCAGCGCGGAACGGAAACTGTTGCACTTCGAACGTGAAGATGACGTTCCGGGTTCGATGGCGCCCCTGGCGTGGTTCAGTTGGTTGCAGCGCAAAGATCCGGACGGTTTGATTGGCATCGCCCGCCATAACCGCTGGGACGTGCTGTCTCTGGCCGCGTTGATTCCGGCACTGGCCGCGGCCCATGCGGAACCGGGCGCGTGGGAAGCCGATGTGCTGGCAATTGCGCGGGCTCACCTGACACGCAATCAATACGAGGAGTCGTTGGCGCTGCTATGCGAGCATCAGTCCATGCTCGACGACGCAGGTTTGTTGGAATTGGCGCGTTTGTACCGCCAGCGCGGGCGTTGGGGCGAAGCCTGCGCGATCTGGGAGCCGATGGCCGAGCGCGACAACCAGGAAGCGATCGAGTGTTTGGCAAAATTTCACGAACATGTACGCCACGACGCATCGGCAGCGCTGGCTTATGCCAGAAGGCTCGTGGTGCGCCCCGAGAACGAGCAGCGCCGCCAGCGGTTACAGCGCAAGTGCAGCAGTCACAAAGCGACGGCGAACTGTCGATGACTTGAGATCGCGCCGAGATGGGCTCAAGCTGGTCGTAGTGGGATTTCGATCACGTCAACTGCAGGAGGCATCATGTATCAGGGCGGTTGTCTTTGTGGCGCAGTTCGCTACGAGATCCACGGCGGTATCCGCAATATCGTGCATTGCCATTGTTCCCTATGCCGCAAAGCGCAAGGCAGCGCATTCGCCACCAACGGTATTGTGCGCACACGGGACTTCAGACTCACCGCAGGTGAGGACGTACTTCGCGGATACACGGGCTCTCCCGGCAAGACCCGTTATTTCTGCAGCAATTGCGGTTCACCGATCATGAGCCGCCGGGATACCGATCGGGAGCACGTGCGGATCAGACTCGGATCGGTGGAGTCTGAAATCGAAGAGCGACCCATGGCCCACATCTTCGTCACTTCGAAAGCCAACTGGGATCAGATCTGCGGCGACTTGCCGCAATATGAAGAATACGAGCCCGATCGGTAACAACGGTTCCATTGAACGCTGGTTTGGGCCGTCACGGTGAAGCTTTTTCTGGACTGAAGAGTTTGCTGGGTGGCGAAATCCCGTTAAGCTGATGCCGGTGCGAATCCCATCGCCGTTACACGAACCATACTTTATCGATTGCCGGGACAGCGTCCGTATTCGCAATGACCATGCCACCTCCGATTATTGCAATTTGAACCGCGCCAGCCCTAAACCTTCACGGCCCCTGCCACGTAGTTTCTACGACCGCGACACCACGCTGGTCGCGCAACAGTTGTTGGGTAAATGGCTGGTCCTGAACCGCCAAGGTTCGGTGCGGATCGGGCGCATTGTGGAAACAGAAGCGTATCTGGGCCCCCATGATCTAGCCGCACATTCCGCGCGCGGGTTGACCAAACGCACAAAGGTGATGTTCGGGCCGCCTGGCCATGCCTATGTGTACATGATTTACGGCATGTATTTTTGCACCAACGTGGTAACGCAAAGGGAAGGGCACGCTTCGGCGGTGCTATTACGTGCCCTAGAGCCTATCGAGGGACTGGATGCGCGCACGCAGGGGCCGGGACTCTTATCCAAGGCCATGGGCATCGACAAAGCGCTCAATGGACATGATTTGCAGTCTTCCGATTTTTATATTGCCGAGCCGGACGCAACGCTGCCGTTCACGATAGTCAAGCGTCCGCGCATCGGAGTCGCTTACGCCGGCCATTGGGCAAAGCGCCTGCTACGGTTTTATATTCGTGGCAATCCGTTCGTCTCCAAACCTTAGCCGAGCATTACGGACAGCGTTCGAAAGCGGCTGTCAACGCAGCCAATTTTTCGCTTACGGCTTGATTCAACTGATTCCAGTCAAAGCGCCATTGCCAATTTCCCGCGCTCGTCCCAGGTAGATTCATACGAGCGGCGCTGCTCAATCCCAGCACGTCCTGCAACGGTACAATGGCCATGTCGGCGACCGAGCCGAACGCCAGGCGAATCATGTCCCAGTGAATCTCGCGACCGTTAGTGCCCAGATAAGTCAGTGCGTGGGCGCGCTCTCGTTCGACCTGCGCAGCGGTCTGTACGGTTTGCGTCCCGGGAATTGCCGTAAACCACCCCTGCGTGGTGTTGTGATCATGTGTCGCGGTATAAACGACGCAATTGCGGATATGGTTATGGGGCAAGTATTCAGACGCTTTCGGGTCGTCGCCGAACGCCATCTGCAGGATGCGCATGCCGGGGTAGCCGAGTTGGTCTCGCAGCATGTCGACTTCCGGGGTGATGATGCCCAGGTCTTCGGCAATGAAGCGCGGCTTGATTCCCTGATTGCGCAGCGCGCTTTCGACCGTATGGAAAAACGCTGGACCAGGGCCTTTCACCCATCTGCCGTTGCGTGTGGTATCGAGGTCGGTAACCGGAACTTCCCAATATGCGTGATAGCCGCGGAAATGGTCGAGACGCAATTGCGCCACCAGCTCGAAATTCAGTCGCAACCGCTCGATCCACCATTGATAGCCGGTATCATCCATGGCCTGCCAACGGTACAAAGGATTTCCCCAGCGCTGGCCGCTGGCGCTGAAGTAGTCCGGCGGGACGCCGGCCACGGCTTCGGGTCGGTTTTGCATGTCGATACGAAACCAGTCGCGATGGGCCCAGACATCGCTACTGTCATAGGAAACGTACAGCGGCAGGTCCCCGATCAGTTCGATGCCGGCGATGTCGCAACACGATCGCAGCGCCTTCCATTGCTGGAAGAACACAAATTGCACAAATTCATGGAATTGCATTTCCGGCGCCAGACTGGCGCGCGCTTGGGCCATTGCGTGTTCGCTCCTGTTCGCCAGCTCGACAGGCCATTCAGACCACGCGCTGCCTCCCTGTTGCTCCTTGAGCGCCATGAACAATGCGTGATCTTCAAGCCAAAATGCATTGTGTCGGCGAAATTCGCGGAACGCGTACGAATCGACGCCCCCGCTACGGCCAAATCCATGGTACGCGGCGCGCAACATGTTTCGCTTCGCTCTGCGTACGCGCGGAAAATCGACGCGGTGTGTCGGCAGGTCCGCAGTACTGCCCATGGCAGACGATCGGAGCCAGCCCGACCGGATCAGCGGTTGCGCCCCGATCAACAGTGGGTTGCCGGCGAATGCCGAATAGCTCATATAGGGAGAGTTGCAGATACCGGTGTCGCCCAACGGCAGCACCTGCCACAGACTCTGACCCGTGGAATTGAGCCATTCGGCGAAGCGGTAAGCTTCGTCGCCCAAATCTCCGATACCAAGGGGACCGGGAAGACAGCTCGGATGAAGCAGGATGCCGCTTTTGCGCATGCTGTGTGGCGTTACGCGCGCAAGCGCGACCCGATTCAGGCTTCAATATCGCCCAACAAAGCCAATAATCCACGCAATGGAATCGAAAGCCAGTCGGGGCGATTGTTCATCTCATAATTGATTTCGTATAGCACTTTCTCAAGCAGGAAAAGCTCGATTAGGTGATCAGCTTCCTGCTCATCCTCGGGCAGTACCGGACAGCCTTGCGCGGCGCCGCGATAGCCGGCGAGGAACGATTCGGATGCGTGTAACCGCCAGTCGTTTGCGAACGGCTCCAGCCCCGATATGTCGTTCGGTCGCTCTGCGGTCGCGCGCAACAATGCGGCATGAGCCGCGTAGTCGAACGAGCGCAGCATACCGGCCACATCGCGCAGCGCGGAGTGTTTGGTACGACGTTCGTCCATCGGCCGCTCGGGCTCGCCTTCAAAATCGATGATGATGAAATCATTCTCTGCGACGAGCACCTGTCCGAGATGGTAGTCGCCGTGATGACGCGTTTTCACCGCTGTGACCGATTGGGCGGTCGCCTCGTCGATGCCGTTGCGCAGCGCCTGTTCGGCGCCCAGGACCTCTTGGACCAGATCGTGCAACTCGGCGGGAACCCGCTCGCCGCGCAGGGATTCCTGTGTGCGGTCCAGATCGGCATGCAGCGTCCGGCGCCAACGCTCCAGATCCGCACTTTCGATAGGCTCCGGATCGAACGCCGGGTCGCCGGTCTGCTTGGCTAACGCGACATGCAGTTCGCCGGTACGTTGGCCAAGTCGGTTGAGCAGCACCAAATAGTTCGTATGGGTCACGCCATCGGCTGCCAACTGTTCGGGAGATTTCACCAGGCACTGCTCCAGGAATCGCTCCAGATAGTCCAGAGTAAAATTCCAGGCGTCGCCTTGGTTGGAGACGAACCCCTGCAGCAAAGCGAGGGTCATCGGTACTCCGTCCGCGCTGCGGTACTCGAGCGAGCCGGCTACGGGAATGATGTTCGCAAACGGCGATACTTCAGTGAGGAAACGCCCGATTTCAACTTCCGGATTCACGCCGGCGCGCAGTCGGCGGTAGCCTTTCAGAAACAGCTCTTCGCCGACGATTACCGCCGTGTTGCTTCCTTCGGACCGGGGGCGCCGAACTTCGAGGTCCCGGGTAGCGGTGGAAACGAGCGCGGAATAAGACTCGGTGGCACTGAAATGCAGCACACCGTCGGCGAATGGTACGTCCAATTCTTCGCCCATGGCCTCGATGATGGCGGAACAAAATGCGCCATCGGAGAATCCATCGCACAGAATGCCGACCCTGGCCTTTTGACGTATCTTCGCCAAAGTCGAGGGAAGCAACGGGCGAAGGACCTCTTCGCTGTCCTGCCAAAGCATCGCCAATGGCAGGAAATACGTTTCAGTGCTTTTCTGCGTGCGCACTTCAATAGTCGACAACAGCCAGCGGTGTCCGTCGCGCGACCATTCCGAATGTGCCTGGAGCGCAGTGTTTTCAATGCCCGCGCCTTTGGCCGCAAACCAGCGCTGTGTCGCCAGAAACGCCGGCACGATCCGCTGTTCGAGTTGATCGCGCAGTTTTTGCGCCGATTGTTGCCGGGATTCATCGACTTGATTGGCGAAGAAGCTGCGCCATTCGTCGATCAATACCAGCACGGGCAGATCCGGCGGGGGCAGCATCTCTTCATGCCAAGCGGGCTCTTCCGCCTTTTGCGCCAACTGAAACCAATACACGCCGTAGCCCGGCAAGGTCAATAGATAGGGCAGATCACCGATCGGCGGGAAAGGCGTGTGTCCCAGCATCTCGATCGGCACGTGAGCTTTATACCGCGCCAGATCCAGTTCCACTGGTTGCGCGTTGCGCGATAGGTTGGCCACGCACAGCACCGCTTCCCCTTCGTAAACGCGCAAGTAGGCCAGGATCTTGCGATTCCCCGGTCGCAGGAATTCCAGCGTGCCGCGACCGAAGGCTCTGTGCGCCTTGCGTACCGCAATCATACGCTTCATCCAATTCAACAGCGAAGAACGGTCGCGGCTCTGTGCCTCGACGTTCACCGACTCGTAGCCGTAGATCGGATCCATGATCGGTGGCAGATACAGCCGCTGTGGATCGGTTTTGGAAAAGCCACCGTTGCGGTCCGGGCTCCATTGCATGGGTGTGCGCACGCCATTGCGATCGCCGAGGTAAAAATTGTCGCCCATGCCGATCTCATCGCCGTAGTAGACGATCGGCGCCCCCGGCATGGACATCAGCAGGCTGTTCATGAGCTGGATTTTTGCCGGGTCGTTATCCATCAGCGGGGCCAAACGCCGGCGGATGCCGACATTGACACGCATGCGCCTGTCGCTGGCGTATTGCTCATACATATAATCACGCTCACGATCGGTAACCATTTCCAGCGTCAGTTCGTCGTGATTGCGCAGGAACACCGCCCATTGGCAGGTTTCGGGAATGTCCGGTGTCTGCTCCATGATCTCGACGATGGGGTGGCGGTCTTCCTGGGCCACGGCCATGTACATGCGCGGCATGAGCGGGAAATGGTAGGCCATGTGGCATTCATCGGCGTTTCCGAAATATTCCCGCACGTCCTCGGGCCACTGGTTGGCTTCGGCCAGGAACATACGATTGTTATAATGGGCGTCCACGGCGGCGCGCATTTGCCGGATTACTGAATGAGTTTCAGGAAGGTTTTCATTGTTGGTGCCGTCCCGGACACAAAGATAGGGAATCGCGTCCAGGCGCAGACCGTCTACTCCCTGGTCCAGCCAGAATCGCATCACCCGGGTGACGGCTTTCACCACCTGGGGGTTGTTGTGGTTCAGGTCAGGTTGATGGGAAAAGAACCGATGCCAGTAATAGGCTTTGGCGACCGGATCCCAGGCCCAATTGGAAGATTCGGTGTCGGAGAAAATGATACGGGTTTCGGGGAACTTGCTGTCGTCATCGCTCCAGACGTAGAAGTCACGTTTGGGCGAGCCCGGCGGTGCGTGGCGCGCTGCCTGAAACCAGGGATGTTGGTCCGAAGTGTGATTGATCACCAGTTCGGTGATGATTTTGAGACCGCGCTTGTGCGCCTCACGCACAAAGCGTCGGAAATCCGAGCGGGTTCCGTAGGCGCTATAAATATTGCGATAGTCGGAGATATCATAGCCATCGTCCCGCATCGGCGACGGGTAGAACGGCAGCAGCCACAGTGTATTGACGCCGAGATCGCGTACGTAGTCGAGCTTCTGTGTCAGGCCGGCAAAATCGCCGCTGCCGTCGTTGTCGGTATCGAAGAAAGCCTTGACGTGCAATTGGTAGATAATTGCGTCTTTGTACCACAGGGGATCGTTTTCCCAGGAATATTCCTCGACGCTATCCGGCATACTTGATTCCCGCTCAGTCAAAATCGTGGATTAAAAGAAGTATTCGAAGTCATGCTCGGTGCGGACGTGGCGCAGCAAACGGAAGATGTGCGCCTGACCGGTGTCCGGACCGAGCTCGATGTAGTTGCGTCCGCCGTTCCACAGGTAGCGTGCGCCGGTCAGCAGATCATGCATCTGGTATGGATGCCCGACGTCGATGCCGAGTTCTTCCGCGGGTAGCGTCACCCAGCCGGACTGCTTATGATAGGGATCGAGATTGACCAGGACGATGACCGTATTGGACTCGTCTTCGCTCCATTTGCCGTAACAGATGATCTCGTCGTTATCGACCGGATAGAATTCCAGGTTCCAGTCCTGCTGCAGCGCACTGTTGTCACGGCGAATGTGATTGAGGCGGGTGAGCAGCCCGCGCAGGCTGTCGGCGCGGTCGGTTTGCCAATGCCGAATCTGATACTTTTCCGAGTCTCGATATTCTTCGCTTCCGGCTTCCCGCGGTTCCGCTTCCAATAGCTCGAACGCCGGACCGTAGATGCCGTAGTTGGAGGTCAGCGTTGCCGCCAACACCGCCCGGGTCATAAATGCGGCGCGTCCGCCAAACTGCAGATAGGCGTGCAGTATATCGGGCGTATTGGGCCAAAAATTCGGCCGAAAGTATTCCCTGACGTCGGTCTTGGTGAGCTCAGTGAGATATTGGATAAGCTCCCGCTTGGTGTTGCGCCAGGTGAAGTAGGTGTATGACTGGGTGAATCCACCTTTCGCAAGCCGATACATCACCTTCGGCCGTGAAAAGGCTTCAGCCAGAAAAATGATATCGGGGTGCTCTCTTTTGATTTCGTTGATAACCCATTCCCAAAACGGAAACGGTTTGGTGTGAGGATTGTCGACCCGGAAGATGCGAACACCGTTTTCGATCCAATAGCAGAAGATACTTTTGAGTTCCTGCCACAAGGCTTGCCAGTCGGAGCTGTCGAAATTCAGCGGATAGATGTCCTGGTACTTCTTCGGCGGATTCTCCGCATATTGAACGCTGCCGTCGGCGCGCCAGCGAAACCACTCGGGATGTTGTTCCACGTAAGGATGGTCCGGCGAACATTGGAATGCGATGTCCATCGCCACTTCGATGCCGAGTCCGCGCGCCTGCTCCACTAATTCACGGAAATCATCCAGCGTTCCGAGTTCGGGATGGATCGCTTTATGGCCGCCATCCTGGTTTCCGATCGCCCACGGACTGCCGGTGTCATCCGGTTCCGCGATCAGCGTGTTATTATGGCCTTTGCGATTACTTGTGCCGATCGGGTGTATAGGGGGAAAGTACAGTACGTCGAAGCCCATGGCGGCCACTTCGCCGAGATGGGAAATGCAGTCGCGGAAAGTACCATGGCGACCGCCTTCGGCCGCGCAGGAGCGAGGAAACAACTCATACCAAGCGCTGAACCGCGCGCGCTTGGGATCGACCACGACTTCATACTGGGTTTCGCATGTGGTCTCGAGTGTTCGATCCGGATAGCGCGACATCGCGCCGATCAGCGCTTCGCTCAGTGCCAGCGCCTTGCGTTCATGAATATCGACATCCCGATCCGCCAGGCGCGCCGCCCAGTCCGCAAGCTGCTTGCGCGCCGCCCCCTTGGCGCGCTTGCTGGCGTGTTGCACCAACTCGGCTCCCGTCAACAGTGCTACCGCGATGTCGTCGGCCTGAACGCGTCGCGCCAACTCGTGGTGCCAGGATTCGAAGTTATCCACCCATGCGACGACGCCATAGCGATAACGGCCCAGCTGCGTGACCGGGAACGCCGCCTGCCAGCGGTCATTGTACAACGGAACCATTTCGGCTTCGGACCAGTCCTGGTCGGTTTCATGCTTGTATTGCAGCATGACCCGCAATTGATCATGGCCGTCGGTGAACGCACTGGTCTCTACCGTCACCTGCTCACCCAACACGCGTTTGATCGGAAACCGCCCGCGGTCGATGCTCGGCTGCAACCCTTCCAGAACCGCCCGCCGACGGCCGTCGAAATCGCTACGCGACATGACTGTAATCCGCTCCTGTCGTGACCGTCAGTTCTGGCGTTTGAAAAACAAAACGCTCAGGGGGGGCAGGGTGAGATAAATCGAGTGGTAGCGCCCCTGAGCCGGTATCGGGGCCGACTCAGTGCCACCGGAATTGCCGTTTCCGGCGCCGCCGTATATCTCAGCGTCGCTGTTCAGGATTTCGCGCCACCAACCGGGTTCCGGAACGCCGACCGCATAATTGGTGCGCGGCACCGGCGTCAGGTTACAGATCACCAGGATCTGTTCGCCGGGTTCCCTCCCTTTGCGCAGGTAGCTCAAGACGCTGTTCTCGGCATCGTGGAAGTCGATCCATTCATAGCCTTCGGCTTGGAAATCGAGCTGATGCATTGCCGGCTCGTCGCGATAGAAATGGTTCAAATCACGCACCCATTTCTGCACTCCCTCATGGCCGGGGTGGTCCAACAGATGCCACTCCAGGCTACTGTCGTGATTCCATTCGCCGCGCTGGCCGAACTCACCGCCCATGAACAGCAATTTCTTGCCCGGATGGCTGTACATGAAACCGAACAACGCGCGTAGATTGGCGAGTTTTTGCCAATCGTCCCCCGGCATCTTGTTGAACAATGAACCCTTGCCGTAGACGACTTCATCGTGAGAAAGGGGCAATACGTAATTTTCAGTGAACGCGTACCAGATGCTGAAAGTCAGTTCTTCCTGGTGGTAGCGGCGGTAGATCGGATCTTGCTGGAAATAGCGCAGCGTGTCGTGCATCCAGCCCATCTTCCATTTCATGCCGAAACCCAATCCGCCCAGATATACCGGCCGCGACACCATCGGCCAAGCGGTGGATTCCTCGGCGATGGTTTGGGTTCCAGGATGGTCACGGTAGACAGCCGCATTGAGGCTGCGCAGAAACTCGACGGCTTCCACGTCCTCGTTGCCGCCGTGTTCGTTGGGGATCCATTCGCCGGACTTGCGTGCATAATCGAGGTACAACATCGAAGCAACTGCATCCACACGCAGGCCGTCTGCGTGA
Source organism: uncultured Gammaproteobacteria bacterium (assembly GCA_963849825.1). Classification (GTDB taxonomy): domain Bacteria; phylum Pseudomonadota; class Gammaproteobacteria; order JASBUN01; family JASBUN01; genus CAVXJN01. The sequence goes on along the minus strand of CAWKIK010000004.1, from coordinate 161,136 downwards.
TACTTGTCGAGCCAGAACAAGGCGCTGCTGATCAGGATTGCACGCACCTCGTTGCGGCCATAGTTATAGATGTAACTATTCCATTCCGGATGAAAGCCGCGTTTGGGGTCCGCATGTTCGAACAAGTAGGTGCCGTCGAAATAGACCAGCCCATGTTCATCGCTGGGAAAATGGGAAGGCACCCAATCGAGGATCACGCCGATGTTTTTCTGGTGCAGTCGATCGATCAAATACATGAAGTCCTGCGGTTCGCCGAAACGCGAGGTGGGCGCGAACAAGCCCGTCGTCTGATATCCCCACGACCCGTAGAACGGGTGTTCCATCACCGGCATGCACTCCACGTGGGTGAATCCCATGTGATGGACGTAATCGGTAAGTTGATCGCCCAGTTCTCGATAATGCAGTGAGCGGTTGTCGTCCTCTGGGACTCGACGCCATGAACCCGTATGCACTTCATAGGTACTCATTGGCGCATCAAGGGCATTGCGCGTGGCGCGCTGGCGCATCCAGTCTTCGTCGTGCCATTCGTATTTCAGATCCCAGACGATAGAGGCGGTCTGTGGCGGCGTTTCCCAGCGGAACGCGAACGGATCTCCCTTGGCCACCTGGAACCCGTGCAGACGGGAATGCAGGAAATATTTGTATAAGGTGCCGTTTCCCAGGCCGGGAATGAAGCCTTCCCAGATGCCGGAATCGTCGCTGCGTTGACGCAATGGGTGGGAACCCGGGGTCCAATCGTTGAAATCGCCGACCACCGATACGGACTCGGCGTTCGGCGCCCAAACGGCAAACAATACCCCTGGGTCGCCATCCACGTTCATAAGGTGGGAGCCGAGGTTTTCGTAGAGTCTGTGATGGCTGCCTTGTTTGAACAGATAAATGTCCTGCTCGCCGAGCAGGCTCACATCGTGTCGAACCGGGGGCGTCGAAGCGCTTGCTGGACGCAACATATGGAGTCTCCGCAGGTTTGCGCAGGTTAAGGGAAAACAGAGGGTTACGCCGAACTTGGGGTAGCCGATGCAACCTTGCGCGAGTGTACCGCTTCGAACAGGCGCTCGTCGGCAAGACGCGGGCACCTGTTTCCACTCTAGGCAACAATCGGGCAGCAAACAAGGCGCCGTGCGGATCGCTATGCAAACACCGCCGGCGAGACGCTAGAATGTCGCCGACACAGAGCGTACAGCAAACTCTGATGCGCCGCCTGACAGCGCCCGCATCCGGATTTTCGTGAGGATCGCAGTGATGGGACAGAAAACACCAGATCAGCAAAAATTGGATCGTATCGTGGCCGATGCACAGCGCCAACGTGAGCAGCGCGAACGCGGTTATCGCGAACAGGCACTGAAGTTATATCCTTGGGTGTGCGGGCGCTGCGGGCGTGAATTTACCCGCGAAAACCTGCAGCTGCTGACCGTCCACCACCGCGACCATAACCATGACAATAATCCGGCAGATGGCAGCAACTGGGAATTACTGTGCTTGTACTGCCACGATAACGAACATGCTCGTTATCTGGACCAGCCAGTACCGAGTTCGGTCTCCGATAACGGTCCGGCCACGGTCAGCACCTACAAGGCGTTCGCAGACTTGGCCGAGCGTATGAAAAACAAGTAACGGGAATTGTTGGCTTGAATCTCCCTGATCGCGCCCTAGTTTTAAAGGTTACGCACGTCGCGCACGTTGCCGGCGATGCTCGGCGATACAAGGAGATGTTTTCATGCCTGTCTCGGGAACCGACATATTCAAAGTGATTTTTGCAATCCTGCTGCCGCCGGTTGGCGTGTTCATGGAAGTAGGATTCAAAGGTCACTTCTGGCTCAACGTACTTCTCACCATATTGGGTTACATTCCGGGCATCATTCACGCACTGTACGTCATTATGAAATACTGAACTTTACCTCGATTCGAAAGTCCTCCGATAACTGGCGAAGTACCTGCAGGTACTCGGATCTCCGTTTCGTGATCCAGTGCGCGACGGGCGGGTCCGGCCCGGGTTAGCATGGCGGAGTCCGACAAGAAGGAGCCGTTTATGATTAAGAAGAGTGCAGCGGTGGTACTGGCATTGCTGGCTGTCAGCGCATACGCCCACGCCGCGGAGCAACCCGCCGTATACCGGGTAGAACTAAAAACCGGCGGTCCTGGCTTTCTGTTGAGTTGTACCGATCACGTTGAACAATGTACCTCGCTCGGGCCGCGGCTGTGTCCCGGTAAGACCGCAATGTGGTCGACTGCGAACGGCACCTTTTCCAACGTGCCGGTTACCATGCGCAAGAACGGCGCCAAGTCATTGATGATCGTCAAATGTGAGTGATCAGCGCTGCCGCGGCACCTGCGAATGGGCGGTCGCGGCAGTCTTTCCCGCAAAGGCTTGCGCGAAAACATTTCAATCCCGCTCATGCTTGTCCCAACGGCCAGAGGCTCTAGGCTGAAAGCGCATCGGTTTGCGCTCCGCTTAGGCATCACAACACAAAGGGACGTGCGGCATGGAAGCCTATCCTCACTGGCTAATCATCATATCGTGGATTTCGTTGGCGCTGGCATTTCTATGCGCCTCATTGATCGTGCTCGACATAGTGCGCGGTTACCGCCAGCATATGTGGATCATGAACGTGGTCTGGCCCTTGACGGCCTTATACGCGGGCCCGCTCGCGCTGTGGGGCTACCTGCGCGTCGGTCGGCTTTCGACGCACCGGGCGATGCATGCGGCCAAGGAGCGGGGAGAGGAGCCGCCGGCAAAAACCAAGCCTTTCCCGCAAAGCGTAGCGGTTGGCGCTACCCACTGCGGAGCCGGTTGTTCTCTGGGCGATATCTGCGCCGAATGGTTCGTGTTCTTTGTCCCGGTAACGTTGTTCGGGATGAAAATCTTCGGTGCCTGGGCGGTGGACTTCGTCCTCGCCTTCGCTTTCGGTATAGCGTTTCAATACTTTTCGATCAAACCAATGCGCAACCTTTCCCCCGGGCAAGGACTGAAAGCTGCATTCAAGGCCGATACGTTGTCGCTGACGTCTTGGCAAGTCGGGATGTACGGCTGGATGGCGATCGCGACCTTTGCGATCTTTGGCCACGAGATACATAAGACCAGCCCGGTGTTCTGGTTCATGATGCAGATCGCGATGTTCGCTGGCTTCGCGACCAGTTATCCCGTGAATTGGTGGCTGCTGAAGAAGGGCATCAAAGAGAAGATGTAAAAAAACCCCGCGCGTGGCGCGGGGTACGCTGCTCGGCGACCGAGTTTGGTGTCGGTTCTTGTTACGTCGCCGTATTCGAGGTGCAGCAACGGATGCACATCGCGTGCCGGAGCGTCTAAGTAACTGAGAGTCCGAGCGGATTTCGTCACGGCTTCGCTCGTATGGAAGCGCGATTGTAAAGAACGCCGACAGCCGCGGCCGCGCGACTAGCCGCTTCGTCGCCGCAATACCGCCACCGGGAATTCTGCCAACAGGGTCGCCAGCGCGGTTCCTTCCTCGGCAGCGGTCAATGTGTCGCCGCTCAATACGTTGTGCCAACGGCCAGGAGCGTCCGGCAGCAACAGGCGGGTGTCTCCCCACGCATGGCCGTAATCGACATCATCCGCGCTCGAGAGTAATTTCGTCCAAAACAATCCAGTCACGATCGCCACTTGCTCGCCCTCGTGTTGACGAAGATATGCGCACACCTGTGCGGCGCGGCTGCCTTCGGCAATCAACGGCACATAAGCTCCGTCACGAAACAGTTCAGGCAGGGCTTGCCGGAGTTGCAACAGCTTCCAGGTGAGAAATAGCTTCACGCGCGGGTCGGACAGGTTGCGTCCGAACTCCCTGACTTGCGCGCTGCCTTGGTGCTCGGGCCGCGCGCGAAGCTCTTCCAGTACACGCATGCGAGTGCCGTAATCCACCGGTCGGCGATTGTCGGGATCGACCAGGTCGAATGTCCACGATTCGTTGCCCTGATAGATGTCGGGCACGCCCGGAACAGTAAGCTTCCAGACAACAGCACTGAGTGCATTGATGAGCCCATAGCGGGCGAGACGTTGCTGGAAGGGAATGAAGTCGGCGAGAAACGCATTGCGTTCGGGATTGCGCATCAGCGCCTGCAGAAATCGAATCGTCGCGTTTTCGTACTCTTCATCGGGGTTGATCCAGGATGTGTATAGCTTCGCTTCCCGCATCGCTTTGAGCATGTACTGTTCGAGGCGCTCGCGCATGTCGTCCACCCCTTGTTCATCGAGGTCATGCAACGGCCAGGCGCCCAGCAACGTCTGGTACAGCAGATATTCATCGTTGCGGGACGGCGCACGGGTGAATTCCAATTGTACGGCTTTTGCGCGGTTGAGCTGCGTCCAGCGACGTAGGTGTTGGCGCCATTCGTGGGGCAATTCCGAGAGGACCGCCAATCGCGCACGCACGTCCTCGCTACGCTTGGCGTCGTGGGTGGAACTCGCGAGCATGGCGTGTGGCCATTGCTCCGAACGCTCGCGGTTGGCGCGATGAAAAGCATGGGTGGAGATTCCGAACAGATGCGGGTCGCCGCCCACTTCGTTGAGCGAAACCATGCGGTTGTAGATATAGAAGGTCGTGTCTTCCATGGCCTTAGCCATGACCGGGGCAGTGTATTGTTGCACGCGGGCCGCAAAGCGCAGGAGCTCGCGGCGATAGCCTTCGGCGCGGTCCTCGACGGCTTCCAGCAGCAGTAACTGCTCGAGAAAGTCAAAAATGCGAAGCTCCCGCGCCTTGCCGCGTTTGCGCGCCTGCGCCAACGCCCAGTGCACGTAACGGCGATCCTCCTCGCTCACTGGACCGCCGTCCAGATAGGTGCGGTATACCGGGAAACACGCGACAATCTCGATCAAAGCATCTCGCAGGCCGTTGAGCGTAAAGTCGCGCGTGTGCGGGTCGGCTTGGGCGAGCCCGTCGGCAAGATTGGCGAGTACGGTCAATTCGCTGGACAGTTGATTGCGTATGATGAGCTTCTTGCGTTCATACAAAAGTTCGCCATAGTCAATCGTGCGGCCAATGAAGCGATGATAGATGCGCGTCAAGGGCGCTTGCCCGTCGCCGTCCACCATCAGATTGTTGGTGAGGAACATGAATTCATAGCCGGTCGTGCCCTGTACCGGCCAGTTCCCGGGCAGACGTTCGTAGTTCGCGAGAATCTTTTCCACCACCAGGTAGAAATCTTCGCCGTTGTCGGTTTGCAGACGTTCGCGAAGCGCACGAAAATACGCTGCCGGGTCGCGCAGACCGTCCGGATGGTCGATCCGGAGGCCGTCCATGCGTCCAGCACGCAACAGTTCGGCCACCAGCTGGTGGGTGGCATCAAATACTTCCTCGAGTTCCATCCGCAAGCCGGCCAGATCGTTGATGTCGAAGAACCGGCGGTAATTGATTTCGTCGGATGCCACCCGCCACCAAGCCAATCGATAGGCTTGCTCTTCCAGCAATTGGTGCAGGGGTATGAACGTAGCGCTGTCGTCCGGATCGCCATTCATGCGCTGCACGAGCTGTTCCATGGTGCGCTCGGTCCCGTCACGGGACTGCCACCAGGCTGAGAGACCGCGCTTCAGATTCTCCGCCTCGATACGTCGGGCGTGTGCTTGTTCGGCGTTGCAATCGTGGGGCCGCGGCATCCTGCGGGAGATCTGCGCCCATTCGCGCAACGTACCGTCCTGGTTCTCCGCCGGAGCGAGAATCAAATGATAGGTGCCGGGGTCGACCGGGAAGCGGTGGTTGTAGAACCACGTGCTGAATTCGCCGGTGTCGGGATCGAAGCTGAGCTGCAATCCGCCGCGTTCGAGAACATCGCCATACTGATCATCGAGCACCGGCAATAACACTTTGTTGCGGAGTTCCTCTTTCACCGGGTGCCAGTCGATATCGAAGTACACGGCATAGGGAGACGCCTGTCCGTATTCGAGCACGTCCAGCCACCACCGGTTGTCTGCGCCTCCGACGCCCATGTGATTGGGTACCAGATCCATGATCTGTCCCATGCGGTGGCGACGGAGTTCGTCGTGCAGGTCTTGTAATTCGCGCGCAGTACCGATTTCCGGGTTCAGCTGGCCGTGATCCACGATGTCATAGCCGTGGGTGCTGCCGCTGCGCGCCTTCAGGAATGGTGACGCGTAGAGGTGGCTGATCCCGAGCGCGGACAGATAGGGCACGATGGTGCGCGCGTCTTCGAATGTGAATCCGCCATTGAATTGCAAGCGATAAGTGGATTCGGGCACACGAAGACGGTTCACGGTTTTGTCATCCGGTTGCAATTACGCGCGTTCCATTCGCCATACGGTGGACCATGCCGGCAAGCGACCGTCGTCCAGCTGCGCGGCAGCGCCGTGCGGCGTTTGATATAGAAGCTCGCCTTGGGGCGGCGGCGCATTTTCCGCGATTTCACGGTCGAGATTGGTATACACGTGGAGGCGGCTGCCGTCGTTGAGTGTCCAATGCACGTGCAATCCGCTTCGGCCGGACAACTCAGATTCGGCACGGGCATTCGCCAACGATTCGAGCCGCGGGACGACATGTTCCGCACGCAACTGCAGTAGGTCGCGGTGAAACCCGATCCAGTCGGCGTCGCCAGCGTGCAACGCATTCAATATTGCCGAACGGTACGTTGATTCAGCGTTCGGATCGGGAATCCTCTCGCGGGCGTCGGGCGCGCTGAACTCGGGAAAACGTTCGAATTCCCGCCGCCGGCCTTCGGTAACGGCAGCAGCCAAGTCGGCGCCGAAGTCGCAGAAAAACGGGAACGGCTGGGTACTGCCGATTTCTTCGCCCATGAACAGCATGGGCGGCGCGGGCGCTAACAACAACACGGCGGTGGCCGCGCGAATGGCCTGTGCGTCGGCGAGCTGGTGAATACGTTCTCCGAAGGCGCGGTTGCCGATCTGGTCGTGGTTCTGGAGGAAATTGACGAATGCTGTGGGTACCCGGTCCGCGCTGGGTTCGCCGCGCGGCTCTCCATCGCGAAATACGGATCCCTGTCCCTGATACGCGAATCCCTGAGTCAGACAGCGGCCGAGGAGTTCCACCGGGTTGCGAGCATAGTCGGCGTAATATCCGTTCACTTCGCCTGTGAGCAATACGTGGAACACGTGATGGATGTCGTCGTTCCACTGGGCGTCGTAAAGAGCGGGGCGCCCGGGGTTTTCAGCCGGCAGATAACGGGCTGCGTTGGCATCGTTTTCCAGAACCAGATGAACACGGCGGTCGCGGCCCAGGTCGAGCCGCACCCGTTGCGCGAGTTCCGTGAGAATATCCGGGTTCGATTCGTCGGCGATCGCATGTACGGCGTCCAACCGGAGACCGTCGAAATGGTACTCCTCAAGCCAATATAGCGCGTTGTGGATGAAGAATTGCCGTACCGTGCGGCTCGCATCGCCGTCGAAGTTGATTCCGTCACCCCACGGCGTCAAATGTCGGTGCGTGAAGAATTGCGGCGCGTAGCTGTGTAAATAATTACCTTCGGGACCAAAGTGGTTATAAACCACATCGAGGAAGACCATCATGCCGCGACGATGAATTTCCTGGACCAACGACTTGAGGTCGTCCGGTGATCCGTAGTGGCTGTCGGGCGCGAACGGGTAAACACCGTCGTAACCCCAGTTCCGGCTGCCGGGAAAATCCGACAACGGCATCAACTCGATCGCTGTGACGCCCAGAGATTGCAACGCGTCGAGCCGCGCCATGACGCCGGCGTAATCGCCGGACTCGCTGAACGTACCGACGTGCAGTTCGTAAAGCACTGCCTCGTGCCACGGTCTGCCGCGCCAATCCGGATCTTGCCACTCGAAAACCGCCGGGTCCCAAACGACACTGGCGCCGTGAACATCATCGGGCTGAAAGCGGGACGCGGGATCGGGTACTTCCATGTTCTCGTCGATCCGGTAGCGGTAGCGGGTCCCGGCCGTCGCCATGTCCGTAACCAGACCGTACCAGCCGTCCTGTTCGGCAGCCATTGACAGTTCGGCACGGGCGGCACCATCGCCTAGGCACAGGGTGACCTGTTTCGCGCCTGGAGCCCAGACTCGGAAACGAACCCGTCGATCGGGCAGGATATCGGTGCCGAACGGCATGTTGTGTTGACGCGAGGTCATTGCTCGTCATCCAGTAGATGGGTTTGGGCCAACACGACCATGGAGCGCGCCTGCAACGGGTAGTGCTCACCGCCCGCCAGCTCCTGGGCAATGACCGGTTCGGACGAACGGGTGGTATCGAGCACCGTCTGCCAGCGAGCACCGACTGGCTTATCCGGTAACAGAAACGGTATCTGTTCATGATGGGCGTTCAACATCACCAGATAATTGTGATCGCGCAGTCGCCGCCCGCGGCGGTCGAATTCGTGCAACTCCTGGCCGAACAGCAGCATTCCCAGGCAACGAGCGTAATCCTGCTGCCATTCCTCTTCGGTCATCTCGCCGCCCTCGGGGTGCAACCAGGTGACGTCTTTGACGCCGGCCCCCTGAATCGGACTGCCTTGAAAGAAATACCGCCGCCTGAAAACCGGGTGTTCTGTGCGCAGCCGGATCAACCATTGCACATAGAGGAACAGATGTCGCTGCTCGCCGTCGAGATTCCAGTTGATCCAGGTAAGCTCGTTGTCCTGGCAATACGCATTGTTGTTGCCATTTTGGGTGCGGCCGATTTCGTCTCCGGCCAGGAGCATGGGGACGCCTTGTGATAGCAGCAGCGTCGCCAAGAGGTTGCGTTGTTGCTTGGCGCGCAGCGCCAGAACGGCGGGATCGTCCGTCGGGCCTTCCACGCCACAGTTCCAACTGCGGTTGTGGTCCTCCCCATCGCGGCCCTGCTCGCCATTGGCTTCGTTGTGCTTGTCGTTATAGCTGACCAGATCGCGAAGTGTGAAGCCGTCGTGGGCCGTCACGAAATTGATACTTGCGAAAGGCCGTCGGCCGCCATGCTCGTAGAGATCGCTGGAACCGGTGAGGCGATAGGCTAGCTCACCGATATGTCCACCTTCACCTTTCCAGTAGGACCGGACATTGTCGCGGTACTTGCCGTTCCATTCCATCCATCCAACCGGAAAATTGCCGACCTGGTAACCGCCTTCACCGAGATCCCACGGTTCGGCAATCAATTTGACCTGGGAGAGCACCGGGTCCTGATGAATGATGTCAAAGAAAGCACCCAACCGGTCCACTTCGTGAAGTTCGCGCGCCAGAGCCGACGCCAGATCGAAACGAAAACCGTCTACGTGCATTTCCAGCACCCAGTAGCGCAAGCTGTCCATGATCAGTTGCAGGACCCTGGGATGCATCATGTTCAAGGTGTTGCCGCACCCAGTGTAATCGCGGTAATAACGCGGGTCTTCGGGCAGCAGACGGTAGTAAGCAGCGTTGTCGATTCCCCGGAAGCACAGGGTTGGACCGAGATGGTTGCCTTCGGCCGTGTGGTTGTACACCACGTCCAGGATCACTTCGATGCCTGCCGTATGCAGCGCCTTGACCATGGTTTTGAATTCATATACTTCGCCGGTACTCGAGTAGCGCGCCTCAGGTGCAAAGAAACCGATGGAATTGTAGCCCCAGTAGTTGCGAAGACCCTTCTCCAGCAAATGTCGATCATCAACGAACGCATGCACGGGCATCAATTCGACTGCATTCACTCCCAGACGCCGCAGATGATCGATCACGGGCGCGCTGGCGATGGCGGCGTAGCTGCCGCGCAGCTCGGGCGGAATGTCGGGATGCAGGGCCGTAAAACCCTTTACGTGCATTTCGTAGATAATCATGTCCGCCTGCGGGATCCGCGGCGGGCGATCATTTCCCCAGGTGAAGGCCGAATCGATCACCTGACACTTCGGCATACCCGGCGCGCTATTGCGGCGATCGAACGACAGGTCGTCATTCTTATGTCCGATACGGTAGCCAAATTGGGCATCGCTCCAGCGCATCGGGCCGACCAGAAATTTGGCGTACGGATCGAGAAGCAACTTGTTCGGATTGAAGCGGTGACCACGCTCAGGCTGATAGGGCCCATAGACCCGATAGCCGTACAGTAGATCGGGACGTGCTTCGGGCAGATAGGCATGCCAGACCTGATCGGTCTGTTCGGGCATCACGATACGCTGAATTTCCCGCCGGCCCCGCGAATCGAACAGGCACAATTCGACCTTTTCCGCGTTCTCGGAGAACAGCGCGAAATTCACGCCTTCGCCGTCCCAGGTTGCGCCCAGGGGATAGGGCTCGCCCGGCCATACCGCAAGTTTTCGAACCATGATTACATCCGATCAATGTGAGTGAACGTTGACGCCACACGCAACCGCGCGGCTGAACCTCGCAGTCCGAGGCGAGCATCCAACTCGCGGCGAAGGCATTAGCTGACCCTGCCGATGGCAACGGCATCCTCGTTTGGAGGGTATTTCATTGCATCGGCGGCCTGGCCAACTTCCCGGAGAACTTCAGCTCTAGTGTAGGCATTTCGCCCCGGTTCGCACGCGACTCCGTCGGGACGATGGTGTCAAAAGCCGGGGCCGGTCTAAACTCGTGACATACGACCCGGGCGCGAACCACACGCAAGGCGGCGGGGGAAGGCAGGACCGGCATGATCGAACAACATATCGAACCCGGGGCGCAGTCCGGATATCTACTGATCCGGCCGAACCAATCCATGTCCTGGACCGGCAACCGGCGCTGGATGACGATGCTCAGCACCGCGACCCTGGGCCTCGGTGGCCTGTTCGCCCTGCGCGGGTTGTGGCCGATACTGGTGGCCGCCGTCCTGCAAGTCGCGTGGCTATGGCTCGCGGTCTACAAAGTGGCATTGGATTGCCAGCGCCGCGAGTGTGTGCACTTCACGGAAGCCGAAATCGTGATTCACCGCGGCCGCTATCGGCCGACGCAAGAGTTGCGTTTCCCGCGCGGCTGGACCCGATTGGTGGTGGATAACGGTAAAGCATTACGTTGTCCAATGCGTCTGTTTCTGCGCTGCTCGGGGCGGCAAACGGAACTGGGCGGTTATTTGCACGAGGATGAACGCCGTCGGCTGGCCGACGCCTTGCGAACCTTGCTCGTTTCCTCCGATCCCCACTTCTGAGTGCCCATGCGGTGACATTTCGCACACCAACGTGTTAGCCTGGACTTATCCCCGATTGAAAATACGGTTACGCTTCCCTGCAAACCGATTCTGGCGTGCAAAAAATCCGTGTAGTGAAATCCTCGGGTTGCGGTGCAGCCTTAGTGTGCATTGTTCTGCTGCTTTTTGGCTGCGAACCCGCAACCGACGACGGCAGTATCGAGGCTGTGCGCAATCGCAGTGAATTGGTGGTCCTGACCCGCAACGCACCCACGACCTATTACCTGGAACGAGACGAGTATGCAGGCCCCGAGCACGACATGATGCAGGCGTTTGCCGCATCCCTCGGGGTCAAGGCGCATTTCATCATATACCAGTCACTGGAAAAGCTGATGGACGATCTGGCGACAGGCAAAGGCGATGTCGCAGCGGCGGGTTTGACGCTCACCGATGCCCGTAAACGCCGTTTCCTATACGGTCCGCCCTACCAAAAGGTCCGGCAGCAGGTGGTATGCCGCAGAAACGGCAGACGCGCCCACAACATCACGGAATTGACTCAAGTGCAGTTGGCGGTGGTGGCCCATAGCAGCTACGTTGCCCGGCTGAAGGCATTGCAGGCTGAGCATCGGGAATTAACGTGGAGCACGTCGCAGGAAGACACTGAAACGCTGCTCGAACAGGTGTGGAATCGCGAAATCGACTGTACCGTTGCCGATTCCAATATCGTCGCGGTCAATCGTCGCTATCATCCGGAGCTGGTGGTAACGACAGCCATCACGCCGGAGGAACCGCTGGTGTGGTATCTGCCACCGAATTCGCATTCGCTGCGGCGCGCAATGGAAAAATGGTTCAAGCATTACCGAACCGCCGGGCAACTCGCACGCACGTTGGATCGCTACTACGGCTATGTAAAACGTTTCGATTATGTCGATACGCGGCGATTTCTCCGCCGGGTGAAACATCGATTGCCGCAATATCGAAAATGGTTCCGGGAGGCGGGCGCGAAGTGCGGCATCCGGTGGACATTGCTCGCCGCGCAAGCCTATCAGGAGTCCCACTGGCTGCCGCGCGCCAGCAGCCCTACCGGCGTGCGTGGCATCATGATGCTGACGCAGCCTACGGCACAGGAACTGGGGGTCGAGAATCGCTTGGACCCGAAACAGTCGATTTTCGGCGGTGCCCGGTATCTACGCCAGATTCGTGCGCGCCTGCCGGAGGAAGTGGCGGAGCCGGACCGTACCTGGATCGCCCTGGCGGCCTATAACATCGGCGCGAGCCACATGCGCGACGCTCGCAAACTGGCCGAGTCACTGCAGAAAAATCCCAACCAATGGGCGGCACTCAAAAACGTATTGCCGCTGTTGTCGGAAAAGAAATACTACAGCGGCCTGGACTTCGGCTACGCCCGGGGCGAAGAGGCGGTGCGCTACGTCAACCGGATTCGTAATTTCGAAGACTTGATGGTGCAACGCTTGGACACTGAACGATAGCGACGCTTCCGACGGTCCGCAATGCGCCCTCGATGTCCACGATTTGTGCAGGGCTACATTTGATCGGCACGCTACTTCGTATTCATCCGCCTTTTTTATAGGTGCCAACCAGCTCGCATTGCGCCAATATGTGGCCTTCCATTTCCATTTCGAGTACGGCTTTGGTGGGCTCCTTTAAATCCGGCAGGACGCGATCGAGCGCATAGAGCTTGAAGAAATAGCGATGCGTACCGATGGGTGGGCAGGGCCCGCCGTAACCGGTGCGCTTCCAGTCATTACGGCCTTGCAGCGTACCGCTCGGTAGATTCTCCGCCGCCACCGCTTCCGCCAACCCGGAACTAACGGCCGGCAAATTGTACAGAACCCAATGCACGTAGGTCATACGGGGTGCTTTCGGGTCCGGTGCGTCCGGATCATCGACGATCAGCACCAGGCTCGCGGCACCGCCGGGTACTCCGTGCCAAGCGAGGGGAGGCGATCGGTCGGCGTCGTCACAGGTAAATTTACGTGGGATTGCGCCGTGGGGGGCAAATGCCTTCGATTTCAGTTCCATTGTCATGCGCTGCTCCGTCCGCGCTGTCATCGGGACACCGGAAAGGATTGCATAGCAATGCCGCCTGTCAAACCGGCAATCGCCGTGGCGGTTGCATGGTTGTGATGATGAACGCAAACTGGACAGGACAACGCAGTCGGACGCAATACGATGTATTTACTGGACTACTTCGCGGAACGCCGGATCAGTGAGGTGCAGGAGCAGGAGCAGGACGATTTCGACTACGTGCCGGGTGCCGCCAGGCCGCTGGCGCTGGACGACGACCGGTGGATCCTCCGGCGTTGCCAGTTGCCCATCGCCGGCTTGGAAAGGCCGGCTACGCACCGCCGGAGGGGGACGTCGGCAGATTGCCGCACTGCAGAAGCTGGTTCGCGACGTCTGCCCTAGGATCCGCGGCATCGGATACGTACGCTCGATTGCTGTGCTTTCAGGCATAGCTCGATTGCCGCGATCGTCGGCTGCAATTTGGTGGCCCAAACCAGGCTACCGCGCAAGCCCATTCGGGACGAACGCTGAACTGAGCGCGTGTCGTGCCATGCGATGATGCAAAGGAACGCGACTTGGGCAGTGAAACTGAATCACAATTCGACCTAGGAGAACTGCTGGCGGCTCGAATCGCGGTTCAACACCCTTATTGCATCGTGATCGACGATGAAGCGTTGGAGTACCTTCCGCGCGTGCGCGGATACGCAAATGTCACGCTCAAGGACCACGTTCGCCGATTACCTTACCGGGCATCGGACGCCCATCGTCGATCCGCGGCCCGGCGCGTGAAACCGTGAGTGCAGAGCCCGCATCCGCTGCCGATACCCCCGCCATCCTCCAGGAACAGGTGCGGCTGCTCTATCACCAGGTGCTCCCTGGGCTACTCGCATCATTGTTCAACGGCACCGTGGTCGTGCTCGTATTGTGGTCTGTGCAGCCCCCATCACAATTGCTGACGTGGTGGAGCGTGCTGACGCTGCTTACCCTGGCCCGCGCATATGGCTTGATCCGCTACCGACGCGATGCGCAGGTCGAGGCGCATACGCGCTTGTGGTTGTGGCGTTTCGCCATCGGCGCGTTCGCGGTGGGTGCGTGCTGGGGGGCTGCCGGCACGATCCTGTTCCCGGCGGACCGGCCCGGCTACCAGATGTTTCTGCTGACCGTGCTTGCGGGAATGTCCGCCGGGGCTGTACCGCTGTTCGGCTCCGTATGGTCGGTCTACGCGGCCTACGCGGCGCCGATGCTGTTGCCGACGGTCGGCTGGCTCCTGAGTCGGGAGGACAACATTCACAATTACATCGGCTTGATGGTATTCGTCTATACCGTCGTCGTGTTCGGCAGTGCGGCGCGCATCGCGCACAACATCAAAGCGTCGCTGCGTCTGCGCTTCGAACGATTGGAGCTGGTCGAACGTTTGTCCCAGTCAAAGCGCGAACTGGAGCAGATCAATGCGCAGTTGCAGCGGGAGGGGCAGCGGCGAAACCGCGCGCAATTGAAACTCCTCGACAGCAATCGCTTCCTGAAGCGGATCATGGAAAGTGCCCAAGAGGGCATCTTCGTTTTGGACCGGGACGGACGCATTACTCGAATCAACCAGTTCCTGGCGGACTTGGCACAACAGCCGCCGGCGCAGCTTACGGGCACTTTGTTTGCCGACTTGTCGCCCGGAACCAATCAGACCGCGCTGGCGACAACATTCGAACGTGTATTACAGCACGGTGAAACCAGCCGCTGCGACGATTTGGAATTGCGCGCCGCGGACGGTTCCACGCGCAGCCTGAGCGTGAGTATTGCGCCGCTTATGGACGGGCGACAGGTTACGGCCATGGTCGGGGTCGCACGGGATGTCACCAAGCAGCGCGAGCTCGAACGCATGAAGGAAGATTTCATCTCCACCGTCAGCCACGAATTACGCACGCCTTTGACATCGATTCGCGGCGCGCTGGGCCTGATCAACCGCACGGCATCGGCGGAGTTGAAGGATCAGACACGCTCGTTGCTCGCGATCGCCGATAGCAACAGCGAACGCTTGTTGCGTCTGATCGACGACCTACTGGATTTGCAGCGGCTTACGCTCACCCGCATGCGCTTCGTGTTCTCCCGGCAGGAGCTGACGCCTATGGTGGAACACGCAGTGGACATCAACCGAACGTTTGCACAGCAATACAACGTTGCATTCAGGCTCGAATCGCGGGTTGATCCAATGCTAGTCCGGGTCGACCGAGACCGGTTTGTACAAATCATGACCAACCTGCTTTCCAACGCCGCGAAGTTCTCGAGCCCAAACTCGGAAGTCCGGATAGCGATCGAGAACGTGGAATTCGGTGTGCGCATCTCGGTTCAGGACAACGGGCCCGGAATACCGCTCGAATTCCAGAGTCGAATTTTTCAGCGTTTCGCGCAAGTCGACAGTTCGGATTCCCGCCGTAAGGGCGGCACCGGCCTGGGATTGAATATCAGCAAATCGCTGATCGAAGCGATGAACGGACGGATCGGCTTTTACAGCGACCTGGGAAGCGGTTCCACGTTCTATGTCGAATTACCGCGGGAGCCGAGGACGGGCGCGATCGAACGCGAAGTGAAAAACCGCGATTGCTGAACTTCGCCGCGGCCGGCGCATCACGCCGCCTGCAGCTCCAAGACCCCGTCAGCGAACTGGACTTTGAAGCCGCGCGCACTGGGTTCCCACGGTACATCGAGACGCTCGCCGGGCAAGCATGCGATAGCATCCTGGACCCGGAGCCATCTGCCTTGGACTTCGATCTGGAAAGGATGCTTGCGCGACGCGGTGCCGTGGATGAATCGATATGCGCGCCGTGCCGACCATTGCGCGGGAACCACGAAGTCCCCAGCGCGGGGCATCGGATAGTAACTGCCGGCGTCTGCATCCTCGGAATCGGCAACGGAAATGCCCTCCAGGCACGCGCGCAGCCATCGGGCCAGCAGGTCGCCACTCAAAGCCGCGAGGGCGACGCTCAAGGTGTATTCGGTATCCTCGACATCGATCACCATCCTCTGCTGGTCGAAGACCGGCCCCGTGTCGAGCTCCGGACGCAACGCGTGCAGCGTAATACCGGTCTCGTCCACACCTTGGTGCAATTGCCAGAACAGCGGCGCCGGCCCGCGAAAATCCGGTAACAGGGAAGGGTGCAGATTGAAAGCGCCTTTTGGATAAGCGTCGAGGACGCTGTCCGGCAACCGCCACGGCCAGCACGCGCTCAACAGTACATCGCAGTCGTGCTCGGCAAGGCGCACGGACCATTCGCGCGTAACGCCCACAACCGGTATCGAATGCTTACGGGCGAGTTGCGCGCAAGTCACCGTGGGACGTTCGACCGGCAATTCCAATGGGCTCGCCGCCGACCCCAACAGGTGCGCGGGCACCGCGACTTGGTGCGGCGCAAAGCCGTGGTCAATCAGCCACAGCAGTGGCCCCGTGGACAACGGACCGGCCATGCCGAGAAACAGCAGCTTCGGACGGCGGCTCACAGGGCGTCGGGCTCGGCCGCTGCTTTCTGCGTCGCCCGCTCGCCGGTGGCGGCCGCTGGCGCGGCTACTGCGTCCTGCAGGGCGTCGACAAACCCGAACGACTGCCAGTCCCGGATGCGGCTTGGATACAGTATTCCGTTCAGATGATCACATTCGTGCTGGATCACCCGGGCGTGAAAACCGCTGACTTGCCGCTCGATCAAGCGCCCCTCGAGATCGTACGCGCGGTACCGGATGCAGTCGGGCCGATCGACGCGGCCGCGCATACCCGGTACGCTCAAACAACCTTCCCAGTCACTGTCGAATTGATCTCCGACAATTTCGATTTCAGGGTTGATCAATACGGTATCGGGCAGGGTCTCGCAGTGGGCGCGTGCCGGGCTCGGCTGCAGCCCAAAGACCACCACGCGCCTCGATACCCCGATTTGCGGAGCAGCCAGACCGCAGCCACCCGCCGCCCGCATGGTTTCGAACATATCGGCGATCAGCTCAGCGAGCTCGGGTGTCGAAAACCTGACCACGGGCGCGGCCACTTGGAATAGCCGCCGATCGCCCATACGCAGTACAGTGTGCACCGTCATTTCCGCAAGCACCTCCGATCGAATGAACATGGCGCCTAGCCCCGGACGCAAGCCGTCGCCAATTAAATGCCGCGACAAAACGCCGCAACTCAATTGGCAACGACGGCCCAGATCATCCAGGCTATGCAACATTATCCACCAACGGCAAAGCGAGCACCATGAACGACCAGTACGGCCAGCGTGATGACCGAGATCTCGAGCCCGGCTCTGAAGCCGAGTCCGACGACCGTGGCCGGGAGTCCGGTCGCCAAGCCTCGGATCTGGTCATACCCAGTGAAATCCTGCCGAACACACTTCATCTGATTCCCGTGTCGGGGAGACCGTTTTTCCCCGCGCAGGTCATGCCGGTGGTGGTCCACGCCGAGCGTTGGCTGGATACCGTACAGAAGATCGGCGAAACCGCGCACCACATGGCGGGCCTGTGTCTGGTGCAGTCGGACGACTCGGACAACGCTTCGCCGGACGATTTTTTCGTCACCGGTACCGCAGTGCGTATGCACCATCCGGGAAGGGTCGACGGGCGCGTGCAATTCATCGCCGAAGGCGTGAAGCGGTTTCGTATCACCAAATGGATTTCCCGCGAGCCGCCGTTCCTGGCGCAGGTCGAATACCCCGAGGAACCGGACGAGAATCCGGACGAGCTGCGTGCATATGCTTTGGCGATTATCAACACCATCAAGGAGTTGATGCCCCTCAATCCGCTTTACAGTGAAGAGCTCAAATCCTTTCTGGAGCATTTCAGCCCCAACGAGCCGTCGATCCTGGCGGATTTCGCCGCCAGCATCACGTCCTCGCCACGCGAGGAATTGCAGACCGTGCTCGACACGGTGCCGGTGAAGCGGCGCATGGAGAAAGTGCTGGTACTGCTCAAGAAGGAAGTCGAAGTCGCGCGCATCCAGACCCAGATCCGCAAGCGCGTCGAAGAAAACATGTCGGAGCAGCAGCGCAAGTTTTTTTTGCGCGAACAACTCAAGCAGATTCAAAAGGAACTGGGAATCGCCAAAGACGACCGCACTGCGGACGTGGATACGTTTCGCGCGCGTCTGGAAGGACTCGAATTGCCCGACGGGGCCGCCAAACGCATCGACGAGGAATTGACCAAGTTGTCGATCCTGGAAGCGGGCTCGCCGGAGTATGCCGTCACCCGTAATTATCTCGATGTATTGACTTCACTGCCGTGGGGCAAGTATTCGGCGGACAAGCTCGACCTCAAGCGGGCACGCGAGATACTGGACCGCGATCACGACGGTCTCGAGGATGTGAAGCAGCGCATCATCGAATTCCTCGCCATCGGCGTTTTCAAGCGCGAGATCGCCGGCTCGATTCTGTTGCTGGTCGGTCCGCCGGGCGTTGGCAAGACTTCCATCGGTCGTTCGGTCGCGGATGCACTGGGGCGCGAATTCTACCGCTTCAGTGTCGGGGGCATGCGCGACGAAGCGGAGATCAAGGGTCACCGGCGCACTTATATCGGCGCCATGCCAGGCAAGTTCGTGCAAGCCATCCGTGAAGCCGGCGTTGCCAACCCGGTGGTGATGCTCGATGAGTTGGACAAGGTCGGTGCCTCCTATCATGGCGATCCCGCCTCGGCGCTGCTGGAAGTACTCGATCCGGAGCAGAACCGAGACTTTCTCGATCACTACCTGGACGTGCGTTTCGACCTGTCCAAGGTATTGTTCATCTGTACTGCCAACCAGCTCGACACCATCCCCGGGCCGTTACTCGATCGCATGGAGATCATTCGTCTCGCCGGCTACATCACGGAAGAAAAGCTGGCCATCGCCAAGCATCATCTCTGGAGTCGCCAACTTGAACGAGCTGGGCTCAAATCGAAGCAGCTGAAAATTTCAGATGCAGCGTTGCGCCATTTGATCGACGGTTATGCGCGCGAAGCCGGGGTTCGCAATCTGGAAAAACAACTGGGGCGCATCGTTCGCAAAGCGGTCGTGCGCCTGTTGGGCGGCGAAAAAGAGCCGATCCGCATCGGCGTCAAGGAGTTGGAGGAATATCTGGGCGCACCGTTTTTCCGCCCCGAGAAGACCATTCGCGGCGTCGGCGTGATCACGGGCCTGGCCTGGACCGCCATGGGCGGCGCGACGCTCGCGGTCGAGGCAAGCCTGGTGCACACCAAAAACCGGGGGTTCAAACTCACGGGCAAACTGGGCGAGGTGATGCGCGAGTCCGCCGAGATCGCGTACAGCTATATCGCGGCCAACTTGAAGACCTACAACGGCGATCCCAGTTTTTTCGACCGCGGTTTCGTCCACTTGCACGTGCCGGAAGGTGCCACGCCCAAAGACGGCCCCAGCGCCGGCATCACCATGGCAACGGCGTTGCTGTCTCTGGCGCGCAAGGAAAAGATCAACCGCCAGCTCGCCATGACCGGTGAATTGACGCTCACCGGCCAAGTGCTGCCGGTGGGCGGCATCCGCGAGAAGGTCATCGCCGCGCGGCGTAGCAAAATATTCGAGCTGATTCTGCCCGAAGCCAACCAGCGTGACTTCGACGAACTGCCGGACCACATCCGCGAAGGCATCGAGGTCCACTTCGCGAAGCATTTCCGCGACGTCAAACGCGTGGTGTTCGATCAGGGTGCATAGGGCGCTCTGTGCGCGCCGTTCTCGTCGTCTCTGCCCCGCGGTGATCCCGGCCGTGGCGGCGGGCAATCGCCCGCCCGGTGCGTCGTTCCGTCGATATCCCGGCCCCGTGCGAAACTCGTTGTGCTTCATAGGGCGTGCTGTGCGCGCCGTGGCAGTCGGTGCAAGCCGGGCAAGCCGAGCGGTTGCGTTGCGGCGTCGCAGCGTTATGCTTGCGGCAAATCGAAAATCGGGCCGCGTCACGAACCGCGCTCTGCTTTGGGCGCATCACGCACGGTGAGGATGTTTGCCGGACCGGAGCCAACCCGCGGGCGCTCCCACTGCCGAACTTACACCACCGAGGCTCCCGCCTGTCGGGCGGCGCAGCATGGGCGGACCACTGCCGTCTCGAATCGCGCGTCGCACGGCGGCGACGGTAGCGCCCGCGTGAATTTCCAGGACCTTGTCTTAGGTCAAGGCGATCCGAGCGTTCGGTGCATACACTGGCGCGCACAATCCAGGAGCCCAGAGGCCAGTGAAAATTTTTTTCAGCCCCGCCCAGACCCGCCGTTGTTCGCAGCCGCTGACGTTTCTGATCGCCGCCCTGTTGATGGCGCTGCTGCCGTGGACCGCGTTCGGCGGCTTCGCCGAAAAACATCCGGAGGTCCGCACCTTCTTCCCGAAAGCCGATCGCATTGGCGAACCGGAGGGCGATCCGCCTGCGGCAGCCGTGTATGAGGGCGACCACGTCATCGGCTATGCATTCGACACCAGCAAGGTGGTCGAGATTCCCGCCTACTCCGGCAAGCCGGTGCGAATGCTGGTGGGCATCGACACCGACGGCGTGATCCGCGGGGTCAAGGTCCTGGAGCACCATGAGCCGATCCTGCTGGTGGGCATTCCGGAAACGGCCCTGTTTCGGTTCGTCGATCAATATGTGGGCAAGTCGGTGCACGACCGGATCAAGGTCGGCGGAGGCAAACGCGAGGGCCAGGTGAACGTGGACGCCATCACGGGCGCGACCGTGACCGTGATCGTCGTCAACCGCACGATCATGCGGGCGGTACACAAGGTGGCCGTGTCCCGGGGGATTCTCAAAGCGACTGCCGAAGAGACCGCTCGCCCGGCCACAGTGCGCACCGACGTTTTCCAGGACGCCGATTGGAAGTACCTGACCGGCAACGGCTCGATCCGCCGCCTGCTGATGTCGGTGGAGGATGTCGACAAGGCCTTCGTCGGCACCGAAGCCGAAGGCCGGGGCAAAGAGAAAGGCATGTGCATCGACACGGTGAGCGGGGAGCGCTGCGATGTGTTCGTGGATCTCTACTACGCCTACCTCAATGCGCCCACGATCGGCCGAAACCTACTCGGCGAAAGCCAGTACAACTGGTTGATGTCCGAGCTCAAGCCGGGCGAGCACGCCATCGCGGTGATGGCCAACGGCGTGTATTCGTTCAAGGGCTCCGGCTACGTTCGCGGCGGCATCTTCGACCGCATCCAGGTGGCGCAGGGCGACCAGACCGTCAACTTCCACGACCTCGACTATTATCGTTTGAGCGATGTGTTCCTCAAGGGCGCGCCGGATTTCAAGGAGATGGGGATCTTCGTGATCCGCGACAACTACCATTTCAATCCGGGCGGCGAGTGGTCCCTGTCGCTTCTGGTACGCCGCGCCACCGGACCGCTCAGCAGCGTATTCACCACTTTCAGCGGTAACTATGAAATCCCGGAAGCCTACGTAGAACAACCGCCGCCGCCGAGCGCCGAAGAGTCCGAAGAAGAGCCGATGTGGGTGGCCGTCTGGCGCGAAAAGACCTTTCAAATCGCCGTGCTGGTCGCAGGCCTGACGGTACTGACGCTGATCATGGTGCTGCAAGACTGGTTGGTACGCTACCCGCGGCTGACCATCTATCTGCGCAACGGCTTCCTGGTGTACACGCTGATCGTGATCGGCTGGTACATGCTCGGTCAGCTGTCGATCGTAAACGTGCTCACGTTCGTCAATTCACTGATCAATGGCTTCAGCTGGGACACCTTCCTGATCGACCCGATCATGTTCATTCTCTGGGGATTTGTCGCGGTAACCCTGTTGCTGTGGGGGCGCGGCGTGTTCTGCGGCTGGTTGTGCCCGTTCGGGGCACTGCAGAAGCTGGTCAACCAGCTGGCGCAAAAGCTGAAAGTCCCGCAATGGCAGTTCCCGACACTGGTTCACGATCGTCTCTGGGCAATCAAGTACGTAATCCTGCTGATCTTGTTCGGCATTTCGCTCGGGGCCATGGGAACCGCCGAGCGCTATGCAGAGGTCGAACCGTTCAAGACTGCGATCACGCTGCATTTCGACCGTCAATGGCCCTTCGTGCTCTACGCCGCCGGCCTGGTGGTGGTATCGATCTTCAACTGCAAATTCTATTGCAAGTACGTCTGTCCGCTGGGCGCCGCGCTCGCGGTGCCGGCGCGTCTGCGCGTGTTCGACTGGCTGCGGCGGCGCAAGGAGTGCGGCAAGCCATGCCAGATCTGCGCGCGCGAATGCGAAATCCAGGCGATCCACGACACCGGCGAGATCAATGCCAACGAATGCCATTATTGCCTGGATTGCCAGGTCACCTATTGGGACGAACACAAATGTCCGCCGCTGGTGGAAAAACGCAAGCGCCGCGAAAAAGCCACGCGCGCCCGGGAATCGGTGCGCTGGATGGAAAAAGAGTTGGGGGCTGACGCCCGTCTTGACGATATTCCGGTCGAGATTGGAAACCGCGCAGAGCCGGGTGAAAGATCCAGCCGAAAGTCGAAATAATCTTCTGCAGCAGGAGGTATACCAATGAACGACGACGACACCAAACACGGGATCTCACGCCGGCAGTTCCTGACGGCCACGGGGCTCGCAGGCCTGGGGAGCGCTGGGCTGGTCTCGGGGTTGACCTCATACCCCGTATGGGCCAGGTCCCGCGACGATGAGCAACACGCGCAGGTTGAACCCGGCGAGCTCGATGAGTATTACGGATTCTGGAGTGGCGGCCAGTCCGGGGAAGTGCGCATTCTTGGCGTTCCCTCGATGCGCGAACTGATGCGCATACCGGTGTTCAACTATGACGGCGCCACCGGTTACGGACTGACCAACGAGAGCAAGCGCATACTCGGACCGAACGCGCCTTTGAACGGTGACACCCATCATCCCCATATGAGCTTCACCAATGGCACATATGACGGGAAGTACATTTTCATCAACGACAAGGCCAACACCCGCATCGCAAGGATCCGGTGCGATGTGATGAAGACCGATAAGATGGTCACGATTCCCAACGTGCAGGCCATCCACGGCATGCGTCCGCAGAAGATGCCGCGGACCCAATACATATTCGCCAATGCCGAGTACCGCATCCCGCACCCCAACGACGGGCAGTTCTCGGATGACAGCAAGAAGTATTACACGATGTTCAATGCCGTGGACGCCGACAGCATGGAAGTCGCGTTTCAGGTGATCGTAGACGGCAACCTCGACAACACCGACGCCGACTACGCCGGCAAATACGCCATATCCACCTGCTACAACTCCGAGGAGGGGTTTACGCTCGAAGAGACCATGCGCAACGAGCGCGACTGGGCGGTGGTTTTCAATATCCCGCGCATCGAACAGGCCGTTAAAGCGGGCAAGCACACCACCTTGGGCGACTCGAAGGTGCCGGTGCTGGACGGCCGTCATGGCTCCGACCTCACGCTGTATGTCCCCGTGCCCAAAAGCCCGCACGGCATCAATGCGGATCCCAGCGGCAAATACGTCGTCGCCAACGGCAAGCTCTCCCCGACCTGCACGGTCATCGCATGGGCCAAGGTGGATGAGTGGTTCGACGGCAAACTGAAAGATCCGCGCGATGTGGTGGTAGCCGAGCCGGAGCTGGGGCTCGGGCCGTTGCACACCGCCTTCGACGGCCGCGGCAACGCGTACACCACCTTGTTCATCGACAGCCAGATTGTCAAATGGAAGCTGGAAGACGCCATCCGTGCGTACAAGGGCGAGAAGGTCGATTATGTGGTGCAGAAGTTGGACGTGCATTATCAGCCCGGGCACAACCATACCACCATGGGGGAGACGAAGGATGCCGACGGCAAATGGCTGGTGGCGCTGTGCAAGTTCTCCAAGGACCGGTTCCTGGCCTGCGGACCGCTGCATCCCGAAAACGATCAGCTGATCGATATCTCGGGGGATGAAATGAAGCTCGTCCACGATGGGCCCACGTTCGCCGAACCCCATGACTGCCTCCTGGTACATCGCAGCATTGTCAGGCCGAAAAAGATCTGGACCCGGGACGATCCCTATTTCGCCGAGACCGTGGCCATGGCGAAGAAGGACGGCGTGACCCTCGAGGCGGAAAACAAGATCGTGCGCGACGGCAACAAGGTGCGCGTTTATATGTTTTCCGTTGCCCCGGCGTACGGTCTGACCGAAATCCGTGTGAAGAAGGGCGACGAGGTCACGGTGGTCATCACCAACCTGGATCAGGTCGAAGACGTCACCCATGGCTTTACTCTGGTCAACCACGGCGTTGCCATGGAGATCAGCCCGCAGCAGACCGCGTCGGTGACGTTCATGGCCGACAAGCCGGGGGTGCATTGGTATTACTGCCAATGGTTTTGTCATGCGCTGCACATGGAAATGCGCGGCCGCCTGATCGTCGAGGCCTGAACGGGCGAAGTGCCATGCGGTCAGGCGGATCGCATGGCACTTCCCAGGTCACGAAATGCGCATTCGCATCCCATTCATGACGCTGCCCGGTGTGCTCGGCGCTGTGGCGCTGGTGTTTGCCGCGAGTACGGGGATGGCGCACGCCGCCGTGTGGCACGTCGACGGACGGGCGCTGGCGCTGAGCGAGGCCATCGCGCGGGCGGCGCCCGGGGACCGGGTCCTGGTTGCCGCCGGGCGTCATCAGGGACCATGGGTCATCGACAAGCCGCTCACCCTGCAGGGCGAGGCGGGCGCGGTGCTCGACGGCGGCGGCAAAGGCAATGCGGTGACCTTGACCTCGCCCGGCGTTTCCGTCCGGGGGTTCACGTTGCGTGGCTCCGGCGCCAACCTGACGGACATGAATGCGGTGATCTTCGTCGGCAAGAAAGCCGCCGGCGCGCAGATCACGGACAATCGGATCGAGAGTACGGCGTTCGGCATCTGGGTCGACGCCGCGGCGGATGTGCACATCATCGGCAACCGCGTTCACGGCGACCGTTCGATCCGCTCGCAGGATCGCGGCAACGGCATACACTTGTTCAACGCCACGGGCGCCCTGGTGGCGGACAATGAAGTGTGGGAGACACGCGACGGCATTTACATCGACTCGAGCAACCGCAACGTGCTTCGCGGCAACTATCTGCACGATCTGCGTTACGGCATTCATTATATGTACTCGTACCACAACCAGGTGCTCGACAACCGCACCGAGCGCACCCGCACCGGCTATGCGCTGATGCAGTCGAAGTATCTCGTCGTCAAGGGCAACCGCTCCGATCACGACACCAATTACGGCATCCTGATGAATTACATCATCTACAGCGACATCGAAGACAATGTCGTCCGCAACACGGCCTCGGCAATCGACGCCGACGCCGCGCGCGCATCTGCGGCAGGTGCGGAAGGCAAGGCGCTGTTTGTCTACAACTGCCAGTTCAACAAGATCCACGGCAACCTGTTCGCGCACAGCGGCATTGGTGTGCATCTGACCGCGGGCTCCGAAGACAATCAGGTCTACGGCAACGCCTTTGTCCAGAATCGCGTTCAGGTCAAGTATGTGGCGAGCCGCGCGCAGGAGTGGTCCCGTGACGGCAAGGGCAATTTCTGGAGCGACTACGTGGGCTGGGATCTGAATGCCGATGGCATCGGGGACCGGCGCTATCAACCCAACGACGGCGTCGACCGGGTGCTCTGGAAATATCCGGCTGCGAAGGTTCTGATGAACAGTCCGGCTGTGAACACGCTCCATTGGGTCCAGGAGCAGTTTCCGGTACTGAGGCCCCAGGGCGTGCAGGACAGCCATCCGCTGATGAAGAATCCGGCCAGAGGCGGGGACGTTTCATGAGTCCGGCGATCGAATTTGCGGGCGTGATGAAAAGCTACGGCCAGGTGCGCGCCCTGCGCGATCTCAGCCTGCAGGTGAACCCAGGTGAGGTAGTCGGTCTGCTGGGACACAACGGCGCCGGCAAGACCACCACCATCAAGCTGATCCTGGGAATCATCGCGCCCAGCGCCGGCCGGATTCAGGTTCTCGGCCGTTCACCGCGCGGTGCGCAAGCCAAGCGGCTGCGCCTGCAATGGGGTTATCTGCCAGAGAGCGTGCGGTTCTACGAACAGCTGACGGGGCGCGAGGTGCTGGACTATTTCGCCCGGCTCAAGCGCAGCAAAGGTGAGCAGACTGTCCAATTGTTGGAGCAGGTGGGGCTGGCGGATGCGGCGGATCGGCGGGTCAGGACCTATTCCAAGGGCATGCGCCAGCGGCTCGGACTGGCCCAGGCGCTGCTGGGCACGCCGCGCGTGCTGCTGCTCGATGAACCCACCGCGGGCCTGGATCCGATTGCCACGCGCGACTTTTTCCTGACGCTCGACGCACTGCGCCGCCGGGGAACGACGGTGGTCCTGTCGTCCCACGTGCTGCCCGGAATCGAGCAGCATGTGGACCGAGTGGCGATTCTGCGTTCCGGAGAGCTGCGCGCCTGGGGGACTCTGGAGGCCCTGCGGCACGAAGCGCGCCTGCCCCTTAAGGTCCGCGTGCGGGGACGCTGGCCGGAAGGATTCTGGGAGCCGCGGCTGCGCCGACACGGGATCGAGTCCTACCGCGTCAACGGCACCAGTCTGGAGGTGGCGAGCAGCATCGAAGCCAAGTTGGATATCATGCGCACCTTGGTCCAGGACGAGCATGTGGAGGATATCGAGGTGCAGTCGCCGTCCCTGGAGTCGCTTTACGTGCACTACAACGCCCCGCGAGACGAACCCAATGCATGAGATCATGGCAGTCGCGGGCAAAGAGTTCCGGGATGGTTTGCGCAACCGATGGGTGTTGGCGATCACCGTGATGCTGGCGGTGTTCGCCCTCGGGCTGGCCTATTTCGGCGCCGCCGCCTCGGGGCAGGTGGGGTTCACTTCTCTGGACACGACCATCGTTAGTCTCGCCAGCCTGGCGATCTTCATCATTCCGCTCATCGCCTTGCTGCTGTCTTACGACACCGTGGTCGGTGAGGAGGAGCAGGGCACGCTGCTGCTG
Source organism: uncultured Gammaproteobacteria bacterium (assembly GCA_963849825.1). GTDB lineage: Bacteria > Pseudomonadota > Gammaproteobacteria > JASBUN01 > JASBUN01 > CAVXJN01. The sequence continues at coordinate 134,212 of CAWKIK010000004.1, read as the reverse complement.
CTGCTCAGCTATCCGCTGAGCAGAATTCAACTGCTCTCCGGCAAATTCGCCGGACATGCGGCAGTGCTCGCATTGTCCACAGTGCTCGGCTTCGGGCTGGCGGGCGCAGCCGTGGCCGCGGCGACCCACAGCCTGCTGGATCCGCGCACCTGGCTGGCGTTCGGATTCTTCATCGCCAGCTCAGTCCTGCTGGGCTGGGTATTCATCGGCATGGCCTACGTGATCAGCGCGGCCGTGAGCGAGAAATCCAGGGCTGCCGGCCTGGCCTTGATCGTGTGGTTCCTGTTCGTGCTGGTATACGATCTGGCGCTGCTGGGCATCCTGGTGGGAACACAAGGCGGCGTCGGCGCCAATCTGTTTCCCTACCTGTTGCTGCTCAATCCGACGGACGTCTTCCGGCTGGCCAACCTTTCGGGATTCGAAGCCGCACAGGCCTATTCCGGGCTCGCATCCGTGGCCACCGCGCGCGTATTTCGCCCCGAGTTGCTGCTGGCGGTGCTGGCGGCGTGGATCGTGGTGCCGTTCGGCATCGCGGCTTGGCTGTTTCGGCGCAGAGCGGCATGAAGATGCCCAGGACGATTGCGCTGGCGTTGATTCTGCTCGCGTCGCTGCTTTCGGGCTGCGGCCAGTCCGCTCCGCCGGGTGGCCGCCGCACAGCGCCGGTGGCGATCGAATCCGGCGATGAGTGCCACGTGTGCGGCATGCTCATCGGCCAATTTCCCGGTCCGAAAGGGGAAATATTCGTCACGGGCGCCGATCAGCCGCTGAAATACTGTTCGACCCGCGATATGTTCAGCGAGCTGCTGCAACCGGAAATGAAGGCGGCGGTCGAGAAGGTGTACGTGCACGATATGGGCGCCACCGACTGGGACCATCCGTCCGATGCTGCATTCACCGACGGTCGCACCGCCTGGTACGTGGCAGGCCACGATTTGCGCGGCGCCATGGGGCCGACGCTGGCGGCATTCGCAAAACGCGCGGATGCGGAACGATTCGTCGCCGAACACGGCGGGCGTTTGATTCGCTTCGAGGACGTCACATTGGCTATGCTGGCGACGTTGCAACAAGGCGCCGGCATGGAGGACCACCGCCAACATGGACGATGACGGTGTATGCGGTCCGGGTTCGCTGCGCGCCCGGTCGACCAGTAGAACTGAGCTTTGGGAGCGCCTGTCATGGCTGAGAAGTTACTGATCATTCTTTTGAACACGGATGTGGCGGATCCGGCTTCGGTCGGCACGCCTTTTTTCCAGGCGACGGTCGCCGCCTCGCTCGAATTCGAAGTCGAAATGGTTTTCACCGGCGCTGCGGGCAAGCTCGTCAAACGCGGCGTCGCCGAATCCATTTCGCTGCACGGCGCCGGCGATCGCAACCTCTACGATCTGATCCGCGAGGCGCACCAGGCGGGCGTGGTGCTGAAAGTGTGCGCACCGGCCAAGGAACTCTGGGGCGACGACATCATCCCGGAGGTGCAGGAGACGGTCGGCGGCGGCTATTTGATCGCAGAGGTCATGTCCGACCGCACGGTGACGCTGACCTACTGATCCGCCAGTCCGGCGCACGGCAGGCAAATACTATCGACAGGTTCTGACATCATGGATCGGGAATTCTGGCTGCAACGTTGGCAGCGCGAGGAAATCGGCTTTCATCAGGCGGACCACAATCCCCACTTGCTGAAACACTGGCCGGAACTCGAGCTTCCGGCGGCCACGCAAGTGTTCGTTCCGTTGTGCGGCAAGAGCCGCGACATGCTCTGGCTGGCTGGACAAGGTCACCAAGTACTGGGCGTGGAGCTCAGTAAGCTGGCGGTGGAGCAGTTTTTTCAGGAACATGATCTGCGCCCGCGACGCTCGCACAGCGGCCCGTTCGAGCAATGGCAGGCCGGCGATATCACCATCCTGGTAGGCGACTTCTTCGATTTGGATTCCAGCCGATTGGCCGCTACCCGTGGTGTATTCGACCGGGCGTCGTTGATCGCGTTGCCGCCCGATCTGCGGCAGCGCTATGCACGGCATTTGGCCGATACGGCCCCCGCCGATGTGTCGATCCTGCTGGTCACCATGGAATATCCCCAGCAAGAAATGAATGGACCGCCGTTCGCGGTCGGCGAAGATGAGGTACACCGCCTCTACGACCCGTATTACAATGTGCAACGCGTCGCGGACCACGACATCTGGGCGCAGACCCCGCGGTTCCAGGACAAGGGGCTGACCGAGTTGCACGAGAAGATCTACCGGTTGAACCGGTCCTAGACGCGTCGCACGTCTGCAAGCCGACCGAGCTTCAGTGACCCGAACATGATTATCCATGTCGACATGGACGCGTTTTACGCCTCGGTGGAGCTTCGCGAGCGGCCGGAGCTGGCGCAGCGCCCTGTAGTCGTGGGCGGTACGCCGGAGGGCAGGGGAGTGGTCGCCGCTGCCAGCTACGCGGCGCGGCGCTTCGGTATCCATAGCGCCATGCCAATGGCGCAAGCATTGAAGCGCTGCCCCGAACTCGTAGTACTGCCAGTGCGCATGGCCCATTACGCCGAAGTGTCTGCCCAGATCCGCACCATCTTCGAGCGCTATACCCCTTTGATCGAGCCGTTATCCCTGGACGAAGCTTTTTTGGACGCACGCGGGTCGGAGAAACTGTTCGGTGCCAGTGTCGAAATCGGGCACCGCATCAAGGACGAAATCCGGCGCGAGCTCGAGTTGGTGGCATCGGTCGGCGTCGCGCCGAACAAGTTTCTAGCCAAAGTCGCCAGCGACCTGGACAAGCCGGACGGGTTCACGGTAGTGGCGGCAGATGAAATACAGGCTTTTCTGGACCCGCTGCCGCTGAGCCGGCTCTGGGGAGTCGGCAAGGTCACGGATGCGACTTTACGCGGTCTGGGCCTGAACACCATCGCCGACCTGCGCCGGCAGGGTGAGATGTTTCTGCTGAATCGTTTCGGCAAAAGCGGACAGCACTTGTGGCAGCTTGCCCATGGCATCGACCCGCGCCCCGTGGTGCCGGAACGGGAGGCGAAGTCGATTTCCCACGAAACCACGTTCGACACTGACGTCCGCGACCGCAGTGTACTGCGAGACTGTCTGCTGCAACTCACCGAAGCGGTGGCGGTGCGCCTGCGCGGCGGGAGACGCAAGGCACGCACAGTGTTTCTAAAGATCCGCTATCACGATTTTCGCACGCTGACCCGCAGAAAGACCTTGGCGCAGGCGGATGACACCACCCAGGGACTCTGGCACGCCATCCAGCAATTGTTCGCCCATCGGTTGCCCGCGGATTTGCCGCCGGTGCGACTTGTGGGCATGGGGGTTGCGGGCTTCGAGGAGCGCGGCGTACAACAGCCGGATTTGTTCGACGGCGCCACCAACGAGCAGCAGCGGAAATTGGATGAGGTCGCCGACCGCATCCGCGCGCGATTCGGCGCCGCATCGCTGCGACGCGGCGGCGTGCGGCAGGCAGACCATGAAGACTGACAGAGACGGGCCGTTCGTCCCCTATCTCGGCGTTGATCTGTCCAGCCGCTACGCCGCCCAGGTTCGGCCAATCGATGTCTGCGGTCTGACACCGGGGCATCGCGCCGGCCTGCGGGCCGAATTCTGGCAGTGGCACTGGGATCCTGCGGACTCGCCGTTGGATCTGACGCCGATCAGGGGCGAACTCGACAACGCCCGGTGCGTCCTGGTGGACGGACCACAGGCGTTGGCAGGACGTGGCCGGCGGCTGCGAGCGAGCGAATCTGCCGCACGGCGGGTAAAACACCGGACACCATGCCAGCCGATGGCTCGCCCTACGGGGCGTTTTTGCGCTCGTCGGTGGAATGGTTCGCGGCACTCCACGAATCGGGTATTACCGTGAGTCCTGCCGGGGTCGTCGGTGGGGCCAGTGAGTTCTACCCGGGAGAAGGCTGGATACGCTTGAGTCAACGCCGACTGCCGCGCAAGACCAGCGCCGTGGGACGCAAAGTGCGCCACGATTTGCTGCGCCGTTTCGGGGTGGAATTCAGCCGGGGAGCGGCGCCAAACGACGACGCATTGGACGCCTGCCTCGCGGCGCTTACGGCCGCGGGCGCTGATGGCGCAGTACGGGGCCTGGCGGTGGAATCGGTAGGGCTGGCGTTGCAACGGGGCGCGGACGGGGTCTTGCGCGAGGGTCCGATCGTGCTGCCGCGTCTTGTCGAAAGCAGATAAGAAAAGACATGTAACGTATGGAATTATTGCGAATAACAGCTCCTTTGATGATCCGCTATCCAGACAATAGTCGGCACTTTATGGTGGAAAGGTTCCGGCATCCGGACGGCGTCCTATATTTCGAACCGTTCTGGCATGAGGCTGAGCCCGGGACCGCTATTCATGTCGCGCGCGGCACCGTGCGTGGCGACGGACCATGGAAAGTCGGGGACGCAGTGATCACGGTGGTAGGCTGTCACGGCGCCGATCCCGAGATGGCCCTTGCACTTGCGGATTGGCAGCAATACCTGGCCGGCTGCGCGGGCGAGTATGCGCCGCGTAGTCAGATAGTCGAAACGGCGCGCCGGTACGGCGCCTTGGATTGACCGAGAATTACCCGGTCCCGGCTGGCACGCAACTGTCGAGCGACTAAGTTGGAGCGTTGGCGCACGGGTGGCGAGCGCACGGCGTGCGTTGCAACTACGAGGCGCGCCGCAGCGGGCTGGCTGCCCCGTTTTCCTGGATTTTTGAATGCATCATAGTGAGAAAAGCGCGGTCTCGACACGCGCTTCGCGGGGGCAACGGTGGATGCAAAGGGAAAAGAGGACTTCGGCACCCAAACCGAAGCCCAGAGAACTGCAGCGGCGGAGGATTCGGCGCCGACGTTTCTGTCCGGCGTATTCGCCACCATCTCGGACGGCGCCTGCTGGCTGTCGCCTGAAGGGGGAATACGACCTCTGAACCGCCGTTGGCACGAATTGCACGGCAACGATCCCGATGCGCCGTTCGCCGATAACGTAGCCGCCTACGAACAGTGCTTCCCCCCGTCCCGGTCCGACCCGCAATCCGATACGAACGCGCGCCATCCGCTACGCAGGGCCCTGCGGGGCGAAGAATTTCACGATTTGCACTTCAGCATCCATGGGGCCGACGGCGAGGCCCGGGCGCTGCGCTGGTCGTGCGTCCAGGCGCCGGGCACCGCCGGCAGGTGTATTCTGGTGCGCGAACCTCGGCCCGCCGAGTTTGCCAACGGCGGGGAATTGTTGCAGGGACTGACCAGTATCAATGCCGCCCTGGCCGCCAAACATGACCTGCAGAAGCTGGTGCAAATGGTGACCGATGCAGGCACCGAACTGAGCGGCGCAGAATTCGGAGCGTTCTTCTACAACGTTGCCGATGAACACGGCGAGGCGTTCATGCTCTACACCCTCGCCGGTCCGCGGGCCGAGGAGTTCGCCCATCTTCCCAAGCCTCGCGCCACCGACATATTCAGCGCAGCGTTCCGCGGAAACGGCATTCTGCGGCTGGACGACGTTACCGATGACGCCCGCTACAGGCGTAACGCACCGTTTTTCGGTCTTCCGAATGGCCATGCAGCTGTTCGCAGTTACCTTGCGGCGCCGGTGGTGGCGCGCGACGGCGAAGTGCTGGGCGGTTTGTTCTTCGGCCATACCGAGTGCAACCAATTCGATCAAAGCACCGAGACTGCGATCGGCGCCTTGGCGGCGCAGGCCGCGATCGCGATCGAAAGCAGCCGCGCCGCCGAAGCACTGGAGCAAAGTGAGGAGCGCGTGCGTCGGCGTTTGGCCGAATTGTCCTCGGTCTACGATACCGCGCCCGTCGGGTTGGCCTTGGTAGCGCCGGATCTGCGTCTGGTACGAATCAACGCGCGGATGGTGGATCTTGTCGGTAACGCCGTGCAGGTCGGCGACAGTGTTCGCGATTTGTTCCCGCAATTCTGCGATGTGGTGGAACGTTATTATTCCCAAGTGATCAGTTGCGGCGAGCCGGTTTTCGATGTCGAACTGATGCCTGGGGACCGGCCGGCGCACGTTCGTGAAGTCTGGCTCGCGAGTTTTTACCCTGTGTGGACCAGCGAGCGGGTGTTGATGGGCGTCAACACCGTGGTGCAGGATATCTCGGCGCACAAGCGTGCCGAAGCCCGGTTGCAGCTACAACACGCCGTCACAGCCACATTGGCCGGGGCAAAGTCTTTGGATCGAGCCGCGCCCGGTATCCTGCGACCGGTGATCGAGGAATTGCGGGTTGCCTATGCATCGCTCTGGCTTCTCGAGCCCGAAACGGGGAAATTGCGCTGTATTCACGGTGCTTGGGCACCCGGCACCGGCGACTTGACGTCGTTCCATGAGGCAACCCGAGCCGCAACTTTTCAACGTGGCCAGGGGTTGTTGGGCGCGGTTTGGGAGCGGGAAGCCACGGTTTGGATACCACAGCTCGAAACCGAGGACACGTTCCTACGGGCGGCTCCAGCGCGGGCCTGTGGACTGCACGGGGGGGCGGCCTTCCCCATATTCGACGGCGCCAAGTTTATGGGCGTCATCGAAGTGTATGCCGACAGTCCGCTCAGCCGGGAGCCGCGCACCGAGCAGCTTATGGAGTCGGTGGGACGCCAGATCGGCACCTTCAGTGCCGGGCGTGCGGCCGAGACTGCGTTGCTGCGCAGTGAAGAACGTCTGCGCTTCGCCTTGGAAGCGGCCAATCTCGGCACCTGGGAATGGAATCAGCGCACGGGCGAAGTGCATTGGTCGCAAAACATGGAACGCATTCACGGCATGCGGCCGGGATCGTTTCGCAACACATTCGAGAGCTTTCTGGAGGACGTCCACCCGGATGACCGCGAGCATGTGCTCGCGATTATACAGTCGACCTTGCAACAACGTTCCAACTATCGGATCGAATACCGGGTCAACGACTCCGAGCAGGAACGATGGGTAGAAGGCAAGGGCCAGGTCCTTTTCGACGGCGCCGGTCAGACTTGCGGCATGACCGGTGTATGCAGCGATATTACGGAACGCAAACATTCCGAAGAACGATTCCGGCTTGCGGTCGAAGCATCGCCCAGCGCGATTGTCATGGTCGATGCGGAAGGGCGCATCGCGGTCACCAACCGCCGCGTCTCGCATCTATTCGGATACGATCGCCAGTTCCTCACCGGAAAGCCGATCGAACAGCTGTTGCAGCACTCGGGCGATGGCCAGCATCCCGTACTTCATGCCTTGCACTCGAGCGCAGGCGAGGATGAAGTCGAACCTAGCGAACTCACAGGAATGCGCAGCGACGGTGGCGCTCTGCCGGTTACCGTGGATCTGAGTCCCATCGGTGTCGGTGCCCAGCGCTATGTATTGTGCGCGGTCACCGATATCAGTGATCGTAAGCGCGCCGAAGAAAATATTCGCCGCATCAATGAACAACTGTGGCGCAAGAATCAGGAGATGGAACAGTTCGTATACAGCGTGTCGCACGATTTGAAGTCGCCTTTGGTCACGGTCATCGGATTCGTCGGCATGCTCAAGGAAGATCTGGCAGCAGGCAATACCGAAGGTGCGGCGGATTCTGTTGATCGGATTGAGCGCGCCACCCGGCGCATGAGCGCACTGATCAGCGACCTGTTGCAGCTCAGCCGAATCGGCAGGGTCGAAATCAACCGGCAGACCATCTCGATCGAAGAAATCGTCAATGACCTCGCGCAAGATCTGCGTGAGCGCTTGGAAGCGAAGCGGGCAAAACTGCGTGTGGTCACGCCGTTGCCGGAGGTTTCCGCCGACCGCGCCCGAGTCGTGGAAGCGTTGGACAACCTCATCTCGAACGCGCTGAAATACGGTTGTTCCAGACCAGATCCGACCGTTACCGTCGGCGCGGTTCAACGTCCGGAGGAAGTCCGAATCTATGTACGGGACAACGGCCCTGGCATTCCGGCCGAATACCAGGACAAGGTGTTCCAGGCGTTTCAGCGTCTGAGCAACCACGAAGACGGTACCGGTGTCGGCTTGGCGATCGTTGAAAAGATCATGCGCACCCACGGCGGGCGCAGCTGGGTTGAGTCGGAGCCCGGCGCCGGTGCGACGTTTTGGCTCGCTTTTCCGGAACGTCCGGAATAACGGAACGCGCTGCGGAGACATCGATGAACGGCGCGATTACCCGATTTCTTTTAATTGAGGATGACGACGACCACGCGGAGTTCTTGACCCGCGCCTTGAAACGGGCCCGTCCCACGAACCAGGTCGATAGAATGAGCGACGGCGCGCAGGCGCTTGCCTACCTGCGGGGCGAGGGCGAACACGCCGGGCGACCGACCCCGGACGTGATTCTGTTGGACCTCAAATTGCCGAAGGTCGACGGCCATGAAGTGCTCGCTGGGATCAAGTCCGACCCGGCGCTATTCACGATTCCGGTTGTGGTACTTACCACCTCCGACGCCGAGTCGGACCGTGCGCGCGCCTACGCTCACCACGCCAACAGCTATCTCGTGAAGCCGATCGATTTCGAGCGGTTTCGGCAACTGATCCACGACCTCGAGGCGTATTGGGGCATTTGGAACCGGCCGGCGGCCGACGCGCCTTGAACCGCCAAGCACGCCACGCGCGAATGAGGTTCATAGCCGCGGAGAGACGAAAGGCATTCAAAGAGGATTGAAATTGGAACATTCAGTGACAAAGGTATTGCTGATCGAGGATGACGAAGACCACGCCGCATTGATCCGCCGCCGGTTTCGCAATGCCCCCAACATGCCTGTGGAACTCATATGGCGAGAGCGAGTGGCCGATGCTGAGCAGTACCTGGCAAACAATGACGTCGAGGCAATCCTACTCGATCTTCATCTCCCTGACAGCGTGGCGCCACAGGACCTGATTGAACGCTTCGATGCCATTTCTCCGGCTCCAATCATCGTCCTGACTTCCCTCGATGACCGGGAGTTGGCGGTTCGAGCGGTGCGGGCGGGCGCACAGGATTATCTGGTCAAGGCAGGTATCGAAGTCGATACGCTGGAACGCGCTGTGCGCTACGCCATCGAACGCAAGCGTATCAAGGAAAACCTGCAGCACAGTGAAGAGCGCCTCAGCCTTGCGTTGGAAGGATCCCGCGCCGGATTTTGGCATCTGATAATCGGTCCGGAAGCGAAGAACGAACCACGTGAACTGTTTCTGAGCGAACAGCAGCGCGAGATCATCGGCCTGACCGACGACTCAGTGGCCGACCCGTGGCAGTGGTTCCGGTCCCGAATTCATAGGGACGACATCGGTTCTTTGCGTGCGGCAGTGCGCGCGCATCGCGCCGGAAAAACACCGGTGTTGGAAGTGCGTTTCCGTTTACAGGATAACGGCCGCGAACGCTGGTTGTACGTACGCGGCAACTGCACCCTCGAGCAACACGGCAGCGCGCAGCGTTGGACCGGCATCAGCTGGGACATCACCGAACGCAAGAAAAACGAGGAGGAACGCTTTCGCCTGGCTGCGATCGTGGAGTCGTCCCAGGATGCGATTGTGGCAACCACCCTGGAGGGCATGATCACCAACTGGAATCAGAGTGCGCAGCAGATGTACGGCTATACGGAAATCGAAGTCGTCGGCCGGCCGTTGTCGATCCTGTTCGCGGATGCCGAAGAGCAAGCATTCGCAATCCTGGGGTCCCTGGCGCAAGGCACCGAGATCGAGCAATTCGAGACGCGTCACTGCCGTCGGGATGGCACTGCTTTCCATGTCGCGGTCACCGCCTCGCCGATTCTCGACGATAGCGGCAATACAGTCGGCATGTCGTTGATATGCCGCGACGTTTCGGAACGAAAGCGCCTCGAAGCGCGGTTGCAGCACGACGCCGACCACGACGCACTCACCGGACTTCCGAACCGCGCACTGTTCATACGCGAAGTCGAAGGCCGGTTGCATCGCGAATGGACGAAGCAGGACAACTACGCGGTACTGGTGATTGATCTCGACAACTTCAAACTGGTCAACGACAGCATGGGCCATTTTGCCGGAGACCGGCTGTTGGTCGAATTCAGCCGGCGCCTGGAACGTTGCCTGCAACCGAGGGATGTGCTGGCACGGTTCGGCGGCGACGAATTCACCATACTGCTGTCGAAAATCGCCTCGCTGGAGGAAGTGGAAGCCGTTATTGCATCCATTCACCGAACCTTGGAGCGGGCTTTCGTGCTCGAAGGGCGGGAAATATATGCCGGAGCCAGCATCGGTGTCGCGCTGGGGAAAGCGGAATACGCTGATGCCGAAGCCGCGCTACGGGATGCCGACACCGCGCTCTACGGCGCCAAGCGAGCAGGTAAGGCGCAACACGTCATATTCGATCAGGGCATGCACGAAGAGGCCGTCGGGCGCCTACGCATGGAATCGGAACTGCATCGCGCGCTGGCGGAGCGGGAAATCGATGTGCACTATCAACCGATCGTCGCGCTGGCCTCCGGAGACACGATCGGCTGCGAGGCTCTGGTACGGTGGCAACATCCCGCCCGAGGTTATATCGATCCCGACGATTTCATTCCGCTGGCGGAAGAAACCGGCCTGATCTTCAGCCTCGGAGACTATGTACTCGAACGTGCCTGCCGGGATTTCTCAGCTTGGTATCACGGCAGTCATACTTCGGATGATTTCTACCTCGGCATCAATTTGTCCGCAAAGCAATTCCTGCAAACGGGGTTGCCGGAGAAGATTTTTGCACTGATCGAACGATACCGCATCCCCGGCCAAAACCTGCGCATCGAAATCACCGAAAGCATCCTGATGAAAAACGATCGTCAAACGGTGCGCATCTGCGACCTACTGCGCAGCCGCGGCATTCGAATCTGCATGGATGATTTCGGAACCGGATATTCTTCGTTGAGTTGTTTACATCGCTTTCCGGTGGACGTGCTCAAGGTCGATCGTTCTTTCATTCAAAGTTTGCAGGAACGCCGTGCGAATCGGGAAATCTTGCGTGCAATCGTCAATCTTGCCACCAGCTTGGGCATGGAGGCGGTCGCGGAGGGCGCCGAAACGATTGTGCACCTGGAGCAGTTGGATGAGCTGGGGTTCAAATGGGCGCAGGGGTTTTTGTTCCATCGTCCACAGAATTCCGTCGCCATGACCAAACTCTTGGAGAGCGCCGCGAATCTCAATGCCTGAATTCTGAGGCGTGCAGGGCGCTCGGAAGCTGTGAACGACGGCGCGCAATGCCCTGGCCGGGTTTGCTCACCGCATCACGGTCAGCCTTCTGTCAGGGTCATCAATATGTCGGCGTACCAGGCGCAATTCAGTCCGAGCGCTTCGTCCACCTCCAGGTCCCGGGTCCCGACATCCAGCCGCGCCGAATGCACACCCAGCAGTATCCACGGAAGTTCGTCGAACGCCACATCGGGGTTCGTCATGCGCATCACCACCGGCGCGCCACTGGTGCCCCGGTGCGTTCGCGCGTCGGTCAGGAAATAACCCTTGCCCTGGAAGCGGAAGCCGAACGACGAGGCGAGTCCCGCTTGGCGCACGACTGGCATGTGATGCAGGGTATCGTGGAAACCCAGCGGAAAACCCACTACCAGCAGCGAAGTACCGATCTCGACCAGATCGCCGTTATCCAGCAAGTGATCTGGCGTAAAAGCCCGGTAGACCGCGGCCGCAGGGAAGGCTTTACGATCGATTTCCAGGACCGCGACGTCGATTTCGCCGGCGGCATCAAGTCCCTGACGCCAGACGCTCTTGCCGTCCCGGTACAGCAACATCGAATAGCCGGTGGACTCAGCCGCGTTGTCCGGATCGGTATGCAATTCGATTTCGACACGGTCGGGAAAATGCTCGCTCGGTTCGTCGATGAGCACGTGGCGGCTGGTCACCAGGAACAGGCGCTCGTCGCGTTCGAAGAAAAACCCGCTGGCGTTGGTCAGCGCTTCCTGCCGGTCATAAGTGAATACCCGCGCAGTTGTCAGAAACAGGCTTTCGATCATTGAGGGTACCGATCTGGCTGTGAGGGCCTGCCCAGTGTAGCCCTTTACGCGCCGGGGGGCCTGTTTGCCGAACCACACGAGTCGGACCTTGAGCCGCTGCAAAACGCTCCCGCACCGCGCTGGGGATCATTGGTCCTCCGGCCCGCCGGTGTACGTCCGGAGCCCATCAGCCGGTCGTGGCATGTCAATACGGGTATTAAAGCAACGGTTCCCGACCGCCGCTAAGCAGACGAACTAGGCCAGAAAGGCACGGATACGCCATGCCCATACAAAATAAGCAAAAAAAGACAGCCACGGACGCTGGCAGTTTTTGGGTGCGGATCTCCCGGCTGAGGCCCCACAGCCTTCGCGCACACTATCTCGCGGTAATGATCGTGCTCGCCTGCAGCATCCTGCTGGGAACGACTTGGTCGGATCTATTGCTGCAGACCGCGACCGGATCCGCTACCGCCAACCTCGCTGCGCGTGACCATGTGGAAGCGCTTACGCAATCGGTGCGCAATGCCGTTTGGGATGCGAACTTTGCACTCGAACGTTACCTCACCTCCCCCAACGATACCGCTGAAACACGGGTGCATACCGCCCTCGACCAGGCGATCGCGCGCAGCCGCGAATTAAGCAGATCCCATTGGATTCGCGATGGCGGCTATGCTGAACTCGCTGAGAACCTGCAACACGATATCAATACGGTGCGGTCGAAGTTGGTTGCGTTGATGAAACTGCGCGCCCAACCGGCGGTCCTGAATCCTGCTTTGCAGATGATGACCGATCGCATGCTTCCCGCCAATGAGCGCTTCGCCAACGAGGCGGTGCTCGCACGGGAAGATACGTTGACTACTGGGGATACGGATTCGTTGCAACACTATCTTGTATTCGATCGCGTGCACGACGTCTGGAGCCAGATGATCGGAACGTTCCGCGTCATGGTTGCGAATCGCTTCGGCGCTTTCGCAGACCCTAAAGCCGGTGTGCGGGTGCAGGCGACCAACGTGGAGTTGCTGTATTCGCAATTACACGCGGACCTGAAACGGCTCCAAGCCTGGGACCACCAAGGCCAACTCAGCTTTCAAGCTTCCGAATCCCTTCGGGAAATGCTCGATTTGGCGCAACAGTGGCTGGAAGGATTTCATTCGGTGCGCGCCCTGTTCTTGAGCGATGGTTGGCGCACCGACCTGACGTTTCTATCCGACCAGGTACAACCGTTGTTCGCACAGATCTGGAGCAACCTGGTGGCGTTGCAGGAAGCAGTGAGACGTTCATCGAGCCGTGATCTGCAGGTGGTAGCGGTGACCGGCTCGCGGCTGCAAAACCTGGAATGGGGCTTATCGATCGCAATCGTAGGGCTGATCCTGTTGGGTTACGCTGCATTGGAACGCACGATTCTTCGGCCGGTATCCCGGCTTACCGAAACTCTTTGGGCACGCGCCAAAGACCCAGATACACAAGATACACAAGATGCCATTCCACCTTCCGGAACTCTGGAAATGCGCCGCCTAGGGGAAGCCTTCCAGCAACTCCAGGACAAGGTAGAGGCGCGACAGCTCGCGCTCGAGCATCAATCCATGCACGACGCGCTAACCGGGCTTCCGAACCGCACGTTGCTGCAACAACGGCTGCGGAAAGCGGCCGGCAGCACGGAAGAGTTGGGTGAAGGCGCACTCTTGATCATGGATCTGAACCACTTCAAGGAAATCAACGATACGCTGGGACACCCGGTGGGCGATGCGATCCTTCGCCAGGTGGCGGAACGCCTGCAAATCTGCCTGACCCGCAACGACACCGTTGCACGACTCGGCGGCGACGAATTTGCAGTGGTACTGCCAAGCGTCGACCGACAGGAGAGCGAGCGGGTCGCAACGAACCTCGCTGCGGCATTGGACCGCGAGTTCGATGTCGGCGGACATCGATTGTATGTCGGCGCCAGTTTCGGAATCGCGCTGTATCCGGAACATGGTACCGAAGTATCCGCCATCATGCGTTGCGCGGATGTCGCGATGTACGCTGCCAAGAGATCGGGCACCCCATGTGCGGTGTACAACCACCAACACGATAATCACTGTGTCTCGCAACTCGACTTGATCCAGGACCTGCGCGACGCGATCGCAGACAGCACCCTTGAACTTTACTATCAGCCCCAGCAGGACTTGGCGTCCGGCGAAATCGCGGGCGTCGAGGCGCTGCTGCGCTGGTCGCACCCTCGACACGGAACCGTGTCACCCGATCGCATCATTCCGGTCGCCGAACGCACGGGCCTGATCCGACCGCTCACCGAATGGGTGCTGAACAAAGCACTCGCCCAGCTTGAGGGCTGGCGTGAGGAGGGGAGGACGCTGCAAATCGCCGTCAACCTCTCCATGTACGACCTGCAGGATGCGCACCTTCCGGCGCAGGTGCGCGCGGGCCTTGCCCGATGGAACGTACCGGCAGCCGCCCTTGAGCTGGAGATCACCGAAAGCGCGATGATGGCCGACCCCGAACGCACGCTCAGCGTGCTGGGCAAACTGGACCAAATGGGAGTGCGGCTCGCGATCGACGACTTCGGGACCGGATTTTCCTCTTTGGCATATCTGAAACGGTTGCCCGTATCCCGGCTCAAAATCGACAAATCCTTCGTCCTGCATATGAGCGCCGACGGCGACGACGCCACCATCGTGCGCTCGACAATCGAACTCGCCCACAACCTCGGGATCGAAGTACTTGCCGAAGGCGTGGAGGACAGTCAAACCGCAGACCAACTGCGAGCGCTGCGGTGCGACCGCATTCAAGGCTATCACCTCTGCAAACCCATTCCCGCAGTGGAACTGGCCGACTGGCTGGATACGATGAATCCAGTCCCTCGCAAAAGGGCCGGAACCTGAACCCATCGTGGTTCCGGCTGCGGCCATGCGCTTTTCTCGTCTGCGGTATTTACCGATCACTCCGAAGTCCTGCTTGCAGTTGCATCGTTGCAAAACTGCCTACGCCGACTGGCGGTGCCTATGGTCCGTCGTCTGGTGGTACGTACGCGGCGAGACATCGGCGATCGTGGTGAATCTGTCGGCGGAATAGGAATGGCATAGTACAGGTGAATACTGCATTGACGGTCGTTCGGCGGGCGCGGCTCATCGCGCGGACGGCGAACGCCGGGTAGCGCTTGCGCTGTAACCGCTTGCTGTTCATGAGGTAGCCCAGAGCTGGGGCCGGGGCGTCGGATTCACAGAGCTCAGGGTCAGTTATCCTACGTGACTGCGATTTAACATAATATACATTATACGCATATTCCATCGTCTCCGAGTCGGTCATTGATGACCGTGCTTTCGGCATTTATTGGACGTCCGCGCGTTCTGACCAGTTTCCTTCCGGCAAAAATTCCGCTTGTTCGCGCACGGCCGCTGCTTCCTGGGCGCGGCCGAGCGCGTCCAGTATCGTGGCTTTCAGGAGCATCGAGTTGCGCGCCTCCGGGCTGAGGTGCAGTGAACTGTCGACCGCTTGTAGTGCGAGCAGATCCTGCCCGGTAAGGTAATAGGCCATGCCGAGGTTGTGATGGGCCTTCTGATAGCTCGGATCGATCCGGATCGCGGTTTGAAAATGGACGATTGCGTCTTGATACGCTTTGCCCTGCGCCAGAACCACACCCAGGTCGTCATGGGCTTCGGCGTTTTGAGCATCCAGCGCTACCGCTTTGCGCAGATCCTGCTCTGCATCGGCGCGATCGCCAAGCCATAAATAGCGAACGCCGCGTTTGGTATATCCACGCGAACTGTCGGGATGACGCTTCAGAAACACAGTCAAATCCCGGATGCCGTCTTCGATGAAGCCGGCTCGGGCGAGCGCCATACCGCGCCCGAAATAGGCCTGATCAGCACTGTCGTCGAGCGCAATCGCGCGACTGTAGTCGTCGCTCGCCTCATCGAATTGATGCAGGAGAAACCGGGCATCGCCGCGGGCAATATAAAGCGACGGATTGGATGGATGACGTTCGATGCGGCTGCCAAGTTCCGCAATCTGTTTCTCCACGGCGTCCGGTTCCGGACCCGCAAACACGGTCGAACTCCATAGCACACCGCAGACCAGACTTAAAATCCCCAATCCGTGCCACGTGTTCTGCACATACCGGCGCGCGAGTTGAGTTTTCTTACCGTAGGAAATGCCATTGCCCATAGCCGCCTCCACCGTTTCGGTCCGTGATCTTGCATCCCACGATGCCTAACTCCGAATCGCGCCTTCCAATGCAGGTGCCACGCAAAGGGGCCGGGTTCGGTCTCGATTGCCGAGCTTCAGAATAACCGAACTTTCGAACCGCGGAAGGTTCTAGTTGGGATCTCAGCGGCGGTCAACCGCGACAGCGACACGTTCCAGGCCTTCCGTCCGCGCGCAAATCCAGGCTCGGCCTGGGAAGCAACTTCCACATAATTAATGTATTTTGGTAGGTAAATCGAATAACCGGCTATTTTTGATATGGAATTGATTCTCGCGCTTGGAAAAACTAAAGTGCATCCATTAAAGACCCCGACAAACCCGCCGCTGAGTCGGGATATGGCGGGATCACCGGGCAAGCAGCTGTTAACTGTCTAGTGTTATCAGAAAGGACCTGAAGGACACCCGGCACAACGAACTGATTCCAATCATGAGCTTGATTTCTCACATTCAAGACACGGCGCGAAACATCCGCTACCGCTACCGCAACCGGGCCGATACCGAGCACGAACAGGCGCTCGTGCGCGTCGTCATAACGACGATCTTCCTTGTTTATCTGCTCCTGCACGGACTAATCGAATACGGTTCGATTGGTTATCACAATCAGGGCATCGCCCTGTTGAGCGGCTTTATTGTTTTCTCGCTGCTGCTGCTGGCCGCCATCGGTGCGTCACCTTCCCCTTCCATTGTTCGACGGCTCATCGGCATCTTCGCAGATCTCGGCGTCATCAATTTTATGATGTGGAGTTATGGGGAAGTCATGGCCGCGGTGTATGTCTTGCATATCTGGGTGGTATCGGGGAACGGCCTGCGTTACGGCCCTCGTTATCTACTGATCGCGGCTTGTGTGTCTGCTACCGGTTTCCTTTTGGTCATAACGAGCAACCCTTATTGGCAGGACAATGCGCAGGCGGGCATCGGACTGCTGATTGGTCTTATCGTGCTACCGCTGTATATCGGATCACTGATCCGCAAGTTGGTGCGCGCCAAGGCGGAGGCTGAAGAAGCCAATCGCGCGAAGAGCCGCTTTCTGGCCAATATCAGCCACGA
Source organism: uncultured Gammaproteobacteria bacterium (assembly GCA_963849825.1). Taxonomy (GTDB): domain Bacteria; phylum Pseudomonadota; class Gammaproteobacteria; order JASBUN01; family JASBUN01; genus CAVXJN01. Next base: position 117,100 of record CAWKIK010000004.1, on the reverse strand, counting down.
GATCCGCACCCCCATGAACGGTATCGTCGGGATGATCGACCTGCTTCGCGGTAGCCACCTCAATCAAGATCAGGACCACTTTGCACGTACGGTGCAAGCCTCTGCGCACAATCTGCTCCGCTTGATCGATGACGTGCTGGACATCTCGAAGATCGAGGCTGGAAAGCTGCGAGCGACGGAATCCGATCTGGACCTCTACGCTTTAGTCAACAGTACGGCCGGGATGCTGCGGCAACAGGCTATATCGAAAGGATTGCGGCTTTCTACACACATCGACCCTCATACTCCTTATAAACTGAGGGGAGACGATATCCACCTGCGCCAGGTTTTGATCAACTTGATCGGTAACGCAATCAAATTCACAGAGCACGGTTCGGTTACCGTAGAGGTACACACGCTATTCGAGGATGCGAACCGGGTAACGATACGTTTCGATGTTCGCGATACAGGCGTCGGCATACCTGAACAAGCCCAGCGAAAGATTTTCGAACCTTTCACCCAGGCTGACGATTCCACAACACGCATGTATGGGGGCACCGGACTTGGAACTGCAATTGCGAAAGAACTGGTGGAGCTGATGGGAGGTGAGATCTGGCTCGCCAGTGAAGAAGGCAAAGGAACGACGTTTTCCTTCCGGCTCCCGATCAAAAAACAACTCGGCCCTACCGAAGCCCCGGCATGGTCGCATCCGGTGCTGCTTATCAGTCGGGACCCGGAACTGATCGGCAAGATCTGCGGATGGGCCGATGGTTGGGGCACGCAGGTTACAGTCGAGCAGGATACGACCTGGCTTCGCACCCAGGCGAAGCAACTTTGTTACGACGTAGTCATCGTCGACCAGGAATGCCTGGGTAATCCGCTAAATCTGCCAGAAACCACGGCGGGCAGTGGCGCCGGAATCATTCTCGTACGTCGGCGCCCCACTCCAGCGACACCTGCGCTGCTCGATGCTGGTTATGCCTCGGTGCTTTCTTTACCGCTTGAAAAACCGGTGTTGTTCAATGCACTCCACGCGCTGGACCGCGATCCGGCACACAGCGAGCACGTGATTCAACTAGCGGATCATCGCGCGTCGAGCGTTGCGCTCAAGATTCTTCTTGCAGAAGACAATCCGGTGAACCAAGAAGTGGCCCAACGGATCCTGGAAGGCGCGGGCCACCGCGTCACTGTTGCCGATGACGGCGAACAGGCACTGGACGCGCTGGAATCGGACCGCTTCGACCTCGCGATTGTTGACATGATGATGCCGCGTGCCGGCGGTCTTGAAGTGGTGAAACTTTACCGTTTCATGAACGACGGGTCGACCAACATGCCTTTTATCGTACTGACCGCCGACGCGACCACAGAAGCCGCTGAGGCTTGTGCCCGCGCCGGCGTCGCTTATCTCACCAAGCCAATCACCGTTGAAAAACTAGTCGGTGCAGTTACGTCCCACACATCCTCCGGCATTCGTGCAACCCCGCAAGCCACTTCTGCAAAACGCGGTTCCACAGATGCGGAGCCTGCGGCGCTTTTCAATGAACGCATGCTCGAAGAGCTCAGCGAATTGTTTCATGAGGGTCCGGAACTCGATCGATTCCTACAGCGGTTCATTGACGATGCGACTTCATTGTTGCAGTCCATGGAGCAGCGTCTCAGCGAACAAGCATACGAGGAAGTAACCGACCTCGCCCACGCGTTCAAAGGATCGGCGGCATCCGTAGGAGCCGACCGTCTGACACAGCAAATGACCGAAGTAAACCGTATGACCCCAGCCGAACTCAAATTACGCGGCGATGCGTCGCTACGCGATATCCGCACGACCTTGAACTCTACGGGCCAATGGCTCCGCACGCGGCGCAGTATCAACAGCCGCGCTTGACCCGTCGCGCTGGTCGTCCATCTTGCGGTTTTGCGCGCGCACTAGACGCTGCATAACGCGCAGCTCGGTTTCCGTGAGTTGCAGCGCAGCCTCGACCCATCGATGGGTGACGTCGACTAATTCCTCATACGACACCGCGTTGTATTGAGAGCGCACATGGCGCAACATGTCCATTGCGTGTGTGCGACGTCGAGCTTCGCGAATATATTTTTGCAACCGCTCCTTACCATGTCCGGGCTCGGCCAACATGTCGATCACGCCCATTTCATAAAGGCTCTCGGCAGAATAAAGATCGCCACTGAAGATCAAGCGTTCGGCCAGTGCAGGACTGATGCGCCGGCTCAGGAAGCTGTACGCTCCCATGCCAGGGAATAGGTTGAACAACACCTCGGGAAACCCGAGAAACGTGCCGCGTTCCGCGATCAGCACATTGCACGACAGCGCGGCTTCGAACCCACCGCCTTGCGCGTTGCCTTGGATCAAGGCAATACTGGTAGTCGGCATACCCGATCCTGTCGCACTGCGATAGGCGTTACCCACACATGCCAACGCATAATTGGTAAGACCTTGCCGATCCTGCTCACGAATGCAATTTACGAAGTGCTCCAGATCGCCGCCCAAACTGTAGGTACCTTTGAGCGCGGACGCGATGACCACGTAACGAATCTTGGATGCGCCTTCCTGCTCGAGGTCGTTGCGCACACGGTCAGCGACGGTGTGTTGAAAACGCCTGATGTCTTCCAATAGCTGCTGCGTAAAGCACGGGCGAGGTTGCGGGCGCATGTACAGGGTGGCTGTGCCCGCTGCTTCGTCCCATTCGTCGATCGCGTGCCGGTAGGGAATTGGGCGAGCGGTTTGATTTTGACGGTTGAATTCCATGGTATACCTCCAGGCATTGAGTCGACGCTGACAAAGGATGCAGGGGTTAGATTAATCAGAAACATGACAGGGTTTCCACATGGTTTTTGCCTTTGTCATTGGTTGTACTACGCACTGTCGTTATGACATACACTGCCCCCGTTCTTGGTATACGCTCACTCTTCCCGGCCGATGGGGCGTCGTTCGCGTTTGACACCCTCCGGGCGCAGCCCTATATACGATGTTAAATATGCAAAAAAACAGCATTCCAGCGAACCTGACCCCAGAGCGCGTCGCATGTTGCGCGTGCTGTTGATATCTTCAAGCCCCGGCTTGATCGCGCAGTTGCGCGAAGCGTTGCACACGTGGCAAATGCAGCTCGAATCCACCGCTAGTATCGCGATTGCCCGGCGCCGCATGGCAGCTTCCGACACCTATCATGCAGTGCTCGTCGATGCCGACACGCTCGACTGCAATCCGCTTGAATTCGCGCGCCAGACGCTGGTTCGTATGCCTCACGGCGCGCCGCCCTTGGCGATCGTACAGCCCGGCCGGCAGCGGTACGCGGGTAGCGAGCTCCTGCATGCCGGTTACGCTGCCGTGCTGCGCAGCTGGAACAAGGAAGAACTGTTTCCGGTGTTGCGATCGCCGCGGCCTCCGGAGCCGTTGGTTGGCAATGCGGTGGCGCTGCGTCCTACGGGACCGCTGCGGGCGCCTTTGACCCGACGCCCGGTCCTGTTGGCCGCCGCACTGGAGATGAGTCGCAGCCTGACCGCGAAGATATTGGAGCGCGGCGGCTACACCGTCGAGTTGGCGTCCGATCCGGAACAGACCATTACTGCTTTGGAGAGCCGGCGGTATTCCGCCCTGATCGTCAACGCGGCGTTTCCGAACCAAGGGGGAATTGAACTGGTACAACTCTACCGTGTGCTATGCGGCACCGGACTGGAAGCCATCCCGGTGCTGATGCTCACAGCGGACACGCGAGTCGCCCATCGTCAGGCATGCATCGATGCCGGTGCCGACATGTGCTTGACGATTCCCTACGATCGGCTGACGCTGATTGGCGCCCTCCAGGAACTGACCCGCCCACATCTGAAAGCGCGCCGCTGAAGCATGCATTGTGTAAAGTTTCTCTTTTATTTTTATGACATTAACGTTCATTCCGAAAGTCACCTGTGAATATTGATCTCGACGCAGAATTCCCGCTGGACCCGGCATTGTCTTATCTGAACCATGCGGCCGTGTCGCCTTGGCCCCAGCGCACGGTGCGGGCAGTCACCACGTTCGCACAAGCCAACGGCCGCTACGGGTCGCAAGGCTACATGGAATGGTTGAACACCGAAACGCGGTTGCGCCAGCGCCTGGGAAGACTGATCAATGCGGCGCCGACCGACATCGCATTGCTCAAAAGTACATCCGAAGGACTATCGACTGTTGCGCATGGTTTGGAATGGCACGCCGGAGACAACGTGGTCATTCCGGAGGAGGAATTTCCCTCCAACCGGATCGTTTGGGAATCCTTACGCCGATATGGCGTCGAGGTGCGCTACGCAAACCTGCATGGCGAATCGTCGCCCGAACGGGCGCTCATGGCTTTGGCCGATCATCGTACGCGCCTGCTCTCCGTGAGCGCCGTACAATATGCGTCCGGTTTGCGTATGGATCTGGCCGAACTGGGCTCGGCCTGCGCCGAGTCCGACATTTTGTTTTGCGTCGATGCCATTCAATGGCTGGGCGCCCTGCCCTTTGACAGCCAACGGATCCAGGCCGCCTTCGTAGTCGCGGACGGCCACAAGTGGATGCTAGGTCCGGAAGGTCTGGCATTGTTCTATTGCCGCCCCGATGTGCGCGACCGCTTGAAGTTGCTGCAATATGGCTGGCATATGACCGCGTATCCCGGCGAATTCGATCGCAAGGAATGGCAGCCGGCGCTCGATGCGCGGCGATTCGAATGCGGTAGCCCGAATCTCCTCGGCGCTCACGCCTTGGAAGCGAGCTTGTCGCTGCTGGAAGACGTCGGGTTGGAAAACGTCGCCCAAAGGATCGCCAGCATCACCGCGTATCTGATCGACCGCATCCGGCAGCACCCGCAACTGGAATTGCTGTCTCCGGCGGCACCGGAACGTCGCGCGGGCATCGTTACCTTCGCGCACACCCGGCACGACCCGACGCAACTGTACCAGCATCTGATGGCGCATAAGGTGATGTGCGCCCAACGCGGCGGCGGGATTCGGTTTTCACCGCATTTTTATACTTCGACCCGACAGATCGATCAGGCCCTTGCCAGCGTGGAAACGTTCAGCTGAGGCCGGAAACCCGGTTGCCTTGCTGCTACAAATGCTCCTTGATGTAAGCCAGCAGTGCCGCTTCATCGAGGTGAACCAGATCCTTGTCGATTTCAGCAAGCACCATGCGCGCTGTATCCTTGTGCAGATGCTTACGCAAGCGTCCGAGGAACTCCGGCGGCGCGACCAGTACCAGCCGCTTGTAACGGTGCTGGTTCCGCCCGGCTTCAAGGGCGTTGGCCAGTTCTAGCGCGAATTCCTCCGCTTCCTGATCATGGGGATGATGTTCCGGTTCCATTGCGTGCCGGCCCTGCCCGGCACTGTCGAAACTGCGCCCGGGTCGATCAGATGCCAGATCCCGATCGTGCTGCCGTGCCGCCGGATGGGCGAGATTGGCGACCTCGTCGATGGTTCGCCCGTCCTGTGTGCTGAAGATTCGGCCGTGGGCTGCATCGGCCACCAGGATCCAAGTGCTCTGCATTTCAATTCCTCCTTGGCTTAACACAGTCTGTATGCGGAATTGAGGCTGCGCAGATACGGCGTTGGCGTAAGCCGCCTCGGCCGCAGCGACCCAATCTATGCAAAGACTATAGCTGGCACAGCACGGCGCAACGTCGCCGATGGCAGTGAATGTTGCGCCAAACGACGTTACTATCACTTCCTTGCCGCGAGACGCGGCGGCGATTTTCTTGGAGCAACTGAATGAGCGCAGGACCTGACCGATTGCCGGATCGCGAACCAAGTACGCGGGTGTTGGCGATGCCAGCCGACACCAACGCGTCTGGGGACATATTCGGAGGTTGGATCATGGCGCAAGTCGATATCGCCGGGGCGGTCGCCGCTTATCGGCGCGCTCGGGGCCGGGTCGCCACGGTTGCGGTACATTCGTTTCAGTTCCACCGTCCGGTGTTCGTCGGCGACCTGGTGAGCTGTTACGCGGAAGTCATCAAAGTGGGTACAACGTCTTTGACGGTACACGTCGATGTATTTGCCGAGCGCGATCGCGGCAATCACGAATGCGTACGCGTCACAGAGGCGGATCTGGTCTATGTGGCGGTCGACGATCAGCGTCGCCCACGGCCGGTACCGAAAAGCTAGGGGGAGTTCGACCCGAACAGGCGGTTGAAATTGTCGTGCGTGACACCCACGACCGTCTGCGTATCCAAACCACGCAAATCGGCAATACATTGCGCGACCAGACCCACCAGAGCGGGCTCGTTGGGTTTACCCCGATGCGGCACGGGCGCCAGGTAAGGCGAGTCGGTCTCAATCAACATCCGATCCAGCGGCACGCGCTGCGCCACTTCACGCAACGAGTCCGCATTGCGAAAAGTCACGATCCCTGAGAACGAGATATAGAAGCCGAGCGCCATGGCACGTTCCGCCATATCCCAATCTTCGGCAAAACAGTGCAGCACGCCGCCAACCCGTTCCGCCCGCTCCTCGGCAAGAATACGCAACGTATCCTCTTTGGCTTGCCGGCTGTGGATGATGAGCGGCTTTTTGCTCTCGCACGCGGCGCGGATATGAACACGAAAACGCTGTCGCTGCCATTCCAGGTCACCCTCACCGCGAAAATAATCCAGGCCAGTTTCACCGATGGCAACTACCCGCGGCTCGCTTGCAAGCTGCACAAGTTCCGCAATGCTCGGTTCGCGAACCTCGCGCGCGTCTGGATGCACGCCGACGGAAATCGAAACATCGGGAAACGGTGCCACACTTGCCGCCATCGACGGCCAGCGCTCAAGGTCGATTGACACGCACAGCATATGGCTCACGCCTTCGCGACGCGCATGCGCAATAGCTTCGCCCAGATCGCCCTGGTACGGCGTCAAATCGAGACGATCCAAATGACAATGGGAGTCGATCAACATCGGTGCAGCAACTGGATACGGAGATTCGTGATAGCGGCGTAGTGTCACCGCAGGATAGCGCAACTACATGGTATGGGTCGGCCGATCGGCTTTCAAAGCACCCGCAAGATAGGTCTCGATCTTATTGCGTGCGGCGCCACCGTCCTGATCGCTGAACTGCACGCCGATTCCCGCCGCACGATTCCCCTGCGCGCCTTTGGGCGTGATCCAGACGATGGTGCCTGCTACTGGAATTTTTTCCGGTTCTTCCATCAGGGTCAGGAGCATGAATACTTCGTCACCGATCTGATAGGACTTGTTGGTCGGGATGAACAGCCCGCCGTTTTTCACGAACGGCATATAGGCGGCATACAGCGCGCTCTTGTCCTTGATGGTCAACGACAGGATCCCTTGACGGGCGGGCATGCTCGGTCTGATGGGTGGCGCGCTCATGTGTCTCGTAGCAGGTTAAGTATAGATCGCAACGTATTGATTTTTCGTGTTTCTACGCATGTCTCACATGTTATCGGCCAATGACGGCGTTTTTCAAGGGCACCAATACCGATTCCAGGATCGCTTGCGGGCTCACTGCAGTATGCAGTAAACGCCGGGCTTCGCCTAGCCGGTCCAACTGCGCGAACAGCGTTCGACGCGGTATACAACGGGCGATGGCTTCCAACTCGGCCATACGATCGACGTTCTCGAGCCGCGGCGGTTTGGCGGCAGCTTGGAGGCGAATCAGGTCACACGTCCAGCCGCCTATCCAAGCCAGGCCGTTGACCATATCCAGAGATTGCCATTTGCCCGCCAACTGTATCGGATCTTCGCGGTCGCGGACCAAACCGGCCAAGTCTCCAAAGAGCGCATCGCGCTGTTCCAGCCCCCCCTCTTCGGCTAGGCGTCGCGCTGTCAGCGGCGCTCCGTTCGCTGCTGCCAGCAACGCTGCCGGGTCGGATCCGAACTGCGCCAGCCAGGTTTCCGCAACCTCTCGGTCCGGCAATGGGAAAGCGAGCCGCTGACAGCGGCTGCGCACCGTTGCCGGCAACCGGCCGGGCTGCGCAGTCACGAGCAGCAACACCGTGTCTGCACCGGGTTCTTCGAGAGTCTTGAGCAGGCTGTTGGCCGCCTCGGTGTTCATGCGCTCGGCCGGCGTGATCACGGCGACCCGGTATCCTCCGAATTGACTCTTGGCAGCCAGCCGGGTGCTGAGTGTTCGAATCTGATCGACCCGGATGACTTTACGGTCTTCTTCCGGGCTGATCTGCTGCCCGTCCGGATGAGTCCCGGCCGCAACCAAATGGCAAGCCTGGCAAGTTCCGCAGGGGTTGCCGCTGGCGTCGGGCGTGCGGCACAAAAGGGACTGCGCAAACTGATTTGCGAACTCATCCTTTCCCGTACCGGCGGGCCCGTGCAATAGCAGACCATGGGGCAGGCGGCCAGCGCGCCCCCGTTCCTGCAGCGCCTGCCATTGTTCGATCTGCCAGGGAAAAACGGTCATTTCCGCCCCTGCACCGAAGGCGCGCCCAGAAACTCGTTCAACGCCTTTTTGATCTGTATCTGCACCCGCGCCAAGGACTTGCTGGCATCGACGATGCGGTAGCGCTCCGGGCACATGCTCGCCCGAGCCAGATAGGTACCGCGTACGCGCTCGAAAAAATCGAGCTGCTGACGTTCGAAACGGTCCGGCTTGCTGCGCTTGCCCGCGCGTATCATGCCCACATCGACAGGCACATCCAGCAACAACGTCAGATGGGGGCGCAGCGGGCCCTGAACCCACTCCTCCAACTGCGCCACACGTTCGTTGGCGATGCCGCGGCCGCCGCCTTGATACGCGTATGTTGCATCGGTGAAACGATCGCACAACACCCATTTGCCCGCGGCCAACGCCGGGCGAATGACTTTGGCCAGATGTTCCGCCCGCGCAGCGAATACCAGCAACAACTCGGTATCATCGGCCATACCGTCGTGTCGACTTCCCAAAAGCAGTTCCCGCACTTGTTCGCCGAGCGCGGTGCCGCCGGGCTCCCGAGTGAGCAGAACATCTTTTCCCGCGTTTCGCAGCAAGGATTCGATGAATGATACGTTCGTAGATTTGCCCGCGCCCTCCGAACCTTCGACGGTAATAAAGAATCCCGTCATCGTGCTTTCTCTGTTTTGTTCTTCAAATTCGGTCCGGATGCGGTGCCGCCCAGTTGGTATTTGGCCACTGCCCGATTGTGCTGCGCGAGCGTTGCGGAGAATTCATGGGTACCATCGCCCTTCGAGACAAAGAACAAGGCATTCCCGTCTGCTGGGTGCAATGCCGCGTGAATGGACTCGGCACTCGGCAGCGCGATGGGTGTCGGCGGCAATCCGGCACGCGTATAGGTGTTGTACGGTGTGTCGCGACGCAGATCGCTGCGCCGGATATTGCCTTTGTAACGGTCGCCCATGCCGTAGATTACGGTCGGATCGGTCTGCAAACGCATGCCTTGCTCCAAACGCCTCACGAAGACACCGGCGATCCGGGCACGCTCCTGCGCTACTGCGGATTCCTTTTCCACGATTGAAGCGAGAATGAGTGCTCGGTAGGGCGATTCCAACGGCAGCCCTTGTTCGCGCTCGGCCCACTCGCGGGCCAGATGTTGCGCCATGGCATCGTAGGCGCGGCGCAGAAAGTCCAGTTCGCTTTCGCCTTGCGGGAAGTGATATGTCTCCGGTAGAAATCGGCCTTCAGGATGCTCGCCGGCATGTCCGAGTTTTTCCATGAGCTGTGAATCGCTCAGGCTTGCAAGATCGTGCTTCAGTGCAGGTTCTTGTGCCAATGCCTGGCGCAACTGTGCAAACGTCCAACCCTCGACGATCGTGAACGAATGCAACCGCACGTGCCCTGCAATCATCATGTTCAGCAGTGCGCGTGGAGTGGTATCGGGGGCGATCTGGTATTCACCGGCTTGAATGCGCTGGGACTTGTTTTCCAGTCGGCCAAGCCAGACGAGATACGCCGGCGTGCGCAACGCGCCGCGCTGCGCCAACTCGTTTGCAACCGCATGCAAAGTCATGCCGGGTTCGACCATGAGGTCCATTCCTCCGGCGCCCACGCTCAAGGGTGTGTGCAGAAACGCCCGATAATCCAACGCCACCCAGCCCGCAGCCAGACTGACAAGCACCACCACTACGGCCATCAGTTTTCCCAAGAACCGCGACATGGTTCAACCCTGTTCCAATTGATGAGCGAAGAAGCGCGTTAATTCTCCAGGAAACCACCGACGATTCTCCAGGGAGCGTACCGGCCAAATGCCGTTCACGCTGTTACACACGAACACCTCGTCCGCGTCCAGCAGATCCTGTGGCCTGGTTGCAGCTACAGCGCAACGGATATCATGGCTGCGCGCGAGTTCCAATATGCGTTCCCGCGCGATGCCGGCTATGCCGCAATTGCCCAAATCGGGCGTGCGCAGACAGTGGTCTTGCACTAGAAATACGTTACTCATGGTGGCACTGACCAAACGGCCTTCGAGATCGCAGACGAATCCTTCGGCAATATCCGGATCCTGCCATTCGCTCCGGGCCAGAACCTGGTCAAGACGATTCAAATGCTTGATGCCCGCCAGAGTTGGATTCAGACCGAGCCGATGTGTGCACCAGCGGGTCCGGACGCCCGCTTCACGATAACTACGTGGATATTCCGGCGCGGGATAGCGGGCGACGATTCGGGTCGGCGCGTCGGCCCCATCGTGGCCATAGCCGCGGCCGCCAGGACCCCGGGTCCAGATGATTTTGAGTACTGCACGTTCGGAGCCGGCGCACACGCGCCGCGCTTCGTCGGCAAGGGTTGTGAAATCCGGCAGCGGCAACCCTAATCGCGCACAGCCAGTACCCAATCGCGCCATATGCCGCTCCCAGTGGAGCGGACGCTGCGCACGCACAGCGATGGTTTCGAACAAGCCGTCTCCATAATGAAGGCCGCGATCGCGCGGGTCGATCCGGCCCTCCCGGTCGCCGTTGATCAACATCATCGGCCACAGGCTCCTGATGGGATCCGCCGCCTGCACGCGCATGTCGTCACCCGCGCCCACGAGGGATCGCGCGCGCCGTCGCGAACACCGGCGTTGCACGCAAGCGCACGGATCTTTGGCCGGTCGGCGTGGGAGATGAATGCCATGCGATGCCTGTCGGAGTCCCAAGTCATGCAGTTCGATGACCTAGTGTAAGCACCAGAACGTCCCGCTCCAACTCGAACTTGAGCCGCGGGAGTGCATGCATTGCCACCCGGCGGGCGTAATAACCGCAGGCCGAAAGTGCATCTGAAATCGAGTGGATCGAGGGGTGGCTGAGCGGCGTCACATAAGGCAACCACCGCTGTTCCCGCCTGCTGGCAACGCTTGCTCAGCTCAAACGCCGGAAGACCAGAGTGCCGTTCGTACCCCCAAATCCGAAGGAGTTGGACAATACGATATCGATCTTCATTTCCCGAGCCGTATGGGGCACGAAATCCAGATCGCATTCCGGGTCCTGATTTTCGAGATTGATGGTCGGCGGTGCGACCTGATCGCGGATCGCAAGAGCGCTGAATACCGCTTCGATACCGCCGGCGGCACCGAGCAAGTGGCCCGTCATGGATTTGGTGGAACTGACCGCAAGTTTGTACGCATGGTCGCCGAAGGCGCCTTTGACCGCGTCACACTCGGCCCTGTCGCCTGCCGGCGTCGAAGTACCGTGGGCATTGATGTAGTCCACCTCAGTGGCATCAACACCGGCATCCCGTAACGCGTGCAGCATGCAGCGTTTGGCGCCCTCGCCGCCCGACGGCGGTTGGGTCATATGGAAGGCGTCGCCGCTCATACCGAAACCCGCCAGTTCGGCGTAGATCCTTGCGCCACGCCGTTTGGCGTGTTCGTATTCCTCCAACACCAGAACGCCGGCGCCATCGCCGAGAACGAAGCCGTCCCGATCCTTGTCCCACGGCCGGCTGGCGTGTTCCGGGTCGTCGTTACGGGTGGAAAGCGCCCGGGCGGCGGCAAAACCGCCGAGACTTGTGGGCGTGGTGGCCATTTCCGCACCACCGGCCACCATCACGTCGGCGTCGCCGTAACGGATGATTCGTGCCGCTTCCCCGATATTATGCGTGCCGGTCGTACACGCGGTGACGATCGCAATGTTCGGGCCCTTGAGTCCGTGTTGGATCGACAAGTTGCCCGAGATCATATTGATGATGCTCTGCGGGACGAAAAACGGAGAAATCTTGCGCGGGCCGCCCTTCAAAAATGAGTCGTACCCACCTTCAATGGATGAAATACCGCCGATCCCGGAGCCAATTGCGACTCCGATCCGATCTGCATTCTCTTCGTTCGCCTGCAGGCCGGCATCTGCAATCGCCTGGCAACCGGCGGCGATCCCGTAATGAATAAACGGGTCCATCTTCTTGACGTCTTTCGCCGCGATGTAGTCCTTCGGATCGAAGTCCCGAATCGAGCCGCTGAAACGGCTGGCGAAGTTGCTGACATCGAAGCTCGTGATGGGCCCTATGCCGCTATTTCCCGCCAGCACGTTTTCCCACGCGTCGGCAACACTGTTGCCGACCGGAGAGATGATGCCCAGACCGGTGATGACGACACGTCGCTTCGTCAAAGCTTCGATCCTCTCTGTTTCGAAAACACAAAAAGAAAAGGCCGCGCGCCCGCAACGGCTGAGCGGCCTTGGGGTAGACCCAGCGCTTAGTTCAAATGACCATTCACGTAGTCGATGGCCTGTTGAACTGTCGTAATCTTTTCGGCCTCTTCGTCCGGAATTTCACAGTCGAAGGCCTCTTCCAGCGCCATGACCAGTTCCACGGTGTCCAACGAGTCGGCGCCCAGATCATCGACGAATGAAGAGTCGTTCTTGACTTCATCCGCGTTCACTCCGAGTTGCTCGACGATGATCTCTTTTACGCGCGCCTCGACATCGACATTACTCATAATCGACTCATCCTCTGTTCGTTTCGGTGCAGGTCATGCTGTCTGCGGCCGGTATTGTATTGAAATTACACAGGTCATGCCACAACAAAACCACGATTCGGCGACTGCATCACACGCCGCGCCGTGGATAAAAAGTGTCGAAATTACAATGCCCTGAGTCAGCGATTTCAACTGAACTGAACATCAGGCCGAAAAACCAATCCTTTTTCGAAATTCCGCCACCGGTTCGATTCGCGCAAAGGTGCCACCGAATCAAATCCTGCATTGCCAGGATCAGTTCATAAACATGCCGCCGTTCACGTGCAATGTCTCACCGGTAATATAGCCGGCCTGTGGCGATGCCAAGAACGAAACCGCGTGGGCAATCTCCTCGGTCCGGCCAAGCCGGTTCAACGGAATCTGGCCGAGCAATGCACCGCGTTGGTCTTCGGCCAGTGAACGGGTCATATCGGTATCGATAAAACCCGGCGCGACACAATTGACCGTGATGCCGCGCGAACCTACTTCACGCGCCAAGGATTTGGAGAATCCGGCAACGCCGGCCTTTGCGGCAGCATAATTGGTCTGACCGGCGTTGCCGGATTCACCAACTACGGAAGTAATGTTGATGATCCTTCCACGGCGCATTTTCATCATCCCGCGCAAGCACGCTTTGCTCAAACGGTAGACTGAACTCAGATTGGTATCCAAAATCGACTGCCATTCCTCGTCCTTCATACGCATCAGCAAATTATCGCGCGTGATACCGGCATTGTTCACCAGCACGCTGACGATACCGAATTCGCTCTCAACCGATTTGACCAGGTCGGCGACAGCATCCGGTTCCGTAACGTCAAGAACCATGCCTCGGCCCTTGGCTCCGGATTCCTGGAGATAGGCGCCGATCGACTGTGCACCGCTTTCAGTAGTTGCGGTTCCAATTACCGTCGCACCATGCTGCGCCAGTTCCTGCGCGATCGCTTTGCCTATCCCGCGACTGGCGCCGGTGACCAATGCTATTTCGCTTTCCAGATCCACATGTCGCTCCTCAACTGATCTGTGCAAGGGCGCTGTCCAGGCTTTCCGGATCATGCACAGGTAGTACTTTCATGGATTTCTCGATCCGGCGATTGAGGCCGGTCAGCACTTTGCCGGGTCCGCATTCCACCAAAGTATCCACACCGTTCGCCGCCATGTGCAGAATCGTCTCCGACCACCGCACCGGATTGTACGCCTGGCGCACGAGCGCTTCGCGGATGGATTGCGGTTCCGTGTGGGCGCGCACATCCCAGTTATGAATAACGGGGATACGCGGCGGTGCGATTGCAGCCTCGGCGAGATATTCGCCAAGTCGGTCTGCGGCAGGACGCATCAGCGCACAATGCGATGGCGCACTCACGGAGAGATGGATTGCGCGCTTCGCGCCGGCAGCTTTGGCCGCCTCAATTGCGCGGTCGACCGCAGCGCGATTACCGGCGATCACGACCTGACCTGGCGAGTTGTAATTGACCGGCTCCACCACTTCGTCCTGGGCCGCGGCAGCACAGACCGACACCAACTGATCATCGGTCAAGCCCAGGATCGCCGCCATGGCGCCTTTGCCCGCCGGCACCGCTTCCTGCATCAATCGTCCGCGTTCGGCCACCAGCTTGGCCGTGACTGCGAAATCCAGCGCTTGCGCGCACACCAGCGCAGTGTACTCACCAAGGCTGTGGCCGGCGAGGACTACCGGCGCCGCGCCCGCGCGCTGCTGCCAGACCCGCCAAACGGAAACCCCCGCGGCGAGCATCGCCGGCTGAGTGATGTCGGTACGATTGAGTTCGTGCTCCGGCCCTTCAGCTACGAGTTTCCACAGGTCCCGGCCAAGTGCGTCCGACGCCTCGGCAAAAGTATCCTCTACTATAGGATACTGCTGCGCAAGGGAACCCAGCATGCCGATCGATTGCGAACCTTGACCGGGAAAAATGAATCCGAGCTTCATGCTTATTCCTTACGTGTCGTAGCCGCTTGGTCCGCCCGAGACTCTCAGTACTGGAGCAAAACCGAACCCCAGGTGAACCCGCCGCCAAAGGCTTCCATCAGCAACGTTTCGCCGCGTTTGATCCGTCCGTCTCGTACCGCAACATCGAGGGCCAACGGCACAGAAGCGGCCGAAGTATTCCCGTGCTCGCCAACTGTCATCACGACTCGTTCCATCGGCATTTGCAGCTTGCGCGCGGTCGCGGCAATGATGCGGGTATTGGCTTGATGCGGAATCAACCAGTCGATATCCGATTTCTTCAAATGGTTGGCATGCAGAGTTTCGTCCACGATCCTGCCCAGAGTGTTCACCGCCACCTTGAATACTTCGTTACCTTTCATTTCGATGAATGCCTTTCCGGCACGGACTTGATCATAGCCTTCGGAAATCCCCGCGGGTACCGTCAACAAATTTTCGAAACTTCCATCGGCGTGCAGATGACTCGATAGGATGCCGGGTTCCTGAGATGCCTCCAGTACCACAGCACCCGCGCCATCGCCGAACAATACGCAGGTGGTGCGATCGGTCCAATCGACAATTCGGGACAGTGTTTCAGCGCCAACGACCAACGCCCGTTTGGCGCTGCCGGTGCGGATGAATTTGTCCGCGACGCCGAGCGCGTACACGAAGCCCGTGCACACGGCTTGGATGTCGAATGCGGCACAGCCGTGGATGTCCAACCGTTGCTGCAGCAAGCAGGCGGTACTGGGGAATACCCGATCAGGCGTCGTGGTAGCGACGATGATCAGATCGATGTCGCCGGGCTTGATCTGCGCAGCATCAATGGCATTTCGAGCGGCGCGTTCCGCGAGGTCGCAGGTGGTTTCGCCCTCGCTGGCAACATGGCGCTTGCGGATTCCGGTGCGTTCCCGGATCCACTGGTCGCTGGTCTCGACCATCTTCTCCAGGTCCGCATTAGTGAGAACCTTTTCAGGAAGATATCCGCCAGTGCCGATGATACGCGCGTAGGTCAAACCGCTTGCCTTTCGGACAAGAGAGTTTCGAGATTGGCGTGAATCTTCTGCGGTACATTTTTGCGCGCTTCCACCAATGCGATCTTGATTGCGTTGGCGAAGGCCAGTTCGTCCGCTCCCCCGTGACTTTTGATCACGATGCCGCGCAAACCAAGCAAACTTGCGCCGTTATAGTGGCGCGGATCGATCTTGGTGCGAAAGGACTTCAGCACCGGTGCCGCAAGCAACGCCGCGAGCTTGGTGAATACATTACGGGAAAATTCCCGCTTCATGTAATGGCCGATCATTTTCGCGACGCCTTCCGAGCTCTTCAGCGCCACATTGCCGACGAATCCATCGCACACCACTACATCGACATTACTCGAGAAAATACCGTCCCCTTCCACGAAACCGGTGTAATTCAGATCACTCCCCGCGAGCAGCTGGGCCGCCACCTTGACACGTTCATTACCCTTGATTTCTTCCTCGCCGATATTGAGCAGGCCGACCCTCGGGCTATCGATATTGTCGACCGCGCTGGCCAGCACCGACCCCATTACCGCAAACTGGAACAGGTGCTCGGAACTGCTATCGACATTGGCACCCAGATCCAAAACATAAGTGTGCCCTTTGATCGAAGGCATCATCGTACAGATGGCAGGCCGATCGATGCCGGGCAGCGTTTTCAGCACGAATCGCGCCGTTGCCATTAACGCGCCGGTATTGCCGGCGCTGACGCACGCGTGCGCAAGACCGTCATTCACCAGATTGATCGCCACCCGCATCGACGAATCTTTCTTGTTTCGCAGTGCATGGGAGGGCAGTTCGTTCATTGCGACGGTCTGGGAAGCGTGTTGAATGCTGATGTTCGTTTCCGAGGTCGCCCCAGCAGCTTCCAGGCGCTGTTCCAATTCATTCCGGTCGCCAACCAGGATGAGCTTGACGCCGCCGTTTTGGCTGCGCAGAAAGCGCAAAGCAGCCGGCACCACGACCTCGGGACCGTGGTCGCCGCCCATGGCGTCCAATGCAATGGTATGGCCTTCACTCATGCGTTGCGCGGAACCTGCTCCCGCCGGGGCAGTCTTGTTCGGGGGAATGCGGAATGGACAATCGCATACGGCGCGGACCAAAGTCCACGCCGTGGGCGCGATTATTTCTTGGCGGTGACGATTTTACGGCCGCGATAGTAGCCATCGGGGCTGACGTTATGGCGCAGGTGAGTTTCACCCGACTCCGGCTCGATCGAGAGCGCGGGCCCCGTCAGCGCGTCGTGCGCGCGGCGCATGCCGCGTTTGGACGGGCTTTTACGATTCTGTTGTACGGCCATTACAATGCTCCTGCTGTTTCAGTTCAACGCTTACGCTTGAGTGTTTCTAAAATTGCGAACGGACTCGCGCCGGAAACCTGCTGCTCCGACTTCGACTCCGGTTCTGCTAAATGCTCCGCGGCCGGACATGCCGGCATATCGTGAAGCGCTACAATCGGTAAGGCCAAAATCAATTCATCTTCCGTAAGTTCGCTCACCCGCAACGGGGTCTCGCCCACCAGAAGCGGCTCGTAGTTCGCGCCGAGACGCTCCGCCTGCGCTTCCGATTCCACCAATCCGAATGCAAACTGCGCATCCAACTGCAATGCCATCGGCTCCAGACAGCGCTGACATATCACGGAGACCACGGCGTGCGCTTCACCGTGCAGCAAACCGATCCCGCCCTCGCCTAAATCAAACGCCAGCGCCACCTCCGCGTCGCCGGGAGAGTCGCACAGGTACTCGGCAAGGCGGTGCATCTGAGACAGCGGTACGCGTCCCCGCAGTTCGGCGCCCTGCCGGGCAAGCCGTAAAGGGTCGATCTGCTCTGGCAGACGCTCCGACATAAGCCGGCAATAGTATCCGGTGCTGCCCCGGGTGTCAAAAAATAAAGTTTTGAAATCTCCTTAATTTTCCGGCCAGTAGCGCGGATTTCTTGACAGGAGGTGGCTATTTTTCGTAGAAACACCAAGCAGTCTGGCGACACGACCATCCGGTCGCCTGACGCTTCGCCCTGGGAGATGTCCGTGCTACGTAAAATCCTGATCGCCAACCGGGGCGAAATCGCGGTCCGGTTGGTGCGTGCCTGTGCCGAACTCGGTATCACCTCCGCGGCGATTTACGCTGAGCCGGACCGGCACTCCCTGCATATCAAGAAAGCCGATGAAGCCTACAACATCGGCCCCGATTCGGTCGCGGGATATCTCAACGTCCATCGGATCGTGAACTTGGCCGTGGCCACCGGATGCGATGCACTGCATCCCGGTTACGGTTTCCTATCCGAGAATCCGTTATTGGCGGAAGCCTGCGAACGCCGCGGCATCCTGTTCATCGGCCCAAGCACAGACGTGATCCGGCGCATGGGCGACAAGACCGAGGCGCGCCGCTCCATGGTCGCGGCCGGCGTGCCGGTGGTGCCCGGCAGCGAGGGCAACATCGATGACGTCGAGGCTGCGCTCGCGTTCGCCGACACCATCGGCTATCCGGTGATGCTCAAGGCCACTTCCGGCGGCGGCGGTCGTGGCATTCGCCGTTGCAATACCCCTGAGGAACTCCAACGCAATTTTGCCCGGGTGCTGTCCGAGGCCACCAAGGCTTTCGGCAGCGCCGATATTTTCATGGAAAAATGCGTGGTCAATCCGCGCCATATCGAAGTGCAGATCCTCGCCGATCAGCACGGTAACGTGATTCACCTGTTCGAGCGCGATTGTTCAGTACAGCGCCGTCACCAGAAGCTGATTGAAATTGCGCCGTCACCGCAATTGAACGAAGAACAACGCAGTTATATCGGCGAATTGGCGGTCAAAGCGGCGCGCGCGGTCGGATACGAGAATGCCGGCACGGTCGAGTTCTTGATGGACGAAAGCGGCGAATTCTATTTCATGGAAATGAACACTCGCCTGCAGGTCGAACACACCATCACCGAGGAAATCACCGGGGTGGACATTGTCCAGGAGCAGATTCGTATCGCCGCAGGATTGCCGCTGCAATTCAAGCAGGAGGACATCAAGCGGCGCGGCTTCGCGATGGAATTTCGCATCAATGCCGAGGACCCGAAAAACGATTTTTTGCCGAGCTTCGGACGCATCACCCGGTATTTCGCTCCGGGCGGTCCCGGTGTGCGCACCGATGCCGCGATCTACACCGGCTACCATATTCCGCCCTACTACGATTCCATGTGCGCAAAGCTGACCGTTTGGGCCCTCGACTGGCCATCGCTGATCGCCCGGGGCCGGCGCGCGTTGACCGATATGGGCGTGTACGGGGTCAAGACCACGATTCCGTATCATCTGGAGATACTGAATGCTGTGGATTTCCGCAATGCGGATTTCACCACCAGCTTCGTCGAAGAGCATCCGGAACTGACCGAGTATTCCGTACGCCGTCCGCCGCGGGAGTTGGCAGCGGCTTTATCCGCGGCCGTGATCGCGCACCTGGGCTTATGACCGGCACAACCGCCTTGCAGCGGGTACACTGGGAAGATGACGAGTCATCGATGACCGCGCACAAGCGCAACATCCGGCGGCTTATGCCAAAACGCAACCGAAACGCGAAGAGCAGCGCATGTCCAAGGTAAGAATCACCGAAACCATTCTGCGCGACGCGCACCAGTGCCTGATCGCCACCCGCATGCGGGTCGACGACATGCTGCCGATCTGCGATCGGCTGGACAAGATCGGATTCTGGTCGCTCGAAGTCTGGGGCGGTGCGACGTTCGATGCCTGTCTTCGCTTTCTCAAGGAAGACCCGTGGGAACGATTGCGGGCGTTACGCAAAGCACTTCCAAACACACGTTTGCAAATGCTTCTGCGCGGGCAAAATTTGCTCGGTTATCGCCACTATTCCGATGACGTCGTCCGGTCTTTCGTGAAACTGGCGGCAAGCAATGGTATCGACGTTTTCCGCATCTTCGACGCCATGAACGACGTGCGCAACCTGCGCGTATCGATCGAAGCGGTAAAAGCGCATGGCAAGCATGCGCAAGGCGCGATCTGCTACACCACGAGCCCCGTGCATACCCCCGAGCAGTTCGTGCAAATGGCGCTGCAGCTGCAGGATATGGGCTGCGACAGTATCGTCATCAAGGATATGGCGGGATTGCTGACACCGTTCGTCGCCGCCGATCTGGTCGCGAAATTGGTCGACGCCATCGACGTGCCGCTGCAGTTGCATTCCCACGCGACCTCGGGACTGTCGGATATGTGCCAGCTCAAGGCCGTCGAAAACGGGGCCGCAGGCATCGATACCGCGATTTCGTCGTTCTCCGGCGGCGCCAGCCACCCGCCCACAGAAAGTATGGTCGCCGCGCTACGCGGTACCGGATACGACACAGAACTGGACCTGGTGGCGCTCCAGGAGATCGGCTTCTATTTCCGGGAAGTGCGCAAGAAATACCACCAGTTCGAAAGCGAATTCACCGGCATCGACACCCGCGTCCAGGTGAACCAGGTACCGGGGGGCATGATTTCCAATCTTTATTCACAGCTCAAAGAACAGGGCGCGCTGGAGCGGATGGGAGAAGTACTGGAGGAAATTCCGCGGGTGCGTGAGGATCTAGGCTATCCGCCGCTGGTTACTCCAGCGTCGCAAATCGTCGGCACCCAGGCGCTACTCAATGTCATTACCGGCGCGCGCTATAAAACCATTACCAATGAAGTGAAGCACTACCTGCAAGGCCGCTACGGCCGCGCCCCGGGCCACGTCAATACCATGTTGCGGCAACAAGCGATCGGCAACGAAGACGTGATCGATTGCCGACCGGCGGACCTGCTCGGCGACGAACTGGACAATATCCGCGGCCAAATCGGCGAACTGGCGCAATCGGAAGAGGACGTGATGATTTACGGCATGTTTCCGGAAATCGGGCGCCAATTCCTGGAACAGCGCGCTGCCGGAACGCTGGTGCCAGAGCCGTTGGAGCCGGTCAAATCCGAAAACGGGTCGCCCTCCGGCGCACCGGTGGATTTCAATGTCACGTTGCACGGCGAAACCTATCACATCAAGCTGACCGGAACCGGCCACAAGACTCAAGACATGCGCCCGTTCTATGTCACGGTGGACGGCGTGCCCGAAGAAATCATCATTGAAACCCTTGATGAGATTCTTCCCGAGCAAAGCGCCGGCAGGAGCGCTCCCAAATCCAGCAAAGGCAGTCAGCGCCCACGCGCTACCAAGCCGGGCCATGTCACCACTTCCATGCCCGGGACCATCATCGATGTCTTGGTCGAAGTCGGAGCCAAAGTCAGTGCGGGCGACGCCGTGCTGGTCAGCGAGGCCATGAAAATGGAAACCGAGATCCAGGCGCCCATCGCCGGTGAGGTGAAAGCCGTGCACGTGGTCAAAGGCGACAGTGTCAATCCGGATGAAACCTTGATTGAAATCGAGTAGTGCCCGGCTGTGATCAAACGTCCGCAATTGCCGTTGGTTTTGGGTTCCAGTTCACCTTTTCGGAGGGCGTTGCTCGAACGTCTCGGTCTGGCTTTCGAGACTTCGTCGCCGGATGTCGACGAACGTAGGCACGACGATGAACGCGCCGAGGATCTGGTTCGCCGTCTCGCGGAATCCAAAGCCCGAGCAGCGGGTACGCGCTATCCGCAAGCACTGATCATCGGTTCGGATCAGGTGGCGGTGCTCAACGACCAGGTTCTGGGTAAACCCGGCTCACGGGAACGTGCAATCGAACAATTGCGCGCGGTATCCGGACAAACCGTGAATTTCCTCACCGGGCTGTGTTTGTACAACAGCGCCACCGGCGAACTCCAAATCGAAGTGGTGCCCTACAGCGTCACATTTCGGCAGCTCGATGACGAGCGTATCGGCCGCTACGTCGATGCCGAACAGCCGCTCAATTGTGCGGGCAGTTTCAAAGCGGAAGGTCTGGGCATCGCGCTGTTTGCGCGCATGGAAGGCAGTGATCCGACCGCGTTGATCGGGCTGCCGCTGATTTCATTGGTAAGCATGCTGGCCCAGGAAGGCGTCGAGCTGCCCTGAGCGATCAACGCAGGCGCCGCCACTCATTCAACGCAGCGGCGAATGGGGGCTGAAGGCACGCGCCATCGCCATACCGAAGCGATCGCTCACCCGTTGCAGGAAATCAGGCTGCGGCGTGTAATCGACCACATCCTCCGCCCCGATGACGTCACGTGCCACCGTGCCGGGACTGGCGAAATCGTCCACCAGGCCAAGCTCGCGGGCCCGCTCGCCATTCCAGAACATGCCGCTGAACAAATCCTGGTCGCTTCCGAGCCGTTCACCGCGACCGCGCTTCACCGCAGCGATGAACTGCTGGTGGATTTCCTCAAGCATCTGCTCGACGTGTGCCTTGTCCTGCTCGCGCAAAGGCGAAAACGGATCGAGCATGCCCTTGTTGCGACCGGCGGTGAGCAACCGTCGTTCGACGCCCAGTTTGTCCATCAAACCGGTAAAGCCGAATCCGTCATAGAGAACACCGATGGAACCGACCAGGCTCGCCGGACTGGCGTAAATCCGGTCAGCCGCGGCGATGATGTAATAGCACGCCGATGCGCACATATCCGTCACTACGGCATATACCGGTTTGTCGGGATACTTCTGCCGCAAGCGGCGAATTTCGTCGTACAGGTAGGCCGCCTGTACCGGACTGCCGCCGGGGCTGTTTGCGCGCAAGATAATGCCGCGACTGCGCTTGTCTTCAAATGCCGACCGAAGCGCAGGTACCAAATCATCGGCATTGGCTGCCTCATCGTCGGCAATCACGCCGGAGATGTCGACCACCGCTGTGTGGGGACCAACTTGCACCTCCCGCGGAACCACGAGAAAAACGATGAGCAGCAAATACGCCAGGAACGCGGACTTGAAGAAAATCCCCCAGCGACGGTTGCGGCGGCGTTCCCTCAGGTTTTCCCAGGCCAAACGTTCCAGGGTATCCCGGCTCCAGGTTTCCTGCGTTGCCGCAGCGGTTTCCGAAGACTGATGCTCCCCCATGCGCGATTCCACTCCTCAATACAGACAGTTCGTATCTTATCGTCCGCGGTTCGTCTTCGGTGATTTGAAAGACGACAGAAATTGCGGTAAATCGCCCAGTCGATCCAGGCACGTAAGTGGATCATAACGCAGTAACCGTTCCGTTTCGTGTACCCCATAGGTCACCGCGATCGAATCGATGCCGGCGTTGTGCGCCATCTGCAAATCGTACTCGCTGTCTCCGATCATGAGTGCGTCTTCGGTCGCTACCGCCAGCGCGTGCAGAATCTCATGCACCATTTTCGGGTCCGGCTTGGACGCAGTCTCCTCAGCACAGCGGTGGGCGTCGAACAATGCGCCAAGACCTGTTTCCGTCAAGACCTTGTTCAAGCCGTGACGCCCTTTGCCGGTGGCGACCGCCAGTAGGTAACCCTCCCGCCTCAGCCTTTTCAGCGTAACTTCCGCATCGGCGAACAGCGCTTGAGGCGCGTCGGGGCGAAAATAATGTTGTCTGTACCGGTCGGTGAATGCCGTGAAGAACCCCTCGTCCGGGTGTCCCGGAAACAATGCCAACAGTGCCTCGCGCATTCCCAGGCCAATGATATCGGAAATGGTACGGGCATCGAGCATCTCCAGACCGAGATCGACCATGGCCGCCTGCATGGAGGCGACGATATGGGCCTGAGAATCCATCAGCGTCCCGTCCCAATCGAATATCAGCAGGCGATAACCCGATTTCACCGCTCGTTCTCCATAGCCTGCAACAATGCGCGGAGCGGTTCGGGCAGCGGGCTGCCCAGATCCAACCGCTCGGCCGTGCGGGGATGGCTGAAACCCAGACGGTGGGCATGCAGAAACATTCGTTTGAGACCTAGTCCCCGCAGGCGCATGTCGAACGCCTGATTACCGTATTTCGAATCACCAGCCAACGGATGGCCGGCATGGGCCGCATGCACGCGGATCTGATGGGTGCGCCCGGTCTCCAACAATGCCTCGACCAGCGTGGCATCGCGGTAACGCGTCATGACCTGGAATCGGGTGCGGGCGGGACGCCCCTCAGCGCTGACAACGACCATGCGCTCGCCGCTGCTGAGTGCGTTTTTGCGCAATGGTGCATCCACGAACTGGGACTGTTGGGCCCAACTGCCGTAGGTCAATGCCAGGTAGCGCTTGTCTACTTGTTCCGACTTGAGCTGATCCTGCAGCGCCAGGAGCGCCGGTCGCGATTTAGCCAACAACAGGCAGCCACTGGTTTCCCGATCGAGGCGATGGACCAACTCCAGGAAACGCAGTTGGGGTCTCGAAACCCGCAACGCTTCGATGACTCCGAAGCCGAGACCGGTGCCGCCGTGGACCGCCAAACCGGCCGGCTTGTCGAGCACCAGCAGCTCGTCGTCTTCAAACAACACTGCATTGCGCAACTGCGTCTGCACCGAATCCGGGACCCGCGGCGCTTCGGACTGGCCGATACGCACCGGTGGGATCCGCACCTGGTCGCCCGGGCGCAGTCGGTATTCCGGTTTGATGCGTCCCTTGTTGACCCGCACCTCGCCTTTGCGCAGGACGCGATAGATCAAACTCCGGGGCACGCCCTTGAGTTCCCCGACGAGAAAATTGTCGATACGCTGCCCTGCATGCGCATCGTCGACGGTCACGATCCGGACCCGCGCCAGGTTTTCATCGATACTCGACATGGCCGCGCATCATACCAGCTCTAATCCCACGGTGTTCGATAAGTGATTGAATATAATTGATGCATTTTCGGAACACTGTTATAGTCAATTGACCGCAATACCGCCCAATGTGGCTGAATCGCCGCGCAGTTTAAGGCGATGGGACAAAATTCAGCCGAACAAGCGGTTAGAAACGGTTTTCGGGTTCCGCCGGGTTTTTGGCGGCGGTGCCATATTACACAAGGGTTTGGTCGTCGCTTGACCCTGAAGCGAATGCAGAGCGGCGCTTGGCAGCGCGCTCCCGTGAACTAGCGCGACCTGGCCGGTAACGAACCACGCTTTGCGGCGCTGTCGCATGCCGATCTGTAGCGGCGCGACGCCCCCAAGTGGTTGGTCCGACCGGCTGGGGCTCTCGTTCGTCCGCGGTGCGAGCGCCCTAGAGAGTTGACATGAAAAGAATGCTCGTCAACGCAACTCAACCGGAAGAGTTGCGAGTGGCCATGGTGGACGGCCAACGGTTGTACGACCTCGATATCGAAACACCGGCCCGGGAACAAAAGAAAGCCAACATCTACAAAGGCAAGATCACCCGGGTCGAACCCAGCCTGGAAGCCGCGTTCGTGGATTATGGTTCCGAACGGCACGGCTTTTTGCCGCTCAAGGAAATTGCACGCAGCTACTTCAAGTCCGAAGCAGCCGGCAATGGCGGTCGCGTCAATATCAAAGACGTGGTGTCCGAGGGTCAGGAAATTGTGGTCCAGGTCGACAAGGAGGAGCGCGGCAACAAAGGTGCCGCCCTCACTACTTTCATCAGCCTGGCCGGCCGCTTCCTGGTACTCATGCCCAACAATCCGCGCGCCGGAGGCGTGTCACGGCGCATAGAAGGCGATGATCGTGCCGAAGTGCGCGAAGCCATGGCCACACTCGATATTCCCGACGGCATGGGTTTGATCGTACGGACCGCGGGTGTTGGTCGTTCAGCAGAAGAACTGCAGTGGGACCTGGACTACCTGCTCCACCTCTGGAAGGCTATCGAGACCGCTTCCCGCGAACGTGCCGCGCCGTTCCTGATCTACCAGGAAAGCAACGTCATCATTCGGGCTCTGCGCGATTATCTGCGCGCCGACATCGGCGAAGTGCTGGTGGATGACGAGAGCGTACACAAGCAAGCGCACGATTTCATGCAGCAGGTGATGCCCCACAGCCTGCCCAAACTCAAGCGCTATCAGGATCCGGTACCGCTATTCACCCGCTATCAGATCGAATCCCAGATCGAATCGGCGTTTTCCCGTGAGGTACGCCTGCCTTCGGGCGGCGCCGTGGTGATCGACCACACGGAAGCGCTGGTATCGATCGACATCAACTCGGCCCGGGCGACCAAAGGCAGCGATATCGAGGAGACCGCCCTCAACACCAATGTGGAGGCGGCCGACGAAATCGCCCGTCAGCTGCGCCTGCGCGACCTGGGCGGTCTGGTGGTGATCGACTTCATCGACATGTCCCAGTCCCGCAATCAGCGCGAAGTCGAGAATCGGTTGCGGGAAGCGCTGAAAATGGACCGCGCCCGAGTGCAGGTCGGGCGCATTTCCCGTTTCGGATTGCTGGAAATGTCACGCCAGCGGCTCAGCTCTTCGTTGGGTGAATCGAGCCAGATCGTTTGTCCACGCTGCATCGGCCAGGGCACCATCCGTGGTACCGAATCCCTCGGTTTGGCGGTGTTGCGCATTCTTGAAGAAGAAGCGATGAAGGAAAAGACCGCCTGCGTAGTGGCGCAAGTGCCGGTCAGCGTGGCGACCTTCCTGCTCAACGAGAAGCGGCGATCCATCAACGAGATCGAGGCCCGTCACCGGGTATCGCTCATGCTGATCCCCAATCAGCACCTGGACACACCCCAGTACGACGTCAAACGCGTACGCACCGACGAAATGGAGGAAGGCGCGCTCAGTTACGAGATGGCCATCGAGCCCGAAACCATCGAGGCGCCTTCCAGTTTGCAGGCCAAGCCGTTGGCGGAGGTGCCGGCGGTGAAAACCGTAGCGCCACCGACTCCGGTGCCGCCGCCTACCCCGCCCGCGCTGCGCGCCGAAGACGACGGCGGATTCATTCGCCGGTTATGGACCAGCTTGTTTGGCGGCCGCAAGGGCGAAGAACCCGAGAACCGGATCCCGCCTCCGCGCAAGAAAGCGGCTGCGCACCGGACTCGTGCGGCCACTGCCGAGACCCGCGGTGGCGCGCGTAAGAGCAACCGTGGCCGTCGCGGCGGCCAACAGGCAGGCCGGCGCAATGCGTCCGAGCCAAAGAACGCGGACCCGTCGACCGCTGCGCCGACGGACAACGGCAACAGCAAGTCGACCAAATCCGGCGTCGAGTCGAAGGTATCCGACGGCAAGCAGCCTCAGCCCGAAAAGCAGCCTCAGCCTGCAAAGCAGCCGTCGAAAGCAAAATCCGACACGGGACAAAACGACCTCGCACAGGCCGAAACCGCAGACAGCGCTTCACAACCGGAGAAGTCCGGCCGTACCGGGCAGGCACGCAGCGGCTCGCGGCGCGGTCGTCGTGGCGGCCGTCGTCGCCGTAAATCCAACGCCACCGGGGAGGCCGGCGGCCAGGAAGCCGAGTCGAACCAAGCCGGCGAAGCCCAACGTACCGTGCCCAGCGCCGAAAACAGCGAAAAAGCGGCAGAACGGGCAACCCCTCGTCAGCCGCATGATGACGCTTCAACACAGGCTACGCTCACGCCGAGGTCGGAGATCGCCAAGCCGGACGCTCCCGCCCCTGAAAGCAAGGCCCCGAGCCCCGCACCGGTTCCGCCAGCAGAGCCTGGGTCCCAAAACCAGCCGGCGGCTTCACAGAGTGCTCCGCCTGCACCGTCACAACAGGAGGCGCCAGCACCCGCCGCGCCACCTGTCAGTGAGCGTTTGCCAGCGCCTGCGCCCGCGGCACAGCCGTCGCCAGCGCCCCAGCGCCAGCCACAAACGCCGCGCGCCGACCAGCCCGCCTCCGAAACGCGCGACGATGCGCAGGATCGGTCGCCGGCGCGGGAAGGCAATAACAACACCTGAGCTTCTACCGCCGCGTTTCCGAGGAATGATTCCGGAGACGCGGCGGATTACAATCCGTGGCGCAGGCGAATCTCGGCGAGCAGCCCTTCGGCCGCGCTTTCGATCATGTCCAACACCCGTTCGAATCCAGCGGTCCCGCCGTAATAAGGGTCCGGCACTTCGTCCTCGCCCAATTCCGGTGCGAAACGCAGAAACAGACGTAGCTTATCTTCAGCGCCCGGCGGGCACAGCGCGCTCAGGTGCTCGTAGTTGCTGCGGTCCATGGCCAGGACGTAGTCAAACACCTGAAAGTCTTCCTGCAGCGCCTTACGGGCCCGCAGCCGACTCAAATCGACGCCCCGCTTCGCAGCGGCCGCCTGCGCGCGCGGGTCCGGCGGGTCATCGACGTGATACGCGTGGGTTCCGGCGGAATCCACCTCGATTCGATCGGCCAACCCTTCCCGCTCCACCAAATGCAGAAACACACCGTGGGCGGTCGGCGAGCGACAGATATTCCCCAGGCAGACAAACAACACCTTGACCATGTACGGCTCCAGTTGCATAGATTCACGGCTACGACCACCATTACTCGCGTTGCCGACGGGTTTCCGGTGCAGCCACTTTGATGGGGCGATATTATATCTGTGCGCGTTGCGGCGTGTTAACCAATGCGGCCTCGCGGGGTAACCGTATGAACGGATTTTGCGTTAGCATCGAACAACTGCGGGCCATGATCGGGGTACAGGTATCCCACGAGGGCACTCGCTGTGAGATCGTCGAAGTATTGGAGGACGGCCCGGTCCTCATCCTGGTCAGCGTCGACGGCGACACCATTCAATCGGATCAGTTCGGCAGTCCCAGCCGCCGCGTACCCACCTCACATACTGTACCGGTCTTAGGAAGCGATGGCGTCTCCCTGCATCCGGCATTCGTCGCGCTGAACTTACTGGATCACTGACCGCTTGCGGCGCGCTCCTGCAACAACAGGGAAACGCGTCGCAGGTCGTCCTCCGTATCCACACCGTGTCCCGGTGGGCTTTCGGTCAACCGTACATGAATCCGCACGCCGTGAACCAGCGCACGCAACTGTTCGAGGGATTCGGCCCGTTCTGCATAGGCCGGTTCGAGCCGACTGTACTGGGCGAGAAATCCGGCGCGGTATGCATACAAACCCACATGGCGAAAGTGCTGCGATCCGGCCGGCAGCGTGGTGCGATCGCTGGCGAACGCGTCCCGTTCCCAGGGAATTGGAGCGCGGCTGAAATACATCGCAAACCCCCTCCCATCGCGAACCACTTTCACCACGTGGGAGTCGAACAATTCTTCGGCGTTCTGAATCGGCGTACACAAGGTCGCGATCGCTGCACTCGGATGTGACTCCAGATCCGTCGCCAGCGCACGCAGCAACTGCGGCGCGACCAACGGTTCGTCACCTTGCAGATTGACCACAATCGTTTGGTCGGACCACCCCAACCGTACGGCGACCTCCGCCAACCGGTCCGTACCGCTCGGGTGTGAACTGGAGGTCAGACACACTTGCGCGCCGAACCCTTCCGCGGCCGCGCGGATGCGTACGTCGTCAGTGGCAATGACCACTTGTTCGGCTCCGCTTTCCAGGGCGCGTTCGTGGACGTGCTGCAACAGCGGTTTGCCCGCCAGTTCACGCAATGGTTTACCGGGCAGCCGGCTGGCGCCGTAACGGGCCGGGATCGCAACTTTGAATACGGGCGCGGCGCTGTCGCCCGTGACCGAACTTGTCACTTACTCGACTTCTTCGTCGGGAGCCAATTCGCGCGCTTCGTCTTCCAGCATCACGGGTATATCGTCGCGTATGGGATAGGCCAGTCGATCTGCCTTGCAGACCAGTTCCTGCTCCGCTTTGCGAAACACCAATGGGCCTTTGCAGATCGGGCAGGCAAGAATGTCCAGCAATTTTGTATCCATGTCGCGCCTATTTCGGTTCTGAATGATCGGGTTCCAAGCCGCGGCAGGCTGCGCTCTTACATTCACTGCCGCGCAGTACCGTGAGTCGTTCCAGTATGCGCGGCGCCAAGCGGGAATCAATCACCGCGGTTACCGGCACCTGCCAATGATTACTTGCGGCAAGATCTTTGCATTTTACGCCATCCTTCTCTGTCATGAGTACGGGCAACTGATCACCGAAGTCGAGATCCCGAGCGCTAAAAGCATGATGATCGGGAAACGGATGCTCGATCAACTGCAGTCCACTGCGCCGCAGATGGGAGAAGAACCGAGGTGGATAACCGATGCCGGCAACGGCATGTACCGGCCCATCGCCGAACTCCCGCAGCGGCTTGGTGCGCCCAGATCCATCCACCGCCACCACCTGTTCCCCTTCCAGCCGCATTGCGTATTCGTGCCGCGTACCCGGTCCGTTGCTGACGATGAAATCCACTCGCTCGAGGCGCCGTACACATTCTCGCAAGGGGCCCGCGGGCAGGCAGCGGCCGTTGCCGAAGCGGCGGACGCCATCGACCACCGCGATCTCCAGGTCGCGCTCGAGTGCAAAATGCTGCAACCCGTCGTCGGCGACGATGACGTCGCAGGTGCCGGCCTGAATCAGCGCCTGTGCTGCCGCGACCCGGTCCGGGCCGACACTGATAGGGCATGCGCAGCGCTGCGCCAGCAATACCGGTTCATCCCCCACCTGCGCTGGATCGCTGTCGGCGTCCACCGCTTGCGGCCAACGGTCGGCCTTGCCGCCGTAGCCGCGGCTGACGATCCCCGGACTCCAGCCGGCGGCGCGCAGCACTTCGACCAGCCATGCCACCAAGGGCGTTTTGCCAGTCCCTCCGACACTGATGTTGCCGACCACGATCACCGGCACGCTCACTTTGCTGGTCGGCAACAGCCCGGCGCAGTAGGCCCCGCGACGTAGATCGGTAATCGCGCAGTACAACCAGCCCAGCGGAGCCAGCAACAGGGCAACCAGGTTGTTCGAATACCAGTACCGTTGCAGGGACATGTACGGGCCGACTGCGACTCAAGTCGCTGCGCTCGCCCGCTGCGGGAAATCCGCGAATTGCATGCGGTGCAGCGCTGCGTAGTGACCGTCCGCCGCCAGCAGTTCAGCGTGGGTACCGCTTTCGACGATTCGGCCCCTATCCAGCACCAGCACGCGATCGGCCCGCTCGACAGTCGATAACCGATGGGCGATCACCAACGTGGTTCGGTCGTGCATCAATCTTTGCAGACCTGCTTGCACATGTTGTTCGGACTCCGAATCAAGGGCGGACGTCGCTTCATCCAGAATGAGAATCGGTGCATCTTTGAGGATGGCCCGGGCGATTGCCAACCGCTGGCGCTGACCACCCGATAGCAGAACACCGTTTTCGCCGACCATGGTATCGAGTCCCTGGGGCAGCTCGCGGATGAAGTGCATCGCGTGGGCGGCCTCGGCGGCCGCTTCGATATCTTCGCGCGTGCAGCGCTCGAGGCTGCCGTAGGCGATATTGCGAGCCACCGTGTCGTTGAATAAAGTAACGTGCTGGCTGACCAGTGCGATCTGACAGCGCAAGTCGACCAGTTTGATGTCCCGCACGTCGATGTCGTCGACGAGGATTCTGCCGCCGCTGGGTTCATAGAAGCGTGGCAGCAGATTGACCGCGGTCGACTTGCCACTGCCTGAACGCCCGACCAGGGCTACGGTTTGACCGGGTTCCACGCGGAATGTAATGCCCCGCAACACCGCGTCATGTTCGGCGCGGTAGGAAAAAACCACATCCTCGAACTCGACCCGGCCTTCAGCCCGCTGCAATCTGCGGGTGCCATGGTCGATTTCCGTCGGCGCATCCAGCAGCGAAAACACGCTTTCCGCAGCCGCGATGCCCCTCTGCAGCGCGGCATTGACGGTGGTCAGGCGCTTCAGCGGCGGCAACAACAACATCATCGCGGCCAGAAAGGATGCAAAACTTCCCGCGGTGCGAATCTCGCTCATCGACGACTGGGTGGCCAGGAATACGATCCCCGCCAGCGCGCTGGCCGCCAGAAACTGGATGAACGGCACGCTGGCAGCGCTGGTAGCAGTAAGTTTGAGCTGCTGGCGCAGGTTGTTGGTGTTCACTTTCTCGAAGTGGGCCGCTTCGTATTCCTCGCCACCGAATGTCTTCACGACCCGGTGCCCTTCGATGGCCTCCTGTGTGACGTGGGTGACGTCCCCCATGGAATCCTGGATACGGCCGCTGACTTTGCGAAAACGCTTGCTGACCCGGACCACGACGATGACGATGAAAGGACCGCACAATAGAAATGCCAGCGACAACACGCCACTGCGGTAGAACATCAATGCCAGGAGGAATATGGCGCTCAAGCTATCGCGCACGACAATGGTGACGGCGTTGGTTGCCGCTTGCGACACCTGCTCGACGTTGTAGGTCAACTTCGAAATGAGCTGCCCGGAGGCGCTATTGTCGTAAAATGTCGCCGGCAACCGCAGCAGGTGATCGAACAACTGGCGGCGCAACTTGTAGATCACCATACGTGCCACCCAGGCCATGCCGTAGGTGGCGCCGAAGCCTGCAATGCCGCGCAGCAGAAACAAACCGACCAACGCCAACGGGATCCAGTGCACGTAAGCCGGATCCTTGGCGACGAAACTCTCGTCGAGCAATGGTTTCATCAACGCGGCAAAGCTCGCCTCGGTAGCGGCGAACACCGCCATGGCAACCACAGAAATCGCGAACACCGGCCAGTGGGGTATCGCATAGGCGAGTAAGCGCTTATAAGTCTGGACGCCGCTGGAGGCCTCAGAGCCCGCACTCATTTTTGGTCCTTCGGTTCGGTACGCACGGTGGCGATCGACAAGCGTTTGAAACCAATCTGGCCGGCGGCGTCCATGGCGGTCACCACAGATTGATGAGGTGTTTTACCATCGGCGCGAATGACCAGTGGCTGCTGGCGATTGTCGCCGGCCGCATCCGCCAGCGCTTTCTTGACCGTATTCAACTTCCGATTGACCAATTCCTTATCGCCGATGAAAAACCTCCCCTCGGCGTCGATGACGAGTTCCAGCGGTTTCTCCGTATGGGTAACCGGTTCCGCCGATGCTTCCGGAAGCTCCACCGCCAATTCCGAGTCGTGCTTGAAAGTGGTGGACACCATGAAGAAGATCAGCAGCAGGAAAACGACGTCGATCAGCGGCGTCAGATTGATATCCGGCTCCTCGGCCCGCTGGCGGCGCAGGTTCATTCCTGGTCCTCCTCCTTGATGCTATCGGTGGGACGCCTACCGTGCATGACCTCGATCAGCTTCACCGCTTCTTGCTCCATGTACACCACGAGTTCATCGACGCGGCCGCGGAAATAGCGGTAGAACATCAAAGACGGGATGGCCACGGACAATCCCGCAGCCGTGGTAATCAAGGCCTGCGAAATTCCCCCGGCGAGATTGGAAACATTGCCTGCGCCATGAATGGTGAGGTTGGTGAATACTGCGATCATGCCGATTACCGTACCCAGCAATCCCAGCAGCGGCGAAATTGCGGCAATGGTGCCAAGGGTGTTGAGGTAACGCTCCAACTCGTGCACGACGTGGCGGCCGGTTTCTTCGACGGTCTCACGCATCACCTCGCGATCCTTGTCGCGCGCCGCAATGCCGGCCGCCAGTACCCGGCCCAGAGGGGAGCCGTCGCGAATGCTCTTGACCTTTTCTGAATCGAGCTGATGATTGCGTTCCCAGTGCCAGACCTGGGCGACCAGATGTTTCGGTATCACGCGGCGTTTTTGCAGCGCCCAAAGCCGCTCCAGGACGATGCCCAACGCGATCACCGACGCGACTATGATCGGCACCATCAGCCAGCCACCGGATTTGATTATTTCCCACACGTTTGCGCGTCCCTCTCTGGATTGCTGTGCCGGCGGTCGCCGGGCATCAATGGCAAATGCACCTGTGAAGTTCCGGCAGAACTGCGAATTCTCGGCGCATTACATCAATTTAGCGGCCAATCATACTTGATCCGCCGCCGCTTTCGAACCTGGCGCGGAATTCCCCCTCAGCGCCGGTTCCAGTAATGGCCTCGGCGAAGGCGACTGCAACGCGGCGCGGGCGATCCCTCGGCCCCGAGCCGGAGTTCTATGGCGCCACATTGGGCGCTGGACAGGGTCTCGGCGCCCAGCGACCGGTATCGCTGCATTACACCCGGCCGCGGGAATCCGAAGCGGTTGTGGTAACCGCTGGCGAACAGTACCCAGCGCGGCCGGACCGCGACCACGAACGCCGGCGACGATGAACCGGCACTTCCGTGATGGGGGGCGACCAGTACATCGGCGTGCAAATCGGCAACCGCCTGCAACAGTGTCCGCTCCCCTGCGCGCTGCAAATCGCCGGTAAGCAACAGCTCGCGGCCGCCGGCACGAACGCGCAATACGCAGGAACGATCGTTTCCGGTGGCATTACTCGCAGCCGATGGTTGCAAAATCGCGAAATCCACCTGGTCCCACCGCCACTGCTGCCCCGCCACACAGGGCCGGTCACCACTACCCGGCTCCGGTTCGCCCGCCAACACCGCGTCGATATCGAGTTTGGTACGCAATGCGTCGAAACCGCCGGTATGGTCGCGGTCGCCGTGGCTCAAAACCACGGTATCGACGTGAGACACTCCCCGATACCGCAAGTACGGTAGAACGACTGCGCTGCCCGCATCGAATGCCGGACCCCACCTGGGCCCCGTATCGTAAATCAACACGTGCCGATGCGTGCGAATCACTGCCGCTAGGCCCTGTCCCACGTCCAACAGTGTGAACGCGGCCTCGCCTTGCGGTGGCGCGGTGCCCGCAGGATTCCAAAGCGGTAACAACATTAGCAACCCTACCGGACGTCCGGGAAAACCGCGTGGCGTCAATAACCATAAAACGCCCACCATTGCGCCGAGAAGCCAGAGCAGAGAAGGACTGGCCACGGTAGCGGCGAACGGCAACCCGGCCATCCAGGTCAGCGGCGTCCAGGCCACCGCCAGGGACCAACACGCCAACTTGAGCGTCAAACCGGCCAGCATGGGCGCCACGCCGAGCAACAGCACCGCACCCAGGACCAGCGGCACCACCACGAGACCGACCCAAGGGATTGCCAGTACATTGGCGACGGGGCCAATGACGGACAGGCTGCCGAACACGCCCAGGGTCAACGGCAACAATCCCAGCGCCACCACCCATTGCGCGCGACCCCAGCGCCACCAAAGGCTGACTGTCCCCAGCCTGCACCCCATGCCATAGAGCAGCATCGCCACAGCCAAAAACGACAACCAGAAACCCGCCCCGAGCACCGCCAATGGATCCAAAATCAATACCGCCAACAGCGCCATGAACCAAGCGTGGCTTGGCGTCCGCTGGCGCTGTGCGAGTACCGCCGTAAGCCCGACCGCCAGCATCAGTAGTGCCCGTTGCGTGGGGATGGAAAAGCCGGCCAACGCCGCATACACCGCAGCGAAGATCAGGGCGAATACCGCTCCGGCGCGTTGGGCTGGCACGCGGCCGCACAGATAAGCCGAACGCTTCCAGCCCCACAAGCCCAGAAGCCAGCCGAAACCGCTCACCAAACCGATATGCAGCCCGGAAATCGCCACCAGGTGGCTGGTACCGGTGGTGCGCAATACCCGCCATTGACCGCCATCGATGCGGGCGCGTTCTCCCAGCGCCAGGGCCAATACCAAAGCCGCTTCCGGCCGCGCAGGCAGACGGGCGTCGAGTGCGTCGTAAAGCGCCTGCCGCACGCGCTGCAACAGGGCCATTGGGTCTCGCGCCTGGCCGAGACGCAGCGATTCCTCGTCTTGGCGCACATAACCACTGCCTCCAAGCCGCTGCTGCAGCAACCAGCGCTCGTAATCGAAGCCGCCGGGGTTGAAGAATCCGTTGCGGTCCTTCAGCCGTAGATGCAAGCGCCAACGTTCTCCAGCGGCCAGCCGGGGTGCGTTGCCGTACCAACCCAGTCGAACACGCATCGGCAGGCGCGCTGAGGAACAACCTCGGACTTTTTCGACACGTAAGTGGAACCGGGTCTGACGGGCGCTGCGTTGGGGGATGGAAAGCACGGTTCCGGTTACTACCACGTCCCTGCCCACGCACGCGGTAGGCCAGTCGTGGGCAAGTAGCCAATGGGCTTGCAGCAATGCCCATAGGAACCCTGCAGCGAAGGCGGCCGGCAAGCGCGCACGGCGCCAGCGCAGGGCAACCAACGCCGGCAAAATTAACGATGTCCAGAGCAGCGTCGGCAGGCTCGAGAAAAGTTGCAGCCCAAGGACACCGCCGAGAAACGCGATCGTCCCTGAACGCATTCCGGCTACTCCAATGATGGATAGCGCTGCGGGAATTGCGTATCCTGGAGCCCGGATCGGTCAGCCTGCCGCGCCCCTACAATGCCCCGCAAATTTATTCGCCGAATTATGCCGGATCATCACATGATTCGGAACCACAAGCATTTGAAGATGTTCGGCACGCTTTTGCACGACCCCAATCTCTGGCATCTCAACCGGCGTTCGGTGGCGGGCGCGTTCGGAGCGGGCTTGTTCATGGCATTTGTGCCGGTGCCCTTCCAGATGGTGTTGGCCGCCGCAGCCGCGATCGTGCTGCGGGTCAATTTGCCGCTCTCAGTAAGCCTGGTTTGGATTACCAATCCGTTGACTATGCCGCCGATTTTTTTCGGCACTTACAAATTGGGCGCATGGCTGATGGGAATGCGCCCGCAACATTTTCGCTTCGAGCTCTCATTTCATTGGCTGGCAAGTGAGTTGGGCTCGATCTGGCAACCGTTTCTGTTGGGCTGCTTTGTGTGCGCGTCGCTATCGGCGTTGTTGGGCTATACGTTGATTCGATTGCTCTGGCGTTGGCACATCGTCAAAGCCTATCAACAGCGTCGGCGGCGGCGCGCGGTCGTCAAACAGGAACTGAATTGATCGACGCGTCTAATACTCGCGTTCCAGAATACCCTCCGCCAGGCGCAACGTTCTGTCCATGCGCCGAGCGAGGCTCGGATCGTGGGTCACGATCACGAAGCTCAGACCGAAGTCAGCGTTCAAGTTGAGCATCAAATCGTACACTCGTTCCGCAGTGCGCTGATCGAGGTTGCCAGTAGGCTCGTCGGCAAGAATACATTTCGGGCGCGTGACCAAAGCACGTGCCAGCGCCGCTCGCTGGCGTTCGCCACCCGATAGTTGTCCCGGCTTATGACGCAGTCTCTGCTCCAGGCCTACCTGGGTGAGGATCGTCGCGGCTGCTTGTTTGGCGTCGGCGGGACGCTCGCCCCGGATCAGTAGCGGCATCGCGACATTTTCCAGCGCCGAGAATTCGGGTAACAGATGGTGAAATTGATAGACGAAGCCGAGGTTGCGGTTGCGCAGCCGCCCCCGTTCCGCGTCGCCAAGACGACTCATGTCGCGTCCGCCCACCAGCACTTCGCCGCGGCTGGGGCGATCCAGGCCACCCAACAAATGCAGCAAAGTGCTTTTGCCCGAACCAGAGGCACCGACAATCGCCACCCGCTCGCCCGGTGCGACTGCGAGATCGACGTCGCGCAGCACCTCCAGCGTCACCCCGCCCTCGCGAAATGATTTCGCCAAGCCGCTGCACGCCACCACCGGGGTCTGCGCTGCGCCCGAAGCAGTGCCCACGGCATCATTCATAGCGCAGCGCCTCTGCGGGTTGGGTGCGCGACGCGCGCCACGCTGGATACAGCGTCGCCACCAGTGTCAGCACCAGTGACACACCGCAAATGACCCATACATCCGGCCAATGCAGATCTCCGCGAAGGGTGCTGATGTAATACACATCCGGTGACAGAAACTGTACGCCGAACCAGCGCTCAATGGTGGAGACGATTGTTTCCACATTGATCGCGGTAGGCACGCCGGTGAGCACGCCCAACAGCAAACCGACGATGCCGATTACGCCGCCCTGCACCATGAAAATGCCCATGATGCTGCGCGGCGTCGTTCCGAGCGTACGCAGAATGGCGATGTCCGCCTGTTTATCCGTAACCACCATCACCAAAGTCGATACCAGATTGAATGCCGCCACCGCCACGATCAACGACAGCACCAGAAACATGATCCGCTTTTCCATGCGGATGGCGCTGAACAGATTCGCCTGCTGCCGAGTCCAATCGTCCACCAGATAATTCCCGGGCATGTGTTGGACGAGCTGACGGGCGATGGTCGGCGCCTTGAACAAGTCGTCCAGCCGCAGTCGCACGCCGGTCACGCCGTTACCGAGGTGATATAAGCGCGCCGCGTCGTCGATATTCATTACCGCCAGGCCGGTGTCATAGTCGCGCATTCCAACCTCGAAGATGCCAGCCACGGTGAAGCGCTTGAAGCGCGGCAGCACGCCCGCCGGTGTAACGGTCGCTTCGGGAATGATGACGGTAATCTTGTCTCCAGGCAGCACCCGCAAGCGGGTGGCCAATTCCGAACCGATCAGGACGTTGAACGAACCGGGCTTCAGGTCGTCGACACTTCCGGCACGCATTTTGGTGCTCAGTTCCGAAACCTGATTCTCTTCCTTCGGATCGATGCCGCGCACCAGAACTCCGGTATTCTGGCCACGGTGATTGAGCATCGCTTCGCCGCTGACATAGGGCGCGGCTCCGATCACGTGCGGATTGGCGCGGGCTTGCGCGGCGACGCTGCGCCAATCGTTCAGCGGTTCACCCAGACCCTCGATGGTGGCGTGGGCCGCCATGCCGAGGATGCGATCGCGTAGCTCGCTTTCGAAGCCGTTCATCACCGAAAGCACCGTGATCAACGCCCATACGCCCACGGCGATACCCAGGATCGAAATCAGGGATATGAAGGAAATGAAGTGATTGCGGCGCTTGGCACGAACGTAGCGCAGGCCGATGTAAGCTTCCAGCGGTTTGAACATAGGCGCGAATTATTCCACAAATCCCGCCGCGGTGCCGGTTTGCCCGAGATCCTCGCACAGCACGGGCAGCGCCTGGCACAGCCGCACGCCAGCAACTGTCACGCGTGCTCCGTAGGCAAGCACCTCCACTCCTGCCGCCAGTGCTTTGCGCAGCAGACGGCCATACTCGACATCGATATGATCGGCCGGTGCCATCTGCTGTACGTCGTCTCGCTGCACGCAGAAACACAGACACGCGCGGTAGCCTTTCTCGACCATTCCGATCAATTCGCGCAAATGCTTGCTCCCGCGCGCGCTCACTGCGTCCGGGAACATGGCGGTACCCGACTGCGCCAAGGTCACGTTCTTCACCTCGACATAGCAATCCGGCGCGTCACGGTGATCTCGCAGCAGCAGATCGATGCGACTGTTCTCGGCGCCGTAGCGAACCTCGGCGCGGATCTCTTTGTAGCCGATCAATTCGCCGATCACGCCGTTTTCGATGGCTTCGCGTACCAACCCGTTGCTCAACCCGGTGTTGATGCCTACCAGAGCCCCGTCGACGGTTTCCACCAGCTCCCACGAGAGCGGGTACTTACGCGTCGGGTTTTGGCAGTCGCGCAACCAGACGCGGCTGCCCGGGGTGCAGCAACCCAGCATGGAGCCGGTGTTGGGAGTGTGTGTGGTGACCGTGGTACCGTCGGCCAGCTCCACGTCGGCCAGGAAACGTTTGTAACGCCGGACCAGGCGCCCTTCGATCAACGGAAACTCAAACTGCATAACAGATCCGACGTGATCCAGTACCGATTTCTGAGAGGGTGCTTAGGGTATGCTTTAACCGCAGCTTTGCCAAGCGCAGCCGATTGTTGGCGCCAGTGGCACGGTGCTATATTCGGAGCCGCGGTACGGTTCCGGAAATCAAAGCCCGGGGGAAACAATCATGAAAAAAATCTTCTTTGCCGCAATGGCTGCCGCGTTCGCTTGCGCCGGTCTGCCTGCATCCGCCGACAATCTGCAGATGCATTCCCTTGCCGAGTCGCCGGCCAACGGCGCCAACGGCATACCGCGCCCTGGCCGCGGTTTAACGATGAACGAGGTGCGCGCTCGGTTCGGCGATCCTGCAGAGGTCATCGGTCCCGTGGGCAAACCGCAGATCACCCGTTGGGTGTTCGCCGATTATACGGTATATTTCGAAGCCAACCGCGTGATCCATTCTGTTGTGCATCGCGACTTGCGCGCCGCAAACCAACACTGATCCCACGCAGAATCGGTTCGACCTCTACCGTGGCGGCACGCGAACGCGGCCATCGCGACCGGTGAATATGTGACCAACAACTCTGTAGTGAACCGGCGCCTGCCTGCGGAATGGGAGCCTCAGGACGGCGTACAATTGACCTGGCCCCACGACCAGAGTGATTGGCGTGCCAACCTCGCCGCTGTCGAACCCGTTTTCCAGAGAATTGCGATCGAAATCAGCATTCGCGAGCGCGTACTGATCGTGTGCCGCGACGCCGATCATCGCCGCCACATTCTCCAGCTTCTCGACCAAAGCGACGCGAATCTCAGCCAGGTCGTCACCGCCATCGCGCCGTCCAATGACAGCTGGGCGCGCGATCACGGGCCCATCGGGGTGCGTGAAAACGACCGCCTACGGCTGCTGGATTTCCGCTTCAACGGCTGGGGCGGCAAATACCCGGCGCAGTATGACAATGCGATCACGGCGGCATTGCACCGCGCGGATGTGTTCGGCAACGTGGCGCTGGAAAACCAATCTTTGGAGCTCGAAGGCGGCGCTATCGAGAGCGATGGCTGCGGTACCCTGTTGACCACCACTGCGTGCCTGTTGCGGGGCAATCGGAATCCCGGCCATGACCGCCAGGCGCTGGAACGGGAGTTGTGCGAGGTATTCGGCTTGCGACGTGTACTGTGGCTGTCACACGGTGAACTGGCGGGCGACGATACCGATGGGCACGTAGACACGCTGGCGCGGTTTTGCGACCCCCACACCATCGCCCACGTCAGCTGCCAAGATCCCGCCGACGAACATTTCCAGGCGCTGACGGCCATGACAACGGAATTGCAGGCGCTGCGCACACTCGACGGTGAACCCTACCGCCTGGTGCCGCTGCCCCTGCCCGCACCCATTCGCAATTCAGCCGGGCAACGTCTGCCTGCCACCCACGCCAACTTCCTGATCATCAACGGCGCCGTACTGGTGCCGGTCTACGATGATCCGACCGATGAGACTGCACTCCAGTCACTCGCAGGGTGCTTTCCCAACCGCACCCTCGTGCCGATCGATTGCCGGGCACTGATTCGTCAATATGGCAGCCTGCACTGCGTCACCATGCAACTACCGGTAGGACTTTTGCGCGCCGCGCGCGCAGAAGCCGTCTGACCCGGGTTGCTTCCGCCTGCCCAGGCGCCGGCGCCACGGCCAAACAAGGTCGGTTCCGTATCCCCGGCATGTCATGACCGACGCGACGCGCTACACTAGAATCCGCATTTTCCGCTCGAGGACGGCAATGAAATCACGGCTCCTGCATGTCGGACTGGTGCAGCAACGCTGCACGGCAGACCGGCAACAAAACCTGGACACCAGTATCGCCGGAATTCGCGAAGCCGCACGGCAAGGTGCGCAGTTGGTGCTGTTACCCGAGTTGCACACCGGCCTATATTTTTGCCAGACAGAGGATCCGGCCCAATTCGATCTCGCCGAAGCGGTCCCCGGCCCGAGCAGCGAACGGCTCGGCGCCGTGGCAGCCGAATTGGGCATAGTGCTGATAGGTTCGTTGTTCGAACGTCGAGCGGCGGGGCTGTATCACAACACCGCGGTGGTATTCGAGCGTGACGGAACACTGGTCGGCAAATATCGGAAAATGCATATTCCGGACGACCCCGGTTATTACGAAAAATTTTATTTCACACCGGGCGATCTCGGTTTCCAGCCTATTGAAACTTCCGTGGGCCGCTTGGGCGTGTTGGTGTGCTGGGACCAGTGGTACCCGGAAGCGGCACGACTGATGACACTCGCGGGCGCCGATCTGCTGCTCTATCCCACCGCCATCGGCTGGGAACGCAGCGACACAGACGACGAACAACATCGCCAGCGCGACGCATGGATAACCGTGCAGCGCAGTCACGCGGTGGCCAACGGTTTGCCGGTGCTGGCTTGCAACCGGGTCGGACTGGAGTCGGCTGCCGACAACAGCGGCGACGCGCTGTTTTGGGGAAGCAGTTTCATCGCCGGTCCCCAGGGAGAGATCCTGGCGCAGGCACCCAGCGATGAAGCGAGCGTACTGACCACGGTGCTCGACCTGGATCGCAGCGAACAGGTACGCCGCATGTGGCCATTTCTCCGCGACCGCCGCATCGACGAGTACAGCGATCTGGTAAAACGATTTCGAGACTGAATGGGTTCGTGAACATCGCCGGGCGCGACCGGCGGCAATCGAGGTTGAAGGATGATTCTGATTCTGTCTCCTGACGTGGATACCACGGGCGATGACTACACCCAGCTCATGGCCCATCTGCGCAACTTGCCCAATATCCAGGTCCGTCAACACCATGAGCACGGTACCCAGCAAGTCTTGACCGAGCTCTACTTGATCGGCGACACAGCGGCCCTCGACATCGCCGATATGGAACAGCTTCCATGCGTGGAACGCGTAGTGCGCGTGTCTGAGGAATACCGCATTCTGGGCCGCCACCGCGATGAACACCGCTCGACGGGTTTCGAATACAACGGCGTACGTTTCGGTCAGGACACACTCAACGTATTCGCCGGTTTGTGTGCCGTCGACAATCCGACCAATGTCGAGCGCATGATGAAACTCTTGCGCGACCACGGCCAGGTCTGCACCCGCATGGGCGCCTACAAGCCTCGCAGCAGCCCCTATTCGTTCCAAGGCCACGGCAAGCAATGTTTGCCTTACGTGTTCGAACTCGCCGGCAAGTACGGTATCCGGGTGATCGCAATGGAGGTCACCCACGAAAGCCACATCGTCGAAATCCGCGATGCCCTGGAACACACGGGCAACCCCACCGGCGTCATGCTGCAGATCGGCACCCGCAATACCCAGAATTTCGAATTGCTGAAGAACGTCGGGCGCCAACAGCAGTTCCCCGTGCTGCTCAAGCGCGGGTTCGGCATCACGCTGGAGGAGTCCCTCAACGCGGCTGAATACCTTGCCAGCGAAGGCAATCAGCGCGTGATCTTCGGCCTGCGGGGCATGAAAACGAACATGGGCGATCCACATCGCAACTTCGTCGACTTTGCCCACATCCCCGTGGTCAAGCGGTTGACCCGCATGCCCGTCTGCATCGATCCGTCGCACTCGGTGGGCTCACGTGATCGAGCCCCGGACGGTCTGCTGGATGTCATGCATGTCACGGCGCAAGGCGTGATCGCGGGCGCCAACATGATCCTGGTGGACTTTCACCCCGAACCCAGCGCAGCCTTGGTGGACGGACCACAGGCCCTACTGCCCGAAGAGCTGCCGCTGTTTCTGGAGGACGTGCGCATTGCCCGCGAGTCCTACGAGAAGCGCACGGCGTCAATACGCGATCATTGCAGTAATTAGAATTCGGTCGGGTTCAAATCGAGGCGATGACGTCACTCGGAAGCCCAGGTGGCGCGCAATCGTTCCCGATTGTGCGCGAACCACTGCAGGGCGATCACCGGGGCTGCCGACAGCGACTGCCCTTGTTCCAACCAGGCAAGCGCCTGAGCGGCCGGCACCACTTCGAGCCGGATATCCTCGCCTTCGGCTTCGAGTCCATGGATACTTCCCGACTGCGGCGCCCTCACCCTGGCGCAAAACAAGTGCATGGTTTCGTCTGAACCGCCGGGACTGACCAGATAGCGCAGAATCGGAATCACCTCCAACAGCTCGCAACCTGCTTCTTCCATTGCCTCGCGGCGCACCACCTGGTCGGCACGTTCGCCCGCTTCGATGTAACCTGCCACCAGCTCCACCAGCCAGGGAGTGGGTTCGTCCAACGCTCCGATGCGGAACTGTTCGACGAACACCAGCACGTCGGCCTCAGGATCGTAGAGCAGCACAGCGGCAGCTGCGCCTTTGTGCACGCATTCGCGGTTCAGATCGGCGGACCAGCCGCCTCCGAACAAAGTGTGCCGCACGTTGTAGCGGTCGAGCCGAAAGAAGCCGTGGTAGCCGTTTTCACGGGAGATGAGCTGAAATTCGCGTCGCACCGCAGCCTCCAGCACTCAAAACGCTATTGTTTTTTCTTCCAGACACTGGGCATACCCTCGGGACATTTTTCGCATTTCAGCGTGCTTTCGTCCTTGATAGCAAACACGAACTTTTCCTTTTTGGGGTCGTGTGGCCTGGTCAACACAACGCGGTCGCCGTCATATACGGAATCAACCTTGACCTTCTCAGAGTTACCGAGGGCTTCGATTTCCATAATGGCCTGATGATCTTGATCGAAAGTGAGCGACATTTTCATCAGCGCCGAGGCCAACGCCACATTTGGATTGTTGCTGGAACTGAAGTCGGCGACATAGGTCCCTTCGGGTTTGCTGGAACAGGCGGCGAGCGCGACCACGGCAATGGCGCCAATGGTGCGCAGGACAACGGCGGAATGGGTCACGAAGCATACCTCTGGCGTGGCAGCGAAATAGCGGTGCCTCACCTGCTCGGCCCGCGGCCAGCGGTGAGACGCAAGACCCGACCCACTATATCATTCACTTGCAGTGGATCAATTGTCAGCGCTGTGTCACGGCTGGCGGTGGTCGATGAGCAGCTCAGTGGGCTGTTTGGCGCTGACATCGACGGTCTTGGTATCGGAGATCAAATCGCCGCTGCTCGCGATGGGATTGCCCGACAACGACACCCGTGCGCCGACCCGAACCTGGTCATAGTTCGAGATCCGTGCCACTGGAGCCATGGCGTCGGCGTCGCTCAGCTTTATGTCCAGTGGCAAATCCGACACTGTGCGCTTGAGGGCCGCGACCGGCATCCGCGAACCGTCCGGTGGTGTGGCGAAGATGAATACGGTGGTCGAAGGATCAAGCCCCGCTTTCAGGTCGGGCGCCAGATCGATCCGTAAATGTACCATCTTGTTGCTGGCGGCAGGCGCTTGGCTCGCAGCCGCAACTTCCGGAACCGAGCCGCCCTGGGCGGCAGCATCGTCGATCAACGCCTGGATTTCCTTGCCCGCGTCGGGCGGCAGCAGCGCCTTTGCCTTTTGCCAACTGCGGATTGCTTTGTCTAGCTGCCCCGTTTCGCGGTACCCCATCCCCGCCAGCCAAAGGGCGGTAGCGCTGTTGGGATCTTTGTCGAGAGCTTGTTGGACCAGTTCCATGGGTTTACCGCTCAACCGACCGCCTTGCGCCATCGCCAGCGCATCCGCATAGGCCACCAGCACATCGGGTTCGTCGCCCACCAATTTGTGCGTGTGCTGAAAAGCATCCACCGCGTCTTGGTACCGGCCCAGGGCCAAGTACGACCGGCCCAACATAAACCACCCCTGCGGGTCGTCTGGCTGCGCTTTGAG
Organism: uncultured Gammaproteobacteria bacterium; assembly: GCA_963849825.1. Classification (GTDB taxonomy): domain Bacteria; phylum Pseudomonadota; class Gammaproteobacteria; order JASBUN01; family JASBUN01; genus CAVXJN01. The sequence continues at coordinate 72,296 of CAWKIK010000004.1, read as the reverse complement.
GCGTGCAGCCAGATCGCTGACCATCTTCTCCACCGACGGCAGGTCACGCTGCTGGGCCACGTCCGGATGATCGGCCGGCATGCCGGTCACCATGCCCATGTTGCCTAGCGATGCGTACAGGTAAAGGGCCAGCGCCGGAACTGCGATCAATACCAGCACACCGATCCAGCGCCCGGAACTTGCGGTCGGACCTGCACTTTGTCCCGCTGCGAGATCCGCGGCCAGCGTCGTTTCCAAATCGGACCGCGCCCGTTCGAACGCCGCCTGGTCCAGTTCGCCGCTATCCCGGTCGCGCTGCAATTCCGCGAATCGTTCGCGGGCGATTTGTACGTTCTGGGTTTGTTGGTCCGCCACATGCGCGGTCTGGCCGCGCAACATCGGTCGCGCCAGCACCACCAGCGCTACCAGCAACATGCCGGCCGCTATAAGCCAAAATACGATCATGAGTTGTCACTACTTTCGCTGGATTCGAGCAATTGTCGTGCCCGCGCGAGCTCAGCGGCGGACGTCTGCGGCGGGGCATTGCGGCGCCGGCGTACATACAGCAACAGCACCACGACTCCGATACCGAGAATGAGAAACGGCCCAAGCCACAAAAACGCGGTAATCGGTTTGAACGGCGGCTTGTAGAGTACGAAATCGCCGTAGCGGGCGACCATGAAATCGATGATCTGACGATTGCTTTGTCCGGATTCGATCTTCTCGTAGATTTCCTCGCGTAAATCCTTGGCCAGATCGGCATCGGATTCCGCCAGGTTCTGATTCTGGCAAACCAGACAGCGCAGCTCTTCGGTCAAGTGCCGGTAGCGCTGCTCGTCGGCCGGGTTTTGAAATTGATGCACTTCCACCGCCGCCAAGGCGTTGAGCGCATAGACCAAGCTGCAGAGCACCAACCACGTCAGCCTCATGTCGGTTCCTTCTGCAAGCGCTCGATCAGCGGAATAATGGTGTTGCGCAACGCATCGGGCGTGATTTCGCCGATTTGCTTGTAGCGAATGACGCCATGCTTATCGACCACGAAGGTTTCTGGAACCCCGTATACGCCCCAGTCGATCCCCACTCTGCCGTCGGCATCCACCGCCACGATCGAATAGGGGTCGCCCCGTTCCTCCAGCCATCGATTCGCATCGGCGCGGGTATCTTTGTAATTGAGGCCCACCAACGGGACCATGTTGCGTTGCGCGAACTCGTTGAGAATCGGGTGTTCGGCGCGGCAAGCCACGCACCAGGACGCCCAGACGTTCAACAGCCATACCTTGCCGGCGTAGTTCTTGGGACTGACCGGCCCCTGATCCGCTGCCAGGCTCGGCAAGCTGAATGTTGGTGCAGGCTTATCGATCAACGGCGATGGCACCCGGCGCGGGTCCAGATACAAGCCCGCTGCGAGCAGCACCACCAAGCCGACGAAGATCGCCAGCGGAATCAGAAAACGCGCCATGATCTAACCCGCCCGTGCGTTCGCCAAACCGGCGGTCCCGGCGGCATCGGGCATGCGGGCGCGTTGCGCCGCCAGTCGGTAACGACGGTCGGTCGCCGCCAGAATCCCACCTGCAGCCATGAACAGGGCGCCCAGCCAGATCCAGCGCAAGAACGGCTTGTAATACAGCCGCACGCTCCAGGCCCCGTCCTTGCCGAGAGGTTCACCCAAGGCGACGAACAAATCCCGCGTAAGGCCCGCATCGATGCCCGCTTCGGTCATGGGGTTCGACTGGCTGCGGTAGATGCGCTTTTGCGGTGCCAGATGACTGACCACGGCACCGTCGCGGCTGATCGTCAATGCGCCCTGGTTGGCATCGTAATTGGCGCCTCCGACGCGCTTTACGCCGTCGAAACGAAACACATAAGGGCCGAGCTGATAGTGCTCGCCGGGCGAAAGACGTACGTCCTGCTCGACGCTGTAAACGCTGGTCAACGTCACGCCGATCGCGAACACGGCGATTCCGAGGTGCGCGATGGTCATACCGTAATAGCCTCGCGGGATTCCCTTCCAGGTGTTCCAGCGCAGTGCCCGGCCCTGCACTCGCTCGCGCAAGCCGCGGATGGTGGATGCTACAACCCAGAATGCCAGCACCAAGCCCAGTGCGGCCTGCCAGCGATACTCACCATCGGCCAGCAACGGCGCCGCCAACCCGGCAACGATACTGATCAAGAACGCCAGCCGCAGCCGTTTCACCAGCGACCCGGCATCTTCATGGCGCCAGCGTGACATGGCGCCGATGCCGACCAGCGCCGCCAACGGAATCGCCAGCGGGATGAAGACGCTGTTGAAATATGGCGGACCGACGGAAATCTTACCGATGCCCAACGCATCCAGGATCAACGGATACAACGTGCCCAGCAGAATACTGGCCGCCAACGCCACCAAAACCACGTTGTTCAGCAACAGCGCAGTTTCCCGCGACACCAGATCGAATTGTCCAGGGCTGCGGATTTTCGGCGCCTGAAACGCGTACAACAACAGCGAACCGCCGACCACCACACAGAGGAATACAAGAATGAACACTCCACGCGCCGGGTCCGTCGCAAAAGCGTGCACCGAAGTCAGGACACCGGAGCGAACCAGGAACGTACCCAGCAAACTCAGTGAAAACGCAAAAATCGCCAGCAGTACCGTCCATGCCTTGAAGGCGCCGCGTTTTTCGGTCACCGCCAGGGAGTGGATCAACGCGGTGCCCACCAGCCAGGGCATGAACGAAGCGTTTTCCACCGGATCCCAGAACCACCAGCCGCCCCAGCCTAGCTCGTAGTATGCCCACCAGCTGCCCAAGGCGATGCCGATGGTCAGAAACATCCAGGCGACGTTGGTCCAAGGCCGTGACCAGCGCGCCCAAGCGGCATCCAGACGGCCGCCGAGCAATGCCGCGATGGCGAATGCAAACGCCACCGAAAACCCGACGTAACCCATGTAGAGCATTGGCGGATGGATCGCCAACCCTGGATCCTGCAGCAGCGGATTGAGATCGCGTCCTTCCACCGGCACTGGAAACAAGCGCGTAAACGGATTGGACGTGAACAGCATGAATAACAGAAATCCGACGCTGACCATACCCATGACGCTGATCACCCGCGCCAGCACCACTTGCGGTACGCTGCGGCTGAATAACGTAACCGCGCCGGTCCAGACCGCCAGCACCAGCGCCCACAGTAGCAGAGAGCCTTCATGTGCGCCCCATACACCGGCGATCCGATACACCAGCGGCAGAGCCGTATTGGAATTTTGCGCCACGTAGGCGACCGAAAAGTCGCTCACCACGAAAGAATAGGTAAGACAGGCGAAAGCCGTAGCGACAAACAACAGCTGCAGCCGCGCCGCGGGGCGTGCCAATGCCATCCACACCATCGAACCGCGGCTGGCGCCGATGAGCGGCACGCTCGATTGCACCAGCGCCACGCAAAGCGCCAGTATCAACGCGAAATGACCGATCTCGGGAATCATGGCTTGCCCTGCATCGGCGAGGTAGTCTCGTTTTCCGCGCGTTTCAGTGACGCGGCGACTTCCGGCGGCATGTATTTCTCATCGTGTTTCGCCAGCACCTCCGTGGCGACGAACACGCCCTGCCCGTTCAGATGACCTTTAGCGACGATACCCTGCCCCTCGCGGAATAGATCCGGCAGGATGCCATCGTACTGCACCGGCACTTCCTTGGCGAAATCGGTGAGCACGAATCGCACCCGCAAGCCTTCTGGATCGCGCGTCACACTCCCCTTCTCCACCATCCCGCCAAGACGAAACGATCTCTCTGGGGGCGCTTTGCCGGCGACCACTTCGCTCGGACTGATGAAATACAGCAGATTGTCGCGAAACGCGTTCAGCGCCAGGGCCACTGCACCGCCTACTCCGAGCACCAACATCGCCACTACGAACATTCGTCTTTGCCGCTTCGTCACGCGCTTTCCTCCTGCGCCAAGTTCAGGCGCAACTGCCGTTGCACCGTGCGTCTGCGCATCAATGGTGCCAATATGTTCGCGCTCAGCACCAATGCCGCCAGTGCATACGAGGTCCAAACGTAAAACGCGAAACCACCCATGTTCCAAAATGCGGACCAATTCGACCAAATCATGATTTGCTCAAAGCCTCTTTGACCCAGGAACTGCGCCGTTCTTGATACAAGACTTCGGTGCGGGCGCGGATCAAGACGATGGTGAGGTAGAAAAACGTGAATGCCAACCCCATCAGCAACAAGGGGATGAGCTGACTGGTGTCGATCGACGGGCCGCCGGCCCGGAACACCGTTGGCCCCTGGTGCAAGGTACTCCACCAGATTACCGAATAGTGAATGATCGGTACGTTCACGACCCCGACGAGGGCCAGCACCGCCGCGGCACGGGCTGCGGCCCGCGGCTCCTCGATTGCCGCGCGCAGGCCGATGTATCCCAGATACAGGAACAGCAGAATCAACTCCGAGGTCAGGCGGCCGTCCCAGACCCACCAGGTGAACCACGTCGGTCGACCCCAGAGCGAGCCGGTCGCCAATGCCAGAAACGTAAATGACGCCCCGATCGGGGCCGACGCGGCGGCCACGATATCGGCCAACTTGATACGCCAGATCAAATGTACGGCGCTGGCGCCCGCCATCACCACGTAGGCAAACAACGACAACCAGGCCGAGGGCACGTGCACGTACATGATACGCACCGTCTCGCTCTGTTGATAATCCGGCGGCGAAACGAACAGGCCTTCGTAGAGCCCAGTGAGCAGCAAAATTGCACAGATCCAAGCAAGCCACGGAATCCAGCGGCCGGCTATGCCATAAAAATATCTCGGCGAGGCGAGTTTGTGAAACCAGACAAACATAAGTTCGATTCGCTATACCTCAGGTCCCTACGCTGATCCGCAATGCCGCACCCGCGGCGAGCGGCGCCAGAGTCCACGACAGCAGCAGCATCGCGCCCAACAATCGGAACTGCGCGGCCGTTTCCATCCCGGCCGCGGCATCTCCCACTGCGCTGGCGGCAAAAATCAGGATCGGTACATAAAGTGGCAGTACCAACAGGGTCAACAACAAACCACCCCGGCGCAGACCCACGGTCAACGCCACGCCGATGGCGCCAATGAAACTGAGCGCCGGCGTGCCGAGCAACAATGACCACAGCAATGTTCCGAGTGCTTGCGGGGGCAATTGCAACAGCACGCCCAGTACCGGCGCCAAAATCAACAGCGGCAGCCCCGTGACCAGCCAATGGGCCACCACTTTCGCCACCACCAATAAGGCCAGCGGCTGCGGACTCAGCACGATTTGTTCGAGTGAGCCGTCTTCGAAATCGGAACGGAACATGCCGTCCAGGGACAACATGGCCGCCAGCAACGCCGCAACCCAAACCGCGCCGGGCGCCACTCGCTGCAACATTGCACTGTCCGCACCGAGCGCCAGCGGAAACATGGTCACCACCATGACAAAAAACAACAGCGGATTGACCAGCTCACTGCGGTGGCGGTAAGCGAGCAACAAATCCCGCCGCACCATCCCGAAAAACGCCGTGGACATGGGCGCGCTCATGCGCAAAGCAACACTTTGGCATCGGCGGCACAGCGCAACGCAACCGTTTGGTGGCTGGACAACAGCGCCACGCCACCCGCGGCGCAATGCTCTTCGATCAATTCCTGCACCAAGCCGACACCCGCCCGATCCAACGCCGTGAACGGCTCATCCATGATCCAAAGCGCAGCCGGGCTGCACAACATCCGTGCCAACGCCAGTCGCCGCCGCTGGCCGGCGGAAAAACTGCGCGCCGCCACGTGGGTGAGTTCCGTCAGACCGACCCGCTCCAGTGCCGACGCCACCGCCGTACGCACCCCGCCGCGCAGCGACACATGGGCTAACAGATTCTCGCGCGCGCTCAGCTCGTCTTTGATCCCCGTGGCGTGGCCCAGGTAATGAAGCTGGGCCTGAAACGCCAATCGATCCGCTTCGATGCCGTCGCCACGCCAGCGCACTTCGCCGGTTTCCGGCCGCATCAGACCACACACAGTGCGCAGCAAGGTCGTCTTGCCGCTGCCGTTCGGTCCTTCCACCAGCCCTGCTTCTCCCGCTCGTAAAGAAAAGTTCAGACCTTGAAACAAGACGCGCTCGCCGCGTACACATTCCAGGTCGATGGCTTGCAATGAAGCCGCAGTCGCAGGCGGCGCCGAAGAATGCGCGGATGTCATCTGATCCCGGTCCGGAGTGATTGGCCGCCGCCGCGGTCCGGTCAGCGTCCAGCGCAAATAGGGTATTTTGCCACATACAGGCAAAGCTGATCCAGGTACAACGGCTGACAGGAACCGTTCTCCGTGACATCATGGCCATTCGACTCCAGCCTGAATCCATGCAATGACCGACTTTGACGTATTCAACGGCGATGCCGACGGCATCTGCGCGCTGCACCAACTGCGCCTGGCCGAGCCGCGCGACGCGCGCCTGATCACCGGCATCAAACGCGACATCGAACTGCTGAAACAGGTCGAAGCCGGTCCCGGGGATCGCATAGCTGTGCTGGATATCTCCCTGGATCGCAACCGGGATGCCCTCGAAGCGGTGCTGAGCCGCGGTGCTCAAGTCCTGTACGTGGACCATCATTTCGCCGGAGAAGTTCCGCAACAGGCCGGACTGGAGGCGGTGATCGACACCTCGCCGGATATTTGCACCAGTCTGTTGGTCAACCGCCGGCTGGGAGGAAGATATCTCGGCTGGGCCGTCGCCGCGGCATTCGGCGACAATTTGTTCGCCGCAGCGCGGGAAGCGGCGAAACCGCTTGGCCTGAACGAGGAACAAGTGCAGTTGTTGGAGCAGTTGGGTACTTATATCAATTACAACGGCTACGGAAACAACGTCGAAGACCTGTTTTTCGATCCCGCCGAACTCTACCGCCGGTTGCGCCCCTACGATAATCCCCTCGCCTTCGCGGAACAGGACGAGGCCTTTCGAATCCTGCGCGATGGCTATGCGAGCGACATGGACCGCGCGGACACCCTCGAACCGGCCCACGCCCGCCCCTTCACGGCGCTGTATATCCTGCCCGACGCGACCTGGGCGCGCCGGGTGAGCGGCGTGATGGCGAACCACCTGGCGCGTCAGCATCCGGACCGGGCCCACGCCATCCTCAGTCCGCGCCCCAAAGGGGGCTATCTGGTGAGCGTCCGGGCTCCGCTCAATGCCAAGCGCGGAGCTGCGGACCTGTGCCGCCAATTCCCCAGCGGTGGTGGCCGCGAAGCGGCGGCGGGTATCAATGAGCTCCCGGAATCCGAATTGCACCGGTTCGAATCCGCTTTTTGCGCTGCGTTCGATCGCTGAGCGGCGCCCTGCCGGTATGCCGTAACCGGCTCAATCCCGAAAATTACTGAACTGGAGCGGCAACCCGAAATCTCCCTTGCGTAACATGGCGATCACTTCCTGCAGGTCATCGCGCTTCTTGCCTGTGACACGCACCTGCTCGCCTTGGATCGCCGCCTGCACTTTCAGCTTTGCATCCTTGATCGATTTGACCAGTTTTTTTGCCATTTCCTTATCAATGCCCTGCTTCACCTTCACCTTTTGGCGGGCGCGCATGTTCGCTGTCTCGATCTGCTCGCGTTCCAGACATTGGATGTCGATACCACGCTTGGCCAGCGATCGGTTGAGAATTTCGTTGATCTGCTCAATCTGAAAATCGCTCTCGGCGTGGACGGTCAATTCGGTTTCGTTCTGCTCGACTTTGGCATCGCTGCCTTTGAAATCGAAACGATTCGAGATCTCCCGATTCGCCTGGTCCACTGCGTTGCGCAGCTCATGCATATCCACTTCCGATACCACGTCAAACGACGGCATGATACTGATCCTCCCTCGGTCACTGAATGTTCACCGCTGGCGCCCGGTCGCGTCCAGGGCCCCGATATGATAGCGTTATTGCTTCCCCACGGTAATTTTCCCACGTAAATACACCTGTTTCGAGGCGTACATGAGCACCATCCAATTGTCTGACGATTTGCTATCCAACATTCAGGCCGCGTTGGAACAAAACGATCCCCAGGCGGCCGATGCCGGCGTCGCCGTCCAATATCTTGCCGCATTGACCGGCGTGCTGGCTGCACAGTTTCCAGGCGATACCGCGCGCAAGCGCGACGTGTTACGGCAGCTGCAGGATTTTAGCGTGCGCGTGTTCGAAGACAGTGTCGAAGACGAGCAGCCTGCGAGTGCGACCGACAACCCATACGGCCCCGGTTTCGGCGTCTGGCGTCCGAGTTGAACGAGTCCGGGTCGCGCAGTTTGAATGACGAGCCGCCCGACCCGCTGCGTCGGGTTCATTCTCTCCCGGGCCGCCGCTTTGCCTGCCGACCCGAACTCGTGGATTCTGCCTGCTGAGCCGCCCCACCCGAGCGGGCGCGGACGGCGAATCGGTCACGCTTCGGAATCGGAGGCGCCGACGTCCTGCGCTTGATAACGCGGCGCGCGTAGCAGGAATACACTCCCGGCCACCAGCGCCGCGACCGCGAACATGCTCAGGGTGATCGGCGCACCCAAGTAATGGGCCAAGGTCCCGGCGCCCAACGAGCCAATCGGCATGAGACCGATGAAAACCGTCGAGAACAACGACATCACCCTACCGCGCAAACGATCGTCCACCGACAACTGAATCAGCGCATTGGTCGATGCGACCAAGGTGGTATGACAGAAACCGATCACGGCCAGGATGGCGAGTCCGATTCCGAACCGGCCCAGAACCGCGAAACTCAACAGCGCCAGTCCCGCCAGCACCCCCGCCGCGCCGATGATCCGGTCGATGCCGGTATTGTCTACGCGCCGTGCCAAGCGCAATGCCCCCGCCAAGGAGCCGAGTCCCATCGCGCCGAGGAGTAATCCCAATGTCTCCGACCCGCCGCCGAAGACTTCTTTGGCGAATACCGGCATCAGGACGGTGGTCGCGGCCGCGACCATGCTCATAGCCGACACCAGCCATAAGCCGGCGCGAATGTGGGGGTGCTGCCAAGCAAAGCGCAGTGCTTCGCGGATATAGGAGCGCACCCCCGCCCCGGGACCTTCGAGGACCCGCGCCGGTAGTTCCATTGCCAGCAGTGCGAAGATGATGGCCCCGAAGCTGGCGGCATTGATCACAAAGACCCAGCCCTCGCCAACCGCCGCAACCAGCAACCCCGCCAACGATGGCCCCAGGAAGCGCGCCACATTGAAGGCGCTGGAATTCAGGGCGATCGCATTGGCAAGATCGCTGCGCGGGACCATGGCGGCGACGAAAGAGTGCCGTGCCGGCATTTCAACGGCATGGACCAACCCCAACATCAACGCCAGCACGACGATGTGCCAGGGCATGATGGTACCGCTCAACGTCAGCACCGCCAGCAGCGATGCCTGCAGCAAGGCGAGGCTGTGGGCGCCGATCAATAGGCGGCGGCGATCGTAACGGTCGGCCAGCAGGCCGCCGTAGAGACTGAACAGCAGCACGGGAATCAGGCTGCAGAAGGCGACCAGTCCGAGCATTGCGCTCGATCCCGTCAATCGGTAAACCAGCCATGCCTGGGCGACGTTCTGCATCCAGGTGCCATGTAACGAAAGCACCTGGCCGGAAAAATACATGCGGAAGTTGCGATGATGCAATGAACGGAATGTGGCGGCTGCTATCATGGCCTCGAATCGCGGTTAGTGGCCGTGAACCGGCGCGGTACAACTTGCAATCAGGGATTGGGCTCGGCCAGTGCCTGCGTGGAACCCGACATGTCCGCATCTGAATTCGAAATCATAGAACGCTTTTTCACTTGGCCGGCGACGCGGCAAGAGGAAATTCTGCTGGGCGTCGGCGACGACGCCGCGGAAATCAAGCCCGCCAAGGATTGCCGACTGCTCGTGGATGTAGGGCAAATCCGCGAGGGCAAGGATTTCCAGCCCCAAGACGATGCCGCCTCCGTCGGGCACCGGCTTCTGGCCGCGGCGATGGCGCGGGTCGCTGCAAGGGGCGCGCTGCCGTTGGCTTTTACGCTGGCGCTGAGCATGCCGCAAGCCGACGAAAGCTGGCTGACGGCTTTCAGTGGCGGGCTGGCGGCGCTGGCCCGCCGCTATGACATCGCCTTGATCGGCGGCGACACCACGCGCGGGCCGCGGGCCGCCGTTTTACACCTGCACGGCAATGTGCGGACCGATACGCTGGTCACGGACAATGGCGCCGGTGTCGGAGATCTGATCTATGTCAGCGGGACATTTGGCGACGCCGCGCTGGCGCTATTGCACCTGGCCGGCGAACTGCAATTGCCGGCGCGCGAACGTGACGCGGCATTCCAGGCATTGCGATTTCCTGAACCGCCTGTAGCGAGCGTAACGTCCATTGCCGGCCTGGCGAGCGCTGCAGCCGCCGTCGACGACGGGCTCTCGCAAAGCCTGGAGCGACTGCTTGGCGAGAGCGGCTGCGGCGCTACGGTGCAGGTGCAACGGCTGCCGCTGGGCACCGCGCTACAGCAAAACTTGCAGCGCGCGGGTGGTTGGAGCATCCCCTGGAATGGACCCTCGCCCGCGCAACTGTGCTTTACGATTCCGCCTGCGGCCCAAGCGCGGTTTGAACGACGCAATGCCGCGCTGTCTCGCCCCTGCACCTGGATCGGATTGGTCGAACGAAATAGCGGGTTGCGCGCTCAGCTCGACGACGGCAGCGCCGTGTAGCGCTGCCGCGCCCTCAACCGACCGATATCTCCCTATGGTCGGCGCGGCTCGGCAACACCGTGCGCAGTTTTTCCGCCGTTTCGCGCAACACCGACTCAGTCGTCTGCCAGTCGATACAGGCATCGGTCACCGATACACCGTAGCGCAGTTTATTCAGATCCTCAGGAACCGATTGGTTGCCTTCGAACAGATTGCTCTCCAGCATCAGGCCCACGACCGACGTGTTGCCTTCCAGAATCTGGTTGCAGACATTCTCCACTACCAGCGGCTGCAGCGTGTGATCCTTCATGGAGTTACCATGACTGCAGTCGACCACGATATTGCGCGGCAAGCCGGCTTTGTCCAGCTCTTCTTCCGCCAGCGTGATGCTGACCGAGTCGTAGTTCGGACGCCCGCCGCCACCACGCAGGACCACATGTCCGTCGCGGTTGCCCCGGGTATGGAAAACGGCGCACTGTCCATCCTGATTGATGCCCAGAAAATGGTGCGGCCGCGATACCGAATGCAGTGCGTTGACCGCAACCGCCAGACTGCCGTCAGTGCCGTTTTTGAAACCGACCGGCGTCGACAATCCGCTGGCCATTTCCCGGTGTGTCTGGGATTCGGTGGTTCGGGCGCCAACCGCTGTCCAAGTGATGAGATCCGACAAATACTGCGGGGTGATCGGATCCAGGGCTTCCGTAGCGGTGGGCAGGCCCATCTCCGCCAGCTCCAACAACAGTTGCCGCGCCAAATACAACCCCTTCTCGATATGGAAGGAGTCGTCCATGTAAGGATCGTTGATGAGACCCTTCCAACCCACCGAAGTGCGCGGCTTTTCAAAATATACGCGCATGATCAGGTACAACACATCGCCGACTTCCTCCGCCAGCGCCTTCAACCGCGTCGCATAATCGCGCGCCGCATCCAGGTCGTGGATCGAACACGGTCCGACGACCACGAACAATCGTTGATCATGGCGCTGCAGAATAGCGCGCACGGTTTCACGCCCGTCCACGACCGTTTCCCGCGCGCCTTCGCTCAAAGGCAGATCCGCTTTGACCTGCGCCGGAGTGGGCAACAGATCCTGAGAGACGACATTGATGTTATTGAGCTGGTCCAAAGTCATGATTCCGCTCGGTGGTCCCGCCGGAGATCCGGCACTGTGTGAACACGCGTATAATAGCCTGATTTGATAGTACTCTGCATCGACGCAGCGCACATTCCGCGACGAATCCGCCGTTAAGGCCTCATGAATGATGGGTGTTTGCCGGCGTGCAGCGGCCTATATACTGCACCACCGCGGGCCGAAACGTCCGCTGGCGCCGGCTCAAACAGCACAAGGGAGCGCACCATGGTAGACAATTCCAACGATCTCGGCAGCGGCATTGCCGCATTCGAGGCGAAGCATTTCGGCACCGCGCTACGGCTGTTGTCACCCCTCGCCGAGCAGGGTGATCCCGACGCGCAATTCCGCATGGCCATCATGTGCCAGAACGGTCTTGGGTGCGTTGCCAACGAAGCGCGTGCATATCAATACATGCGAAATGCTGCCGAACAGGACCACCCCCTGGCGCAACACGGACTCGGCTTCATGTACCTGGAAGGCGAGTGCACTGAAAAGAATCCACAAGAAGCGGTCAAATGGTTCCGAAAAGCCGGAGAACAAGGCATGGCTGGGTCATTGGCCACATTGGCACTGATGTACAAGGAAGGCCGCGGAGTGCCGCAGGATGAAGATGAGGCGCGCAAACTCTATCAGCAAGCGGGCTTCGACCCTGACGAAATGTAGTCACTGCGCCCCGGCTCCCGGCGCCCGCGTCAGGCGAGGCTCTTGTGGGCGATTTCGTAGCAGTCCTTCGACAGGCCAGGATGGCGCAAAACCCCGTCCAGGGCTGCGCGCATTTTTTCGCCTCGGCCCGGCTCGTATTTGCGCCAGCGGCTCAGAGCGCCCAGCAGGCGCGCGGCCACTTGCGGATTGAGTGAATCTAACCGTCGGACCTGCTCGGCGAGGAATTCGTAACCCTCGCCGTCCGCCCCATGGAAGCGCGCCAGGTTCGCCGAACAGAACGTTCCCAACAACGCACGCACGCGGTTCGGATTTCGGAGCGTGAACGCCGGATGTTCCAGCAGCGCCCGCACCCGTTCCAGCGTGTCCGGCAATTTCGATACCGCCTGCAGCGCGAACCACTTGTCCACGACCAGCGGGTCATGCTGCCAGCGCGCATAGAAGCGCTCGAGCACGGCGCTGCGCTCAGGCCGATCGATATCGAGCAATGCACGCAGCGCCGCCATGCTATCGGTCATGTTGTCAGCTTGCTCGAATTGCTTCAGGCAAATTTCGACCGCCTCGTCGTCCCCGAACTGCATCAAGTAACCCAGACATACGTTCTTGAGACTGCGTCGCGCAACCGCGTGCGGATCGAATCGGTACCCTTCGGAATCGATGTTGTCGCGATAACAAGCAAGCCATTGCGAACGCAACGAGTCAGCCAACCCCGAACGCATCCACTCACGAATGCGGTGTATGGCTTCCGGATCGACAATCTCCAACTGTTCCCCCAGATAGCGTTCGGACGGCAACAGCAGGGATTCCGCCAGTAACGCCTTGTCCTCGAACGGAGGCGTAAGGAGGCGTTCAAACGCCTCTACGAATACTTGCGGAACCGCGATCGCGGAGTCCGGACCGACCCCGATGTTGTCCAACGCCACGCGGCATGCCAGTTGTTGCCCGGCTTCCCAGCGGTTGAACAGGTCCGCGTCGTGGGCCATGAGAAATGCCAGGCCTTGATCGCTGTGGCGGTAGCGCAACTTCACCGGCGCCGAGAAGGAACGTAGCAGTGAGGGTCTTGGTTCATGTTGCACGTTGACGAAACGAAACCGCTGCTCGGCGGCCGTAATCTGCAATACCCGCGTACCCTCGATCGCTCGGGCTTCGCCGTCAAGCTGCAGGGGCAGATCCTCACCATCGGGCCCCACCAACCCGATGGCGAGCGGGATATGGAAAGGCTGTTTTCGATCCTGGCCGGGCGTTGCGGGACAATGTTGCCGCACGCGCAACGTATACGCAGCGCCGACAGCATCGTATTCCCCTTCGACATCCACCACGGGCGTGCCCGCCTGGCTGTACCAAAGTCCGAACTGCTCCAGATCGACACCATTGGCATCGGCCATGGCGGCACGAAAATCTTCCGTGGTCACAGCGTGGCCATCGTGTCGTTTGATGTACAAGTCCATGCCCTTTCGGAACCCGTCCGCACCCAGCAGCGTCTGGTACATGCGCACCACCTCGGCACCCTTTTCATACACGGTGGCGGTGTAGAAATTGTTGATCTCGACGTACGAGTCGGGCCGCACCGGATGCGCCATCGGACCAGCGTCCTCCGGAAACTGCGAGGCCCGTAAACCACGTACGTCCTGGATACGCCGCAGTGGTCGCGAACCCATATCAGCACTGAACTCCTGGTCGCGAAATACCGTGAGGCCTTCCTTGAGACTCAATTGGAACCAGTCGCGACAGGTGATGCGATTCCCGGTCCAATTGTGGAAATATTCGTGGCCAATGACATTTTGGATGTTATCGAAATCCCCATCCGTCGCGCTCTCGGGACGCGCCAGAATGTATTTCGAATTGAATACGTTCAGTCCCTTGTTCTCCATTGCCCCCATATTGAAATCACCGACCGCGACGATCATGTAAATGTCCAGGTCGTATTCCAATCCGAACCGCTGTTCGTCCCATGCCATCGCCTGCTTCAGGGAGACCATGGCGTGGTCGCATTGGGCGATGTTTTCGTGTTCCGCGTAGATACGCAGCGTGACCTCGCGTCCTGAAGCCGTCGTAAAGCGATCTTCGATGTGCGCCAGATCGCCGGCCACGAGTGCGAACAAATAGGACGGCTTGCGGAATGGGTCTTCCCATCGCACCCAGTGCATACCTTCGTCCAACTCACCCTGCGCCACGACATTGCCGTTGGACAGCAGGACCGGGTAGCGAATCCGATCGGCAACGATCGTGGTGCTATAGCGCGCCATGACGTCGGGCCGATCGAGAAAATAGGTAATGCGGCGAAATCCCTCCGCCTCGCATTGCGTACAGAAATTGCCCGACGACCGGTACAAGCCTTCCAACGCGGTATTGTCCTGGGGCCGCAACGCGGTTTCGATTTCCAGCACGAACCGGTCCGGCACGGTGGCGATCGCCAGCGACGATTCGTCGCGGCGAAATTCGTCCTGGGAAAGCAGCCGGCCGTCCAGCGCAACGCTGCGCAAATCGAGCCGCTCGCCCAACAGCACCAGAGGTTGGCGATGGCGACCATTGCGAACCAGTTCGAGCCGGGCATGCACCGTGGTGGACTCTTCTCCCAATTCGAAGCGCAGATCCACCCGTTCGATCGTGAACGGAGGCGGCGCGTAATCCCGCAGAAAAATTGCGCCCGGGCTATCGCCTTTCATAAATCGTCTTTCCTAATGGACTCGTTGCAGTGGCTCGGTCGAAACGGTCTTCCCGGCTGCCAATTTATGTACGCAAGTCGGTGCCAAGTGTAACACCATAGCGGGCCACGGCTCCGATTCACGGACCGGACAAATCCTGCAGTCGTCGATCGACGTCGGCCGCTGCGGGCAGATCACTCCGGTTGGGCGTGAGCTGCAATGCTTTCTGAAAATCGAAATCGAGGGAATTGTCCGGCGCGCGAATTGCGTAGCCCTGGAAATAGCGCAGTCCCATATCCCATAACAGTGCCAAGGTGCGCGCGTCTTCCACTTCGCCAACGATCACAGTGGCGCCAATGGCGGCCGCCCGCTCGACCAGCGCACGGATTCGGTGCGCGGTGTCGGCGTCTGCCGCCGCACCGCGCACCGCCGCACCTTGGATCTTGACGTAGTCGGGGCGTATGCGTTCGAGAATCACATCGGTGGCCGCGCTACCACCGAAGTGCTCCAGGGCGAATGCACAGTGCAGCTGGCGCAGCCCGGACACCAAGGAGGCTGTCTGCTCGAGCTGAGCCGCTACATCTGCTTCGGCAGCTTCGAACACCACACGGTCCTGACCGATCAATCGTGAATCGCGCAGGCAGTTGCTGACCCACACCGGCAGCATGCGGTTGCTCAGCGCCAAATCCGAGAGCTTGATGAAAAAACGCGTTCTGCCGCGGGTGCGGCGATCTTCGGCCAGGGTTTCGATTGCGTGTTCGATCACCCAACGGTCCACATCCGGCAAATGTGTAGTGGCCCGAAGGCGTTCCATGAATGCACCCGGCAAAATGCAGCGGCCACGCGCGTCCACCAGCCGCAACAGCGCTTCGTACATTTCTTCGTGTTCGCCATCCAGGCGCAAGATGGGTTGAAAAGCCAATCGGAACGATTTCGCCTCCAGCGCGTGGTCGACACTCGTTGCAAAGTCAGCATCGAGGGCCGCGCCGGAATCTCCTTCGGAACCATATTCGCATACCCGTGCACCACCGTTTTCCCGTGCCTGAGCTGCCGCCCGCTCGGCCTGCGCCAACAGTGCGCTCCCGTCTGTGACATTCGTTTGCAGTACAGCAACGCCGATACTGCAGGTCACGCGCACCGTCTGCCCGCAGGCTTCGACGGGCGTGCCACTGATTGCCTGGAGCAACTGCTTGGCCGACGCCCGCAACGACGCCGAGTCATCGCTTCGGGTCAAGACCGTGAATATGCCATTTCCGAAATAGGACAGCGCGTCACCCGCAGCAATGGCTGCCGATACCCTGGACGCCAACTGCGAGATTACGGCGCGAAAACACCCGACGCCGAGATCGCGACGCAACAATTCAACCTGGTCGACAGCGCCGTAGAGCATGGCAGGGCGTGCGGGCGAATGCGCCTCGGACGCCACTGCCGCGTCGGCGCGTTCCAGAAAACAACCCCGGTTCAGCGTGCCGGTCAATGGATCGCGCAGGCTCAGCATACGTGCGCGCCTGGAAATTCGAACGGCGCTGTGGATGCGTTCATGCACGCAAGCGGCCAATTCCGCCGCAGGTGTCTCGTTTGCGATCACATCGTCGACGCCTTGCAGCAACGCTTGGACGCGCAATTCAGGATCGTCGTGCTCGACCGTGAAAACGATTGGCGTGAATGCGAACTGGGAATCCTGTCGGACTGCCGCCGCCAGTTCCACTCCGTCGAAAGTGCCGCCCTTGCGCTCCATCAATATGAGGTCGGGACGAAACTGGACGATTTCTTCGATCAACTGCAAGCCATTGCGCAAACGCCGGCATACCATGCCGACGCTTTCCAGCGCTTCGCAGTGGGCATCCGCACGGGCAGCGTCATGCTCCACTACGAGCACGCGATGCGTACTCTCCTCACGGGGTGCCACCAATTCACTTAGCTTCTGGCCGAGAGCGTCGAAATCCAACGGTTTGGTGAAATAGGCGTCGCCGCCGGCCCGCAGTGCTTCCAGACGCGCCGTCATGTCGGTACGTGCAGACATGAACACCACCGGCACCCGGGCGCCGGCGCGCACCCGCAGTTCGGCGACTGCATCGATGCCGGCCCGTGAACTGCGCGGAAACATGGTGTCCATCAGTACCGCCGCCGGCCGCTGGGCAGCGGCGGCCGCAATCGCCCCATCCAAATCGCCAAAATAGCGCAAACGGTGTCCGAGAAGGCTCAATTGCAATGCCAACAATGCACTGAAGTCCGGATCATCATCCACCACGAAAATCAAGGGCCTGTCCGTTCTGCTAACATCCGCAGGAGCCGACGCCCCAATGCCCTCCACTTCCCCCCCGAGCAGACCTCGTAGCGAACCCAGTGCCGAACTGATGTGCTGGCGCGCCGCCGACGACAACGGTTTTGCGTCGTCGAGGCAGGCACGCAGAAACGCGTCGAGTTGCGCCGCCTGCTCGCTCAATTCGGGAAAACCGAAGCTGCCACCGCTGCCGGCAAGGTTGTGGACCATACGCTGCATAAGCGCGAACAAGTCAACGCGCCAGTCCACGTACAGCAGCTTGTTCCAGAGCGCTTCCATTTGCTCGATCTTTTCGGGCAGGCGTCGGGCGTATTCCTCTTGAAGCGGTCGCAGGCGGGAAGACAGTTCGTTCATGCGGGAAGTCCCGTTGGGTCATGCGCTTGTCGGCATGGCCATGGCAAATGCAGCGCCACGGCCGGTCCAACTCTATAACGGCAGGCAGATAGGCCGCCTTAACGCCCATGCCGGGACGAAAGTTCGCCGAATCGGTACAGCAGCACCGCCATATCGTCCGGTTTGGAAGGTTCGGGACCCAGAGATCCGGCCATACGCTGGCGGGCGGCGATGACCAACTCCTCGGCACAGCCAAGCAACGGACCTTTGCGGGCGCGGGCGACGATCTCGTCGGTATGCAGATTGTCGGCAAGGCCATCGCTCGCCAGCAGCACGGTGTCGCGCCGGGCCAGTGCCAGAGTCGACCCGATTTCCACGCGCATGTCGGGGGTACCAATCATGTTGGATACCAGATGTCGCTCTTCGTGGTGCATCGCCTCGCTTTCGTCGAGCACCCCGGCTTCCACAGCGTAGCCCACGGGAGAATGGGACACGGTTTGCAATTTCAGCTTGCCGCGCTGTCCGAATACCAAAATCACCGAATCCCCGACGTGGTAGGTACGAATGGTATGGTCCTGGATTTCAGCGACCACGAGTGTCGTCACGGCACCGAGCCCCAAATCCAACACGGCGCGATTGGCCTGTTCGATCCCGGTGAGGATGCCGTCGCGCAATGAATCGCCGCGCACCACCGCTTGTTCCACCGCTTTGGTCAACATCTCCAGCGTGGTGCGGGAAGCCTGCTCGCCGGCACGCATTCCGCCCGCGCCATCGGCCAGTGCCAGCACACCGGAATTGGGGTTGCACTGCATTACGGCGATGGCGTCCTCATTGCCGGTTTCCTTGTTTGGCGCGCGCTGGGTGTAGTACACCGCGCTACCGCCGGCTAGCGACGCACTGGCGCACGCATCCATGTCCGCGCCGGCGAGGATCGTCGTTTGCGGGAAAGATTCAGGTGTCATGTTCGGCGTTTCGCGGTCTCTACTGGTCCCACTCGATCGTTTCCAGGTGCTCGCGCAAGTCTCCTGCTGTCCGGAACTTTCGAGTGATCAGGGTTCGCTTCAGACCGCAGCAGATCTGCTTCACTTCCGGCGACTGGCGGGCGTAATAGCGCGCACCGCCGAGTGCATCGTAGAAAATGCGCACCAACTCACACACGTCGTGACGAATATTGGCGGTGGTGGGTGCGCCCCAGTGGAACATGTCCAGCAGCTTTACGTCGAAGCCGAGTCCATACCGCTTGACGATGATATTGTCGCTATGCAAATCGCCGTGATAGTCGCCTTGCTGGTGTATGCACTCGATGCCGGATGCGATGCTGTGCAGCAGATGAAGCGCTTCGAAAGTCGACAACCGCTTGCCGGGTTGCCGCAGTTGAAATTGGCTCAACAACTCGCCGTCGACAAAGTCCGACACAAGGAACGTGACCGGGATTCCGCGATAGGAAATCGTCTCCTGGGTGTGATACTGGATCAGAATCGGACAATGGTGGAGTTTGTGCAGCTTGCGCGCGTAGAACATCGACGCCCGGTTTTTGGGATTGCGCTGCGGGAAAAAGAATTTTGCCGCGCGTTCAATCTCGGTCCCTTTTTCCCGTACTTTGAAGACCTCGCCCTCCCAGCCGGCGCCCAAGCGGGAGACGACTTCGTATTTACGTAGCAGGAGTCTTCCCGGATAGAAGTTGAAAGACTCGATGCGCAGTCCGCCGTTCTTGCGTTTCGCGTTCAAAGACCCATGCGCCCCTGGCCGTCTGAGGATTTTCGCGGCCGATCGCGCTACTATAGGAGCGGACTGCCGTGTTTGAATTTAGCGATTAGACAGGATCGAGGCAAGTTGTCAATTCATAAGCTGTTGCTCAAAGTCATCCGGGCGCCGGAAGTTGCGCCCGTTAACCGCCGTTGTGCGCGGGTGGCGCGCAGCCTCCTTTCCGCGATCTCACTTCTGGTGGTTTCGATCGCTGCTACCCAAGCCGCGGACAAGCCGTTCTCCGCCGAGCAAGTGACAGCCATGCATAAGCAACTCGGTGAAATCGAGTCGCAGCTGGATCGGCAAAATTACGACGAGAAATCCCTGCGTAGGTGGACAACCCAGATTCAGGCGTTGCGCACTGCGGCCGGCAGCTGCGTGAGCGCGGCCGAAGACGCGTTGAGCGGCGTGGAGAACGACCTCAAGGTACTGGGTCCCACCGCAGACGGTGATAGCGGTGAATCCAGGCAACAGCGCAAGGAGCTGAACACCCGCAAGGAAGATGTCAGCAAATTGCTGGCCAGGTGCCGGGTCATCGAGCTGCGCGGCGACGAATTGACCCAGCGCGTCGACGCGTTGTTGCGCCAGCAGATCACCCGGCGATTGCTGGCGAGATCACCGTCTCTGTTGCAGCTGATCCGTCAGACCTGGGATTCACCAGGTTCATGGAACGCCGTAGGCGAGGCCTTACAGGAATCGGACAGTGGCATCGAGCTGTTGACGCGCGAGAACCTGATTGAATTGGCGCTGTATGTCACCCTCGCGCTGGCCCTTGGATTGTTCCTGCGTCGCCGCCTGTTGTACAACGCCGCCACGCCGCCGCAGGATGCGTCGTTTTCGCACCGTTTTCACATCGCACTGCGAGTCGTCACGGGCCGTTACGCACCCAATTTCACAGTGGCTGTCGCAGTGGCCTGGTACTTTCATGTAGCCAGCGGCGACGCGGATGCGATTCCGCTGCTCACCCGCGTTGCCTATGCCCTGCCTGTGTTGGTGCTGTTGATTGCCGGCATTCGGCTGTTTCTCGCGCCGTTCGCACCCGCAGAGCCCATTCATGGCCTGCCGCCCGCGGCGGCGCGCGCACTGGCGCGGCGGTTCAGTGTGCTGCTGGTGTTGGCCGGCATCGGTTATCTGCTTTTTGCCACCCTGGTGTCGCAAACCATCCCGCAGCACACGCTGTTGCTGGCCCGGGACTTATACTCGGCAGCCGTCGTGCTGAATCTGATCTGGATCGTATGGATCGTCGGCAGCATACCGAGTTTGCGCTCGACGCTGGCATTGCGCACATTGCTGTCCCTGATCTTGATGGCCGCACTCGGCGCTGAATGGGCGGGTTACGACAATTTGGCCGTTACCGTATTGCGCGGCATCACGGGTACCCTCGCCTCCCTGGGGGCAGCGGTGCTGCTGGGACGCTTGCTGCGCGAGTCCTTCGCCGGTCTCGATAACGGCGTCCATCGCTGGCAAAAGGCTGTACGTCGAATGCTCGGACTCGAGCACGGCGAGCATATCCCGGGGCTTTGGTGGTTGAATGCCGTGGCCATGCTGGCGCTGTGGACCCTGTTCCTGATCATCGCATTGCGGTTCTGGGGTTTGTCGAAAACCGGATTGCAACGTATAGCCCTGTTGCTCACCGACGGTTTCGCGATCGGTTCGGTCACGGTCGTGCCGGCCAAGATCGCACTGGCCTTGCTGGGCTTGGCGTTACTGCTCACCATCAGCGGCTGGTTTCGCAAACGGCTGGAAAAAAGCTGGCTGCCCAGGACGCGCCTCGACCGCGGGGCACGGGAAGCAGCAGTGGCGATCGTCGGTTACACCGGCATCGCCCTGGCCGTCATTATTTCCCTGGTGGTCGCCGGCTTCGACTTTTCGAATGTCGCCATTATTGCCGGTGCGCTGTCGGTGGGCATCGGCTTCGGTCTGCAGAACATCGTCAACAATTTTGTCTCGGGCCTCATCCTGCTGTTCGAGCGTCCGGTCAAGACTGGTGATTGGGTGGTTGTGGGCAGTACTGAAGGCTATGTCAAACGCATCAGCATACGCTCGACTCAGATCCAGACTTTCGATCGTGCCGATGTGATCGTGCCGAATTCCGAACTGATTTCAAATCAGGTCACCAATTGGATGCTGTACGATGCGCGCGGTCGGGTCCGGGTTCCCATCGGCGTCGCTTACGGCAGCAACACCGCCTTGGTGAAAGAAATCCTGCTGAATATCGGCCGCGAGCATCCGAACGTTGTAAATGACAAAAGCGCCCCTGAGCCGGTGGTGATGTTTCTGGGCTTCGGAGATAGTTCACTGGATTTCGAATTGCGTTGCTTCATACAGAATATCGATACGAGGCTCACCGTGGTCAGCGATATGAACTTTGCCATCGATGCGGCATTTCGCCAGCACAACATCGAAATTCCGTTCCCGCAGCGCGATGTCCACGTACGCCACCTCCCGGCCGGGCGCGGCGGTCAGGAGCCGGAGGGCTGACGGCCGCGTCCCTTCCGGCGGCGTCAGGTTGGCGTTCACAGCGTCTTTGGGCTAAGTTGCCAGCAGTGTCCCCTGCGTCGAGCGCGGGCGGGCAGCCACGACGAGGGACTCACCATGACAAGCTATCGAACCATTTTGGCGGCACTGGACTTTACGCCGGCCGGTGAAGCCGTCGCCGAGCGGGCCAAGCAACTCGCCGTCAGCGAGAATGCGGCCCTGGAACTGGTGCACGTCGTGGAGTATCTACCGCCTTTGGACATCGGCTATGAGCCGGTCGCGGCTCCAGAATGGGCGGTAGACGAACAAGTTCTGATGGAAAATGCGCGCAAAAGCCTCAAGACCCTCGCTTCCAAGCTCGCCATGAACGATGCCCCGCAACACGTGGAACTCGGGCCGCCGAAGCACGTCATCGTCAAACTTGCAGTGGACCGATCCATTGACCTGATCGTGATCGGCTCCCATGGCCGTCACGGGATCGGGCGGCTCTTGGGGTCAACTGCCGATGCGGTCCTGCACGGCGCACCGTGCGATGTGCTGGCCGTGCGGGTAGGCGACTGAAGTCGTTCCGTCAGCGCAGCGCCGGCTCGGCTTCAGGCAGTGGCTCGTCGATCGGACCCGGTACCGATTGGCATTCACGGAAGATGCGCCGCTTGCAGCGCTTGCAGATTTCGGGATCGAGTTTCTTGAAAATCGCGGCGATCGCCTCTGTCTTGCCCGGAAAGATATTTTCATCGCCAATTGCATCCAGATAGCCGCCCCGTTTGAACGGCTCGCATACGCCCTCTTTCACCCGGATCAGGTATAACCCACCGCCCTCTGCACGCCGCTTCTGCGACTCGCGCATGATGAACTCCGCACCTGCAATGTCGATGAAATTGATCCCCGAGGATATGATCGCCAAATGCTTTTGGCGAGGCTCGCGGGTGGTGAAGCGATGTAGCGATTCCTGCACGTGACTGACGGCGCCGAAGAACAAAGCACCGTCGATACGGACCAGCTTCAATTGCGGGCACTCCGGTAGACTGGAGTTGGTGGTGAACTTACGTTTCGGGGTGGTCGGATCCGGAACCCGCGGCAGAATGCGCGGTCGTGAAGTACGCATCAGGAAAAATACCAGGGACAGCAATACACCCATATAGATGGCGAATTCCAGTTCCAGGAACAGTGCGCCGAAAAAAGTGACCGCCAACACCGCGGTTTCGGCGCGGCTGGTTTGGATGATCTGCTTGATATGGTGAAAATCGATCAGGCCCCAGGCGACAAGGAACAAGATGCCTGCCATCGCCGCATTGGGCAGATAAACGGCCAATGGCGCGATCAGCAGCACGATCAGCATGAGCAATGAGCCGGCGAACACGGCCGCAAGCGGTGTCTTGGCGCCAGCTTGATAGTTCACGCCGCTGCGGTTGAACGACCCGGTAGCGACATAGCCGGAAAAAAAGCTGCCGGCGATGTTGGACATGCCTTGTCCCAGAAATTCTTGGTTGCCATCCAAATGTTGGCCCGAGCGGGCGGCCAGGGAACGGGCGATGGATACGGCCTCCGTCAGCGCGAACAAAGTAACCGCAAGCGCGGTTGGCGCCAACGTCTTGATGGTTTCCAGAGACAGGTCGGGAGCTGATAGGGGCGGCAAGGAGGCGGGCAAAGAACCAACCGTGGAAATGCCCGTGTATTCCTGCCCCAGCCAGCGGTTGAGCACGAACGCGACCAAGCTGCCGCCGAGCATGGCAGCGATCATATACGGCACTCTCGGAATCCAGCGTTTGAAGGCAATCCCGGTAAACATGGTCACCGCGCCGACCAACACGACATAACCGTTGATCTTTTCGAACTCCGCGACCACCGTCCACACGGTTTCGTAGAACTCGGTACCGCGCGGTATATGAAGTCCGAAGAAATTCTTGATCTGGTTGGCCGCGATCAGGATTGCGGCGCCGGCAGTGAACCCGATGATCACGGAATGGGATATAAAGTTGACCAGCGTACCCAGCCGAGCAAGGCCCATGCCTAGCTGGATTATCCCCACCATGAAAGTCAGCGTCAGCGCCAGGCTGACATATTTCGCACTGGCGGGTTCGGCCAACGCGGATAATGCCGAGAACAACACAATGGAAGCGGCTGTGGTCGGGCCGGACACCAGATGCCAGGACGAGCCGAAAAGCGCGGCGATGATGGCCGGCACCATGCCGGCGTAAAGGCCGTATTCGGGCGGCATGCCGGCAATGGTGGCAAACGCCACGCCTTGCGGCAGTACCACGATGGCGCCCGTCAAGCCCGCGCTCAAGTCGCTGCGCATCGAGTCCCGGTTGACCAGGGGCCACCAGCGCAAGAACGGTAGCAGGCGCATCAGCCATAAGGGGCATGCCGGCGCCGTGGAGCCGTATACAGACATAATCCTCCCGAGAAACTGAATATGGGTATCCGGCGCGGGTCATTCCTACACCGCCGGGGGCGCCTGGCTCGCATACCCGGGCCGAGTGGGCATTATAAATTGTGTAACAAAAAATGTCATGAAAGACACATTATGAAAATCTATCTAGTCCCAAGCCGTATGCTGAACGGATCACAAGCTTAGTTCGGCACGCAAGGGCAGATGATCGGACGCGCGCGCAGCGGCGCCTGCCGAGACCGCCTGAACTGCATCCACCCGCAGTCCGCCGCACACGAACATCCGATCCAAGGCCAACAGCGGCGCAAACGCGGGAAACGTCCGACGGCTATGATCGCGAGCCTGCTGACGCAGCAGCCGCAGACCGCGCGAACTGGGTAACCACTCGTTGAAATCACCCAACAGCAAGGTCGGGAGAGATGCCATGTCCAGGATTCTGTCCAGCGACCGGCACTGACGCCAGCGCTCCACGCCACTCAGTCCCAAATGGGCGGTGATAACCCGGACCAGGCGCTCTTGGATCATCAGTTCGACTTCGACCGCGCCCCGTGGCTCACGCCCCAGCACGCTGATGTCATGGCGGCGCACGGCGTGCACAGGGAAGGCGCTGAGCACGGCATTGCCGTAGGTGCTGTCGCTTCGAAACATGGCAGGTCCGGCGACAGCATGCATGCCGAGACTATTGGCCAGATACACGAACTGATCGTGCTCTGCTCCGCGGCCGACCAGCGTTTCGACTTCCTGCAGGGCGATGACGGAAACATCAAGCTGGCGCAACACGGAGATCACGCGTGACGCATCCCGGCGGCGGTCCCGCCCCACGCAACGGTGGATATTGAAGGTCGCCGCAGCGAACGACACCCGCTCCACGGCAACCTCAGGCCGCGTCGGCGGTAGCGGGTTTGGGAGAACGCCGGCGCAGCAGGTAACGCAACCCGGCAAACAACCCGACTGCGCCGACGCCAACGCCACCGACCACCACGAAGGTACCGGTACTGGGATTGTGTACCGCCGCCTCGAGCCGATCCAGGAACAGCACCATCATCACGATTCCCGGAGTCATGCCCGCTACCGTGCCGATGGTATAGTCACGAAATGAAATCCGCGACGCCCCGGCCACCAGATTGACGACGGTAAACGGCGCGATGGGAATCACGCGAACTGTTATGACCGTCAGAATACCCCGGTCGGATAGCCAGCGATCCAGCCTGTCGATGCGCGACCCCGCGACCCGGCGCAGCCAATCCCGGCCCAGGTACTTGCCTACCCAGAAAGTCAACAACGCGCTGGCGATCGACCCGCCTATCGCATAGGCCACTCCCAGCCAAGGGCCGAATATCATGGCGGTGGCTGCCACGAGAATAACCAGCGGAAATACAATCAATCCGGCCACCAGGTACAGCGCCAGCAGGATCAACGGCGTGAAGCGACTGTCGGCGATCAGCTGCATCCAGCCATCGATCCGCTCCATGTTCAGGTAATCACCCAGCGGGGTCCAGCGCCACAGTGCTGCCAGCAGCAGCAGCGCGCCGATGAACAACGCGATCCGCAGACCGTGGCGACCGGCGTGCTCGCGCTGGTCCGACGACAGGAATCGGTGTGCGAGCCGATCCGGTTCCAGCGGCTCGTCCGGATCGATGACTGCCTGATCCGGAACCTGCCGATCGAGATCTTCCGACACGCTACCGTCCAACTCGCGCAGGCTGCGACCTTCGTCCTTGCGCAAGTCCTCGATCGCACCGATCAATGAGCTGCGGTCTGCGAGCGCCGCCGCGACTGCCTGGGGTTCAACACCGAGATGTTCGCCGAGCAGATCGTTGCGCACATAGGCAATCCCTTGTCGCACAGCATCGTCTTCGCAAGCCTCGATCGCAACGTCGCACTCGCTATCAAGTCCCATGGAACGGTTGCTGAGATTCGACGACCCCAATCGCAGCAATTGATCGTCGACGATCATTACCTTGCTGTGCACACTGATGTGCTGGGGCGACAAACCAGGCGTATCGGGGTAGTAGACACGCAAACGGCCGTGTTCATCCGCCTCACGCAGCTTTTTCAAAAACCGGCTACGCAGCACATCCATGGTGTTGCGCTCCAGCCAACCGCCGGTTTGCTTCGGCAATACCAACACGAACTCCGGGCCGTCCGCTTCCTGCAGCCGCCGAGCCATGACTTCCGCGATGCGCAATGAAGTCAGATATTGGTTTTCCACGTACACCCAGCGTTTCGCCGCTGCCAGTGAAGCGAGATACAGCCGCTCCACTTCCCGGACCGGCTCTTGGTCGCGATGTTGGGGATAGGTGCGGGCAATCCCCAGCTTGAAGTCTTCGAATTGCGGCCGGATGCGCTCCGGCCATGGGTCGCTGTCTACTTCGCCGACGGATGATAATTGCTGGGCCGTAGCGCGCCGCCAACGCGCCCGCGCCAACTCGCCCAATTTTGCCGCGGCCTCGCCCTCCAGCATGAGCATGACGTCGTGAAATGGGACATAGGTTTTATGGTCGGGATCCAGGCGCCGCTTTTCGTCTGCACCGTGCGCGCGGGTATCCCAACGCCACTTACTGAGATCGATGCCGCCGACGAACGCCAGCTTGTCATCAATCACTACCACCTTTTGATGTTGAGACCCGCCGACCGGATGATTGCCGTCAGTACGGAAATGCAGCCGTCGATGTTTCTGCCATCCCAGCCGATAGAACGGCAGCCACTCGCGCTCCATGGCATAGATAACCGCGAAGTCCCAAATCAGCACATGGGCGTGCAATCCCCGGGTGCGACGTACGACCTGATTGAGTATTCGCCGCAGGGACCAGCCTACCCGCTCGTGGGAAGCATCCCGGATCAATGGTTCACGGCTATCGATATCCCATCCCAGCACCAATATGGACCGTTTTGCGCGCCAGAGCGCGTCGTGCAGGGCCGCGAAATATTCTTCAGCGTCTACGAGCACTCTTGCGCGTGAGCACGCGGCGATGTCCCAGCAGGTCTCGCCTGGGCGCAGGATCGGATTGGAACTCGCTGTACTCTGCGCCGGTTCGGCACGCCGACTTTCTTCGATCGCCATTGTTGGCCCGCTGTTATTCGACTAGCCTTCAAGATAGGCGCTCTTATCCCATCCGCCACGCTAAGAACTTGTCTTTACTGGAGACATCGATTGCCCAGTTCCCGGCGATTGCATCGAATTTTCCACTACACCACCAGCGCCGTGTATCTTCTGGTCAGCGCCGCGCTCCTGGCCATCAGCTTGGCCATGATCGGCCACGCCATCTGGGAAGTCGCGCACGCTTTCATCTACGCTGGCGGCGTCGTCGGCACCATGCTGGATGGAATCGGCCAGATCGTGATTTCGGTGGCCGTTTTCGATGTCGCGAAGTATCTCATGGAAGAAGAAGTGCTACGCGAACGTGAGTTACGATCACCCCGCGAAGCACGGCAGACGCTCACCAAATTCCTGGTGATCATCGCTATTGCCGTCACCTTGGAAGCGCTGGTATTCATCTTCGGCGCCGGAACGAAAGACGTCAACGCTTTGCTTTATCCGACGCTGCTGCTGGCGGTATCGGTGCTGCTCATTGTAGGTTTGGGTCTTTATCAGCGCTTGAGTATGGTTACTGAAAGCCAATCGGATCCCACATAAGGTGGCTTCGCGCTTTGTTGAGAAAGCACGCACAGAGGACTCATCAATGCCGATCGATATGCAGCCGGGACGGTCCAATCAACGCTTAAGTTGACCTTCGTGCTTTCCAGGTGTGCGGCGCCGCAGATTGCGTCCTAAGCGAATCTCGCTTATGGCCGGACGCTAAATGTATGTTGATCGAAGTGCGCGCCATCCACAGAAGTGCCGAACGGAATTGCGGTAATGGGAGAGCTCGCGCGGAACACGAAATTCACGTCAAGGAAAAACCGTGCCGGTGCCTACTGCGAATCGTGGCTGCAGCAACGTTAGAGGTCCGGCGAACGCTGCCGACGGCGATCATGTGCCGATCTAAACGCGAATACGGGTTGCGCGTGGCCCCATATGCGCAACGCGCGAAGTGCCCGCAGCCAAATACCCGCATGACCTCGACCACCAAGTAGGCCCGGAAACCCGAGCCCCTTAGCATTTGAATTGGTCGGAGCGGAGGGATTCGAACCCACGACCCCCACAACCCCATTGTGGTGCGCTACCAGGCTGCGCCACGCTCCGGATCGATCGGCGGGGACCGGAAGGCTCCCGCGCAAGGCGAGGAATGATACCGCAAACGAATTGGCAAGTCAGCGCTTTAACATGTGCAGCACTTCTTCCAGCTCGCTGCGCAATTGGCGGATAATTTGTTGACTCTGGTTGGCGTCTTCCTTCGCACTCTCGCCTGAGAGCTTCTGGCGCGCGCCACCGATGGTGAACCCCTGTTCATACAGCAGGTCGCG
The DNA here is from genome assembly GCA_963849825.1 of uncultured Gammaproteobacteria bacterium. Classification (GTDB taxonomy): domain Bacteria; phylum Pseudomonadota; class Gammaproteobacteria; order JASBUN01; family JASBUN01; genus CAVXJN01. The sequence continues at coordinate 43,624 of CAWKIK010000004.1, read as the reverse complement.
AATCTGACGAATCATGATCACGTCGTGACGCTGATAATAGCGTCGATTGCCGCGACGTTTGACCGGCTTCAGTTGTGGAAACTCCTGTTCCCAATAGCGCAGTACGTGCGGCTTGACCGCACACAACTCGCTGACTTCGCCGATCGTGAAATAGCGTTTGCCCGGGATTGCGGGCAGTTCGCTATTGTTCCCCGCCTCCAGCATACGCTTCGACCCTCGCTTTCAGTTTTTGGCCCGGACGGAATGTCACCACCCGCCGTGCCGTGATGGGGATTTCCTCGCCGGTTTTGGGGTTGCGTCCCGGGCGCTGGTTTTTGTCGCGCAAGTCGAAATTACCGAACCCGGACAATTTCACCTGCCGGCCTGCTTCGAGCGCCGTGCGGATTTCCTCAAAGAACATTTCCACCAACTCTTTTGCCTCGCGTTTGTTCAACCCCAGTTCCTCGAACAAATGCTCCGCCATGTCAGCTTTGGTTAGCGCCATGATTTATTCTCTCAGTGATGCCCCCAGATGCTGGGCCAGATCAGCTATGATCCGGGCCACAGCAGCGTCGATCTCTTGCTCTGTAAGAGTGCGCGAAGAATCTTGTAGAATCAAGCCTAAAGCAAGACTTTTTCGTCCAGAATCTATACCTTTGCCGCGATAAACGTCGAACAATCGCAAGTCCTGCAGCAATGGGCCGGCCGCACCCAAAATCCGCCCCCGTATAGCCTGCGCGGTCACGCCCTCATCCACCACGATCGCCAGATCGCGGCGCACGGCAGGAAAGCGGGACAGCGGCGTGAAAGCGGGGACACGGGTCTGCGCGATCGCCTCTGCATCCAATTCGAACATCAGGATCTGCTGACTAACTCCCAGTCGCTGCAGAATTTCCGGATGCAGCGCTCCGATCCAACCAATGTCTTGGCGATCACGCGATATGCGGGCCGTCTGCCCGGGATGAAGCGCCGGATGATGACCCGCTTCAAAGATAAATTCCTCTGCATGACCCGTCAATTGCAGGAGCGCCTCAATGTCGGATTTAAGATCAAAAAAATCCGCCGCGGCTGCGGGAATTCCCCATTGTTCCGGAACCCGGCTCCCTGACCAGGCGGCAGCCAACTTGTTTTTTTGCATTAAATCCTCAGCTTGCAATATAAAGCTAAGCCCATACTCGAAGATGCGAACGCGTTCCTGCTGGCGGTTGAGATTATGGACTACGGCGCGTGCCAGGCCAGGCCAGAGTTGGGTCCGCATAACCCCCAAATCCGACGACAGCGGGTTCGCCAGCGCCACCGGGCGCTGGTCCGGATCAAACATGGCCTGGTCCATCGGGTCGATGAAGCTATAGGTAATGACCTCCTGGTAGCCTCGGTCCACCAGCGCGAGCCGCAACCGATCGGCGGTCAAGCGCGCTTCGGAGGCCGGCGCCATCTGGATTTGGGCGTACGGACGGCGGCTCGGCAATCGGTCATATCCAAAAACTCGCCCAACCTCCTCGATCAAGTCGACTTCGCGGGCGATGTCGAAACGGAAGCTCGGCGCGACTACGCGCCAGCCCTCTTCCGTCGAACTCACGTCCATACCCAGGCGACCGAGAATCTCAGCGACCTCAGTGTCCGGGATCTCCATGCCCAGCAATTCAGCGATGCGCCGGCGACGTAGCGTGATCCCGTCACAGCGGGATAATGAATCCGGGAAAACTGCTTCGCTGATCGGTCCGTTTTTGCCGCCGGCGATCGCCAGCAACAATCCCGTAGCGCGCTCCGTAGCACGAGACTGAAGCTCGGGATCGACGCCCCGCTCGAAGCGGTGCGACGAATCGGTCTGCAACCCGTAACGGCGCGCCCGGCCGGCGATGACCTGCGGCGTGAAGTAAGCGCATTCGAGGAATACATCCTGGGTATCATCGTCGACGCCACTTTGCTCACCGCCCATGATGCCCGCCAGTGCCACCGGCTGTTGCGCATCGGCGATCACCAACGTATCCGCGTCCAAGGCGATTTCGCGGCCGTCCAGCAAGCGCAGCGTTTCGCCATTGCGGGCGTAGCGCACCCGGACCCCGTCCCGCAAACGGCGCAGGTCGAAGGCATGCATCGGCTGGCCCAACTCCAGCATTACGTAGTTTGTGACATCCACCAGTGGACCCAGGCTGCGAATCCCGCTGCGGCGCAGGCGTTCCCGCATCCAGATCGGTGTTTCAGCGTTGGCGTTCAGACCGCGGATGACCCGGCCCAGATAGCGCGGGCAAGCATCGGGCGCATCGATTTCAATCGGGAAGCGGTCGGAAATTTGCGCGGCGATCGGCGCCACCTCCGGCCCGTTGACCGTAACGCGGGTGAGCGCGCCAAGTTCTCGGGCAATGCCGGAAATGCCGAGGCAGTCGGCGCGATTGGGGGTAAGATCCACGTCAATCACCGCATCGTCCAACGCGAGATAGGTCCGCAGATCGGTTCCGACCGGCGCGTCGCCAGGCAGTTCCAACAACCCTTCGGCCGTCTCCGCCAGACCGAGCTCCTTGGCCGAACAAAGCATGCCCGCGCTTGCGACGCCGCGCAGTTTGGCAGCCTTGATCTTCTTTCCGCCGGGCAGATGTGCCCCCACGATTGCGGTCGGCGCACGCATTCCTTCATGTACATTCGCTGCGCCGCAGACAATGCTCAGCGGTTCGCCAGTACCGATGTCGACTGCGCAGACGCGCAATTTGTCCGCGTCCGGATGCGATGCAACCTCGATTACGCGACCCACAACCACGCCTTCGAACGCGGCAGCAGCAGGCTCAACGGAGTCCACTTCCAGACCGGCCATGGTGAGCTTCTGCGCCAATTCGTCGGTCGAAATCGGTGGATCCACCCATTCGCGCAACCAGCGTTCACTGAACTTCATCGAAGGAAAATCCTTTCAGACACTTTGATTAGTCTGTTGGCGAACCCGGTACGCCAGCGCGCTCATTGAAATTGCCGCAGGAACCGCAGATCGTTTTCGAAAAACAATCGCAGATCATCGACGCCGTAGCGAAGCATCGCCAAGCGCTCCACCCCCATGCCGAATGCGTATCCGGTGTAGGTCTCGGCATCGATGCCCACATGCTCGAATACTTTCGGGTGGACCATGCCACAGCCCAGTACTTCGAGCCATCCGGTGTGGCCGCATACCCGGCAGCCTCGGCCGCCGCAATGCACACATTCCACATCCACTTCGGCGGACGGCTCGGTAAACGGGAAATACGATGGACGGAATCGTACCGCGAGGTCCTTTTCGAAAAACTGCTTCAGGAACTCATCCAACGTGCCTTTCAAATCGGCAAAACTCACCTGCTTGTCGACCAGAAACCCTTCCACCTGGTGGAACATGGGCGTGTGGGTGACATCGGAGTCGCAGCGATAAACCCGCCCCGGCGCTATGATGCGTAGCGGTGGCGGCTGCTGTTCCATCACCCGGATCTGTACCGGCGAAGTATGGGTGCGCAGCAGCCGGTGCGCATCGACATAGAACGTGTCGTGCATCGCGCGAGCAGGGTGTTCGGCAGGAATATTCAACGCTTCGAAGTTATGGTGATCGTCCTCGATTTCAGGCCCTTCCGCCAACTGAAAGCCCAGCCCTTGAAACAGCTTTTCGATCCGTTGCAACGTGCGGGTTACCGGATGCAAACCGCCCGGCGAACCGCCCCGGCCCGGGAGTGTCACGTCGATCGACTCCTGCGCCAGACGAGCGGCCATTTCCGCTTGTCGGAGTTGCTGTTGCCGGGTTTCGATCAGTGCTTGCAAACGCTGCTTGGCCTCGTTCACGGCTTGACCTGCGTCCCGTCGCTGATCGGCAGGCAGCTTGCCCAACTGCTTGAGCTGCTCGGTCACCTGGCCTTTCTTGCCCAGATATTCGACGCGCATCTGATCCAAGGCGCTGAGGTTGTCGGCCTCACCGATGGCCTGTTCGGCTTGCGCCACTATCTGACTGAGGTCGTGCACGTGGTATTCCCGTTTAGAATTAGAATTCCGGACGTCGAGCCCGTTGCGTAACCGCATGCTTGACACAACGGTGTCAAAACAAAAAGGGGAAGGCTTCTTCGCCCTCCCCTTTTGCCGTTTTAATGCTTTTGCGCGTACGCGGTACGCAGTGCTCTCAGCTCAAGCGGAAAGGCTGGCCTTGGCCTGCTCAGCCAACGCCGCAAACGCCACCTTGTCGAACACCGCGATATCGGCCAATACCTTGCGGTCGACTTCCACGTTCGCTTTGCGCAAGCCGTCGACCAGACGGCTGTAGGACAAACCGTTTTCACGTGCAGCGGCATTGATCCGCACGATCCAAAGGGCGCGGAATTGGCGCTTGCGTTGACGGCGGTCCCGGTACGCATATTGGCCGGCCTTGGTGACAGCCTGCTTGGCAACCCGGAACGCTTTGCGCCGGGCGCCGTAATAGCCTTTGGCCTTATCCAAAACCTTCTTGTGCTTGGCGTGGGCTGTTACGCCTCTCTTTACTCGCGACATGTCTTATCCCTCCCTTAACTGAAAGGCAGCATGCGACGTACGGCAGCCGTGTCGGCGTCGTGGACCATCTGGCCCGAACGCAACTGGCGTTTACGCTTGCTGTCCTTCTTGGTCAGGATATGACGATGGTGCGACTGGCCGCGCTTGAAACCACCCGAGGCGGTTGCACGAAAGCGCTTGGCCGCGCCACGATTACTCTTCATTTTCGGCATTGCTAAAAACTCCGCATTTGAGGTTTCGAGTCCAGGCGTTCCCGACCGCGTGGTCACTTGGTCTTTTTCGGAGACAGCACCATCACCATTTGACGGCCTTCCATCTTGGGAAACTGCTCGACCGTCGCGTACTCCTCGAGGTCCTTTTCGACCCGTTGCAGCAACTCGCGGCCCAGCTCCTGGTGCGCCATTTCGCGTCCGCGAAAGCGCAGTGTTACCTTCGCTTTATCACCTTCTGAGAGGAAACGTACCAGGTTGCGAAGTTTTACCCGGTAATCTCCTTCGTCCGTCCCGGGACGAAACTTGATCTCCTTGACTTGAATCTGCTTCTGCTTCTTACGTGCAGCCTGCAGCTTCTTGCTCTGCTCGAACTTGTATTTGCCGTAATCCATGATGCGGCAAACGGGAGGTTCTGCGTTTGGTGCAACCTCCACAAGATCGAGCTCAGCTTCTTCCGCCATGCGCAGTGCCTCTTCAATGGACACTACGCCGGCTTGTTCACCCTCGGCATCGATCAGGCGCACTTCGCGCTCGGTGATTTGATCGTTCAGCCGTGTTTTGGTGCTCTTTGGAGCAGCGATATTTCAATCCTCCGAAATAGTTAAACCGCGGCTCGCGATTTCACGGGAGAGATGGTCGCCGAAGTCTGCAAGCGACATAGAGCCCAAATCTTCTCCCGCGCGCGTGCGCACGGCCACAGAACCGGATTCAACTTCCCGGTCACCCACCACCAGCAGATAGGGCACCCGCTGGATTGTATGTTCGCGAATTTTAAAGCCGATCTTCTCGTTTCTCAAGTCCGACCGGACCCTAACGCCCTTATTTTTCAAAAATTCTTCCACTTGCCGTACATAATCGGCCTGACGGTCGGTGATATTGGCGACGACCACCTGGGTCGGCGCCAGCCAGGTCGGGAACGCACCAGCATGGTGCTCGATCAGGATACCAATAAATCGTTCCATGGAGCCGAGAATGGCCCGGTGCAGCATGACCGGCGTGTGGCGGTCCCCATCTTCGGCTACATACTCGGCGCCCAACCGGCCCGGCATGGAAAAATCGACCTGGATGGTGCCGCATTGCCACACCCGTTCCAGGCAGTCCCGGAGGGAGAATTCGATCTTGGGACCATAGAACGCACCCTCGCCCGGCTGCAGATCCCACTCCAGACCCTTGGCGTTCAACGCGGTCTCCAGGGCGTGTTCGGCTTTGTCCCAGATCTCGTCGGATCCGACTCGTTGCGGCGGCCGGGTGGATAGCTTGACGATCACATCGTTGAAGCCAAAGTCGCGGTAGACACTGAACAGCAGATCGATGAAATCCGACACCTCGGACTGAATCTGCTCTTCCGTGCAGAAAATATGGGCATCGTCCTGGGTAAATCCCCGCACCCGCATCAGGCCATGCAGCGTACCCGACGGTTCGTTGCGATGGCAGGAGCCGAATTCCGCCATCCGCAGCGGCAGGTCGCGGTAACTTTTCAGGCCCATGTTGAAGATCTGCACGTGGCAAGGACAGTTCATCGGCTTAATGGCAAACGTGCGCTTTTCCGACTCCGTGGTGAACATGTCATCGCGGAATTTTTCCCAGTGACCGGATTTTTCCCACAGGGCGCGGTCGGCGAGATTGGGCGTATGCACTTCCTGGTAGTCGGCTTTGCGCAGACGATCGCGGATATAGGATTGGATCGCCAGATAGATCTGCCAGCCGGCGTCATGCCAGAACACCATGCCCGGCGCTTCTTCCTGGGTATGAAACAGATCCATCGCCTTGCCGATGCGGCGATGGTCGCGCTTCTCGGCTTCTTCCAGGCGATGCAGATATCCCTTCAGCGCTTTCTTGTCGCCCCACGCAGTCCCGTAAATACGCTGCAGCATCTCGTTGTTGGAGTCACCGCGCCAATAAGCGCCGGCCAGCTTCATCAATTTGAAAGCTTTGAGCTTGCCGGTACTGGGTACGTGCGGACCGCGGCAGAGGTCGATGAAATCGCCTTGGCGATACAGCGAGATTTCCTGGTCCTTGGGAATGTCTTCGATGATTTCGGCCTTGTACTCTTCACCCATATCACGGAAGAATTTCACCGCCTCGTCGCGCGGCATGACCGTGCGCTCGACCTTTTCGTCGCGCTTAGCCAGTTCTTCCATGCGCTGTTCGATCTTCTCCAGATCTTCGGGCGAGAAACCTTTCTCGTAGGCGAAGTCGTAGTAGAAGCCATTGTCGATCACCGGACCGATGGTGACCTGCGCTTCCGGATAGAGTTGTTTGACAGCTTGCGCCAGGAGATGAGCCGTGGAGTGGCGGATTACGTCCACACCTTCCGGGTCGCGCTCGGTGACGATCGCCACTTGCGCGTCGTGATCGATACAAAAAGAGGTATCGACCAGCCGACCGTCGACCTTGCCGGCCAGCGCAGACTTGGCGAGTCCGGCGCCGATATCGGCGGCCACTTCGGCGACGGTTACGGAATGAGGAAATTCACGGCGGCTGCCGTCAGGCAGTGTAATGCGAGGCATGTTGTCACCCTTTGCTTTCAGTGGCGACCGCTACGAGGGGCCGCTTGGATTTACAAAACGGCCGCTACGAGGAGCCGTCTCGATACACCGTGGCGGCCGCTACCAAGGGCCGCCACAGGGTCGAATCATTGCAAAATTGGTAGGCGCGATTGGACTCGAACCAACGACCCCCACCATGTCAAGGTGGTGCTCTAACCAGCTGAGCTACGCGCCTAAAGAGGGCATACGATACCGGGTTCGTCCTGTTTAGACAAGCATCGACGGGGCCAGAACGCGTCGTGGGACGTGCCCGGCCGGGGACCCGATTTGCTGCGCTTAATCGGGAATGCGGGAAGTGACGTTGGGTCCGGCCCTCTGGGCCTTGACCCAACCTACCCGCCGGAGCGAACGCGCGGACCGGCGTAGGTTGGGTCAAGGATCGGCGATCCGGACCCAACGTGGCCGACCGCGCGAAACGGCACACGCTTGCACGTTATTTGGGGTTCTTCGTGTTGGGTCCGGCCCTCTGGGCCTTGACCCAACCTACCCGCCGGAACGAACACGCGGACCGGCGTAGGTTGGGTCAAGGATCGGCGATCCGGACCCAACGTGGCCGACGGCGCGAAACGGCACATGCTTGCACGTTATTTGGGGTTCTTCGTGTTGGGTCCGGCCCTCTGGGCCTTGACCCAACCTACCCGCCGGAACGAACACGCGGACCGGCGTAGGTTGGGTCAAGGATCGGTGATCCGGACCCAACGTGGCCGACCGCGCGACATGGCACACGCTTGCACGTTATTTGGGGTTCTTCGTGTTGGGTCCGGCCCTCTGGGCCTTGACCCAACCTACCCGCCGGAACGAACACGCGGACCGGCGTAGGTTGGGTCAAGGATCGGTGATCCGGACCCAACGTGGCAGACCGCGCGACATGGCACACGCTTGCACGTTATTTGGGGTTCTTCGTGTTGGGTCCGGCCCTCTGGGCCTTGACCCAACCTACCCGCCGGAACGAACACGCGGACCGGCGTAGGTTGGGTCAAGGATCGGCGATCCGGACCCAACGTGGCCGACGGCGCGAAACGACACATGCTTGCACGTTATTTGGGGTTCTTCGTGTTGGGTCCGGCCCTCTGGGCCTTGACCCAACCTACCCGCCGGAGCGGACGCGCGGACCCGCGTAGGTTGGGTCAAGGATCGGCGATCCGGACCCAACGTGGCCGACTTGAACCAACCTACGGTGTGCGGGCCTGGGGGAACACGCGGACGCACGGGCACAGCCCTACCGCGTGGCGGCATCCTCGAGTTCGATGATGCCGAGATTGGCTTCCCGGATATGGCGGATCTGGTCGCGCACTCGGGCTGCCTGCTCGAACTCCAGATTGCGGGCATGTTCATACATCTGCTGTTCCAACTGCTTGAGCTTCTGGTTGAGCTTGTCCGGCGGGAGGTTCCCGTACTCGATTACGTCTTCCGCCACCTTGGCGAATTTGCGCGGCGATCCCGGCACCCCTGCGTAGGCGCCTTCCATGATATCGGCAATGCGCTTCTGGACGCCCTTGGGCGTGATGCCGTGCTGCTGGTTGTAGGCGATCTGCTTCTGTCGGCGGCGGTCGGTTTCATCCAAAGCCCGACGCATTGACCCGGTGATTTTGTCCGCATACAGAATCGCCTTACCGTGGACATTGCGCGCTGCGCGACCGATGGTCTGGATCAGCGAACCTTCCGAACGCAAAAAACCTTCCTTGTCGGCATCCAGAATCGCCACCAGGGACACCTCGGGCATATCCAGTCCTTCGCGCAACAGGTTGATGCCCACCAGCACATCGAACTCGCCCAGGCGCAGATCGCGAATGATCTCCACCCGCTCAACCGTGTCGATATCGGAATGCAGATACCGCACCCGCGTTCCGTGCTCGGCCAAATATTCGGTGAGGTCCTCGGCCATGCGCTTGGTGAGCGTAGTCACCAACACGCGCTCATTGACTTCGACCCGCAAACGCACTTCGGACAGCAGGTCGTCCACCTGACTGATGGCGGGCCGGATTTCCACGTCGGGATCCACCAACCCGGTAGGCCGGACCACCTGTTCCACCACCTGATCGGAGTGCTCGCGCTCGTAGGGCCCGGGCGTCGCGGAGACATAAATCGTTTGCGGTGCCAAGCGCTCGAATTCATCGAACCGCAATGGACGGTTGTCCAGCGCCGACGGCAGGCGAAAGCCATATTCGACCAGCGTTTCCTTGCGAGAACGGTCGCCGCGATACATACCGCCGAGTTGCGGAATCGTCACGTGGCTTTCATCGACGATCAGCAGCGCGCCCGCCGGCAGGTAGTCGAACAAAGTCGGCGGTGGTTCCCCCGCCCCGCGTCCGGACAAATAACGGGAATAGTTTTCAATGCCCGAGCAATAGCCCAACTCCATCATCATTTCGATATCGAATTGGGTGCGCTGTTCCAGCCGCTGCGCTTCGACCAGCTTGTTGACTGAATGCAGTTGCTCCAGACGCTCGCGTAATTCGACTTTGATGTGGTCGATGGCATCGATGATGGTCTGCCGCGGCGTGACGTAATGGGTCTTCGGGAAGATGGTGGCGCGCGGCATACGACTCAGAATCTCGCCCGTGAGCGGATCGAAATAAGCAAGGTTCTCGATTTCGTCGTCGAACAACTCCACGCGCACGGCTTCGTAGTCGGAATCGGCAGGAAATATATCGATCACGTCGCCCCGGACCCGATAGGTGCCGCGCTGCAGTTCCGTGTCGTTGCGGGTATATTGAAGTTCCGCCAGCCGGCGCAGGATACCGCGCTGATCCACCTGATCGCCCCGTACCAGATGCAACACCATGCTCAGGTACGCCCGCGGGTCGCCCAAGCCATATATCGCCGAAACGGTGGCGACGATGATGGCGTCTTCTCGCTCCAGCAGGGCCTTGGTCGCCGACAGGCGCATCTGCTCGATGTGCTCGTTGATGGACGCATCCTTCTCGATGAAGGTATCGGACGAGGGCACGTACGCTTCTGGCTGGTAGTAGTCGTAATAGGAAACGAAATATTCCACGGCATTGTCCGGGAAGAATTCCTTCATCTCACCGTACAATTGCGCCGCCAAGGTCTTGTTGGGCGCCAGGACCAGGGTCGGACGCTGCACCGCTTCGATGACATTGGCCACGGAAAAGGTCTTGCCGGAACCGGTCACCCCGAGCAAGGTCTGATGCATGAGGCCGTCCTCCAGCCCTTCCAGAAGACCGCGAATGGCTGCGGGCTGATCGCCGGCCGGCTCATAGCCCGACTGCAGTTTGAATACTTTGCTCATAGAAATTTAGGGATTTATATACGGGTCGGCTTTCCAGTATTATTGCGGTTCGCGCCCACCAAACCGGCAGGAACTCCAGGCCTTGAAAATTCGACTTTCCAACCGCGTCCAACGAATCAAACCGTCCCCCACGCTGTCCGTAAGCGCGCGGGCCGCAGAACTGCGTGCCAACGGCCACGACATCGTCAGCCTGGGCGCCGGCGAACCGGATTTCGACACGCCCGTGCATATCAAAGAAGCGGCCAAGCAGGCTATCGATGCGGGGTTCACCAAGTATACCGCGGTTGACGGCACCGCCGAGCTGAAGCGGGCGATCGTGAGCAAATTCGCCCGGGAGAACGGACTCGAGTATCAGATGGACCAGATCCTGGTGTCATGTGGTGGCAAACAGAGCTTTTTCAACCTCTGCCAAGCACTGTTGGATACCGGCGACGAAGTGATAATCCCGGCGCCGTATTGGGTTTCCTATCCGGACATCGCACTGCTGGCCGATGCGATTCCGGTCGCAGTACTCGCCGGTGCCGAACAACATTTCCGGATCACCCCGGAACAACTCGACGAAGCCATCACCACGAATACCCGGCTGCTTGTGCTGAACAGCCCCTCGAACCCCACCGGCAGCGCCTACGGCCGGCACGAGCTGGAAGCGCTCGGCGATGTGCTGCGCCGCCACCCCGACGTGCTCATCGCCACCGACGACATGTACGAGCACATACTCTGGGCGGACGAGCCGTTCTGCAACATTGTCAATGCATGCCCGGACCTGAAGGATCGCACCATCGTTTTGAACGGCGTGTCCAAAGCATATGCGATGACCGGCTGGCGTATCGGCTACGCGGCAGGTCCTGCCGATCTCATCCGCGCGATGAAAAAAATCCAATCCCAAAGCACGTCGAGCCCGACCTCCATCTCCCAGGTCGCGGCGCAAGCGGCGCTGGAGGGCGATCAAGCCTGCATCAAGCCGATGCTTGCAGCGTTCAAAGAACGCCACGATTTCATCGTCGGCGCCTTGAACGACATCGATGGCATCCGCTGCGAGCGCGCAGACGGTACCTTCTATTGCTTTCCCAACATGCAGGGTGTCATCGACCGCCTGCCCCATGTCAGCGACGACGTCGCACTGGCCGAATACCTGCTGAGCGAAGCGGGCGTAGCGCTGGTGCCGGGTTCCGCGTTCGGCGCACCCGGCTATCTGCGGTTGTCGTTTGCGACCAGCCTGGACAACCTGCGCGAAGCCGCGAAACGCCTGGCGAATGCGCTTGGTTAAAATCAGCCATTTCCTACAAATTCTGTCGGTAATTTCCTACAGCGATTCTCCCGTCCACGGGTTAATCTAGCCCTGCCCTGTTCTTCAGGGCACCAGGGATGAACGCTGGCAATGGAAGGCCACTCACTCCCGCGCACCCCGGATGCCCCGGCATTCGGGGTGCGCTTCCGTTGCGCCTCCATCGCAGAACCTTCCTGGTGCCTCTCGACTACCAAGGAGCGCCTGAGCCATGGATGCACTGTGTCGCACCTAGCCGGTTTCCGTTCGCATCCGGCATTCACGGCTTCACCTTGATCGAACTCATGGTCACGCTGGCCGTCGCGGCTATATTGCTGACCGGCGTAGTTCCGATGTTCGAGAATGTGATTAACGATACCCGCACCACCAGCCGCGCCAACGCCATTGTCGGCGGTTTGGGATTCGCGCGCGCCACGAGCGTGTATTCGGGTAAAAATGTGGTGCTCTGCCCCAGCACGGACGGCCAACACTGCTGGCGCAGCATGCATTGGGATCGGGGTTGGATCGCGTTTCTGGATCGAAACGCCAATGGAGTGCGTGATACGGCCGACGATTTATTGCGGGTATGCGCAGGCCACGCAAGGCGGCGCGATCATCACCAGTGCGGCACGCACCCGAATCATTTTTCGCAGCACCGGCACCCGCCTGAATCCGGGTTCCAGCGCCGGCTCCAATACCACGTTTACGTTTTGCGATCCACGCGGCCCCAACCATTCCCTTGCCGTAAGCCTCTCCAATACCGGCCGTCCGCGGACCATCAAACCCGCCCCGCCCGCCAAAGCAGCGCGATGCCCGCCTTAGCCCGGAGCCTTGACCAACCCTGCCCGCGCCGGTACCATTTGCGCTCGCATTCAGCGATGTTCCCCGGTAGCTCAGTTGGTAGAGCAGGTGACTGTTAATCACCGGGTCGGCGGTTCGAGCCCGTCCCGGGGAGCCAATTCATCCATCCACGCTTAGGCATGTTCCCCTACTATTCGACCTCGAGCACACCTGCAAAAGCAGAGCTCTCATTTGCTTGCTTAGCCTCATTCCCGCGATGTGTCAGGTCCCTTCCCGTGTTTACGAAAGTAACGCGCCATACTGGCTGCATGCCAACGCATATGCCGCAGATTATGACGACTGGCACGACGCGCGTCATGAACGATATGCACTTCGGGACATAACATGACCTTTTGTCCCGCACTCCACAGTCGCGCACACAGATCCACATCCTCGTAATAGAGAAAGAAGTTCTCGTCGAACCCTCCGATGGCAGCGAAGTTTGCGCTGCGCATCAGCATGAACATGCCTGCCACCCAAGGCACAGCACGGGGCGGATCGCCTAACCCATACGAGACCCGCCCGTCGTAACGGCCGATGGCCTTGCGCGCAATATCAAACGGTGAAGGAAAGCGCCGCGCACTGTCTTCGAGGGCGCCGTCAGGATTCGTCACTGCTGGCGCGCAGAGCGCTACCCGATCGTCCTCCATGCAGGAGAGAAGCGTCGGGAAAGGGTTGCCGTTCAGGCGAACATCTGGATTGAGGACGGCGAAGTACGGGGTGCGCACATGTCGAAAGGCGGCGTTATGGTTTGCTGCGAATCCCTGGGGGCGGGGGTTTTCGATAACCGAAAGGTATCCACGCCGTGCTTCCACGCAATTCGGATCTGGAATATTGCGTGTGACGATAACACTCGCTATTTCCGGACATGTCGCCAGATCATCCATCAACCCCGGCAGCAGTGCGCTGTGTCCGTGGCTGACAATCGAAATAATGATGCGCCCCACTAGACGCACGGACAATCGCTGTTACGCTGCGATCGAGCGCGCGATTGAGCTTCCTCGCAAATTAGTTCGACAATTGGATCGCACGCCATGATTCCGCGGTGCGCTTCACGCATGAGAGATACCTCCGACCGACCGAGACGCGGTGAGCGAATCGAACAGTAACTCTAACGCTTTACACATGCGGCCGGTGCTCAAGCCAACTCACATAATGTCGGCACACGCTCAAAGCCATTTACGTCGAATGTTCCGAAACAATCGATACGCAGCTCTTCGGACGACGCGTCGACAAGACAGCTGCTTCTCTGCCCAGACCACCCATTCGCTCGGTTCCGGCGAGAAACCACTCTTTAGTGCCGGCGGGCGACCGCCTTCAACCTCCCGCCCATTGAGACGCTCCTCGAGAATCTCGCTGCGGTGGAACCTCTCATAGTGGGCACGCGCATCTCGCCCGTCTTGCGCAAGCTTATCCGGCGTCCGGCCAACGCAATACGCCACGAGTTCTTCGGGATATCGCCAGCCGAATGCAGCAGGATGACCGATATCCACGCCGCTCAGCACGCGCGAATACATGTGGTGATGTAACGCGACCGGAACGCCCGCCCCCATCGCTTCTATCATAGTGAGGATTCCTCCGTATGGAAACGACGCGACATAGAGATCGACGCCGTACTTATGCAAAGCCTTCCACACACTCGGCGTCCATCGACAGTAGATAAAGCGGTCTTTATTGATACCTAGCAATTTGAGGCCGCGCCGGATTCGGTGCAAGGCCGAAGGCGTCAACCGCCCGATATGCACATGCGTTCCTCCAGTTGCATTAAGCAGCTTGGGAATCACGTCGAGATAACTGATAAAATAGGGAATCTCTATCTTGTTCGACCTCGCGGCCGTGCATGTCGTCAAATTACCATTCTTCATAAATCCTATCGAATCTGGCCTATCTCCCGAATCGTTTACTGTGAGTGGCACGTAACAGTTATCGATCCCAAGGGTATCTCGACAGTGGTGATAGCCAGTTGTATGTGGATCAATGTGCTCGAGATGCGAGAGATAAACACCTAAACAAAGATGATGGTCGCCATGGTGATAGAAACTGGCATTCAAGCCCATCTCGGGCTGTATCGCCGCAGCCGCAACGCTATCCTGATGATGATTGAATAGATACGTTCGATCAGGCCCAATTTCGACTAATCGCCTTTGCAGCCATGACAATCTGGCCACGAAGCCGCCCCGTACAGGCGCCTCAAAAGAAACTCTGGCGACCATGCCCAATTCATGCATCACATATGATTTATCGGATGCTCCCGCCAATTCGGTAGACAGCACCACATGCCTAGCATGCGGCCGCGCTTTGATGAAATCCCTAATGACATGCGTATGGCCACCGGATTTCTGAAGCTTTGTCACCACATAGGCAAACACACTTTGGGGATCTTGGCGTTCGTCTCTGCAAAACGAACCCGCGTGCTCCGATAGACTGCGACTACCGATTTCCTGACAAAGCTGGTCTAGGCCTTGTGATCCATATACTTGTGAGGTGCAGAGTGGCTCGGTAATGATGCGCTCTACGACGTCGTGAATCATGCGTAGCGCCAAATCCAACTGCCCTTCTTGAATTTTGCTCCGGACGTCGTCCACAAACGAAAACATGGACTTGTAGTTGTACGTATTCATCTAATCGCTCTGACCGCGCAAAGCATCGCGCCCCCGAGCACTTCCAATGCCACGAACGACGTCCTAGCACGCAACATTATCGTTCCAAAATGACGATCACGATCCATGCTGCATATCAATAGCGCCAACGCTGAAGCACACCCGCATACACCATCTCAATATGTTCTATCTCTTCATCTGACAAGGTTTTCTTATAACTACCCACCCTATCCTGCGTTGTCGGCTGTAGGTACAGCTCGGAAAAGAACGGGTCTGCAACATCCAACTTCTCACCTAATTCGCGCATTCGGCTTTCACTTTCGGTGTTCCGCGTATGTGGCAGCTGCAAAAAGGCGTACACCGACTCCAATCCTTCTTCGACAAGGTCCTCGTAACGCACCATCATCGTGTTCTGCTCCGCGGACGGTTGGTACATATCGATACGGTAATAATAGGAGAATACATGGGTTGCCGCATTCTGTACGTTCCATGCCTCTTGCTGCTTACGCGCATTGACCCTCTTCATCGATGCAAGAACATCGCGAGGATCGCGTATCAGAACAAGCAGCTTATACGGTGGGAACAAGCCCTTGATGTCATCCAGGTAGAGCGTAAGTTCTGGGTCTTTCAACACCAACATATCTGCGCCGGGGTTCGCATTAATTCGTACAATCCGATCAAGAAACCGGAAAACGTTGTCCCTGTAGTAATCTAAAAGACCTTGCTCGTTAGCAAAATAGGCGCTGAAGCGTTGTTTGTCACAGTAGTGTAGGGTCCGGCTGTACAACTCAATCTGCTGAGTCAATAACGTACACTCAGGAAGGAACCCAAAGGAATTCTTTGCCCCGCAAATCTCCCGATTAAGCCACGTGGTTCCGCTTCGCGGCGGGCCCGCCAACAGCACTAGTTTTGAATCGGATCCTTTGATCATCGCGTTAATCTCGATGGCGCTGATGGTGGCCCGCTTCTATTTGGCGGCTTAACGAGCTCCGGCGCGCGCGTCCCCGAGCACGAACGAGCAAGCGGATATCCTTTAATACGCATTCGCGGTCCCACTGCGATTCGCGCTTTCTTGGCTTGCAATCCGCGCCGTAGAGCCGTTCATCCCTGACTACCCACGACGATTCCCAGCACGATAAGCGCAATCCCTGTTACTTTTAACGGTGTAATCGATTCGTGAAAGAACATTCCACTTGCGACCATGACAAGCACAAACGCCAGACTCATGAATGGATATGCGTGACTAAGTGGCAATTTAGTCATCGCGGCTACCCAAAACAGTGACGCAAGTAGTGCCGCCGCGTACGCACTGATAACCCATGGATTAAGTAACAATTGCCACAAGAATCGAATCTTTTCCGGAAACGTCTCCGGAAGAGCGCCTGCGTCCAGTGCCTTCCACTTAATCGCAAGCTGTCCGTACACGGTTAAGAGCACGGTCATTAGTACATACAGGTAACTCATAGCACGCGCCGATGGTAAATATCTAAAGGGCTCTTGAATGAAAACCCCAATGAAGCGTAAAGATTAAGGGCCGCGACGTTTGACGCGGATATGGAACTTGCCACTTCCTTGTATCCTGCATCGAGCAATTCGGCGCTCACTGCACTCCACCAATACTTTGCCCTCCCTTTTCCACGCTGCTCTTTCGCCACAGCATGAAGTACTAACTGATTTTCTGAATAGCCAATAAAACCGGCAAGCTCGTTACGCCAGAAGAGCCCATATAGACATTTGTTGGCATACAGCTGCGCCAGCCATTTATCGTAACGATCGTCCGCGAGATCACGCCTCAAGTTGAAATCCCGATGGAATCGCCCGTGCTCGAATGCACCATGACAGATCGCCAAAACACCGGACCATTCCACATTCTGTCTCGACACCGTCGCCTCAGTGCAACTAATTTTCTTAAGCCTGTTTAACGTGCAGTACGGCTCGATCAACGTATCGCAATAATAAAATCCATACTCATGCAACAATTCCTTAGATTCCAGGGGATTTACTTTTATTGTGTAATGCCCCGGCGTCTCCAATGCCTGTCGCAACGCGTGAGCGCTATATTGCCTGATTTCAGCCGTACGAAAACCAAACACAGCCTCGTCCCAGGGCGTGACACTAATCAGCTTTTCGTTCACAGGAAGTCATTCTTCGGACGACATAGAGCGGGCGCTTTTTGGTTTCATCAAAGGCTTTTCCCAAATACACCCCTAAGATTCCCAAAATTGCGATCGTAATTCCGCCAATAAAGTAAAGGGACACGATCATGCTACTCCACCCTGCAACGGGTGAACCGTAGACCACGGCACGGAGTACGATATACGTCCCAAAACAAAACGCAACAAACGCCATCAAAAAGCCGAAGCGCACCGCAAGGCGCAACGGCTTATCCGAATACGCGATAATCGTGTCAATAGCCAGGCGCCACAGCTTTCGAAAAGTGTAAGACGATTTTCCTTCGTTCCGTTCGGAATGTTGTACATTGATGCTCGCGGTAGGAAACCCCAACCACTGCACTAGCCCCGGAAAAAATCTCAACTGCTCCCGCATCTCGCAAAAGCTGTTCACAACCTTACGCGACATGATTCTGAAATTTCCTGTTTCATGGTCATAATCCATGTCAGTTAAATAACTGAACATACGATAAAATAGCCATGACCCGAAGCGCTTCAATGCCGGATCTTGACGGACTCCCCTCCTCGCCAGTACCACGTCGTAACCTTGTTGCGCTGTCGCATACAGATGCGGAATCTCTTCTGGCCGGTCCTGCAAATCGCAGTCCATTACCACTACCCATTCGCCGCCGCAATGATCCAAGCCAGCGGTTATGCCGTAATGCTGACCAAAATTACGACTGAATTGTATACCCTTGATACGCGAATCTTGAGCCGCAAGGCGCTCAATGATCTCCCACGACCGGTCGCCACCGCAGTCCTCAACCAACAAAATCTCGAATTCTTCGGTTATACCTGTGAGAGCTGCGACAAGTCGACGCGACAGCTCGTTGAGACTGTACTCCGCCTTGTAGACCGGAACAATCACTGAAATTTCGACATGTTGATTCATAAGCAATCTACAGACGTAGCCGTGCAATTCACGGTATTTAACACTCAAACACGACCTTATTTATTGCCCAACGGTCTTCCCGTTTACTAGATCCATCCGACAAGTTGTAAAGATCCACCGGACATATAAATCTCAGTGCAGCAGCACAGATTTAAGCGCCGTTCAACCGCGGTTCGACTTTACTGTTTGGCCAAATCTCGCACGGAAGCCGGCGCATCGCAGCCAAAGAATTCATAAATTGCGATGATTACGTACGCAACATCTTCGTCTTCCATCTCGTAATGAAGCGGTAAACGCAGCAACCGCTCACTCAAGTCGTTGGTTACATTCATCGCACTCGCCGCGCGCCCATACCTCAGCCCTGCTGGAGAAGAATGCAGAGGCACATAATGAAATACTGCGTGAATCCCTCGTCGTCCGAGATGCTTAATCAGTCGCGTACGGGTTTCCACGCTGTCTAGCACGATATAGAACATGTGCCCATTGCTATCTGAATCGAACCTTGGTAGGTGGACGCACCCCTCGACTTCGAGCCCTTTCAACCCCGTGGTGTACCCAGTGCAGATATGGCAGCGCTTATTTGTAATTTCATCAGCCCTCTCGAGCTGCGCAAACAAATACGCACTGACCAATTCGCTCGGCAAATAGGACGAACCTATGTCGACCCATGTGTATTTATCTATTTCGCCACGAAAAAATTGGCTGCGGTTAGTTCCCTTTTCGCGAACAATTTCGGCGCGCTCAATAAGCCGAGCATTATTTACTAAAAGCGCACCTCCTTCTCCGCTTATAATGTTTTTCGTTTCATGAAAGCTTAGACAGCCGAGATCTCCAATACTTCCTAACGCTCTCCCTTGTAGCTCGACAAAAGCGCTTGGGCCGCGTCCTCTATCACCATCATATCATGTCGCGCTGCCATTTCCATGATTACGTCCATCTCGCACGGAACTCCTGCGTAGTGCACCGGAACAATTGCCCGCGTCTTATGAGTAATCGCTGCTTCAATTAGCGATTCGTTGAGATTCAGTGTATCCGGCCGAATGTCGACGAAAACCGGCGTCGCGCCGCGAAACAAACGCGTTTGCCGTCGAGACGAATGTGTACGACGGCATGATGACTTCGTCTCCTGGCGTTAAATCGCAAAGGATCGCCGCGATCTCTAAGGCGCCGGTACAAGAATGCGTAAGTAGGGCTTTTTCACAATTGAGCGTTCCTTGAACCAAATGCTACAGGCTTTGGTATAGTAACCGTCCCCAGAAATGTGGCCCCTTGCAACTGCATCGGCGATTAGGGTTAGCTCTCGACCGATAGTGAATGGCTTGTTGAATGGGATCGATCTCATCGCGAAAACCTATTCCCTTCCTTTCGTATACTGCAAAAAACAGAGAGTTGCACTATGAACATAAATGTGGCATACATTTTCAGAAAATAAAAATAACGAGTCTCGAAATGCACGAGGGTAAAGATCACAAAATATGCCCCGAGCACCGCTACGTTTAACCATAGCGGAATTGGCCAAGCCGGATACGAACGTATAAGACGAGTAAGGGGAGCACCCGCCAAGAAAAACAGAAATGCCGCATTGGAAACACTGTCAGTCCATTGAGGTGTCCTGCGCGACATCCCAATCTGTTACCGACGCAAACCAGTACTCTCTTCATCAGCGGGACCTTCAACGCATACCATGCACCAATATTATTTACGAATGCATGCATAACAGTGCTTTCCCGGTCTTATCGCAAACACTTGGCTCCACTCGACATGCGATATTACTTCCCCCTGCTACGAGAAACCCACCACCATGCGCTAACAGTGCCTCAGTCGATCGCAACGAATTCTCGAAAACCAGGTCAGATGTATGGACCCACGACATTCCGAGACCCTGAGGCCAGTGATATAGACGCCACGGCATAGTTAACATATGACCAGTGAGTAACGTCACGATCAACGCGTTGGCGACTGCCATTCGTTCGACATAGACGCTCCGCCGACGTTTGGCGCGGAATTTCGTCGAGATAAGTTGCCAAGCCATCCAAAGAATGCCTATCACCGTCATAGAAAGTAGCAATAATTCGAATTGCGACCGGAAATACGCTGCAAGTGCGAAAGCGGTACCGGCCAGCGCAGCATTTCCCAACGAATTTTCCCGAACAGAATTCAATAAGTATAAGACGCCGAAAAAACAATCCGGTTGCGAAGGATTCGCCAAGCGCAACACCCCCTGGCTCCAGCAAGACACTCGAGCGAGCGGGAAAACGAAAATTGTCAGGGGGATCAAAATCGCCGCCCGAAATCCGACCAATGCCGTCAGATAACCGGACAATACGGTCGAAACCCTCGCGAATGAGGCCGCGCTCATACCTGTAAATAGCAAAATCCGCGCATGAAAGCCAAAGAGTTTCAGTACAAATGCCTCTAAGAGGCTGAACCCCGGTGGCCACAAATTGAATATCCAGCGGTTTTCGGCACTAATTTACCCGCTACTCGCCATGTCGCTCGCGGCGAGAAGGAAATATTGTGGATCGCCGAGCCCAGTGCCCACCGAAGATCGTCAATGGTCAAAAAAAGCGGGTTGATTTTGTATATCGCGTATGAAAATACCCAGCCAGCTCAAATTCCGAAATAGACGCACCAAAGTACTACGGGGCGCGCCCAACGCGATTTGCGTACGCGGGAACTCATTATTTGTCGCCTGGTGTCGCAAAAATAGAGCGACTTCTTCGGCGATATATTCAATTTGCGTCGCGCTGACGTGTGGCGCCATTGGCAAACTAAGTACTTGGCTCGCCAGCGACTGGGCGGTAAGCAGCTGCGATTGCAATCTGATAACACGCCTGCCGATGCGGCGGTATCGGATAGTGAATTAAGGTACTGATGCCACGTCGCTCCAATTGCTCCTTTAAGCCGTCGTGTCGGTCGCTGCGGACCACAAAGAGATGCCAAACGGGCTCCGGAATTCCGGCACAAAAGGCAAGATGATGTCTTGCTGCGCCAGCCGTGACATATATTGCGCTGCGACGTTTCGTCGACCATGGTTCCAATGATCGAGGATTGCGAGCTTTACGCGCAGGTACGCTGCCTGCATCTCATTGAAACGACTATTATATCGAACAGTTCTGATGATATTTGACCCCTGTTCCTAATTTCTCAGTTGCTTGACTCGATTTGCGATCGATTTTGTCGTTTGTAAGCACCCACCACCATCCCAACACTCCCTTGTTTCCTGGATAAAAACTTGTTGCCGCGGAATGACCGAAAGGGCCGGCGCGACGGCCTTTATATCGGGCGCCCTGCGCCTGGGCTGCATCTTCAATTACCACCAGGCCATGTCTTTCGGCCAGAACATTTATGGGATCCATATCCGCCGTTTGCCCGTAAAGATGCACTGGAATAATCGCGCGCGTGCGCGACGTAATGGCCTCACCAATCCGATCTGAATCGATGTTATAGGTGTCCATGCGCGGCCGTCCGGCACCGGCTTCGCGCCACACTGAGTAATGCGAGCCAGTTCGCGACGAACGTGTTCATGGAACGATGACCTCATCACCATCGCCGATGCCATAAGCCTTCATCAGCAAGTGAAGCGCTTCGAGCCCGTTGCCGACACCGACGCAATGCTTGACCTCGCAATACTGCGCAAATTCCGCCTCGAATGCTTCCAACTCTGGCCCCATGATGAACCAACCTGAATCCATGACCCGGTGATATGCCTCGTCCAGGGAACCTCATATAGAGCGATGAAGTTCTGTAAGGTCAAGAAAAGGCACGGACATCATTGGGGCCCGCTCCGAGCGTCGTTTACGAATTCATGGTACTCTCGGTAGTAGTCATTTACGTCGTAGTAGCTGAAGCAGCACCTACATACGGCGCCGGATGAAAAGTTGTCGATTTCGGCCAAATCATCGGACAAACATAAAGCCCATAATAACTTCGGTTCATGTGAATTGTCTTTTTCGCATAACCATCATCCAGATGTATATCGAACGAACCGGACATCGCTATAATTAACTGTTCGAGAGCCTTATGCCCGTGCGCGCCCCTCTCAGCGCCACCGGGTACGTCGTATAGGTAATAAACTCGACGGATTTCGAACGGAATATGGCGCCCTCCTTCCACGAAGGTAAGATTGCCACGCGGATCGTTAATTCGAGGCAATTCAACAATCCTGCACTTATCGAGACTCATAGATCCCCATCGTCAGTCCACCCTTGCGTAATCGATTTGGG
The DNA here is from genome assembly GCA_963849825.1 of uncultured Gammaproteobacteria bacterium. Classification (GTDB taxonomy): domain Bacteria; phylum Pseudomonadota; class Gammaproteobacteria; order JASBUN01; family JASBUN01; genus CAVXJN01. Next base: position 21,153 of record CAWKIK010000004.1, on the reverse strand, counting down.
GTATCCACGACTAAAGTGCATGGTCGACGGAAGGCCGGCCGTCCGGATCCATCTCGAAGCCGAATCTCACTCGCCTTTCCAGTTACACGAGCGGGAACTCCTGCACGACCATATACGGCGGTACGTCCCTCGTGACACACGCTTTTGCCGCCACGGACCGCGTGACGGCCCACAGTAATTCCGGGGAGTACTACGCATGCCGCCGCCAAACTTGCGAAGTCTTCGATTGTGCAACCCATCATAACGTTCAGTTGGCGGTGTCGGGTCATTGGTAAGCACCACATTCGGCAACACCCACACGAAGTTCCCAATTACAGTCATCTTGCCAACAAATACGTTGGACTGAAAGCGGCATAATATCCGATGCTGCAGTCTCCTTGAATCTCCCCCGAGTGCCAATCTGAAACGCGCGACCCGCCTTTGTATTTTCCCGAATAACGACCCCGTGGCCGGTAACCAAACCTTCCAAAGGAAGACGAAATATAAAACACTGAATGAGACCGTATAAGTGCGTCGTCGCCTATAACCAATGGCGAGCCGTCACCTAACGCGGTCGGAACACCTAGCTCGCAATGCGCGCCAACACGAAATCGGTCGCCCAGTACTACGTTGTCGTGCACAATTGAAAATGGTCCGATTTCAACTTCGGCACCTAAACGAGCCTTTAGTGATACTAGAGCCGATGGGTGAACCAGGTTCATCGAACAGACCATTCAGTTAAGAGCGCGGTCATATGTTCCTTGTCGACAGTAAAGTCCCCATGTATTCCCAATTCGTGATTTTGGTCAATCTCGCCTAAAATGTAGGATACGTCGACTCCAAGTGGCGCAAGCATATTCAGCCAATATCGATAAATCATATTATCGTGCTTAGCCATGAATACACATACGGGGGTCCGGACGACAGAAAATCGCATTAGCCAAAGCAGAACCTGTAGCAGCAATCACTTCGGTCGCATTTTGAAACAGTTGCACCTGCTCAACGGAAAGACAGCGTTTTAACTTCTATTGGACGTATCCATTCGCCGTCAGAAATTCCTGCAATTCCGTAGAATTCGTAATCTTTCAGATTTTTGCATTTCTCCGTAAATAGTTTCGCTTTGGCCATTGGCGCGTTGGAAACGTATCCACGCCGGCAGATACCTGCTCACGCATCATTGGGCACGCGGCCTGACTAAAATGTCCATGAGAGTGATCTGGCAATCGCCGGTTCCGCTGGCCAAACGGCACATAGCCAGCCACCGAAATAATGTACGATTCCGCTGAATCCCCTTCCCAACAGGCAGAGTAATGATCTCTCTTCCCGGTCCCGTTACCAGGAACAGACACTTGATAATGTTTACGCGGAGCCCTTCATTCAAATGACCGCTATGTCATTTCGCCCGTAGACTCCGCAAAACACTGCCGCCGCCGGCAAAACCTCTGTCAGCCAATGCGCATAATTTTGCGCGCACGCGTCCAGAAAAGTTGCGCCGCTGTTGATGCGCTCTGGTTCCTCATCGTACATAAGCCAGCGGGCACGTTGCCGTTTCGGATCGATCAAGGCACGGCCATGCAGCTCTTCGCTGGTGTCATCGCCAGAAATCATACAGATCGTGACAGATCACATCATCATTCGCAACCACGAGGTTGGTTCCACCGAAAACGACCCCTCCCGTCAATGTGGCCACATACATCGTCGGAAATCTGTATTGACCGGGAAATAGTCCTGCACAAGCTCGATCCCGAGGCGGCAAAACCGTTGCTGGAGCACAGTCTATTTTCTTCAGCAGGCGCCACTTCCGTTAGCGATATCCCACGGCACGCGGCGTATTTCCTGAGTGGCACCAATTTACGCCAACGCTTGATTTGACAGATACCCAAACGCACCGAAACATAATTCACGTATATCGGGTAGCTAAAGCGCCAGACACGAATCACAATTGCCCTTATAATCGAGTAGCGTTTGAGATAGCGCGTGTAAATCAGACCTATCCATGACCCCCTAAGTCCAGGACCAAGTTATCCCGGGGGCCTTCTCGCCGGTAGCGACAGCGCGACTCTGGGAGTGCCCCCCGCCGTATGAGCAAAGCCACCCCCGCCCTCTGGCGCCTCGCTACGAAGCAGCTCGCGCTCCGATTGCCGGACAAAAGAGTTCCCCGCGTTAGTCATGCGTTGCGTATCGTAATAGTCACGACGAGACATCGCACTCGCATCTCTGCGCCCCTACCATTTCAATAGGCCGCCAACCCGGTCCCCATTCCCACAAGGGCTTACATCTATCCACGGGGGGTGCCGCTTAGGTACCGATCCACGATTTCCTCCGGCACACCATCGGCAACCAGTTTGCCGTGATCCATCCAGAGCACTCGGTTACAAAAAGATTTCAGTAAACATGATCGTGCGAGACCATGATCATGATGTCTGCCTTATCTATGAGGTCGTGCATTCTTGCTTTTGCCTTGGTATAAACTCCGCATCTCCCCAGCGAAGATTTCATCAAGTACCAATATGTCCGGATGGGCGGCCGTTGCGAGCGAAAACGCCAAGCGCATGTACATTCCCGTTGAGTAGTACTTGACAGGGGTATCAATGAACTCTTCTAGTTCGGCGAACGCGATGACTTCCGGTTCTATTGCTTTCAGTTGTTTGCTGTGTCCTAGTATTGCACCGTTGAGATAAATATTTTCCCGGCCTGTGAATTCCGGATGGAAGCCCGCACCAATCTCGAGAAGCGGAGCGATCCGTCTGTTGACCGACAGTCTACCTTCGTACGATTCATAGACTCGACACAGCGCCTTGAGCAACGTGCTTTTACCCGCACCGTTATGCCCAACTATACCGACTCGTTCTCCTTCCTTGATTCAAACGAAACATCGCGGACCGCCCAAAAATCCGAATAGGGGCTTGTTTACCGTTTGAAAGATTGGCGAAGTATTCCTTTAATGAAGGAGATCGATCATGATAGATGCGGAACTTAATGGATAGATTCTCTACAAAACGCTGGACATCTTCTCTCACAATCTAAAAATGAGCTTTTTCTCTTGGCGAAAAAAAACCGACAAGCCAATAGCCATTGCAGCTACCGAAATCGCGACCGCCTGCAATGTCACGTTTCCACTCGGCATATGAGTTCGTATAGGGGCACGAAATATTTCGATAAACGGCACGACTGGGTTCAACGCGACAATCCAACCCCTTTCCGGTAAGCGCTTCATAATTATACAGAATCGGCGTTAGAAAAAACAATCCTTGCATGACGATCAGGATCACATGCTGCAGGTCGCGGAAATAACCGTCGCAACCGCCATGATTAGCCCGGCGCCCAACGCGAAGAAAATAAAAACAAAAACGCCGCAAAAGAAATAACACCGACCACGATAAAGGGTCCCCGAGAGCGATTAGGAGGGCGAATAGAGCTAAGAACGAAAGAGCACTGTCGATCATGAGCGCGAAGGCAATGCTCATCGGGAAAATAGCTTTGGGAAGATAAATTTTTTTGATTAATCCTTCATTGTTAATGAAGGACGTCCCCGACTGCGTCACCACTGAATTGAAGAAATTCCAAGGGATCATTCCCGCGAACAAAAAAATCGCAAAATACGAAAATCGACCCTATACAAGGCCGAAAATCCAATGCCATCACGGTCATCATTAAAAGGGGATTAATGAGGGTCCATAGATAGCCCAACACGGTTCTACGGTACCGAAGAATCAATTGCTGGGCCACCAGTTGCAACAGCACGTTGCGAATGGCGTGCAGCTCCGAAACAAAGTGCTTCTCATTTGCGTGAATGTGAAGGCATCTGTTGGGAGTGTTGCGCTTGGCGCGATCGATTACTGCAATGGCGCAGACTCTCATCGGCATAAAACAGTAATCAATTTTATGTTGCGATCCAGCTTCCAATGCCTGTGGCTTCACCCGGGCGCGATACGCGCATCGTCGGTCATCCACATGCACCCGTACGCGCGACCTATGGCAAGTCACAATGGTAACTAGGATCGCAAACACCTGAAAGGACGAGAGCCGATTTTCTGGATTTATCAGAAATAAATCATTGTGCGTAGGTTGATGATGCTCAAACAATTGAAATGCATGTGATATTTCTGCAAATAATTCCGGAACGAGCTCCCAGGTCCGGGTGCTTCATGGCGTACTCGACGGTCGCCTCCAAGTACCGAGCTTGCTGCCGCAGTCGTAACGTCTGCCACTGTATCGATATGCGAGCACTTGCTCCTGCTCGAGCAACGAAGCGATCCCGTCAGTCAGCTGAATCTCCCCGCCGGAACCGCGCGGCGTATGCTCCAGCATTTCAAATATGCGCGGGGTGAGAATATAGCGCCCGACCACTGCAAGATTGGACGGGCTTTGTCCGGCGACGGCTTTTGGACGATTTCTTTGATCGCGCTTAAACGATCGTCGATATTCTCGCCGCGCACCATACCGTATTTTTCAGTTTCGGATGGATCCACTTCTTCAACTGCAATAACGCTGCAGCGGTGTTCCTCGTATACTTCGACCATCTGCTTCAGGCAGCCGGACGGATGACCATCGATCAGGTCATCGGCGAGCAATACGGCGACGGTTCGTTACCCAGACGCTTCGTGCGCATTGTACCGCATGACCGAGCCCCAGCGGGCGGGCTGGCGTACGAAGATGGCCGCAATCTCGTCCGGCAGTACGTTCCGGACCTCTTCCAACATCTTTTTCTTGCCGGCCCATTCCAGTTCCATTTCCAGTTCCGGAGACACGTCGAAATGGTCCGCGATTGCGCGTTTGCCGCGCCCGGTGACGAAAATCAGTTGATCACAACCGGCTTCCAGCGCCTCCTCGGCCGCGTATTGAATCAGCGGCTTGTCGACGATCGGCAGCATCTCCTTAGGGCTCGCCTTGGTTGCGGGCAAAAAGCGTGTGCCCAAACCGCCCACGGGAAAAACTGCTTTGCGAATCTTTTGTGCCATCTGTCTATTAACTCCCTATATCAACATGCCAACGTCCGATCACCTGCGCGCTTTTTCCAAAGAGATTATGTTCCCGGTATCGCGAGATCCGGGCGCTTTGAACTCAGGAACCAAGGACGCAAATTCTCCAACATCAGCTTGGTATCCACCTCGACCCCAGCGCGTAACGCACTATCGCCTTCATAGTTCCGGCCATGGCACTTCGCGTACGCCGGAAAGCAGTATCTTTTCATGCTCTGTCCCGGCCAAAGCTTCCTTTTCGTGAAACAGCTCTTCGTAGAGCTTTTCACCTGGACGCAGCCCTGTGAACCCGATTTCGATGTCTTCGCCGGGTATTTTTCCCGCCAGCATGATCATCTGCTCTGCAAGATAGCTGATCTTGACCGGTTCACCCATGTCGAGCACAAAGATTTCACCGCCGCGCCCCATCACCCCCGCCTGCATGATCAACTGGCAGGCTTCCGGAATGGTCATGAAAAAGCGTGTCACTTCCGGGTGAGTGACCGTTACCGGGCCACCACGGGCAATCTGGTCGCGAAACAGCGGCACCACGCTCCCCGCCGAACCCAGCACGTTGCCGAATCGCACTGTGATGAACTTGGTTTCGGATTGGCTGCCCAGATTCTGGCAGTAGATTTCCGCGACGCGTTTGGTCGCGCCCATGACGTTGGTCGGGTTGACTGCTTTGTCGGTCGAAATCAGCACGAACGTGGCCACACCGGACCGGTCCGCCGCGTCCGCCACTACCATGGTCCCGATGACGTTGTTACGCATGGCACTGCGGATCATGCCTTCGAGCATGGGCACGTGCTTGTAAGCGGCGGCGTGGAACACGACTTCCGGACGATGCCGCTCGAACGTCTGCCGCACGGCCACCTCATCGATGACATCTCCAGCAGATCACCAGATCGAGTTGCGGGTAGGCGCAGCGCAGCTCCAGCTCGATCTGGTACAGGTTGAATTCGCTGTTCTCGTAGATGATCAGCTCCGACGGCTCCAGACGGGCGATCTGCCGACACAGTTCCGAGCCGATCGAACCACCGCCCCCCGTGACCATCACCGGCGGCCTTCCAGGCCCGCACGGATCGCCCTCCAGTCCAGGGATACCGGTTCCCGGCCCAGCAGATCGTCGATCAATACTTCCCGCAAGGTCTGGACGCTCGCACGCCCTGAGGCGATGTCCTGTGTTCCGGGCAATGTTCGAAACGGCACGCCCGCCTTTTCGCAGGCATGCACGATCCGGCGCATCGCTTTGGATGTCGCAGACGGAATCGCGATCACGATCAAGTCGATCGCATGTTCGCTCACGATCTTCGGGATCGAGCGCGTATCTCCGAACACCCGAAAACCGTGTATTTCCGTGCCCTGTTTGCGCCGGTCGTCGTCGACAAATCCAACGGGCGTGTATTGCCCGGATTGGGTGCGCAGCAGATCCCTGACCAGCATCTCGCCGCCGCTGCCGGCGCCGACGACCAATAAGCGCTCCCCGGAGCCCATGAGCAAGCGGTGATCCTTGTACCACCGGTACAGCAGCCGCGGGCCGCCGACCAGAAACGTCAACAGCAGCATGTAAAGCGGAAACACGGAACGAGGTACGTCACGCAGACGGGTGACGAAAAACACCAGCAAAGCCGTCGCCAACGTTCCGATCAGTATGGCCTTGCCGATGCGCACCAGATCCGGCAGCGACGCGAAACGCCAGACCCCTCGATAGAGCCCGAAGAACCAGAACGCCCCGCCCTGGATCACCAGCAGGAACGGCAGAATTTCGAACGCTTCCGAAAAATAGCGCGGCGGGATAGTGTCGAGGTTGAAACGCAGCCAATAGGCGCCGAGCCACGCGACCACCACGACGAGCAGATCATGCGCGCAATGACGCTGCGCCGGGCGAGCCCGTTCACGATCCCTGGCATGCGACATCCTCCTTGCCAAACGGTGCGTAGCGGTCTGCAACAACAGCCAATAAGATATAGGCAGCGCCCACCCGGCCAGGACGGCCCAGACCCATGGCGCGCCTTGGTCGACCCGGACGACCAGTATAGCGGTTGTGCCGCAGGCCACCATCAACGCGTACTCCCATATCACGGTCCGTCGATGACCCCAGCCTGCCAGCGCCAGGCGCTGATAATAATGACTGCGATGCGCCTTCCAAACCGCCTCGCCCCGGAACAATCGACGGATCAACGTAACGGTGGCGTCCACGATGAAGGGAGAAAACACCAGAATACTCACCCACAATGGGGCGATGTGCTGCTGGTCCGCCCAGAGCGAGCAGGCGGCGACCAGGAATCCGAGTGTCGATGAACCCGCGTCGCCCATGAAAATGCGGGCCGGGGGAAAGTTCCAGACCAGAAAGCCCAGGGCGCTCGCGGCGATGATCCAGCAGGTCCCGGCGAACAGCGTTGCGCCCTGCATCCAACCCAATATGCCCGAGGGTGCCGAAGCCGATGACGGTCATTCCGCCCGCAAATCCGTCCATGCCGTCCATGAAGTTATAGAGATTGATCATCCACACCACGTACAGAATGGTCACCAGTCGCCAACGGTATGGGCATCTCCAAGTCACGCCGGGAAATCCACTTCCCGATCACGAGCCCGACCGCCACCAGCGTACCGCAACACCGGCATGCATTAGGAACCAGCAGGGCCGGCAGGTCCACGCGATCATCCAGGAACGACACCGCGGCAAGCGCGACAGCGCCCGCCGCCACCCAGATCCGCATTTTGATCCAAGCCGAGCGTGATACCGAGCCAGCTGCCGCCAATCGCGATGCCCACCAGCACCGCCAGACCGCCGGTCCTAGGCGTCGGCCGATCATGCAGCGAGCGATCATTGGGGTGATCGACAACGCGCAACAAGGCGCGGGGGCTCGCCAGATAAATCGTGAGCAAACGACACTGCGAACGCGCCAGCACCGGTAAAGAAACCGTGCACGCACCCGATCCGACGGCAACACGTACTTACGCCCACGCCCCGCCGAAGGCACCGCTCACGGTACCACGCACCGACTTGCTCAATCCTGCTTCGTCCCTCGCGCGGTGCGTCCAGTCCAACAGTTCACGCGCCTTCGACGGGTCGATCTGCAGGTCGCCCCACAGCCGGTTCCACAGCGCCTCCTTGCCTGCCGACCTCAGCAGCAGGTGCCGGACCGACCTTTCGGCACCGGAAACATGCGGCATTTCTTTCTCCATGCCCGCAGCCAAACCCTGCACCAACTCCGCGGTCGAGACATCGTGCCCGTCGGCGATCAGAAAGGTCTCGCCCGCAGCTTTCGGCTGCTCCAGGCAGCGAGCATGAAATCGACGAGATTGTCCAAACCGATCAAACTGCGGCGGTTGCGGCATTTGCAAACGGCAACGGGATCCCGAGTTCGATCCAGCGCAACAATCGCAATATGTTGCCTTTGACCCCTGGGCCGTACACCAGCGGCGGCCGAATGATGACCACTTCGAGCCCAGTCCGTTGTGCGATCTCGTGCAACCGCTGCTCAGCTTCCCATTTGGAAACCGCGTAAGGATCGCTCGGCGCCGGTGAACTCCGACTCACGAAACGGCGCTCCCGCAGTGAACTCGCCGTTGACCTTGACGGTGCTCAGATAAACGAACTGCGCACGCCTGCCTGGCGGCCTGTTCGGCCAGGTTCGCGGTACCGTCCGTATTGACTTCGCGGAAATCGCGCAACGGCTCGGCGGATCGATCGCGCATCACGTGCACCCGCGCCGCGAGATGCACCACGCTTTGCACGCCCGCCAATGCGTGGGACCATTCGGTGTTGAGCGTCGATGCGCGGGACTCAGCACCGCCTCCAGCTTGCACTGGGCGTGCACGACGAGTGGTCACGCGAACGCGCTTGCCGCGGTCTCCAAAGCGCTTCACAGCCGTCGCCCGATAAATCCCGTCGCCGCCGGTTACCAGTACGCTCATGTCGGATGCAGGGCCATGCCAGTCAGCTGAACCGAAGCATGCACCCCGCGACCGTGCCGCTTGCGAGTGCACGCGAATTTGTCGCCGTAATCGCGCGCTATAATAATCTCGGTACCACTCGACGAAATTCGCGATCCCCGTCTCAATCGTCGTATCCGGCTTGAACCCCACAGCATCGTGCAGTGCCGTGGTATCAGCTGAAGTCGCGGTAACGTCTCCCGGCTGCATCGGCATGAGATCCATGTTCGCCTTTTTCCCCAGGCATTCTTCCAGCACTTCGATGTAGCGCATCAGTTGCACGGGGTTATTGTTGCCGATGTTGAACACCCGGTACGGCGCGTAGCTGGTGGCGGGGTCGGGGTCTTCGCCGCTCCAGTTGGGATCGGGCTTCGGGGCGTTGTCGATGACGCGGATGACGCCTTCGACGATGTCGTCGATGTAGGTGAAGTCGCGGATCATCTCGCCCTTGTTGAACACCGGGATGGGCGTGCCTTCGAGTATGCCCTTGGTGAACTTGAACAGGGCCATGTCCGGGCGGCCCCAGGGACCGTAGACGGTGAAGAACCGCAGCCCGGTGCAGGCAAGCCCGTACAGATGGGCGTAGCTGTGGGCCATCAGTTCGTTGGCCTTCTTGGTGGCCGCGTACAGTGATACCGGATGATCGACGTTGTCGTGTTCGGAGAACGGCAGTTTGGTATTGGCGCCGTAGACTGAGCTGGAGGATGCAAACACCAGATGCCCCACTTTGGAATGACGGCAGCCTTCGAGAATGTTGGCGAACCCGACCAGATTGGCGTCGACGTAGGATGCCGGATTCTCGATGGAATAGCGCACGCCGGCCTGGGCTGCGAGATTCATGACGGCGTCGAAGCGATGACGTTCGAACAACCGCTCCATGCCCTTACGGTCGGCAATATCAAGCCGCTCGAAGGAAAAGTTGTCGTGGTCTTTGAACCGCGCCAGTCTCGCCTCCTTCAGGGTCACGTCGTAGTAATCGTTCATGTTGTCGATACCGTAGACGTGATCGCCCCGCTCCAGCAGCCGCATGGCCAGCGTCGAGCCGATGAAGCCGGCGACACCTGTAATCATTACTCTCATGGCTTTCCCTTAGTTCTTATGAAATTCGTTTTGGCAGTCTAGAAAATTCAGGTTGCGATCGAGGATTCGATCAGATCGCATAATATGTGTCCGATGAGGATGTGCATTTCCTGGATGCGCGCGGTGTCGTTCGCGGGAACGGTGATTGTATACCGGCACATGGCCGCCAGGCGACCGCCGTCGCGGCCGAGCATGCCGACGGTAAGGGCGCCTTGTTCGTTGGCTGCCGCCACCGCCCGAATGACATTTTCGCTGTTGCCCGACGTGGACAGTCCGACCAATACGTCGCCTTCTCGCACCAGACCCTGCACCTGGCGGGCGAATACATCCTCGAAACCGTAATCATTACTCACCGAGGTCAGCGTCGAGGTGTTGGTGTTCAGCGCGACGGACGGCAACGCTCTGCGCTCCTGATTGAATCGGCCAACCAGTTCCGCGGCGAGGTGCTGTGCATCCGCGGCGCTGCCACCGTTACCGCACCAGAATATCGTGCGCCGATCGAGCGCCTGCTGGCTCATTACGCGGGCCACGTCGGCGCAGACCTGTGCCAATTCGGCCCGCACGAGGCTTGCCAGTCGAAGATGCTCGTCCATGCGCGTACGAACGATATCCAACTCAGTCATCGGCGCTTTGCCGGGCCAGACGGCGTTCGACCATTCGAACTGGGTGAGTTACGGGCATATCGATTGCGTCCTCTTTGGCGATCGCTTGCAGATGCATTGCGCAGCCGACATTGCAGGTTGCGACGGCTGTGCAACCATTGGCTTCGGCTTGCCGCAAAACTTCGCGCCCCAACCTTCCGGCCAGGTCCGGGTGGCGCATGCTGTAGGTGCCCGCGGCGCCGCAACACTGCGCGCTATTGTCGGAACTGACGAAGTTCACGCCGATTCGATCCAACAACTGCTTCGGCGCATCCTGTTCCCGGGTCGCATTTTTCATGCTGCATGGTATGTGCAGAAACACATCGCCTTCGCCAGCGTCGCAGGGTGTAAACGCCTGTGCGTCGGAATGGTCGAGGATGAATCGGTTTACATCCACGAAATTCACCCGCTTCTCTCGGTTCCCTATCGACTGATACTGGCTCAATACCGCGCCGCAACCGCTGGCGATATACACCACGGTATCGGTGTCCAGGGCGGAAAACGCATTCAGGTTGCGCGCCGCAGCCGCGGCGAATTCGGCGTGGCGTCCGGCATGCAGGTCCAGTGCTCCGCAACACCGCTGCGTGGGAGGAACCTCCACCCGATAGCCGAGTGCCGTTAATACGCGGATCGTCGCGCTCAAATTGTCGCGGTCCACAAGATTGGCGATGCAACCCGTAAACAGCGCGAGCCGCCCGCGCTCGGTTCCCTGCGGCGGGTAACTTGCGCGCCAGCCGAACCGCCCGGCATCGACGTCACTGAATCGCTCTGCCGATTGGAGTCCGAGCGCACGTATCAATCCGCTGTGTCGCGCCAGCCAGCGCAGACCGGTGGCACGATACGCCGCCAATAAGCCTCCTAAGAGCCGCAGGCGCTTCGGAGTGCGGACAAACCATGCGATCCGATCCGCGACGCCGACGGAAGCCGTAGCTGACGTCGATTCCAGCAGCAGTTCCTGGGCGCCGTCGATCAGCTCGCCGTACCGCACACCGGCAGGGCAAATCGCTTCGCAGGCCTGGCATTGTAAGCAGCGATCCAAGTGACCCACCAACTCAGACGTGGGCGTCAGGCGATCTTCGGCCAGACCCCGGATCAGGGATATTCTGCCCCTTGCGCTCTCCGACTCCTCGCGTGTGTCGTTGTAGGTCGGACATACCGGCAGACACATCCCGCAGGCGACACAGGCGTCGGCTTGGCGGATCAGACGGCGGCGCAATTGCGCCGTGCCATCTTGATGGTCGATTTCGGATGCCATACCGGTATGCAATACGTTGGCGTGCATGGTGAAAGCGAGTGGGCCCGGCGAAGCCCGCAGCAAGTGTCCGGATCGGCGACAGGGTCCGCTTGGTATGGGGCGGCCGCAGCCCGCCCTATTTTGACTGCCGCGAAAATTGCATGCGTACGATGTGCCGGCGTCAGCTTCCATAATGAATCGTGCTCGGTTTCCGCGCCCCTTGCGGCCCCGCGCGTTGCTTGCGGCCGCAAGAGCACCGGCTTCAGGCACGCTACCGCCCTGCAGTGCACTCCGGGAGCACCGCATGGGTGATGAAATGCAACTTCTCCCGATAGGATCGGAAGTGTCAGGCAACGCAATCCAAGGCCGTTCGGCATTCGGTCGCGCCGCGGCGCATGGCCGCCCGCTGCGTAATCAAAGCAAGGAGCGCGTCAGCCGCTGTATGGAAGCAGAACGTCAGGCACCACCACGCGTGGTTCGCCGACCACGTCGCACAGCTCTAGATAGCGTTCCGCCGGATGTTCCAATTCCGTCAGGACGAAGCCATCGCACACGCCGGCCGCCAGCTCCGGGTCGCCCCACACCGGGCGATCCATGAAACGCTCGCGTGCTGCTCCGGGATGCAACGTGCCGACAATGTCCAACCCAAGTTCCATGTTCTTCAGCACCGCAATCTCGGCCAAGTCCGAGATCCCGCACAATCCCACCCGGTCGAATCCGCGGGCCCGACACGTGAGCAGCGCCGACCGGCACGCGTTGCCCGCTTCGCGATAGAACTTGAACGAGCCCGTCAGGTAACGGGTCACCAGCCGACTCTTCTCGGCAAAGCCTTTGGGCGTCAAATAATAGAGGTAGCGGTTGGGCGGGACCTGCTGAACTTTGATCAGACCCCGTTGAATACAGCGTCGCAAATAGGAATTGGCGAGGCCCAAGGCGATACCGAGGCGCCGAGCGAGGTCGCGCTGGGTGACATCCTCCTGCTGCTCGATGGCGCCCAGCAGCTCCAGCGTGTGCGCGTCGTCCTTGTCGGCTCCGTTCATCCGCTGAACGATACAGAAATGAGCGACTTAGAGCAACGACTTGGCAAGCTGCATTGACCACCGTGCAATAACCAATCAGGCGAGCGGTTCGAGCTGATGAAGCGACAGATCGACCTGGGTGAACGCACCGGCAAACGACAGCAGTATGGTCACCCGGTCGCGACTGGTGCGCGCGTGAAAAACGCCTTCGTAGCCGGTCATTGCGCCATCGACGATACGCACCCGGTCCCCTTGGGCGAATTCAGGTGCCGGCAGGTTCTGGCAACCGCTGGCGTCGTCCCGGGAGCGCAGGTAGTCGACGAAATCCGAAGCGACGCGAGCGGGCTTGAATCCGAAATAGACCAGGCCGCTGACGCCGAAGGTGGAGCGGATGGGCGACCAGTTGTCGGTATCCTGATCCAGGTGAATGAACAAATAGCGCGGAAACAGCGCGTCGACGATTTCCACGTAGCGGCCATTGCGCCGGCGCCGATCTTTCATCAGCGGCAAATAGACTTCGTAGCCCTGGCGTTCGAGGTTCTCGCGGGCATAACGTTCTTGGCGCGGCTTGGTGTAGATCAGATACCAAGCCTTATGTATGTCAGAGGGCCGTGCTGCTGGGGAATCGGCCATCGCCTGCTCCATCGAAACGCAGGCGGTATTGTACCGTTTCAGAAGTGGCCTCGCGACCAATGCCGGTTACGGTCTCCGGCGCCGGGCGACGTCCAGGCCCCGGGCCGATCAGGCCCAGGACCTGGCGTCTCGCTCTGTTACTGCTCCGCAGGGGTGTCGATACGGATATCGGCTCGATTCAGATCCACGGTATGCTGCCCGATGCCCTTGACGACAGTAAGGTCGTCGGCCGCCTTGAAGGGCCCGTTGGCATCACGGTGCGCGACGATGGCCTCGGCTTTCTTCAAGCCAATGCCTTTCAGATTGCCGGCAATCGTATTTGCGTCGGCCAGATTGATATTCACCGGCGCCGCGGATACAGCACCGCAGGCACCCGCGAGCAGGGCCAACATGAGAATCGTACGCAGAAAATACGTCATGGCATGACCTCCTTGTCATGGAAACAGATTGATTATTGCCGGCGTCCGTTGCCGACGCGACCCGATATTACCCCAATCTGGAGTGCTGTCAATTGGTCACTTCGGCATGCAGGTCCCGCAGCACGGACATCGGATCTTCTGCCCGGGTCACGGGCCGGCCGACCACCAGATAATCACTGCCCGCCTGCAAGGCCGCCTTGGGCGTCATGACCCTTCGCTGATCGCCGGCGTCGCTGCCGGCCGGACGTATCCCCGGCGTCACCAGCAAGAACCCGGCGCCGTGGCTTTCCCGCAGCATCGGGGCTTCGTGCGCCGAACATACCACGCCGTCCATGCCACTTTGTTGCGCCAGCTTGGCGAGCCTGACCACCTGGTAGGTGGGATCGCCGGTGAGCCCCACTTCCGCCATGTCTTCGCGGCTCATGCTGGTGAGGATGGTGACTGCCGTGACCAGCGGCCGCTGACCGCGTTGCAGATCGACCGCTTCGCGTGCCGCCTCGAGCATGCGGCGGCCTCCCAGCGCATGCACGTTGATCATCCACACGCCCAGTTCTGCGGCCGCGCGGCAGGCGCCGGCGACCGTGTTCGGAATGTCGTGAAATTTGAGATCCAGGAAAATCTCGAAGCCCAATGCACGCAGTCGCTCCAGCAATGCCGGTCCGGCTGCCGTGAACAACTCCTTGCCAACTTTGAGTCGGCACATGGCCGGGTCGAGACGACCGGCCATGGCTTCGGCCTGTTCGGCATCGGACATGTCCAGTGCGACGATGATGCGCGGGCCGACCGCTTGTGATCTGTAAGTCATTCTCAGTTACCTGTTGTTCGTGAAACCGTGTTCGATTTGATGGCGCGGTGCTCATGCCCGGCCCCTACGTCGGAATTTGGCCGATCCATGAACCGTCGTTCATAAAATCGTCTCGATTCGATGGGTCCGTACCCGGGCGGGCATAAACGCGATGCGCTTGACCCATCCTACCTGTTCAATCCCCGCTTGCCTTGTCGGTCGGGCGGGCTGTGCCCGACATGTCGGTCCGACCTATGACGACCGACTGATCCGGATTCGATCGCGGTCCGTACCCGGGCGGGCATAACACGCTGCGCGCTTGACCCATCCTACCTGTTCAATCGCCACTTGCCAGATGCCGGTCGGGCGGGCTGTGCCTGGCATGCCGGCCGATCGTGTCGATTCGATGGGTCCGTACCCGGGCGGGCATAAACTCGGTGCGCTTGACCCATCCTACCTGTTCAATCGCCACTTGCCATATCGGTTGGGCCGACATATCGGCCAAATAGATCCGATCTATGGCGCCGACGAGCCAGATCACTCACCCACCACGCCCTGAATCGGCTTGACGCTGTTCCACGACTTGCAGCTCGGACACTGCCAATGCAACTGTTTGCCGGCGAACCCGCAGCGATGACATTCGTAGACCGCCTTGCCATCCAGCAGATTGGTGGCCAAGTCGTGCAAAATGGTCAGCGTATCCCGCGCCTCGCCGCTGCTATGGTCCAGGCTTCGGTTGATCAACCACTTCAAACCGCGCACCGATGGCCGCCGGCGCAATTGATCGATCACGAAATCGGCAGCCGCTTGCTCTCCGTCGCGGTCGCGGATTTCTTCAGCGAGCGCCAGGATCGGTGAAATGCCGCGATAGCGCTCCAGCGATTCCTTCAGGAACGAAGCGTACGCCTCCCTTTGACCCGCTTCGCGATAGCAGTTGCGCAGCGGTGCAATCACTTCGGGCAAATATTCGATGTCCTGTTCGGCGACCTTGCGATATGCGCGTATCGCCGCCTTGCAGTCACCCTGGGCGACCTCCAGCGTTCCGAGCAAAATGCTGGCGCGGGCACAGTTGCGATCGAAGGTCAGCGCTCGTTTGATATGCTGCCGCGCCGTGCCGCTATCACGTTCCTGCAAGGCTTTCTGCGCCAGCTCGCAATAATACTGCGCGATCACGTCGTGCATCGGGGTACCGCTGATCTCTTCCAGACGACGCGCGATTTCGATCGCTTTTTCCCAGTCCTGCTCCTGTTGGTAGATGTCGAGCAGATGCCGCAACGCGCGCTCGGTGTGGCTGTTGAGTTCGGTCAATTCCAGAAACAGGTTCTCGGCGCGGTCGAACAAGCCCGCCTTCATATAATCTTCGCCCAGCTCCAACAGCGCCTGAGCACGCTGGTCCCGGTTCAACGTCGGCCGCGCGATCAGGTTCTGGTGAATCCGGATCGCGCGGTCCACTTCACCGCGGCGACGGAACAAATTACCGAGTGCCAGGTGGGTCTCGACGGTGTCGCTATCGACCTCCACCATTTTGATGAAAACTTCGATTGCTTTGTCGGGCTGCTCATTCAGCAGATAATTCAGTCCGCGGAAATAATCCGAACTGAATTCCCGCGTCGGACGTGCACTCACGCGCACGCGCGAGCGACGTGCCGCGAACCATCCGGACGCGGCTGCAACGGGCAGCAACAACCAAAGCAATTCAAGCATCAATGACGATCCCGGATCGGGATGTTGCGCAGGTTCATGATCTCTTTTTCTGCCAGCCGGTTCTCGCGGCGCAGGCCGGAGTTGGTGCGCTTCAGACGCAGTATCACGCCCAGACTCGCCACGACGCCCAAGCAGCGCGCCAAGCGTGAGCGTCAGTACCAGCAACAAGGCCAAAGGCATATCGCTCGAGCCAAAGTAATACTCCAGCGTTACCGATTCCGCGTTCATGACCGAAAACGTCAGGCCAACGCCGATTACGAGCAACAGCAGGAGTAAAGCCAGAATCCGCATCATACTTCCCCTTTTTGGTTCTGATCGCGGGAAGCGTGCAAGGCGCCGCCGCGCGAGTTCCGCCTCCGATAAATTTCGATGATAACGCAGGCGCTGCGGCGCCGATACGGAGCCCAAACGCAACAAACCGGGCACCGACCGAGGTCGCGTGCCCGGTTCGCAGCGATCGAATCCGGGACTGTGAATCTTACCGCGTAGCGCTAATTGTTCAGCGCGTCGGCTTCGGTCCGTTCGTTCACACGCTCGCGCAATTCCTTGCCAGGCTTGAAGTGCGGCACGTGTTTGCCGGGGAGGGAGACCGACTCGCCGGTCTTGGGATTGCGTCCCACCCGCGGCGGGCGGAAATGCAGAGAGAAGCTGCCAAAACCCCGGATTTCGATCCGGTTGCCCGTTGCCAGTGCCTGACTCATCTGCTCCAGCAGGCCTTTGACTGCCAGCTCGACATCCTTATAGGCGAGGTGATTCTGCTTACGTGCAAGCGACTCTATCAGTTCTGACTTTGTCATTATGATTTTCCCAATCAGCGCGAGACCTCAGCCCCCGAGTGTCTCTAATCTTACCTACTACCCCGAGATGGGCAAGTAGCAAAGGCGCCGGCTCTAAAGGCCGGCGCCCCATCGCCTTACTCGTTATCGCCGTCGAGCTGCTCCTTGAGGAGGTCGCCCAAGGAGGTCGTGCCGGTACTGGAACCACGGCTGTATTCCTCCACCACCTGCGCTTCCTCCTGGCGATCTTTTGCCTTGATGGACAGCGAAATGGTCCGGTTCTTGCGATCTACGCCCATGAACTTGGCCTCGACCTCGTCGCCTTCGTTCAGCAGCGTGCGCGCATCTTCGACTCGCTCTTCGGAAAGCTCGGAAGCGCGCAGGTAACCTTCGACGCTGTCGGCGAGCTCGATAACAGCCCCCTTGGCGTCCAGTTCGCGCACGACGCCTTTGACGATGCTGCCCTTGGCGTGCTCGGCGACATAGTTCGAGAACGGATCTTTGTCCATCTGCTTGATGCCGAGCGAAATGCGCTCGCGCTCCGGGTCGATCGCCAGAATCACGGCATCCAGCTCGTCACCCTTCTTGAAGTTGCGGATTGCATCTTCGCCGGCAACGTTCCAGGAGATGTCGGACAGGTGGATCAGACCGTCGATGCCACCGTCCAGGCCGACGAAAATACCGAAATCGGTAATGGACTTGATGGTACCGCTGACCTTGTCGTTCTTGTTATGGGTGGCGGCGAAGGTCTCCCACGGATTGGCCTGCACCTGCTTCATGCCCAGGGAGATGCGCCGGCGCTCTTCGTCGATATCCAGCACCATGACTTCCACTTCCTGGCCGATGTGGACCATCTTCGCCGGGTTGACGTTCTTGTTGGTCCAGTCCATTTCGGAGACGTGCACCAAGCCTTCGACGCCCTCTTCGATTTCCACGAAGCAGCCATAGTCGGCGATGTTGGTGACTTTGCCGAACAGACGGGTGTTCTCCGGATAGCGGCGTGCGATGTCGACCCACGGATCTTCGCCCAACTGCTTCAGACCCAGCGACACACGATTGCGCTCGCGATCGAACTTCAACACTTTGACATCGATCTCGTCGCCGACGTTGACCACTTCGGACGGATGCTTGACGCGTTTCCAGGCCATGTCGGTGATGTGCAGCAGACCGTCGATGCCGCCGAGATCGACGAACGCACCGTAATCGGTGAGGTTCTTGACCACGCCCTTGACCACTGCGCCTTCCTGCAGATTCTTGAGCAGCTCTTCGCGCTCGGCGCTGTATTCCTGCTCGACCACCGCGCGGCGCGAGACCACGACGTTATTGCGGCGGCGGTCCAGCTTGATGACCTTGAACTCGAGCTCTTTGCCTTCCAGATAGGTGGCGTCGCGCACCGGGCGCACATCCACCAGCGAACCGGGAAGGAATGCGCGGATATCGCTGATCTCGACGGTGAACCCGCCCTTCACTTTGCCACTGATCTGGCCGTTGACGACTTCGTCGGCCTCGAAGGCCTTTTCCAGCATGGTCCAGACGCGCGCGCGCTTGGCTTTTTCGCGCGACAGTCGGGTTTCACCGAAACCGTCTTCGACGGTGTCGAGCGCGACTTCGATTTCGTCGCCGACGTTGACGTCCAGCTCACCAGCGTCGTTGTAGAACTGCTGGATGGGAATGATGCCTTCCGACTTAAGTCCAGCGTTGACGACCACGACGTCGGATCGTATGTCCATGACGATGCCGGTAACGATGGCGCCAGGACGCATCTCCTGCTGCTCAAGACTCTCTTCAAACAGTTGTGCAAAGCTCTCGGTCATTGGTATGTAAATCCCAAGCCCTTCATTCAGGACTTTAATGTGAACTGCGATCTCGGACATACGGCCATCGCAGGTTGTCGTTGCGAGCACCGGACGCGGGCCAAGCGTGCGGTTCCCAATTTGATAACGCGTACTCTGATTCACCGGCTCAGGTGCAATTGCCGCGCACGAACCAAATCCATGACTCGTTCCACTACTGCATCGATAGCCAGATCCGTGGTATCGAGAAGCTGCGCGTCGTGCGCCGGTTTCAGAGGCGCCACGGCTCGTGAGGCGTCGCGCCGATCGCGTTCCGCGATCTCCTCTGAAAGGGCTGAAAGGCTACCATCGAATCCTTTTTCCTTCAACTGTTTATATCGTCTTTTCGCGCGTTCCGCGGCGCTGGCGGTCAGGAACACCTTGAGCTCGGCATCGGGAAAAACCACGCTCCCCATGTCCCTGCCGTCGGCCACCAGGCCGGGGGCGCTGCCGAAACGCCCGCTGGCGGTCCAGCAGGGCCGTGCGCACGGCCGCCAGGGCCGCGACCTTCGACGCTGCGTTGCCCGCTTGTTCGGTGCGAATTGCATCGCTGACGTCGTCCCGTTCCAGGATCACCCGGGTCGCATCACCGCCGCCCTGAAATTCCACATCCAATTGCCGCGCCAGCGTCTCCAGCCCGGCTTCGTCGTCCAGGTCAATTCCATGGCGCTGCGCCGCCAGACCCACCAACCGGTACAGCGCACCACTATCGAGCAAATGCCAGCCCAATTGCGCCGCGACCCGGCGGCAGATGGTGCCCTTGCCGGACCCGCTGGGCCCATCGATGGCCAGGACCGGGGTCTGCCCGCTCATCGCGACTGCGACTCGATTTGCAGTCCGCAGGCTGCGGCCAAGCCGACGAAGCCCGGGAAGGACGTATTGACGTTGGCACAATCGCGGATCGTGATCGCGCCCTCCGCCCGCAACGCCGCCATCGCAAATGCCATCGCGATTCGGTGGTCGCCGTCACTGGCCACGGTGCCGCCGCCAAGCGCGCCGCCCTGGATCACCATACCGTCGGCAGTCGGCCGCGCATCGACACCCAACGCCTGCAGGCCATCCGCCATCACCTGGATGCGATCGCTTTCCTTGACCCGCAGTTCTTCGGCGCCGGTCAGTACCGTTTCGCCTTCAGCACAGGCCGCCGCCACGAACAGCGCCGGAAATTCATCGATCGCCAAGGGCACCAGCTCCGTCCGGGATTTGCACCCCGCGCAGGGAAGCGGACCGAACCCGGATATCGGCAACCGGCTCGCCCCCTACTTCGCGCCGGTTGTCGATGCTGAGATCCGCGCCCATGAGCCGCAATATCTCGATTACACCGGTGCGCGTGGGATTCATGCCGACATGGGTGAGCACCAGGTCGGAGCCGGGGGCGATGCTGGCACCGACCAAAAAGAAGGCCGCGGACGATATATCCGCCGGAACATCGATACTGCAGCCGCGGAGCCTGCCGTCCCCTCGCAGGCAGACCGTACCGTGGTTACGTTCAACCTCATAGCCAAAGCCCCCCAGCATCCGTTCGGTATGGTCGCGGGTGGGCGCGGGCTCGGTGATACAGGTACGACCGTGGGCATACAGGCCGGCCAACAACAGGCAGGATTTCACCTGCGCGCTGGCGACCGGCAAGCGGTAATCGATGCCCTGCAATCGGGCACCGCCGCGGATGCGCAACGGCGCGGTGCCGGCATCCGTGGTCACGATGTTCGCACCCATCAACGCCAGCGGTTCGGTCACGCGGCGCATCGGCCGCTTGGATAGAGACACATCCCCGGTCAGTTCGACGTCGAATGCCTGACCGGCCAGCAAACCGCTCATCAAGCGCATGGAAGTACCGGAATTGCCCAGATCCAGCGCTTTTTGCGGCGGCCGCAGTCCATGCAGTCCGACGCCGCGTATGCTGACGTGCCCATTCGCGGGCCCGTCGATGGCTAACGCCGAGATCACGAAACGCCTGCAACGTGGCCAGGCTGTCCTCGCCTTCCAGAAAGCCGGTGATTTCCGTCACACCGTCAGCGAGAGAGCCGAGCATGATGGCGCGATGGGAAATGGACTTGTCGCCCGGCACCCGCACATCACCGCTCAGGCGGCCGCCCGGCTGTACCCGAAATAAAACGTCGTTCATCGATTCCACGCGCACGCGGTATGC
>CAWKIK010000003.1:0-923595 GCA_963849825.1 uncultured Gammaproteobacteria bacterium | reverse complement strand
CGAAGAACTCGCGGCGTTCGCGGGGCGTGTATCAGATTCGGGTGAAGGACGTTGGACGGTTTTGGCGGCAACCGAGGAGGGTGTGCCGGCACCGGTAATCAGTGCGGCGCTATACGATCGCTTTGCCTCGCGCGGCAACGGCGACTATGCCAGCCGCCTTCTCTCTGCGATGAGAAAGCAGTTCGGCGGTCATGACGAGAAGATGAACACGTCCTGAAATGAGCAATTCCAAAAGTCGCATGACGGCGGCCGATGCGCTGGTGATCTTTGGTGTGACCGGCGACCTTGCGCATACAATGATTTTTCCGGCGCTCTATGCCATGGCCCGGCGCGGCGTGCTGAACGTTCCCGTAGTGGGTGTTGCCGCACCGCCGTGGACCCAGGCGCATGCACAAACAGGCTAAGGACAGCATCAAGAAAGCCGGAAAGGTCGATGACCCGGAAGCACTGGCCCGCTTGCTGTCTCTGCTTCGGTATGTGGGCGGAAATTACAACGATCCGGGTACTTTCCAACCCTCAAGCAGGCATTGGGAAACGCTCGACGTCCGGCTCATTATCTTGCGATTCCTCCTGCGTGTTCGCGATCGTCATTCAAGGACTCGCGGCTGCCGGCCTGACCGATCAGGCGCGCGTGATAGTGGAAAAGCCCTTTGGACGTGACCTGGCCTCGGCACGGGCACTGAACCGCATTGCGCTGGAGGCGTTTTCGGAAGATTCGATCTTTCGCATCGACCATTATCTCGGGAAAGAGGCGATCATGAACATCCTCTATTTCCGATTCGCCAATTCGTTCCTCGAGCCGATTTGGAACCGCAACTGCGTGGCCAGTGTGCAGGTGACTGTGTCCGAAACCTTCGGCGTCGACGGTCGCGGCGCGTTCTACGAAAGTGCCGGCTGTTTGCGTGACGTTATCCAGAATCACCTATTCCAGATCGTGGCGCTTCTGGCGATGGAGCCGCCGGCGTACCAAGGGTACGGCGCTGTGCATAGCGAAAAAGCCAAGGTCTTCCAGGCGATGCGGCCGTTGCACCCGGACGACGTGGTGCGCGGTCAATATGCGGGTTATCGGAAAGAACCGGGGGTGGCGAGCCGCTCGGATGTCGAAACGTTTTGTGCGCTGCGCTTGTACATCGATTCATGGCGCTGGGAAGGGGTGCCGTGGTTTTGCGTTCGGGTAATGCCTGGCGGCGACTGCGGCCGAGGTGTTGGTTGAGCTCAAACCGCCGCCGCAAAGGTTCTTCGACGACTCAATTCCCCCTGCCGGGCGGGCCAACTATCTGCGCTTCCGACTTTCGCCCGACTCTGCGGTCGCGCTTGCTGCACGGGTGAAGCGAGCCGGCAAGGAATTCGTCGGCGACCAGCGCGAGCTCTACTTGCTGGAGGAGCAGCCGGGTGCGGAGTCACCCTACGCGCGGCTGTTGAGCGACGCCATGGCCGGTGACGGCGCGCTGTTCACACGTGAGGACGCAGTGGAGGCTGCCTGGTTGGTGGTCGATCGAGTGCTTGGAAATCACCACCGTAGTTACCCGTACAAGCCTGGCAGCTGGGGTCCGAAGCAAGCGGATGCGCTGATTGCGGCGGACGGGAGCTGGCGTAACCCCGGCCCGTTAAAGCGCCTAAATGATGGCCGCTTGCAACGGGAGATCATGTCGGCTATGGACACACTGAATTGCGATTTGCCGTCTTTCCGTTCGTCCGGCGTCGTCGATAGCGACCAGGAGACAATATGAACGCTACGCAACTGCTACACGATCTGGGTCAATCGCTGTGGCTCGACAATATTACCCGCGGGCTTCTGACGAGCGGCACCCTGAGCCGTTATATCCGGGACTTCTCTGTGACAGGGCTGACCTCCAACCCGACGATATTCGATCATGCGATTGGCAATTCCGACTACTATGACGCGGGTATCCAGGAAAAAGCGCGCGCGGGAAAGTCGGGCGAGGCGTTGTTCTTCGAGCTGGCATTGGAAGATCTCACCCGAGCTGCCGATCTGTTTCGTCCGATCCATGCTGCCACTGACGGGGCTGACGGTTGGGTCTCGCTCGAGGTCTCTCCCCTGCTGGCGGACGACACTGCCAGTACCATCCAGGCGGCGCAGAAGTTGCACGCGCAGGCGCAGCGACCGAATCTTTTCATCAAGATCCCGGGCACCGAGGCAGGCGTTCCCGCAATCGAGGAAGCGATTTTCGCGGGCGTGCCCGTGAACGTGACGTTGCTGTTTTCCCGTGAGCACTACCTCGCTGCCGCCGAAGCATACATGCGCGGTATCGAACGGCGTATCGCCGCGGGTCTCGATCCGGCAGTCGCTTCCGTCGCGTCGCTTTTCGTCAGCCGTTGGGATGTTGCCGTCAACGACAAGGTTCCAAAGGCGCTTCGCAACCGCCTCGGTATCGCGATTGCCAAACGTACCTACAAAGCGTACCGCGAACTGCTGGCATCCAAACGCTGGCAAAAACTGGCAGGTGCCGGCGCACGACCGCAGCGCTTGCTTTGGGCGAGTACCGGAACCAAAGATCCCACGGCCTCGGACACCCTTTACGTCGAGGGGCTGGCAGCGCCGGACACCGTCAACACCATGCCCGAGAAGACCTTGCTTGCCTTTGCCGAACACGGTGAATTGAAAGGCGACTTGCCAGACGACGGCGGCGACGCGGAAGCGACGTTGGCCGCGTTTGCCCGGGCGGGCGTAGACGATGGGGCGCTCGCAGCTACGCTCCAGCGCGAGGGCGCGCAATCTTTCGCAAAGTCCTGGGACAAGCTGATGGGCCGTATCGCTTCGAAAAGCGCCACACTGGCCCAGCGCTAGCTCGGGAGCTTCACCATGACGACGGCCACACAGCTTGATCAGGTTTGCATCAACACCTTGCGCTTTCTGTCGGTAGACATGGTGCAGAAGGCCAACAGCGGTCATCCGGGTTTGCCGCTCGGCGCGGCGCCGATGGCGTATGTGTTGTGGACGCGCTGGCTCAAATACAATCCGCATAATCCCCATTGGCCTAACCGCGATCGGGTCGTGCTCTCGGCCGGACATGGATCGGCGCTGCTTTACAGTCTGCTTCATTTGACTGGCTACGAACTCTCGCTGGATGAGATCCAGCAGTTCCGCCAGTGGGGCAGCAAGGCACCGGGGCATCCCGAGCGCGGACACACACCTGGCGTGGAAACCACTACCGGACCGCTCGGCCAGGGTTTCGGCAACGCGGTCGGCATGGCAATCGCAGAAACGCAACTCGCGGCTCGTCACAACCGTCCCGATCACGCGCTGATCGATCACCATACCTATGCCATCGTCAGCGACGGCGACCTGATGGAAGGTGTGGCGTCCGAGGCGGCCTCGTTAGCCGGCCACCTCAAGCTCGGCAAGCTTATCTGCTTGTATGACGATAACTCCGTTACCTTGGCGGCCGGTACCGACATTACTTTCTCGGAAAATCGCGCTGGGCGCTTCGACGCCTACGGCTGGCACACCGTGTCGGTCGCGGACGGTAACGACCTCGCTGCAATCGACGCGGCACTGGCGACTGCACAAATGGAAACTGAGCGGCCGTCACTGATCCTGGTGCGTACACATATCGGTTACGGTTCGCCCGAACAGGACAGCTTCAAGGCGCACGGCTCACCGCTCGGTGCGGAAAATATGCGCAAGACCAAGCAGGCCCTGGGTTGGCCGACCGAGCCGGACTTTCTGATACCGGAGGCGGCGCTGGCGCACTTCCGGGCGGCAGTGGAACGCGGCGCGCAGGACGAGGCGGTGTGGGATTCGGCCCTGGAAGCCTACGCCAAAGCATTTCCTGATCTGTACGAAGAGCTTCAGTGTCGCCTGCGCGCCGAAGTGCCGCCGGGTTGGGATGCGGATATCCCGGTATTTGAAACGGATGCAAAGGGTCTTGCGACGCGGGACGCATCCGGACAGATCATGCAGACCATTGCGCCCAAACTGCCGGCGCTGACAGGCGGCTCGGCCGATCTTGACCCGTCCACCAAGACGGCCTTGAAGGGCTTCGGAGATTTCAATCCGCCGCCGACCGAAAACGCAGACCAGCAAGGCGCTGCCGGTGGCGGCTGGAGCTATGCCGGACGCAACCTGCACTTCGGGGTGCGCGAACATGCGATGGGTGCCGTCGTCAACGGCCTTGCCGCGCACGGCGGCTTTGTGCCCTACGGGTCCACCTTTCTCATTTTTTCTGACTATATGCGTCCTGCGATCCGGCTGGCGGCCTTGATGGGGCTGCATGTCGTGCATGTATTCACTCACGACAGCATCGCCGTGGGCGAAGACGGCCCGACCCATCAACCGGTGGAGCAACTGGCGAATCTGCGTGCAATCCCGAACGTGACGGTGATCCGTCCGTGCGATGCCAATGAAACCGCGGTCGCCTGGCGCGTCGCAGTCGAAACGCGAGACCGGCCGGTGCTGCTGGTGCTGACCCGACAGGCCCTGCCGACATTGAATCGCAGCCGCTACGCTGCAGCTGACGGATTGCGCCGTGGCGCCTACGTGTTGAGCGACGCGCCCAACGGGGACCCGGAACTGATTCTGCTCGCCACCGGCTCCGAAGTCAGCTTGATCGTGGCGGCGGCCGAGCGCCTGCAACAGGAAGGAATTGCCGTACGCTGCGTATCGATGCCTAGCTGGGAGCTGTTCGAGGCATTACCGCAAGCTGAACGCGACGCGGTATTGCCGCCCTCGATCACCGCCCGGCTCGCGGTCGAAATGGGGGTGTCGCAAGGCTGGGATCGTTACATCGGCGCGCGCGGCCAAATGCTCGGAGTGGAGCGCTTCGGCGCATCCGCGCCGGCGGCAGTGTTGCTGCGCCAATACGGCTTTACGATCGACCACGTCTGCGCGCGAGCCAAGACACTCCTAGGGGACTAATATTCCATAGATGGCCTTCGGCTGGCCAGCAGAGCACACCGGCTCCGTTACGTACGATAGCGTACATACACCACCCCGGTTGCAAGCGACAATTTTCGTGGCGCTTGATGGCGCTTGATGGCGCTTGATGGCGCTTGATGGCGCTTGATGGCGCTTGATCAGGACTCGACAGGGATGTTGAGCGAACTTGCCGACAACTTTTCTCTTGCTCTCGGGTACCGAATGACTGCTGCAAGCGACGTGGAAAGGAATATCAGTCCATTGGCAGGTCAACTCGCCCAGCCAACAATGCTTGTCAACGTGGCCAGACTCGTCACGGCCTACTACAGCAACACGCCCGATCCCGCAGTGCCCGGGCAAACCGTCGCGTTTGGTACTTCGGGGCACCGTGGCTCGGCGTTCGAGAACAGCTTCAACGAATGGCATGTCCTTGCCATCAGTCAGGCCATCTGCGAATACCGCAAGCAGCAGGACATCGACGGTCCGCTGTTTCTGGGTATCGATACGCATGCGCTTTCGGAGCCGGCGTTTGCAAGTTCAATCGAAGTGCTGGCGGCCAATGGAGTGGTCGTCATGATCGCCGGAAATGGCGAATACACGCCAACCCCGGTGATTTCTCACGCGATACTGTCGTACAATCGCGGCCGTGTTGCTGGTCTGGCGGACGGCATTGTCATTACGCCGTCGCACAATCCGCCCGACAGCGGTGGATTCAAATACAACCCGACCAACGGCGGGCCGGCCGACACCGGCGTCACCAGCTGGATCGAAGCCAGGGCCAATGCCTTGCTCGCAAACGGTTTGCAGGGCGTGAAAAGAATCTCTTTCCGCCAGGCCCAGCGCGCCGCGACCACCCACCAATACGACTATCTCAACGCGTTCGTGAGCGATCTTGGCAGTGTGCTCGATATGGACGCGATTCGTGGTGCGCAGATCAGCATGGGCGTGGATCCGCTCGGTGGCGCCGGCGTTCATTATTGGGGCCCGATTGCCGAGCGTTATGGTTTGAATCTCCAGGTTGTGAACCCACTGATCGATCCGACTTTCCGGTTCATGACGGTCGACTGGGATGGTCAGATCCGCATGGACCCATCCTCATCCTACGCCATGCAGAGCCTGATCGGCCTCAAGGATCGCTTCGACATCGCCTTCGCCTGTGACACTGATCATGACCGCCACGGGATCGTTACTCGGAACGCGGGACTGCTGCCGCCCAACCATTACCTTTCGGCCGCCATTTTTTACCTCTTCCAGCATCGACCGAAGTGGCGCAAGGATGCGGCGGTTGGCAAGACGGTTGTCAGCAGCCAGATGATCGATCGCGTCACCGCGCAAATTGGCCGCAAGCTCTACGAGGTGCCGGTTGGCTTTAAATGGTTTGTGGATGGTTTGCTCGACGGCGCGCTTGGCTTCGGCGGGGAAGAGAGCGCGGGTGCGTCTTTCGTCCGCCTGGACGGCGGTGTCTGGACGACGGACAAGGACGGAATCATCCCGGCCTTGCTGTCGGCGGAAATCACCGCGCGCATGGGCCGCGATCCCGGCGAAATCTACTGTGAACTGGCGCGCGAGTTCGGCGAGCCTGTCTACGAGCGTATTGACGCGCCGGCTACTCCAACACAAAAGGAAATGCTTGCGAGACTCTCGCCGCAGCAGGTCCACTCCACCGACCTGGCAGGCGAAAAAATCCAAACCATCCTCACCCGCGCGCCAGGTAACGGCGCTCCCATCGGAGGCTTGAAAGTGATGGCGGAAAACGGGTGGTTTGCGGCGCGGCCGTCCGGCACCGAAGACATCTACAAGATTTACGCCGAGAGCTTCCGCGGAGCGGATCATCTGCGCCGCATCCAGGCGGAAGCACAGACGATCGTCAGCGATGCTTTGGCGGCATCCGCCTAAAGGTTCGGGATTCCGTCCGCGCCAAAACTCAAGGAGAAACCATGAGCAAGGAAAGCCGATGAGGAAGATGGCCAGAGATTCGGTTCGCGGCAATGCAATGGATGGGATGAAGGCGCCGGTCGAGTCCGGACTATCTCGAAGGACGAAGCTAATGAAAAGAACAATTGCAGTTTTGGCGATTATGTTCCTTTCGAGCATGGCAGCACAGGCACGCATGAGCGGCGGGATGATGGGCGGTAGAATGATGAATGAAGATCAGGGCGGGGACTCGCAGGCATCAGCGCCGGCAACTTCCGGAGCGGGAATATTCAGAGCGAATTGCGCGAGCTGTCATATCAACGGGGGAAACGTGATAACACCAAATTTGCCCCTGAAAGGTTCCCGTAAGTTGGTGGACTCTGAAACCTTCCTTAATTTCATCCGCCATCCCACAATGCCAGACGGGTCTAAAGGCGCAATGCCTGCTTTTCCTGAATCCAATATCTCTGACCGACAGACGGAAAACCTCTATCAATTTCTTACCTCCACCTATGGCTCTGGCAAGTCGAGATATTAGGGGTATCCACCGGAAATAAGGCACTGCTCAAGTGCACGTGCGCAAGCGGGGCAGCCACTGAAGGAGAGCGCATGAGTGAACAAGCACATATCAGCCACCCGAAGCAGCGTCTTTTATCCAAGGACGTCGAAGGGTTCGATGCGCTTGCCGAGTTAGCCTTGGATATGCGTTCGTCCTGGAATCATGCTACCGACCAGGTGTGGCGGCAGCTGGATCCGGTGCTGTGGGAACTGACTCAGAATCCTTGGGTCGTGTTGCAGACGGTGTCGCGGGACAGGCTCCAACAGATGCTGGCCGAGCCCGCTTTCCGCAAAATCGTTGACGATTTGGTGCAAGCCCGGCGCGATGCAGCGGAGTCGCCTGCGTGGTTCCAGCAAACCTATTCTCAATCTCCATTGAGCAGTGTTGCGTATTTCAGTATGGAGTTCATGTTGAGCGAGGCATTGCCCATTTATTCGGGCGGCCTCGGCAACGTGGCGGGCGATCAACTGAAGGCCGCCAGCGATCTGGGCGTCCCGGTAGTCGGCGTGGGATTACTGTACCAGCAAGGCTACTTTCGACAGGTGATCGACAAGGATGGCGCGCAGCAAGCCCTTTACCCGTACAACGACCCCGGACAGCTGCCGGTCACACCGCTGCGAAAACCGAGTGGGGAGTGGCTGCGCCTGGAAATCTCCCTGCCGGGTTATTCGGTCTGGCTACGGGCCTGGCAGGTGCAGGTCGGCCGCGTAAAGCTGTATCTGCTGGATAGCAATGACGCCGCGAATTACCCGGCGCACCGCGGCATTACCAGCGAGCTATACGGCGGCGGGCCGGAGTTGCGTCTCAAGCAGGAGTTGCTGCTCGGTATCGGCGGCTGGCGGCTGCTCAGCGCACTCGGGATGGCACCCGAAGTCTGCCACCTAAATGAGGGACATGCGGCCTTTGCGGTGTTGGAACGCGCGCGCAGCTTTATGGAAGAGAGCCAACAAAGTTTCGAGGTCGCGCTGACCGTTACGCGCGCGGGCAACCTCTTCACCACGCACACGGCAGTGGCAGCCGGTTTCGATCGTTTCGCGCCTTCGCTCATCGAGCAGTACCTCGGTGGTTACGCCGATCAACGTCTCGGTATAAGCCGCCGCGACTTGCTGGCGCTCGGCCGTCACAACCCGAATGATGCCTCGGAACCATTCAACATGGCGTATCTGGCGATCCGCGGAAGCGGATCGGTCAATGGCGTGAGTCGCCTGCATGGCAGGGTGAGCCGACACCTGTTTGCGCCGCTGTTCCCTCGCTGGCCGACGGAAGAAGTGCCGGTCGGACACGTGACCAACGGTGTTCACATGCCGACCTGGGATTCGGCGCCGGCCGACGAACTCTGGACCCGAGCCTGTGGCAAAGACCGTTGGCTGGGGACAGTGGACACGCTGGAACAGGACATACGCTGCGTTTCCGATGTCGATTTATGGCGGTTTCGCACTGCCGCGAGCGCAACCCTTGTCGACTACGCTCGCGCACAGTTGTCGCGGCAACTGGCCGCTTCGGGCGCATCTCCAGAAGCGGTCGATACCGCGAAGCACCTGTTTGACTGCAATACCCTGACGGTGGGTTTCGCGCGTCGTTTTGCAAGCTACAAACGGCCGAACCTGTTGCTATACGATCCGGACCGATTGCTGCGCCTGCTGACAAACCCGCAACGCCCGGTCCAGATCATTATGGCGGGGAAGGCACATCCCGCAGACCACGCAGGCCAAGATTTGATTCAGCAATGGACACATTTCATTCGGCAACCCGAAGTGCGCTCCCATGTGATTTTCCTCAGTGACTATGACATGCGCCTGACCGAGCATCTGGTGCAAGGCGTGGATGTCTGGCTCAACACACCGCGTCGGCCTTGGGAGGCGAGTGGAACCAGCGGCATGAAGGTGCTCGTCAATGGCGGCATCAATTTGTCTGAGTTGGACGGCTGGTGGGCGGAAGCGTACAGCCCGCAGGTCGGGTGGGCGTTGGGGGATGGTCGGGAACATGGCGACGATCCGGCCTGGGACGCCGCCGAAGCCGAAGCGCTCTATGACTTGCTTGAGCGTGAGGTGATCCCCGAATTCTATACCCGCGACGAGCAGGGCATCCCCAATGCGTGGGTCGCGCGGATGCGTGAAAGCATGGCGCAATTGACCCCGCGCTTCTCCACCAATCGCACGGTGCGCGAATATACCGAGCAATACTATCTCCCGGCAGCGTCTGCCTACGGTGATCGTGCTGCCGGCAAAGGCGCGTTTGGCGTGAATATCGTCAACTGGCGCCATACGTTGGACCAAAAATGGGCTTTACTGCGCTTTGGCGAAATGAAGCTTACAGCCGAAAAGGACCAACACGTGTTTGAAGTTCAGGTTTATCTCGACGAACTGGATCCGCAGGCGGTGCGGGTTGAGCTTTATGCCAACGGCGTGGACGGCGGTTTGTCTGTGCGAATGGAGATGCAACGCGTGCGGCAACTTGTGGGTGCAACGAACGGCTACGCCTATCGTGCAGAGGTACCCGCAACCCGCCCGGCGACGGACTATAGCGTGCGAGTCGTACCGAACCGCGACGGCGTGGCGGTGCCTCTGGAGACTGATCACATCCTGTGGCAGCGGTGATGCGATGAACCACAATACGACTGAACGCGATTTGGGGGGTGATTTAGCAGACCTAGTTGAACACACGGACATCCGAAAGGGAGTTCCGTTGCCGATGGGCACCCATGAATTGCAGGGTGGTGTCAACTTCGCGCTGTTCAGCCGCCATGCTCAGGGTGTCCGGTTGGAGTTGTTCGATCAATCCACAGACCCAACGCCGTCCAAGGTTATCGATCTCGACCCGGCACGTAACCGTACCGGTGACGTGTGGCACGTCTGGGTTGAAGGGATTCGTCACGGGCAGCTGTATGCCTACCGCGTAGATGGTCCTTATGAACCCGGCGAAGGACATCGTTTCAACTTTCACAAGCTGCTTCTCGATCCGCTGGCAACCGCGATCTCGCGGATTTCAAACTGGGATTTCGGCGCGGCCCGCGGCTACGATTCATCGGCGCCCGATCGGGATTCGGTTTGTTCGACTGTGGACGATGCCGGTGCGATGCCGAAATGCGTGGTCACACAGGAACACTTCCGGTGGCAGGACGATCTGCCCCCCAAGCATCCGTGGTCGATGACCGTCATTTATGAGACGCATATCCGTGGTTTCAGCGTTCATTCCAGCTCCGGCGTGGAACATCCCGGCACGTATCGTGGTCTGATCGAAAAGATTTCCTATCTAAAGGACCTGGGCGTGAGCGCGGTGGAATTGATGCCCGTATACGAGTTCAATGAATGCCAAATCTCGCACGTCGATCCGAAAACCGGTAAGCCGCTCGGAAATTACTGGGGCTACGATCCCGTGGCCTTCTTTGCGCCCAAAGCCTCCTACAGTAGCGCGGGAGGCTTGGGTCAGCAGACGCTGGAGTTCAAGGAAATGGTCCGGGCACTCCATCATGCCGGTATCGAAGTGATCCTGGATGTCGTGTTCAATCACACGGCGGAGGGAAACGAACTGGGTCCAACGCTGTGCTTCCGCGGCATCGATAATGCAATTTTCTACATGTTGGCCGAGGACAAACGTCACTACAAGGACTACACGGGCACCGGCAATACCGTGAATGCCAACCACCCTGTGGTGCGGGATCACATCCTCGCCGCGTTACGCCATTGGGTGCTGGAGATGCATGTCGATGGATTCCGATTTGACCTTGCGTCGGTTCTAGGCCGGGATGAAAACGGCATGCTGCTAGCGAACCCCCCGCTCCTCGAACGCATCGCCGAAGATCCGATCCTGAGAGACGTGAAGATCATCGCCGAGGCTTGGGACGCCGCGGGAGCCTATGAAGTCGGAAGCTTCTCCGAGCGTCGCTGGGCGGAGTGGAACGGCCGCTATCGGGACGATATCCGTCGTTTCTGGCGTGGCGACGAAGGCATGTTGGGTTTGTTCGCCAGTCGCATCTGCGGGAGCGAGGATATCTACGTCAATTCAGGCAAGGGCCCCGAAGCCAGCATCAATTTCGTCACCTGCCACGATGGCTTCACGCTCAACGACCTGGTGAGTTATCGCCACAAGCACAATGAAGTGAACGGCGAAAACAACCATGACGGTACCGATGCCAACTACAGCGACAACTACGGCGCTGAAGGCGCGACGACGGATACCGGAATTGAATCTATCAGGAAGCGCCAGATCAAAAATTTCCTGCTGACGCTCCTGCTCTCGCGCGGTGTACCAATGCTGCTCGGCGGGGACGAATTTCGTCGCACCCAAGGCGGTAACAACAACGCGTACTGCCAGGACAATGAAACCAGCTGGTACGATTGGCGCTATCTGGAGCGGCACAGCGAAATCTTCCGCTTCACCCGCGCCATAATTGCCTTTCGCCTGGCCCATCCGGTCCTGAGCAAGGAGACGTTCTACACCGACACCGAAGTGCAGTGGTTCGATCCGCGAGGCGGGCTACCCAACTGGACCGATCCGAATGCAAGACAGGTGGCCTGCCTGATCCATGAAGACGAACAACACGCACTTTACTTGATGTTCAATGCAGGCGCAGACGCGGTGGATTTCGCGCTGCCCGATTCCTCGACAGGTGTCTGCTGGTATCGGGGCATTGATACCGCTCGCGATCCACCGCAAGACTGCTTTTCGAAGGGCGAGGAGCCGCTCTGGGAAGGTCCCCGTACTTTTCGCGTGCACGCTCGATCTAGCGCAATACTTCTGGCCCGATAAAGTCGGGGCAAAGCATCTCTCGCGGCCGCAGTCGTGCACCAAAGCAAAGGAATTGAACAATGAATACCGATACTCTGAACGCCAAACTGCTTCGCAAGCTGGACGCGTACTGGCGCGCCGCTAATTACCTTTCGGTGGGGCAAATTTATCTCTATGACAATCCGCTGCTCAAGCGGCCCCTGGCGCTCGCGGATGTGAAGCACATGTTGTTGGGCCACTGGGGTACGACCCCCGGCCAGAATTTCATCTATGCGCATCTGAATCGGGTCATCAAGAAGTTCGACCTCGACATGATCTATGTCGCCGGACCCGGCCATGGCGGTCCCGCGGTCGTCGCCAACACCTATCTTGAAGGTACCTACAGCGAGGTCTACCCCAACATTAGCCAGGACGAGGAGGGGCTGCGCAAGCTGTTTATTCAGTTCTCGTTTCCAGGCGGTATCCCCAGTCACGCGTCGCCGGAATGCCCGGGTTCGATTCACGAGGGTGGCGAGCTGGGTTATTCGCTCAGCCATTCGTTCGGTGCAGTGTTCGATAATCCCGGCCTGATCGTTGCCTGCGTTGTGGGCGATGGTGAGGCGGAGACAGGACCTTTGGCGACCGCTTGGCAGTCCAATAAATTTCTCAACCCGATCACCGACGGCGCGGTACTGCCGATCCTGCATCTCAACGGCTACAAGATTGCCAATCCGACCGTTTCGGCTCGCATCGAGCACGAGGAGTTGGAGCAATTTCTAAGCGGCTGCGGCTGGACGCCCCACTTCGTGGAAGGTGACGATCCGGAAAAGATGCATCAACTCATGGCCTGTACGTTGGAAAAGGCCATTGAGGACATTCGGCACATCCAGAGCAATGCGCGCAACCACGACGACACCGCGCGTCCGAGGTGGCCGATGATTGTTCTCAAATCTCCCAAGGGCTGGACCGGCCCGAAGATCGTCGATGGCCTTCAGGTGGAAGGCACCTTCCGTGCGCACCAGGTGCCGCTCCACCCGGGCAAGCATCCCGAACACCTCCAGCAATTGGAAGACTGGCTGAAAAGCTATCGGCCGGAGGAACTGTTCGACGAGTCGGGCCGCCTGAAAGCGGAACTGGCCGAATTGGCGCCCGAGGGCGAACGCCGCATGGGCGCCAATCCCCACGCCAACGGCGGTATGTTGCTGCGCGACCTGCGCATGCCGGATTTCCGCGACTACGCGGCCGATGTGCCCGCGCCGGGCGCACCCGGCATCGGCGATACCCATGTGCTCGGGCCGTTCCTGCGCGACGTCGCGAAACTGAACCAAGCGCAGCGCAATTTCCGGGTGTTCGGTCCGGACGAGACGCTCTCCAATGGCCTGGAGGCGCTGTTTGAAGTGACCCAGCGCCAATGGGATGCCGCGACCGAGCCGAACGACGAATTTCTCGCGCCCGCCGGGCGGGTGATGGAAATGCTCAGCGAGCACCAATGCGAGGGCTGGCTTGAGGGCTACTTGCTCACGGGAAGGCATGGGTTGTTCAACTGTTATGAGGCCTTCATTCACATCATCGATTCGATGTTCAACCAACACGCCAAGTGGCTGAAGGTTACTGCGTACCTGCCGTGGCGGCGCAAGATCGCCTCACTGAACTACCTGCTGACCTCGCACGTCTGGCGCCAGGATCACAACGGCTTCACCCACCAGGATCCAGGCTTCATCGACCATGTGGTCAACAAGAAAGCCGAGGTGGTGCGGATTTATTTTCCGCCCGATGCCAACTGCCTGTTGTCGGTGATGGATCATTGTCTGCGCAGCCGTCATTACGTCAATGTCGTGGTCGCAGGTAAGCACCCGGCGCCGCAGTGGCTGACGATGGACGCCGCCGTCAAGCACTGCACCCAGGGAATCGGCATCTGGCAGTGGGCCAGCAATGACCAGGCCGTTTCGCCCGATGTGGTCATGGCCTGCTGTGGCGACGTACCCACACTGGAGACCCTGGCCGCGGTTTCCATTCTGCGCGAGCATCTGCCCGAGCTGAAAGTCCGCGTGGTCAACGTCGTCGACCTGATGAAACTGCAGCCCCCCAGCGAGCATCCGCACGGCCTGAGCGACACGGATTTCGACGAACTCTTCACTCGGGATAAGCCGGTGATCTTTGCCTACCATGCCTATCCGTGGCTGATCCACCGGCTGATCTACCGCCGCACCAATCACGACAATATTCACGTCCGTGGCTACAAGGAGGAAGGCACCATCACCACGCCCTTCGACATGACGGTGCTGAACGATCTGGACCGCTTTCATCTCGTGATGGACGTTGTCGACCGCCTGCCACAGACCGGCGACAAGGGGATTTACCTGAAGCAGCAACTCAAGGACAAGCTGATCGAGCACAAGCAGTATATCAACGCGCACGGGCAGGACCTGCCGGAGATTCGCGAATGGAGGTGGGGCGCTCCTGGCCCGTTGAAAACGGCGTGACGCGCGCCTGGCGCACGACCAAGACGGAGCATGTCCATGATGAAAGCCAACGCTGATTCAGCCACAGCATCCGCATCTACCGCCGGAACGAAACGCGATGCCGGCAGCGATCTGAAATCGTTGTCGATGCCAGATCTGGAGAAAAAGCTGGGGTCGTCGTCGGACGGCCTTACCCAGATGGACGCGCAGAGTCGTCTGGCTCGATACGGGCCGAACGCGCTCGAAGAAAAACGGACCAACGCCTTGCTGAAATTCCTCAGCTATTTCTGGGGACCGATTCCGTGGATGATCGAAGCGGCCGTGATCCTCTCGGCGGCAGACCGGCATTGGCCGGACTTCATCATCATTCTTGCCCTGCTGGTGGCCAATGCGGTGGTCGGGTTCTGGGAAGAACACCAGGCCGGCAATGCCATCGCTGCGCTCAAGGCCAAGCTGGCGGTCAACGCGCGAGTAAAGCGCGACGGGCAATGGGTGACGCCGGCGGCACGGGAGCTGGTGCCGGGCGATGTCATCCGCGTGCGGCTGGGCGATATCGTGCCGGCGGATGCACGTCTGCTCGACGGCGACCCGGTCGAAGTGGACCAGTCCGCGCTGACGGGTGAATCGCTGCCTGCCGAGCGCAAGACCGGCGAGGCCGTGTTTTCGGGGTCGATCATCCGCCAGGGCGAGATCGAGGCGATGGTGTACGCCACGGGCGCGAACACCTATTTCGGCAAGACGGCGCAACTGGTGCAGGAGGCGCAGACCACGAGCCACTTTCAGCGTGCGGTGCTGAAGATCGGCAACTATCTGATCATTCTCGCCGTGGCGCTGGTGACGCTGATCATCGCCGTGGCGCTGTTCCGCGGTGACCCGATTCTTACCACCCTGCAGTTTGCACTGGTGCTGACCGTGGCCGCTATACCGGTGGCCATGCCCACGGTGCTGTCCGTGACCATGGCGGTCGGTGCGCGCCTGCTGGCCAAAAAAGAGGCGATCGTGACTCGCCTGGCGGCGATCGAGGAGTTGGCCGGCGTGGATATCCTGTGCTCGGACAAGACCGGCACCCTGACCCAGAACAAGCTCACGCTGGGCGACCCGTTCAGCGTGAACGGCATCCCGGCCGATCAAGTCGTCCTCAACGCCGCGCTGGCGTCACGCGCAGAAAACAAGGACACGATCGATCTGGCCGTGCTCGGCGGCGTGAAGGACGAGCAGGCCCTGAAAGGCTTCGAGGTCACGCATTTCCAGCCGTTTGACCCGGTCCACAAGCGCACCGAGGCCGGCGTCAAGGATGCCGAGGGCAAGACGTTCAAGGTCACCAAGGGCGCGCCGCAAGTGATCCTGGAATTGTCAGTCAATGCGGATGAGGTGGCCGCCGATGTCGACAAGGCGGTCAATGAATTTGCGGCGCGCGGCTTCCGCTCCCTGGGCGTGGCGCGCGCAGAGAAGGAGGGCGCATGGCAGTTTTTGGGGGTGCTGCCGCTGTTCGACCCGCCCCGTGAACAGGCTTTGGCCACCATCGCGAATGCGCGGCAGATGGGCGTGAACGTCAAGATGGTGACCGGCGATGCAATCGCCATCGCGCGCGAAACTGCCCGAAAACTGGGCCTGGGAACCAACATCCTCGATGCCGGCGGCTTCGGCGCCACGAAGCATCACGAGACAACGCAATTGGCGGAGTCCATCGAAAACGCCGACGGTTTCGCCCAGGTCTTCCCCGAACACAAGTTCCACATCGTCGACGTGCTGCAGCGGCGCGGCCACATCGTCGGCATGACGGGTGACGGGGTCAACGACGCGCCCGCGTTGAAGAAGGCAGACTGTGGCATCGCCGTGTCGGGCGCAACCGATGCGGCGCGCGCGGCCGCGGACATCGTGCTGATGACATCAGGCCTGTCGGTGATCATCGATGCGGTCAAGGAAAGCCGCAAGATCTTTCAGCGGATGAACAGCTATGCCATCTACCGCATCGCCGAGACGCTGCGCGTGCTGCTGTTCATGACGCTTGCGATCCTGATCTTCAACTTCTATCCGCTGACGGCGGTCATGATCGTGATGCTGGCCTTGCTCAACGACGGCGCCATCCTTTCCATCGCCTATGACAACGTGCACTACAAGGACAAGCCCGAGGCCTGGAACATGCGCATGGTGCTGGGGGTCGCCTCGGTACTCGGTGTGCTCGGACCGGTGGCGGCATTTGGCCTGTTCTACCTGGGCGATCGGGTCTATCAGCTCGACCGTCCGCACATCCAGACGCTGATGTATCTGATGCTGTCGGTGGCAGGGCACCTGACAATTTTCCTCACCCGCACGCGCGGACCGTTCTGGTCGACGCGGCCCGCCAATATCTTGATGCTGGCCGTGCTGGGCACACAAATCCTCGCGACCCTGATCGCGGTATATGGGGTATTCATGACGCCGCTTGGCTGGGGCTGGGCGGCGTTCGTCTGGGGCTATGCGATTGTGTGGTTCCTCGTCAGCGACCGGGTGAAACTGATGGCCTACCGGATATTCGACCCCGAGGGTGCCCCGCTACTGGGCAGACAGACCGAACCTGTGAAATCCGTCGACGTCACGGCGCTGATCAGCCAGCGCGCCTATGAGCTTTATGTCCAGCGAGGTGGTCAGGATGGCCACGCGGTCGAGGACTGGCTGCAGGCGGAACGTGAGATTCGCAAAGATTTGGCCGGACGGTAAAGACTGTTCGGCGACCCAATGAATACCGTGAACCTCACGTACTCCACGCAGAGCGTGAGAAGGGAGAAACAGATGAAGATCAAGTCCAAGGATTTCCAGGTGCCGGCTGACGAAAAGGTCAGCCTGAAGCAGTGGCCGACTCGGGTGGAACCTATATACAAATCGAAAGAACAGTATCGGGCCATGCTCGAAAAACAGGTAAGTGAGCTCAGTGATCTACAGCAACTGTTGTACGCGTCCAATGGCTATTCGGTACTGTTGATTTTTCAGGCGATGGATGCCGCGGGCAAGGACGGCGCCATCAAGCACGTGATGTCTGGTGTCAACCCGCAGGGCTGCCAGGTATTCAGCTTCAAACACCCGAGCCCCACGGAACTCGAACACGATTTTTTATGGCGCACGTCCCAGTGTCTGCCGGAACGCGGTCGCATCGGTATTTTCAACCGCTCATACTACGAGGAGGTGCTGGTCGTTCGGGTACATCCGGAGATCCTGCGCAGCCAGGGCATACCGAATGGCCTAGTCAACGAGAAAAGCATCTGGAAGCAACGTTATCGCTCCATTGTCGACCATGAAAACCACCTGCATCGCAACGGCACGCGGATCATCAAATTCTTTCTGCATCTGTCGCCAGAGGAGCAGCGCAAACGCTTTATCGATCGGATAGATGATCCCGACAAAAACTGGAAGTTCAGTCAGGATGACATTGAAGAGCGAAAGTTCTGGAAACGATACATGCAGGCTTACGAGGGCTGTCTGAGCGCTACCAGTACCGAAGTCGCGCCCTGGTACGTGGTGCCCGCCGACGATAAGGAAAATGCTCGACTGATCATTTCAGAGATTATTCTCAAGACCTTCAAGTCACTCAAAATGCGCTACCCTAAGACCGATGCAAACCGCGAACAGGAATTGCGGGCAATTCGCACGCAATTGATCCAGGACGCGCCGGGTAGCAGGTGAAATTGGCGCTGATCCCGGAGCGACCAGCCAGAATTATGAAAGTGGCGGTTGTGGTTGGACAGTGGGTTGACTCATGGCATACGCAGCGTACCTTGTCATGAAGCCGCCGTACCCGATTACCGCAAAAGTCCTGGTTCCCTTGCGCATTGTGTTTAACCGCATGCCACCATCGGCCGAAGCCGTTTGGGAAAGTGACTTGCGAGCCGCGAGGCTCCGGGCCGAAATCAATCACAGGTGCCCAACATGCCCATGCAGATCAATGAAGAAAACGTCCGCAAGGTGCTGGCCATTCACGTCAGTGGAAAACTCGTAAAGACGGATTATGAACGTTTTGTCCCCGCCTCCGAGCGGTTCTTCCGCCAGCACGGCAAGCTGCGCGCGCTGTTCGCCATGAGCAACTTTCGCGGCTGGGACGCCGGCGCGGCATGGGAGGACTTCAAGTTCGGCGTCGAACCTTTTGCGGACATCCAATGGATCGCCATGGTCGGGGAAGAGGCCTGGCAACACGGAATGGCGACGTTCAGCAAGCCGTTCACGAAAGCGACCGTTCGGTGGTCCGACGGCGCTGATGTCGCCGAGGCACGGACGTGGCTGAAGGCGTAGCAATTGTCCATGAGCCCACCTGACCAGGCCCGCCAGGCGATGCGATCCGACACCGAAAACACGTCGCATTCGGGCCTGGTCGTCGCGGTGCGCGGCAGTGTCGTAGACATCCGATTCGACGATCAGTTGCCGCCCGTCTACACGCTGCTGCACGCGATGGGAGGGGGGATCGCCATAGAAGTGTTGGCGCAAGTCGACGTGCACCACGTGCGGGGCATTGCGCTGACTCCAACCCAGGGACTGGCCCGCGGCATGGTTGTGGAATCCACCGGCGGCCCGCTGAAGGCACCGGTCGGAAAGCAAATCCTCTCGCGAATGTTCGATGTGTTCGGAAACACCATCGACCGCCAGGCGGCACTGGACAGTGTCCAATGGCGCTCTGTCCATCGGGCGCCGCCGGCCCTGGCGCGGCGCTCGACCCATTCCGAGATTTTCGTGACCGGGATCAAGTTGATCGATGTGCTCATGCCGCTGGAGCGCGGCGGAAAAGCCGGCCTGTTCGGCGGAGCGGGCGTGGGAAAAACCGTGCTGCTCACCGAGATGATTCACAACATGGTCGGTCAGCAGGAGGGCGTGAGCATTTTTTGTGGTATCGGCGAGCGTTGCCGAGAGGGCGAGGAGCTCTACCGCGAGATGAAAGCGGCGGGTGTGTTGCCGAACATGGTGATGGTGTTCGGCCAGATGAACGAGCCCCCCGGCGCACGTTTTCGGGTTGGCCATGCAGCACTGACCATGGCCGAGTATTTCCGCGACGATGAACACCGCGATGTGCTGCTGCTGATCGACAATATCTTCCGCTTCATCCAGGCAGGCATGGAGGTATCCGGCCTGATGGGGCAGATGCCGTCGCGCCTCGGTTATCAGCCCACCATGGGCACCGAGCTGGCGCAACTGGAAGAGCGCATTGCCAATACTGATACGGGCGCGATCACCTCGATCCAGGCGGTGTACGTGCCGGCGGACGATTTCACCGACCCGGCGGCGGTGCACACCTTCTCGCACCTTTCCGCGTCGATCGTGCTGTCGCGTAAGCGGGCGAGCGAGGGACTTTTTCCGGCCATCGATCCGTTGCAGTCGAACTCGAAAATGGCTACGCCCGGCGTTATCGGGGAGCGGCATTATGCCCTCGCACAGGAAATCCGTCGCACGTTCGCGCAATACGCCGACCTGAAAGACATCATCGCAATGCTGGGCCTGGAACAACTCTCTCCGGACGACCGCAATGTGGTTGCCCGTGCCCGGCGGCTGGAGCGGTTTCTCACACAGCCGTTTTTCACCACCGAGCAATTTACCGGCCTCGAGGGCAAGCTGGTCAGCCTCGACGATGCGCTGGATGGCTGTGAGCGAATCCTGCGCGACGAGTTCAAGGACATGCCGGAAAGCGCGCTGTACATGATCGGGACGATTGCTGAAGCGAGAACCAAAGCGCAAGCCGATCTTCAACCCCAACCCGCACACGCGCATGCCGTCAACACGCATGAATCTTAAGGTTCTCCTGCCGTTCAAAGTCTTCGTCGAGAAGACCGGTGTGTCGCGCATCGTTGCAGAGTCACGTAAAGGCTCGTTCGGACTTTTGCCTCACCGGCTCGATTGCGTGGCAGCGCTTGCGCCGGGGATACTGGTTTTCGAGACCGAAGCGGAAGGTGAGGTTTACATCGCCGTCGATGAGGGCATTCTGGTCAAAACCGGCAACGACGTTCGGGTCTCTGTGCGCAACGCCATCGGAGGTACCGATCTTGGTCAATTGCGTGCGGCGGTCGAGCAGGAATTTCTGGAACTGGATGAGCAGGAAAAAAGCGTGCGTTCGGTGCTGGCGAAAATGGAAATCGGATTCATTCGTCGTTTTGCGGCATTTCATCATGAGTGACGAACCGGAAACCAAGCCCACGCGGGTCGGAACCGAATTTGGCCGTCGGGTAGGGGAGAAGGCGGCACGCAAGCTCAAGGCGCAACAGCGTGTCACGCAGACCGTCTGGTCCGGTTTAGGCATGATGGGCCTGGTGGGATGGTCCGTAGCAATACCCACGCTGCTCGGTGCGGCACTCGGCATCTGGATCGACAAGCACTACCCGGGGGGGCATTCCTGGACGCTCGCGCTGATGGCCATCGGCTTGGGTCTCGGATGTTTTAATGCCTGGCGTTGGGTTGCAAAGGAGGACAGGGCAATACGCGAGCAAGAGGAGAACACTCATGAGTGAGATGTTGAGCCTGGCAGCCGCCGTGATTGCGGGCCTAATGCTCGGCGCATTGTTTTTCGGGGGGCTGTGGTGGACGGTTCGAAAGGGGGTGGCATCTGAACGGACCGCACTCTGGTTTACGGGCAGCATGCTGCTTCGAACCGGTGTGGTACTGGTGGGTTTCTATTTTGTCCTGGGGGACGATTGGCGGCGACTGGTCGCGGGTCTGCTCGGTTTTGTCGTTGCTCGCCTCACCGTGATACGACTCACTCGATCAGCGGCGAACCCGAATCCGCTTGCACAGGACGCCCGTCGTGCACCTTAGTCCCGATCAGATCATCTTTTGGCAGTATGGCATTTTCAAACTCAACGCCACAATTGCTTACACATGGGGGTTGATGTTCGTGTTGGCAGTCGGATCAAAACTTGTCACGCGCAAGCTTGCAACAGGTCTGCAGCGCTCGCGCTGGCAGAACCTGCTGGAAATCATCGTCGCCGGCATCGAAACTCAAATCAAAGAAGTCGGCTTGAGTCAGCCAGAGAACTACATCGGCTTTCTGGGCACCTTGTTCCTGTTTATCGCGCTGGCGAGCCTGTTCACCATCTTTCCCGGTTACGAGCCGCCGACCGGTTCGCTTTCGACCACTGCAGCGCTGGCGATCTGCGTGTTTGTGGCGGTGCCGCTGTTCGGCATCCAGGAGAGCGGGGTTGGCGATTATCTCCGGGCCTACCTGCAGCCGACCGTTATCATGCTTCCGTTCAACATCGTCAGCGAGATCTCGCGCACACTGGCCCTGGCGATCCGCCTGTTCGGCAACATGATGAGCGGCACGATGATCCTCGCCATTTTGCTGACCATTACGCCATTCATCTTCCCGATCGCGATGAGCGCACTCGGCCTGCTGACCGGCATGGTCCAAGCCTACATTTTCAGCATTCTGGCAACGGTTTATATCGCAGCCGCCACACGCGTGCGCAAACGCAAGCCCGAGGTCGATTCGCAACGTTGACGCATGAGACACGATAACCTAAGGAGATACCATGGATAGCATGACCATTATCGCGATGGCATCAATTGTCACTGCTGGCCTGACCATCGCCATAGGGGTCGTCGGACCTTCGCTTGGCGAAGGCAAAGCGGTTGCAACGGCGTTGACTTCGCTGGCGCAGCAGCCCGACGCCTCCGCCACCATCACCCGGACGCTCTTCGTCGGTCTGGCGATGATCGAGTCCACCGCCATCTATTGCTTCGTGGTCTCGATGATTCTCATCTTCGCCAACCCGTTCTGGAACCTCGTCATCGCCCAGACCGCGGGAAAATGAGCCATGCTGATCGACTGGTTTACCGTCGGCGCGCAAGTTGTCAACTTCCTCATTCTGGTTTGGTTGTTGAAGCACTTTCTTTACCGGCCGATTCTCGACGCCATCGACGCACGTGAGAAGCGGATCGCCCAGGAGCTGGCCGATGCCGATGCGAAAAAAGCCGCAGCCCAGCGAGAACGCGACACGTTTCAGAGCAAGAATGAAGCGTTCGAGCAGCAACGCGCCACACTCATGAGCCAGGCAAAGGACGAGACGAACACCGAACGTCTTCGGCTCCTGGACGAAGCGCGGCAGGCGGCCGAATCCTTGAGCGCAAAGCGGCAGGAAGCGCTGCGGAACGAAGCGAATCACCTGAATCAAGCCATCAGCCGCCGGGCTCAACAGGAAGTCTTCGCCATCGCGCGAAAGGCGCTGATGGATCTTGCCGGGACGAGCCTGGAGCAACGCATGGGTGAAGTGTTGATTCACCGCTTGCGGGAACTGGATGGCCCGGCCAAAGCCGGTTTCGCCATTGCCCTCAAGTCTGCGTCAGAACCTGCGCGCGTGCGCAGCGCGTTCGACCTTCCGGCGGAGCAACGCGCGGCCATCCAGAATGCACTTAACGAAACCTTCTCGGCCGAAATTCCCGTCAGGTTCGAGACCGCGCCAGACCTGGTCAGCGGCATTGAACTCAGCACGAATGGACAAAAGCTGGCATGGAGCATTGCTGACTATCTGGTGTCGCTTGAAAAAGGGGTCGATGAATTGATGAAGAAAGACCAGCCCGAAGGCCGTCCCGGGCCTAGCACCGGACAAACTGCCCATGAACAAGGATCCTGAAAACCTTCAGGCCGTTTTCGACAGCGCGTTTTCTGGAATCAGTCAGGCGCGGGAAGCCCTTACGCCGCAACTCAGGCCACGGGAAGTCGGCACGATCACCAGCATCGCGGCCGGTATCGCAAAAGTTGCCGGCCTCCCCGGCGTGGGATTCGAGGAGGTACTGAAGTTTCCCGGCGATATGTATGGTATCGCATTCAACGTCGACGAAGCCGAGATCGGCGTTGTGCTGCTGGGCGACTACTGGCATTTGCATGCGGGAGACGAGGTCGAACGCAGGGGTCACGTAGTGGATGTTCCCGTGGGGGACGGGTTGATCGGACGGATCATCAACCCCATGGGGCGTCCGCTGGACGGCATGGGTCCGGTGCTTTCCGGCACGCGCCTGCCTGTCGAACGTCCCGCTCCGTCGATCA
This sequence comes from uncultured Gammaproteobacteria bacterium, assembly GCA_963849825.1. Classification (GTDB taxonomy): domain Bacteria; phylum Pseudomonadota; class Gammaproteobacteria; order JASBUN01; family JASBUN01; genus CAVXJN01. The sequence continues at coordinate 900,079 of CAWKIK010000003.1, read as the reverse complement.
TGGACCGCGCGCCCGTCACCGTGCCGTTGCAAACCGGCATCAAGGTCATCGATGCGCTCATACCTGTCGGGCGTGGCCAGCGCGAGTTGATTCTGGGCGACCGGCAAACCGGCAAGACCGCCATCGCGCTCGACACGATCCTCAATCAACGCGACCAGAACGTTCTGTGCATATATTGCGCCATTGGCCAGCGCGCGTCCGGCGTAGCCAAAGTCATCGCGGCCTTGCGCGAAAATGACGCGATGGATCACACCGTCGTGGTCGTCACAGAAGGCAACGATCCGCCCGGCCTTGCTTATATGGCGCCTTACGCGGCGACCAGCATTGCGGAGTACTTCATGGAACAAGGCCGTGACGTCCTGGTTGTGTACGACGACCTCACGCACCATGCACGCGCCTACCGCGAGCTGTCCTTGCTGCTGAGGCGTCCGCCCGGCCGGGAGGCGTTTCCCGGCGATATCTTTTACATCCACTCGCGACTGCTGGAGCGTGCAACGCATTTGCGCCCGGAACTCGGTGGTGGGTCATTGACTGCGCTGCCCGTTATCGAAACTGAGGCAGAGGATATTTCCGCCTACATTCCAACCAACCTGATTTCGATCACGGACGGGCAGATCTACCTCTCGCCGTCGCTGTTTGAATTGGGCGTGCTGCCCGCGGTCGATGTCGGGAAATCAGTCTCGCGCGTAGGTGGAAAGGCACAGCGTGCGGCCTACCGCGCTGTGGCAGGCGACCTCAAGCTTGCCTACGCCCAGTTCGAAGAACTCGAAACCTTTTCCCGCTTCGGAGCCCGGCTAGATGAAGACACCCGCAGGATCATCGAGCATGGGCGACGCATCCGCGCCTGCCTCAAGCAGTCCGAATTTGCGCCGGTATCCGTGGCCGCACAAATCTCAGTGCTGCTGGCGCTGACCGCAAAGCTTTTTGACGACGTGCCGCTCGAGCAAATGGCGGATGCCGAGCTTGCGGTACGCGAGGCTGCAGCGGAGCTTCCGGAAGAGGTGACCGCGCGATTCGATACCGCCGATAAACTGAGCGAAGAAGATCGGGCAATCATTATCCGGATCGCCCGCCAGGCGCTCCTAGCGTTCCCGTTCAAGGAGGCATCTCGGAAGGAGAACGTATGAGCGATAGCGCCGCGAGCCTGCGCCGCAAGATCGCCAGCGCTGGAGACCTCGAATCCGTGGTGCGCACGATGAAGGCCATGGCAGCGTCGAGCATCGGTCAATACGAGAACGCCGTCTGCGCCCTGGATGATTATTATCGTACCGTGCAGCTGAGTTTGGCTGCGAGTTTCCAGCACGATGGATCCGCCGGCGCCTCGATGGGCGTAGCGCAGCAGGAAGCCGGTGCAACAGGCGCGGTCGTGTTTGGTTCAGATCAGGGACTGGTCGGGCAATTCAACGAAGACATGGTGGCGTTTCTGGTGCAGACGCTGGAAAACCTGCCCGGCGAAAAAACCGTCTGGATGGTTGGCGAACGAGTTCAATGGCGCCTTGCAGACGCCGATCTGCGTGTAAGGGGCGCTTTCCCATTGCCGAACTCCATTAGCGCGATTACGCCTCTGGTTGGGCAGATTCTGGTCGAGATGGAAGCTCAGCGTGAAACAGGCGCGGTCACGCAGGTTTTCCTGTTTCACAACCGCCCCAAGACCGGGTCGGTTTACACTCCCGTGTGCCAACGGCTGCTGCCACTGGACAGCTTGTGGCGACGTGAGCTGGCGGCCATCCGCTGGCCCACCAACAATTTGCCCGAGGTCATGAACGGCGCAGAACAGACGCTGCCGGCGCTGGTTCGCGAATATCTTTTCGTTTCGCTTTTCAGGGCGTGTGCGGAATCCCTGGCCAGCGAAAACGCCAGCCGACTGGCTGCGATGCAACGTGCTGAAAAAAAAATCGACGAATTGCTGGAGGAGCTGAACCGGACGTTTCACCGCCTGCGTCAGAGTGAAATCGACGAGGAGTTGTTCGACGTCGTCTCCGGCTTCGAGGCACTGGGCGTGCCTTGATCAAGACAGAAACGGTAGCGACGAAAAGCACGTTGTAGGATCATCAGGATAGGGCACAAGGCACTCAACGAACGAGTTTCAGCCGGATCCGGATATCTCAGGTAAGGGACAAGGCAGCGGCGCTGAATGCGCGACTAAAGGCTGACGAAATACGGCAGTGCCACCGCTGTGCATCCGGCCAGAACCAGGATGTACGCGTTGGAAATAAAATACGGAAAAACAAAGAGTGCGACCCCGGCCAGCAGCGGGACGGCAGCCCGCTGTTTGCGGCCATAGGTGAAGAAGCCGAGACCGATGGCCCCAAAGATCATTGCCCAAACGAGTTGTGCGGTGCTGTTCATGGTGCTGTAGTGCTACTGTGGCTCTCTCGATCCTATCCATTCCGGGCGCCAGTGACCGGGCACGGTTCACAGTTCCGTCTCGACTAGAGACGCGGGAAAGTTGACCTAGAATCGAACCATAATATCTGCCCGGAGATTGTGCATCCGGCAGTTCCAAAACCTCGCCTCGCCGTATTTCGCCGTCGCGGGGCCTCTTCTTTGCGTGCACCGGAGAGTTGCGGATACATGAGTCCCAAGAGGAATCACGCTTAGCGCTCACTGACACCGCCGGCTTTGACGAAATTCTGCGCGACGCGTTTCTGGCCCACGTTTCCCATGAGCTGCGCACCCCGCTTACCGCCATTGCCTTGCGCATCGACACACTTTTGATCGGCGCACTGGACGACCCAACGCACGTGCGCAGCGTACTGCAAGGGATGCAATCGAGTATCCATGAGGAGGCGCGTCTGATCGAAGACCTCATAGATGCGGGACGCACGCGCACCGGTCAACTCGAAGTCGAGCGGGCTGAGACCAGGCTCGCGCCGATCGTGGCGGCGGCCATTTCTGCCGTAGAGCCGCGGGCTCAAAAGGCGGGTGTCCGGTTGCAGGTGCGGGGCCTGGACGACGCTGCGCCAACGCCTGTGTATGCAGACGAAATTCGTTTGCAGCAAGTTTTCTGGAATCTGATTTCCAACGCGGTGAAGTTCACGTCCGCCGCGGGCACGGTCTCGATTGAAACGGCCGTCCAATTTGACGGATACGTCATAACCATTACCGATACGGGAGCCGGAATCGAAAAGGATTTTTTGGAGAGTGTCTTCGACGCGTTCTCCAAAAGAGACAACAACAACGCCAAAGGCTTGGGGCTGGCCATCGCCAAACACGTTGTCGAACTGCATGGCGGAACCATTTCAGCTGCCAGTCCCGGGAGGGACCGGGGCAGCTCCTTTACCGTCAACTTGCCGCGCGCGATGTCGGATCCGGAGTTCCCCGCCTGAGCGGTATGATCGGGGCGAGCATAAAAAAGTCATTCGCGGAAATTGTGCGCTCGAAACCGGGCCGCAGATTCCAGGATTTCTACTTGCGACGTTGCCGGCGACGGGCGCGGGTGTGGAGCGTACTTCGTATCGTAGCCGGGGTGATGCTCGTCCTCGGGGGCATAGTGCTGTCGATGCCCCCGCTGGTGCCGGGGTTCATCGTGACGTTATCGGGGCTGGCCTTGATCGCATCGCAGTCGCACCGTGTAGCGCGCTGGCTGGACGCTACCGAGTGCTGGTTGCGCGGATTGCGAAATCGCACCTGAGTTCGATCGACCCAAAAAAAACGGCGCGGGCCTCGTGAGCCCGCGCCGTGCGTCCCCCGCACGATCCGTGTGAGGAGGCTTACCGAGCGTATTACCTCTCGATTTCCAGTGCCGAAAATTCGCTTTGATCGAGCTTGCCGTCCTTGTTCGTGTCCGCTTTGGCAAAACGGGCGCTCAAGCCGGCCGCTTTGGCTTCGGCCTTGTCGACGGAACCGTCGCCATTGGCGTCCGCTTTGATGAAAGCGCTCGCCCCGGAACTCATCTCCATGCTGGGCTCGGACTGAACGCCATCATTGGCGGCCCAAGCGGTACCGGCTACTGTCAAAAGGACAGCGGCGGATGCTGCGATCAATTTTTTCATGCTGAAGCTCCTTGTGGTGACTTCGCGAGTGAATACTTTCCCTGCACCCTGCCAGGGTGTCCTCTGCATTGCAGCAATGCCCGTGCCATGTTTTTAACAGCCTGAAAAACAGGTCAAAACAGGTTTGCCGTAGCGCGTCGCGCGTCGCCGCGGAACTACAGACGCGGTGATTGAAAGCGCTAGGTGTCTGAATGCGAAGGTGGAGTTGCTGTCGGCCCGCGGCGACGGGCCGGCGTGCGGGTGCCGGTGGTCGATTCGATCGTTGCGGACCCTGGGGCGCAGGCGACAATGGCTACGCGCGGCTAGCTTATAGGTCCCTGTGTTGGCGAGCGCCGGATTCCGCACCGTTGCCACGTTCCTCGTCCGCCGCTTCGACGCGGTTCCGCCCCCGTCGCTTGGCTTCGTACAACGCCGCGTCCGCCCGGGACACGAATGCTTCGGAGGTTTCACCCGGATGGTAGGCGGAGACTCCGGCGGAGAACGTCGGCACGGACAGCGTGGCCGCTTGTGTCTCGACGCGCACGTCGGGGACGCGCGATTTCACTTTATGCAGCGCCCGCATTGCACCGTGCAGGTCGGTATTGGGCAGCAGTACTGCAAACTCTTCGCCGCCATAGCGTGAGACCATGTCCAAGCGGCGAAAAATCGAAAGAATGCTGGCCGCATATTCGCGCAGGATCTGGTCGCCCACGGCGTGCCCGTAGGAGTCATTGATCGCTTTGAACTCATCCAGATCCATGATCGCCAGCGTCAACGGGTAACCATAACGGTTCGCTCGGGCGATCTCGTCCTCAAGCCTGCGTTGAAAAGCGCGTCGGTTTGGCAGTCCGGTGAGCTCATCGGTAAGACTGAGCTGGCGTACGCGGCTCAGCTCGTCACTGAGGCGTCGGCTGCCGTCGGCGATTTTCTGCAGCGTGTGGTAGGTGCTGTCGAGCTTGTTGGTGAGATCCCGATTGCCGGTCAGTAAATGCTGCGCGATACCAGAGATGAGTTCCTTGGCGCGATCGACGTCTCCCGCGTCTTCGTGGCGCTTCAATTCCGCCAACGCCACTTCCAGAGATACGCCGACTTCCTGGTGCTGGCGGATCGTGTCCTGGATCTTGCGTGAAAGTGCAGTCTGCAGATCCTGCACTTCGCGGTTTTTTTCATCCAGGTGATGGCGATACGTCATATCAACTGCGCGCTCGCCTTCATCCGGGGCCTTGGCTTGCGATTGCGTAGCTGGCGGCGTTGAAACCGCGAGAGGTTCGGGTTCGCGAGTGGAGTCGCTGTGGTCGGTCGTATCCTGGCCGGCGGATTCGCCCAGACCCAGTTCGCCCAGCAGCGGTCCCAGCGCATTGCGGAACGCTTGTTCGTCGTGGCCGGAGAATTCCTTCAGGCGCTTGGCCCAGCGATCGACGTAATGGCGCATGGCACGCAGATCACTGGTTAACAGCGGCGGCTTCAGGCGCCGTTGCAGCAGACGAATCTGCAGCCGCAGGGGATCGTTGGCCGGGGTGGATTCGGCAGCGGCATCGAGCAGTACGCCCAGCAGTGCTGCATAGGAACTTTCGACGTGGCTGGTTTCCTGATGGGACTCGAGTAGAATTCGTCTGACTTGCTCGAAGATCAAGGAGCCAGCCGGGTGGCGCTGCAATCCTGCGAGCAGCGTCAGTATTTTCTGTACGCCCGGCGGCGGCTGTGCGGCTTGTGGTTGTTGGTCTTCCATCCGGCCCCCCCTTGACGCGGACGTGGCGTAACTGCGCCTCGTTCCGGGGGGCAGTTCGTCGGAAGTGTAACGGATCGTTGTGCCATATAACGAACGCGCCGGCCTCCCGCGGCCGAACCTCCCATCCCCAGATACAGTGTAGTGCAGGCCATGACAGCGGCTGAATACCGCAAAAGTCATAGAAAATCCACGGTTGCGCAAGGAAACCCCACCATGCTGTGATCCCTCTCGTTGGCAAGGAGGCAAGATCTTGACCCACGAGAAGAAAGCGCGGCCGGGCGGCGGGGTGCGGGGCGCCGGTACAAACCCCGCATGTCGCTTTCATAGCCGGCACACGATTGCGACCGATGACGGTTGGTTTGAGAACGACGAACCGGGGGAGCCGCTCACGACGTCGGTGGCGGTCGAAGCGGCGCGCTCGATCATCACCCGCAATCGCTCTCCCGACGTGCCATTCGAAACGTCGATCAATCCGTACCGGGGCTGCGAACACGGCTGCGTGTATTGCTTCGCCCGGCCGACCCATGCCTACCTGGATCTATCGCCTGGCCTGGACTTCGAAGCGCGCTTGTTTGCCAAGACCAATGCCCCGGAATTGCTACGCGGGGAATTGCGGCGTCTTGGCTACCGCTGCCAGCCAATCGTGCTGGGCGCCAATACCGATGCATATCAGCCGATTGAACGCCGCTGGCGGATCACGCGGCAACTGTTGGAAGTGGCAGCCGAATTTCGCCAACCGGTATCCATCATCACCAAGTCCGCGTTGGTGGAGCGCGACCTCGACCAACTGGCGGAGCTCGCGCAGGCGCGTCTGGCGGAAGTCTTCGTTTCTCTGACCACCCTCGACCGCACCTTGGCTCGGCGTATGGAACCACGTGCGGCAGCGCCCCAGCGGCGCCTGACGGTGATTGAGCGCTTGCGAGAGCGCGGCGTACCCGTAGGGGTGCTGGTCGCTCCGGTGATACCTGTACTGACCGATCCCGAACTCGAAACGTTGCTGCATGCGGCGGCTGGGGCCGGCGCTCTCAGCGCCGGTTATGTCCTGTTGCGTTTGCCGCTCGAGGTATCGGGACTGTTTCGCGATTGGCTGGCGCGGCACTACCCGCTGAAAGCGCAGCACGTCATGGCGCAAATTCAGGCGGCGCGTTCCGGCAAGGACTATGACGCAGAATTCGGTACCCGCATGCGCGGTGACGGCGCCTATGCGCAATTGATCGCCGACCGCTTCACGCTGGCCGCGCGTCGTCTTCGGCTCGATCGACCGCTTCCGCCGCTCGATAGCCGCAGCTTTCGTGTGCCGCCCGCGGCGGGAGATCAATTGGGCCTGTTCTGACCGCCGACCATGGCGACGGGGCGGCTGTCTATACTGGTTTTTGCGACCCGCTGCCGGCTATGGGCCTTATGCAGCGCGTTGCCGAAGGAACAACATGCGTGAGTGCCACGGTACAATCTGCGAGCGCCGGCAATGCCGATGCCAGTCGAATGCAGATAAGCGCCAACTCTCACGATTCCGAGCAGCATAGGAGGTGCAACATGGTAAATAATCAGGCCAACGGTCTGGCCCATTCCCTGATGGCGGCTCTGGAGCGCGACAACCGCGTCGACTTGCATCACTTTCCGGTGCGGGTGTCCGCTGCGGACGCGCAATACGTGCTGGAGGGGGATGTGGAGAACATAGCCGCGAAGAAGTTGATCGTACGTGCCGCGCATCGAATTGCCGATGGTCACGGTATCGTCGATCGGTTGCGAGTGACCTCCAGCGAAACGAGGGAAGACGGCGCATTGCGGGACGAGGTTTTGAACGCAATATCCCAGGAGCCGGTATTCACCGAGTATCAGATCCGGGTTGGCCGCAACCAGCAACTGGAAACCGTTCGTGAGGGGCGAGGCAGCGGTCAGATCGATATTCACACCGAGGGCGGGGCGGTGTGCCTGGAAGGCACCGTCGGCAGTCTGACCCATCGGCGCTTGGCCGAGGTGCTCACTTGGTGGACGGCTGGATGTCAGCGCGTCAACAATCGCCTGCACGTAACGCCGGCGGAACAGGAGACCGACGACGAACTTGCGGACGCCATCCATATTGTTTTGGAGAAGGATCCGCTGGTACACGCCGGGCAATTGCGGGTCGCAGTGCGCGAACAGGTGGTCACGCTACGGGGATACGTAGCCAGTGACGAGGAACGCCGGCTGGCGCTGATGGACGCTTGGTACGTTCCCGGGGTCCATGACGTGGTGGACGAAGTACAGACGCCGGGCAGTAGGAGAACCTAAAGCTCCCGAGATGCGCGCCGCCACATTAAGATGTATATAACACACATGTTATACAAACTTAGCGGAATTGCTGCGGGAGAATCGTAATGGTCCTTGAAGTCAACGGTGCGGAGCTCGAAACCGACGAAGAAGGCTTTCTCTTGGATCCCGGCGAATGGAGTCGCGAAGTGGCAGAGCAGATCGCGGCCGGCGAGGGATTGGAATTGACCCCTGAGGTGTGGGAGATCGTTCAATTCGTGCGCGATCATTTTGAGCGCAACCAATCCGTGCCGGAGGCGCGGGTGGTGTTGAAGGAGTTGGGCGTCCGCCACGGCAAAGAGCGTGCAACCCGCAAATATCTGTACCAGCTCTTCCCCTACGGCTACGGCCAGCAAGCCTGCAAGATTGCCGGTATGCGCAAGCCGCGCAAGTTGATGCTCGACGTCTGATTCTGGAGCGGGGGGTCGCAGCCGGTCGATTTATGCCCGAGTTCGCGAAATCGATTCGTCTGGCCGCTGCTGTAATTGTTGGAAGAGCCCCCCAGCGGCGCGTACTCGAGCTCAAGATTCTGCGCTCCGGATCGATATTAGTGCGAACTGATACTCGGAGACAGATCCATGCGCATTAATATCCATAATAACACTACCCGTATCATGGCGGCGTTCAGCATCGCCGCCGTGTTGTTCATGGTGGCGCTCGGCTATGCCCTGCGCGGCATGGGCAGCACCATAGACGGTTTCCGCGCCCTGCAGGAGCGCGAGATCGTGCGCTCGGACGCGTTCAGCGCCATGCTGGCCGACGGACTGCTGGGTGGTGTCGCCGCCCGTAACAAGATTTTCAAGCCGCAGATCGAGGGTCCGGAAAAGGTGGTGGCGGCTACCGCCGAGCGCTTCGGGCAGAACCTCGAGACGGCCCGCAGGCTGACTCCCCCCGACGATCGCGGCAGCAAAGCCCTGCTGGACGAAATCGCCGGCGGTTGGAAAGTCGTCCATCAATCCCGCTTGGAGGTATTGAAGCTTACCGAACAGGGCAAGTTCGACGACGCCAAGACGTTATTGGCCCAGACCGAGCATCCGGCGTGGCAGAAAATCCGCAAATCCCTGCAGCAGTTGACCAACGAGCAGCGCACTTCGGTGCAGACTTTGGGGACGCGCGTAGTCGAGGAAGCTGCCACTACTCGGGCAATGAGCCTGATGATCGGTATCGTGGCGCTGGCGATAGGCCTGACTGTACTGACCTGGGTGCTGCGCGGCGTATCCCGCGGCCTGCGACGCGCCATCGGTACCATGCAGGAAATCGCCGATGGCGACGGAGACCTCACCCGCCGTCTGGACAGTTCCGGGCATGACGAAGTTGCGGAGCTGGGCGGGGCGTTCAATCGTTTTGTCGACAAGATTCACAAGCTGGTGCAGCAGGTCGTTGGTTCGACCACGCAACTCGCTGCCGCCATCGAACAAATGTCTCAGGTGGTTCGGCATTCCGAGGACGGTATCCGCACCCAGCAACGGGAAACGGACATGGTGGCCAGCGCGGTAAATGAAATGTCGGCTACGGTGCAGGAAGTGGCGCGCAACACGTCCGACGCTGCCCAGGTTGCCCAAAGCGCGGACCAGGAGGCCAAACAAGGCAAGGCCACAGTTGCCCAGGCTGTCAGCAGCATCGAGGCGCTCGCCAAGGAGATTGGCGCGGCGGCCCAGGTGGTCGGCGAACTCGAGCACGAAAGTGTGCAAATCGGCACAGTTCTCGACGTAATACGCAACGTTGCCGAACAAACCAACCTTTTGGCGCTGAACGCGGCTATCGAGGCGGCGCGCGCCGGGGAGCACGGCCGCGGCTTTTCAGTGGTAGCCGACGAAGTACGCTCCCTCGCCAGCCGTACCCAGCAGTCCACAGAAGAGATCCAGCGCATGATCGGCAGGCTCCAGAGCAAAGCGCGGGACTCGGTCCACGTGATGGAAGTGAGTCAACAAAAAGCATCGGAATCGGTGGGACAGGCGACCGGCACCGGTCAGGCCCTGGATGCCATCACCTCCAGGGTCGGACGCATTTCCGACATGAACACGCAGATTGCGACGGCGGCGGAAGAGCAGAGTCTGGTGGCTGATGAAATCAATAAGAATGTACTGAATATCAAGCAAATAGCAGAGGATGCCACGGCCAATGCGGACCAGCTCTCCAGCGCGGGGGTGAGCTTGGCAGAGCTGGCGCGGGAATTGAGCGGTATGGTCGCAACCTTCAAGGTCTGATGGTTCGCATACCGACCGTGTCGGGTCAATGTTTCGGGGCCTCCTGCCGATACAACAAGGCAGGCGGCCCCGCGCTCGTTATACCTTGCGAAGGATATGGCCATTGACTTTAGCTAAATTCCTAATAAAGTTGGCACGATGCAGCAACCAATGCAGGAAGTGCTCGAAAATATCGAGGTAAGTAAGCTCCCCTCCTTCCCCCACGTCCTGGTGAAGCTGCTGGAGGCGTGCCAACGTCCCGATGCCACAATCTCGGCCTTGTCGACCATCGTCGACAAGGATGCGGCCTTGAGCGCCAAAGTGATCGCAGCGGCCAACTCACCTTTATATGGACTGCGCAACCCGGTGCGCTCGTTGGAGCGCACTTTGGTGGTGCTTGGCCTCGATACGATCAAAACCATCGCTATCGCGTCCGCGGTGCATCAGTTTTTCGCCAATCTGAGCGCAGACCGCGGCGCATTTCTGAAATCGTTCTGGCGCCATTCCATGCGTTGCGCCACGCTTGCCCGCAATTTGGCCAGTTTGAGCGGCTATCCGAAACGCGATGAAGCCTACCTGTCCGGTTTACTGCATGACGTCGGCAAGCTGGTGCTTGCGCAACGATACGCGGACAAGTACGGCGCGGTGCAAACCCTCGCCGACGAGCATCACGACTTGGTCGCCCAGGAGCGCGAGCACTTCGGCATCGCGCACCACGAGGTCGGGTTCTGGTTGATCCGCAACTGGCACCTTGATTCCTTTCTCGCCGAGGCGGTACTTCACCATCACGAGCCGTCTCCGCGCCTGACCGAGTCCCACCCGTTGGTGCGCATCGTCCACGTCGCCAACCTTTGGGCGGAATCGGACGTTTCTGGGAGCGAGCCGGGCGCGCAAGCCGCGCAGACCCTGTTCGGTCTGACGTTCGAAATGAGTGCAGAGCAGGTGCGCCAGGCCGAGCAGGAAGTGGCGAAAGTGGCGGCATCGCTCGATATAGACGTATCGGACGCCGATAGCTATGAACGCCGGCAGGCGGTCCAGGCCCAGGACGCTGCTGTGCTGGACCGACTCGCGGCCGAAGTGCGCAATATCGGTTTGCTCGACGGTGTGCGCCGACAGCTCGGGCGCGTATCCGGGGGTGCTACTCTGGATGTGATCCGTGAAAGCGTCCGGATGCTGTTCGATGTGCCGAGGCCGCTACTATTTTTGGTTTCGGAGGATGCGGATGCAACCCAGGTGCGCGGTCAGCCCTTCGGAAGCGACGACGCGCTGGTGGCGGAAGTGGCATTCCCGGTGGCCTCCGAGCAGAGTCTGATCAGTCAAACAGTTCGTGAGCGTCGGCCGTTGGCCTCTTTCGACGAGTCAGTTGGACTTTCCATCATCGATCGCCAGATCGCGCATCTGGCCCAGCAGGACGGTTTGTTGTGTATCCCCATGATCACCGCCGGCGTGGTCGTTGGTGTCCTGGTGTTGGGTGTGGGTGATATGCAAACCCGTCGATTTGCGCGCCAGCGGGGACTGTTGGAAGCATTCGGGGCGGAAGTGGCCCGTGCATTGGAAGCGGACCGGATGCGTGAACGGGAACGGCGTGATTGCGCCGAGGAGAGCCGGGCGCAGTTCGAAGCTCGCGCCAGGGCGTTGGTACACGAAGCCAACAATCCACTGGCGATCATGCAAAACTATCTGCACCTCCTGTCCGATAAGCTAGAACAACACCATCCTGCGCAAGCGGATTTGACGATCATTCGCGAAGAAATCGAACGCGTCGGCACCATGCTGCGGCGTATGTCCGAGCCCGACAGCGATGCGCAGAGCGAAGAGGAACTGGATTTAAATCGAGTCACCGAGGATTTGGTGCGCGTATTCCAGCGCTCTTTGTTCGAACCTGCTGGAATCCAGGCGACCACGGATTTAGACCGCGGCATTCCGGTGCTCGCCAGCAGCAGTCGCATCGCATTCAAGCAAGTACTGGTGAACTTGCTGAAAAACGCGGCCGAGGCGCTGCAGAGCGGCGGCTCGATTGCCATCACGACCCGCGATCATGTTAATTTCAACGGCGCTGAATTCGTCGAAATTGTGGTGGCCGACAGCGGGCCGGGTATCCCCGGATCGATTCTGGAAACCCTATTTCAGCCGGTGCAAAGTACGAAAGGTGCCCAGCATTCGGGGCTTGGGTTGACCATTGTGCATAGTCTCGTCAAAGAACTCGGCGGGATGATAAGCTGCAGGAGCGACAACACAGGGACGAGATTTCAGGTTCTACTGCCCCGCGTCATCGAATAGAGAGGCCGGGTAGCGCAGTTTGGGACTTTGGTTCCGCTGTGCGCAGCGAGGATCGATGTCAAGAACCGCCGGGTACGCGGGAGAGGCGGAACGGCCGTACAAACATAGTTGGTCGATTGCGGTTCTAGCTTAAAGTCCAGAGGGGGTGGAAGCGCCATGGCTTCCAAAATAAAAATTCTCGTGGTCGATGACGAAACCCGCCTGCGAGAGAGTCTCGTCGAACTCATCGCCAAGCACGGTTACGAAGCACACGCTGCATCCGGTGGCAAGGCGGCCGTGTCGATGCTGGAATCCCAAAACTTCGATCTGCTGCTGCTTGATTTGAGAATGCCGGATATGACCGGCATTGAAGTCATGCAGTTCATCAATTCGCTTGGTCTTGATGTAACGGTAATCGTGGTCAGCGGCGATAGTTCGTTCGACGGCGCGGTGAAAGTATTGCGACAGGGCGCGTACGATTACGTCAAGAAACCATATGCTGCCGAAGAGCTCTTGCGCACGGTCGATAATGCCGTCAATAAGCGCCGACTCGAGCAAGAAAACAGCGCCATGCATTCACGCTTGGCGGAATCCGAAAAATTGCATCGATATATCGTCAACAGCTCGCCCGACATTATTTACATGCTTGATACGAATGGATGCTTCACATTTTTGAATGAACGTGTCGAGTCGCTGCTCGGCTACCGGGTCGACGATCTCGTTGGCAAGCATTACAGCGTCATCCTTCATGACGAAGACGTCGAGCAAGCCCATTATCGATTCAATGAACGGCGTACCGGAGAGCGTTCGTCGCGCAATGTGGAACTGCGCTTGAAATGCCGTGACGGCATTTGGGCACCGCGCTATTTTGAGAGCAACGAGATTCCCATTGAGATGAGTGCGATGGGTGTGTATACGCGCACTGAAAGTGGCGGGCGCGGGGAGTTCCTCGGTACCTACGGAATCGCGCGCGATATCACGGAGCGAAAGAAAGCGGAAGAAATCATCAGCTATCAGGCAAATCATGATCTTCTCACCGGGCTTCCCAATCGCACCCTGCTCAAGGACCGCCTGAGCCTTGCCATCAGTCATTCGCGCCGCAACAGTCAATCCCTCGCAGTATTGTTCCTGGATCTGGACCGCTTCAAGCTCGTCAACGATACGCTAGGCCATGTTGCCGGCGACGAGTTGCTGCAATCGGTATCGTCTCGGCTGAAGGACTGCCTGCGCGAAGGCGACACCCTGGCGCGCGTCGGCGGCGACGAGTTCATGTTGTTGTTGCCGGAAGTCCGTACGGACGAGGATGCTGCGAAGGTCGCGCACAAGATCATCGAAGTTTTAAAGCACCCGTTTACCATTGACGGTCACGATGTGTTTGTGAGCGTCAGCATCGGCGTTGCCATCTATCCGCGCGACGGCAAGACTTTGGATAGTCTGATCAAGAACGCCGATATTGCCATGTATCACATCAAAGAGCGCGGCAAAGACGGTATGCAGTTCTTCTCGCATCATATGAATGCCACGCTGTCGCGCTATTTGTCGCTCGAAAGCGGGATGCGCAAAGCGCTGGAGTTGAATCAGTTCCGGGTCTACTACCAGCCGCAGGTGGATATCGTCAGCGGGCAGGTGGTGGGTCTGGAAGCGCTGATCCGATGGCAGCACCCGACGCGCGGCCTGCTACCCCCTATGGAGTTCGTGCCGCTGGCGGAGGAAAACGGCCTGATAATCCCGATTGGAGACTGGCTGTTGAATACCGCTTGCGAGGAAATTGCGCGCTGGCGAGACGCAGGACTGCCGCATGTTCGCGTGGCAGTAAACTTGTCCGCGCTGCAGGTCGAGCAGCCGTCGTTCGTCGACCGGGTAATCTCGGTGCTCGATCAGCACGGTCTTCACGGTAGTGCGCTGGAATTGGAAATTACCGAAAACGTGATCATGAAGGATATGGATATCGTCGTGCAAAAGCTACGACAGCTCAGCAGTCGTGGGATACGCATCGCGATTGACGATTTCGGAACCGGGTATTCGTCACTGAGCTATCTGCGCAAGCTGCCGATCCATACCTTGAAAATCGATCGTTCATTCGTGCACGACATTCGTCACGAATCCGGAGACGGGTCCATTGTGACTGCGATCGTAGCCATGGCCAAGGGACTGCGCTTGAAATTGATCGCGGAGGGTGTCGAGCATCAGGCACAACTGGATTACCTGCGTGCCCTTGGGTGCCATGAGATGCAGGGTTTTCTGTTCAGCCGACCGCTCGAAGCGAGTCAAGCCAGGCGGTTGATCGCCGGAGGCGTCAATATCGAGGGTTTGACAACACCAAGGCCGGGAGACGCCGGGTCGGCCCCGGGGGCGAGCGCCTGACCGATCAGTTCGGAGTGTCGGGCCCGTCCGCCGGGGTAGGCGCTTCTTCCGGGTGTACGGTCGCGCGCTGCCGTGCGGAGAAGATCCCGATTCCGATGGTCACCAACAGCAGCACGATCAGCCAAAGCGGTCGATAACCGGCCAGCAGGTTCACGTCCCGGGCCAATCCCCGCACTGCCAGATCCGCCACAATCAACACGATGCCGCTGACTGCGAGCCACTTGGTGTTGTGCATGACCAGAAAGCCGCTGTAAATCAAATAGGGAACGAGACCAAAGACGAATAATGTCCAATGGATCTGGTAGCCAGTGGCGCCTACTTGCAGCTTGAAACTGCTGATAAACGCGATCAGCAACCCCAGAATCAAAACGCCATAGGGTATGCGGCAGAGCGGGTCGAGTCTGCCTTCCGGAGCTTGGTCGGGTATGCAACTCATGATTTACCGTCCGGTTTTTTGGCTCAGAAACAAATTCAACTAATGGGGAGAATAGCCGTACGGCGCAGTAGTGCAATGCGACGGAACTCTGCTAGTTTTGCGCTAGCGTACTCCAGATCGGATAATGGCCGGCGCTGAACCAACACGATAGCGATTGCGATGAACATTCCAGATGGTTTGCTGCCTGCGACATGGCTCTGGTTGGGCCACCTGATCTACTGGCCCCTGTTGCTTCACGCGCTGCGCGTCGCCCCCTGGTACCACCTGCGAGACAGCGAGTCGCTGCACGTGCTGCTCGGAGCGGTAGTAGCCGTACTGTTGATATGGACGATGCAAGCCGGGTTCGCTCAGGGGATGAGCCTGCATCTGCTTGGAGCTACCCTGTTGACACTGATGTTCGAATGGCGATTCGCGTTTCTGTGCATGAGCCTGGTGGTGTTGGGATCGACGTTGAATGGGGGAGGCGGTTGGGTAGCGTTCCCCGTCAATGCGCTGCTGCTGGGCGCGGTGCCCGTGCTGGTCAGCCACGTGGTGTATCGATTCGCCGATCGCAAATTACCGAATCATTTCTTCGTCTATATTTTTCTATGCGCATTTTTCGGCGCTGCGATCGCGATGGGTTCGGTGGGCTTGGCCAGCAGCGCGCTGTTGCATCTCGCCGGCGTCTACACCTTTGAATACATCAATTACAACTATCTTCGTTACTTCCCGCTACTGATGTTTCCGGAGGCGTTCATCACCGGTATGATCATGACATTGTTGGTCGTGTACTATCCCCGCTGGGTCAGCACCTTCGACGACGCACGCTATCTCAAGAATCACTAGCAAGATGATCGACATCGGTGTCAATTTGACTCACGAGTCGTTCGCGCACGATTTCGACCAAGTGCTGGCGCGCGCCAGCGACGCCGGGGTGGCGGGTATAATCGTTACCGGGACGGACCCGGCGCACTCACGCCAGGCAATTGAGCTGGCCCGCGCCTACCCCCGGCTTATGCGCGCTACCGCAGGAATCCATCCCCATCATGCTGACCAATATGTCGACATCATGCAATCCGGGCTCGCGGATGCGGTGCGTGCGCAGGAGACGGTTGCTGTCGGCGAATGCGGATTGGATTTCAACCGTGATTTCAGTCCCAGGCCGGATCAACGACGCTGTTTCGAAGCACAATTGGAGTTGGCGGCCGAGACGCGAAAGCCGGTGTTTTTGCATCAACGCGACGCCCACGAGGAGTTCTTGCGCATCCTGAGCCGCCATCGGGTTGCGTTGGATGGTGCAGTTGCCCATTGCTTCACCGGCGGTCCTGAGCAGCTCGCGGCATATTCAGACTTGGACCTTTATATCGGCGTCACCGGATGGGTTTGCGACGAACGTCGTGGGCAGGACCTGCGTGACAGCGTGGCGCGGATCCCGCAGGAGCGCCTGCTGATCGAAACCGACGCCCCTTATCTACTGCCGCGCGATCTGCATCCCAGACCGAAGTCACGGCGTAACGAGCCCGCCATGCTGGGCCATGTCTGCGCCGCAATCGCGGCGCTGCGCGGGGAAGATGCCGCCACGGTGGCGGACTATACCGCGGCCAATACGCGTCGCTTGTTCCGCTTGCCGGAAGACCTGTTTCAGATTGGAATGAAAACTGCCGACGCCACGCCCTGAATGACTTGTTTGATACGGCGATCGGATTTGGCGGCCATGATGTCGGCCATGGAATCCTGATGCGCGAGAATCTTGCCGAAGAGGCGCTCGAAGCTCAAATTCGGATCGCCTGGGTCCAGCGAAGTGCTGAGCAACAGTAAATTGCCTTTGGCATCGCGAGCCGTACGCAGTTTCCAGGCTGCGACTTCCACATTGCGGGCGGCATTGTAGAGGCGTTGCGCATCGAGATCGTCGAACATGAAGAATTCCGTTTGGCCATTGTAGGACTCGATCACCATGCCGCAGAGCCCGGCGATCAGCGCGAGGACGCGGTCACCGGTGTAATGTTCGTCAAATGCCAGGCGCATGGCGTCGATTCCCTTATTGCCGTTCAGCGCCGGGAAATCCCAGCGCGGAGTTTCAAAAACCTGGGCCACTGCCTGTTCCATCGACGCTGCATGGCCTTTGCGCCATTCACGGGGGTTGCGGCGATAAAGTTTTTCCATGAGTTCGCGCAGATACGCCAGCGTGCGCCGCTGATGGTATTCGGCAATCAGATCGATATCGCTCTTCATGATCGACTGCAGACGAAAACCACTTTCCGTACGGTATGGCGCTCGAGTCGTTGCGGTGCAGCCGAGCAAAAGTGCGCACAGCAGGATTGCGGATGCGATCCATGCCGAACGGTTTCGAATGTGCTGCATCTCGACCACTAGTGTCGTTCAAGACGTGCCAACTCAGCGAGGATCGAGAGCACGAGCGACTCCCCCAGGGCGCCCATGCCTTCGCACAGTCGATCTGCATTGCGTTCACCGTGCATCAGTGGACGCAGCAACCCCCCTAAACGCGCCATGTCGCCGCCGACTGCCTGCATTTGTTCCGCCATGGAGCCGAGGATATGTACCGCGCTCGGGTCGCCGCGGGACGCTTTGTGGATGATTTCGGCCAGGCCCGGGGCTGCGGCGGCTGGATCCGGCTTTGCCTCCGCGTCGGGCAGCAGGTCGGGATTGCGTAACGCCATCAACAAGCGATCAATGATTACACGATCGTCATCTTCCAGGTCACGCAGCAACGCTTCGTCGCGGCGGCCGTCGAGGACTGCGCGTAGTGCTCGAGCCAACGCGGCTTCTCCATACTGCTGCAAAGTTTGAAGCACCGGCTCCAGTTCGCTGCGCCGACTGGGATCGCGACAGGCATGTGCGACCGCGACGATCAACTTCGAGTGTGCGGCGACGATTTGATCTTCCCTTGAATCGGTGACGCTCATAATAGATGCTGGATATCGGAGACGATCGGACCGATTGGGATTATTGCATGGTGAGAGAGAGGCAGAAAGCGCGCAGGTGATGCCCGTCTCCGTGTTAGGGTTTGGGACTCGCGTGCCGCGCAGAGGACCGGACATTATGGCAATAACCTGCACAGTTGCCGTGGTTTCTGACACTCACGGATGTTTGGATACCCGCATTATGGAAGTCGTCAAAGACTGTGATTATGCAGTACATGCGGGTGATATCGGCAGTGCCGCCGTGTTGGCGGCACTACATCCGAAATCCGGTGAAGTGTTCGCGGTGTTGGGGAACAACGATACCGCGGACAAGTGGCCGACGTCCGACGTGAAATGGTTGCGGGCGTTGCACTCAATCGCGGAGGTCGAGCTTCCGGGCGGCACGCTCGTGGCGATACATGGTGATCGCGTGCCGGCGCGCGAACGTCACGGTCGACTTCGGAGCCTATTCCCTACCGCGCGCGCAATCGTATATGGGCACAGCCATCGGTTGAGCGAGGATTGCAGTGCGCTGCCCTGGGTGTTGAATCCAGGTGCGGCGGGTCGGTCCCGGACCTTTGGCGGCCCATCTTGCATGATACTGCACGCGCAGGCGCGTCGTTGGCGCGTGCAGACGCTGCGCTTTCCGCCCTTGCCACCTACAATGGGGCGTCGATCCGCGTCAGCAACCGGCGGCGCTCGCTGATAAGTTCCATAAACGCTTTCGTCAAAGCGCGTTCGTAAGCGCAATCTCCGGAAGAGCCCATCTCGGTGAGTCTTTTTTCGAGATAGTTGATCTCGGCGCGCAAATCGGAACGTGCGCAGGACCGGCCGGGCGGAAGGACGTGCATGCAGTTGCATCCGTTTTCAGTGGTGGGGCAATCGAATGTATCGCAAGTTGATGTCAGCGGCGTGACAGTGCCGCGGAGTGGTGCACATGCAAGTGTTGTCTGGGCGCAGCCGCAACGTACCTGGCTCCGCGGTAAACGCATGCATAAAAGCAGCGACCATGCCGGTTGGTGTCTTCGTTGCGACCGGGAACCGTCGTGGAGACAACACAGGTGAGAGATACGGAGGAAACGGCGGTGACCGCGGGTGATTTCATGCGCGCACGATGGGCGAGGCGGCGTTATAGGGGCAGTGCAGGCGCCTCGTCCAGGGCCGTGACGTGCGCGAAAAACGTCAGCAGCGAACGGCAGGCGGAAGTGGGGCAAGGCGTAGATGTGATCGTGGCCGCGACCCCAAATGGATGTCGCGGTTGTCCCGTTGTCGAGCACGCCGGTAGGCGCAGCATACACGGTGAGCCATGAGTCGGCCGGCTATCAAAGCTGGTGCGCAAACCCGGCGTGGCCGCTGGCTGCGTTGGCTGATCGAAGTGTGCGTGATTCTTGCGGTTGTGTTTGCCGTGAACTGGTACCGCACACGCGATGCGGCGAGCGGTCCGGTGCCGATGGTGGACGGGCGCTTGCTGGACGGCTCTCCAGTACTGCTGCAGAGTTATCGCGGCAGGCCGTTGCTGGTTCACTTTTGGGCAACGTGGTGCCCCATCTGTCGTGCTGAACAAGCGACGATCAAATCATTGTCCGAAGATCATCAGGTGCTGACTATCGTTATGCAGTCGGGGAGCGCGAAGGAGCTGTCCGCGTACGTGCGTCAACACGAGTTGCCATATCCGGTAGTCAACGATCAAGGCGGGTTCATTGCGCGGCGTTTCGGAGTGACGGGCGTGCCCGCCAGTTTCATCGTTGATCGCAACGGCAAGATCAGGTTTGTTGAAGTGGGTTACACGACCGAATTGGGCCTGCGAGTTCGATTATGGTGGGCGGGTTTCATTACGGGTTGGTAGGCGCTTGCATGGCTGCGCCTTCTCGGTTGGCGGTGCGGGTGGCTAGGTTCTGCGTCGCGGCCGCCGCCCCTGAAATGCGGTTATCGATTTCACGATCTCCTGGAACGGCAGTGCAGCGAGCGCGCCATAGGCTATTTTGGCTGCCTCAATCAAGCCGAATATGTTGGCAACGCCGGCGGCATCGGTCTCGGGTTCCAGATTGCGCTGCAAGCCGAGCAAGCCCCCGCACTGAACCTTGAGTTCCTTCGCGTGCGGCAGCGGACCCGAGACGTGAGTCAATTTGAGGCTGAAGGCTGCATTTTGGCGTAGACGTTCGAGTATCTCGTTGCACTGGGTCTGAGCCGCGCCGTTCGAGCAACCGGCTGCTTCGCGTTCCGCAATGTTCATGCGTATCAGTTTCTCGCAAGCGTACACGCGCGTCAGCACGGCTTTCTCGAATACGCATCGCCGATCGTTGACGGCGTCGTATATCTCTTTGAATTCCTGCTCATCCATTGTTGAGGTCGAAGGCTGTACGGATTCAGTTCCTGTTCAGTGTCGGCGGCGTAGTGTGGCTATCGTGATAATGAGCATGACGCTCATGAATGGAGGTGTACCATGACTGCACGACGCACTTTACTTGCACTGAGTCTGTTGGCTGGTGTCGGGCTCCTGGCCGCTACACCGGCGCGCGCCGACCACGAGCGGGCCACGGTGATTTATCGAATCGGCGGTTACGACCGCGACTACTGTCCGCCGGAACGTCACCGCGAATGGGGCCATGAGCGCGGTCGCCGCTATGAACGTCACCACGGGCGCTACCATCACCACCGGCGGGAACGTGCCCGCTACAGCACGTATCGGGACTACCGTCACCATGACCGTGATGAGTCCCGGTATCGAATTCACCTTGAATTCGGAAACTGAGACGCGCGCGCGTCCGGTCTCTATCGTGGCCGGGCGCCGCGCATGACGCGATCGTCAGCTGTCTTCGCCCAGCGGCCTTGGTTCGCGCTTTTGCGTCAGCAGGCGAACCGCTTCCGTTTCGTGCCGCGCATAGATCAAACGGTAGGTGAAATCGCCGTCGGCGGGAACTTGTTCGCGCAACTCTCGGGTGCGCAGTTTCGCTTCGCGGTATTTGTCGTGGACGTCTACCGGCTCGAGGGTTTTGTTGTTGAAGACCTTATATACGAAGTAGGGCATGGATTCGGTCGCACTGGCGGCAGATGAAACAAATTATACGGGCTCCCGGCGCCTGATTGAACGCCGGCATCAGAAACCATGTGTTTTTCAGTGTATCCAGACCAGCGACGCTGGTCGCTGCGCCCGGCGCTGTAGTACACTTTGACTCCCCGCCAGACTCGGGATTTCGGGTCAGCCAGGAGATCTGCCATGTCGGACGCCGACGCTTCCAAAGAAGAACTGATTCTGCGTGCGGTCAAGAAAGTACTGACCAATGTCATCAAGGACACGGCGACGCCCCCCGGCATGCGGCATCCTCTGCACGACAAGACCATTCGTGCAATGCGGGATTGCCTGGTGTTGATCTCCGATCGGGAGCAGGAACTCGCCGAAGCGAGCGGCCGGGCGATGGATAAGCGCCCCCATTTTACCGATGAACCGCGAGCTAAGCAGGAAGTGGTGATTCCCATCGAGCAATCCGGACTCTTTAGAAAAAAGCCGGACTAATACTTAACTCTTTGTATTAATGGATAATATCGGCGCTGCTGAGCGCCGATATCCGTATATTCGTCCGCGTTTTCCACTCCCGCTCGAGATTTACCCTCGATTGGTTGATAGGGCTATAAAATTTTCCAGAATAATACTTGACCGATTCGATAGGATTATCTAGATTAGAGATATCTAATATGCGCATAGGCAATTTTTGGGCTACCGGCGTTTGCTGGTTGTGCGCAGCTTCGACCTAAGGAGGACCATCATGTTTCATCCGCTGACCATACCTTTCGGTAGTGTAATGCTGTTCAACGTCGTCAAGCTGAAGCCGGGCGTGAGCGATGAGGATGTGCAACTGGCCCTGGGCGAGATGTGCAATGTCGTCAAGAACACCTATGGCGACGACAAGGGTGGTTTCATCGGCGGCCAGGTGTACAAGTACAGTGGCTTCATATCCGATGAGGGCTCAGTCGGTTCGTCGAAGTCCACGGACGAGCACCTTGCGATCGTGACCTACTGGCAGTCTTTCGACCAGCACGAACGTTCCCATGCCGATCACGTGTTCAAGGAAAAATTCGATAAGCTGGCAGAGTATTGCACCGATACCTATGAACTGGGATATGAAATGCTTTGGCAGGGTGCGCCCGAGGACGAGGCCGAACAGCAGGACGACGACGCCGCCTGATGAGAAAGGCGTAGCGACGACTATCGATTGACGGGCGCTCTTGAGCGCCCGTTTTTCGTTGTGGCGAGGCTCAGGAGTCGAGCGGTTGCTCTTGTAGAATGACGCGTCGCGGGGCAGTCAGCACTTCGATCAACTGGTCTTCCAGATCGATGCGTTCGGCAAGCCGCTCTCCCAACCACGAAAGGTCGTGCTCCAAACGGGTCGGATCGTATGCGCTGTTGGCATCGTCGTAGCGGTCGTTGAAGTCGATGATCGCCTCGGTGGTCTGGATCACGCGGGGATAGATCACTTCGGCAATTCTTAGCACGCCGCGGCGGCGTTCGATCTTCTCATCCAGGAAGCGGTAGAGCCGAAAATGGGCGCTGGCCGTATAATCCACCATGACCTGGCAGAACTCTTGCAGCAGATCCGCAACCGTTGCTTTGTCGGAAAATGGCTTCTTGCCTGCCAACTTCGTATACAGCGTCAGCATCTCCGTGCGGGTGGATACCAGATCGTCGATCAGATGATGAGATTGTGTGCGACGCTCGTCGGCGTGCTTGGCGGCGGTCAGCATTGTGTCCTCCAGGCCCCTGTTTTTTTCAGTGTACCAGAAATCTTCCGCCGGCCAACCGCTGTTCAGGACCGATTCAGGCACCGCGTCGTATCGTGGCTCCACGGTCAAAAGATTGCTACGGCTACTGCCGAAAGGAGAAAATCATGAACAAGCTAATTTCCACGGTGTTTGTCGGGGTGCTGGCGACAGGCGCCAGTGGCGCAGCGTTCTCCCACGACCGCTACCGTGGCGACCGGGACGATTATTACGACTATGCCAAAGTCGAACAGGTCAAACCGATTTACCGCACCGTAAGGGTCGACCGTCCCCGCCAGGAGTGTTGGCAGGAGGATGTGGTCCATCGTGATCGCGGCGGGCGCTCGGCTACGCCTCTGGTGGTGGGCGGCATTCTGGGTGGCGCGGTCGGCCATCAGATCGGCAACGGTCGAGGACGGGACATCGCCACGGTGGCCGGTGCGTTGCTCGGCGCGTCGATCGGCAACGACATGCGCCAACGCGACTACCGCGGTCGTGAGTGGGTTTCGACCGAGAACGTGTGCCGCGACGTGGTCGATTACAGCGAAGAGCGCCAAGTGGTCGGATACGAAGTCAGCTACCGGTACCATGGCCGCCACTACGTCACCGAGATGGATCACGATCCGGGTCAGAGGGTGCGCGTAGCGGTCGATGTGGCGCCGGTGCGCTGATCGCGAAAGCGCGTCGGTTGCGCCTGCGGCCTACGGTCGATATAAATGGAAACTGTCGGCTTTGAACTTGCGGAGTTCGTCCATGCGTGGCTTGTTGTTTGTGATGATCGTTTTGAGCGCCGGCTCTGTTTACGCAGCGCCCCACGGCGCGGCGCTCAGATCGTTCTCTGCACCGCCCGCCATGCAGCACGTCGCCGACCGCCGAATCAGTGTCGGCGATGCGGCACGGATCGCGCAGCGGGAAGTGGGCGGACGCGTGCTGGCGGCCGAACGTGCAACCGATGGCGGTCGCCCGGTGGTTCGCGTGAAGCTGTTGACTCCGCGCGGGGTTGTGCGGGTGGTGACCGTCGACGCCACGACCGGCCGCGTGCAGTGAGGGGTATGCTGTGCGGGTCTTGGTAGTCGAGGATGAGCCGGATCTGCGTGGACAGTTGCGTGTCCAGCTTGCGCAACGCAACTTCACCGTCGACGTCGCTGCCGACGGTGACGAGGGGTTGTTTCAGGGGAACGAGTACGAGTACGACGTCGCCGTCGTGGACGTCGGCTTGCCAAAAGTGTCGGGAATCGAGGTGATCCGTCAATGGCGCGCCGCCGGACGCGCTTTCCCGGTGCTGATTTTGACTGCTCGAGGGCGCTGGCAGGAAAAGGTCGAAGGACTCGAGGCCGGAGCTGATGACTACCTCGTAAAGCCTTTCCAACTGGAAGAACTGGTGGCGCGGTTGCGAGCCCTGGTGCGACGCAGCGGCGGTTGGACACAGTCGGTGTTGCGTTGCGGCCCAGTGGAATTGGATATGGCCGCGCAGCAGGTCAGCGTCGATCAGAATTCCATCGAACTTACTGCCTACGAATACAAAGTCCTCGAGTACCTGATGCTGCGCGCGGGTGAAGTCGTGTCCAAAACAGAGCTCACCGATCACATCTACGAGCAGGATTACGATCGCGACAGCAATGTATTGGAAGTATTCATCGGCCGTTTACGGCGCAAGCTCGACCCGGCAGCGAAACTGAATCCCATCGAAACGTTGCGTGGCCGTGGCTACCGATTCGCGATTCCCCGCGATGCGACGCAATGATTTCACTGAACCGGCGCCTGTTGCTTGCCACAGGCGCAACGCTCATCGTTTTTTTAGGTCTGACGGGAACGGCGCTCGACAGCGCGTTCCGCGCCAGCGCCCAGACGGCAGTTCGGGACCGGTTACAAGCGCATGTCTATGCCCTGCTGGCGGCTGCGGATCGGGACGCCTCCGGTAACTTGAGCGTACCGGCCGATTTGCCGGAAGCCCGGTTCTCGACGCCTGGTTCAGGCCTCTACGCCCGGGTGTTGAACGGCGCGGGCGAAGTCATCTGGCAGTCTGCCTCGACACTTGGCGTGCAGCCGGCTTTCGCGCCCGCAGGCGAACCGGGGCGGGCGGTGTTCGAGCGTTTGGTCGGCCATGAGCAGGAGTTTTTCGGCTTGGCATTCGTGGTGGTTTGGCAGGGCGCAGCCGCGGATATGGCTCGTTATACGTTTCAGGTCAGCGAAGACCTCACTAACTATCGCCACCAAGTCGCCGGCTTTCGCCGTAGCCTGTGGGGGTGGTTCGTGGCGGTGGGCGTAATTCTGCTGGCGGTTCTGGCGGCACTGCTGCGCTGGGGTCTGGCGCCACTGCGCAGTGCGGCCCGCGATCTCGACGATGTCCGTTCCGGTCGGCGGCAGCGCTTGAGCAGCGAATATCCGCGCGAGCTGCGCGGGCTGACTGAAAGCATCAATACTTTCGTGGCCTTTGAACGATCCCGCCAGGAGCGCTATCGCAATACTCTCAGTGACCTTGCTCATAGCCTCAAAACGCCGCTTGCGGTATTGCGTAGCGCCAGCGAAGGCGACGGTGCGCTGGCGCCTCTGGTACGCGAGCAAGTGGCGCGTATGAGCCAGATCGTCGATTATCAATTGCAGCGCTCGGTCGCGGCAGCGCCGGTCAGCTTGGCCAGCCCGATTACATTGCGTCCGCTCGTGGAACGCATGTGCGCGACCCTGAATAAGGTCAATCGCGACCGTGCGATCGACTGTTCGATCGAAATCGATCCAGCGCTCGAAGTGCGTATCAGCGAAGGCGATGTGTTGGAAATTCTCGGCAATCTCATGGACAACGCATACAAATGGGCACGTTCGCGAGTGTTGGTCTCGGCGCGCGCCGCCGGTGGTATCGGTTTTGTCGGGGTAAGCATCCGAGTCGAAGATGATGGCCCGGGGATTGCGCCTGCGGAGCGCGAACGTGTGTTGCAACGCGGTGCGCGGGCTGATGAAGCCGTCGCGGGACATGGCATCGGCTTGGCCGTAGTACGCGACATCGTGCTCGCCTACGGTGGCCGCCTCGAGATTGAGAGTTCAGAAAAGTTGCCCGGTGCAGCGCTGGTGGTGAACCTGCCGGATTTATCGCCGGTACCTGCAGTCCCGCAGGTCGCCAAGGAATGATGCGAGCTATGGAAGCAATGCAGCGGCTGTTGGACATCATGGAGCGGTTGCGGGATCCAGAGCGCGGATGTCCCTGGGATCGCGCCCAGGACTTCGATTCCCTGGTGCCTCATACCCTCGAAGAGGCCTATGAAGTGGCGGACGCCATCGAACGCGGTGACTATCGTAACCTGCGCGACGAACTCGGCGACCTGTTGTTTCAGATTGTGTTCTACGCGCAGTTGGGCGCCGAGCAGCGGCACTTCGAGTTTGCCGACATTGCCACCGGCATCGCCGATAAGCTGGTGCGCCGCCATCCCCATGTGTTCGCCGACCAACCAGTCGCCGACGCCGCGGCGCAGAATCAGGCATGGGAAGCGCACAAAGCGGCCGAACGCGAAGCGAAATCCGGCGCCAATGTCGGGGCCCTGGAGGGCGTCAGTCTTACGTTACCATCCTTGTCGCGGGCGCAGAAGCTGCAGCGCCGCGCTCAGAGAGTCGGATTCGACTGGCCCGATGTGGACGGCCCCTTGGCGAAGATCGAGGAAGAGCTCGCGGAGTGCCGAGCGGAATTGCCCGCGCGCGAGGCCGGGCGTCTTCAAGAAGAGGTGGGTGACCTGTTGTTCGCCTGCGTGAACTTTGCGCGTCACCTGGGGGTTGACGCCGAAACTGCGCTACGAGCGGCGAACCGGAAATTCGAACAGCGCTTCGAGGCCATGGAGCAGCTCCTGCACGCCGAAGGCGAGCGCGTCCAGGATGCAAGCCTCGAGCGCATGGATGCGGCATGGAATGCCATCAAACGCAAGCAGACGGATTGAGTTGACCGAATGTATCATCAATTGAGCGCAATTCATTTCCAATGCACCGGCTGCGGCCGGTGCTGTTTCGGCGATGACGACCACTTCATCTACACCAGCGACGAAGAGGCCGAGCGCATACGCGTTCATTTGGGGGTTTCACGGGATTGGTTTCGACGTCGCTACCAGGTGCGCCTGGGCCAGGGGGCCGGGCGCGGAATCCGTTTGCAGGGTGGCCGCTGCGTATTTTTGGACGCCGAACTTCGGTGTTCGATTTATGCGGTGCGTCCCACTCAATGCCGTACTTATCCGTACTGGCCTGAAGTGCTGCGTTCGCGGGGGTCGTGGCGCGCCGAAGCCAAGCGCTGCGAAGGGATCGGTCGAGGGGGGTCAGTCGATGTCCGTCTGATTGAGAGACAACTACGGTTACAAGTCGATTCCGAGTCCGGAAATGGCTGATTCAACTCACGTCGTCATCGAGCCTTCAAAAACGACAGCCCCAGGTTGGCCTGTTGGCCAAACAAGCGAAAGCCATTGTAGCTGAGTTCGTCCAACGGCCGGCGGCTGGGGTGGCGATCGGCGTAAAGCAGGCCGATGACCTTGCCCTGGATTTCCAAGGGCATGACGAAGAAACCTGAGTTCTCCGCCAGGCGTTTGATTTCCGGTGTAACGAGCTCGGCGACGTCCGGTGCAGGCGGTTGTTTGACCCATAGCGTACGCCGCAATTCGATCACGTGATCCATAATGTGTCGCGGCGGTTTCGACAACTGAAAATGAAACAACTGGCTGAGTACCTGACGGTCCCAGCCCAGAATCTGTTTGGCGCGGATGCTTTTGCGATCCGTGCTCAATAACGCGATCAGCGTGCGGTCCATTCCCACACCGCGGTAAATACCTTCCAGTACCATTTCCAGAAGCAGAGTGATCGCCGGTTTTTCCTCGGCCAGCAACTGCGAAAGTTCGCCGAGGATGCTCAATTGCAGTTCGCGGTCGGGTTGTAGAAACTGCTCGCGCTGATGCGCCACCGGCGCAGTGTGGTCCGGCGCGAGTTCAGCGCTTTGGCCTGGACGAGGTATCAGCGCGCCCGCTTTGCGAGCACCGAGGTTCGCCATTGTTGCGGCTGCATCGTGCGCGTTTTCGTGGATGAGTTTGACCACTTGGTCGCGGGGCAAATACAGAGACTCTGCGGCGCGTTCAAATACTTTTGCCATCGGCGCGCTTTCCCATCCGTCGACAGCGCGCGCGGCGATCTGGTGGCCGAGCGCAATGTTGCTGACCCGTGGATCGTGGCCACTGTCGTCGCTCAATGCCAACTCCAGTAAGCTGCTGAGATGCCATTCATGGTTGAGTGCCAGGCTCAGTTCTTCCAGCGTGAAGCCGAGCACCTCGCGTTCGGTCTTGCCGCGGTCGGGATCGTTTTGTTCCAGCGCCTGGCGTAGTTGTATTGCGGCCTGCGGATCGACCTTTTCCGCAAAACACCAAAACGCCATATGGCCGAGATTGACCAATAATGCGGCGATGAAGATTTCCTCGGGCGATTTGTCGCGCCGCTTCTCGGCGATGCTGCGCGCTTGTACCGCGGCGTGAAACGCGTGGGCCATTTCTTCCAGCACTTGGGCTCGATTTTCGCCCTCTACCATGGTGTCGATGATGGCGATGGAAAGGCACAGATTGCGCACGACCTCGAATCCCAGTACGACGATGGCTCGGCTGACGGTATTGATCTGATTGCGTCCGGGGTTGTGGATGATGCTGTTGGCGACTCGCAGCAGGCGTGTGGTCATGGATGCGTCCTGCAAAATGACCCGTGCCAGTTCAGCCGCGCTGCGATCGTCACGGCCGGCTTCGTCGGAAATGACCCGCGCCGTATGGGCGAATGCGGGCATCTCCTGCTCGCTCAGGTGGTGTACCCAGTGCTGTAAGCGTCGTTGTTTATCGGAGAGAGAATCCATCGTTTGGTCCTACCGGTGCGGTGCGCGAACCAGGGTGGGTCCGTACCTTCCTTCAGTTCACGTGCACCAAATTAGAGCGTTCGCGGAGCGCGAGCACCAAACCCGTGCGTCCGATTGCACCGATTTCAAACGCAAACCACCTAAGCGGTTGATTAGTATCGGCAAGGTTGTGGGCATATTTTGTGCATTTCTTTTCCGAAGAACAACAACGGTGCATCGGGAGCAGAAATGACGGAATTACAGTCGGGCAGCAACGTTTTGTTCGTACTCATGGGTGCGATCATGGTTTTGGCAATGCACGCCGGCTTTGCATTTCTCGAAGTCGGAACCGTTCGCAAGAAGAACCAGGTGAATGCCCTGGTGAAGATCATCACCGACTTCGGCGTTTCCACGTTAGCGTATTTTTTTGTGGGGTACAGTCTGGCCTATGGCGTCGATTTTTTCGCCGGCGCAAAAGCCCTGTCCCTGGACAACGGCTATACGCTGGTGAAGTTCTTTTTCCTGCTCACTTTTGCAGCTGCGATTCCGGCCATTGTATCGGGTGGCATCGCCGAGCGGGCGAGATTCTACCCGCAGCTGGTCGCCACCGGGTTTCTGGTGGGTCTGGTGTATCCGACCTTCGAAGGTCTGGTGTGGAACGGCAATTGGGGGTTCCAAGCCATGCTGGAATCCCGCTTTGGCGCACCGTTTCACGATTTCGCCGGGTCGGTGGTGGTTCATGCCATGGGCGGTTGGATTGCGCTGGGGGCAGTGCTGCTGCTCGGCCATCGGCGAGGCCGGTACGGACCCAACGGCGAAATGTACGCCCATCCGCCGTCCAGCATTCCGTTTTTGGCGCTGGGAGCGTGGATCCTGACGGTGGGTTGGTTCGGATTCAACGTCATGTCGGCGCAAAAAATCGGCGCCATCAGCGGGCTGGTGGCGGTGAATTCCCTGATGGCGATGGTCGGCGGCACGCTGGCGGCGTTGGTGGCCGGCCGTAACGATCCCGGCTTCATTCACAACGGTCCGCTCGCAGGGCTGGTTGCGGTGTGCGCGGGTTCCGATGTCATGCATCCGCTGGGTGCGTTGGTTACCGGACTGATCGCCGGTGGGTTGTTCGTCCTGACGTTCACGTGGACCCAGAACCGCTGGCGGATTGACGATGTCCTGGGCGTGTGGCCGCTGCACGGCTTGTGCGGCGCGTGGGGCGGCATCGCCGCGGGCATCTTCGGACTGGAAAGTTTCGGCGGCATTGGCGGCGTGACTTTCATGGCGCAGTTGGCAGGGACCCTGACCGGCATATTCATCGCGCTGGTCGGCGGCTTGTTCGTGTACGGACTGGTGAAAATGCTGGTCGGCATTCGGTTGGAGCAGGAAGACGAATTCCGGGGTGCCGACTTGAGTATTCACAAAATCAGTGCCGAACCGCCTTACGATAAATAATGGCGCGAGCCGCGTTCGGGCCGGGCGGCGGTTGTGATAGGCTCGCCAGAGCAAAAAGGTCCGGCCGTGCGCGGTACGGACTGCTCGGCGGGTTCGCCTGCGCGAGCCTGGTCACGTTTGAACACACGGCTACAGATGAATCAGCCCCAGAGTGCGTTGCGATTTTCCACCGCAGCGGCCGAATTGGCTTTGCGCTATGCCTCGGCGTTGACCCTCACCCATATCGGTGCCGCGGTACTGGCAGGCGCCGCACTTTGGGAAGTGGTGCCGCAACGACTGCTCTTGCCGTGGTTGGTTGCCGGGGGACTGGCGGCTCTGCTGCACGCCATTGCCGTATGGTGGGCGCGCCGCGTCCATGGCGGCCGGTATGTGTTGTTCGTCTCCAGCGTTGCCGCAGTCGCCGCGGTTTGGGGCGCCGCGGGGTGGATGTTGTACGCACACAGCGCCTTGCACCAGGCCATGCTGACCGTGATCATTTTTACCGTCGCCGCCGTTGCCCTTCTGGTGTTGGCGGCATTCGCGCGGTTATACGCGTCGTTCCTGACCTTGGCGGTGGTGCCTCTGCTATTGCGCTTGGCGATTGACGGCGACGCCCCCCACCTGGTGATGTCCGCCACTGGTGCGATGATGGCGCTCGCCATGGCGCTGCTCGGTTACACGCTTCGCGACACGTTGCGGTCATGGTTTGCGTTGCGGGCGCAGAATCAAGTGCTGGTGGATGACCTGCGGCTGCAAAAGGAATCCGCCGAGCAGGCGAACATCGCCAAATCGAAATTCCTCGCCGCAGCCAGCCACGACTTGCGCCAACCCCTCCACGCATTGAGCCTGTTCTCGGCGGCTTTGAGCGAACGCATCCGTTATCCCGAAGTTCGCAAAATCGTCGACAACATCATGGCGTCGGTGGCGGCGCTGGAAAGCTTGTTCAATTCGCTGTTGGACATTTCCAAGCTGGACACGGGCGCCTTGCAACCGCAATGGGACGACGTGCGCCTGCAAAGCATTCTCGATCGATTGGAAAACGACTACCGCCCGCAGGCGTCGGCAAAAGGCCTGGACCTCGTGATCGACCCGGGCGCAGACGTTTTCGTGCGCACGGATCCCGCGTTGCTCGAGCGGATGTTGCGCAACCTGGTGGCCAATGCCATTCGCTACACGGAACGCGGCCACGTGCATGTCGCCCTGGATATTGAGCCCAAGCGGGTATGCCTGGCCGTGCGCGACACCGGCCTCGGAATCGCTGCGGACGATCTCAGCCAGATCTTTGCCGAATACGTGCAACTGCAGAATCCCGAGCGCGACCGCAACAAGGGCCTCGGTCTCGGCCTGGCAATCGTCCAGCGCCTGGCGCAGACGCTGGACCACCAGGTGACGGTCGAGTCTGAGCCGGGCGCCGGCTCGGTGTTTCGAGTCGAGGTGCCGCGGGCGCCGGAGGGCGCACGCGTGACGCAGCGAATTCCCGCCGCAGCGGTCGCGTCACTGGCGGGGCTGAGCGTGCTGGTGATCGATGATGACGCCACCAATCGGGAGGCGACCCAGGCGTTGTTGCAGGGCTGGGGCTGCACAGTACGGTGTGCCGATGCCCTCGCCTCGGCGCGCCAGGCCTTTCAGGACGCCGAAGGGGTCGATTGCGTGATCGCGGACTACCGGTTGCGGGAGGGCCGCACCGGCGTCGAGGTGCTTGCGGCGCTTGAGGACTTGCACGGCAAACCGGTGCCGGCGCTGATATTGACCGGCGATACGGGGCTCGCGCAACAGGGGCGGATCGGGGAACGCGGTTATCGGTTGATGCAGAAGCCGGCGAGTCCGGGACGATTGCGCGCATTTCTGGTCCACGTGGCGCGTTGAACGGAACACGCTGGCGATGCACGGTTGCTGCACTGGCGGGATCGGTCTGACAGCCGTGGCGTCAGGCAGTGTGGGCGTTGGTCAGACCTAATTGCGCCGCCAGAATGACGGCGTGGGTGCGGTTGGACGCATTCATGGCCCGCAGGATCGCCGTGACGTGGATTTTCACAGTGCCTTCTGCCATGCCCAGACGTTGCGCGATTTCTTTGTTGGACAGGCCCTCGCACATCAGTTCCAGGACCTGCAATTGACGGGGAGTCAGCCGGAAATCCGGGTTGTCGTGATCGTCTTCGAGCCCGGAAATGGATTTCGGAACGTACACGTGGCCGGCCAATACGGCGCGCAGTGCGCATACCATCTCAGCGCCAGACATCGATTTCGGAATGAACCCGGAGGCCTCGGCGTCCAGGGCGCGGCGTACGTCGCGGGGTTCTTCCGATGCTGACACCACGACCACCGGGATATCGGGAAACCGCTCGCGCATCATATCGAGCCCGGCGAATCCGTCCAGCCCCGGCATCGCCAGATCCAACAGTACCAAGTCAAGTTGCTGTTCCCGAGCGGCCGTCTGCATGGCCTGCGCAGCGCTTGCCGCTTCCAGTACCACCACGTGTGGATCCAGCGCACGAAGTACGTAGCGCAACCCCTCGCGGAACAAAGCGTGATCGTCGGCAATCAGAATCTTCAAAATTATCAGCCCGCTGGCGGTTCGACCATGACGGCGGGCCGCCGAGGCGGACCGCGCTTCCTACCCCTGTTTAGCGACAAAGCCGGGGTGGAACTTTAGGTGGCCGCGCAGTGGTCTCGGCAATATTGCCCAAATCGATGCGTATCTAGTGAAAATACAGAGAATTACGTGCGATGTCGCGAAGGGCGACGGGAGCGCCCTTGGCCAGTGATGGTCGGGGTGAGAGGATTTGAACCTCCGGCCCCTGCCTCCCGAAGACACTTCCCTTAACCAGCGTCTATGTCAATCAACACGTTAGCGTATTCGGCCCCACGTTATCGTGACTTCGCGTGACTTGGTTTGCCTGGCCGTGACTGGAGGTAGTCACGATCCGGTCACGGCGCTCGACTCCAGTCGTGGGCAGTCGGATACAACCAGAAGCGGACTTTTCATAGAAGTTCCACTGCGGGGAACTCGTCGACCACGAGCACCATACGTCTTGATCGTCGCCGGGACGGCGTTCGGCCCAGCGCCGGTCAAGCAGGTTGGGTCGTATCCGCGACATCAGCGTGCCCCCGATGTTCACCAAGCTCGTCATCACCGATCAATTCTCCACCGCGAACCCGCGTGCTGGCCTTCCTGTTTTCCGCCCCAACGGTCGCCCACGGGCAGATCCAGGACTTTCTGGTCTCAATCCAGACGCTCGAGGCGTTGACCACCCCGGACTTCTTCCGCGGGCTCGACGATGCCGATTAGGCGCAGCTCGAATACGCCGCCACCTCGACCTACCGGAGGCTCATTTCAGGCGGGCTCCGGATGGAGCCGTGCAACGATCGAGTCCCGTTTGCTCATCGAGGATTCGCTGCTGTCTCGCGTCGATACTCGCAATCCGCTGGCTGTCTCGGTTCCACGCAGCTTTGCGACTTGCCGGTTCAAGTTGCGCCGAGCCCAGCCGAATAAGTACTAGTTCGGATTGATATCAATGGACCGCGATGGACCTCAGGACATACTCACGGTTGAGAGCCGTCGGCTACCTATTCATGTTTGTGGCTGTCTGGGCATTGTTTGTAGCCTTTTCGATCAGCGATCACAATGAGCTTATTGGCTGACATAGCTCACGGTGCTCATGGTAACGTCGTGGCCCTTTACGGCAAGTTGGATTGCGTTCGGCTTGGTATGTGGTCGGTATTATCGGCTCCTTCCTCGTAGCGCAATGGTGGATCGCCGCGCGCAATACTCTTTTGGCAGCTGCGATTGCGGGCATGCTGCTGGCGTTCATGCGCGAAGTCCATACGAAACCGCGATCTTAGCCGCACCCACCAGTCCCGGAGTAGGGTGCACAGCTGGCGCTCTCGAGCTGTTCGGGGTGGTCTCTAAGGGGGGCCGTTCCTTGACCTTCCCCAAGACGGCACGTGGATCGAA
The DNA here is from genome assembly GCA_963849825.1 of uncultured Gammaproteobacteria bacterium. Classification (GTDB taxonomy): domain Bacteria; phylum Pseudomonadota; class Gammaproteobacteria; order JASBUN01; family JASBUN01; genus CAVXJN01. The sequence goes on along the minus strand of CAWKIK010000003.1, from coordinate 865,977 downwards.
TATCCGGTGGTAGGCGTCTAGATCAATTGTTAGGCCCAGACGAAGAGAAAAGACAAGACGACCATGACGAAACATGTATCACTTGAGGCGATAATTGACGCCACCAATCGAATCGCCTTTACCAACAGCGACACGCGAGCGATTATCGACTACATAAAAATGAGCAACTCTAAGGGCTATGACATATCGGTTCACACACGCCTGCAGGGGAGCGTTAAGGAAGCGTTGCAAGACGGTTTCATAATGCTGCAGTCGTACTCCCTTGATATGGATTTCGTTTTTATTAACGCCAATGGCGGCAAGGGGTTGCTCGGCGGCCAAAAGAGAAGCGTTTTATCGTTTGTCGGTTCGGCCGAAAATGACCAGTTTTTAGCGGGCACAACATTCAAGATTTTAGCTATAGCGCTGACCTCGATTAACAATATCTACAGGCAATACGCCTAACAAGCATGCGGGCCGACTCTCTCTTCGCTGCGCCTCGTTCGCGCGGCTCATGGGCAACGTTAGGCGCTAATCCAATGAAAGGGGATGAGGGAATATGTCGATAGCTATGTTCCTTGTCGGCATGCTTGTATCGATGTTGGACCCGATATCTCTCGTCGGGTGTGCAATCGCTGGAATGTTTATCCAAAGCTATCCAGGGGCAATTACGGCTGGTGTCGCTTGGAGAATGCTGGCGCATTTTTTTATCGTTTTGCCCGCCGCAAAGCTAGAGCAGCAATCCATTCCCTCAAACATCTTGTTTCAAGGAATATTGGGCGCCGGGGTTGTCACATCCATCGCATATTTTCTGGCCGATCGGTCTCGCCGTAGAAAATTGGAGGAATCGGAGTGCGCACGACCAAATAAGGACGGCACTGAATCGGTCGGTGAGCTAGGAATAGGCATTACGGAGTCTCTAATTCAGGCAGTTATTGATAATGACGTTCCACGAGTCCGGCAGCTCTTGAGAGATGGGGCCAATCCTGAGCACGTTGGTAAAGATGGATACACGGCAAAAGACTTCGCGCGGGGTAGAGGGCACTCAGAGATCACTGCCATTTTTGAGAGCGCCTGACCAACGTGTGCAGCCGGCCACGGCGATGAGCCGCCACTCAACCAAGTAACGCATGGCGGGCGACTTCGCAACCGGCTGTGCGTTCCCGAACCAACCGTCGGAATACTTTACATTTCGACGTCGCAAATCGTCGCACGCTCAAATAACCGCTTCGTAAACAGCGAAATACCCATTTGGCCTGAACTTTGCGTTTGTGAAGCGGCTTTCCCGAACCGCACGGTGGAAGCATAAACCGATTGCCCCGTTACCCGCTTATGTAAGAGGCATTGAATGCAAGTAAAACAATTTGCGTCAATGGTAGCGCTCAGCGCGTTGATCTTTCCTGTTACAGCGTTCGCGAACCAAATCGAAATCGTTTTCTCGGGGTCCTTTGGGTTGCAGATGCACCAAGATCGGGACGGGCAACTAATTTCACGGCCAGTGTCAGTCCCATTCACGTCCTTGGTATCAATCGAGTTGCAGTCCCCCGCCTTCTATGACTACCCAGAAGCAAATACGACGCAGACAGTGTTTGGCGGACCTGCATTTGACACAACCCTTACTGACAGCCTCCTCTCAAGCTTTTCGGGTGCTCCGACCGTAGCGCCGGCGGTCTCACATAGCGTCTACTGGTTTGGATATGAACCGGTCGGTCAGCGCAATGACTTCATGTCGTCTGCAATGTTGAACCACTGGTCGACCGATGAGCAGTTCATATATCAACTACACATCCGAGCCCCCATCGACGTACCCGCCGCTGATGAGCAAGGGCCCTTGCTGGGGCTGTCGTTGCTCGCAGCTCTTGAATATAACGCCGCGACAGCACGCGAATTCGCCGTGACCGAGTTCTACGAGGTTTATCCAGCTGACGGTGGTGCTCGAATAGCCGCGAATTGGTACCTTGGTTCGGCCCATATCGAGCACATCTCGGTGGTCCCAGAACCCGCGAGTGCATTCCTTTTCTTACTTGGCTTGGCATTGTTGCGATGGCTGCCGCTGAAAGCTAACCTGCCCAGGTTCGCGTCGCCTTTGGGTGCAACATAGAGGGCGTTTCGAGCAGGCCGAATGAGCAATTGTGATTGAGGTGCACTCAGGCCGCGATCGCAGCATGACTTAAGCTCAACAGCCTCCGCGGTTCACGGCGCGATTCACTAGGCAGAGTCAGAGCATTGCTGATTTCCATCGATGAGTCGGGAACGTTTGTCGAAGCACCTCGGCGCGGTTCCTGGTGTGTCGTGGCTGCCTATACGTTCGCTGAGCGACGCAAGACCAGTAACCTTCGCTCGCTAGCGCGTTTAAAAGCACGCTACCGAGTAAGCGATGCGAGCGAAATAAAGCTAAAGCATATTAGCGAGAGCGACTATTTTCGGTTTCTGTTGGACTTGCAAGTAGCTGGTGGAGCATTGTTTGCGGTTGCGACTGACGGCGCGTTGGCCAATGGCTTGGCTATAGTAAGACATCAAAAGGCACAGGTGGAAAGAATTCGTGCGAACGCCTCTCATATGAAGTTCGAAGAAGGCAAGCTGGCCGTCATCACGCTCGCCGAAGAACTGGATTCCCTATCCCTGCAACTCTATATCCAATTGCAGTGTCAAGTGAGACTTTTGCGAGAAGTCATTAAGCGCGCCATTTTGTTTCATGTGCAACGCGATCCAAGTACCCTGCGTCGCTTCGTTTGGAGAATCGATCAGAAGAACACGGAAAAGAGTACGTTTGAGCGGGCGTTCGAAAAGGTGGCGCCAGGACTTCTTCAGTCGGACTCGTTCGAGGACCCCATGATAATGCTTGAGGGCGCAGACTATAGCCACTTTAGCGCTTTCCGGTTTTCAGCGGACGAATACCCGGACCACCTGGTTGAGGAGTGCGGGCACAGCCGGCAAGAGACAACAAATATAGGAAAGCTTCTGCACGACAATATGTTATTCCCGGATTCCAGGAATGACGCTTCGGTCCAGATCGCGGATTTGTTAGCGGTCCTCCGAAAATGCCTTCGAGGCGAATTCGCGGATAACCAAGCAGCGGCCCAACGCTTAGGCGGGCTAATGGTCTCTAACGTGAAGCCTCATTACCCAATTTCGTTTATTCATCTTGCGAAAGGTGAAGCTGTGGCGGACCAAACCGCATCAGATGTGGCGAACATATTAAGACAGCATGCGCAACCGATGGTTGTTTAGCTAGGCTCTGCGGCGCAGAGGGAGTAAACCTAGACGCGAACCTGACGCGCTCAGCCGCCGCGCAGCTCATCCGCAACGTCGAGTGCCAGCAATGGATATACCAAAGGTATACGTTGACACTAACATTTTTAAGTTCTCTGCGACCGAATTACCTCGCTTGACGCCAAGGGTTCAAAAGATCGATGGGGAGGCGTTGAACAAGATGTCGTTGTCCATGACTTGATTAATTCTAATCCTAACGAGAACGTCAACAATTCCTTCCTGAAGGAGGAGGCCGATGTCCTCCCGCATTTGGCTGCCCGCGCAAAACAGGGGCGTGTCCGTTACCTGATACAAATGGAAGCCGAGCTTGAAAGCTGGGAACTACCAAGCATGGATAGCAAATCAGGACGATTCTATGGGCGCCGGTTGAACACATTGAAGGACCAGTCACATACAGCAGAGTGATCGCTGGTGGCTTTGATGACCCTAAAGAACTGCAGTTCGAATTTCTCTCGGGGTTGCATCATGAGCGATTCATGGAGTTGCAGAAGCTCACAGGCGCCCACCAAGGACAACGAAAAGCAAACCGCAACCAACTGCTCGACGCTTTCCATATTTGGTGCGCTGAACACAGTGACTGTGATTACTTTCTGACCATGGACCTTAAGCTGATTCGAATGGTGTCGAACAACCGAAAGCGCAATTTAAGACTTAAGCTTGTCGGGCCATCAGAGCTCTTGTGGGAGATCGACAATAGCACCTAACACGTGGCTGAAATCCGCTCGCGACGTTTACTGCGTCCCCCCAAACTTCGGCCGTAATTAAATGCCTTATTGCTCTCACCTCGGTGATCAGGCCTGTGAGAGGCCGTCGGCAGTCATCTCACGGGCACTGCTACTGCGCGGATCGTAATGAGCAGTTGGACGTAGCCGTCCTTTCTCACTTCACCCGGGAGATCCAGGGAGGCGAGCGCGCGCCACTCCGGCTCAGAGATTTTCAGCGCATCGGCGAGCGCGGAATCCGAAGCGAGATCCCGAAGGCCGGCGGGCGCCGAATAGTCGCTCAGTAGTTTCCCGCGCAGGCCACTGGGCCGGGAGGCCATGTCGTGAGAGCCCGCGTCCTCTCCCAGCAGATGCGACACCGCTACGCCGAGTTCGCGGGCCAGCGCCTGGATGTGCTCCATGGACGCGCCCTTGCCGCCGTGCTCGAGCCGCGAGATATGCCCCTGGTCCATACCGACCCGAGCCGCGAGTTCGCGCTGCGTCATGCCCTTGGCCTTGCGGGCCGACTTCAATCTGGCGGCGAATATGTCCATAGCGGGGCTGTGAGTGAGATAAAGGTGGGCCGAGTATGACTCAGAGCCATTTTTTTGTCTTGCGATATGCAATAAGGACATTATATGATGTCCCTAGTGCATTGCAGGGACGTGTCATGAACATCAGTGACGCCCGCAGGAGAGCGGGATTGAGCCAGCAGGCGCTGGGCGAAAGGGTGGGTCTCGATCAGAGCGGCATCAGTCGCATCGAGCGCGGTGAGCGACCGATGACGGTGGATACGCTCAAGGCCATCGCCTCCGCACTTGGCGTATCTCCGGCCGCGCTGCTTTCCGACTCGAAGCGGGCCGCATAGCGTGAGTGGTCCTCCGTTTGCCGTGCTGCCGGTCGAAGTGTTCGGCGACGCGCGTCTCGGAGCGCGGGATCTGCGGGTGCTCGGCGTATTGTACGCGCACGCGAACGACGAGGGTGTGTGCTGGCCATCGCGGCGCAGCATGGCCGAACTGACCGGTATCGACCAGCGTCACATCAAACGGGCGCTTACGCGCTTGCAAGTATTCGGGTGGCTGGTGGTGTTGCCCGGGGTCGGGCGAGGCCGTCTGACTCAGTACTGCCTGACCGTGCCCGTGGAGAAAAACGGGGACCCTTCGGCTCCCTTTTTCAGTTCGGAAGCCGGGGCCGAACCAGCCCCCTTTTACGACCGAGAAAAGGGGGACGTTCCGGGCCAAAAAGGGGGCTGCTTTGATCAAAAAAGGGGGCCGGTTCGGGCCGAAAAGGGGGCCGATCCGGGCCACGTGGAACAAACCAGGAACAAACCAAGAACAGACCAGGAACAAAACTCCGCGCGTGCGCTAGCGGACGGGGATGGCGACGAGACACATGGCACAGTCGCATTGCTTCGATGTCCGGCCCCGACTTCTCCGCGCAAATGCGTGGCGCCGATCGAGCCGCCGACGTGGTTGTCAGCTTCCACCTGGGCCGACTTCCTGGAGCACCGGCGCAAGTTGAAGGCGCCCATGACCGACGTCGCGCAACGGCGCGCCATTGCCGAGTTGGGCAGGCTGCGTGACGCGGGACACGACGCCGAGGCGGTGGTAGGCCAAAGCATCGTCAACGGCTGGAAAGGACTTTTTCCGCTTAAGGGGCACGCGACGCCCGCCTTCGAGCGCCGCCGCATGGACGGCACACTGACGGCGCTGCAATCGCTTTTCGGAGACGACGAACATGGACAAGACGACGTTTCAGCAGGGGATGGCGTACCTGGCCGCCGGGTTCGGGACGGAACTGACGCGGGAGCGGGCGGGCGTGTACTGGGACCAGTTGGGCGGTTTACGCGATGAACCGTTCCTGGTTGCGTGCAAGATCGCGGTCGGCAACTGCGACCGCTTCCCGCCGGTCGCGCGCCTGCGCGAGATCTACCAGGACGAACTGCGTCGTCAGGCGATGGGCGCGGCCCCGCGCTTGCCCGCGAAACGTCCGGCGTCACGCGAGAAGGTGAGGGCGTTGATCCGGGAACTGCGGGAACGCATGCGACCGTGAACGCATGCCGGCCCGCTGGTGAACGGGCGCGAGACCAAGACTGGAGGTCGGACGGTGATGGCAAGGGCACGGAACAGCGAGCACGCCGAGCAGGTCGCTCTGTTCAAGTGGGCGGAGTTTGCCGCGGCACGCTGGCCGGAATTGACATTGATGCACGCGATTCCGAACGGTGGCCACCGCAGCAAGATCACGGCAGCGCGGCTGAAGGCCGAGGGCGTGCGCGCGGGTGTGCCGGACATCTGTCTGCCGGTGGCCCGGGGCGGATGGCATGGACTGTACATCGAGATGAAGACGCGAATCGGCCGCCAGTCGAAGGACCAACGCCGGTGGGTTATCGCCCTGCGCGCGCAGACCTACCGCGCCGAAGTCTGCCGCGGGTGGGTCGCGGCGCGAGCGGTGATCGAGGAGTACCTGGGCGCGTCTAGCCATACGGACAAGCAGCGCGCCATCCAATCCATATCCATGCCAGGAGGGCTAGATCGATGAACCAGCAGATTAACCGTGCACCGGATAACGAACCGGCGGGCACCACCATGATCCATATCGGCGGGAAGGCAGCCCCCCGGGAGCCGAACGTAAGCGTTCGGGATATGGTCACCAAAGTGAAGAAGATCACCACCACGGACGAGGGGCGGCTGCAGGTCGTGCTTGAAACCGAGGCGATGGACGATAACGCCATCGCCCAGGTCAAAGACATGCTGGTGCTGCAACAGGCCTGCCTGGTGCAGGTGACCATGGTGCCGGTGCAGCCGGAGCTATTCGATGCCTGATGCGGAAGCGGCTGGCGCCGGTGCCGGCGAGGCAAAGGAAGCCGAGCCCCGCCCGGACACCCCGATCTCCCGAATTCTGCCGCTCAAGGGGAGGCGAGCCGTCGCGGTATCGCTCGACGGTGGCGGGCTCGCGATCCTCGATCACGAGCAGCTCGGAACGTTCATCGACGAACTCATCGAACACTGGGCCTCGTTGGCGTGATCCGCCTGCTTGCCGGTTGTGTCGCGGCGCTGGCGTCGTGCTCGTCCTGCGCCTCCGCGCTCGACGAGGCGATGCGCGTCGTGCTGACCTCGAATCCCGTTCTGGTCTCCCAGCAGGCGCAGTTCGAAGAGCAGGCACGGCAGCGTGACTGGAGCACTGAGCTCTCGCTCAGTTGGACCGAACAGGGAACGGAATACGGTGGGAAGGGCGGCCCTAACGCCGGAATCCGGGTCCGCATCCCGCTGTTCGACCGGTCGCACGATCTGAAAGTGGCCCAGGCGCGGAGCGCTCTGCAGCAACAGCGCGACACCGTGCTGCGGCAGTTTCTCGCCGACGTGCAAGAACTCGGTGCGAGCACGGCGCGCGTTCACGAACTGGACACTATGCGTCGCTTTTATCGCGACCGGCTCGAGTATCGGAAAAAGCAGGTGGCCGATGGACTGGTGGAACCTGACACACTCTGGATCGACGCCGAGAAGATGCAGCAGGCGGACAACGAGTACAGGCGAGCGCGAACGGAAGCGGCGGCCATGCGCGAGCGCATGGCGCGCCAGTATGGTGGAAAGCGATGGAAGACGTTACTGGGTTTATTGGTCGAGTGCGCGAAACCGAGCGCGCAATAGAGGCCATCCAACGAAGCGCGAACCTACTTGTCACCGGCCGGGCCGGTGTCGGCAAGTCGGCGTTCCTCCGGCACGTACGGACTAGATTGGAAGGCCTCGACGTGCCAACCGTGGCGTTCGTACCAGCGGGCACCACCAAGTCCGTGCTGATGGAACTCGCCCGTCAGGTCCATGAGACCGCCGGCCTCGCCGTGCCCGAGGCCCTGCTGCCGCCGCGCAGTCTCGCCCGCGCCAAACGTCAGGGCTATCTGCCGTGGAAGGACCTTGCCCGCTCGATTCGGCGCCTGCCGGTAACCGAGACCGTGGATGTCATTGCCACGTCGCTCCGCCGTCGGCGGTTCCTGGTGTTTCTGGAAACCCTCGAAGTGCCGCCGTCCCAGGCGGACCTCTACGGCGACATTCTCGAGCACGCACAGGTGGTGGCCGCCATGGACGACCGAAACCGGCGGACACGGATCGACCGATTGATGTGGCGCTTCCAGACTCGCCTCGAACTCAAGCCTTTACCATTGTCGGATTGCGCCGAGATCGCCGAACGCTGGCTTACCGAGCACCCGATACGTTTCGCCGACCACGCGACCCGGATTCGGTTCGTTCGCCACGTGGCGCAGGACTCCGGTGGCGTGCCGGCGGCGGTGCGCGGCATGCTGGATGCGGCGGCCAAGGAGCCCGAAATCACACCGGCCAAGGCGCGCAGTTTCTCTCATGAGGCAGGCATCCAGTACGTTGACATGACCCCGCTGCTGATCCTGCTGGTGGTGGTCGCTACTGCTGCCCGATACATCAGCCGCGGCGTCGGCGACACCGAAATGCTGGTGCTATCGGGGGTGGCGACGGCCCTGTTCATGGGCTTGCGGTTCTTGTTCTGGCAACTGCGGCGGCGCTGATGCTCGCGCCGACCCACATCGTGTTCGGACAAACAGCGTACCTGGCCGCATGTCTCGCGGCCGGGCACGACCCGTCGCTCGCGGAAGGATGGACCGCCGCCGCCTGCGCGCTGCTTCCCGACCTAGACAAGCGCAACGGCATCGTCGGGCGCATGTTTCCCTACATTTCGGAGCCGCTGGAGTTCAGGTTCGGCCACCGCACGCTGACGCACTCCCTGCCGTTCATCGCGCTCCTGGCGGTGGTGCTGTGGCGCCCTCTGCCGACCGGCTGGTGGCTCGCGATCATTGCCGGTTACGCCTCGCATCCGGTGGCGGACATGATGACCCCGGCGGGCGTGGGCTGGTTCTGGCCCGGGCGCTGGCGCTGTGTTCTTCCCGGCAACGAACGCTACCGGATGCGGGCGATGGGCTGGGGAGAGCTGGCGTTCGCCGTGATCGCGGGAACGGCTGCTGTTCCGATGGTCGGGTTGTCGAAAGCGGAACAGGGCACCGGGGGACTGATCAAATCCGCCATCGGGAGCATCGCCGAGGCCCGCGCCCGATACGACGCCGAGAAAGGCTCGAACGCCTGGTCATTGCGGATCGAGGGACGGGACAACAGTAGCTACGCCGACATCGGCGGCGAGTATCGGGTGATTGGGCCGTGGAAGGCCGCCGGGTTCATTGTGCGGGACGCGGGCGGTGAGCCGCGCTCGGTATGCCGCGCCGCGGGCTGCGACTGGTATGCCGACCACGCGGTAGCCGTGAAGGGGCCGCCGGAAGTCACCACCGTTAGGCGGATCGAGGCCGACCGCACTACGGTTGCCGCGCTTCGTTCTGCACTCTCTCGCCGCTGGAGGAGGCGGGCTCGGTCTACATATCCGGCACGCTCGTCGGCGCCGGGATAGCCGCGCAGCCGCCGGCTGTGACTGTGACGGACGGAAAGGCGACCTTGGCTTACGCGCAACCGGCTCAGTTGGAGAATTGGCGAAGGCCCGCTGACGGCGTTGGTTCTAACCGTCCAAGTTCGGCACCCCGCAGGCGTGAACGTCCCCGCGCTGAACCTGCCCGCGGGCAATCCACCGAGAGTACCGGCGTTGCTGAGGCAGTGGGTGGACACGTCAAAACGGCACGATGTCTCGCAATAGGTATATTGGAACGGAACACAATGAAAAAACGATTGAAAATCGCGCGACTGGTCCAGTTCGTCGGGCACCGGCGCATAGTGTTGTTCTGGAGCGTGGCCGCCGTGTCACTGGTGGCGCCTTGGGGTATCCGAGGGTGTCAGCTCACGCCTCCGATGCAAACCGCTTCCTATGAGAACTGCGCGGTGCGCTCGATCTATGACGGCGATACAATGACGGTGTCATGCGCGGGGCGCATGAAGGTTAGACTCTACTGCATCGATGCCCCGGAGATGGGGCAGAAGCCATGGGGGCGTCAAAGCCGCGACTATCTACGAGAGATAACGCCGCCAGAGGTGCGCCTGGTCGCGCATGGCCATGACCGGTATGGCCGGACCGTGGCCGAGGTCTTCGCCGGGGCGAAGAACTTGAACCTCGAGCAGGTGAGGGCCGGGCGCGCCGCAAATACGACGCCTACTGCCACGAGAGGGTTTACGGCCGGGCTGAGAGTAGCGCCAGAAACGGCCACGCCGGTACTTGGTCTGTTTCGGGGCAACAGCAGACGCCATGGCAATATCGGCACCGCTGAGCAGTCCTATTTTGCGCTCTTTCGTCTCCATTCATGATAAGCCGAACTATGGGGACACGATTCACCACCGATGGTTGAGCCATTCAGATCGATCTGAATGGCTGTTAAAGTACATTGCGATGATGCCCAGGGCACATAATTCAAGAAGGCAGGAACGTCCAAGGCCTCCACATTGACTTTTCGCATTCCAACCGGAACTGAACACGGCCTTGCACACAGCGACCGACTGTGAGCGCCGCTCCATCGCCAATATGGTGGCGGTGTTGATCCGGGACTGGTGCGGTCGGAACGGCATCGCGATCCCCGAGCAGGGGACCCTGTTGGATGATAATCGCGGCTCGGTGGGAGCCGCCACTGAAAGGAAAAGAGGAAGGAAGTCGTAATGGCGACGAAGCAAGAGGCGCTAATCACTAAGGAAATCGAGTCCCTTCCGCCCCCGAGGAAGTAGCTGAGAACCCCGTTCGTGATGGCTACCTGTTTGACTTCGTCTCCGGGAAACCCGTGAAAGACGCCCCGAAGAGCGCGAGGCTGTGCAGGTTTTTCTCGTATGCTGGTTGAGGACTATGGTTATCCGAAGCGTTGATGCAGGACCAGGGCCCAGTACCGGGTCAAGGTTCGCCCGAGCGACACTAAGAAAGAGTATCCGGTTGATATTGCTGTATTCGACAACGAAGGCAAGGGAGACGATCATCTGCAAATTGTCGTCGAGTGCAAGAAGCGCTCGCGCAAGGACGGGCGCACCCAGCTAGAAGATTACCTGCGTTTCTGCACAGCGCGCATGGGGTATGGTTGAACGGACATGAAAAGCTATTCCTAAAGAAGTCGGAGGTGAAGGGCAAGGTTCTTTTCGAGGTTCTGCCCAATATTTGCAAATACGGCGAGCGCCTTGAAGACATCGGTCTCTATCGTCGGCAAGACCTCAAGAAGGCACACAACCTTCGCAGTGTATTCCGAACAATCCGCAACTACTTGGCGGCCAATGCCGTTGGTATCACTCGCGACGAGGTTTTCGCGCAGCAGATCATCAATTTGATCTTCTGCAAGATATACGACGAACGATTCACGAGGCCCACGGAAACCGTGAAGTTTCGCGCCGGCTTTGGTGAAAAGCCAAGCGATGTTGGCGCGAGGATTCAAAAAATCTTCGATCACGTCAAGGACAAGTACACGGACGTAATCGACCCGGCCGACCAGATTCTTCTTGACGATCAAACGCTGACCTATGCGGTGGAACTGCAACTCTATTGCCTGATCGACAGTGAGCGTGACGCGATTGCAGACGCATTTGAGACCTTCATTGGTCCTTCTTTGAAGGGCGGCCAAGGCCAGTTCTTCACGCCTCGGTAACGTTGTAAAGCTGCTGGTGGAGATGGTCGACCCATCCATCGACGACAAACGGACCCCACCCGGCGTGCGGCAGCGGCGGCTTCCTGGTTGAAGCCATCCGCGACATCTGTCCCAAATTTGAATATGTTTTTCCTCGCTGGGGTTTTTATTTTCTGACACAGTGGCCGAAAGAGGAAGCTTGCAATAAAGAACATCAGAGGTATCGACAAGGATAACTTCCTCAGTAAGGTTGCCAAAGCGTACATGGCCATCATCGGGGATGGTCGCGGAGGCGGTGTCTGTAAATGGGCTGGAAGCATCTATCAACTGGAAGAACATCACCCGCGACCACATACAGCTCGAATCATTCGATGCTGTCTCTGACGAATCCGCCCTTCGGCAAGAAGTTGGAGATCGACGACCTAGCAATCCTGGGTTCATTCCAGCTTGGCCACAAGTGGACCCTCAACCGAACTAGTCATGTCTTCGACAAGTCCAGCACCCTGCACAAGGGGCAGCCACCTCAAATATTGTTTGTTGAGCGCTGTCTGGAGTTGCTTAGGCCCGGCGGCCGATTAGGCAAGCTTCATTGCGCCGGAAAGACGTCTCTGGTCCTCCCGCCCAATCGCTCACATGGTCCAGTTCATCAAGTCCGTGGCGCGAATTCGGGAAGTGGGGTCTCTGCCAGAGGAATTATTCCAGCCGTACACACACGCGAAGACCTGCGCGGTCGTAATCGTTTCAGACCGACAAATCACGAGACTGGACACCCCATCTTCATGGGCATCGCCAAGTGGTGTGGGCACGACTCGCGCGGCTTGCCAATCCCACATGATGATTTGCCGAAGATTCTCGACAAGTTCATGGAGTACCAAGAGAATGGTCCTTGAGTACGATCACCTTGGCTTCGTCATTGACGAGAAGGACATTAAGGAAAACGTCTACCTTCCCAATACTACAACCCGGAAATAACGGATCAACTCAAGTCGCTTTCCGCCACGCACGACCTTCTTGTACTTGGTGACCTAATGAAGAAGAAGCAGATCAGCATCGCAACCGGCCACGAGGTTGGGAAGCTGGCTTATGGCACGGGGACGATCCCGTTGATCCGTACATCGGAAATTGCGAAATGGGAAATCAAGCTCGACCCCAAGCACGGACTATCGGATGTTATCTATTCCGAGCTGAAGGATAAGCAGGACGTCCAAGATAACTCACATCCTCATGGTGTTTTATGGGACCTACCTGGTTGGCACCTGTGGCCTAGTGACGAAGAGCCCATATGTGAAGATCGTCTATCAAAGTCGACGTCCACAAAATTCGTGCAAACAAGCCGGACTTGCTTCATCCATACGATGGCTGGCGTGCTCACGAGTCCGATTGTGAAGGCACAGATCGCGGCGAAGCGCTTCACCCAAGATCATCATCCATACCCTTGGCGGTCGCATTAAGGAGTTGGCCGCTGCCGATCCCAAGGGCACCCGGCCGTGCGCGCCGACATCATTGCCAAGGTTTCGGCGGTAGTTACACATAAGAACTTCGCTGGTCAGCTCGCGCGCAAAGCGATTCTCGAAGTTGCGCCAGTCGGTGAAGTCGGCGATGAAAGCGAGTTCCTGACCATGACCAAGTAGAGAGGTGGGTTTTTCCCCAGAAAGTCGCTCGGAGCTTCTTCTCTCTGACCGCCCGTCACGCCGCTCGCTGCTCCGCAGCAAGCGCCGCGCCGGGCTGCAGCGGTGGCTTCGAACGCCGGGCAATGCTCCGCCGGCCACGGCCAAAGGCGGCCTTCGCCACTTTCGCAATGCCCTCCGCAGTTCCGCTTACCGCGAACCCTCCGTTTCCGCCCGCACTCGCCACGGCGCCCTTCACCCCACCAGACGGGGCCAAGGGCTTGCGGCTTCGCAGCGGGCTGCACCGCAGAGTGCACACATTCCGACGCTATCGCTCGAGCAATTGACCTACGGCCCGGCTGTTCGAAGCTCGCTTACGCTCGACCCGCCGCCTCCCCCGCCCACCAGCCCGGCCCCCCAGGTAATCGGCCTGCCCTTCGACGCTTCGGGCGGTGCCGCCGGCCCCGCCCTCGCCGAGCGCGTCAAAGGGGCCGGGCGGGCGGTGCGCGGCGGCAGGCTGGACGGAACCAGACCCCGGCGTTTCATGACAAACGAAACGAAATCGGGTTTACTTACCCTGCCTTGCAATAAACAGGGAGAGGAGAACACATGGAACGTGTCCATCCACGGCTTTTTGCAGATATCGATCTGGCCGTCTCCGGACTTCTCGGCCTGGCGGACCTGATGGCTGCGGCCGAGACGAGGCTCGCCGACAACGTGCGCCTGCATGCCTTCGCCATCGACGAAGCCATCGGCCGGCTTCGCTCCGAGTTGGGCTGCGACTGCTCGAATGCGGTGGCCAGCGCCCGCGGTTAGCCTACGCCGACAGCGGGTTGTCTCATCCGCTCGTTTTCGCGTTCCCATTTGCGCTTGAGTCGCTGCCGAGCCTCCTCAAAACGTTCGGAGGCTTCGTCGATCGACAGCGCGCCGCGCTTGGTCTGGGCGCACAGCTTTCCGCGCAGTTCATACAGCTTGCGAAGGTCGTGATCGCGCGGGTAGCGCTCGAGCAAAACTCGCCAGCCGGCAAGCGCTTCGGGATCGTCGCAGTTGGTCTGTACCGCGACCGCTGCTGGCGCAACGAGCCAAGCGGCGGCAATGACGGGGAGGGTGCTGATAGTGGTGGCTGCCCTCATGGCATTGGTCTCCTTCCGTGGTGAACCGCCTACAGTCTAGCGCGTGAGCGGGTTCGGGACGAGCCCGATTGGCTCCTCCCGAACCGGGCTGCTCCGGGCTCCGCTTCGCTCCGGTCCTCCGCTGCGCGGCGGACTGCCCCTGCGCATCCCTCGCGCCTGGCGCGCTCCGCTTGCTGGGTTGTAGCCGTCCTGGCCGAGCCAGCACGGCGCCGACTTTGGATCCCCTCCCGTCCCCAATGGGGAGGCCGCCTCGGCGATCGCCGACGTGGCTCTGTGCCGGACTGGCTGGCGCCAGACCGGCGGCCCCGCGCCGGTCACGTCCCCTGAGTTAGGGCAACGGTCCGCGCTCGTCGCGGCTTTCGATCCGGTTGTGCTCTGCACCCCGCCGTTTCGCGGGTCGATGCGCTCCAAGCCCCGCGGCTGCGAAGCCGAAGAAAATCCGCATTTCATTCTATGACGGCGCAAAAACTCCCCAATCTTCCCTCTTTCCCGGAAGAACTTCTTCTTCCCGTCAATGTCAGTTTCGATCTTTCCCACTCCCTGCAAGGACACGGTCAATGACCGTCGCGCGCGTTGCGCCTTCGATCCACCCCCTATCGCATCCGTCGGGAAGAGGTCCAGGTGAGACGCCAGATAGATATGCGAGTGTTCCAAATTGGCTTGCGTGAGACGAATGATCCGCGTTGCCAGGGTATCGTTGTTATCAGACATGTGTGGGCTCCCCCAATGTGTGCGACAGGATGAAGTTTCGGGGTGCGTTTTAGGAGAGTAAATAGGCAGCAGTAGGAGAAACGTTGGAGACTTGCTGCCGCCCCGGCATCGCCGGAGCATGAACCGGTGGCGCCTCGCTGCGCGAAGCGCACCACAATCTGTAGCGCTCAGCCGCCGCGCGGCTTTCAAGGTGGCGTCGGCCTGCGCGGGGTCGGGCCGCTCGTTCCTCCCGTCCCTCCTTCCCCGCTCGGCCGCCGCGCCGCGAAGCTGATGCGGGGAGTGCCCCGCACCCCCGGCCGCTACGCGGGTCGCTACGCTCCAAAAGGCGCGGCCGCCGCCGCTGAAAACCCGGCAAAAAGATGAAAATCGGGCCGTGTGTAGCAAGGCCGTCAGGGCTTGCAAGGCCAAGCCCTTCGGGTCGTCCGGCCGCTCGGGATCATCGCTCCGTCCCTAAGTCTCCCGCTTCGTAGTACTGTCTCCGTACGTCCCGTTCTCTGCTCGGCCGGCCGAGCCTTGCAAGCCCTGCCGTCCTCGCCGTTTCGATGCCCGCTTTTCTTCTTTTTTCCGGTTTTTCTTCTTTTCGGGCCGATGCCCGGTGGGAGGTTGCAATGGTTGAGCGGGGTCGCGTGGTGGCCTTGGCGGGATCCAGGTCGTTGCCCGTTTCGGGCAGGGCCAGGGTGGCGGAGGTCGCCGCCGGTTTGCTGGAGTCGGGTTGCTCCCTGGTGGTGGGGTGCTGCGTGGGCGCCGACGAGGCGGTGTTGTCGGCTTGTTCCGCCGACTCGCCGGTGTCGGTGTTGGCGGCTTTCGGTCCGGGCGGGGAGGGCGCGGGGCCCGCCTCCGCGGTCGGCTCGGTCCTGGCCTTTGCCCGGGCCGGTGGGGCGGTGTCCTGGTGGGCGGGCGGTGGTCCGGCGGTGCCGTTGCGGGTGCGGCTTGCGGCGCGCACCCAGGCGGTGGTGCGCGCGGGGTCGGGCGGTTTGGTGGCCTTCTTTGGTTCCGCCGCGTCCCGGGGCACGCTGCTGGCGTGCCGGGTTGCCGCCGGGCGCGGCGCGCCGGTGGTGGCGTTCCCGTTGGGGTCGCCCGGTGAAGGCCTGCCGGCGTTGGGGCCGGGGGCTTGGGTGCCGCTGCATGGTGTCGGGCTGTGGGCTGGCGCGTGGTATTGGCTTCCCGCGCAGAGCGAATTGTTGTGATGTCCGCTGGTCATTTTATGTTGCGTAATATGTCCATACGGCATATAATATGACTGTGGGGCATTCAGGTATGCAAGGAAGGCGAAGGCCCCGCCGCGTTCTTTCCCGGTCGGCTCGGCGCGCAAAAGGGAGAAACCGGGTGCTCACTTCAACAAGGAGGTTCGGAATGGATATCAACACGGCAGCGAAAATCGCTTACGGCTTCGTTCCCGGGTGGGAGCAGCAGGAGCTTGTCGAGCGTGAAGACTATGAACGGAGCGTGATCCAAGAGGCCCGCGATATAACCGCGGGGGATTGCCCCCGCGAGCCCAACCGCGAGCATTTGCGCGTTCTGTTGTCCTGGCTCGACGGCGAGGGAAAACCGCGATCGCCCGCACCAGCGATACCCGCCACGGGCAATCCTTTCTGACGCCTGCAATAATGTCCACAGGACATCTCAGAATGTCCAATTACCAAGGAAAGGAACTGATCATGGATGAACAGGTAATCGAACACCAGGGTCCCGCGCGGGCCACGCAAGATGGCGCGCCGGTCCGCGCCCTGGCGACCGCGGTCGCGGCGTCTCCGCTCGACCTTCCGGCCGAAGTGTTCCGCGCCGGGCTCGACCGGCGCCGGGAAAACCGGGCGGCACTCATGGACTGGGTGCGCGCCGCGCTGGTGGAGAACGTGGATTTCGGTCGCATTCACGTTGTCAGCAAGGACAAGTGCCGCGCCGGCCGCAACTGCAAAAACCCGAACCACTTCAGCAAACCGAGTCTGTTCAAGCCCGGCGCCGAGAAGATCTGCGGGATGCTCGGCGTCACCGTCCATTACCCCACTTTGCATGACTACGAGCAGGCCGCCCTGCACGGCGTCCAGCTCGTCCACGTCATCGTTCGCTGCGAACTGCACGACGTGGCCGGGCGTGTGATCGCCGACGGCGTAGGCGCCCGATCGCTCAAGCAGGACTACGGCGACATCAACAAGGCGCTGAAGATGGCGGAGAAGTCGGCCCACATCGACGCAACGTTGCGGATGGCAGGTCTCTCGGAGGTGTTCACTCAGGACGTGGAGGATATGGCTCATGGCAAGGACGTGGAAAAAGCGCCCGCAAACGCGCCGGGCGATCAGGCTCAAGATGGAACGCAAGGCGGCGCGTCGGCGCAATCGCAGGAGCGCGCCGCACGAATCACCGACGCCCAGCACAGACGACTCGAAGCCCGAATCGCCCAACTTGGGACTCGATCGGGAGCGCGTCAAGGACTGGATGCGCAGAGCCACGGCAAAGCGACCCGGCGGGCCCGTCGAACACTTCAAGCACCTGACTCCGACGATTTACGAAAAACTGGACGCGAAGCTCGAAGCCTGGGCCGAGCGCGAAGCCATTCAACACGAGGGCGTGGCGTGATCCGCCTGCGCCCGGAGATGACAGTGGCCGACGCCGTGCGAATCGCGCGGCGGCTCGGCTGCGTGATCGTAGTGCGGGCCGGGGTTGCCTGCCTCGTTAGGGAAAGGAGATACGACTGATGACACAAGCGACGCACGACCTCGCCATCAAGACCGGCGAGTACCAGACCAACGGCCAGACCAAGGGCCGTTGGCTGAAAATCGGCACCGTGTTCAGACACGACGACGGCGGCACCAGCATCAAACTCGACGCCATGCCGGTGGGTCTCGTCGATTGGAACGGCTGGGTGAACGTGTTCCCGCGCGACCAGTCGGGGCAGGGCGGCGGTGCGCGTCAGGGACGCGCCTCGCCGACGCCCGACCACCGCGGGCCCGCGCACGCCGGCGCAAACGCAGACTTCGACGACGACATTCCGTTCTGATCGGATCATCCAAGGAAGGAGCAACTATGACGACCATGCCCGCACTTTATGAAATCCGCCGCGAGTATCTGCAGGCGCTCGACGCACTCACGGATCCCGACCAGGACATCCCAATGGAGGCAGTGGCGGACACGCTCGAAGGGATCGAGGGACAACTGCAGGAGAAGGCGACCAACGTCGCCATGTTCATGCGCAACCTGGAGAGCGCGGCAGAAGCCATCAAGGCAGCCGAACAGCAGATGGCCCGTCGCCGCAGGGCCATCGAGAACCGAGCGCAATCGCTGAGGGACTACATCAAACACAACATGGAGGCGTCCGGGATCAACAGAATCGAATCGCCCTGGTTTGTGCTCGCGGTGCAGAGGAATCCGGCTTCCGTGGACATCGCCGACGAGGCTGCAGCTGCCCGAACGACTTCAAACGCGAGGTCGTAACGGTGAAGGTGGATAAGGCCGCCATCAAGGACGCGCTCAAGGCAGGCCGGACCATACCGGGCTGCACCCTCCTCAACGGCACCCGACTTGTAATCCGGTGAACCCGTGAACCGGCGGCGCGGGGATAGCTCCGACGCGTCCCCGCGCCGCAACTCGACGACCACAGGGAGACAGTGGTGAGCGAACGCATTGAAGACCCGGCGCAGCCGCCGCGCGGCAATCCGACCGAGCCCGAAAATCCCGGCCCGCTGCTGTGGAGCCTGCCGGAGGCGGCCCGCCAGCTCGGCGGCGTGTCGCCACGGACGATCCGCCGCATGGTGGAACGGGGCGAACTGCCGTCTGTGCGCGTGCTGGGCCGCGTGGCCGTACCGGCGGCAGCGGTGCGGGAATGGGTGGCGAGCCAGATGGCCCGCACGCATAATCGGCAGTGCGTGGGGCCGGATGCGCTACCGACGAAAGGAGGTAGCACATGCCGAAACGCAAGAAAGACAAGGACGGGATCTACCGGCGGAAGGACTCGCCGTACTGGTGGGCGTCGTACACCGACGCAGGCGGCCGACGCACTCGCCGCAGTACTGGAACTGCCGATCGCAGGGAAGCGGACGCGCTCCTGAGTCAATGGCGGGTGGAGGCCCACAAGGGTCGGCACTGGGGCGAGCAGCCGACGAGGACGTTCGACGAACTGATGCTGGAGTATTTGCACACGGTAACACCGACCAAACGCGGCGGAGCCGAACGCGATCGCTACAGCATCAAGCGCCTGACGCCGCATTTCACCGGCCGGGAACTGCATACGCTCAATGCAGCCGACGTCACGGCGTACATCGCCAAGCGCCGGCAGGGCCGCGCGGCTCCCGGAACCATCGCCAAGGAACTCGGCGCGCTGTCTGCAGCCTTGAACTGGGCGAGGCGCGACCTCGGTTGGGACGTGCAGAACCCGGTGCAAGGCCGCAAGCCGCGGGAACCGGAGGGAAGGATACGGTGGATCACCAGGCCGGAGGCGGTGGCATTGCTGAATGCCGCGACGAAGGACTCCAGGGCGTCGCACCTGGTGGATTTCATTCGGCTGGCGCTGCACACCGGCATGCGGTCGGGCGAGATCCTCGGCCTGGAGTGGAACCGGGTAGACCTCGGGCGCAACCTGGTCTACCTCGGTTCCGAACACCAGAAGAACGGCAAAGTGGGAAGCGTTCCGCTCAATCGCGAAGCGCGCGGAACAATCCTAGCACGAGCTCGGTACCGCGCCGAGAGCTGTCCGTCGTCGCCCTGGGTGTTCGCCCACAAGGACGGCTCGAGGATCAAGGCGGTGAAGCGCAGTTTCGCGTCGGCGTGCAGACGAGCGGGCATCGCGGATTTTCGGATCCACGACCTGCGACACACCTGCGCGGCCTGGTTGGTTCAGGCTGGGGTGAGCATCCGCGAAGTGGCGGAGCTGCTGCGGCATTCCGACATCAGGATCACGATGCGGTATGCCCACCTCGCACCCGATAACGTGCGCGCAGCCGTAGCGGCCCTGGAGGAGCCGAAGTCACGATCTGGTCACGTTGGGAAAATGGAAGTCCAGGGGGCTTCGGGATAACCCCCTGATTTCGTTGGTCGGGGTGAGAGGATTTGAACCTCCGGCCCCTGCCTCCCGAAGGCAGTGCTCTACCAGGCTGAGCTACACCCCGTACATATTGAAGATAGGCGATGGACTTCGATCAGAAGCCTGCGTTGCGGTCAGAAGCTGCGATTGACCGAGAACGCCGCCAACGCCGTCAGCGCGTCGCGATAGGAAGAGGGTGGAAGCCCGGAAACCGCCTCCTGGGCCCGCTGAGCCTCCGCGCTGGCGAGCTGCGCAGTGTACGCGATGGCGCCGGTCGATTCAATGGCGTCGGTAACCGCGGCAATGCGCTCCCGGCCGCCGTTTTCGATGGCTTCGCGCACCACTCGGCGTTGCCCTTCGTCGCCCTTGGTCATGGCATAGATCAAAGGTAGCGTCGGCTTGCCTTCGGCAAGATCGTCGCCAATGTTCTTGCCGGTGTCCGCGGAGGAAGCGCTGTAGTCCAGGACGTCGTCGATGAGCTGAAACGCTACGCCCAAATGCCGTCCATAGTCCGCCATCGCGCGCTCCTGCTCGTCCGGCAGTTCAGCCAGGATCGCGGCGATTTGCGCCCCCGCCTCGAACAGCTTCGCGGTCTTGCAGTAGATGACCTCCAGGTAGCGCGCTTCGCTGGTCTCGGGGTCATTGCAGTTGAGCAGCTGCATGACTTCGCCTTCGGCGATGGTATTGGTGGCGTTGGCCAGCACTTGCATGATGCGCATACTGCCAACGTCGACCATCATCTGGAATGCGCGCGAATACAGAAAGTCGCCGACCAGGACGCTGGCTTCATTACCCCAGATGGCATTGGCGGTTTCATGGCCGCGGCGCAATTCCGAGGCGTCCACCACGTCGTCATGCAACAGGGTGGCGGTGTGAATGAATTCGATGATGGCCGCCAAGTCGATGTGACGCCGGCCGTGATAGCCGCAGGCCGCAGCCGACAGCAGCACGATCATGGGCCGGATCCGCTTGCCACCGCTATTGACGATGTAGTGGCTGAGTTGGTCGATCAGCGCGACATCGGAATGCAGAGCCCGGCGGATCAGGGCGTCGACCTGCTCCATGTCATCGGCGATGAGCTCGCGTATTGCCGGAAGTTCAATTGGGTTTTGCTGTTGCGTCAACGACATGCTGGAAGGGCGCCTGATTGCGATCGAGACTGCGTCGAGCCTAGCTTGAGCCGGGTATTCTACGCGGCGGTGAGACCTCAATCCAGTCAAAAACAGCCGAATCCGTTGACCGTCGCCCGGTGATGGCGCTAAAATCGCCGGTCTTTATCGGGTCAGTCCGACATAATTGAATTTTGGAGCAAACCATGTACGCCGTGATCAAGACCGGGGGCAAGCAGTATCGGGTCAGCCAAGGTGACACCTTGCGGGTGGAAACCCTGCAAGCTGACGAAGGCGCCGCCGTGGAATTCGATTCCGTGCTGATGGTGGCCGACGGCGATAACGTCAAAATCGGCGCCCCGTTTTTGAGCGGTGGCAAGGTGACTGCGACGGTCAAGGCGCACGGCCGCGGCGAGAAGATCGAAATCATCAAGTTTCGTCGCCGTAAACACTTCGACAAGAAGACCGGGCATCGCCAGAATTATACGGAAGTTGAAATTACCGGTATCAGCGCCGGTTGAATCATTCGGTATCGAGGTAGCACAGCAATGGCACATAAGAAGGCAGGCGGCAGTACCCGTAACGGTCGCGATTCCGTATCCAAGCGACTTGGCGTCAAGCGCTTCGGCGGCGAGACGATTTCCGCAGGCAGCATCATCGTGCGCCAGCGCGGCACCCGCTTTCATCCAGGTGTGAACGTGGGTTGCGGCAAGGACCATACCTTGTTTGCGAAAGCCGATGGCCGAGTGGTGTTCGAAACCCGCGGCCGCGACGGTCGCAAGTTCGTTCGCATCGAGGCCATTTAACGGCAGGTCGACGCCGCGGTTTTCGGTCACGAAGCCCCGTCTTGGTACGGGGCTTTTTTGTTGGGTCTTCGGTCGGACCTGGGTCAAGGTTATGAAGTTCATCGATGAAGCAACCATCCGTGTGACCGCCGGCGACGGCGGCGGTGGCTGCGTCAGCTTCCGGCGCGAAAAATATGTGCCATTCGGCGGCCCCGACGGTGGCGACGGCGGCGATGGCGGCAGCATCTATCTGCTCGGTGTCGAAGGTTTGAACACATTGGCGGATTTTCGTTTCAAGCGCCGCTTCCAGGCCGAGCGCGGCCAAAAGGGCATGGGCCAGAACCGTACCGGCAAGAGCGGCGAAGATCTGTTGATTCCGGTGCCGGTGGGCACCGTGGTATACGACAAGGAAACCGACGAACTGATCGGCGACGTGGTTGCCAAGGAGCAACGTCTGCTGATCGCCCGCGGCGGTTTTCACGGGATCGGCAACGCGCGCTACAAAAGCAGCACCAATCGGGCGCCCCGCCAGTCCACGCCCGGCACCCCTGGCGAGCAGCGCGAGCTGCGCCTGGAACTCAAGCTGCTGGCGGATGTCGGGTTGCTGGGCTTGCCCAATGCGGGCAAGTCCACGTTGATTCGCGCGGTGTCCGCGGCGCGACCCAAGGTCGCCGATTACCCTTTCACCACCCTCTACCCGAATCTCGGTGTGGTCAGTGTCGGTTCCGAACGCAGTTTCGTGATGGCCGATATCCCGGGGCTGATTGAAGGCGCGGCTCAGGGCGCCGGCCTGGGGATCCGGTTTCTGCGCCACCTTTCCCGCACCCGCCTGCTGCTGCACGTGCTGGATGTGGCGCCGCCGGACGGCAGCGACCCGGTGGCGGCTGCGCAAACCGCGACTGCGGAACTGGCTCACTTCAATCCGGAGCTGGCCGAGCGCGAGCGCTGGCTGGTGTTGAATAAGCTCGACCTGATTCCAGAGCAGGAACGAGATGCCCATTGTGCCGACATCGTCGCGCGCCTGGGCTGGCGCGGCCCGGTGTTTCAGATCATCGCCGCTTCCGGCGAAGGCACCCGCGAACTTTGCGCGCGCATCATGACCCACCTGGAAGAGTCCCAGCGCGAAGCTGCCGCCGCGGATCGCCCTGCTCCTTAGCGCATGGGGTGCCGGCGCGAACTGTTGTAATATCCGGGGCTATTCGGTCTGGTGTTCGAAATCCTATGAAGTCACGGCAGGAGTTGGGGCGTTCCCGGCGTTGGATAGTCAAGATTGGCAGCGCATTGCTGACCAACGACGGTCGCGGTCTGGACCGCGCTGCCATCGATGCCTGGGTGCAGCAACTATCGCAGCTGCGGTTGCAGGGTTTGGAGTTGATCCTGGTTTCATCGGGTGCGGTCGCAGAAGGTATGAACCGTCTGGGGTGGTCGCGCCGCCCCCATGCAATACACGAGCTTCAAGCTGCGGCGGCGGTGGGACAAATGGGCCTGGTGCAGGCCTATGAATCCTGCTTTCAGGCGCACGGGCTGCACACGGCGCAGGTGCTGCTCACACACGAAGATCTGGCCGACCGCTCGCGCTACCTCAACGCCCGCAGCACGTTGCGGACCCTCATTCGCCTCGGTGTGGTGCCGGTGGTCAATGAAAACGACACTGTCGCCACCGATGAGATCCGTTTCGGCGACAACGACACCCTGGCGGCGCTGGTGGCCAACCTGGTGGAGGCGGATCTGCTGATCATTCTCACCGACCAGGAAGGTCTGTATGACGTCGATCCGCGCGGCAACCCCGGGGCAAGTCTGGTGGCAGAAGGGCGTGCCGGCGACCCGGCCCTGGAGGCCATGGCCGGCGCGACAGGCGGAGTCCTGGGCCGCGGCGGAATGATCACCAAGGTTCGGGCCGCAGCGCGGGCGGGCCGTTCCGGCACCTCGACCATCATCGCTTCCGGCCGCCGGCCGGGGGTGTTGCAATCCGTGGCGGCAGGTGAGGCGGTCGGCACGCTGCTCAGTGCGACCAAAGAGCCACTCGCCGCCCGCAAGCAGTGGCTTGCCGGCCAACTCAAGGTACGTGGGCGCCTGCAACTGGACAGTGGCGCCGTGCGAGTGCTGCGCGAGGCGGGGCGCAGTCTCCTGCCGGTGGGCGTGGTCGGTGTGGAGGGTCAGTTCGAGCGCGGCGAATTGGTCGCCTGCACGGCGCCTGACGGCACCGAGGTTGCCCGCGGTTTGGTGAATTACAGCGCCGAGGAGGCGCGTCGCATCATGGGCCAGTCATCGGACCGCATCGAGCAGTTGCTCGGTTATGTCGACGAGCCGGAGCTGATTCATCGCGACGATTTCGTATTGCTCTGAAGCGCCGAGTCCGGCAGTTCGTTGCTTTGGGTCGGTACGACTGTCCTGCCGCCGCACGTGAGCATTTGTTTTCGACGCCCAACCAGGGGGGCGGTGCGCGGCGCGCATTTACGAGCGGCACAAAAAAAGCCGGTCATCGACCGGCTTTCTCTGCGCCGCTTGCAGGGAAATCAGCTCTGCATGGCGCGGATGTGATGGTTCAGGCGACTCTTATGGCGCGCAGCCTTGTTCTTGTGGATGAGTCCCTTGCGGGCCATCCGGTCGATCACGGGAACGGCGCTCTGGTAGGCTTGTTCCGCTGCGGCCTTGTCGCCGCTGCCGACTGCTTTGACGACTTTCTTGATGTAGGTGCGCATCATGGAACGCGCCGCCGCATTGCGCTGACGACCTTTTTCCGCTTGGCGGACGCGCTTTTTCGCCTGTGCCGTATTAGCCAAAGTCCTGCTCCTGAGAATCTGATTGTCCGGGGTCTGGAGAATCCGGAAAGCTGCGTATCATGCTGGCTTATGGGATGCTTGTCAAGCGCGAAACGTCCGGGCGGCGGCGCGGGTACAAAGGTTTTCTCCAACCATTACCGTGGCTTGCTGTACCCGCGCCAGCGCTCGGGTATAGTAGCCGATTCCATGGATTCGCAGCTTGTCATGACCGCAAACCGGCGTCCAACATCCGATCTCCGCCACGGAACCGTGCGCTTGTGAGCCCCCGTCTGCTGCGTTCCACGGCCACGGTCGGGGCCATGACCCTGCTGTCCAGGATCCTCGGATTTTTGCGGGATATGGTGGTGGCGCGCTATTTCGGGGCCGGCGCCGCCACCGACGCTTTCTTCGTCGCGAACCGAATTCCCAATATGCTGCGCCGGTTGTTTGCCGAGGGCGCATTCTCGCAGGCGTTTGTCCCGGTGCTGACCGAATACAAAAGCCGCGGCGAAGAGGCCGAGGTCAGGGAACTGGTGGATCGGGTCACCGGCACTCTGGGCACGGCTCTGTTCGTGGTCACGCTCATCGGTGTCATCGCTGCGCCGTTGCTGATTCTCGCGTTCGCGCCCGGATTTTCCACCAAGGCCACTCAGTGGGAGCTGGCCAGCAGCATGCTGCGGATCACGTTTCCCTACATTCTTTTTATATCGTTGACCGCTCTGGCGGGCGCCATTCTCAATACCTACGGCCGCTTTTGGGTGCCGGCTTTCACGCCTGTGCTGCTGAATCTCGCCATCATCGCCGGCGCGATCTGGCTGTCGCCGTTGCTGAACGAACCCATCACCGCGCTGGCGTGGGCGATTCTGGCAGCCGGCGTTATTCAACTCGGTTTCCAGTTGCCGTTTCTGCGGGCACTGGGTATCACGCCCCGGCCACGTTGGGGCTGGCGCCATCCCGGCGTGCGAACCATCCTGCGTTTGATGATGCCGGCACTGTTCGGCTCTTCGGTTGCGCAGGTCAATATATTGTTCGATACCCTGATCGCTTCGTTCCTGGTCACGGGTAGCGTCAGCTGGTTGTTTTATGCCGACCGGCTGTTGGAGTTTCCGCTGGGGGTATTCGGCATCGCGCTGGGAACCGTCATTTTGCCGAGTCTTTCGCAGCGGCATGCGGAAAAGGACGTCGGCCAGTTCAGCCAGACTCTCGACTGGGCCATGCGCATGGTGATCGTGGTCGGTGTGCCGGCGACGCTGGGACTGTTCGTGCTGTCGGCGCCGATTCTCACGACTTTGTTCCAATATGGCGAATTCGGAGATCACGATGCGCGCATGTCGTCCCTGGCGCTCACAGCGTACAGTGTTGGTTTGCTGGGGTTTTTGATGGTCAAAGTGCTGGCACCCGGGTTCTACGCGCGGCAGAACACGCGCACCCCGGTGCGCATCGGCGTGATCGCAATGTTGTCCAATATGGGTCTGAATCTGGTGTTCGTCGTGCCCCTGGTGCGGGCGGGCTATGAAGCGCCGCATGTGGGTTTGGCCGTGGCGACGGCGATTTCCGCGTTCATCAATTCAAGCTTGTTGTGGCTCAATCTGCGCCGGGAAAAAATCTGGCGTGCGGCTCCCGGTTGGCCAGCGTTGCTGTTGCGGGTGACGCTGGCCGCCGTGGCGATGGTCGCTGTGTTGATGTGGCTGCGCGGTTCGATGGCGCAGTGGCTGCAGTGGCATGCGTTGCAGCGCGCGCTGCATTTGACGGGCCTGATCGGCGCCGGAATCGCGGTGTATTTCGCGGTCCTCCTCGCTCTGGGCCTGCGGCCCGGGTTCTTTCATCGCCGCTGATCCAGCGCCCTATGGGCGCGACTGCAAGTGCTTTATAATAGCGAACTTTTAGCGGCACACGATCCATGGAACTCATCCGCGGCGCGCACAATCTTCGTCCCAGACACCAGGGCTGCGTGGCGACTATCGGTAATTTCGATGGCGTCCACCTCGGCCATCAGGCGGTGTTGGGGCAGTTGGCGCAAAAGGGTGCCGAGTTGCGGTTGCCGGCAGCGGTGATTACGTTCGAGCCTCAGCCCCAGGAGTTTTTCGCGCCGGACCGGGCGCCGCCGCGACTGACGCGGTTCCGGGAAAAGCTGCAGGCTTTGAACCGCTACGCCGTCGATCGGGTGTTGTGCATTCGTTTCGACCAAAGCTTTTCCCATGTGTCCGCGGAAAGTTTCATCGACCGCATTCTGATCGACGGTCTGGGCGTGCGCTATTTGGTGGTGGGCGACGATTTTCATTTTGGTCACCAGCGCCGCGGCGATTTCGCCATGCTGGCGGCCGCCGGGGCGGAGCATGGTTTCCCGGTGGTCAACATGCACACGTTTTGCATCGATGGCGAGCGTGTGAGCAGTACCCGGGTTCGCGAAGCGCTGGCAAGAGGCGATCTGGGTCGCGCCGAGCAGTTGTTGGGCCGACCCTATAGAATGAGCGGGCGCGTGGCTCGCGGCGATCAACGCGGGCGCACCATCGGTTTTCCCACCGCGAATCTGCACCTTCACCGGCGCAGTACGCCGCTGCAAGGTGTATATGCAGTGGAAGTCTTCGGTTTGGACCCGGAGCCGTTGCCGGGTGTGGCGAATGTCGGCAATCGACCCACGGTCGATGGCACCCGCAGCCTGTTGGAAGTGCATCTGTTGGATTTTTCACAGGACATCTACGGTCGCTACGTGCACGTGGATTTCCTGCAGCGCATCCGCGACGAGCGTCGATTCGATTCTTTCGAGGCGCTCAAGCAGCAGATTCTGTTGGACGCACAGGCTGCCCGCGATTACTTCGGGCGCTCGTGATGTGGTTTCGCTGCGCGTGACAAGAGTACGAATGATTGCAGTTCCGTGGCGCCCGAGTGCCGGGGAGCAAAACCCGATTGCAGACTATACAAGCGTGAGATGACAGTGGCGGATTACAAGCAAACGCTCAACCTACCCAACACCGGCTTTCCTATGAAGGCCAACCTCGCCAACCGCGAGCCCGAAACGCTCAAGCGTTGGCAGGAGATGGATCTGTACGCGCGTCTGCGCCAAGCCCGCGCCGGTCGTGACAAATTCGTTCTCCACGACGGACCGCCCTATGCCAACGGCGAGATCCACATCGGTCACGCGGTGAACAAGATTCTCAAGGATGTGATCGTCAAAGCGAAGATGCTCGCCGGCTACGACGCGCCCTACGTGCCGGGATGGGACTGCCACGGTCTGCCGATCGAATTGAACGTTGAAAAGAAAGTCGGCAAAGCGGGTGTCAAGGTGGATGCGCGCACGTTCCGCAAGGCATGCCGCGATTACGCTGCCAAGCAGGTGGACCGTCAGCGCGAGGACTTCAAACGCCTGGGTGTGATCGGCGACTGGGATCGCCCGTATTTGACCATGGATTACCGTTTCGAAGCAGACACCGTCAGAGCTTTGGGGCAGGTGATCGCCCGCGGCCATCTGCACAAAGGCTCCAAACCCGTGCACTGGTGTATCGACTGCGGTTCGGCATTGGCGGAAGCGGAGGTCGAATACGAAGATCGCACTTCTCCGGCGATCGATGTGCGTTTCGAAGTCTTGGACCAGGAGGCTTTGCTGGCGCGCTGCGATCGCGTCGAAGGCCACACCGGCAGCGGACCGATTTCCGTGGTGATCTGGACCACCACGCCCTGGACGCTGCCGGCCAATCAGGCGGTGGCGCTCAACCCGCAGCTCGACTACGTCGTCGTGCAATGCGATGGCGTGCTCGAGCACGGGCCGGAACGTCTCGTGTTAGCCGAGGCATTGTTGAAAGACGCAATGCTGCGCTATGGCATCGACGAATACCAGGTAGTCGGTTATTGCCAAGGCGCCAACCTGGAAGGCCTCAAACTCGCGCACCCGTTCTACGACCGAGAAGTGCCGATCGTACTGGGCGATCATGTAACCACCGACGCCGGCACCGGTGCCGTGCATACCGCACCGGGTCACGGTCAGGACGACTACGTGGTCGGCATGCGCTACCACCTGGAGGTGGACAATCCGGTGGGCGCCGACGGCAAGTTCGTCGCCGGGACGCCGCTGTTCGCCGGCATGCACGTGTTCGCGGCCAATGAGCAGGTGATCGAAACCCTGAAGACCCGCAATAAGCTGGTGCACGAGGCCAAACTCAATCACAGTTATCCACACTGCTGGCGTCACAAGACCCCGATCATTTTCCGGGCGACACCACAGTGGTTCATCAGTATGGACCAGAACGGTCTGCGCGAGACTGCTTTGGCGGAGATCAAAGCAGTACGCTGGATGCCGGATTGGGGCCAGGCCCGAATCGAGGGCATGATCGCCAATCGACCGGACTGGTGCGTGTCGCGGCAGCGCACCTGGGGCGTACCCATCGCGCTGTTCGTACACCGCGACAGCGGCGAACCACACCCGAATACCGTGACGCTGATCGAGCAGGTGGCACAGCGGATCGAGGAGGAGGGCGTGGATGGCTGGTTTGAACTCGACCCTGTGGAACTCCTGGGCGACGATGCGGGCGAGTTCGTCAAGGTTACCGACACGCTGGATGTTTGGTTCGACTCCGGCGTCACCCACTACGCGGTATTGGACCGGCGTCCGGAACTCTCGTTTCCGGCGGATTTGTATCTTGAAGGGTCCGATCAACACCGTGGCTGGTTTCAGTCCTCTTTGTTGACCTCGACCGCCATGCGCGGCGTGGCGCCCTACCGTGGTGTGCTGACGCACGGCTTCACGGTGGACGCCAAGGGTATGAAGATGTCGAAGTCCCGCGGCAACGTGGTCGCGCCCCAGAAGGTGGTCAACACGTTGGGCGCCGACATTCTGCGGCTGTGGGTTTCTGCCACGGACTACCGCGGGGAAATGAGCGTTTCGGACGAGATTCTCAAACGCATTGCGGATTCCTATCGCCGCATCCGCAACACCACCCGCTTTCTGCTCGCCAATTTGAACGGCTTCGAGCCGCAGCGAGATCTGCTGCCGGCGTCGGAAATGCTGGCGCTCGATCGGTGGGCCGTGGATCGTGCCCGGCGTGTCCAGGAACAGATCGTCGCGGCTTACGATACCTATCAGTTCCACCAGATCTATCAGCGTCTGCACAACTTTTGCGCTGTCGATATGGGCGGGTTTTATCTCGACGTCATCAAAGACCGACAGTACACCACGCAGGCCGACAGCGTCGCCCGGCGTTCAACCCAAAGCGCCATGTACCATATCGCCGAAGCCATGGTGCGCTGGATGGCGCCGATCATCAGTTTCACAGCGGACGAAATCTGGACGCACATTCCCGGCGAACGAGGCGACACGGTGCTGCTGGAGGAATACTACCGCGGTTTGTTCGCGGTCGCTGACGGCGAACCCATGAACGCAATGTTCTGGGACCAAGTGCTCGAAGTACGCGAAGCGGTGGGCAAGGAATTGGAGCGGTTGCGGGTCGCGGGTGGTATCGGCGCCGGTCTGGATGCGGAAGTCGATTTGTATTGCGGCCAAGAACTGTTCGCCAAGCTCGCGCTCCTTGAAGACGAATTGCGTTTCGTGCTGATCACATCCGAAGTCCGGATCCATCGTGAAACCGAACGCCCGGACGAAAGCGTGCATTTCACTCTCGCCGGCGGTGATGAAGTTTGGGTAGCGGTACGGCCTTCGGTGCATGTTAAATGCGTGCGCTGCTGGCACCACCGTCCGGACGTCGGAACGCATGCCGAACATCCGCAGTTGTGCGGGCGCTGTGTAACAAACGTGGCCGGTTCCGGCGAGTTGCGGCGCTACGCCTGATGGTTCCGAAGGCGCAAGTCTGGAGATTGATCGCGTGTTGAAATGGCTGTGGTTGTCTGTGCTCGTGATCGCGCTGGACCAGTTCACGAAAGTCCTGGCGGAAACGATGCTCACTTATCGCGACCCGATCGCGATCGCGCCGTTTTTCAATCTCATGCTGTCTTACAATCCGGGGGCTGCGTTCAGTTTTTTGAGCGACGCGGGCGGTTGGCAGCGGTGGTTTTTCATAGTCTTGGCCTTGGCCGTCACGGCTGTCATCACGGTTTGGATGTACCGACTGCCGCCGACCCAGCGCTGGACCGCCGCGGCACTGGCACTGGTTGTGGGCGGTGCTTTGGGCAATGTGGTCGACCGTTTGGTGTACGGTCATGTGATCGATTTCCTGGACTTCTATGTCAGCCACTGGCATTGGCCGACATTCAACGTCGCGGATTCAGCCATCACCGTCGGCGTCACGGTGTTGATTCTCGATGGACTGTTCGGAAACGGCCGGGTGAAAAAATCGTGAGCACGCATTACCAAAACATCGAGTCCGGCGCGCAGGCGGGCTCTTGATGCCCGACGGGCGAGCACGAATTGAACCGGGCTGCCGGGTGCGCATGTGGTTCTCTCTTCGCCTCGAAGACGGCACCGAAGTGGACAGCAGCGCTGATGGCGGGGATCTGGAATTCGTCATGGGCGACGGGTCTCTGGCCAACGGCTTGGAAATGGCACTGCTGGGGATGGGTGCGGGCGACCATGAGACAGTCCGCATCGGTCCGGCGCTATCCGGCTTCGGCGAGCGTTCCGACGACGCGGTGCAGACCATTCCCAGAAGCGATTTTCCTGCTGATATGACCTTGGCGCCCGGCGTGGTGATCGCGTTTGATACCCCGGGCGGCGATGAACTCCCCGGGGTCGTACGCGCCGTGGATCAGGACAGCGTCACGGTCGATCTGAACCATCCGCTGGCCGGGCACGAGCTTACATTCGAAGTGGAAATCCGTCAGATTGAGCCGTCGGCGGATGGACAGCGCCGCTAGAATTCGCCAACATTCACCATCCAGTCCCAGCCATTCAGGATAGCCTTCCATGCAGGTCTTGCTCGCCAATCCCCGCGGTTTCTGCGCCGGCGTCGACCGCGCCATTGAGATTGTGGAGCGGGCGCTGGAGATATTCGGTGCGCCCATCTACGTGCGTCACGAAGTGGTGCACAACACATTCGTGGTGGACCGGCTGCGCCGCCTTGGCGCGGTATTCGTCGAAGAGCTCGATGAGGTGCCGGATGACGCCACGGTGATCTTCAGCGCTCACGGCGTTTCCCAGGCCGTGCAGGAGGAAGCGCGGCAGCGGGGATTGAAGGTGTTCGATGCCACCTGCCCGTTGGTGACCAAGGTGCATCTGGAAGTCGCCCGTTACGCTCGGGAAGGCCGCGAGGCCGTGCTCATTGGCCACGCCGGACATCCGGAAGTCGAAGGCACCCTGGGGCAGTATCGCAGCGAGCGCGGCGCGATCTATCTGGTCGAAAACGTCGCTGATGTCCACAGCTTGCAGGTGAAAGCACCTGAACGTCTGGCGTTCGTCACGCAAACGACCTTATCCATGGACGACACTGCGCGGGTCATCGATGCTCTGCGCGAGCGGTTTCCCGAAATCGAAGGACCCAAGAAAAACGACATCTGTTACGCCACCCAAAACCGCCAGGACGCGGTCAAAGAACTTGCGCGCCATTGCGACGCGGTGCTGGTGGTGGGGTCCACGACCAGTTCCAATTCCAATCGTTTGCGGGAACTTGCCGAACAACAAGGCGTGCCCGCGTATTTGATCGACGGTGCCGACCACGTTTTGGATGAATGGCTCACAGGACGGTCACGAATCGGCGTGACCGCCGGCGCATCGGCGCCGGAAGTCCTCGTGGAACAGGTAGTCGCGGCGTTACAAGCGCGCGGCGCGTCCGTTGTGACCGAGCACGCAGGGCGCTCGGAGCATGTCACGTTTTCATTGCCCAAGGCTTTGCAACGGGCGCTGGGCTGATCGCGGCGGCCGTTACCAGCAATCGGCGCTGGCGGCGCCGCTGGAATCCGTCGAGGTTTTCGCTCCGGTCTGCGTGATTGAGAACGTTTTGCAGTTCGTGTCGTTGAGCTGGTCACCGGTCGCTGTGGCGGTAAATTTAAAACAATATTTGCCGCCGGTGCCGCAGCTACTGGGTGATGTTGGGTTGGTCATCGCGATTCCATAGTACCCATTCTCGGTCGTGGTCGGCGCGACATCGCTCTGCGTCAAGGAATATTGACTGTTCTCAGTGAACCAACGTTCCTGGGCCGCCGCAGCGGTAGTCAATGCGCTCTTCGCGTCGGCGCGCCGGGTTTTGCGAACCTGCGACTGATAGGACGGGTAGGCGATCATCGCCAGGATCGCGACGATTGCCACCACGATCATGACTTCGATCAGCGTGAAGCCTCGTTGATTGTTTGGCAGTTTATCCACTTCGTTACCTCGTCTTTGCACGGTTTATTGCAACTCGAGCTCGCGCCAGGACTGGCGGCCGCCGGACACGCCTTCCAGAGTTAACGTGCCCTCACTAATGCCGCCGGTCGATCCGGATAACAGAACGCCAGCGTTACCGCCGCCACCAGTGCTCCCGCTGCTATTAAATAGTGCGGTTCCCCCGTTACCGGAACTGGATTGGCCAGAACCGCGGTGAATCAAGGGAGTGGAGGTCAAGCCTAACCCCAGGTCGACTGTCGTGACCGCGGCGTACGCACCGGCGGCGTTTACCACGGTACCTGTGCCGATCGCCGCGTACGGAGATCCCGTGCCGGTGAGGTAATTCACCGCCCAAAACGTGCTGCTACCTTCGGGACTACAGGAGTCGGAACTCGGCGTATAGCTGGTAAACAGCAGGCTCTTTGCAATACGCGCCGGCGAGCTCAAGCTTCGTTCGCTGGCGGTGATGGACGTTGCTGAGCTGCCAGGTGCGAAATCGAGCTTCCAGCCGCCTCTGTCCACGATGTCCGCTTTAAGATCTGTGAAACTAGCGATCGCCGCTCCCGACAACGTGGTCAACGTGGTCGGGCTGATGCTGCTGTCGGTGTATACATCGATGTTGGTTGTATCTCGCAGGTTCGCCAGTGTGACGGCCGCCCAGGTGCGATTTCCGGCAGCATCCACCGGCTCCATCACTCCGTAAAACGATTGCTGTTGTGTAGTCAAGTTGTCAGCATTCACGAACAGCCGGCCAGTACCGGCGAACACCCAGTTGCGGCCGGTAGCGTCGCTCGCGAAAGTAGGGGCCGACACGAACGGTTGACTCGGTGTGAGTAAATTACCTACACCAGCGCCGGTCCAAGGTGAGCCGCCGGAAGCCGCAGTGGTGGTGTCGAGGTTGAACCGCATCAAACTTCCAGTTTCGATCGCAGGCGACGAGGACGTCAAACCGACCGTGCCGAAATAAACCCCGTCATCCAGGAAGTCCGTATTCCAGTCCGCGGCGGCTATGTCACCCACAAAGGATTTGGCGATGCCGAGATCGTAGGGAGCGTAACCGCTGACCATGCCGCGACTGCCCGTGTTCAACTGGTATGCATACAGCTTGGCGGTTTGGGTGCTGGTGGCGCTACTTAGAGTGTCCGGACCAGAGCCGAACACGAGATACCAATGGTTCACGCTAGGGGAAGTCCAGCTGCCACTAGAACTCGGAGCGCGCTCCTTGACCACCGTTGGTTTGCTCGTCGTAAAGCCAAGGCTGGAAGCGCTGATCTCGGCGATTAACGTCGGGGCGACTTCCGGGTTCGTGATATCCATGACCACATACGAAGAGCGCAAGGTATCGTCCGTTCCCGGCGTCACCGAGCCGTCACCGTCGGAATCCACTGTGAACGGGCCGCCGCCAAATCGCATGCCGACCACCAAAACCGTGCCCCAGCCGCCGGGATGATCGGTATCTGCGCTGAAGATATTCGCATCGAATACCAAGGGCGGGCCGTCTACGTAGTATACGTGCTGATAATTGGGATCCGTCAGCCATTGCAAATGCGGTAACAATGCCTGCGGGACATAGCCCCACAATTCGGCTCCCAACGGATGTGCGGTTTCTGTACCGTTGGTTGTGAGGAACCGCTTGTTGACGTTATCCCAGAAGCCGCCATTGAATGCGTGCAGCATGCCGTCATTGGCGCCCACGTATGTGACCTGCCGGCGATCTTTATAGTGGTTGCGAAAAGTTGTGTACGTGTAATCGCCATACAGCAAGTCGTAGCCGTCGTTGGGAATTCCGACCACCACAGGGGTAGAGTGCACGATATCGCCTAAACGCAGCACCTCGTTCGTACCGTCGCTGTCATAGTCGATGCTACGCGAGCGAAATCCAGTGATGCCTTCCTTGCCGCGGACGAAATCCACGATATTCTGTGCCGCACTGGATGTACCAACACCCAAATACTGGTACTTGCCGGCCAAGGCGGAGGCGGTAAAGTCCATCACTTCACTCGAATCCACCGCGCCGATGGTGCCGCTTCCGGGAGAAGTGCTTGTGTCGTCGATCCACGTGAAGATGTACCGGCTTGCACCTGAGTTCGACACGGCTGAGCCGTAAACACGTTGATTTACGATGGTGCTATTGTCCAGTCCGGCGAGCGCGTCGCGCGCATCCCAAATCGGTATGAGATCATCTAGCTCGGCCTGAGACGAGAACGTCACGCTGGTGGGCACCGAAGCTGAAGCACTCGTATAGCGATTCAGCATTGTGCGGCCCAGGGTCGAATCGTATTTGAGGCTGATGATTTTATCGGTTGCGTAATCATCCAGCTGGTGATTGCCGTTGCTATCCTCACGCAAATAACCGTAGGAGTCGACAAACACTGCATGCAGCAACCCGGTCCAGCTCACGGTGCTGCTCACACCGGTGGTGGAATTGTTGCGGGTAAGTTCCGGGTTGTAGAGTGCCTGATATAGCGCGCCTTCACCGGCATTGTTGTTGGATACCACCGCCGCGTTACTTGCCGAAGATGTGCGGGCCATAATGTTCTGAAAAATGGAACCCAGTGCCGCATTCAACGTAGCCGTATCCGTAGCGTAATAGGCCTGAGTGGTGCCTCCGGCAGCCGCGATCTGGTCGAGCAGCGTTTGGTTCACAGTGGACGGAAGCGCAAAGCCCACCACGTATACTTTGATTCCATTGCCAGCAAGAGTGGCTGCTTTGGCGGCTACGTCGTTGATGCCGGCCTGGGTGGTCGCATAGGCATTTCCGGTATCGTCGGTCGATGGCAATCCATCGGTCACGAGCACCACATAATCGGCGGCTCCGCATGAATTGGTCGGTATTGCGGGCGCAGGTCCACCCTCTGACGCGGCGAGCGTTCCGCCGGTGAAATAGGTGTTTGCGCTTTCCAAGGTGCCCGCCAAAGGCGTCAAGCCCGCATTTTGCAGCGGATATCCGGCGTCGGTCGGTTTGTTGGAACTGAATTGTGACGTGCCCAGCTTGGTATTGAGCTTAGCCATCTGTGTCGCATCTAGGTCGGCAATCGGGATATGCAGGTAGCCTTTTCCCGGAGAAGTATTGACGAACCAGGTATCGCCCACGTATTCCCACGCCATGAAGCGACCGAAATCGAGGATGCTTTGGGCGTAGTCGCTGTCAGTTGGGAAGAAAGTATAATTCCCGAAATGACTGCTCCAGCCCTCTGCCAATTCATCGCTTGAACTGGTGCTGGCGGGTAGTGCATCGCTCGCCCCGGTCTTGGAGCGAAAGCAGCGGTAACTGTCCCAAGGTCCGCCGCCACTCGGATTTCCCGCAGGCGCGGCAACCTCGCTGCCGTTGTCGAAATCGGCGGTTGTCGAATAGCAATACGCGGTGCCCTGACTGCTGTTTGAATAAAAGGGAAGCGCGACATTGTAGTAGACGTACTCGCCTGTGGGGGACGGTTTCGGCTCGCGGTATCGCTTTGTGGTCGAGTCCCGTGCGCCCGTGAACGTGCTGTCATAGGAGGTCGGGTCGAAACTGATATCGTAAAACGAATTATGTAATTTATACGCACTCATAGGGTCTTGCTGATACGCCATAAGCCCCATTCGGATTTTACCGCTGAACGTCGAGACCAAGCTCTTTACGGCGCTGCGTGCGATTTCGGATTTGCTGCTGATCTGGTCGCTGCCCACGGCTTGCCCAGCGGCGTTTTCGTCCATGCTGTTGGAATTGTCGAGTACCACCAAGACATTGGGCTTGTCACCCGCTGCAGAAAGTAGCGGTGGAGTCGCCGTATAGTCGCTCAACAATCCGTCCGCCACTGCCGGCGCCGGCGATGTGCAGAGCACGATCGTGCCGAAGGCCGCGCTGTAGAGTGCCGTAGCAGTGATTTTTCTGAGCACAGCGTTCAGCATGAGACGCATGGGCAATCTCCAATTCAGGTGTCAATCAATAAATCGTCACACGGCGCAATTGCTCGCCGTAAAACGTCAGGTCCACTTTCGCTCGGTTCTTCGCATCGCCATCGGTGCGTTCTTGATAACTGCGGCGGTCGTCCACAGTGACGCTTTCCAAAAGAAACGAACCCGCCGTTGTGACGATTAGCTCGGCGTTAAGTGAAATCAATTCGGCGCTTAGATGTCGTTCGTTCGTACTCAACGACGGCGGTTGTTGGCCGACTGCTTGCATGGCTGCCGCTCCGGAGCAGATTCCAAGCGCGGTGAATCCAAAAATCAGCGAAGCAAAGACTTTGTTCCTGTTCATAACTGCGTATCCTTTGGCTGTTCAGTCACGGACTCTTCTTGTACACAGACTGCAACATGACCCGGGCATTCGTGGTGCCGCCTACGGCGCGTGCCGTGATGCGAAACATCTGCGGGCATGGCGACGGATTTGCGGCGCAGGTTACGGCGGTCTCGGGCGCTGTAATCTGGGGTCCTATGTATTCGATGATGTAGAGAGGCGCGCTTTGGACGTAGGTCAGAGCAGTGGTTGCGGTGCGGTGGCGATTGTTGGTATTCCACACATCCAACGTCGTGTTTTCCC
Source organism: uncultured Gammaproteobacteria bacterium (assembly GCA_963849825.1). Lineage (GTDB taxonomy): Bacteria > Pseudomonadota > Gammaproteobacteria > JASBUN01 > JASBUN01 > CAVXJN01. The sequence goes on along the minus strand of CAWKIK010000003.1, from coordinate 828,584 downwards.
AGACATCATCTGTGCCGGCAGAGGATGGCGCGCACAAGCCGTCTGCATAACCGCCGGTGCAGTTTTTATTGAAATCGTTCCCGGCGACCGGGTTGTAGGCATCCGTCGGCAGGTTGGCGAAGTTCGCGGATTGGACATAGGCTTCGCCTTCGCGCAGCGCGGTTTCCGCGGCTTGGAACGCAATTTCACGATCACGGCTATTGCCGGCCATGCGTTCTTCCAAAGACGTGCTCGACATGCCGGCGACGCCCAGTACGGTCAGCACCAAAAGAATCAAAAGCGCGATGACCATGACCGCGCCGTGTTGGCGTGCGGGAACGAGTGACGACTCATTCATTATCGCACCCCCATGTTGCGGAGTTTGATGGTCGAGGTGTAGACGCGACGCAGACGTCGGTCATCGACGGGATTGATCGTAGTCGAGGTGGCTGATGTCGCGCCGGCGAGCAAATACGTGTCCGTGTCGGTGCTGGTGCGGGCGTTGTCCGGGGTACGCATCAGCAACGAAATGCGGATGCTGACCACCTTGGAAAAATCCGTAACGGCGTCCGCTGTGACATAGTGGTTTGGTAGACCAGCGGTCGCTGCTGTGGCGGCGTCCGTGTCTTCGCCGTAGAGGATCTGCATGCTCTCGACGTTGTCGATCAACTCGTTCGCAGCACCATCGTTCTCGCGATAATACAAGGCGGGTGCACCACTGCTGCCGACACCGATGTAGTAGGCGGTCGTGGTCATTTTCAGGATCTGGGCATCTTTGTCGAATTTCTCGTCGGAGCAAGGCGACGAGGCCGCGTGGGAACCCCATGACGGACAAGCGTTTCCTGGCGTGAATGACGAACCGCCACCCGAGGAATGCACGGTGTTAGAGCACGTTGCGGCAGTGCTGCACGAGCCTACCGTTTGCAGGTTCGTGATCTGGAATACTCGGGATTTCGAACAATCGGTGGCAACGACCACGTCACCCGCGCAAAGACCGCTGATTTCGTTGCTGCCGTCGGGGCACGCCCCCGTCGCGATGCTGGATTGTTCGATGAACATCTGGCCGCCGTTCAAACCGTGGTCGATCTTGATCGTGTCGGGGCCTGCGGAGCGGACTATGAGTACATCGGTGCCGGGGACGACGCTGCCAACCAAGTAACTCGGCAATGTGGTGCCCGTGGCCGTCGTGGACGAACTCCAACCGGACGCAGTAGCGCCGGCGGTGGGGTTGGTGGCAGTAATGTCATAGGTCTGCCCGAGGCCGGTGCCGCTGGCTTCGTAACCTTCGACATATAGATCGAAATTCCAGCGGGCGTCGGTCGTGCTGTTCAAGGTGTTGGTCAGCTTGCCCATTTCACCGGTGGAGCAGGCCAGAAACCCGGCTTCCCTTGCGCGCCGACCGATGAAGTACATGGCGTAGCGGCCGTTTTCCTGCACCCGCGACAATCCATCCTGCATGCGGTAGGTGGCCTTGGAGGCGACGAACACCTGGATGATGCCCGCAAGCAGAATCAAGCTGATGGTGATCGCCACCATGATTTCCACCAGGGTCATGCCCTGTTGGCGTCGGAAACGATATGAATCGTACGAGCGAGAGCTGTTCATAGGACGGCCTTGATCTGCAGGTTCTTGATGCCGGGCGCCGTGCCGGTTCGGTTATGCACTGCTTCGCGATCGGCCTTCTCGTCGTTCCATTGCACCTGGATCGTGACCGTGGGCGGGGTGCTGCCGTTGGTACTGATCACCCCGTTGCCACTGGGCAGCCGTTGTGCGAGCGCCTGACTCCACTCGTAGAGGTCGTAGTCTTTCATCTCGGTGGCGCTGCAGTCCGAACTCGCGCCCGCGCAGGAAGCAGCCGTAGGAGTCGTAGCACTGGTATCGATGTTGTACGCGCCGCTCTCGGCTTCGGCTCGATTGGCGCGCATGCGGTCGAGGATGTCGTAGGCGAGAATGGTCGCCTGGCTGCGGCGCTCGGCGCTGTCGTTGAGTTTGAGTGCCGTCATCTGCAGACCCGCAAGGCCGAGCAGCCCGATGGACAGTATCAGCAGGGTGATCAACACCTCGATCAGCGTGAATCCGTTTTGTTTGGTTGTGCGCATGTCAGCGAAGCTTCCTCATGTATCGCTTTATTCTTTGCGTCAGCACGTCAGGTCCGCGGATTGGGCGCGTCCCGTGCGTGCGATATCGACTCGTCTCCCGGTTTCACCCGTACGTCCGTCGCACACATCGAACGACGGTGTACCGCCTCCATCCACGGCGCCCCGGCCGTTGAACTGCAGCGAATCCACGGTGCCGGCGATGGTCTGGCCGCCGTCCACGGCGTCGAAGGTACGGATGACTTGCGCGCCGGCGCTCACCGTCCAGCCGCCGCTCCAATCGGTGGTGCCGCTGGTGGCGCTGACCGTCACCAAACCGTTGCGCTTGATGGCTTCGCCGCGCGCCAAGTTCAGGCTGCCCAGCAATTCGGTGGCACTGCCACTGAGTCGATTGTTGGCCACCATGTCCCGAAAGCTCGGCGCGGCCAGGGTCATCAAGATCGCGGCGATCGCGACGGTGACCATCAACTCGATAATCGTGAATCCGCTATGGTTCTTCATGAGTTTGTGTATAACCTCGGCACTTCGTAAAGTCATTTCAAAGCCGATGAACCGAGGAGATTTGCCGATGGACGGCTGGATGATCGGTGATCCGTGTATCTCTCGATTCTCGCGACGCGCGCCAAGCGCTGCGTCTGTTATCATCGAATTCCTGTCGCGAAACCGTGAACTCATCCTGAGATCGGCAACACCATGCAAGATTGCATCGTCATCGGCGGCGGCCTGATCGGCATGCTGACCGCCCGCGAATTGGCTATCGCCGGTTTGCGCGTGCACCTCATCGAGCGCGGCGCGATCGGGCAGGAAGCCTCGTGGGCCGGGGGAGGCATCCTGTCGCCGTTATATCCCTGGCGCTACGGGGACGCCGTCACCCGCTTGGCCGCCTGGGGACAATCCCGTTATCGGACGTTGGCGGGAGAACTGGAGGCCGAGTCCGGGGTCGACCCGGAATGGACGCTGTCGGGCATGTTGTTACTGGAAGTCGGCGACGAGACCGATGCCGAAGCGTGGAGCCGCCGATTCGATGTCCAGCTCGAACCGGTCGCTCGTGGAGATTGCCAGCGGCTGGAGCCGGGCTTGGCGCAAAGCGATGCCGCCGGCGTGTGGATGCCCCGGGTAGCGCAAGTGCGCAATCCCCGCTTGGTGCAGGCCTTGCGCGGTGCGCTGGCGGCCCACGGCATCAGCAGCGAGGAGCATGCGCCGGTGGAATCGGTGCTGATTGACTCCGGACGTGTTCGCGGTGTGCGGGTGGCAGGCCAAGACCGTTTTGCCGAACGGGTAGTGATCGCCGGCGGCGCTTGGAGCGGCGAGCTGCTGCGCGGTATCGGCCGAGCGCTGGCGGTCGAGCCCGTTCGCGGGCAAATGATGGTGTTTCGGGCCGAACCCGACGTGGTCCGGCACATCATTCTAAGCCAAGGCCGGTACCTGATTCCCCGCCGCGACGGCCATGTGCTGGTGGGTAGTACGCTTGAACGGGTAGGGTTCGACAAATCGACCACGGAAGAGGCACGGCGCACCTTATATAGTACGGCGCTCGAAATGGTGCCGGCCCTGGGGGGTTATCCCGTCCAGCGTCATTGGAGTGGATTGCGGCCGGGTTCTCCCGACGGTGTGCCATTTATTGGAAATATAAAAAATATCAGTGGGTTATATGTAAACGCCGGGCATTATCGCAACGGCGTGGTGTTGGGGCCGGCCTCGGCGCGGCTGCTGGCCGATTTGCTGTTGGATCGGGAGCCGATCTTCGATCCGGAGCCCTATATGGCGGCCCTGTCGGCGACGACGATGTGAGGCGCGGCACCTGAAAGCGCGTCGGCAAAAGCGCTGAATTCTGTGAAATAGTGTGAAAAATCAAGCAATACCGGACATAGACTTCTTCTAATGTTTATGTCTATACTGTTATCCATGTCAGAAGAACTTGCCCATCGCCAGCTCGATAAGCAGACGATCACCGAGACGCTGCAGGCCCATCATATCCAGCCTACGCAACAACGCCTCGAGATCGCCCAGCTGCTGCTCGCGCAGCCGCAACACATGTCCGCGGAGCAGGTCCTGGCGGCCGTCAATACCAAAGGCAACGTAGTTTCCAAGGCTACTGTCTACAATACCCTGGGTCTGTTCGCGGCCAAGGGTTTGGTGCATGAAGTGATCGTGGATCCGAACCGGGTCTTCTACGATTCCAACACGGCACCGCACCACCATTTCTACAATGTCGATACCGGCGAATTGACCGACATCCAGGCCGGCGAGGTGGGTATCAACAATCTGCCCCAGCTTCCGCCGGGCACTGAGCCCGACAGCGTGGAAGTGATCATCCGCGTACGGCCCGAACGCAGCCGCGTCTGACATCTCGCGTCTCCACCCCGCTCAGAGTTTCGTTTATACTGCGCCTTCCCTCGGGCGCATGCCCAGCTGCTTTCCCATGCCGGTGTAGCTCAGTTGGTAGAGCAACTGATTCGTAATCAGTAGGTCGGAGGTTCGACTCCTCTCGCCGGCACCATTCGTTGCGGGCATTCAGCGGTTCGCTGGGTAGGTTTTTGGAAGTCGCGGACGCCACATGACTGCTGCCATTGGCGAGGGGACCGCGCATGTGCCACAGGAATCCCGGCTCTTCTTCCGAGACGACTTCCCAGTTGGACATGACAGGGCGCAGCACCCGATCCCGATTCACCAGCCGCCTCCCGCAGTAGCGCAACACTTTCTCGCGCAGGCGTACGAAGACTCCTTTCGCCGCTTCCGATCTCCCCTTCGGCCATGGTGAAAAGTTCGCAGGACCACTCCACGGACGCGCCCATTCGCCGCATTTGCTGAACGACGATGCTGGTATTCGAACTTCCGTATCCACACCTGGTGGCGCTCCGGCCCCGTCCGCGGTCCCGCCGAAACACGCTCCATCGTCGGTTCAGATCTGTATGCGTTTCGTCCCGTGCCCGTTTCCCCGGTCCTGATGCAAATCTTCTAGTGATGGGTTGCTATCGCAGCTCATCGGGTATGGCGACTTGCTGGCGGACTCGCACCTAGCAATTCGCCACCTCCCGCGGCCGTTTTCTCGTGTGATGAAATTCAACTATTAAAGCATCCTGCGGTTTGTGCCGATAAAACGAGTGTCTCTGGCAACCGAAAGAAGAGTCCATCCCATGTATCGCTATTTCGCTCTGTTAAGTGTTTTCCTCTTGAGTTTCACTGCGCCCTCTTTTGCGGCATACATTTCCCCCACCAGCGTCGATGGTGCAACCACTGTTTCTTCGGCTGAAGCCAAAGGGTTGTTTGACAGTGGCGTGCTGTTCGTCGACGTGCGCAGCGACAAGGATTGGAACGCGGGACGGATTCCCGGTGCAGTGCACCTCGAGTTGAACGACGTCTACAACGAAAAGAGTCTGACTGCGGAAGCAAAGCAAGACGACAAGATCGTCATTTACTGCAATGGCGACAGCTGCCATCGCAGCAGCGCGGCCAGCGTCAAGGCCGTGGCATGGGGCTACAAGCACATTTATTACTACCGAGACGGATTCCCTGCGTGGAAAGCGGCGGGCTATCCGGTCGAGTAAGCGTTGCAGAAGCCTATCAGCACTAAGGAGTAGATCAGATGCAGTTGCGAACCCGCGTGTTGATTTCGACCGTTGTGTCCTGCGCGGTCGTGGCTGCGACGCTGGTCGTCGGCGGGTGGCGGATCAATTCCGCCACCACTGCCGAGTTGGCCAGCCTGAGCTACAGCGCCAAGCAGGCATTATGGAACCAGATCACCGCCAGCCAACGCTCGACCATGGAATCCTCCGGTAAAGCGCTTGCCCGCGATCGCACCACTACCAAAGCGCTCCAGGAACATGACGTTGCAACGCTCAAGGAAAGTGCCGACACGACTTTCAATCTCTTGACTGCGGGCAACATCATCACGCGCTTGCAGATCGTCGATGTCAACGGCGCCATCCTGTATTCGGCGCCCAAAAGCTTCACCGGTACGACACAGAAAAAATCCGTGCTCGAAGCGCTTGCCAAGGGCGAAATCCGCCAAGGTATCGAGCGTGACGAAGACGGGGCCCTGGTCAACACGGTTTCCTATCCGCTCTATTTCCGCGGTAAGTTGATCGGAGCGGGGGTGTTCTTGTCGACTCTCGAGCAGGCGATGGAAGCGTTCAAGCAAAACGATCATGCCGAGTTGTTGGTCACCGATGGCGCCGGAAAGGTGGAGTATCAAACCAATAGCGAACTCACTGGCGATCTGCACCCGAGCACGCCGGCGCTGGGCGAGAACCATTTCGGAGAGATGGCGCTCGCAAAGCGCCAGTATTATGAAACAGTGGTGCCGATCGGGAGTGCCACGGGCAAGCCGTTGGCGCATCTCGTCGCCTTGAATGACGCTAACGATTACTTGGTGTCCAAGCAGCGCACATTGTCGCTTGCGCTTGTAATGGCGCTGGTGGTCGCGGCCGCAGTCGCGGCATTGACCTTTTTCTATGTCCGCCGTTCGTTCAGGCCTTTGGAGCGAGCGGTTACGGTTTTGGGGCGCATCGCCGAGGGTGATTTGCGGCAAGAGATAGAAGTCAGCGGCACCGACGAAACCGGCCGGTTGACCGCCGCCATGCGGCGCATGTGCGATAGCCTGCGCAACACCATGGGCAGTATCAACGTCGCCGCCGGGGACGTGCAACGTGCCTCGGACGCAGTTGAAAGCAGTACTGGCGAAATGGTGGCGCAGATCGGTGCGATGAACAGCGAAACCGAGCAGGTCGCCGCGGCAGTGCATGAAATGGTCGCGACCGTGCAGGAGATTGCCCGCAACGCCAGCGACGCTGCGCAGAATGCCGGCCGTGCCGACCAGGTGAGCCGCGACGGCGAACGTGCTGTGACTGCCGTCGGCGAAAGTATTCAGGGGCTGGCCGTCAACATTCAAGAAGCGGCCAAAGTCGTCAGCCAGTTGAGTGAAGACGCACGCGGCGTAACGGTCGTGGTGGACGTAATTCGTGGTGTGGCAGAGCAAACCAATCTGCTGGCGCTCAATGCCGCCATCGAAGCCGCGCGGGCCGGCGAACACGGTCGCGGCTTCGCGGTAGTGGCCGACGAGGTACGTACATTGGCGAGCCGAACCCAGTCTTCGACTGAAGAAATCAATCAGATCGTCGAGCGCCTTGCGCAAGCGGCGGCTAAGGCGGTTCGCGCAATGACCACCAGCGAGACCACGGCCAACGATTCCGTTGAACGCGCGGCCAATGCCAGGGCCATGCTCAAGGAAATCTCGACGGCCGTGACCGCGATCAACGATATGAATCTGCAAATCGCCAGCGCGACGGAACAGCAGGGTTCGGTCAGTGAAGAAATCAGCAACAACGTCGAGCGCATTCGCACCGCCGTATCCGTGCTTGACGGCCACGCGGCGCAAACGGCAAGTGCCGGTAACGCCACCGCAGCGGTGGCGGATGATCTAAGCAGGGCGGTCGGCGCTTTCAAGGTCTGACGGCTCGCTGCCTGGCAGTCCACAGGGACGCGACTTGCCGCACGTTTCGCCGTTCAGGCCTGGCTCACGCGGCGCCGTGGGCGCCGGTGCCGCGGATTTCTACATTCGATTGTTCGACGCTCGGAAACGCCCACCCGCATAGAGTCCCGCGCAGGAGGTTCCCGGATGCTGTTGGCCCAATACTGCTTGTAGGAAATGACGCGCCGGTTCTGGTCAATTTGATCGCGCGTCCGTCGCGACAGTTCGTATGCGGATATGCGGGCGGCAACGATCGCAGCAGATCATGCCAAGCGTCAGGCAAGCCCCGAGACAATTCCCGCATCGCGAGGCACGAGGCTGGTAAGCGTGCCTGGTTCATCCCACTGCCGGCGTCATCTCCCTGAACTCCGAGGGGCACGACTAGGCGCGCTGCGCTCGCCAGGTTGCTCAAGAACCAATTTCATCACGTCCTGCCAGCCGAACAGCAGCACCCTCCCGAAGAAGAGATCCGTCCCGCGGAGCCTGACATCCGCTGTCAGTCAACGTATCGCAGAACAACAATGCGAGGTCTGGCGCCGCCGGCTGCGGGACTGGTTCTCCGGGCCCGGTCAGCCTACCGAGGCCCGGGCGTGCCCGACCCGCCAAAATTTCCGTCGAAGCGCTACGCTTAGATATATCGGTCGGCCCGGCTGCAATATTCCGGTCCGCCGGACGGCGGCACGCAGGCTTTGCGGCAGCGCGCCCGCTAAATGTTTCGGACAGAAACACCCGGTTCTTTGGGGCCGTGTCGAACTGACACAGTTCCCGCCCACACTTTCCGCCGGCTCGGGAACTCCAGGAGATTTCTAATCAATTCATACATATATCGCGGTACTCGGGGCTGGCACAGAACGTGCGTCAGAGTTCACGAAACTAACCCGAGACACGCGTTCGCAGGAGGTGATCATCCATGTCACGCAATTCCACACAATGGCATACCAAACCCAATTTGCCGGATACCCACTACGTGGATACCGCGATCTATACCAGTGAAGAGCTGTTCCACGAGGAGCAGGAGAAAATCTTCAATAAAGTATGGATTATCGCTTGTCACGAAAGTGAGATTCCGAACAAATTCGACTACCGGACTTTCCATCACCCCGGTGGGGAAAACCTGATCATTGTACGTGGTGATGACAACAAGGTTCGCGCTTTCTACAACATCTGCCCTCATCGCGGAAACACGATTCTTTACGATCCAGCCGGCAATGCCAAGCGCATGACCTGCATTTTCCATTCATGGTCGTTCGACACCAAGGGCGAATGCGTCGACATCCCGCGCGGCACCGAAGGTTATGGCGAGCGTTATTGCAAAGGCGATGCGTCGCTACGCGAAGTCAAATGCGACATGGGCTACGGCGGCTTTGTATGGGTGAACATCGACGATAACTGTATGCCGCTGAAGGAATACATAGGCGACGCACTGGGCCTGCTCGAAGAATCCTTGGAGCCGGAACTCGAAGTGTTCAGCTATCACAAGGCGATCGTGAATACGAACTACAAGCTTTGGCACGACACCAACAGTGAGTTCTATCACGACTTCTTGCACTACTTTAACCGCATCACGGGCATGATGCAGCCGGGCTATTACGACCGTATGTATACGGGCTACAAGAACGGACATGCTTCGGTCGGTTCGATGGAAGTGAAGTACGACGCCTACGAAGGCAGCGCACAGCGCGGTGTCGGTTGGCCTGGCCTTGCTCCCGGCGGTTGGCTGCTGATCGATCTGTTCCCGGGTATGACCTACAACCTGCGCACTTCGGTACTGCGGATGGATACCGCAATCCCGCTGGGTCCGAACAAGGTCATCATTGAATTCCGCGGTCTTGGCCTGAAGAGCGACAACGCCGAGCAGCGCGCCGAGCGTATTCGGGACCACAACACCATCTGGGGTCCCTTCGGACGCAACCTGCATGAAGATCTTCTTGCCGTTTACGGCCAAGGTCGCGCCATGCAGGAGGGAACCGACAGCAAGTGGGTGATTCATGGGCGCGAAGAAGGCAATACGATCCATGACGAAATCGGCATGCGCCACTTCTACGCGGAATGGAGCCGCCTGATGGGCCGCAAGGCATCGAACCCCAGCGAGCCGGCCGGCAAGTCGGAAGCTGCCTGAGACGGAATGCGGTTGCGGGAGCGCAAAACTCCCGCAACCGATCAAGCAGTCGTTGATTGCAAATAGAGTCGTGAGGAGAATTTGGCAATGAATCCCCGTGAACAAGTCGAAAGCCTGGTCTATCGGTCGTGCATGGCTTTGGACGACTCGAATTTTGATGAATACCTGAAACTGTGCGACGACGGGTATCACTACAAGATCACCGCGTATTCGCCCGAGATCAGAAAGGAAATGACTTGGCTGGAACATGACAAGCCGGGTATGAGCCAGTTGTTCAAACAGCTGCCGCGTCATAACAGCGACAGCTCGCCGTTGAGTCGCCACGCGACCATCTACACCGTCAATTTCAACGACAAGAACGACGAGGCCGAAGTCGTGTCGGCGTTGCAAGTGTTCAAAACGACGTTGGACGGCGGCACCACGGAACTTTACGCCGTCGGCAAGATGCACGACAAAATCAAGCTCAACGGAAATGGGGCAACGCTCGTCAGCCGCAACATCAAGTTAGATACCCGCCAACTCGGTATCGGCCACCACGTTCCTTTCTGAACCGCGACCGAAGAGCAGCTGATGAAGGTAGAGGTCAAAGCAAGAAACAGAGCGCTGCAGTTCACGACGGAACCGGAGGAATCGGTTCTTTACGCGGGACTGCGCAACGCGATCAAGCTGCCATACGAATGTGCAACCGGCACTTGCGGCACTTGCAAAGCGAAACTGATTAGCGGTGATATCGAGGAGATGTGGCCGGAAGCGCCTGGAAAGAAAAATCTAAAGCTCGAGCAAGGTGAGTTTCTGATGTGCCAATGCGCGGCTCGCGACGAACTTTCCATCGAAATCGCAGCATTTCTCTCTGAAATGGACGCCGGCGCAGTCGTGCCAACGCATTTCAACGGCACGATCCGTGACAGTCGCAAGCTTACGGGTGATGTGATGTCGTTCAATGTCGAGTTGGACCAGCCGACCGACTTCGACGCAGGCCAGTTCGTTTCACTGCGATTTCCCGGAGTCGACGGGTTTCGCGGCTATTCAATGGTCAACTACGAGCGGGGTGCGAAACACCTCGAGTTCGTGGTCAAGAAACTTGCCGGCGGAGGCTTGACTGAAAAACTGTTCGATGAATCTCCGGACGGCGTTGAAGTTGAAATGTTCGGCCCTTTGGGTGCGGCAACATTCTACCCGGCAATCGACAAGAATCTGCTTTGCATTGCCGGCGGCAGCGGCATCGCCGGTATTATGTCAATCCTGTCGCGTGCATCGCAGGAGGAATATTTCGCCAATCATCGCGGCTACGTGTTCTTCGGCGTGCGCAGTGCCAACGATCTTTTCTACGGCGAACAACTCGCAGCGTTCAAGGAAAAAGGCGGGGACAACCTGAAAATTGTTGTAGCGTTGTCCCATGAAGAGACCGTGCCCGATCAAGTGAAGGACAAATACCCTGGTCTGGAGTTTGACATCGGTTGGGTGCATGAGGTGGCTGGGCGTCACATGAAAGGCGCCTACGAAAACATCATGGCGTACTTGGCCGGACCGCCCCCGGCAGTCGATGCGTCAATCCGCTTGCTTCTGCTTGAAGCGCGCTTGACCACCGACTCGATCCGTTACGACAAATTCAGTTGAGAGCGTATTCAATGGAACAATTGTGCCGAATTGAAGAAGTGCCGGAAAATGGCATGAAAGAGTTCGAGACTGACTCCGGGCTCAAGCTGTTGGTGCTGCATAGCAGCGATGGATACCACGTCTACAACGGTATTTGCCCCCATCAGGAAGTAGCGCTCTGCGAAGGCCTGTATGACGGGTCCGTACTGACCTGCCACGAACATTTGTGGCAGTGGAAAGTCGATACGGGTGAGCCGGTCGGATTGGCCGAGTGCCCATTGAAGCCTTATCCCATCTCCGTGGACGACGGCAAGATATACGTCGAAATTGCGGAGCAAGACAGCTCCGCAGCCGGGACCGGGTCTTGAGGGGAAGGGGATAACGATATGGAAATGACCAAGGTGTGCACCACAGACGAAGTCCCCACCAACGGCATGAAGGAAGTCGAGCTCGACGGGAAATCGGTGCTCATTCTCAACTCCGATGGTGAGTTCTATGCCTTCCAGGGCATCTGCCCCCATCAGGAAGTGCGGTTATGCGAGGGGCTGTTCGACGGCAATGTGCTCACCTGCCATGAACATTTGTGGCAATGGGATGTCAGAAACAATGGTGCCCCTGTCGGTCTGGCCGAAGCGCCGCTCGAATATTACAACGTCAAAGTGGAAGGCAGCGACGTTTTCGTCGGCGCGCCAAGTGCGCTGAAACTGGCGTCTGTATTCGAGGGGATATCCGACGAGTCGCAAGCCGCGCTGTCGGCGCTCGCGCGCCATGAGGAATTCGCGGCCGACACCAACATCTATGACCGCGGTGACCCGGTGGAAGATCTTTATATTCTTGAGAGTGGCCGCGTCGAGTTTGTGCTCGGCCGCGACGATCGAACCAGCCCGGGCGGGTTCATGATCCGCAAGGGAGAATTGTTCGGTTGGGCTGCGCTGGTGTCGGGTCAGCCGCGACGTATCGCGCGCGCAACCTGCAAAGAGGACTCAGTGATGATCGCGCTGAACGGCACCGAAGTGCGCGCAATCCTGGAAAACGCGCCAGCTGACGGTTACAAAGTGATGAACAACCTGGTTCATTTGCTTACGCGATATTTGGCCTCATTTGGCGGCCAGTAGAGGAGTAGTGGCCGTGTCGCCGACAACGGACCGGCCGTGTGAGAGCAAGACCAAAGGAAGTCGTAGCAAAGGAGAAACGCGCCCGATACGAACGCGAGCCAGCAGTCCGAGCATCGTGTTCGTAGAAACCAAAACAGAAAAGAAGGTGTTGTTCCCGCCGGGAGCACGAGCGAGGAGGATGTCATGAAGAAGCAGAAGTCGCAGTTATATACGGCAACATCGTGGTTGAACCGCTGCCTGACGGTAACCATGGGCATCGTGGCGGCAGTAGGCATCGCAGCTACCGCCAACGCGAAAGATTACGGCAAACCAGGTGAGCCCGTGCACCTCACCGTCGGCTATCAGCCGTATTACACGCAATCTTGGTCCGGCGTCGTAATGCGCTCCAAGGAACTCTGGAAAAAATATCTTCCTGAAGGTTCAACAGTGGATTTCCAGATCGGTCTGCAGGGCGCGATCATCGTCAACGCCATGCTCGCGGGCAAGCAGGACGTCGGCTACATGGGTGATATGCCGGCGATCGTGTCTACAACCAAAGAGCGCGTAGCTGATGTCCGGCTTGTAGGCGTGCTTGGGGTTGCCCACGACCAGTGCAACATTTTCCTGGTTCGAAAAGACGCTCCGAAGTTCGATAATCCGAAGGACGCGTTGAAGTGGCTGGACGGAAAGCGCGTTGCGGTGCCTAAAGGCAGCTGTACCGACCGCTACGCCCAGGCAACATTCAAGAAAATGGACATCAAGCCCAAAGCCTATCTGAACCAGAACATCGAAGTGATCACGAGTGGTTTCAAAGCGGGCAAATTGGATGCCGCCGTTATTTGGGAACCGACTGCCTCGAAGCTGGTCATGGAGGGAATCGCGCGCCGCGTTGCTACTGGATTCGCTGTCGACGAGAACGACGGTGGTTTTCTCGCGATGCGGGGCGATTTGATCAAGCAGCGTCCGGACGTTGTCAAGGGCTGGCTGAACGCGGAACTCGACGCACAACTCTACCTCGCCGATCCGAAGCATTACGAAGAGGTAGCGGAAATGGCGACCAATCAGACGACCGGCTTCAGCAAGGACGTGATGTGGATGTCGCTTGCCGGCAAATATCCGAAATCTGAGGACGGCGGCGACGTGCGCAACGTAATGCCATACACGTTTACGCCGGATGCCATGGAGCTCTTGAAACGTGCAACGGCGTTCCTGCATGAAGTAAAGAGTATTCGCGTAGATAAACTGCGTGACGACGCAATCATGCCGAAGTTCACTCAAGACATCTTGAAGGAACGCGGGCTTACGCCGCCAGTTGGTGAGATACAGGCGCAAGATCCCAGCAAGATGGGCATCAAGCTGGGTCAGACTGACTAACGGTGGCGGGTTCCGAGTCGGGAGCGCGACGCTGGCTCCCGACTCGGCGGATCCGGTCCTGCCGATCCGATTGTGCAAGTCGCAGCGTAACGCGCAAGTTGCAGCGAAGAAGTAGTCCATTCGCTGGGCATGCGCTGTGTGTTACCGCAGTGCAAAACCTTTGTATAACAATGCCCACAACCGGGGCGAAGCGGACCAAGAGCTGGGAACCACCGTCCAGTCACCCGTCGATTATCGGAGCAGAGGCTACACGCTAATGAATTCAGACGATCAAAGTCGTGAGCAGAAGAAGGCGCTGCTTAAGAAGACCGTTATTTTCAGTACCCTTTCAGATGAGATGTTGGGTCGAGTTGCAGATCTCGCTCAAATAGAGAGGATCAAGCAAGGCGAAACCATCTACAACCTGGGCGACCAGGCCGACGACATGTTCGTTGTGGTCTCAGGCAAGGTAGAGCATGCGCTCGGACCCAAGAGCGAAGCGGCGACCTTGGTGAAGGAAGTCGGCGAAGGCCAAGTAATCGGTTGGGCTGCGCTGCTCAAAAATCAGAATCGGCGTCTTGCGCGTACCAGGGCTTTGACCGATGTGGAACTGCTTCGGATCAGCCAGGATGCCCTGATGAAGGCACTGCGGGACGATCCGGAAGCGCTCAACGATGTGCTTGGGCGCACCGCAAAGGTAGTGGTCGAGGACTTTACCGTGCCGGCTTGGCTGGCGGAAGTGCAGACGGTCCCTAGGGCTGGAACTGGGTCCGAGCGCGCGCCTGCGACCGCGCAGCTCACCGGCTGGTCATTGACCATGTACCGTATTTCGAAGTGGCTGCAAAGTCCCAAGCCCTACCTCATGGTGGCCGGATTTGTGGTGTTATTCGGGGGCTGGTACCTCGCGTCGGACGTGTTCCATTGGTGGCGTTTCGACTTTCTTCCCGGTCCCGCGGAGGTGCTGGAGGAGTGGACTAGCAAAGACCCCTACTATGGACTCTCACTGTACACGCCTGAATATTACACTCACATTTGGGTCAGCGTGCGAAGAATTCTAATTGCGTTCGCACTGGCTACCGTGCTTGGTGTGCCCGTGGGTCTCTTTCTTGGTTGGTCGAAGAAGTTCCGCGAATACGTGTTTCCGGTATTTGAGACCTTGCGCCCGATACCGATCCTGGCATGGGTGCCGCTGGCAATTATCATGTTTACGGGGTTGGAGTCGCCCGTGCTGTTCTTGACGACCTTGGCCTCATTCTATGCCACGGCGTTGAATACCATGTTGGGCGTGGAATCGATTGATGAATCCTATCCGCGTGCGGCAGCCTGTCTCGGCGCAAACCGCTGGCAGGTGTTTCGTCATGTCATCATACCTGGAGCCTTGCCCTACATGTTCACCGGCCTTCAGATCTCAGTGGGCGTGGCTTGGTTCTCGCTTGTTGCAGCCGAGATGGTATCCGGACAGTTCGGTTTAGGCTATGTCATCAATACTTCTTACACGATGGTTCGCTATCCCACCATCGTGATCGGCATGATCACGCTGGGTATAGTCGGATACGTTACCAGCGCAATGGTGCGTGTGGCCGGCGACTATATGATGCAATGGCGAGTCCGCGAACTGGCCATCGGAGGACGGTAATGAGCGCAGTCATTGAAGAACTGAACCCACGGCAAGCAGATCAGAAGCGGCAGACGACCATGGCAACTAAAGGCGCAATCCGAATCGAGAAGGTCGAAAAGGTATATGACCCCATGGGGACGGCCGTCAAGGCAGTAGACAGCTGTTCCCTGGACATCGGCGCGGGCGAGATCTGTATGATCGTAGGACCGTCCGGCTGCGGCAAGACGACCCTGCTCAATGCGATCGCCGGCTTTCACAGCATTTCTGATGGCAACATCTATTTGGATGGTGAACTCCTGTGCGGCGACGGCAAACCGAAAGCAGATCCGGGCCCGGACCGAGTCGTTGTGTTCCAGAATGGCGCGCTGTTTCCGTGGAAGACGAATCTCGAAAACGTAGCGTTCGGGCCGATGATGCAGGGCACCATGAACAAGCGAGAGGCCTACGAAAAAGCGAGGGACCTCATGGCGATCGCTGGGCTGAGCGGCACTGAAAACAGTTATCCCGGCGAGATCTCTTCTGGCGTTCGCCGTCGCGTGGAGATCGTGCGGGCATTAATGAACGATCCCAAAGTATTGCTCCTGGATGAACCTTTCCGCGCATTGGACTCGCTGACGAAATCGGTCATGCATGAAGCGTTGCTCGATATTTATTACAAGAACAAGGTCACCATTTTCTTCATCACCCACGACCTGGAGGAGGCGATTTTCCTCGGCCACCGTGTAGTTATTATGACGACACGTCCTTGCAAACCGAAGAAGATGCTGGAAGTGGATATTCCCCATCCGCGTGATTACAGCGTGCTCACCAGCCCTCGGTTTCGTGAGCTGATGGACGAAACCATGGAAGCCGTGCACGAGGAGGCGATCAAAGCCTTCGAAGCGGGTGAGAAGGAAGGCTGAGGCGGCGTGCAGATTCGCGTCGCGGAGCAATCGTGGGATTGAAAAGGCGGCAACCAAATTAAGGAATCGCAGAGATGGGTACAACAGCAGCGAGTTTGAGCGGCAATTATGCCAAAGTTAAGAAGCCTCTGTTTTTCATGGGAACCAGACCCAGGCGTGCAGTCATTTCGCTAATCGTGTTTCTAGTGCTCTGGGAAATCGGCGCGAAATCCGGTGAGTGGTTCGGTTTTACGGTGCCCTGGGTCGGACGTGTGCCAGCACCGTCAGATGTGATTTTGGCGTGGGGTCCGCTTTTGTCCGACGTTGGGTATTGGCAGAGCTGGTGGCTGAGCTTTTCGCGCGTTCTTGCTGGCTTTCTGGCCGCAATGGTAGTCGGTATTCCGCTGGGTTTGGCAATGGCTTCCAGCAGGTTGTTCTACGACACTGCGTTTCCGGTGTTTGAGTTGCTGCGACCGATTCCCCCGCTGGCGTGGGTGCCAGCGTCCATCATTTTCTGGCCCACGCAGGAAATGTCGATCGCATTCGTAACTTTCCTCGGTGCGTTTTTCACGATCGTCATTAACGTACTAGGCGGCGCGAAATCTATCGACATTCGTTATTTCCAATCGGCCCGTTCGATGGGCTCTAGCGGCTGGGATATTTTTCGCCGTATCATTCTGCCGGGTACACTTCCGTCCATTTTTATCGGTGCGGCGGTCGGAATGGGTATCACGTGGGAAGTCGTTGTCGCGGCTGAAATGATTTCCGGCGGTGGAAACTCCGTGGGTGGTTCCGGCGGCGGACTCGGATTTTTTATATGGAACTCTTACGTCGGTGGGTCTTACGAACAAATTGTCGTCGGCATGATCAGTATCGGCATCGCCGGCTATATTTCGAGCTCTGCCATCCGTTGGCTGGGTGAGCGGTTCACCCCATGGCGGCGCACGCGCTGAGCCAGACCGTCCCGCACCCACGAGATTGAGGAGAACTGAGGTAATGAGCGCAGCAGCAGCAGAGAAGGTACAGGAACGGAGTAGCCGCGCCACGGCCGGCGAGATGATCGCCCAGGACGTAAGCAAAACCTACGGTGACAAACAGTTCGCCACCGACGTGGTTAAAGGCGCATCGTTCAAGATTGAACGCCACAAACTCACGGTCATGATCGGGCCATCCGGATGTGGCAAGAGCACGCTGATCCGGTTGTTGGCGGGTTTCGAAAGGCAAACCGGAGGCAAGATTCTGCTCGACGACAAGCCGATCACCGGACCAGGCAGAGATCGGCTCGTAGTATTTCAGGAAACCGCATTGTTTCCTTGGATGACCACGTATCAAAACGTAATGTATGGGCCTAAGGCGCGCGGCCAAAATAACCGCGAAAACCGGGACCGGTGCGAGTTTCTGCTCGACAAGGTCGGCCTGACCCGGTTTCGGGATAAATTCCCCTCGCAACTCTCGGGCGGCATGCAGCGGCGCTGTGAACTTGCTCGGGCGATGATCAACGACCCTCACATCATGATTCTCGACGAGCCGTTCCGTGGTCTGGACCACATGACCAAAGAGCTGATGTGGGAGTACTACGCAAAACTTTTCGAAGAGTCGCGTCGGACGAATTTTTTTGTCACCACCGATATCGACGAGGCGATTTTCCTTGCTGATCGGTTGTTGATCATGACCAACCGCCCGACTCGTGTACGAGCGACGTTGGAAGTGGAATGGGAGCGGCCGCGAAAACTGTCGGACCTGGTGGAAAGCGATCATGTGAACCAGATCAAGATGGAGGCAATGTCGATTCTGCACGAAGAAGCGATGAAATCGTTTACAGGCGGCAGCAAAGCCGCGGCCGATTTCGTGCAAGCCTATTCCAAGCGCATGGGCGACAACTAGCGCGTCGGCGTTGGACACGAAAAAAACGAGCGAATCGGAATGTGGGAACAATTGCTACAGCGCGAGGTCGTCATCTCGCTGGCGGTAATCGGCGCGATCGCCGCGACGGCCGGCAGTGTGATGCGAAACCGTGCCGCCTCGTCCGCTGCAGGCTCGGTGTTGTATTGGGGCGGCTATGCGGTCACGGGCATCAGTATCGCTTTGTTCATCATCGCCGGACTCATGGGTGTGAAAGCTTAGCGGCAAGATGCAAAATCATTCAACGCATATATATAGATGGGTCGAGACATGACAGCAAAATTGATCGATGGCAAGGCGGTTTCCAAACAAATACGTGAGGAGGAATTGAAGCCTCGCGTCGAAAAGTTGCAAGAAGCGGGCATTACACCGGGGCTGGCCGTCATTATCGTGGGCGCCAATCCGGCGTCCAAGGTTTACGTAGGGCAGAAAATGAAGGCTTGCCGCGAGGTGGGCTTGCATTCGGAGACTCACGAATTTCCCGAAGATGTGCCGCAGACCGCAGTACTCAAACGTATCGAGGAACTGAACAAGGATCCGAAGATCCACGGCGTGATCGTGCAGCTGCCGTTGCCGCCGCAGTTCGACATGCGTTTGTTGTTGGAGGCGATCTCTCCTGACAAAGATGTAGACGGGTTTCACCTCTACAATGTTGGCGGCCTCGTGGTCGAAAGTGGCGAAGACGGTTCCGAGAACGTGTTTCCTCCCTGCACGCCGTACGGCGTACAGCGGCTGCTGGAATCGACCGAAGTGCCGATCGAAGGTCAAAACGTCGTGATTGTTGGCGCCAGCAATATCGTCGGCAAGCCGATGGCGCTGATGCTGCTGCGTAAGAATGCGACAGTTTCCATCTGTCACGTCAAAACCCGCGACCTTGGTCAATTCACCATTCTCGCGGATATCCTCGTAGTTGCGGCAGGCGTCCCAAACCTCATCGTGGCCCAGATGGTGAAGCGCGGCGCGGTGGTGATCGATGTGGGCATCAATCGTCTAGACAATGGCAAGCTCGTGGGGGACGTCGAATTCGAAGGCGTTTCCAAGAAGGCGGCATTCATCACCCCGGTTCCGGGCGGAGTCGGCCCGATGACGGTAACGATGCTGATTGCCAATACGGTGAGCGCTGCGGAGCGTCAAGCTCGTCGCCGAAAAGGCGAGCGCGAGGTTCCCAGCCAGGCCGCAGAGAGCATCTGAAGCACCGGAAGTCGCACTTATGGGTTAAGTACTACGGGTGTGCCTGTCGCTCCCGTGCCGTAGCGCCCGCCGTCCATGGCGGGCGTGACTCTCCAACTCAACGGAACCAATCATGATAGGCCCGAGATCGCTGCCGGCGTGGCTCGACCATATTGAACGTGTCCATCCCCGTTCGGTGGCTATGGGTACGGAACGCATCGAATCCGTGCGGCGCGCTTTGCGCTTGCGGGCATTGTGCCCGGTCATCACGGTGGGCGGTACCAACGGCAAGGGTTCGGTCTGTGCGCTGCTGGAAGCGATCCTGGCTGCTGGCGGCTACAAAGTCGGCGTTTACAGTTCGCCACCGCTACTGCGCGCTAACGAACGAATTCGGATCGAGGGCACCGACGTCACGGACAGCGAGTTCTGCTCGGCGCTTGCGGAAGTGGAAGTAGGCAGGGGAAAAGTCGAACTCACCTATTTCGAGTACATCACCCTGGCGGCTATGATCGTTTTCAATCAACGATGCGTCGACGTTGCCGTGCTGGAGGTGGGCATGGGCGGGCGTACGGATGCGGTCAATATCTTCGACCCTGATGTGTCTGTTATCAGTTCAATCGATCTCGACCATATGGAATTCCTGGGCTCCACCCGAGAGCAGGTGGCGGTTGAAAAGAGCGGTATCTTTCGTGCCGGGCGACCGGCAATCTGCGGCGACCCATCACCACCGGATACGGTGCAGCAACGGGCGGACGACATCGGTGCGAATCTGCAACAGCTGCACCGCGACTTCGACTTCACCCGAGCGGAAAGCAGCTGGAATTTCCGGTCTGGAGACGTGGCATGGGAGGGGCTGCCGGAACCGAACCTGCGCGGCGCGTTTCAGTTTGACAATGCGAGCAGCGCTTTGGCTGCGTTGCTGCAGTTGCGGCACAAGCTGCCGGTTTCGCGGTCCGCCGTCGAGCAGGGTCTGCGCCGGGCTTATATCCCTGGGCGCTTCGAAGTGGTAGGCGAAGATCCGAAAATCATACTCGACGTCGCCCATAATCCTCACGGGGCCCGCGCTTTGGCGGAGAATCTGCGCACAAGTCATTGCGATGGGTTGACGGTGGCGGTGTTCGGAATGAAGGCGAACAAAGACATCGCCGGTGTCATTCGGGCCATGAAAGGCGAAATTTCGGGTTGGATGATTTGTGGATTGGAAGGCCCGCGCGGGGCGAGCGCGCAGCGCATCGAGGAAGAACTGAACCGGGAACGAATAACGTATAATGTGTTCAGCTATCCAACGCCTGCGCAAGCATACGACGATGCGCGGCGTGCAGCCGGAACGAGTGGTCGGGTGGTGGTATTTGGATCGTTTCTGACAGTTGCGGAAGTGGTAACGGCGCGCGGCATTGCGTCCGATTACCGCTACGACGCGGTCATCAAACGCGGTTGAACAGCGAAGGCGGCGCGATGGGCGACACCGAGTCAGACCAAGTATGGAAGCGCACCACGCGGCAGAGTGCGATCGAACAGCGCGCGCAAATGGATCCGGAACTAAAGCGATCACGGGACGCGGCGCTCAATCAACGGCTCGAAGCGGCGCTCCTGGACTCGTTGTCCCAGGGTGTGATCGGGTTCTGCTGGCCCTACAAGGGGGAGTTCGATTTGCGGTTTGTCGTTCGCAAGCTGCGCGAGCGCGGGGCGGCAGCTGCGCTGCCGGTAGTGGTGAAGAAGGGCCGGCCGATGATTTTTCGCAAATGGTGGCCGGGTGTCCCGATGGTGCCGGGTGCGTTCGCAATTCCGGTCCCGGCAGACACACCGCAATGTGAGCCCGATTCTGTGTTCGCGCCGATCAACGCATTCGACGATGCCGGCTTCCGCCTGGGATATGGAGGTGGTTTTTTCGACCGCACGCTGGCCTCCATTACGCCCCAGCCCATTGCCATCGGCATCGCCTACGAAGAGCAGCGATTGGAGTCGATCCGCCCCAACCAGTACGACATTCCGATGGATTTCATATTCACTGAGGCGAAAATATACCGGCGCGTGGGCGAACACCTCGAAGCGGTCGCGCCGGAGGAATGCTCCGCCGCGATTGCTGAATTGATGGTCCAGCGGGGCCTGCCGCGGCAGCAAGCGTCGTCCGCTCAATAGACGTCGTTGTCGCGCACCTCGTTCCCGCTCGCAACAATCAGCCCCCGGCTACTTCGCCGCGCCGAAGTCTCCGGCGCGGCGCCACGAAAAAGCCGGTGCTTCTCAGGCAGCGGCGGATAGCTGCACGGCACAGAACTTGAATTCGGGGATTTTGCCGAACGGGTCCAGGGCCTCGTTGGTGAGCAGGTTTGCTGCCGCTTCTTTGTAGCAGAAAGGCAGAAAGACCTGTCCCGGTTGCAGGGCAGTATCCGCTCTTGCCATGGCAGTAATGGTTCCCCGCCGGGACGTCACGACGATCGCGTCTCCCGGCTGCACCCCCAGTGCGGCGAGGTCATCGGGATTTACGTTGGCAACCGGTTGCGGCTCGATGGCGTCGAGGATCGCGGCCCGCCGGGTC
Source organism: uncultured Gammaproteobacteria bacterium (assembly GCA_963849825.1). GTDB lineage: Bacteria > Pseudomonadota > Gammaproteobacteria > JASBUN01 > JASBUN01 > CAVXJN01. The sequence goes on along the minus strand of CAWKIK010000003.1, from coordinate 806,770 downwards.
ATGGAGCCGGTGTGCCAATGCTCGAGCTGGCGGCCCGTGATCAAAATCCACGGGTATTCCTGATCGGGCAATTCATTGGCGTTGGTGAACGCAGCCGGCGTTAGCTTGGCCCTGCCGGTGGCAGTCGGGAACACATCGGTGAACAACACCGCCTCGCCCGGCTCGTCTTCGAGCTTGCACGGGTAGGTCACGGAATGCTCGCGTTCCAGACGTTCCCACGTGATTCCCATCAGGGTGCTCATGGCCTTGCGCATTTCCGCGAACACGTCCGCCGGGCCCTGGTAATTCCAATCCAGGTCCATACGCCGGGCGATTTCCTGGATGATTTCCAGATCGTGCCGTGCCTCACCCGGTAAATCCAATGCCTGGCGACCGAGTTGCACGCGGCGGTCGGTGTTGGTGAAGGTTCCGGTTTTTTCGGGAAATCCAGACGCGGGCAGGACCACGTCGGCGAAGCAAGCGGTTTCGGTGAGGAACAGATCCTGGACTACCAGGTGATCGAGCTTCGCCAGCGCTTCACGAGCGTGGTGCAGGTTGGGGTCGGACATTGCAGGGTTTTCACCCATGATGTACATGCCGCTGATTTTGCCGTCGATGACCGCGTGCATGATTTCCACCACCGTCAGTCCCGGTTCCGGATCGAGGGTGGTGTCCCACAATTGTTCGAAGCGCGCCCGCACAGCGGGATCGGCGACGGACTGGTAGTCAGGAAAAACCATCGGAATGAGACCGACGTCGGAGGCGCCTTGGACGTTGTTCTGACCGCGCAGGGGATGGATTCCGCAGCCCGGGCGGCCCACCTGGCCGCTGATCAAAGCAAGAGAAATCAGCGCACGCGCATTGTCCGTGCCGTGTACGTGTTGCGAAACGCCCATGCCCCAGAAGATGATCGAACCCTTGGAGCTGGCATAGATGCGGGCGACTTCGCGAATGGTCGCGGCATCGATGCCGCAGATTGCCTGCATCTTCTCGGGCGTGTATTCGGCCAAATGGGCTTTGAGCTCCTCGTAGCCCGAGGTGCGGTCGCGCACAAACGCCTCGTCCACGAGTCCGGCTTCGATCACCGCGTTCATGAGCGCGTTCAGCAGCGCCACGTCGGTGTCCGGTTTGAACTGCAGATAATGGTCAGCGAATCGCGCGATGCCCGAGCGGCGCGGATCCATGACAATCAGCGTCTTGCCGGCGCGGGCCGCATTTTTCATGAAGGTGGCCGCAACCGGGTGGTTTTCGGTCGGGTTGGCGCCGATCACCACGATCACCTCGGCCTCGGCCACGTCGGAAACCTGGTTGGACACCGCGCCGGAACCGATCATCTCCAGCATCGCCGCCACTGACGAGGCGTGGCACAGGCGGGTGCAGTGATCGACGTTGTTGCTGCCGAATCCAGTGCGCACCAGTTTCTGGAACAAATAGGCTTCTTCGTTCGAGCCTTTCGCCGAACCGAAGCCCGCCAGGGCTTTCTTGCCCTGTTCGTCGCGGATCTTACGCAGTCCGGACGCGGCAAACTCCAAGGCTTCATCCCAGCTCGCTTCCCGGAACATCGCTAAAGGGTTACCCGGGTCGATGTTCTCGACATCGGTGCGTTTGGGCGCGTCAGCGCGCCGGATCAAAGGTTTCGTGAGACGATCCGGGTGGCTGACGTAGTCGAAGCCGTAACGACCCTTGACGCACAGGCGGCTGTTGTTGGCTGGACCACCGCGTCCTTCCACGTACAGGATCTTGTTGTCCTTGATATTGTAGGTCAGCAGGCATCCCACCCCGCAATATGGGCAGACCGAGTCGACCTTCTTGTCAGGAACCACCATGCCGACGCCCTGGGACGGCATGAGCGCGCCGGTGGGGCACGCTTGCACGCACTCGCCGCAGGCCACGCACGAGCTTTCGCCCATTGGATCGTCGAAATCGAACACGATCTTGGAATCATGTCCGCGATAAGCGTATCCAATGACATCGTTGGCTTGTTCTTCGCGGCACGCGCGTACGCACCGGCCGCACTGGATGCAAGCGTCCAGATTTACCGCAATCGCTGGATGCGAAAGGTCCGGGGGCGGTTCGTGCCGCGCTTCGAAACGGGGTTTGCCCAGATCGACGAACTGCGACCAGCGGTCCAATTCGTTGTCGCGGGTGTAATCGGTTTCCGGCATGTCGGACTGCAGCAATTCCAGTACCACGCGCTGCGCTGTGCGCGCCCGCTCGCTCCCGGTGTTTACTTTCATGCCTTCCTGAACGGCGCGGAAGCAGGATGGTTGCAAGGCCCGCTCGCCTTCGATTTCCACCATGCATGCACGACAGTTGCCATCGGCGCGCATGCCTGCCTTGTAGCATAGGTGCGGAATGTCGATACCGGCGCGCTTGGCTGCTTCCAGAATGGACTCGCCCGGATAAGCATCCATGTGTTTGCCGTCGAGCTCGAAGCCGACAGTGATTGAGAGGTGCTCGGGATTAGCTGCCATTTTTGACCTCTTGCGGAAAATATTTCATGACGCAAAGCAGTGGATTCGGCGCCGCTTGGCCGAGGCCGCAGATGGACGCGTCGATCATGACCGTCGCCAATTCGTTGAGCAGCGGTTGGTCCCAAGTGCGCTGCTGCATCAGGGCTGCAGCTTTGCCGGTACCGACCCGGCACGGTGTGCATTTGCCGCAGGATTCGTGTTCGAAGAAGCGCATGGCATTCAACGCGGCGTCCCGGGCGCTGTCCTGATCGGACAACACGATGATGGCCGCGGAACCGATGAAGCAACCGTGGGCTTGGAGGGTGTCGAAATCGAGCGGCACATCGCCCAGAGATGCCGGCAGAATGCCGCCGGAAGCGCCACCGGGGAAATAGCCGTAGAACTCATGCCCGGGCAGCATGCCACCGCAATATTCGTCGATCAGCTCGCGCATGGTAATGCCGGCCGGTGCGATGTGTACGCCGGGCTTGCTTACTCGGCCGCTCACCGAGAACGAGCGCAGGCCGACGCGGTCGTGGCGGCCGTGAGAGGCGAACCACTCGGCACCGTTTTCGACAATGTCGCGCACCCAGTGCAGGGTTTCCATGTTGTGCTCGAGGGTGGGGCGGCCGAATAGACCTACCTGTGCTACGAACGGCGGGCGCAGCCGCGGCATGCCGCGCTTGCCTTCGATGGATTCGATCATCGCCGATTCCTCGCCGCAAATATATGCGCCGGCGCCGCGTCGTAATTCAATCGGCGGCAGGTTCACCGGCGGATCTGCCTTCAGCGCCGCGATTTCGCGTTGCAGCATTTTGCGGCAACCGGCGTATTCGTCGCGCAAATAGACGTAGATTTCGTCGATGCCGACGACATGGGCGGCGATCAGCATGCCTTCGATGAAGCGGTGCGGATCGCGCTCGAGAAAATAGCGGTCTTTGAAAGTGCCGGGCTCGCCTTCGTCGATATTGATGGCGGCAAGGCGCGGTGCCGGCTGGTCCCGGACGATCCGCCATTTGCGCCCGGCGGGGAAGCCGGCGCCGCCCAGTCCGCGGAGCTTGGAGTTCTCCAAGGTTTGGATGATGTCTTCCGACTTCACCCGTCCGGCGACGCAGTCCTGGAGTAGTTTGTAACCGCCGCTGGCTTTGTATGCGGCATAGTCGACATAGTCGGGTGGCAATTGCGCTTCAGTTTCCTTGTTGGCGACGGCGGCTGTGACCGCTTCCGGCTGCGCGTTGCCGATCGCGTTAGTGCCCACCACCGCCACCGGCGCCATTTCACACCGTCCCACGCACGGTACACGTTGTACCCGCACGTCGGTGCCCAGTGCCTGTTCGAGCGTCGAGATCAGCTGCTCGGCGCCCGCCATGGCGCAGCTGACTGATTCGCAAACGCGCACTGTGATCGCTGGCGGTGCTTCGGTTTCGTCTTTGACCACATCGAAATGATGGTAGAAGGTCGCGACCTCGTAGACTTCGCAGGTGGCCAATCCGAGTTCGTCGGCGAGTGCAGTCAAATGAGTAGCGGACAGATGCCCGTAGCGATCCTGGATCAAGTGCAGATATTCAATCAGCAGGTCCCGGCGGCGTGGCCTGTCGCCTAAAAGCGCCCGCACTGCCGCCAGCGCTTCCGGTAACGGCTGTCGACCCCGAAGCTGGCCCTTTTTCTTCCTTTTACGCACGATTTCTGTCGCCACTGGCTTTCGACCTTTGTGGTAATTTGAAACACATGTGCGCTGCTTGTTTCGAAGCGCACGCGCATCCGCCCCTTGGTGGGACGGTGGCTAGGACTACGGAAGCAGGAGCAAGTGCCATGCCAGCGGTCGTGTTCCGCGGAGGATGCGCCGCGAATTTTACCGCTCGCATTCATCCCCACCACTGACGCTGGATTCCGGGTGTTTCGGATAAGGATGAGCGGCTTGTGTGGGCGCCAGATCGGCCGTAAGGCGCGCGTGCTGCGTTCACGCTAGACTCTTAGCGGGAACGCTTGATGTTGTCGGAGGCGCGGGTATAAGCTGATAAGTGGACGTGATCGATGTCGCAATGCAATATCGGACGCTGACGTGCGAACTCAGTGTCAGGAGCCGTAATACCGGCTTGGATTCCCCCGCTCGTGCCCATATTCAGGTAATCTCGATTCGTAATCCGCGACCTCGTGGGCTCCGCGGCCCCACCATATTCCGGGCGCTAGATGCAAACTAAGGAAACTTCACAGATTCCGCAGGAATTTGACCTCGGCCAGCAGGTCGAAGCCGTGCTTGAAAGTCTGCCGTGGCCCGCCATTGCGCTTGACGGCCACGGCCTGGTCGCGTACGTCAACGAGCATGCCGCGGCTCGGCAAGTGCCCCATCCCGGACACGTGGCCGGCCAGCCGCTGGCGGTTCTATTCCCCGAGTATGCGCAAGCACTGCGCGGCAGCGCGCCGTGGGCCGAGTCGCAGGAAGTGGAACTGAGCCGTGAGAGCGAACACGGACCGGTCCATGAGCGAATCTATCTGCGTCACATCCCGGGCGGTTCGTATCTGGTGATCCTGGACGAAACCGCATCGTATGAAACCGAGCGCGATCGGGCGCAAACGGCGCGCTTGGCATCCATTGGTTTCATGCTCGCGGGCGTATGCCATGAAGTGAGCAACCCGTTGGCTGCTACGTATTCGATGGTGCAGCTGATGCAATCCCAGGACGAGCTATCGGAGACGGCACTGCGCGAAGGGCTCGATCGGATCGCGGTCAACGTCAAGCGCATTCTCCAGGTTTCGAGGCGCATCAACGAATTCTGCCGAATCGGCCAGCGCGATTGGGTGCCAATCGACGACGCCGTGGACGAAGCGCTGACACTGATACGGCAGGATCGCCGCTACCAAGAAGTGGAAATCGAGCACTCGCGCGATGCGTCGGTCCGCGTGCGCGGCGACGCGGGGCACCTGCGCCAGATTATTTACAACATCGTACTGAACGCGGTGCAGGCGATGAACGGACGCGGATGCGTCACGATCCACGCGCACCGAGCCGCCGATGGCGACAGTACGCTGATCATCGAAGACAATGGGCCGGGTATCGCGCCCGATCATATCGAGGAACTGTTCACGCCGTTTTTCACCACCAAACCCAGCGGGGAGGGCACCGGACTCGGTTTGGCGATCACGCGCGACTTGGTGCGCGAACACGGCGGTGACATCACGGCCGCCAACCGCACCGAAGGCGGCGCCCGGTTTGAGATCACGTTCCCCGGAGAGAAATCAGATCAATGAATAGGCCGATTGCGAACCAAGACATCGCAGGTAGCCAGCGGGTTCTGGTTGTCGAAGATGATCCGGGCGTGCGCGAATGTGTGGCGTGTCTGCTGCACACCAAGGGCTGCGCTACGGTTTTGGCAAAAACCGTCGAGGAAGGGATCGCAGCGCTGCGATCCGACGATTTCGACCTGATCATCAGCGATCTGCGGCTCCCCGATGCAACCGGCCTGGACGTGATCCGCGGTGCGAAGGATTTGGATCCGGAAACGCCCGTGATCCTCATGACCAGTTATTCCTCAGTGGAGAGTGCCATAGAAGCCCTGCGCCTCGGCGCAGTGGACTACATGATCAAACCGTTCGACAACGTCGATTTCATGCACGCGGTGCAGCGCGCGCTCAATGAACGGCAGATCAAACGCGAGAACCGCATCCTCAAGCGTTCGCTGCGAAATGCACGCGCTTCGGATGAACTCATCGGCAACAGTCCGCCGATGAAGCGGGTTCTGGAGCTGATCGAGCGGGTGGCAGTGGCCGATGCGTCGGTGTTGATCCAGGGCGAAAGCGGGACCGGCAAAGAGTTGGCAGCCCGCGCGATTCACGCAACCAGTCCTCGGGCCAAGGGGCCATTCGTCGCCATTAACTGCGGCGCCATTCCGGCGGACCTCATGGAGTCGGAGTTATTCGGCCATGTCAAGGGCGCGTACACGGGCGCGACCTCCGCCAGCGAAGGATTGATCCGCGAGGCCAACGGCGGCACGTTACTGCTGGACGAAATATCCGAATTGCCGTTGAACCTGCAGGTCAAACTCCTGCGGGTATTGCAGGAGCGTGAAGTTCGCCCGGTCGGCGGGTCCCGCACTTACCAGGTGGACGTGCGCTTTTTGGCCGCGACCAATCGTGACCTGCAGGCCCAGATCAAGGAAGGCCAGTTCCGCGAAGATCTGTTTTTCCGACTCAATGTCATCAACGTCTGGATTCCGCCATTACGCGAACGCAGCGGTGACGTCATGCATCTGGCGCAACGCTTCGTCGATCATTACAGCCGCAAACTGGGGAAGCAGATTCGCGGCATCAACGACGAATTGGTGGAGTTCCTGAATACCTATCACTGGCCCGGGAATGTGCGCGAACTGGAAAACCTGATCGAACGCGCGGTGATTCTCGCCGATTCCGACACGTTGACCGCCAAGTACTTCGGCGACGTGAGCGCCACGAGCGCCCCGTCTTCTCAGTCTCATGAGGAGCCGGACAACGCCACAACGGGGGAGGCGCTGTTCGAACGCAAGCTTTCGGTAGAGGAATATATTCAGGAGTTTATCCGCCACCACCAACACGAATACACCGAAACGGAATTGGCGCGGATGCTCGGCATCGGGCGCAAGGCCCTGTGGGCGCGGCGCCGTAAATGGCAAATGCATCGTAAGGGCGCCCCGACGCGAGGGAAGGAATCCAACACCTCGAGCGGTGTCGCCGACGGCTGAACCCGCGCAGCATCACGCCATGTCTTGGAGGCTCGACCGTGACCGGTCGAGAACCAAGATGTGTTTCGGATTGACTCCCGTGTTTCGATTTGACCTCTGCGCCCCTGCGTTTACTGCCAGTGCTCCGCGCGTTTTCTAGCTAACGTGCTGTTTAAAAAATATATTATTTCCCGGGCACAGGTCTTGCTTTCCGTCGGTTGCGTTATCACGGGTTATTAAGTTGAGACGAATTGAGGAGCCAGGAATGAGCGAAAAAAAGACCGGCGCAGCGAAGCGCAAGAAGGTTACGATCCCGCAGTTGATGGAGAAGATGAAGAAAGGTGACGCCATCACGCAATTGGCGGTGTACGACTACGAGAACGCTATCGTCGCCGATCGGATGGGTATCGACATCCTATGCGTAAGCGATACGGGAGGCATGGTGTTGTTCGGCCATCCGTCCACCACGTCGGTAACGTTCCAGGAAGTGCTGTACATGTCCCAGGCGGTATACCGTGGTTCCCAGTACGGGTTGCGCATGGTCGACATGCCGTACATGAGCTTCCACTTGTCCGAGCAACAGGCGGTCGATAATGCCGGTCGCTTCGTCGCCGAAGCGGGCGCGGAAGTGATGAAGTGCGAAGGCAATCAGCATCACGCCAAGAATATCGAAGCCATCGTCAAAGCCGGCATCCCGGTGCAGGGCCATATCGGCATCTGCCCGATGCGCATGCCGCAGTTGGGCGGCTTCCGTGCCCAAGGCAAGACCGCCGACCGCGCCAAGGAACTGGTGGACGACGCATGGGCCATGGTCGACGCCGGGTGTTTCTCAATTATGGCCGAAGTTGTAACATCCGAGGTGTGTGAATACCTGGCCGAAACGCTGCCGGTACCGGTAATCAGCCTTGGTTCCGGCAATAAAGCGCACGGCGTGCATGTAATCGGTTCGGACATCTTTCACCTATATGAGGCGCACGTGCCGCGCCATTCGAAGATCTACACCGATATGGTGCCGATCCTCGAAGACGGCTATAAGCGCTATATCGAGGATGTGAAGAGCCGCGCATATCCGGCGGCCGAGCATTCGGTATTCATGAAGGAAGAAGAACTCGACGCATTCAAGAAGATGGTGGGTTGGAAACGGTGACCATGCCCGAGAGCGGACGCGTACTTTTGTTGGAACCAGGCGAGATCATTGCGCGAACCTCCTTTTTTGCGAACGTTGATGACGATGCGCTGAGCGAGATTGCAGCGCTTTGTCAGCAGCGCGTTTTCCAAAAGGATAAGCCGATCTATAAGTTGGGAGATCCGGCGGATGAATTCTTTGTCCTGGTAGACGGCACAGTGCGCTTCTCCCTTGGGCTCGGCTCGATGCACACCTCCGCGGGAGAGATCATCCGCTGCGGCGACGTGTTTGGCTGGGCCGCTCTCCTGGAAGGCAGGCGTTCGCGTGTGGCAACCGCGTACTGTTTGACGTCGTCCACCGTTTTGTCGATGGCTGGCGCCGACCTGCTACGCGTCATGGAACAGAATACTGCTGTCGGCTATCAGCTGATGAAGAAGCTCAACACGCTGATCAGCGGCAATCTGATCCATTTCGCTGCCGGATAAATGCACAAAAATGAGCCGTAGGCTCGGCGGCGATCTCAAGTTATGACTCGAAGCCCGGTATACAACCGGTCGCCAGAATCGATCGAAAATGGCGGCCGGTTTGTGTGCTGATGTCTGATCGAAGTACATGACTTCGGACGCAGTCGGCCCTCGCGGCTGAGGCTCCGGAATGTTTGCTCTGAGTACGTTTGTTTGGCTCGCCCTTTCGTCTTTTGTCTCAGGCACTTTTATCGGCGCGGTGGGTGTCGGTGGCGTGCTGCTCATCCCCGCGCTCATTTATCTCGCCGGCCTCGACGTTCACCAGGCCATGGCAACCGCCTTGGCCAGCTTCGTCGCCACCGGCGTGGTCGGCACCATCGCATTCCAACGCCGGGGCAGTATCAAATGGCGCATCACCCTGCCGGTATGCGCAGGGGCGTTGCTGTTCGGTTTCTTTGGCGCCATGGCCAACTCCCATGTCAACGCCCAGGCGTTGTCCGTTACATTGGCGCTGGTGATCGTCATGGCGGGCGTATATACGCTCGCCGCAGTGCGCGGCATGCCCAACCCGGTGTTGCACGATTTCCCCCGAGCGCAACTCGCGTTGTTGTTTGCCGTCGGCGCTTTTGTAGGTTTCGGTTCGGGCCTGACGGGCGGCGGCGGCCCGGTATTTTCGGTTCCGATCATGATCGTGCTGGGATTTCCGCCCCTGCTGACGATTGGCACCAGCCAAGTGGTGTCGATATTGGCTTCCGGGTCGGGCACCATCGGTAATCTCACCTACGGTGCCGTGGACTTTCATGTCGTCGGCCTGATCGTGGTGTTCGAAGTGGTCGGGGTATTGCTCGGGGCGAAAATTGTTCACGCCGTCAACCAGACCGCGGTGCGGCGCTTCGTCGCTTGGTTGTGCGTAGTGGTCGGTCTGTGGATGATCGTCAAGGCTATCTGGTGAGGCCATGGCGCAGCCAGCGCTAACGCAATATTTTCAGCAGCGCGACATACCGCAATTGGCTCTTGGCGCAGACGTCCTGGCGCCGGCTCGATTCGGCGATCCGGCGGCCGAACACCTGGCCGTGCGCGGCGGCGTCGGCGTATTCGATTTCTCGTTCATGTCCCAAATCCAGGTTCATGGCCCACAGGCGGTGACGTTTCTCGAACGTTTGCAGCCGCGGCTGGTCGCGCAACTGCGCCCGGGGCAGATTATCTATACCTTTCTTTGCCGGGACGACGGCAGCGTGTTCAACGATGCCACCATCTGGCGCCATCGCGACGGATCTTTCTGGTTATTCACCGGGCGGCGTTCCGATCAGACGCACATCGGCAATTTGGTCGAGGGGCTGGACGTTGAAATCGAAAATCGTTCCGGAGAATACAGCATTATTGCGGTGCAAGGTCCGACCAGCGATCGATTGCTGGAACGGGCGGCTGTGCGTCCGGAGCATGCTGTGCGTTACTTTCGATTCGCCTCCGTTCCCATCGACGGGGACGAAGCATGGCTCGCCCGCATCGGTTATTCCGGTGAACGCGGCTACGAATTGCTGGTCAAAGCCGAGTCCGGCAGTGCGATCTGGCAACGGCTGACCGCAGCCGGCGCAACGCAGGGGATTGCGGAGTGCGGTTTTGAAGCGGCAAACAGTCTGCGCGTCGAGTCCGGCTATATCCTGTTCGATCGCGAGTTGCGGTTCCGTGTGCGTCCGACAGGCCTTGGTTATGGCCGGCTCGCCGAACCGCGGCCTCGGGATCCATTTGTCGGCGCGCAGGCGCTGCGGCAATCGCGGGGGCACCCCGAGCCTGCGTACCTGGTGGGGTTACTGCCGTTGCGCCGGAGCGGCGGCAGCGATTGGACTCCGGACGCGGCGTCATTGCCGCTCGGTGAGTGGCCGCCGGTGGCGCCCGGCCGCGCGTGCCTGACCAGTAGTTGTTGGTCGCCTACGCTGTCGCGCACGCTGGGTATGGGTTATGTCGCAGCGGGCGATCGTCATCCGGGGCGTTCCGTCACATTGCAAAACGGCGCGCGCGCGCAGGTCGCACGCTTACCATTCTACGACCCACCACGGCTGCGTCCGCGAATTTAATCCTGTAAGTCGGACATACGCGACATCCGTTTCATTACCGGTTGCCAACCTGCGAAGCCTGGATTGCTTGGCATCTGTCTTGCATCTACCCGTATTAGTGGTGGCTGTGGGTAGTGTCGGTGAGTCGAAATGACACGTTCGATCGCCTGAGTACCGTACCCAATGTAGCGAAACGACCCTTCGCCTCAATCTTCGGGGTTCCACGTATCGATTTGGAAACCCGTCAAGCGATTCGACGCTGCTGTGCGGTGCGATAAGCGCCACTCCCCTACAAACAAAAATGTGAGCGGAGATAGAACCAGTGGCAATGCTATCGGACATCGAAATCGCACAGAAATCCTCTATGAAGCGCATCACCGAGGTTGCTGAAACCCTCGGCATCAAGGAGACCGACCTCGAGCCCTACGGCCATTACAAAGCCAAATTGAGCTTGGATTTCATCAACGGACTGAAGGATCGTCCCAACGGCAAACTGGTATTGGTGACCGCCATCAGCCCCACACCCGCGGGCGAAGGCAAGACCACTACGACCATCGGTCTGGGCGATGCGCTGAATCGGATCGGCAAGAAGACCGCGATGTGCATTCGCGAGCCATCGCTGGGACCGGTGTTCGGTATGAAAGGCGGCGCTGCGGGCGGCGGATATGCGCAAGTGGTGCCGATGGAAGATATCAATTTGCATTTCACCGGCGACTTCAACGCCATCGCGCTGGCGAACAACTTGCTCGCCGCCGCGATCGATAACCACATTCATCACAGCAACAAGCTGGGTATCGATACTCGACGGATCGCATGGAAGCGCGTGGTCGATATGAACGACCGCGCGTTGCGCAGCATCGTCGCGGGACTCGGCGGAGTGGGAAATGGCGTGTCGCGCGAAGACGGCTTCGACATCGTGGTGGCGTCGGAGGTCATGGCGATTTTCTGCCTCGCCACGTCGCTGACCGATCTCAAGGAACGTCTGGGTAAAATCGTGATTGGTTATACGCGTGCGCAAAAGCCCGTGTTGGCGCGCGAGCTCAATGTCCACGGCGCGATGGCCGCGCTGTTGGTTACAGCGCTGAAGCCCAATCTGGTGCAAACCCTGGAACACAATCCCGCTTTCGTGCACGGCGGGCCGTTCGCCAACATTGCGCACGGCTGCAATTCGGTGCTGGCGACGCAGACTGCGCTGAAGTTGGCGGACTACGTCGTGACCGAGGCCGGTTTCGGCGCTGATTTGGGGGCGGAAAAATTCATCGATATCAAGTGTCGCAAATCGGGATTGCGTCCCGAAGCGGTGGTACTGGTCGCCACGGTACGGGCGCTCAAATACCACGGCGGCGCCGATCTCAAGACCATCAACGAGGAAGATCTCTCGGCGCTGGAAAAAGGCATTACCAATCTCGAACGTCACGTCAACAACATCCGCAATCATTACGGGCTGCCGTGCGTGATCTGCGTCAATCACTTCACCAACGACACCCAAGCCGAAGTCGATTTGCTGAAGAAGAAGATGGCCCACCATGAAGCGCCGGTAGTCGTTTCCAAACACTGGGCTGATGGCGGCGCGGGCGCTGAAGACCTGGCCCGTGCGGTCGTGAATGTAGTCGAGAACGTGGGTGCGGATTTCAAGTTCGTGTACGAGGACTCGGACACGCTGTGGAACAAAATGAAAGCAATCGCGACCAAGATCTACGGCGCTGCCGACATCGCCGCCGATACCAAGGTTCGCAACCAGATCCAGAAGTTGCAGGATGACGGGTACGGCGAATATCCGGTGTGCGTCGCCAAGACTCAGTATTCCTTTTCCACTGATCCCAAGCTGCGCGGCGCACCTTCCGGTCACACGGTCACGATCCGCGAGGTGAGATTGTCTGCGGGCGCCGAGTTCGTGGTAATGATTTGCGGCGACATCATGACCATGCCGGGGCTGCCCCGCGTACCGGCGGCGGAGAAAATCGACATCGACGATTCCGGGCGCATCGTCGGACTCTTCTGAGTGGAGCCATGCCTTGAGAGCGAGCGCCTGCCCAGCCGTCCATCGCCTTCCGGCAGCGACGTGCTGAGCGAGCGCGAAGCGGCGTTGCAGGCAAATGAGGTGCTGGCGTTGGCGCCGGCACCTCTGCTGCACGAGCTGGCTGAATCCGCAACCGAATGCAGCTTTGCTTCGGGCGACTTCGTGTATGGCCGCGACGAAGTGGCGCGGGATGTATTTGTGTTGTTGGAAGGCCGGGTTGCCTATCCGGAGTTTATCGGCTGGATCAAAGAAGAGGACGCTCCCGATCTGCGGATCGCTTCCCGTTGCGGCCAGGCATTCGGATTCGCCGGGGCGCTGATGGGTTACGAACGCCGGGCGGTGTCGGCGATTTGCGAACTGCCCACGCGGGTGTTGCGTCTCAGCGGCGAGTCCATCGCCCGCGCCTGCACTGCCTACGCGCGCACCGGTATTCTGGAAGATCTGGTGCGGGCCCACGTGCGCTATGAACGGCTTGGCGACCAGGCCGGCTGGCAACGACTGCGCGGCAATCAGTGGCGCATTGCACAAATGCCGCTGGCCGAATGCCTACGACCACTGCCGGTCGGGGGTATTTGCGTACTGGTGCTGCCCGAGGACCCGGAGGCGGCGGCCGAACGATGGCGCCGTGCGTTGGCGCTTGGCGCGATCACGACGCCGGCTGCACTGCAGCAGGCCGACGGACTGGTCCATGCGCCAGCCCTGCAACATACGCTCTCAGGCAAGCGCGGGGAACAAGCCAAGCGTGTGGTAGAGGATATTCTGTCCCGTCACGCGCTCGCCTCTGTACTGGAGCAGGATCCGCAAGCGTGGGGCGCGAGCGAGCGTCTGCAGTTGCGGGTGCTGGAAACCTGGTTCGGCTCGACCGCCGCCGGCGTTGCGCTCGACGATGAGCTGTCGGGCCTGGATGCCGACGCGCGAGCGCGGCTGTTTGATTTTGCGCGCCGCGTCGGCCGCGACGTAAGAGCGACGCTGTACATCGCGGCGAAAGATCTCGACGAAGCATTCAGTGTCGGCGACCGGGTAGTGCTGACGGGACACGACGCCGATGCGGCGTGTGTCGCCATCGACTTGATTGCAGAACAATCCGGGACCGGCAAGCGACTGCGGGCTTTGCGAACCCCGGATCGCAGCCGCGGGCCGGCTGCGCCCGATGCCACGGTGATTCGGCCTGCGCCGGTCGCCGCGGCCACGCCGAAAACCGAAAGCCGGTGCCGTAACCGACTATGGGAAGGCCTGCAATCGGGGCAGTTCTTCTGGACGGTCGAGTTCATACCCTCCCACGAAAAGCCTTTGCGCGGCGAACTTGAACGCTTGTCGGGAATGTCGGTTAGCGCCGAGCCGGCGGATGACCGCATGGCCGGATTCGCGGTCACCGACCGGGTCCACTCTGATTACGATCCCGACCCCGTCTCCGCCGCGCTGTATCTCAAGGAGCGCTGCCATACCCAGCCCCTGATCCACTTATCCGGGAAGGGGCGCGAGCTATACGATCTCAACGAAGCGCTTTGCCGCGTCGACGGGTTCGGCTTGGAAAACGTGCTGTTGCTTACCGGCGATCGGCTCAAGAACGAGCCCACCGATCGACGCGCGCGTTACCTGGAATCGGTGTGTGCCATACAGACCGCGCGCAAGGGGTGGCCGCATTTGCACATTGGCGCGGCATTGAATCCCTTCAAATACCGCGAAGAAGACGCGATGGCGCAGTATCTCAAGCTTGGCAAGAAGCTCGGATGCGGCGCCGATTTCATCATTACGCAGCTCGGCTACGACATGGGCAAATATGACGAAGCCCGGGCGTGGATGAATTTCCGAGGCTACCAGACACCGCTGATTGCCAATCTCATGCTCCTGAATGCCGCGCGCGGGCGTTGGATTCGACGCCAGCGTGTGCCGGGCATCGTAGTCTCCGATTCACTGCAAGCGTTGTTGGAGGAAGAAGAGCGCACTTCACGCGACAAGGGCCGCGGCCGCGCCCTTGATCGTCTGGCAATGCAGATGGTGGGCCTGCGGATGAAAGGTTTCAGTGGTATTCAATTGACCGGCGTCCATGATCATAAACAGCTGCAGACGTTGGGCCGCAAAGTCGAACGATTCAGCCATGAGTACGACAGCAAGGAGCGCTGGCAGCAGCAATGGCAAAACCTGCTGACCGCACCCGGTAGCGGCGTGCTCGCCGACCCGGCTCCGGGAACGGACGTATGGCGCTGGAAGCCTGAGCGCGTGCAACCCCACGGACACGGCTCGAGACGCTACCGGCTAATGGACCGGGTGCATCGCAGCGCCTTTGATCACGGCCCTATCGCCGATGCATTGGGCGGGGTGGTGCGGGGTATCCGCCCGGACGGCGTCGTCGGCCGGTTGCTGAAAGGAATCGAAGCGGGCATCAAAGGGCCGCTGTTCGGCTGCGAGAGCTGCGGCATGTGCCGCTTGGCGGCGACCCAGTATGTGTGCCCCGAGACCTGCCCGAAAGGGCTCGCAAACGGCCCTTGCGGGGGCACGGACGGCAACCGTTGTGAGTTCGGCGATCGCGAGTGTATCCACAGCGGCAAGTACCGCATTGCACGGGATGCCGGAATTCTAAATCAACTCGAGACCTGGATCGTTCCGGCAGTTCCGGCTGCGCGGCGCGGGACGGCCTCGTGGCCGGCCCATTTCTCCGGCAATGGACCGCAGATCGAAGTGGTGGCCCCGTTCAGCCGCGCGGACGGCGAATCCCGCTAGCTGCGCAGCAACGGCCGCGGCTCGACCATGTGCGGCGAAGCTTCCTGTAACAATCAAATTTAGCTCCTCCGGTCAGACGCTTATAGCCGCGCAACGCAGGATTCCGCAGGCCAAAAACAAATGCCTCAGATATCCCTTGACAAGCGTTCCCATAAGTACCATAAGCTCCGTTAAGAGACTGAAATGAAACGCGCAAGCGTCGAGCTGGAGCAAGTCATGAAACAAGCGACGATCAGCGGGCACGAGCCGCAGAAGAGACAACCGAAGAGCGAACTGTTCCGGCGCGGTCGCGTCAGCGGCAAGAGCTGGGCGGCGCGCCGCGCCAGCTACAAGGAACTGGATCGCTTGGCAGACCTTGACGCCCGCATTCGCCACGACTGGTCCGGTTGGACGCAGAAGGGCGATGGCATGCTGGCGCTGCCGCAGATCACAGGTTCGGTGCCAGTGGGTGACCACGACGCCGCCGCTGCGTTCTGGCGTGAAGTGGCCGGCCCGGAATGGGAAATGCTGGTCCGAAATCAGGAGTTCATGGAAGGCTTCATCGAAGCCGTCATCGATATTTACGATCGCGTCGCGGTCGAACTCGGGCATGCCTGAAACGCTCGCCTTAGCGAACTGAGTATACCTCGCGCCGTCCACTCGAAGCGGTGCCATGCTGCTTGAGCGTTTCGTTCAGGCGTCCTCACTCGGATTCACATAGAACGTGCAAAAAAAAGCCGCCTCGGGGGGCGAGGCGGCTCAAGGAAACAGCCCGGGGGGATGGGCTGTATGCTCGTAACCGAGCCGAAAAGGAGGAGCAATACAAATTCCACCATTCACCTTGCGGTGCTCCTAGCATGTAGCAAGCTACATGCCAGGTCGTGAATCGCACACCGAGGCCGCCGCCCTGCCAGGTTCATAGGGCTCGCGTGTCGCAATGAAACATTTCCGTTCCCCGAAGCGAAACGTCGTGCGTACGGAAACACTTCAGGCGCGCAAGCGCTCATTTCTATTTTCTTCGAAAATGCAGAGGAGTCGCGATGGCCAAAACGCCGGAACACACCTACAGTGACGAACAGATCCAGCAAAAGCTGCAGCAGGATTTGCCCCATTGGTATTACGAAAACGGCTGGATTCGGCGCAAGTTTCGCACGGTCGGTTGGAAGGGATCGCTCATGGTCGTCAACACCGTGGGACATCTCGCCGAAGTTGCGTGGCATCACCCGGACCTGACCGTATCCTACGCGTTCGTCATCGTGAAGCTGCAAACCCACTCCGCGAAGGGGATCACCGACAAGGACTTCGCGCTGGCCCGCAAGATCGAGGAAGTGGTGGCGTGGCAACCTGGCAAAGAATCAGGCGGCGCATTGGAGGGCACTCCCGACGATGCCCGATTCAAGTACATCAAGTACGATTGAAGCGCGCGCGCGGCCGGAATCGCGGCGCCGTCGCCGCGGACAGTGAACACCGTGTCCCGAAACCGGAGCGAGTCGCCGGCGAACTGTACCGCCGGCAGGACAACGTGGTCGATCGCCCCTGCCCGCCCGGCGTTTCCAGGTCGCTGGCACGGGCATTGCAAAAAGCCCTGCTATGAGCGTGCAACAGCCAAGCCGTAATTTCGTCCGCAACACCGTTCAGATCACGGCGCCGGCTCGCTTGCACATGGGGTTTGTCAATCCGACAGCGGGGCCTGGACGCCAATTCGGCAGTATCGGCATCGCCTTGCAAGCGCCCAGCACGCGAGTCGTGCTGCGCGCCAGCGCTACGGCTACCGCTTCCGGCCCCGACGCCGAGCGGGCGCTGTCCTGGCTGTACCGGGCCGCCCATATCCTGGGTTTTCCGCCCCGCGCGCATGTCGAAGTCCAACAAGTCATACCAGCCCATGTGGGTCTTGGATCGGGTACACAGCTGGCACTTGCGGTAGGCGTCGGACTTGCGCGCCTATATGGCAACACGGATAGCGTGCGCCAGATTGCCCTGGTCACCGAACGCGGAACCCGCAGTGGTATCGGCGTCGCCGCCTTCGAGCAGGGGGGGTTCCTGGTCGACGGCGGCCGCGGGAGTTGCGATGCGGTGCCGCCGCTGATCGCCCGTCTGCCGTTTCCGGATTCGTGGCGCATCATTCTGGCCTTCGACGCAGCCTCGCAGGGGCTGCACGGAAAGCAGGAACTCGATGCCTTTGATACCCTGCCGGAATTTGCCGAAGCCAGCGTCGCGCACTTGGCCCGCCTGGTACTGACCCGGATTCTGCCGGCTGTGGCTGAAAAAGACTTGCCCGTGTTCGGTGCCGCGGTCACGGAACTGCAACAGTGCGTGGGCGATCATTTCGCCCCCGCTCAGGGTGGCCGGTTTGCCAGCGCGGCGGTGGCGGATGCGCTGGCTTGCCTTGGCGATGCCGGCGCCACGGCCCTCGGCCAAAGTTCCTGGGGAACCGGCTTCTGCGTAGTCGACGGCCAAGAGTATGCGCAACGCCTGGTCAGCGCTGCCGGACAGCAACTTTCCCGGCATACCGGACTGCGCTTTCTCGTTGCGCGGGCCCGTAACGTCGGCGCCACTGTCACCGAGGCTTGTGCCGGCGCAACCGATCACCCCGAACGCGCACAAATCTGATCACCACCGCGAAGCAACTGGTTCAATGGAAAAACGTTATCTCATGCATCTTCTCACGGCCTCGGCCAATGCCAGTCCATTCGATGTCAACATGGCGTTCGACGCGGGCTGGGATACGCTGACACCGTATACCAACCTGTCGCTGACAGACATCGAGCCGCTGGTTCAGGACGCAATTTTTTCCCGCGGACCGAAGGGCGCGCGGCGCACGGGTATTTTCATCGGCGGCCGTGACGCCGGTTTGGCCCTGGATATGTTGGACGCCGCCCGTTCGGCAATGGTGCCGCCGTTCGAGGTGGCGGTATGCGCAGACCCCAGCGGCGCCTTTACCACCAGCGCCGCGCTGGTGGCCCACGTCGAAGCGTGGCTGCGCAAAGCCCATGGCATGGCGTTGACCGATACCCGCATGGTGATTTTCGGCGGCACTGGTCCGGTGGGTGTGACCTGCGCTGTGTTGGCGGCGCAGGCCGGCGCGCGGGTGCGCATTGCCAGTCATCAGGGTCTTTCGGCTGCCCAGAAAATGGCCGACCATTACGGCCGTCGGTTCGCAGTGGAACTTGAAGGTGCCGACGCCAGCGACGTACAGCACAAGCGCGCGCTGCTGGCTGATACGGAGCTGCTGCTGTCGACTGCCAAAGCGGGCGTACAGGTGATCGATGCCGAGGACCTGCAACACGCCGCGGTGTTGAAAGTCGCCGCAGACGTCAACGCGGTGCCGCCGGCCGGGGTCGCCGGTATCGGCGTGCAGGACGATGGTGTGCAACTGCAGTCGGGCTCGGGCAGCGCAGTCGCCATCGGCGCGCTGGCAGTGGGTAATATCAAATACAAGGTGCAGCAGGAGTTACTGCGCCGGATGCGCGAATCCGAGACGGCTTTGTATCTTGATTTTCAGGACGCATTCAACGTCGCCCGTGAATATGTCCGCTAAGCGACCGCAGCCACTGCTCGCCGTTGCGACGTCAGGCCGCGCACTGGCGCGCTCTGCCTGCCGGGGCGGCTGGCGGGTGCGCGTGATCGATTGTTTCGCGGATTCGGACACCCGCCAGCTCGCCGATCGGTGTGTGCGAGTTGCGTTGCATCACGATTGCCTCGACACGCAGCAGGTGCTGGCGGCCGTGGATGATACACCGCTCGATACCGCCGTGGTTTATGGCGGAGGCATGGAAGCGCAACCGGATCTGATCGATCGAATTGCGGCGCTGCGCACCGTATACGGTAACAACAGCGAAGCCGTGTCGACTGTCGGCGATCCGGCGAAGTTCTTCCCCTTGCTCCGGCGCCTGGGGGTGCCGCACCCGAATACAGTGACCAGCGCTCCCGAGGACAACTCCGGGCAATGGCTTTGCAAGCGCAAACGCGGCTGCGGCGGCGGCCATGTTCACTGGTGGCGTTCGGGCGATGCGTCGGCGGACTGCTATTACCAGCGATACGTTGAAGGCGTACCGATGTCGGTGTTGTTTCTGGCGGACGGCGAACATGCCCAGATCGTGGGATTCAACCGGCAGTTTACCGCCCCAATCGCCGGCGAGCGCGCGTTTCGCTATGGCGGCGCAGTGTCGCGGCCGCCAGTGGCGCCGGCCGATATTGGAGTGCTGGAACATGCCGTGGCAGCACTTACCGTTGCCCTTGGGTTGCGCGGTTTGAACAGTCTGGACTTCATTGCCGGCAGCGGCGGTCCCGAGATCCTCGAACTCAACGCACGCCCGAGTGCCACGTTCGAACTCTACGACGCCGACGTTCGCGGCGGCCTGTTGCAATGGCATATCGATGCCTTCCGTGGGCTGCTTCCCGGACCGTTGGCGTGGCGGCGCTCGTGGGCGCGTGCTCACGCCATCGTGTACGCCGAGCAGGATATCGAGGTGCCGTCAGCACTGCGCTGGCCGGGTTGGATCACCGACCGGCCGTGCGCCGGCGAGCGCATCGGCGCCGGCAGTCCGATCTGCAGTGTCACCGCGCCGGGTCGCGATTTTCACGCTGCGAGCGCGGCATTGCATGCGCGTCAGGCACGGGTCGCGCAGTGGTTGGATGCTTTCATTATCCGTCCGATCGCGTGTGGCTGAGGTAGAAGGTATGTCTGCGAGTGCAACCCCGCCCTTGGATTGGCATGAGGCCCCGAGCATCAATGCCCGTACCGTGCCGCTGGTCGACGGTCTGATCGCCGACGCTGCGGCGCTTCGTCTGCGGGTGAGCCGCGATGCAACCGGCTGCGCGTTGGTTGACGCCGGCATCGAGGCGCGGGGAGGCCTCGAAGCCGGGCGGCGCATCGCGGAATTGTGCATGGGCGGTCTGGGCACGGTGCGCATCGAATCGTCGGCCTCCATATCCCATTGGCCGGCAGCGGTGCACGTGCGTAGCACCGATCCCGTACTGGCTTGTCTGGGCAGCCAATATGCGGGCTGGGGGCTGTCCCACGGCGAAGGCAAGGGCGCGTTTTTTGCACTCGGCTCGGGCCCGGCCCGCGCCCTGGCGCTGAAAGAACCGCTGTTCGAAGAGTTGGGTTACCGCGACCGGGCCGAAGCGACTTGTCTGGTATTGGAAGCCGATCGCATGCCGCCGCGCGAATTACTGACCAAAATCAGCGCAGATTGCGGCGTCGCCGCTGAACGCGTGACCGTGGTGGTGACGCCGACACGGAGCCTGGCCGGTACGACCCAGATCGTTGCCAGAGTATTGGAAGTGGCACTGCACAAGGTCCACGAACTCGGGTTTCCGCTGGCGCAGATCGAGGATGGAGTCGGTGTGGCGCCGCTGCCACCGCCGGGCAACGATTTTCTTACCGCCATGGGCAGGACCAATGATGCGATCCTGTTCGGCGGCGAGGTGCATCTGTTCGTGCGCGGCGACGACGACGGGGCACAGCAACTCGCCGAACAGCTGCCCAGTAGCGCGTCACGCGACTACGGGCGCTGCTTCGCCGAAGTATTCGCGGCGTACGATCGCGACTTTTTCAAGATCGACCCGATGCTGTTCAGCCCGGCGCTGGTGCGCGTGAGCAACCTGGATACCGGCAACAGTTTTCGGGCCGGGCGTATCAACGCAGAACTGTTGGAACGCTCACTGGGTGAGCTCTGATGACGCGCAGACTGGCAATCGTAACCGACGATCCCGGCTGGCACGGCGCCCAGCTCGAAACGGCGTTCGCGCGATTCGGCTGGCAGGTGAAATTCGTTTCCCTACGTAGCTGTGCCTTCGATTTGGGCGCTGAAGGTCCCGGTTTGCAAATGCCCGGCTTCGAGGACCGACTACCGGATGGCGTATTCGTGCGCGGCGTGCCCGGTGGAACGCTCGAAGAGGTTGTGTTTCATCTCGACGTGCTGCACGCGCTGCGCGAAGCGGGTGTCGCAGTCTACAATGACGCGCGCGTAATCGAGCGCACGGTCGACAAGAGCATGACCAGCTTCCTGCTGCATCGGGCCGACATCCCTACGCCGGCGACATGGGTTACCGTCGATGCGGCTCGCGCTCAAGCGATCCTGCTGCGCGAACACGCGCGCGGCTGCGAAGTGGTGCTCAAACCGTTATTTGGATCCCAGGGCAATGGGCTGCTTCGGCTGGCGCCGGGCGACTCGTTGCCGAGCTTGGAATCGGTAGGCGGCGTGTTCTATTTGCAGCGATTCGTCGATACCGGCAGCACGCATTTCGACTGGCGGATCTTTGTGATTAATGGCAGGCCGGTCGCTGCCATGCGTCGCGAGGCGGACCACTGGATCACCAACGTGGCCCGCGGCGGCCGGGGTTGCGGCGTCATCTTGGCGCAAGAGCACGCAGAACTTGCGGCCCGGACGTCGTTGGCCTTGGGGCTGGGTTACGGTGGTATCGATATGATCGTGGACCCGGACGGACGCCCTTGGGTCGTTGAGGTCAACGGCATTCCAGCATGGAAAGCGCTGCAAGGCGTGACGCCGGTCCCCATCGCCGACCATCTGGCCGCCGGTTTCCACGAGGCGTTTTGCTGCGACGACTTCTGGAAGCTCAGGGGAGACGCGCGCGCGCCATGAACGACACCGCTTTCCAAAGCATGGCAAGTGCCGAAGACTTGGAGCAAGTCTACATTCGCGCCTGTGAACTCGAACTGCGGGCCCTCAAGCCCGGTAACGTACACGTGCATGCGCCCGGGCACGGCATGGACGTCGAAGACTTCCGCCGCAGTGCGCGGGTAAGCGCACCATTGCTGGTCGCTGCCGGGCAGTCCCTGGGGCAGCGGGTCCATCAAGCAATCGCTGCCACTCGTACTGCGTGCGGCTGTAACACCAATCTCGGCATTGTGCTGTTGGCGGCGCCGTTGCTGGCGGCGGCCGCGAACGCGCAGGCCGACGGGCTACGCGCGGCGGTCGACAAGGTGCTACGCGATGCCGATGTCGCGGACAGCGAGTGGATCAACCGCGCTATCCGGCTGGCGGCTCCCGCGGGGCTCGGTGAGGCGCGCCGCCACGATGTCCGCACACCGGCGACCGCGCCGCTGCGCACGGTGATGGCGGAAGCATCGGAGCGCGACAGCATCGCGCATCAGTACCGGTACTCCTACGCCGAGCTGTTCGAATTCGCGGTGCCCCGTTGGCATCAATTGCGGGCGCGTTGGCAGAGCGACGAGTGGGCGACCACCGGCATGTACCTGGGCCTACTGGCGCGCCGTGCGGATAGTCACGTAGCTCGCAAGCAAGGCCTGAGGCGGGCGGGGGAATTGGCTGCCAACGCCGCTCGATGGGAGATGCTGCTGTTGGAAGCCAGCTCACCGGAGCAAGCCTTTCCGGCTTTGCTCGCCGCAGATCGGGAGTTGAAAGTGTCCGCGATCAATCCGGGAACGACTGCCGACCTGACCGTGGCGTCGCTTCTGATTGTGTTCATCGAAGAGTTGCTCAGCACCAGGCGCCGGGAAGCGGCCTTGGATGCTGCGGTATCCATGAAGTAATCACCTGAAACCTAGAGGAGAAGCAAAGATGGCGAAAATTGACAAGGTCCTGGTCGGTGAAGCGCTGGTCGGCGACGGCAACGAAGTGGCTCACATCGATTTGATTATCGGGCCGCGCGGAAGCGCAGCGGAAACCGCGTTCGTGAATACGCTGACCAACCAGAAAGAAGGCGTCAACGGCCTGCTGGCCGTGGTCGCACCCAACCTGATGGTCAAGCCGGCGACCGTGATGTTCAACAAAGTGACCATCAAAGGCGCAAAGCAGGCCGTGCAGATGTTCGGCCCTGCGCAGCGCGCGGTCGCAATGGCGGTCGCCGACTGTGTCGAAGACGGCACGATCCCGATGCAGGAAGCGGACGATCTGTTCATCTGCGTTGGTGTGTTCATCCATTGGGAAGCGGAAGACGACAACAAGATCCAGGATTACAACTACGAAGCGACCAAGTTGTCGATTCAGCGCGCCATGGCAGGTCAGCCCACCGCGGCGGAAGTGGTGGAACAAAAAGGTGGCGCCGAGCATCCATTTGCAGCGCATTCGTGATCTCGGGAATCGTTGCCCTGCGCAGGTTGCAGGGCAACGATCGAGTGCTTTGACTTTCCGCGCTTTGCCAAAAGGTGGCCTATGCAATGTAGGGAATGCGGTTCGCGCCTCGAGCGGATCGACAACGATCATCTGCTGTCATGTTGCGGTTTGACGCTGCAGGAGTACGCGCTGCGCTATCACATGCCGATGGATTTGCTGGTGCAGGAAGACCAGGTCAACCGGCAAGACGATCCCAAACGCTACGGGCCACGGCTCGCGCGTGTTTCCGAAGGTGCGCGAGCCGTGCTGGCGGGTCTGCGACTGGCCGGAATGTTACGGCAAGAGGATAGTTTCGCGGTGGTGCCCGGCGAAGTACGAAGGCTCGACCAATTGCTGTGGGACCTGCAATATCTGAGCGAATTTGGTTTTGAATTCCGGCAGGAATACTACTACGACCGGGACAGCCACCGGGTCGGTGCCCGCAATCGGCTAAAAACGCCGCTCGCGAACCTCTCGTCGATTCCTGACGAACGTTTGGCTGCGACCACGGCCCCGGATTTTGCGCTCAGCAGCGCAGTCTGTATCGCCCACGTCGGTTACTTGAACGCCGGCTACCTGTTTCTGGAGTTGCCCGACGTCCGCGACGGCCGTTACTTTGCCAGCGAAGTCATGCAGAGTTTCCAGGTAAGGCTGACCGAGCTGGACGTAGCGCAGGGTGAGCAGGGCATATTACTGCGGGCAGCAAGTGTCGAGGATTCCTGTGCGCTGTTGGAAGCATTGCGATCTCAACTGTTGCAGATTCCGTACGCTTGGGAGACGTTTTTCGAGCAGTCCGCGACCGCATCGGTGGTCAAAGAGGTGGTGTTCGATTCCGCCCACTTCATCACCGATCATCCAGCCAAATGCAAGAATCTTCATGGCGGGCGATATGTGCTGCACCTGGAGGTTCGCGACCGGATCGATCCCGTGAGCGGCTGCGTGGTGGATTTTGGTTACCTGAAGCGGGTGGCCAATCGGCGGGTGGTGGACTGTTTCGATCACCACACCCTGAATTACGCTGCCACCGAACTGGCATGGCGTTCCAGCGCGGAACTGTTGTGCGTATACATTTGGGAGCGACTGATCGATTATCTGCCCGGTTTATCGTGCTTGACCCTGTACGAGACGCCGCAATCGTGGTGCCGATATCAGGGGCCGGGCTTGGCGGAATTCCAGCAGCGCGGCGCAAACCCGCTCCTGTCTCACTTCGGCGGCGCCGAACTGGGAAGCTCGCCATTGCGCGCCGCGCTGCGGGCGACGCCGCTGCCACGGGCGGGCGCCGTTGGCAGCTGACGGGATGCCCGCCGGCGGCTTGGCGGTATACTGTGAACTGACGAGCGCTCGGGCCGGGCACGCCGATGACACGCCCCGCGGCCGGATGCGTCGCGGCCTTACCCGAGACCAGGAGCTTCCCTTGACCGTTCCCCGATACACGGAACTGCCTTATCGGCCTGACAGCAAAGCGGTGTTCGAAGCGCTGGCGGATTTGCCGTGGGCCATGTTCCTTGACAGCGGGGCGGGGAACACGCGGGGTCGATACGATATTCTGGTGGCCGAGCCGCTGACCACTTTTGTCACTCGCGGCAGCGGCACCGAAGTGCGCACCGGGGCGAACGTCACAGTCTCCCAAGAAGACCCGTTTCTGCTTTTGCGCAGCGCGCTGCAGTCGGTCGCCGAGCCGAGCGACGCGCTGCCGTTTACCGGCGGCGCCGTAGGTTATTTCGGTTACGACCTGGCGCGTCGGATCGAGCGGCTACCCACCTTGGCGGCGGACGCGGAAGGGATTCCGGATCTGGCAGTGGGCATCTATGACTGGGCAGTAGTTGTCGACCACGACATGCAACGTACGCATCTGGTGCGGCACGGCGACGACTGGAGTCGCGCGCGCTGGCAGGAACTGGTCAGGCGTTTCAGCGCAACGACGCCATTGCGGCCGCGGGAAGTATTACGTGCGACGTCCGAAGTCTGCTCCAATTTCGATCGCGCCGCTTACGGCGCCGCCTTTCGGCGTGCCCAGGAATATATCCGCAACGGCGACTGCTACCAGGTCAATCTGGCCCAGCGTTTCAGCGCGCGGGTACGGGGCGATCTCTGGTCTGCTTACAAGCACCTGCGGAGCTTCAATCCGGCGCCGTTTTCCGCCTATCTGCACTTGCCGTGGGGGCGCGTATTGAGCGCTTCGCCGGAGCGCTTTCTGCAAGTGCGCAACAATGAGGTGCAAACCAAGCCCATCAAAGGCACCCGACCCCGCGATCCGGATCCGGCCCGCGACCGGGCGCTGGCCGAGGAACTGCGCCTGAGTCCGAAGGACCGCGCGGAGAATCTCATGATCGTGGACTTGCTGCGCAACGATCTCGGCAAGGACTGCGAAACCGGCTCCGTACACGTGCCGGAGTTGTTTTCGGTGGAAAGCTTCGCCACCGTGCACCATCTCGTTAGCACCGTGGCCGGAACACTCGCACCGGGTCGTCATGCGGTGGACCTGCTGCGGGATTGTTTTCCCGGCGGTTCGATCACCGGCGCACCGAAAGTGCGCGCCATGGAAATCATCGAAGAGCTCGAACCCAACCGCCGCGGCGTGTATTGCGGAGCCATAGGCTACATCGGCTTCAACGGCGACATGGACACCAACATTGCCATCCGCACCATCGTCCATTCCAACGACGAGTTGCGCTTCTGGGCCGGAGGCGGCCTGGTCGCGGATTCGACTGAAGAGGGCGAGTGGCAGGAATCCTTGTGCAAAGCAGCGGCGATGTTGCGCTTGCTGGAGTGCAAAGAGGTCGAACGTGTGGGTGGTTAAACTCGGCGGCAGTCTCGCCGCCTCGCCCAGTCTGCCCGCCTGGCTGCAAGCCGCCAGCCGCCATGGCGGCGGCAGAGCCATTGTCGTTCCCGGGGGCGGACCGTTTGCCGATCAGGTGCGCGATCTGCAGCGACGATGGCAGTTCAGCGATGCCGCGGCCCATCATATGGCGTTGCTGGCAATGGAGCAGTATGGACGCATGCTGTGCGACATCTGTGCCGAGCTGACACCGGTGGCCACTCCGGCGGACATGCAGGCGATCGCCATGTCGGGCGGCGTCGGCGTCTGGCAGCCAACCGCGATGGTGCTGGCCGAGCACGAGTTGCCGCGGCAATGGGATTTGACCTCCGACAGCCTGGCGGCGTGGCTGGCGCACAGCCTTGGCGCCAGCGGCTTACTGTTGGTGAAATCGGTGTCGCCGGCGGGAACCGACGTATCCTGCGCGCAGTTGACAGCAGAAGGGATCATCGACCCGCTGTTGTGCGGCTTCCTCTCGGAAGCGCCGTTCGCCACCCGGATTTGCGGAGCAAAGGACCACGGGGAACTGCGCATCGTCCTGGAAACCGGTGGCGGTTGCGGCGCTGCTGTGTCGAACTGCAGCGCCCGCGTCCCGGGGGCCGTTTAGACGTTGCCTGCGGCGCGTGCGCATCAACCGCTCGCCGCGTGCGTATCCGTATGGGCCGGGATGCGCTGGCGAACGGCACGCACTGCGGTTCGTTGCAGACCGGCGCGGCGCCGGCCGGCTGCGCATAATGCGCCGCGAAAACCGAGATAGTCCGGAGTCAGCGTCAGCAACGCCGTCACGTCTTCTAGACGCAGGGAACCCGCGAGTCCGCAATACAAGCCCAATTGCCGGCAGCGGCCCACAAAAGCTGCAAGTCGCTCCTGATCCCAATAGGTCTGGAGCGGGCCCGACTCTTTGGACGCGGTATCGAGCATCGCGCCCCGGAACCCGTGTTCGGCCAGGATGGAAAGCATCTCCCAATCCATGCGCTGGTCTGCGAACAAGACACCGACCAGTCTGGTCTGCCGGGCGATGCCCGCGCATGAGCGTACACATGCCCGCCGGTCGCCGGCGGTGGGCAGCCCGATTTTGACGTAGTCGACGCCGCAGGCGGCGACCGCTGCGGTTGCACTGCGAACCGTATGCGGCTCCATGGGCACATCCCCGATGGTCGCGCTGATCGGCCGGACGCCGGCAAACGCGGTGACGATGCGTTGGATTTCTGCAATGTCCAGGGCGCCGAGCACGCCGGCCCGGGGATTTTTCAGGTCGAGCAGGTCAACGCCTTCTTCGCACGCGATTTGCGCTTCAGCCAGAGAAGCGACACTGGCCAGCATAGCGGTCATGATGCGCTCCCGGTGTGATTCTGCGCGCGGAAACGTTCCAGTGCCTGCATCAGCCACTGCCAGGCTTCGTGTTCGTTCGGGCCAGCGGTTTTTTCCAGACCGATGCGCAGATAGGCGAGTTCCCGGTCGACCTTTTCCGCCGGCAGCATGTTGAGGCGGCTGATCAAGATCGCGGCTTCCAGTACCGACATCTGGCCGCGATTGAAACCGCGAAACGGCCGGTGCAGACCTTCGTGCACCGGGCGCAGCCACAACCAGGTGCGCTGGTCCTGTTCGTCGACCCGTTCGAGCTCCAGCTCCACATGGCTCAGTGCCGCTTGCAAGCGCACGCCTAGGATCCTTTCGGTCGCGACCAGGGGCCAGTCGCGCCGCCCGGTGAGGCAGCCGGCGATGATGCGCACGTCATCGACGAAATTGATTGCCGCGCACCGGGTTTCGAGAACATTGGACAGCGTGGTCGAGGGGCGGAACGGGCCGATGCCGAGACGGCCGTCGCGGTCGTGGATGCCCATCGGTGCGACATGGGCCACTCCCGCGGCATTGATGCTGGTGACCACCGCCTCACGGATCACGATGCATCGTCCCGGTTGCTGTCCGCAGTATCAAGGCCGGTGCCTTCGGCGGACTCGGCGGCATAGCCCCAGTGCAGCGGCTGATCCTGGAAATATCGTTTGCCCAGTTGCCACGCAATCTGTGCGCGCCCGAGTTCGACGCCGAGATAGAACGCATGGCTGCCGTCGTCGTCGACACCCAGGCTGGGAAAGAATGCGAACGGATCTTTTTCCGTGCGCATGCCGTCGCGGTTGTAGACATGGATTCCAACCTCGCTGATCTGGATTCTGAAACTGGGATCGCGAACCTGATCGGCGAATTCGCGAATTTCCGCTTGGCTGTATGGAAACGGCGCTCGCTCGTGCATTTGCATCAGCGCCCGGCTCAGGCCCCGCGGCAAACTATTGCGTTCGGCGGCTGCATACATCATCCGGCGTGCGCGATCGATCTCGCGCACCACGGAACGCGCGTGCGCGCTGACTTGCGTGGTCAGCACGTTGTCGATGCCGAGTTCGGAGCACAAGCCCAATAGCAAGGTGTTCATTCCGGCGGTATCGGTGTCGGTGAGTTCGGTGATGTTGCCGATCCCCATCATCATCTCGATGTCGGGATGGCGGCGGCGCACCTCGTGGAAGCGGACGACGGAATCGGTAAATCCGAAATGGATGGGATCCACGATCGGATCGACCACAAATGCGCGCCCTAGGGATCGCATGCGCTCGATGGCGCGATCCAGTGAATCCAGATCGCCGTGGCGGGCGGGTATGAGCACCGGCGTGGACGGGACTTCGCCCACGAGATCGAGGGTGTCTTCGGTCAAACTCAAAAGATAATCTGCCCCGGCGCGGCCGCCCCGCAGCAATTCGTCGCGCTCCAGTGAGTCGACGCTGACCGGAATTTGGTGGCGTTTGAGCAGCGCGATGCACTCTTCCAGGTGCGGAAAAGGCGTGTCGGGCAGGCAGCCGAGGTCGATCACATCGGCGCCCCAGGATCGGTACTCGAGCGCGCGCTCCAGGACCGCGGACGCCGAAATTTCAGGTGCATCGACGATTTCGGCGAACATACGCACGCGATAATGGGACAAATCGGGCTTCGCGCTGGCTTGGCCGAAAAACTCCGGTAGATCCTTGAGTTCTTCGGGGCCCCGTTGCACGGCCACGCCGAAGGTCGAAGACAGCGCCTCGAGGTCTCCGCGGCAGCGTCCAGGCACGATGATGCGATCGGCGCCGAAGGTCTCGGGCAGGCGTCGGCGAATCATGTCCGCCGTCATCAAGCCGGCGACCTTCAGCGGCAGTGCGTGGACCTGGTAGCTGAAACCCGGATGATCGAGTTGCGCCAGTACGCGTTCCAGCTGCACCCGGGCGAGGCTTCCGGTCAGGAACAACAGCTGCTCGGACACGTTGCCTCCGGGAAGTCGATCATTGCTCGGCATTATAGCGGTGAACGTTCATCCGACGGGTCGCCGGCGGCGCAAGCGGCATCCAAGTGGTCTCCATGCTCGACCGGCGCGATCCGGCGCCTGCAAATCCCCCACTGCTGGTCCGCTTCTTCGACAGCGACTTCCAGCAGATCCACATCGGACAGCGCACCCGCGGGACCAAGGGTGTCCAACAGCCGCTGGTTCAGGTACGCGGCCAGCATTTCCGCGGTCGCGTTCCGTATCGGCAGGATTGCGCAATTAGCTGTAGGGAACGCGAACCGCTTGTCGTAGCTGCGCACGTGGGTGAGTCCGTCGGCATGCTCGATATGCACTTCCGCGCTCTGTCCGGGCAGTAAAACGCGGTCGTGCAGTTCGGCGCAAACCTGCGCCGCGACCCGGTTGAGGTAGACGAAATCCACCACGAACGCGTCCGGATTGTTTTGTCCGGAGGCGTGTACGCGAACGTGGAAGTTGTGACCGTGCAGATTTTCGCAAGTGCCGTTAAAGGTGATGAAGTGAGCGGCGCTGAAACGCAAGTCGCCGGGATGAATGGTCACGGCAAAGCCGGAATCGTAGAGAGTATTCATATCGGGAGCCTGGAATGGTGGACTGATTGACGGTAGCCGACGGCCGCGCAGCGCGGCTCGCCTGAATGAGCGCGAACCGGTCACGGCGTGGTGGTGTGATGCTCAGCGGGCGTTGCGCATCGGCACGCGCCAGCTCTGTAATCAGTACCGCCATGTCGGTCCACACGGCGCCGTTGCACACGCCGTTGCGGTTGGCTGTGTTCGTGAATTCCGGGTCGCCGACATAACTGAGTATCACGCCTTCGGTGTCGGTCAGCAGAATCGCATAGCCAGCCCCGGCGACTTGTTGGTACAGGTTCTCCATTTCGCTGGGGGCAACCTCGAGCAGTAGCATCAGAGGCTCCTGACGAGCGGCCAAATCCTGTTGCGCAATCAGCGCAGGTTCGCGCCGTTGATCGGGGTCGAGTGCGTGAACGTTCGAGCAACGCTGCCAAGAGCCGGCGACATCGAGGTTGACCATTGACATCGGACGCTGAGGAGAGGACTGCATCGACTAAGCGGGGATGTTCGACTAACAGTTGCGGCATGAGTTCTTCGACCGTGGCCATGGATTGACGGGCTCGAGGTTCAGACATGGGTGGGGCCGTGCCTGGACGCCTGCCGTCGAACTCAACGTGCCGAAAAATCAGGCGCTCATCCGAAATGATAGCGTAACCGGACGGATCGGGCGAACGTTCGGTACCTACCGGGACGGCGCGCACCCGGAGGCGTATAAGCATTTGCCGTTAGACGAACGAACTCGGCACGCTATGCTTAGTCCTCACGGCGGTTAACTGCCGGCACTCAGGAGGTGGCGCATGTCAAAAGACAACAAAGATTCGCTGCCCTCCCCAAATGCTCTCGATTCCAGTCTGTCGCAAGATCAACCGCTCGGATTCCCCGCCATCAATCGGCGGCTGTTCCTGCGTAAAAGCGCGATGATGGCTGGTTCGGCGGTGGTGGGAGGACTTCTGGCACCAACAATGACCCGGGCGGAATCGCAACAAAATCTGCCGCCCAATGTCCCGTCGTGGACCACCGAGCAGGGCCATCCCATTCTCAGCCCTGCCTACGGGATGCCATCCAAGTTCGAGCAGGACGTGGTCCGGCGCCCGACCGATCTGACGCCGACCCAGATCTCTTCCTGGAGTTTTACACCGCTGCAGGATCTGCACGGCATCATCACCCCTAACGGCCTGGTGTTCGAGCGCCATCATGGCGGTGTGCCGGCGATCGATCCCGATCTGCACCGCTTGATAGTGCATGGCATGGTGGAACGACCGCTCATGTTCACCATGGACGATCTGATGCGGTTTCCCGCCGTATCCCGAATCCGGTTCCTGGAATGTTCGGGCAACACCCTGACGGAATGGAAGAAACCGCGCGAAAAGACGGTTCAGTTCAGCCACGGCCTGCTGTCTTGTTGCGAATGGACCGGGGTGCCGTTGGCCACCGTCCTACAGGAAGTCGGCGTAAAGCCGGAAGGTAAATGGATCCTGGCCGAAGGTGCGGATGCGGCCGCCATGACCCGCAGCATCCCGCTCGAGAAGGCGTGGGACGATGCCTTGCTGTGCTATGCCCAGAACGGTGAAGCACTGCGTCCGGAACAAGGCTATCCGCTGCGCTTGTTGTTGCCGGGTTGGGAAGGCAATACCCAGATCAAGTGGTTACGCCGCCTGAAGATTGCCGACGCGCCATTCATGACCCACGAAGAGACTTCGAAGTATACCGATCTCATGAGCGATGGCAGGGCGCGGCAATTCAGTTTTGCCATGGAAGCGAAATCGGTGATCACCCATCCATCGGGCGGTCAGACCGTCAAAGACAAGGGGTTCCAGGAAATCCGCGGCTTGGCTTGGTCCGGGTACGGCCGTATCCGCCGGGTGGATGTCTCCACCGACGGCGGCAAGACCTGGCGCATGGCTGAACTCGACGATCCGGTGTTGCCGCGCTGCCTCACCCGGTTCCGCATCCCCTGGAAATGGGACGGCGGACCGGCGATGTTGCAAAGCCGGGCGGTCGATGAGAGCGGTTATGTGCAGCCGACGCTGAGTGAACTGGTCGACGCCCGTGGCGTCAATTCGGTGTATCACTACAACGCCATACAGACGTGGGCGCTGTCGGAAAGCGGGGAGGTGACCAATGTTCACGCAAAAACCTAATCTCCGGCAGCTGGTGATGGTTTCGGCGATGAGCTTATGCGCCTGGCCGCTCGCACAAGCGGCGGAAAACGGCAAATATGACATCGGCGAACCGGTTACCCAGCAACAAATCGCCGGCTGGAACATCGACGTCTCACCGTCCGGCGATAATCTCCCCAAGGGCCAAGGTTCGGTGGCCGAAGGCGAGAAGATCTATGCCAACAAGTGCGCGTCCTGTCACGGCGACAAGGGACAAGGCAAACCCATGGACAAGCTGGTGGGGGGGCAGGGCACCCTCGCCTCCGATAAGCCGGTGAAGACGATCGGCAGTTACTGGCCTTATGCCACAACCGTGTACGACTATGTGCATCGGGCCATGCCGTTCAATAATCCGCAATCCTTGAAGCCCGACGAAGTGTATGCGGTGACGGCCTATCTGCTCCACCTCAACGACATCCTGCCTGCCGATGCGACGTTGGATCAGGACAGTTTGCCCAAGGTGCAAATGCCGAACCGCGACGGGTTCTTCCCGGATCCCCGACCGGATACCAGCAATACGCCGTGCATGGAGTGCAAATAGGCGGATCGTGTTGCCGGCCCAAGGCCGCGTCGAGGGGATTGTCGACGCGGTCCTGGGCTGCCGCCGTCTGGTTCGCCTGCTGCCAGACAACGTTGTCGCTGCCGGCGATAGCGTTCGGTGCGGAAATGCTCCCACCGCAAGAGAACCCCGATCACATCGTCCTGGTGGAACCTGCACGGGTGGTGGCGGTGTACAGCAACACCATCAGTAGCCACGGTCCGAACCGGCGCGCCTGGTTCAGGATCGAGTACCCCGTCCCCCCCACGGCGCCGCGCGGCAGTCAACGGCATTGGCGACAGCTGCTCGGGGAGTTCGATTGCGCGGGCCGACGCTGGCGAGTATCGGCGCAAATTCAGAGCGACCCGCCTCCCGCCGCCGAGCCGTCTGCGGCGACCGGGTGGCAGTCGATCGGCAATGTTGCCGCGTCGAAAGCCGTACACGATTACGTCTGCCATTACGGCGGTCCGAGCGTGCCGCCGGGCGAGACGATTTATCTCATGTAGCGATTGATATGGATCAAGGACGCTCGCCGCGCGACTTGGCACCCCGAATGCTGTAGCCAAAAAGCAGGTGAGTGCCATGTTTGCAATTTCTTATGGTTGGGCCATGCCCATCGTCAATCCCCTCAGCGCAATCGCGACGCGCCGGATTCTGGGCCGCGAGCAAGGCTGCGCCATGCGCCGCCAGGGGCGCTGCCCGGGAATGGAGTTCTGCGCCGACTGCGAGTGGAACGAAGGTTGTATGGTGGATGGCACTTTGGAGCGACATCGCCGCCGCACCTGAAGTGTGATTCGACGCGAGAATCGACCCCGGATAACACTTCGCGTGACCGACCGGGTCATTTGAATCTAGTATCAGCGTTTTGGCAGGTACTAAGTGCAAATGACTCGCTTGCGATTCTGGTCGATCGTGGTTGCCGCGGGGCTGATCGCCGCCCTGGCCATGGGTATACGACAAGCTTTCGGCCTGTATCTGGAGCCGATGACCCACGCCCTGGGCATGAGCCGGCAGACATTCGGCTTTGCGATCGCGCTCCAGAATCTGATCTGGGGCCTGTGCCAACCTTTCGCCGGCATGCTGGCCGACCGATATGGCGCCGGGCGGGTGCTGTTTATCGGCGGTGCCTGCTACGTGGCGGGGTTGGCGTTGACCGCGATATCGACTGATGCTGCTTCACTGCAAATTACCCTCGGCGCGCTGATCGGGATTGGCCTAAGTGGCACCACATGGGCCGTCGTGCTCGGTGCCGTAGGCCGCCTGGTTCCCGACCGCGAGCGCAGCATGGCACTCGGTTTGGTGACGGCCGGCGGTTCGTTTGGCATGTTCGTTCTGATACCGACGACCCAGCGGCTTCTGGCCGCCTACGGTTGGTCGTATACGCTGTTGCTTTTTGCCGGCGCAGCATTGTTGGTACCGGTGCTATCACGCGCGCTACGAGCGCCTTCGCGAGTGCACGGTGTATCGGTGTCGCACGAATTGCCGCTGCGCACCGCGCTCGCGGACGCCTCAGGCTACCGCGACTACTGGTTGCTCAATGCCGGCTTTTTCGTGTGTGGTTTTCATGTCATGTTCATTGCCACGCATTTGCCCGCGTATTTGATCGACCAGGGTATCTCGTCAAAAATCGCAGCTTATGCGCTGGCGATGATTGGATTGGCGAACGTCGCCGGCAGTTATGTGTGGGGCGCGTTGGGCGGACGCTTTAGCCGTCGTTTGCTGCTGAGCTATTTGTACTTGGCTCGTTCGGTCGTGATCGGCGGTTTCCTGCTGATTCCGTTGACGCCGAGTTCGGCAATGGTGTTCGCCGTCCTGATCGGCTTACTGTGGCTCGGAACCGTGCCGCTGACGAGCGGACTGGTCGGACAAATGTTCGGTGCGCGGTATCTTTCGACGTTGTTTGGCATCGTGTTCCTGAGCCATCAACTGGGCACATTCCTGGGCGCCTGGGTCGGTGGTTATGTATTCGACCTCACCGGGTCCTACGATTCGGTGTGGATCGCTTCTGTGGTTCTTGGCTTGCTGGCGGCGGTGCTGCATTTACCCATTCGAGAGACGCCGTACTACCAAACGGTGCGGGCGCCGACCTAGCTCGGTAGATGTTCTCACGGTGTCAGAAACGCTTCCACCGCCGCCGCGACGTCGTCGGGAAACTCTTCGTGCACGCAGAGCTTGCCCTGTGGCAGCCGTACGGTGCTTACGTTTGACAGCGCGGCGATGGCCTCCATTTCCCGGCGGGACTTCGGCGGCGCGGTCTCGGCAAACACGTTGAGTATCGGGATGCGGATTGCCGCGGTCGCGTGCGTATATTCGGCGCTGGTGCCGAAAGGATCCAGAGCGCCAGTCACGAAGCGCGCGGAGCCGTGGCGCGCGCCAGGCGCGCGCGTCACGACCATCTTCTCCCTCATCCGCTGACCCTGGAGCCACCGCGGATTACTATAGACATGACCGCGAGCCATCAAAGCGACCGTCATGCGATTGACATTCAAGCGATAGAGCGCCGTTCCGCTCACCGGATAATCGAACATGCGCGCAATTTTCGGAAAAACGGGCCGGTTGCCGCCCATCATGGTGGGAAGCGGTCCGCGCCACGTCGGAGACAGGAGAACCAGCCGGCCGGAAGCGTCAGGTCGTGCTGCGAAGTGCTTGATCACATAGCCCGCAGCATGTCCGGCCGCGATGATTGCGTGCGCATTCGGCACGACTTGTGCGAGCAGAAAATCCAGAAAGCGTTCGTAGACCTCCGGCCGCCAGGCTACGAAGGGCTTGGCTCCTTCGCCGAAGCCCGGCCAATCGATCGTCACAGTCGCGAACGAACCGGACAGTCTCTCCTGCAGGGGGTACATTTCGCGCCGCGTCGACATCGAACTGAGCGCCGGCAGTAGCATGATGGTCGGGCCCGTTCCCGACCGGGCCATGCCGATGCGAAGCTCATGCCCGTCGCACGACCAGGTAAGGTACTCCTGGCTTGGGTTCCCTTCTTCTTTGGGGTGAGCCGTTGCCGTGGTCTGCATCATCGGAGCCGTCTGAATGTCGCACACCGCGCGATGCCCGCAGCGACCTAGCGGGAGCTTTCAGGCGCGAGTGAACCTTGTGCGCCCAGCGGCAAGTGGTCGAGGCGTTTGGCGCGATACAGGAGCCTCGAAATGATCCAACTGATGGCGAACAGGACCGCGATGGATATCCCTATGGCGCCCCAATAGCTCCCCAGTGAATCCAGCGCATCCCATATGCCGCCCCGCAGATCGAACTTTTCGGAAATGACCGCGGCAGTTTCGATACCGCCGATCACTAATGCTACGACCGCCGACAGGGTGGTGATGGTCATATTGTAATAGAGTTTCCGGATCGGTTTCCGCAATGCCCAGCCATAAGCCCCAGACATCAATACGCTATCAGTGGTGTCCATCAGCAGCATGCCTGACGCGAACAACGTTGGAAACACCAGAATCGTTAGCACGGACGACCCCTTGGCAGCCTCAGCTGCAGTAATGCCGAGGAGGCTGATCTCGGTTGCGGTATCGAATCCAAGACCGAACACGAACCCGATGAATGCCATGTGCCAACTCTTATTGACCAATCGAAACAAGGGGCGGAAGAGACGAGACAACAGACCGCGCTTGCGAAGAAGCATGTCCATGTCCTCTTCCGCGTAGCGGCCGCCGTGTCGCACCCGCTGAAAGGTTCGGTAGGTCGATCTCGCGATCACCAGATTGACGCCTGCCATCAGTAGCAAGAACGAAGCTGAGACGCAGGTGCTCAGAACGGGTAGCTTGATACCCTCAATGAGCCCTCCGGCTATTGTTTCATGAGACACACCGCCGCCGGTTGCGGCACCCCAGGTGGCCAAGACTGCGAAAGTGCCGATGAACATGACGAGCGAGTGTCCGAGCGCAAAATGAAGTCCCACCGCGACCGAGCATTTTTCCTGTTGAATCAATTTACGCGTCACCGTATCGATTGCCGCAATGTGATCCACATCGAACGCATGCCGCAGTCCGAACGTATATGCGAGAAGTGCAGTTCCGAGCAGTGTCGGGTAATGGTGAAAGGCCGTGATGGCCCAGGCCCATGATGCCACGTTGAGTAGAATCAGGAACGCGTACGTGCCGGCTACTTTACGTTTCATTCGGTGATCTCCCCGGGGTCGGGTCCTCGAGCGTCGGGCGCCGGAGGGCGTCAGTTCGCATCGATCGTCGCCTTGGCATCATCCAATGTGGAATCTTTGTCCGGCTCAAACCAAGGTTGGGTGGATTTAGAGGGCATGTCCAAGACCTTGTCGTGATCGAGTCCATAGGCATTTGCTATACGGAATACACGGAATGCTTCAGAGCCAACCGTGCCGGTTCAGACCGAACGCGGGAATGGAGCATGCCATGGGTCGATTGCGCCACTTTCAGCCGCAAACCAATTCGCCGCGCACCGTCGCGATCACCCGGCCGCCTACGTGCACCTGACGTTGGCCCGCGTTCGACTTTGCGCGCAGCAACACCAGCGAGGGCCGGTGGATCTCGTGGCCCTGCTCGATCCGCAACCAGGAGTCAAGCCGCGGCAACGCGTGATGTTCCAGCAGGTATGCACCCAGAAATGCTGCGCCGTTGCCCGTCGCCGGGTCTTCACGAACGCCGTGCGCCTCGAAAAAAAATCGCGCGGAAAAATCGTTCCGGGCGTGACGCGTCTGGTTGCAAAAGAGATAAACCAATGGCGGAAAACCTTCCGCTGCGAGGTCAGAGAATCGCGCGAGGTTGAGCATGCTGCGCTTCAGGGCATCAAGGTCGCGCAGCGGAACTACCAGCGCCGATGTGCCGGCCGAGATTACCTGGACGGGTAGATCCGTGCGCAGGTCGTCGGGCGACAGGTTCAGCGCAGCTGCAATGCGTTCAGGCGGGCACGTCGCGTGTTTCGACATGACTGGCGCCAGGAACCAAGTGGTGTCCGGATTCTCGGCCGAATTCTCAAAGAACACCGGTACCTGACCGACGGCAAGGTTCAACCGCACCGATTCGCACTCCCTGGCGATCAGCGCGTGGCGCACAACCCAGCCGGCACCGAGGATGGGGTGGCCGGCGAAAGCGATTTCCCGCGCCGGGGTGAACAGCCGTACCGCATAGCCGCCATCGCGGGCCGGGCTCGAACTAACAAAGGCGGTCTCGGAGAAGTTGGTTTCCGCGGCAAGCTGCTGCATGCGCGCATCGGACAAGGAAACGTCGCTGACGACGACCGCCAGCGGGTTGCCGGACAGCGGCTGTTCCGCGAAGACGTCGACCATGTGAAAAGCGGGAAGGGCGGGCATAGCTCGACTCCACGGGTGACCGGACCGGCTCGTCACCAGTGCCGCTCCGGGATTTAGACCACCCGCGGGCCGCTGCGCAATATAGTGGCCATATTGCCAACGAATATGCGTCAGGCGCGCAGCATAATCAAAGAGCATATTGCGATCGAGCTCATAGGCGCGGGTTATGGCGGGCCGAAAAACGCGAGGATGTCGGGCCGTGGGAATCCGGGTCCGCGTCTGCGGGACGTGTCCTCAGCTCTGTTTGCCATCGCTAGCGAGGTGGGGGGTGTCCGTGTGCCGGGACCCGGTCTGGCGTCTGTGCAACACGCCCACTGGGATCGGGTTGTACCGCTCCGCGACCTGCTATCCACGCCCAGCGATGGGCGCCTGGGTCCACCAGGATACGAAAAGATCGAAAACCATGCGTGCGAGCTGATCCGACGTATGGTGTTCGGCCGACTCGTCGAGTCCGGTATCGAGGGACTTCCATCCATGCAGCAGTCGTGAAAGATGACCTCGCCACGAGCGGCAAAATGTGTAAGCGCTTCCGGTATGGGACGCGTATCCCCGGTGTACAAAAAGCTTTCCGACAGCGCGAGGCCGTATGCGGAACGATATGCATGATGTCGCACCGGGAAGAACTCGATCCCGTGATGACAGAAACGTTCTGCCACGGGGACCAGTTGGAAGCGGTTCCAGGAATTGGCGCCGTCCTCAGCGAGCGCCTCTGGATATTCGCCGATCCGCGGAACTACCAAGCGTTTGGGCGTGCGAGTTGCCAACGCCCATGAATCGCATGATCAGCGTGCCGCCCATGGGCTTACGGGCGGCTCGATGGCGGCGGCTAGAGCCTTGATATCCACAACCGTGCAACACTGGTACACGTGCGATCGGTAATCAGCGCGCACCAAGCGCAGGTCACCAGTCGATTTGTCGACTTTGATAGCTGCAGCGACATCGTGCTTCGTTCATGGTGCAGGCAATCTCGCGATAACTTCAGCACATGCGCCCGCCGCAGGCGATCGCTGCTCCGGGGCGCATTTTCCGGTGAGCGCCCCTCGGGGCGAACGGGCGAGCAGACGATCGGGGATTACCACGAACGGTACGGCAGAAACTTGCCGTTCAGAGTGATCACGACGCGGTCGCCCTTCGGGTCTTCCTGCTTATCGATGTGCATGGAAAAGTCGATGGCGCTCATGATGCCGTCACCGAACTTCTCGTGTATGACTTCTTTGATGGTATCGCCGTACACGCCGACGATTTCGTACAAGCGATAAATCACCGGATCTTGGGGAATGGCCTTTGCCCATGACTTGTGCGGATACGTCTGTAAGGCCGTGCTGACCTGGTCGTCGAGCTCGAGAATCTCGCACAGGTTCTTGGCCACCGACGCGGACATGCTGTTCATACCCAGGCACGCCGACGCGACCCAAGTGGTGCCCATGTTCAGTTTATTGGCGATCGCTTCCCAGGACAGTCCTTTGGCCTTCTTTGCTGCAACGATGAGATCGGTCATTTCTTCTTTATTCATCTCGCATACTCCATCTGCCAAAATGAACTTCGTATCGCAGGCCTTTCCACTCGTGTCAAATCGGTTTTTTGAATCGAAACCGGCGTGTTTGCCTATCGCGCTAGTCTAGCTCCGGTTCGCAATACCCTTCCGAGAGCGGACACGGTTTCATCCGTCTCATCGGCGTCTCCTCGGCTCTGCGGGACGCCCATTGGGCGGCAAGCGCGGTAAAGGCGCCGCATGCGGGACTCTTGTAGCCAGCGGTGCGGCAGAGCACCGTGATTGCCTTGCGCGGTAGCTCAGGAGAGACGGCGATTGCGTGCAGTCCGCATTGCTCGCGCACTATGCTGCAGGGCAGCACCGTGGCAAGCGGTCCCACTTGGATCATTTCTATGAGCACGCTGAGTGAATCGGTTTCGACGGCGATGCGTGGGCCAATGCTCTGCTCGGTGCAATATCGGTCCAGATGCCGGCGCAGGGCGAACTCCGTATTGAGGACCACCAGCGATTCGCGCTCA
The DNA here is from genome assembly GCA_963849825.1 of uncultured Gammaproteobacteria bacterium. Taxonomy (GTDB): domain Bacteria; phylum Pseudomonadota; class Gammaproteobacteria; order JASBUN01; family JASBUN01; genus CAVXJN01. The sequence continues at coordinate 766,490 of CAWKIK010000003.1, read as the reverse complement.
AGTTCGGCTGCACTGATCGCCTCGGTCTGCTTGGCGCGCGGGTGCGCGTTGCCTACCGCCAGACAAAGCGACTCCTCGAACAACAGATTGGTTTCGACGTCACTGTAGCCTGCCTCGGCGGCAAAGGGTTCGCTGAACGCAATCCCGACGTCGATGCGATCCTCGGCAACCGCGGCCTCGATAGCGTCCTGCGGCATTTCCAACGTCGTTACCGTGATGCCAGGATAGAGGTTGTTGAACTTGACCAGCAACGAGCAGGCGAGATAGTCCGTGATCGGATTCCAGCCGATGCGAAGTGAACCGCGGCTGAGGTCTTCGACGTCATGAATGGCCCGCATGCCTGCGTCCAGCTCTCCCCATGCGCGGCGGGCATGACTTAAGTAAATCTCTCCGGCATCAGTCAAGCGCACGGTTCGGCCGGACCGGTCCAGCAGCGTGGACTGCAATGACTCTTCGAGCTGCTTGATCTGCTGGGACAAACTCGGCTGGGAAACGTGCAGCGCTTCAGCGGCTCGGGTGAAGCTTCGATGTTCGGCGATTGCCAGTAGGTATTGAAGGGAGCGAGGAAAGATCACGCGGTGCTGCATAGGAAACTCCTACCGGTTTCATAACAACAAAGTCTTGGACTAATTTCAGGTCGGTTCCTACATTACACCTCAACGAGTCAAGCAAACAGTTCATAAATCTGGAGCGTTAACAATTCACCATATCGTGAAGTGTTAATAAACTAACAGACCTTGACTCGAAAGACCTTGTTCGATTTCCGAAACAACGCGGAGGAGTCAAGGACATGCCACCGACCAGCCGACAGAAGCTGTTGCGCCATATCGATATTGTCGGTCAGCTGCAACCCGCTTACCACCAACCCCAACACGCGCCGTTCCCCGACGCGATCGATCATGCCCACTACCGAGCCCTGTTGCGCACCGCTCACGACGTAGGCGGCGAGCCCGACGTGACCATCCAGTGGGAAGAGAAGGAAGAAGAACAGTGGGAGCTCAATACCTTCGCCACCTGTGAGTGTCTGGCGTGGCGCGGCGTCTGGAACGCCGAAGAGCGCCGTCGCCGCCAGAACGTCGACGTGGGACAGACGCAATATCTTGGTCTTCCTTATTACGGCCGTTGGCTGTTAACGGCCGCGCGCATCATGGTCGACAAGCAATACATCACGCTCACGGAACTGATCAACAAGATCGACGAGGTGCAAAAGCGCTATGAGCCAAAGTCAACACGATAGAACTCATCACGCCAAGAAGGCGACTGGCATAGGTGACCCACAGTGTTTCAAGGGCGAAGCCGGAAAAGCTAGGTTCAAAGTCGGTGATCGGGTGCGCGTGAAGGAGTTGCCGGATTTATTTTATACCCGGTGCCAAACCTATACGCGCGGCGCAGTCGGTGAAATTACCGCCCTGGTGTACGAGAGCCCTGCAGCCGAAGACGAGGCATGGGACAACACCGATCATCCGGAGTGGTTCTACAGCATTGTGTTCAAACAGCGTGAGCTGTGGCCCGAGTATTCCGACGTTTATGGTAACGACACGTTGGAAACTGAGCTTTCCGAGCGTTGGCTCGAGCCGGCGTGAGCGGCCGCGCGCACAGAACAGTTAAAGAGGAGTGGCAAGATGAACGACGAGCATAAACCGGCGCCGATGGTGGACGAAGTCAGCGACTTCGAGGTGCTTGAAATGGCAGTGCGCGAGCTCGCGATCGAGAAAGGTCTCTTCTCGGCCGAGGACCACCGGCGTTGGACCGAGTACGTCCACAGCCTCGGTCCAACGCCGGCCGCGCGCCTGGTGGCCAAGGCGTGGCTGGACCCCAAGTACAAGGAATTGGCGGTAAAGGACGGCGTCAAGGCGAGCCTGGAGGTGGGCGTCGATTGGATCAACAGCCCGCCGACCGAGTTCGGTACGCCCAGCGATTATTGCAACCTGCGCGTCCTCGAAGACACGCCCAAGCTCAAGCACGTAGTCGTGTGCACCCTGTGTTCCTGTTATCCGCGCCCCATTTTGGGTCAGTCACCGGAATGGTACCGCACGCCGAACTATCGGCGCCGTTTGGTTCGATGGCCGCGGCAGGTGTTATCCGAGTTCGGTCTCCAGCTTCCGGAGGATGTGGAGATCCGGGTGGCGGACTCCAATCAAAAGACCCGGTATCTGGTTTTGCCGGTACGTCCGGAGGGCACCGAGGGCTGGAGCGAAGAGCAGCTGGCCGAAATCGTTACGCGGGACTGCCTGATCGGCGTTGCAGTGCCCAAACCAGGCGTGACCGCCAACGCTACGCGTCCGGTGCACCCTGCGGTCCACCCGGTGCAGCACGGCCATTGAGGAGTTGCCCATGACCACGAACGACAAGCACTACGACCTGCAGGGTCTGGAAACGGGGCCGGTCCCGCTGCTAGAGACGATCCGCACTAAAGGCAGAGTCTGGGAAGAACTGGCGGCACAGTATGGCGTCACCAATCCGGATCCGCCGTGGAAAGTCAACCTCGAAGCGACCTGCGACATGCTTGCGGCCGGATCTTGTGCACTACCGGTGCTGGAGCGTCGTTGGGAAGAGGATGAACTGTCCGAAGACCTGTATGCGGACGTTCCGTTCCCCGAGCGGCAACTTCTGGCCTTGGCGCACAGCATGCTGCGGCGCGGTTTGATTGACGAGGCTGAGCTTGCGCGCCGTATGGAAGAAGTCGACCGGCGACTTAATGGCGCATGATCGTGGATCGCGATTCACAACCTCCTCGCTGTGTTGATGCCAGAGGTGCACGATCCGGCGCGTTAAACGCCGCGAGGAGGAGATCGCGATCGTCGCCATCGGATCGTGCATTCGGTACGAACCGTGAAAAAGACGCTGCAGTTGTAGAGTGCGACATGTTCTGAATGGGACGGTCGAGTTTTTGTCTACCTTCACCGATTAGGAATTGATTCAATGTCAGTTCGCGGCGTAAACATCAAGATCGACAATTTGACCCATCGATATAGCGGCAAAGGACCGTTGACGTTCGACCGAGTGAACATCGAGGCCGAGCCAGGCGAGTCTTTGGTGATTATTGGCCGCTCCGGCTGCGGTAAATCGACACTGTTGCACATCGTGGCGGGTCTGTTGACACCGTCCGGCGGCTCCGTTCATTTCGACGACAAGCGGGTCGAGGGGCCTTCGTCCCGTTGGGTGATGATGTTTCAGGCACCTCACCTGTTTCCCTGGATGCGCGTATCGCAGAACGTCGGTGTCGGTCTGCGCTTTGCAAACTGGCCCGAAAAGAAGATCCGCGCGCGTGTTGACGAGGTGTTGGAGCTCGTCGATCTCCAGGAGTACGCCCACAACAACGTCCAAGACCTGTCGGGTGGACAGCAACAGCGGGTGGCGCTCGCACGCTCGCTGGTCATGGAGCCCGAATTGTTGCTCCTGGACGAGCCGTTCTCGGCGCTGGACGCATTTACCCGGGCGAGCCTGCAGCGAGATGTGCGTTCCATTGCCAAGGAGATCGGTATCAATCTGATGATGGTCACCCATGACATCGACGAGGCAGTGCTCATGGCCGATCGCGCGCTGGTGATGGCGGGTTCTCCGGGCAAGATTCACGATGAGATCGAGGTGAACATGCCCGATCCACGGGACCGCGAAGATCCTGCGATCCAACAGATGCGCGCGTACATCATGACCGCGTTTCACAAGGCCGCAGGCACCCCGGGCGCCAGCGGCGTGAAGAACGGCTCCGAAGAAGCGCAGGCGGAGCGAGTCGCCGTTGGGGACAAGGCAAGCAAGGGTGTGCCGAAGCCTCGAATCGTCGGCGGTACCGCGCAGCCCGGTCACCCGACCTAGGCGAGGCTGGCGTCGGCTTCGGCGCCGAGCTTTCATGAGTCCTCGGACCCGGCATAAGACAAACAACCATACGCCTGGAGTTCCGGGCGAGTTACCGATCGTCACCGCGGGAGGAGTCCGATGAAGACAAAGAAACCAAACGTTCACGAGCGCGTCGATCTGCGCGTGCCCCCGAAAGATCCCGATGTTGCGGATGGGGCTCCCGACCCGAAGATGGTGGCGGATTACGACCCGAAAGACCCTCGCAGCGGCATCCGGGCATTCCTGGGAATGGGTGCAGGTATCGAGCAGCCGGGCCTAATTGATCACGGCGCCGCCATTGACCGGCGCACGTTCCTGAAGGCCGGGGCGCTCGCCGGCGTAGGCGGTTTATTCCCATGGACGCGAGCGTTCGCCGACAAATCCAAGGACGAGGTGGTGCGCGTCGGTTACATCCCGATCACGGATGCGGCAGCGTTGCTGATCGCGTACGACCAGGGAATGTACAAGAAGAACGGCCTCGATGCCGAACGTCCGGAGCTGCACCGCGGTTGGACGCCACTGGTGGAGGCGTTCCAGGCGCACAAGCACAACCTTGCCCATCTGCTGAACCCGATTCCGCTGTGGATGCGCTACAACAGCGGCTTCCCGATCAAGATCACGGCCTGGGACCATACCAACGGATCGGCCTGCGTGGTCGGACGGCATACCGGCGCCAAGAGCTTCAAGGACTTCGGCGGCATGCAGGTTGCGGTGCCGTGGTGGTACTCCAACCATAATCTCATTCTGCAGATCTTTTTGAGAGATGCGGGGATCACGCCGGTGATCCGTCCGCAGGACGCGAAGCTCGCGCCCAACGAGTGCAATCTGCTGGTCCTGGCGCCGCCGGATATGCCGCCGGCAATCGCGTCGAGAAAGATCGATGCCTATATCGTCGCCGAGCCGTTCAATTCCCTGGGCGAGCTCAAGGCCGGTGCCAAAGTGTTGCGTTTCACTGGCGACTTTTGGAAAGGCCACCCGTGCTGCGTAGTGGTGATGCACGAGGCGGACACGGAAGACCCAGCTCGCGCGGACTGGGCCCAGGCAGTCATGGACTCGGTGGTCGAGGCCCAGCTATGGATCGCACAGAACCGGCATGAGGCCGCCCGCCGGCTTTCTCGCGATGGCGGCAACTACCTGCCGTTCCCGGTGGAAGTCGTCGACCGGGCAATGAACTTCTACGACCCGGCCTATTACAAAAATCCTGATGCCATCAAGCACATCCAATGGGGCCAGAGCCGGATCAACATGCAGAGTTGGCCTTACGAGTCGGCCACCCGCGTGGTCGCCGACGAGCTGCGGCGGGCGTTGGTGACCGGTGACAAGTCGTTCCTGGACAAGCTCGAGACCGACTTCATCATCAAGGATCTGGTCAATTACACCTTTGTCAAGAAATCGCTCGAGAAGCATCCGGCCTGGACCAAGGACCGCAGCGTTCCGCAATCCGGCGACCCCTACGTCCGAGAGGAGGTAATGGTCATATGAGCACGGTCGCGCCCCGCGTGCGTGAGATGTCTGCAGTCGCCCGCATCGGCTCCCGCGGGGCGCGACACCTCGCCTTCGGCCTCCTGGGTCTGCTGGCTTTGGGGGTCGTCTGGCAGCTTGGCACCTGGTACTTGGTGAGCCAGCCCCAAACCGCGGCATTCGGAGATTTCGGGCCCATTCCCACTCTCACGTCGTTCCCGAGGTTGTGGGAGCAGGGCAGAATCCAGGAGGCGATTCGTGCCAGCCTCGTGCAGCGGCTGGGTTTCGGTCTACTGATTGCGACTCTGATCGGCATCCCCGTGGGCATTCTCATGGGACGCATCAAACGGTTTCGCGATATCAGTCATTCGCCGTTCCAGTTCATCCGTATGGTGAGCCCGCTGGCATGGATGCCTTTGGCGGTCATCGTATTCCCCCAGTGGGACCAGGCGATCATCTACCTGATCGTGATTGCCGCAGTTTGGCCGATCATCTACGCGACCGCCGCGGGCCTGTCGAAGGTGGACCCGGCCTGGTACAAGGTCGCGCACAACCTTGGCGCCAAGCGGATCCATATCCTCAAGGACATCATACTGCCGGCAATCACATTCGACGTTCTGAGCGGCATGCGCCTGGCGCTTGGCGTGGCATGGATCGTGCTGGTGCCGGCAGAAATGTTGGGGGTGACCTCGGGCCTGGGCTACGCCATCAAAGACGCGCGCGAGACCGTCGATTACAGCTATCTCACTGCGATGGTGCTCACGATTGGCGTCATCGGGTTTGTTCTCGACAGCATCTTCGTCTGGCTCATCAATCGCTACAGCTGGTATCACCGGAGGACTGCGAGATGAGCGGCAGGTTTGGTCATCGACGAAATGGTTCGGGCGCCGGCTTATCGCGAGACTGGCCGGAGAGCACGAGCACTGCAATCGGACAGGTTCTCCGTCCATCAATCTCATCTGGCGAGGAAGGCTGAACTGTGAGCACCGTATCTCCCATCATGCAACCCGCCGGTACCGACAGCTTGGCTGCCGTCAGGGAATGGATTGGCATGGGCGGAAAGAAGGTCATCAACTTCACCCTTGGCATGGCGATTTTGCTAGCACTGTGGTGGTTGGGAATCTGGTTCATTACCCGCGACCCGACGATGACCTATTTCGGCGACTTTGCGCCACAGCGTGCGATCCTCGACGGTATCCCCGCGATGTGGCATTACGGGACGCTGCAGACCGGACTCAGGGCGAGTGGTTACCGTCTGGGTATGGGAATCTTGCTCGCAATCGCGATCGGGGTGCCGGCCGGTATCTTCATCGGACGAAGCAAGCTCTTCGGCGATCTCACGCATTTGCCGTTTCAGATGATGCGTATGATAAGCCCGTTGGCCTGGGAGCCGATTGCGGTCATCGCCTTCGCCGAGTGGAATCACGCGATCATCTTCTTGATCACCATCGGCGCGGTTTGGCCGGTGATGTTTGCCACCGCCGCCGGCATGGCCAAAATCGACCCGGCCTGGTTCAAGGTGGGGCGCAATCTCGGCGCGAAACCTCACCACGTGTTGTCCAAGATCATTCTGCCGGCGGTTTCTTACGACGTGCTCACCGGCATCCGGCTCGCATTGGGGGTGGCCTGGATCGTCTTGATCCCCGCGGAGTTCTTTGGCACCAAGTCCGGCATCGGCTACACCCTGGAGAACGCGCGCGAAAATCTGGCTTATGACGAGCTGATGGGGATGATCGTCGTGATTGGTTTGATCGGATACATCCTCGACAGCGTTCTGGTGTATTTGCTCAATCGTGCGAACTGGGTGCACGAGTCGTGAGGCAGATGCTGGAGCAGGATTTTGTTTTCCGCGCTCGAGCGCAGTTCGCGACACACAAGCAGGAGGAGGAACCATGTACAGTCTGAGCACTATCATCGCTGTTACCGATATTCGAATTTCCAGAGTGCTGCAACTTGCCGGTGCGTTTTTGGTCGGGACGGTGATTCTATATGGTGCCGCCTTCGCACAGACACCGGCGGTGCATAACGCGGCGCACGACATGCGCCACTCCCAAGGTTTTCCGTGCCACTAGGCCAGGGGTTTCCGCCATGCTATTTCGACAAGTCGTGCTGTACGCCCTGCTGGTCGGTGCTGCATGCGGCCTGCTGCTAACCACAGTGCAAGCGTGGCAGGTGGTGCCGATAATCAAAAGCGCCGAACGCTTCGAGCAAGAGGCGGACGATGTGGCTGAGGCGCCTGCGCACGTGCATGCAAATACGGCCGCGGGGCACAGTCATGAGGCGCATGAGCATGATGCAGATGCTTGGAAACCTGCCGAAGGCGTGCAACGCACCGGCTTTACGCTGCTCGCCAACGTTCTGATCGCGACCGGCTTGGCGCTAGTGTTGCTGCCGGCGATGGTCGCATCGCGCAAGAACGGCACGGCCGGCGGGTCCGGCTGGCGTCATGGTCTGGTGTGGGGTGCAGCGGGCTACGCGGTGTTCTTTTTGGCGCCGACACTCGGCCTGCCTCCGGAGATTCCCGGCGCTGCCGCAGCACCATTGGACGCGCGCCAAGGCTGGTGGCTGTTGACCGTGCTGTGTACCGCCGCCGGTCTGGCCGGTGCCGCTTTCGGCAAATCGCCGTGGCGCTGGATGGCGCTGGCGCTGCTGCTGGTGCCGCATTTGGTGGGCGCGCCGCAGCCGGCTGTGGAACCGTTCACCGGTCAGTCGCCCGAAGTCGCCGCCGAGCTCGCCGATCTCGCCCATCGGTTCATCGGCGCGACCTCCGTCGCCAACGCCGTACTTTGGCTCGCGCTGGGATTGGGCTCAGCGTGGGCTGTCAAACGGGTCGTTGCACATTCCGCGACCTCCGCCATGTCCAGCGCGGCTTTGACCCACAGGAGCTAGGAGAGACTATCATGCAAAACACCGCTTCAGCCGTCCGTGCGCACACCGTATCTGCGCGAATCCCGAAACCGCTTCAATTGGTCGCTGCCGCGATTCTCGGAATGGTGGTGCTGTACGGTGCGGCATTCGCGCAGTCGCCGGCAGTGCATAACGCCGCCCACGATATGCGACATTCGCAAGGGTTCCCGTGCCACTGATCGCATCATCGGCAACGGCCGTGCTGCACGGTCGGTGTGTGAATCTGTCCTGGATGCGAAGAGCCGCCGTCTTTTCGCCGTTCAGTACGCTAGTCTTTTGGAACGAGGCCGGTTTCTACCCATGGCACAACTGAGCATCATTTGCGTTTCTGAAACCCGGGAAAAGCTGCAGATGGCGGCAATGGTTGCTTCCGTTGCGGCAGCGACCGGCGCAGAGGTATCGGTGTTCTTTTCCATGAATGCGTTGAACTATTTCGTGAAAGGGCACTCCGGCGACGGGCCTGCGGAAGGCGCGTTCGGCCCGCTGCTCGAGCAAAAAGGGGTTCCACCGTTCATGCAGTTGTTTCAGCAAGCCGCAGAACTGGGCGGTGCGAAACTCCTTCCGTGCTCGATGGCGATCGATTTGTTGAAGATCACCCGGGGAGATTTGGCACCCGAGCTGGGGCCGCCCACCGGACTTACGCGTTTTCTAAGTGATGCTGAAGGCGGGCAGCTGCTCACCTTTTGAATGCGGCAGGAGTTATGAAATATGAGCGACAGCAAGATCATCGATGCACGGAATACATTCTGTCCAGGGCCGCTGATGGAATTGATCAGTCACATGAAGCACGCCAGCGTGGGCGATACTTTGGAACTGCTTTCAACCGATGAAGGGACTGCCGAGGACGTGCCCGCTTGGGTGAACAAAGTCGGGCACGAGATCGTGAGCAGCGAGCAGGTCGACAACGTCTGGCACATCAAAGTGCGAAAGGCAAAATAATAATCGGTCTGCGGCGCAGGCATGCCTCGCCGTTCGCGGCGAGCCGGGCATTTCGGATCAGGAGACTGCAATGAGAATTCTAGTTGTTGGTGGCGGTACGGGTGGCACGATTCTGGCCAATAATCTAGCCCGCCGGCTCGCCACAGAAATACGCGCGCGGAAGGTCCACATCGCTATGCTTTCGGCGTCCGATCGTCACATGTACCAACCGGGGTTGCTTTATGTCGCCTTCGGTCAGATGACCCCCGATCAGCTCTATCGCGATCAGGCCAGCATGCTCGAGCCATGCGTGGACTTCCATGTGGACCCGGTTACGGAATTTCACTTCGATCGAAATCGGGTCAAAACAAAAAGCGGCAAAAATTACGACTACGACTATCTGATCATCGCGACCGGCGCGCGCATCGTGCCGGAGGAAATACCGGGTCTGGCTGAAGGATCGGAAACATTCTTTACCGAGGAAAGCGCCGTGCGCATGCACAAGCGCCTCATGGAGTTCCAGGGCGGCACCGTTGCCATGACCGTGTCCATACCGCACAAGTGTCCCGTGGCGCCAGTGGAGGCTATGTTCATGATGCATGATTTCTTCAAGGCACGCGGCATTCGCGACAAGGTCCGGTTGCGCTATCACTACCCGGTCAATGCCGTCCACGCCACCCGCAACGTCGCGGTCTGGGCCACGCCTGAGTTCGATAAGGCCGGCATCGAATATGAAACTTTGTTCAATCTCCGCGAGGTTGACCCGGTCAAAAAAATCATCTACAGCGAAGAGGGAACCGAGCTTCAATACGATCTGCTGATCGCCATTCCGCCCCATCGAGGCGCCGAAATCGCCGACGCCAATAATCTGGGGCAGGGCGGTTGGATTCCCACGGATCGTTTCAAGCTGACCGTTGACGGATACGACAACGTCTACGCCATCGGTGATGCGACCAACGTCCCTGTGAGCAAAACCGGGTCGGCGGCCCACTATGAGGCCGAAGTGGTCGCCGAGAACCTCGCTTCCATGATCAAGACCGGCACGCAAGTGCGCGAATACGACGGCAAGGTGTATTGCTTCATTGAGGCGGGCTACGATCGAGCCACCTACAATGCCTTTGACTACGTCAACCTGCCGGATTTGAAACCACCGTCCAAGGCGATCCACTGGTTCAAAGTCGCATACAACCAGATGTACTGGTCGACCGTGCGCGGCTTGCTCTGAGGAGAGATCACGGGAATGGCAAATGAAACGCAAAAGGTCTCACCGATGAAGAATGATGCCGAGAATACGCCGCAAGTTCCGCCGAATATGGACGAAGGAGCGGTTCGCGAGATCGTCGAAATGGTGAATTTTCTTGCCTCGGCCAAAGACGCCATGTCCGACGAGATGGTGGCCAGAATCGCCCGCACCGCGAGCGAAGGCATCACCTTACTCGATCGTCTCACGCGCAACGAAGGACTGATGCGATTGTTGCAAGTGCTCGACCGTCCCGATTGCCAATACTTGCTCATGGGCCTCGCCGACGCGCTTGGCGACACCAGCCGGGATCTCGCGGCTGCGCCGCCGGCCAAAGGCGGTGTGGGCGGGATGCTGCATCTGGCGCGGCAGCCCGGCACGCAGGAAGGCATTCGCATGGTATCGCTGCTCGGCGAACATTTGAGCGAACGCATGCGCGAATTGCACCGACGCGGCGGCTGAACTTCGCGCGGCCCAACGATATGCACGGCCGTCGCGATTTCCTGCCGCAAGCAGGCGCGTGGACTCGTTGAGCTCCGGTCGTTCGAGCGTGCGCTGATCGGCTGTGACAAGCGGTTGCCCAAGCGGTGTGGGCCAACGTTATGTGGTGGTGTGCCATATCAGCGCATAACGTGAGCGGTCGACGTTATCGCGATTGTCGCAAATCGTGATCTCAGCACCTATCGTCTTCATCATTCGATTGATCGGGGATGAAAAAAGCAGCTTGCGAAAATGATTGTACTCGAGCTGTGCGCAGGTCGCGCCGCGGTCGCGTAAATGGAAGTACAGATCGGGGATGGTGAACGACCAGTATTCTTGCTCGAGCTCGAAGCGCGGGTTGGCACCCAGTGTCGCCAGCAGCGCTTCATCCTTCAGGGCCACTGACTGAAAAAAAGAGACCAATGCGTATTCGGAGTCATTCATCGCTGCGTCGAGACTCGCGATGGGTTACGACGTGTAAGCAGGACTCATAGCACAGCAAAGCAATTGGCGCCACGTTCCTGGCATGATCCAGCGTGCGCTCCAGTAGGCGTCGTTCGAGGTAGTGGCGCCGACAACAGCGACGCGCGATCGTCGTCCCCGGTAGCAGCCCGACATTCAAATCGCAGCGTATGTACGCGTCGTGCAACCGGTACAGTGGCGTTAACTACGAAACGGGAGTTTCGTGGACGGTGTCCGCCGGATGTACTGGAACAGGCATGATGGAGAAGAGTAGTGCGACTGCTGGCATCTGCCGCCACAATGGCACGGTGGGCGCTGTTCGGCGCACACCGTGCCGATAGTTGATCAAAATGGCACGTGATAGCCCCAGCCCAGGTCGCGGGTGTCGAGCTTGACCTGGCGGCTTGTCAGCACTGGTTCATCGCCGTCCAATGAAACTTCATCGATGTACTTGCCCACCGCGAACAGTTCCGATTTGCCGCCGTTCAGGGCGGTTTTGAAGATCTGGACTGCGGTGACGACGTCGGCCTTCTTCTGACCTGCGTCGACCTTGACCTTGTACACCACTGCATTGCGAGTCAATGGACTGCGGTCGCTGTTGTGTTTGGGCAAGGTATCGAACAATTCCTGCAATTCGGCACGGTCGTGGTCCAGCCAGGTCATGTCCTGCTTTACCTCCGGGCTGAAAGCGCTGAGCCGGTAGGTGAACTGCGGGCTGCATAGGTTCATGTAGGATGCGTAATCATTCTCGTCCAGCGCCATGCATGACGAGTAGATCAGTTCTTCGATGGCACTACGATCGGAAGTCATGGTTCGTTCTCCTCAAAATGATGGCAGTCGTCTGACGCTCCGGCCCGCGATCGGATCGGAGCGTAGCGACATTCAAGCGCTCTTGGTCTTCGCTTCAAGGGCGTAAGGGTCCGCTGAGCTGCGGCCCATGCGTTTGCTCCATTCGGCAAGGTAATGGCGCATGCCGATCTCGTCGTGGATGGTGTTGTCTTCCTCGCGCGCCTGCAGCACGTACATCGGATCGGAGTGCTCGGTCATGGCGATGCCCTGACCGGAGGAAGCCAGCAAGTCCTCGTGAAGATTGCGGCCGAACGGGCTCCAGATGGTGGCGGCATCCTTCTCGCGCTGGCGGCGAATCTCCGGCGTATCGCTCTTCAATCCGAGGGTCCGGAACTCGAGGATCACTTCTTTCGGTCCGATGGGAATGTAGCTGTCGATCCGCAGCACGGAGGTGCGCAGGTTGTAGGTGATGCAGGGGAACAGATCCACCAGCTTCCAGCCGTTGGTGGGCAGTTTCGGCCAGCCGAGTGTCGAGTGGCCGCCGCCCTTGTAGGCGCCGTAGTCCACGTTCATCGAGCCGACCGACGCGTGACCGTTGGGGAATGCCTCGTACTTGCGCTTAAAATAACCGGACTCCGGCTTCATCATGCCGGTGATGCGGTTATGGTAGTGCAGATAGTCGTGGTAGAACTCGCTGTTGGTGTCGTGGATCAACTTGAAGTTGGTCTTCAGATGTGCCTGGTAGTACCACATCACCTGCAGTGGTTCGGCTTCCAGCTCCGGCATCATGTAGTCCAGGGCTTGGCCGATGTGCTCGGACAGCGGGCCGCAGTTGTCGTCGACGTTCACCCATACGAAGCCGCCGTAGCCGATTTCGGACTTGACCTCTTTCAAGGCGACATCGCTCTCGCACACCCGGTCCTGATAACCGGCTTTGCCGCGCGGAATGTCGATGCACTCGCCTTTACCGTTGAAGGCCCACTGGTGGAAGATGCAGACGATGCGCTTGGCGTTGCCGGACGGTTCGTACACCAGCAGATTGCCCCGGTGCGGACAGATGTTGTAGAAGGCGCGGATTTTCAAGTCCTCGCCGCGCACCAGGATCAACTCGCGCCCGGCCGGGTGCTGGTAGGTGCGATAATCGTAAGCGTTGGGCAGTTCACTTTCGTGCACGGCGAGCCACCAGGTTTTGGCAAAGATCTTCTCGCGCTCTTCTTCGAAAATCTGCGGGTCAGAATAGATCGCCGGATCGGCGTAATGGGTCGGCGGAAGTTTCTTCGGACGTTGGGTCCATTCGGATTCGTTGCGTGCCATGGCGGTTCACCTCGCTGTTGGGGAAAATCCCGGATGCTCGCGAGCTGATAGAGCAATAGTAGTGCCACGGTTTATCAGACTATTTAACCCTTTGATTTATCGGAATTAGATCAGGGTATATATATGACTGATTTACTTAACTTTTGTGTCTAGGCGCACACGATCGTTTCGCCACGACACACGGATGACATGGGGAATAGAAGTGGAGGCCGCCGCCCGAGTGCAGTGTTCAGGCAGGGGCGATGATTTCGCCCAGGCCGCCATTGGCGCGATCGCCCAGCCAGCGTCGGACCAGGGACCTGTCCAACGGCACGGAATGGTGTTCCAGTGCGGCAAGCTCCCGTTCGAGCAAAGCAAGAAAGCCAAGGGACGACACGCCCCCATCGACAAACGTAACCGGCAGGTCCGGCGGCGGTGCCCCCAGCAGCAAGGAGCCACGGCGCATGCCGCGGCCTGCACCGGAGCCGGCCGAGCCGCGCACGACAACCGTTCCGGCGATCATGCGTGCGCCACAGCTGCGTCCGCAATTGCCGCCGATCAGCACAGTGCCGCGGCGCATTTGTTCGCCGACACGGTCGCCGGCGTTGCCGTTGACCACTACGGTTCCGCCTGTCATGCCGGTGCGTCCCCCTTCTCTTGGCGCACCGAGCAGGTCGCCGGCGTCGCCTTCGATGCGCAGTTCGCCACCTCTCATGGCGCTGCCGGCATAAGCCCCGCAACTGCCGTGTGCGGTAATGCCGCCCGCCTGCATTCCCTCGCCCAGGAACGAGCCGGTATCGCCGTAAATTTCGATGCACCCGCCTGCCATGGCCGACCCGACGCCGTGCAGCCAATGCAGACTTTCGTGTATTTCGATCACTTGGAGGTCGGCGTCACCCCGGTCGTCGCGTTCGATTTCGAACCACGCCGACAGTGTCTGCAGCCGATTGCCACAGCGCAATTCCAACGCCGCGATCTGGTCCACGGACAGCGCGTCCAGGCGCGCCGGTAGCAGCTTCGCCATGTCGATGCGGACCGAAGGCTGGCGCAGCAAGCGCAGGCGCACAACGCTCATTGCATGATTTCCCGTAGGTGGAAGTGATGGCGGCCCAGCTTGCCGCCGTAGTTGCCGGCGCTGATTCGAACAATGCCGCGCTCGGCTCCGTATTCGCAGGCCGCTTTCATGCCGGCGCCCATGGCGTTACGCACATCATCGGCACTCAGGCCGTTGATGACGATTTCCAGCACGCCGCCGACGTCCGGGCCCAGCGCGGATGATGTCAAGCCCCGCAGGGTCGGACAAAAAGCGTCGTTGGTGGAGGCGATCAAGGCGGCGTACTTCGAGCCGACTTTCGAACCCGAGCGCACGACGCCGCCGGGAAACGGCATGATGACGTTGGCCACCTGGTTCATGCGTTCGATCGCCGCTTCGCAGGCCCGCAACGCCGCTTCGGTATCGCGCGCCAGCACCAGAAAGTTGCCGCCGCCTACGGCTTTGACGCGGCCGGTGGTTTCTTCGCAGAGAAATTCACCGTCCATGACCGGAATTCGCCAGTACCGCCGCCCGGCGATGACCTTCGAGATCTGAAAGCCGTCGCCGAAGAAGCGCAGATTCTTGCCCAGGTTGACCGGTTTGCCCTCGAGGCCGGCGAACACCGCTGAAGTGGGCGCGGTGAGCAAGCATTGGCCGGTGCGTTTTTCCACTTGTGCCGCCAACGGATCGCCGCCCATGGCGAACACCAAAATGGACACGCCCGGGCGTCCGTCCGGCGTTTCTGCGGCATCGAGCTGGCGCTCGACCCCGGCTTCGGCGTTGCAGCCGATCACCGAGGTCGCGAATCCTGTGAACGCCGCCGCGGCATGGTTCGCCCAAGTGCGGTCGATGGCGGTGACGATCAGCCTCGTCGCCGCCATATCGAAGGCTTCGGCGAAAGTGTCGTCGATGCTGACACCGTTGATGATCACGCGCTGCGCTCCGCAGCCGGATGCACACGGGTATCGCTGCCGATCAGCTCGCTCATCTGCATATCGCTGAGCATGAAATGTTGCAGTTCGAGGCTGTAGTAACGCTGGAAATGTTTGTGTACCCCAGACTGAATGGCGCGGTCGAACTGCGGCCGCACCACTTGGGTCTTGCCCTTAGGGACATGCACGATTTCGCCGTCGCGCACCACCAACTCGCCGTCTTTGAACAACAATGCGGCCTTAGCGAACATGGATGCGCGGTCGGAAATATCGTCATAAACGGCGATATCGGCGACGCCGCCGGGTGCGAGATGACCGCGGTCGCCGAGGCCGAGCAGCCGCGCCGGCGCGGCACGGGTCATGATCGCGATTTCGTAGAGCGAATATTCCCGGTCGATATCCTTGAGCAGGCTTGCCGCAATGGCCTTCGGATGTAAACGCTCGCTCCATGCCGCGCGCAATTCGCGGTCCATCAGCAGGTGAAACAGATACGGATAACTGGTGAACGGCGCGCCGTTGGGATGATCCGTGGTAAAGAACACCCGCCACGGATCGTCCACCAGCAGGAACAGTTCCAGACCGATGGCCCATTGCAGCGTGTTGACGTAACTGCTTTCCTTGTATCGGAATGGCACGATGCCGCCGGCGCCGTCTTCCGCTTCCCAGGTCGCCCATTTGCGCGGCGACGCGGTTTTGCGTCCGTTGTATTGGCGGATCACGTCGCCGGACACGGTAACGGTTTGGCCGAACATGACCTGGCCGACGTCGACTGTGATGTTCGGATTGCGGGCAATGGCCTGGGCCAGCAGCGCCGAACCGGAGGAAAAGCCGCGCTTGCCTTCATCGCCGTAGCCGTAGAATTGCAGATGGGCCAGATGCATCGGCAGGCCCTCGGCGGCTTGGATGGTACGCAGCGCAGTTTGCACATTGCCCGGCATGCCGAGATTGTTGCAATGCACGTGCAGCGGATGCGGCACGCCGAGTTGATGCACCGCGCGCTGCAGGTGCTGCACGATGTGCCGCGAACTGACGCCGTATTCCGGCACCTCGTCGTCGAGATCCATGTGCAGCACGCCTTCCTTGAAGGCCGCTGCACCGCCTGCGTTGATCACTTTGATGCCCAGGCCCTGGGTGGCATGCAGCGACCAGGCGACGTAATCGTTGATGTAGGCCTGCGGTTTGCGATCGCGCAGCGCCTGCAACAGAAAATCGTCGTTGCCGAGAATGGTCAGCCCGGCCTTGTCGATGATGGGAATGTCGGCCATTTCCAAGTGGGCTTGCGCGGCATTGACCGGGAGCACCGCCGGTTCCACCACGGTAGTGAAGCCCATGCGGGCGTAACGGTAGCCGGTCTCGTGGGTCGACCAGCGGGCGTTGGCGAACGGCAGCGCCAGCCGTTTGGCCATGTGCGCACGGTGCTGTTCCGGCAGTAGGAGGCGGGCGGTGTTGACGTTGCCGCCGGCGATATGGCTGTGAATATCGATGGCCCCGGCCATGACCACTTTTCCGCTGACATCGTACGTGCGGTCGATCGCGGCGTTGGCCGGCGGCGCGACGATCTTGCCGTCCTGCACATAAAGATCGCCGGTGCGCCCGTCCCAAGATTGAGTCGGATCGTACAAGCGGCCGCCTTTGAGACAGGTCAGCATCAGCCCACAACCTCCGATGTGTCGGTGCGCTCATGGAGGATGGCGCGCAACACCCTCGCGGCGTCATCCAGCTTGATGTCGCGAACCCGTTGCGCCGGAATCACCGTGTTACCGTCGCCGCGGAACAAATAGGCATCGTGGTCGATAGCGGGTATCCCCACGGGAATGAACACATCGACCGTTTCGGCGTTTGCCGATTGCGGACGGCCGAGTACCACTGTCGGCAGATCGCATTGCGGCGGCGCGGCGTCATGAAAGCTGGATAGCCAAAACAATAGGTCCGCCTCGCCGTTGGCGAGCAATCGCGCTGGATCGTGATGATAAGGGTCGTAGACCGGTCCGCCGTAATCGAAACCGATGCGTACCGGAAAACCGCATTTCCATCCCGCGACCTGCTGCAGCGTTGCGGCGCCATCGCCGGCGAGCAGCGGCAGGCAGGCAAAGCGGGTGTGCTGATTGAGCTCTGCAACCAGTTCCACTGCCGCATGTACGGTCAGGTCGGCGTGTTCGAAATCGAACGACTGGGCCGACCACATCACCACGCCGTAGTGCGCTTCACGCATGCACGCCAGCAGCGGCCGTAGGCGTTCAATGGTCGCTGATGCGATGGCGCTGCGCTCCAGGGGACGCTCGTGCAGCAGGCAGCGCAGGACATTCAGCATTTCGTCGAGATTTTCCAGTTCGATGTCGACGTGTTGCGCCGCGATCGATTCCGGTAAGTCCATGGCCGGTCCACCGATGGTGACGACCTGGGGCGGGCGTTGCGAACCTTCATGCAAGGACGCAGCCGGCGCGATAAAGCGCTCGATCAAGCGCGGATGGCGCGCGAACAGACCGCTGTCGAGCACCACCACCAGATCCGCGCGCTGTTTGAGCTCGCCGAAATTCGCACTCATCCACCCGTTGCTCTGGAACACATGTAAATTGCGAAGCATCGCGGGGGCGTGCAGGTGATCGACGATGCCGCCGGTGGTTTCCGCCAGGTCGAGCAAGGCGCGCATGGCGGCGACGTCGCCGCTGCTGCCGCCGAACAGCGGCCGGCTTGCGCCCCGCAACAATATGGAAGCCGCCTCGATGGCCGCCTGCGGTTCTACCGGGCTGCCGTTGACGTATGCATCGCCCGCGGTTTCCGCCAGGACATTTGTGTAGCGTTCGCGTGCCAACGCGCAGGGCAGACTGGCAGGGTCCTCGATCTGCTCGGCGCGCAGATCGTCGCACAGCAAGCTGCAGAACGGACAGGTCAGGCGCTGCCGGTCGCGGTCTTCGTTGGAGTTTGTCATGAACGATTCCGTGGCGTGTGCAGCAATACGTCAAGTGTTCAGATTAAGCAGGCATCGTGCCAGGCATATGCACAGCGGCCTCGCTTCGAGTGCGCAGGGAAACCGGGCATTCAGACGACCGCAGCGGATAGATTTTCAGGTGCAGTGTGACACATTGTAGCGTTGTCGGCGCACCCGGTGCGCAATCGTGGGATCGGATGCGGCGGGATCAGCAGCAAACAGCCAAATCGGACCCGCCAACGGCGCCGTTGTGCAGGCTTGAGGCCAATAACGCACCGGCAATGCCCATCTCCCGCAGGCGCTCCAGGTCGCTGCGGTCGCGCACGCCGCCGGCGGCGTAAATATTGCAGTCCGGGGCTCGGCTGCGCACGTGCGCCAGCTGTTGCCATGCGGGGCCCTGTTGCATGCCGACGTGGGAGAGTGTCATCAATATGAGGTCTCGCGGCCAGCAACTGTGCTGGCGCCACAACGATGGCGGTCCCAGGAATCGAGACCCCTTGAAATCCAGGGACAATACGACGTCGGAGTGCCAGCGCGTGAATCCGGTCGGCTGCCAGTGCCCGGGCAGAGATTCGCTGCCGATCACCGCTCGGGCGCCTTGTGCAAAGCTGTCAGCGTGCCCGTCGACCGCGGCTCGACCTCCGGCGTCGAGCCAGAATTCCAGGTGTGGGAAAGCGCACTGCAGCGCAATGACCACATTGGCATTATCGCCGGTGCCACGGATCGCGTCGAGATCGGCGATATAGATCCGGGTGAACGGATGGAGCGCCAGCAGCCCGTGTAATACAGTTGCAGGCGCGCTGTCAGGCGCCAGCTTCGATTGCAACGGTGCATATTGATTGCGATTGCCGGCGCGGGCATGGACCACCTGGCCGTGCATCAAATCGAGTACCGGAATAATGTCCAAGGTGTGCACGTGCGTATATTTGTCTTCGAATATGTAACCGGCGGCGGATTTCTCGGCCGGTCGATTCCCGAGTCCTTGGCGGAGGAGGGCGATTTGATGCTCCAGGCGCTGGTCGGTGATCTGGCCGGGCTGGGGCATGAAATCGTCACCATGCGCGACGGCCGCCTCGCTGAGGCGTCGCTTTCCGCTGCCGTGTGGCCCGTTCATCATAGCCGCGAACTGGTGCCGACACTACGCCGGGCAATGGCGGCGTGCGATGCCGCTTGGCCTATTGCGCCGGAATCCGCCGGCGAGCTGCAGCGGCTGTGCGAAGCGGTGTTGAGCAGCGATCGGATTTTGCTGGGAAGCCGCCCGGAAGCAGTCGAGCTGACCGCCAACAAATTCATGACCCTGACCAGGTTGGCGCAATTCGGTATGCCCGTGGTTCCTACCGTGCGCGGCACTGCGGTACTGGACGGTGCTGCGCTGCCCGACATGCCCTGGGTAGTGAAACCGAACGACGGCGCCGGTTGCGAAGACACCTACCTGGTGCGGGACGAGGCGGAGCTGCGCAACCGGGTGACGGCGGCGCCGAACCCGGACGGTGTGATCGTGCAAGCCTACGTCGAGGGCGTCCACGCCAGTTTGTCCCTGTTGCTGGCAGAGGAACGCGCCACCCTGTTGGCTTGCAACCGCCAGCAGATCGAGTTGCGGCAGGATGCGTTTCATTTAGCCGGTTGCATCGTAAACGGGCTCGACTTCGACGCGGACGCCCTGGCACAGGAGATTGCGCGGGCGATTCCGGGTCTGTGGGGATATGTCGGCGTCGACTTCGTGCTTGCGGAAGCAGGGCCGCAATTGCTGGAGATCAATCCGCGCTTGACCACCTCTTACGCCGGCCTGAGCCGGTCCCTTGGCGTCAACGCCGCGGGTCTGGTGCTGGACCTGTTGCTTCCGGCCGGCGCGCGTGCGCAGGTGCCCGTATCCGGCAAGCCGGTCACCGTAGCGCTGGCCCAAACATATGGCGGCTGAGGGCATCATCGGCTGGGACGTCGGCGGCGCCCATCTCAAAGCCGCACGTGTGAACGGCGACGGTCGTATATCCGATATCCTCCAGTTGCCCTGTCCGTTATGGCAAGGCTTGGAACACCTGCAGCGCGGTATCGGCCGAATCCAGCAGCGTTTCGAAGATACGGGAGCGCTGCACGCGGTCACCATGACCGGTGAACTGGTGGATCTGTTTTCGGATCGTGCCGATGGCGTACGCAGCATCTTGAAGCTGCTGCGGGAAGCGCTCGGCGCGCGAGCGCCACTGGTATTTGCGGGCCGCAGAGGCTTTTGGGACCTCGAGCGTGCTGCACTGGAGCCGCAGGCCGTGGCGTCGGCCAATTGGCTCGCCAGTGGCGAATGGGCGGCGTCGGCCGTGGACAACGGCGCATTGCTGGATATCGGCAGTACCACGACGGACATTGTGCCGTTTGGCGACGGGCAGGCGGCCGCGGTGGGGGACGACGATTTTCAGCGCCTGTGCAGCGGCTCGCTGGTGTATACCGGCGTCGTGCGCACGCCGGTGTTCGCGCTCGCCCGACGGGTACCGTTCGAGGGGAAGTGGTTGCCGATGATGGCGGAACAGTTCGCGCACGCCGCAGATGTGTATCGTCTGACCGGGCAGTTGCCCGGCGATGCCGATCAATACCCCTGTGCCGACAACGGCGCCAAGACGGTCGAAGCGAGCGCCCGCCGGTTGGCGCGCATGCTTGGCCGCGATGCCGCGAGTGCTGCTACCGAACAGTGGCTTGCGCTGGCGCATTTCCTCGCCGACGCGCAGGCGACGGAGATTGCGCGCAGCTGCCGAACAATGCTTTCACGGCTGCCTTGCGAGCCGCCGTTCACCTGGGTCGGCGCAGGTGTCGGCCGCTTTCTCGCGCGGATCATCGCGCAACGCGTCGGCGGCGAATACCGAGAATTCGGAGACCTTTGCGCAGTGACCGCAGAGAGTCTGCGCTGCCAAGCCAGCGACTGCGCCCCCGCCGCGGCGGTGGCGCAACTCGCGTGGCAGCGCGAGACTGGATAAGCAGTCGTTACTGCTGCAGCTCTGATTCAATTCGGCGGGTTGCCACTGCCGCCGCCCATTTTGCTCTCGGAGGCGGCAGGCTTGCTTTCATCCACCGACATGCCGCCGCGTTGTTCAAATGCACTGAACTCGGACTCGCTGATCTTGCCGTCCTGATCCTTGTCGGCCTGCTGCCAGCGATCGCGCAGCGCCTTTTCGAACTCATCATGACTGATCGAGCCGTCGCCGTTCTGATCCATGGCGCCGAAACTCAGCATGCCGGCAATTCCGGCCCGACTGTTTTGCGCCATGGCATTGTCCTGCTGCATGTTGTTGTCCGAGTGCATGCCACGCTGTTGCTCCATGGCATTGTCGCCGGAATGCATTCCTGCGCCGGGCATGCCCTCCTGGCTGTCAGTGCCTGCGGCGAGCGCGGCGGCAGACAACATCGTGGCGGCTAAACCCAGGATGATTTGTTTGTTCATAACGTGTACTCCCGTATTCGGGCTGGCCCGCACCCAGTCGGGAACGGGACGCCGCCTCAGGCGACGTTGGCCAAAGGCTAAGCCATGGACAGGGTGGCGCAACTGCGGGTCAGTGCGGTTGTTCGGCTGTCTGGGGCAGTTCACAATCGGCAGGTGTCGTAGCTGCGGGCAGGGGCCGGGCAAACCCGATGATGAATATGGTTCTGACGCTGTATCCACCCGCCGCCGAGCGACCCTTGACCGGGACTTATCTCGACGAAGACATCCGCGAGTTGGGCACGACGCGAAAGCCCTTCGTTTATGCCAACTTTGTCTCCAGTCTCGACGGCAGGATTGCCGTCATCGAACCGGAGCGCGCTGAGTCGTTCACCCTGGACGAAGCAGCGAGCAGCGCCGACTGGCGCTTGTTCCAGGAACTCCAGGCCCACGCCACCTGCCTGATCACCCATGGCGGCTATCTGCGGGCGCTGGCGGCCGGCAAGTTGGATGACATTCTCCAGGTCGGCGTCTCGGAGCAAAGCCGCGACATCGGCGCCTGGCGCGCGCAGCACGGTTTAGATAGGCAACCGGCGGTTGCCATCGCCAGCACCAGCCTCGAGTTTACCCTGCCGCCGTCCTTGCATGCCCACAGCCAGCCGGTATTCATTCTCACCACCGCCGCGGCATCTTCGGAGCGGCGAAAAGCCTGGGAAAAACGCGGCTATCCTGTCATCGTCACCGGTGACGGCAATTTTGTCGAAGGCGCGGCCATGGTGCGTGCGGTAGGAGATCTCGGTTACGAACGTCTGTATTTGTTGACCGGCCCGACCATGCTGCAGAGCGTACTCCGCGACCGGGTGTTGTCGCGGCTGTATCTCACCATGACCCATCAGATCGTGGGCGGTGACCATTTCCATACCCTCGCGTCGGGGCCGCTGCTCGGGGCTGCCGGGGGCTTGAAGCTGCGGACGCTCTATTTCGACCCAAATGCGCCCAAAAACTGCGGTCAATGGTTTGCCTCGTTCGTCCCCCGAGGCGGCGAGCCCATGCAGGCGTGATGGCGCCGCGGATTGACCCGGCCATTCGGCCGCGACACTATGACCAGCTCGGAAAACACGCAGGAATTCGAAGACATGGCGACCAGAGAAGACGAACTCCAATTGCGGACCACCGCGCTGCATGCCTGGCACGTGCAACAGGGCGCGCGCATGGTACCGTTCGGCGGCTGGGACATGCCGGTGCAATACAAGAGCGGCATCATCCAGGAACATCTGGCGACGCGCCGGCAATCGGGTCTGTTCGATGTCAGCCACATGGGCCGCTTCCGGGTCACCGGTGAGCAGGCCGATGCGTTCTTGCTGCATACGCTCACCAACAACGCCCGTGCCCTGGAAGCCGGACAGGCGCAGTACACCTTCATCGCCACGCCCACCGGCGGCGCCGTGGACGATGCGTACTTGTACAAACTCGCCGATCGTGACTTCCTGCTGGTGGTCAACGCCTCCAACCGCGAAAAGGATTGGCAGTGGCTGCAGGAACACAAACGCGGCAACGTACAGATGGAAGATGTCAGCGAAGAGCTGGCGATGATTTCCCTGCAAGGCCCGGCGTCGGCGGATGTGTTGGAGCAGTTGGTCGATGCCAGCGCACTGCCGGAGAACAAGCGCAATTATCTCAGCACGGTGCGCATCGGCGGTCACGACGTGGTGGTGGCGCGCACCGGCTATACCGGAGAAGCCGTTTGTTTCGAGCTGTTCCCGCCGCGGCAATTCGTAGTCGAGCTGTGGCAGCAGCTGGTGGACAAAGGCGCGATCCCGGCCGGTCTGGGGGCACGGGACTCTTTGCGTCTGGAGGCAGGTTTGCCGTTGTACGGTCATGAACTCGGCACCGATCCCGACGGTAACGAGATTCCGCTGTTCGCAAATGCCATTGCCCGCCTGGCGGTGCGCCCGCCCCAGGCTACGCCCTACATCGGCCAGGACACCATCGAGCCCCAGCGCCAGGAGTTCCTGCTGTGGAAGCGGGGCGAGCTGAATTTGCCGCCCGAGCAGCGCATTCTCAAACGCATGGTGCAGCCGGTGGCGGTGTTTGGCAGCCGCAAGCCGCTGCGCGCGGGTTTCGCCGCTGAGGCACACCACACCCGGATCGGCTTCCTGACGTCCGGCACCACCGTGCCCTACCCGCGCTTCTATCGTGAGGACATCACCGCTGTCCCGTCCGACGAACATCATCTGCGGCCGATCGGCTTGGCGCTCCTGGATGCCACCATCCGCTACCGGCCCGATTTGCCCGTGACCATATCGATCCGGCCGGACCGCGGCGAGGCCTTCGACGCCGAGCTGGTGGAAAAGAACCTCCTCATCACCGCGCCCTATGCGCGCCCCTATGTCGGGTTCAAGGCGCCCCCGGAAGGGCATCGCATCGCCCCTGGCGACGCGGCGCAGCGGGCGCAGCAACTGCGCGCCAGCGCCCAGGACAACACCCGTTGGCGGCGCACGGAATGCGTGAACCTGATTCCCTCGGAACAAACACCATCCGTTTTCGTGGAGCGCTTGTGCGCGGCCGATCCGGCCGGGCGCTACAACGAACACAAGCATCTGGCGGCGCTGGGGCCGGATTCGCCAGATCTGCGTTTCTACCGGGGCACGCAGTACATCATGGACCGAGAGGAAGATCTGAAGGCGGCACTGCGCGGCTTCTTCGGCTGCAGTACGGTGGAGCCGCGCGTGATCAGCGGGCAGATGGCCAACGCCACCGTGTTCGACGCCCTGAAGCAATACAAGAACCGCTACCGCCGCGGCGAGCAGCCGCGGCTGCTGGGCCCGGTGATCGTCCACGATCTGAACAAGGGCGGTCACTTGAGTGCCCAGGTGCTCGGCTCGCTGAAGAATTACGTCGCCCTCGATCACGAGACTGGGCGCCCTTCGGTGGCCTATTTTCCGTTCCGCAAGGCCAACCCTTACCAGATCGACGTCGATCAGACCAAGGAAATGATTCGCCAGCTGCGTCCCGAGCTATTGGTATTCGGACGCAGCGTCATCATCCACAAGGAGCCGGTGCGCGAAATCGCCGATTTCATTTTTGCCGAATACGGGCGCGACAATCCGGAGCGGCCGTTGATCATGTATGACGGCGCGCATGTGCTCGGACTGTTGGGGCCGCACTTCCAGGATCCGTTTCAGGAAGGCGCCGATGTGGTCACCGGTTCCACCCACAAAACCTTCTTCGGCCCCCAGCGCGGGGTCATTCTCAGCAATATTGTCGCCGGTTCGGTATTCGAAGACTTCTGGCGTTTCGTTGAAGCACGTACCTTTCCGGGTCGGGTCAGCAACCATCATCTGGGTACCCTGCTCGGGCTGTTGGGTGCTACCTACGAAATGCTGCAATTCAAGGACGAATACCAACAGGCGGTGCTGGCCAACGCCAAGGCCTTTGCCACGGCGCTGCATGACAACGGTCTGCATGTGGAAGGCGATCCTGCAATGAGCTTCACCGAGACCCACCAGGTGTTGTTGCGTTCCGGCCGCGGGCGCGGCCAGACCATCGCCGAATTGTTCGAGCACAACAACGTGATCACCAATCCCCAGGCGTTCTACGATGACCTCGGGTTCGGTGCCGCCAGCGGCGTGCGCATGGGCAGCCAGGAAATGACCCGTTACGGCATGAAGCCGGCCGATTTCGGCGAACTCGCCGGCCTGCTCGCCGAAATGGTGCGCGCGGGAGCCGACCAGGAGGAAGGCGCCTGGCGTGAGCAAGTGCGACAGTTCCGCAGCCGATTCATCGAGATGCGGTATTGCTTCGATTGAGCCATAACGGTGTTACGCCGCGGGTGAAGATGTGAGTCGATATGGATGTTGATCAGGACGGTGGTCGCCCGTCACTGGTGCAACTGGCGCGCGGCGGTCCGTGCATCATGGGTATCCTGAACGTGACGCCGGACAGTTTTTCCGACGGCGGACGTTTCGCCGGCCTGGAAACGGCCGTGGCGCAAGGTGTGCGCATGGCGCAGGAAGGCGCTGCGGTGATCGATGTCGGCGGTGAGTCCTCCCGCCCGGGATCGCAGCCGGTGTCCGCGATGGAACAGCGCCGGCGCGTGGTAGAAGTCATCGCGCAGTTGCGTCAACGCCTGCCCGCCGTGCAGATCAGTATCGACACCACTTCTGCTGACGTGGCGGCAGCCGCCCTGGATGCCGGCGCCGATGTCATCAATGACATCAGTGCCGGTCGTGACGATACCGACATGTTGGCCTTGGCGGCCCGCCGGCGCGTGCCCTTGGTGTTGATGCACATGCAAGGGCGCCCTGCCACCATGCAGAACGATCCCCGCTACCAGGACGTGGTCGAAGAGGTGCGGGAGTTTCTTGCCGAACGTATCGCAGCCGCTGTGGCCGTCGGAATCTCCCGTGAGCAACTGATCGTCGATCCCGGTATCGGCTTCGGCAAAACCAGGGAGCACAACGTCGCACTACTGGCTGGGTTGGAACGTTTGACGCAATTGCAATGTCCGCTGTTGTTGGGCGTCAGCCGTAAAGCGTTCCTCGGTCACAAACTGCCGACCCGGGAACCCCGGCAACTGGTGGCTGCCACCTGCGCCGTCACCGCGCTGGGGGTCATGGCCGGGGCACGGATCTTTCGGGTCCACGACGTTGCGGAGAATCGCCAGGCCATGGAAGTCGCTTGGCAATGGCGGCAAGCGTGCGAGCCCTGACGCGCCAGCTATCGGCACTTGCCCGGGAATCGATCGCTATGGGCCGAGTCCGACACCATCAGGCGCCGTCGAGCTGTGCAGGTCCGTAGGCGCCGTAAGCATTATCGGGATAGCAGTACAACCACCGCTCGCCGGGTTCGGCCGAGGCGACCACAGGATGGCCACTGATCTGCGCATGGCGCGTGGCGTGGCGGTTGATGGAACTGTCGCAGCACAGGGTCACGCCGCAGGTCTGGCAGGTGCGCAAATGCACCCACTCGGCGCCGATTTTCACGCACTCCTCGCAGACCCGCTCCTGTGGTTGGCGCACCGTACCCACCGCGTCGATGTGACTGCATGGCTTGGCGATCATGTCCTGTCCTCTTGTTGCTGCAGCGATCGATCAACGAAAGAAATTGCCATTGAACCTGCACCTACATCCGAAGCGACCCGTTTGATGCCGCCGGCACGCACATCGCCGGCGGCGAATACCCCTGGCAGACCGGTTTTCAACAAATCACGGCCCGACCCAGTGGCCGTCGAAGCGTCTGCGTTACGCATGAAGCCGTCGACCTTCCGTGGATCACTACCCTTCAAGCAGCGCGTGCAGAAGGGATTTTCGTCGCAGTCCGGCGAAATGTTGTGACAGCCACGATTCCGAATGCGGCCGTGGACATTGCGAGGATCATGAAGCGCCCCAGCAAGACCAGGCTATTTCAGTATGGGAACTCCTTAGGCGGCGCATGCAGTATTGCCTCGCAATTGGGAATTTGCCAGGCGGCGCGCGACGCCAAGCCGAGCGCTGCAGTCCGAGGCTTCCGCTTGCCGAGAGGAGGGCTCAGGCCTCGCTTTGGCGAAACAGGCCCGGGTCGAGCTGATGGCGGCTCAGCAACTTGTAAAACTCGGTGCGGTTGCGTTGCGCGAGGCGTGCCGCCTGGGTGACGTTGCCTTCGGTGATTTGCAGCAAATGAACAAGATAGTCCCGTTCAAACCGTTCCCGGGCGGCGCTGAACGACATGAGTTCATTCGGCTTGTCACGTAGCGCCTTTTGGACTTGCGCGGCGGGGATGATTGACCCATTCGACAGCACGTGGGTCTGTTCGACGACATTGAGCAATTGCCGCACATTGCCCGGCCAGGGTGCGCTTACCAGCAACTGCATTGCATCGGGGGCGAAAGACTTTGCTTTTTGCTTGCTGCGCTTGGCGATTTGGTTGAGAAAATGATTGGCGAGCAGCGGGATGTCCTCGCGGCGATCGCGCAGTGCCGGTAATTCCAGCATCACGACATTGAGCCGGTAATATAAGTCTTCGCGGAAATCCCCATCCTGCACGGCTTGCTCGAGATTGCGGTGGGTCGCCGATATGATGCGTACGTCCACCGGCACAGAACGCGTCGCGCCGACCGGGCGCACTTCTTTTTCCTGCAACGCACGCAGCAATTTCACTTGAAACGCGAGCGGCATGTCGCCGATTTCATCAAGGAACAGCGTGCCGCCCTGAGCGGCCTGGAACAGGCCTTCACGATTGGCGGTGGCACCTGTGAACGAGCCTTTGACATGTCCAAACAATTCCGATTCCAGCAGCTGCTCGGGGATCGCACTGCAGTTCACGGCCAGGAACGGCTGATCTCGGCGGGCGCTCGCTTGATGCACCGCCCGCGCGATGAGTTCCTTGCCGGTACCACTTTCGCTTTGAATCAGGATGCTGGCGTCGCTTTCGCCAACCCGGCGCGCGCGGTCGAGCAGCTCCTCCATGGCGCTGCTGCGGGCGACGATGTCCGCCCGCCACTCTTGATCGGGCGCGGCGTCGGCATGTTCGCCGGTTCCGACAAGACGCAACGCACGCCGCACGCAATCCAGCAGGTCTTTGCTGTCGAAGGGTTTGGTCAGGTAGCCGAAGACCCCGCTCTGCGTTGCAGCTACTGCGTCGGGAATGGTGCCATGGGCGGTCAGGATGATGACCGGCAACAGCGGATTCCGTTCGTGCAACAAGCGAAACAAGGTCATGCCGTCCATGCCGTCCATGCGCAGGTCGGTAATCACCAGTTGCGGTTGCACGACCGCCAGCATGCCCAGTGCCTGCTCACTGCTGGCGGCGGTCTCGACGCTGAAGCCGGCTGCAGTGAGACGCATGGACAGCAGGCGCAGCAGCCCAGGATCGTCGTCGACGACGAGTATCTTTCTGGTTGGCTCGACATTCATAGCATCAATTCGGTGTTACGGTTTCCCGTCTGTGGATTTGCTCTTCGATTGCTTTCAACTCGTTGAGCTTCTGCTCCAGCGTGTCTCGCTGGGTGCGTTCCTGGGCCAGCGTCCGTTCGTAATCGGACTGGATCCGATGCCGGTCCTGCAGGTCCCAGCGCAGCATGTAGCCAAACATGGCGAGATCGGAATTGCGCGGCGCGGTCTTCAGCGCTTCGTCCACCAGCGCCAAAGCCCGCGTCTCATTGCGGAACGGAGCGTGGGGCAGGCTCAACAACACCGCCAAGCGTATCTTCTCCAGTACGTTCCCCGGGTCTTTCGCACGCGCTTCAACACCTGGTAAGACGCGCTGCAATTGCGCCGGACTGGCCTCACGTAGCCAGTTCGTATATGCGATCAGGGCGACCAGACCTTCGTCGGCCTTGGTTTCGGCTTGCGCAAGCGGTTGCGTCTCGGGCACAGGAGGCTTGGCGGCCTGCGAGGTTTTCGGTGGCCCGGCGACGGGTCGGGCCAGGTTGTCGCATGCGGTCAATGACAATGACACGACGGCGCACATGAGTACGATCCTAGCTCGACGCCAAGGCGGTTTCGCCGCGCGAGATCGGCAACTGAACGCGAAGTAATGCACCCCGCTCCTGATCGATAACATGAATGTCTCCATGATGCGAACGGACGTATTCACGCGCGATCGACAGCCCCAGCCCTGTTCCTTTGACGTGTCCTTCGTACGGAGCGTCGCCCTGAAAGAATGCCTCAAAGACGCGTTCGCGTTCCTGGCTCGGTATCCCTGGCCCCTGGTCCTGTACTTCGATCAGCGCATCGCGTCTATCACGGCGCACGCGTAGCCAAAGGCGCCCGCGTGCAGGAGAGTACTTTACGGCGTTTGAGACTAGATTATCTACGATCGTGCGCAACTTGTCGGGGTCCCCCGGAACTTCCAACTGCTCGAGCTCCTGGGAAACCTCAAGACCTTTGCCGCGTATCGCCAACGTGTGTTCGTTCAACACGCTGCTCACGATGCGATCCAGTCGCACAGGCGCGAGGCTGGTCAAAGGTTGCGTCGATTGCGTGATGCTGAAATTCAACAGATCCTCGATCAGGCGCTGCAAGCGGAGACTGTTGGAATGTAGTAAATCCGCCACTTCGCGCTGTGCTGGGTTGAGTTTACCGATCACTTCCTCGTGCAGCAGTTCCGAGCCTTCGCGGATCGAGGTCAACGGTGTTTTCAACTCGTGAGACATATGCCGAAGAAACATGACCTTCTGATTTTCGAGCTCCAGCAGTCGTTGGCGCATCCAGTCGAGCCGGGCTCCGAGTTCGCGCAAGTCGTGTGGCCCTTTGACGCCGATTGGAGTGGTAAACTCGCCGCTGCCGAGCTGGCGGATGGAGTGGTCCAATTGCCGCAAGGGTCGAGCGATCAGGTAAATGAAAATGGCAGTCAGCGCGATCACGATCGGAACCAGCGCCGCCGCCTGCCAGATCAAAAGGCGTTGCGCGCGCGCGGCCGCGGTTTGAAGGTCGGCGACGCTGCGGGCAATCAGTTGGTTGCCTTCGTCGGCCAAGGCGCGCGCTTGGCGAGCCAACTGGCCGAAGCCTGCGAGAGCACTGTCGATTTTCTGTTTGTCGGCGCCGGTGATGTGTAGGAGCCGGTAGATGCGATTTTCTTCGGTGGTCAGCCGATCCAATCGCTCTTGCTGGCCGGAGGATAGTTCAAGGCGCCGCAACTCGGCTATGGCGCCCAATAATTCATGGCGACGGTCTTCGTACACGTCCAATAAAGTGGCGTCGCCGAGCACGTTGTATTGCCGGGCGCTTCGTTCCATTGCAGTGAGCGCTTCACCTAGCGTCTGGCTCGCCCGCACGGCGCGGGTTGCATCGTAAATGGTCCGTTGACCTTGAGCGGTGACCCGGTCGACATACAGCGCTGCGGTCACAAGGGCTACTATGAGCGGCAGCGTGGCGAGGCCGAAGCCGAGCAGCAGCAGTTGCAATATGGAGCGTGGTCGATAGCGCTTCACGTTGGATATGCGGAATTGAAGTCGGTGTCCGGTCTTTCGCTCCGACCTGAAAATCGGAGCGAAACACGCATGGTTGGTGGTGAATGAAATCATGTTAACACACCGCTGCGGTTCCTCCGGGTGGCTAGGGCCGGTCGTTTGCACCAGCAGCTCGCTGTTGATAAATGAATTCAACTCTGCGGTTTTTGCTCCACGCTGCTTCGCCGTGCCCTGTCGCAGCTGGATATTCTTCGCCGTATGCGGCGGTGGACAGTTGTGCTTGCGCGACCCCTTGCAGCAGCATCTGATTCGATACGGCTTTTGCGCGCCGTTCGGACAGGGCCAAGTTGTACTCGCGGGTACCGCGCTCGTCAGCGTGACCGCCCAGCTTGACCGTCGCGTTGGGATGGGCGCGGAGATAGCGGGCGTGAGCAGCAATCAATTCCCGATACTCGGGCTTAATGTTATCGCGGTCGTAATCGAAATAAACCACTCTGCCGGCGGCTGGGCGGTCCAACGGTTGCGCGTCGGCGCCGCCGGCATCGGGCGACGGCGCGACTGCGGCATCAGACGGGCCGGAGGAGGCGGACGGGGCGTCGCGGGTGGTCTGTTGAGTCGCGCACCCGCTGATCAGGGCCAATACGATCAAACCGGTTGCCGCAGGCAAGTGGAGCGAGCGGTAGATGGCGGGAAACGTCACTTCGCTATTCCTTTATCCGGGGTCAGAATGAGGCTACGGCAGCGGCGCAGCGGACCGTCTTGTGCCAACGCGCAGTAAGGCATAGCACTCGCAACTCTTGTGCCAGCAAACAGGAACTGCCGGGTGTTCAGAGACCTGCGCATCAGACTGACCCGTTATCCTGGCGGCGGTGCCACTGCAGGCCGTGGGTATCGTCGGGGTTGCCCGACACTCTCAGCGTAGCGTGCGGGCTAGTGCGCTGATTGGACGGCGGTTAACCCCGTCTCTAATCGGAGACGGGGGTGGCTCGGACGCAGTTGCGGCCGTCTGCTTTCGCTTGGTACAGCGCCGAATCGGCCCGGTCGAGGAGCCGGCGGGACGTGTCGCCTTGGCGCCAGGTGGTAACGCCGATTGAAACGCTCAAGTGGGGCAGCGGGCCGCCGTCGTCGTCGGTGATCGATGCGCTGCGAAGAGCAGTGCGGATTCGCTCCGCCACCCGCAGGGCTTCCGCGATCTGCGTGTCGGGCAGCAGAGCGACCAGTTCCTCGCCCCCGAATCGGGCGGCATGGTCGCCGGCGCGAACCTGTTCGCGCACCACACCTGCAAAGCAGATCAGGGCCCGGTCTCCCGCCAAGTGCCCGTGGATATCGTTGAATTGCTTGAAGCGGTCCAGATCCAGCATCAGCACGCTGAGACTGCCGCCGCGATTGTTATAGTGTTCCAATAGCGCACGTAGGGATTCGTCCAGCCAGCGCCGATTGTAGAGACCGGTGAGTGGATCCACTCTGGCGTTGGCTTCCGACGCCCGTTGGCGCAGGATGCTGTGGCCCACCAGCAAATTATCTTTGCGCAGGCGGCCGGAAAGCGAGCGCAACAGGTTGCGCGCCACTGCAGCGGAATGGTCGAGTACCGTGCGCATCGCGGGGCCATCGATGGCGAGCAAGCGGGTGTAGCTGCGAGCGATCACTTTGGCTGAGGGTGGCAGGCCTTCGAGCACGGACATTTCCCCCACCCATTGCCCCGCGCCGATAAAAGCCAACACCTGACTTCCAGAATCGTCCAGCTGCACCTGCAACTGACCCTCCAGCACCACATACATGCGATCGTCGAAATGGCCGGGGTCGAGTAGCACTTCTCCGGATCGTAGATCGCGCCGAAAGCACATCGGCACCAACCATTCGAGCTGTTCGGCCGCTTCACCCTCGAATAGCGGAAGCTCGGCCAACTGCTGGGACGACAAGCTTTTCATTGAAAGCAACTTCATCACTTTTCCGGCCGAAGAGAATCAATGGTCATAGTCTGACGCAATGTTTAGGCCAGAGCATCACCGCTGCCAGTGCGGGTGAGTGGAATTGTGCGGCGGTTCGTCTTTTACAGCGGATAGGTTCCGAAAATGCGGAGTTCGAGACGGCAATGCCGGGACGCAATCGTCGGCGGGCGTCTCCCTGGAATGACAGGCAAAAAAAAAGCCCGGCGGTTGGCCGGGCTTCGATTCGCGATCTTAGTACTGAGATTTCGGTTTGGTCTGATCGCTATCCATGGGCTGCGGAGCGCTGCCCGTGTCCTGCGCCGGCTTGGCTCCCGCATCGTTACTCGGCTCGAATGCACTGAACTCAGATTCGTTGTAACGCATGCTGTTTTTCAGCTCGTCCTCAGTGATTCCCGAGGACAGCGCCAAGTTATCGCCTTGCGGCTGGAGCTGTTCCAGCGGGATCGCGACGTTTTTCTCACCGATGCCGAGAAAGCCGCCTACTCCGACTACGGCGTAGACTTTCTGATCGCCGGTGCTTACCACCAGCTTGTCGACTTCGCCGACCTTGTCGCCCTTAGCATTGACGACGTCTTTACCGTCATAATCTTTCGGGTTATAGGCGGTAGTCTGGGCGCCGGTGGACGTGCTCTGTTCCATTTTGGCGCTGCTGGCGGTGTCGCCGCTCTCCGGCGAGTGCATCCGGGTGTTGCTGTCCATCTCCATCTGGCTTCCTGCGGTGCCACTCGGCTGCTGCGCGCTGGGATTGGAGCTCTGATCGGTATCTGCGGCCAGAACCGGTGCGCTCATGGCAACGGTAAGGGCGCCGGCCAATGCAATTGCGATAGGGGATTTCTTCATGATGTCGTCCTCCTTGATTAAATGACGATGCGGCCGATATGCGCGAACTCACTGTGGTCGGAGCCGAGATCCGGCCGCATATTTCCAACTCCCGCTTTAGCGTAGTACGGCGTCAGGGGCTTGCAGGACTGTCCCCGTAAACGGTTGTCGGCTATCGGCGACGCAGCGAGTGGGGGTCTTCAATCGGATATTCGGATCGTGTCGGTGCGTATTTTTCGTTGTCGCCGGCCTCCACTAGGCGCTAAAAGGGGCTACCCGGCAATCGCGCGGGTCTTGTGGACGTTGTCATTGGTTCAGTGTTGGAGGAGTCAAACATGAAAAGGTTAGTGATCCTGATGGCGTGTACTTTCGGGGTCGCCGCCGGTACTGTGGCATATGGATCGCCGCAAGACGATCTGCGCAACATCCGCGAGTACTTCAAGCAGCGGTTTCCGAACGTGCCGTTTTCCGAGTACGTCAATGGTATTTACGCGCTGGATGCGGATCGTCGCGCAGCGTGGGAAGAGTTCGAGTCGTTTTCGCCTCCTTATGAAGAAGCGGTAGACGTAGGCAAGAAGCTATTCAAAAAGCCGTTTGCAAATGGAAAAACCTACGCCAGCTGTTTTCCTAAAGGCGGTATAGGAATCCGTCAGAACTACCCGTATTTCGACCCCACCTCGGGTACGGTCAAGACGCTCGAGGCGCAAATCAATGAATGCCGCGTCAAGAACGGTGAGCAACCGCTACCGTGGAAGAAGGGCGATATCGCCGCGATTTCCGCTTATATGGGTTACACCTCGCGGGGCAAGGTCATCGACGTCAAGGTGCCGAACGATCCGCGGGCGCAGGAAATCTACGAGCGCGGCAAACATCATTTTTATTCCAAGCGTGGCCAGTTGAACTTCTCCTGCGCCGATTGCCACGTCTACAACTCCGGCAACATGATCCGTGCGGATATGTTGAGTCCGGCTATGGGCCAGGTGACGCACTTCCCGGTGTGGCGCAAGAAGTGGGCCGAGGGAGCCGAAGGTCCGACAGCCGGGCTTGGAACATTGCATCGCCGTTATGAAGGCTGCAACAAGCAGGTGCGGGCACAGCCCTTCAAAGCCCAATCCGACGAGTACACGGCGCTGGAATATTTCCACAGCTATTTGAGCAACGGTTTGAAGGTCAACGCACCGAGCATGCGGCAGTAAGCGCAGGGAGCGGGATGCAGACGTGATAAGGGCGGCTCTAG
The DNA here is from genome assembly GCA_963849825.1 of uncultured Gammaproteobacteria bacterium. Lineage (GTDB taxonomy): Bacteria > Pseudomonadota > Gammaproteobacteria > JASBUN01 > JASBUN01 > CAVXJN01. The sequence continues at coordinate 731,914 of CAWKIK010000003.1, read as the reverse complement.
AGCCGCCCTTTTTTACATCGCTTGTGTCGAAATTGTTTTCGTCGGTTTCGGTTCAATTGCTGCAGGTGACCGAGTCCGTCTCGACGCGACCGCTTGCCCAAAGGCTGATTCGGCGTCCGGTTTCACCGTTGCGGCCATCGCAGATCGTGAATTGCGTCGCTGCGCCGACGGGTGCGCCCGCGGCATCTGTCGTTGTGGTCGTGGTCGGGGTGCTGCCACCAGAGGCGCCATTGCCATTGCCGGCGTAGGCCGGTGCGCCCGGCATCACGGCCGATACGAAGCGTGCAAGTGTGGAACGTGCGAGAAGTGCGGCAATCGGCAGTGGGTTCGCATCGCCACTGGCAAGGAAGCCGGTGGAGCGAAAGCTGGCGTAGTTGTTGCCGCTCGTCGAACTCACCGTGATCGAAAGGTCGGTGTTGACCGCACCTTGTACGCGTAGCACGGTATCCGTGCCGTCGACGCTGCCGGCCGTCCCTGAGTCGGAAAATACCACCCAACCCTGGTTCCAGTTCGTGCCGGTGCAGGACGTGCCGTCGTCGCTGGCGCAAATCGACACACTGCTTCCCCGCTTCACGGCCTCGGAACGTGCTACCGCCAGCGCTGTAACCAATTGGTTGGTGCCCGCCACCAGGCGATTATCACGAATGAGGGTGCTGAATCCGGGAATCGCGACGGTGGTCAGTATGGCGGCAACGGCGAGGGTCATCATCAATTCGACGAGCGTGAAACCGCCGGCTGACCGGACGCTGCTGGCGATGTCATCGATGGATTGTTTTTGTGCGTACATGTGCGAGCAGCCTCCGAATTCCGGCACCTGGGTTCCCACCGTATCGGCCGCCTGCGCCTGAAACTTTAGAACTGGATCACATTTTTCTTCTTCCGGCGGGCAGCTTGCGCAGGAAAATAAAATTGAAACAATAGTATAGGACGAATCTACCGGAGACTGGAACGTTTTCCCGAGAGCAGGCACGTGGAGGATGCGAACAGCGAGGCCGCGGCAGGATCAATACCGGTGATCGTGACCATTGCTGTATTTCGCTTTACTCCGGCGCCGCCCGGCCCTAAATACAGGGCCGCGGCCTGACCCGGTTCGGGCCGATCCAGCGTGAAATCACCCAGGAGTGTGAGCCATCATGAGCACAAGATCGCGGTCGGTGGGTAGCCGGTCTCGGCGCGGTTGTGATCGCCAGCAACAACCTTCATGGGCCGAGGCGGACGACGAACTGTCGATTCCCGAGCCTGCGGTGGGTCGTGCCTCAGCCCGGGTTGCAGAACACGACGATCTTCGGCAACTCGCGGCCCGGCGTAAATTGGAGCAGTACCTGGAATCGAAGCGCTTGCGTGAACACCTGCAGGAAATCTATTTCGACGAGGAGTATTGATCCCGCTTGTCGCTGGCAAGGAAGTAACCCAACAGGCGGTCGATGACCGCCTGTTTTTCGTGTGCGGCGGGGTAGACCGCATAGGCGCTGCGATCGATTTCCGGCGCGCCGTCGACCAGATGCAGCTGTCCGCCAGTGAGCGCCTCCTGCACCATGGGCAGCGCCAGGTATGCGGCGCCACCACACTTCAACAGCAGCGAACGGGCCAGGCGCCCAAGTCCGATGCGTAACCGCGGGGCCGGCATTTCGGGGAAGAAACGGGCATGGCTGATCGCGAACGACGTACCCCAATCCACCATCAGATAATCTTCGGTCAACGCTTGCTCGATGCTGAGACCCGGACGCGAGGCGACCATTACCAGCGGCACGCGCGCAACCTCGGTGGCGAGTAGTTGCGTCATCTGCGGCGCTTCGAACAGGAACGCCAGATCCAGCGAGCCGTCCAGTAGCCGGCGCAATTGTGCGTCGTGGCTTAGCGCCTCTGCATACAGGCCAATATCGGGCTGCTCGTCGTCGATCCAATTCAGCCATTCCTGCAGCACGATGTCCCATAAACTGGACTCGCCGGCGACGGCCAATGGCGTGCGGCTATCGTCGGTTTGCACGATTTCCTGGAGCGCGCGATGCCAATTGTTCAACATGCGCTCCGCATGGGGCACCAGCTTCTGACCAGCCGATGTGGGTTGGATGTTGTTGCGGTCGCGGGTGAACAGTTCAACGCCCACCAGTTCTTCCAACTGTCGGATGCGCGCGCTCACTGCCGATTGGCTGACGAACAAGTTGTCCGCCGCTTTGCCGAAATGGCGCGTCCGGTTGACTTCGAGAAATGTTTTGAGGAGATCGGTGTCCACATCGATTGCCCGGCTTTTTGCATCGCTTTTACACTGGATCATGCCGCCGCGCAACGGATGGTACAAAACATTCAATCATGGAGCAGTGCGGTAAATACTGTCCAATCGAGGATCGAATCGAAAAGATCGACAACGTTCGCTGACATCCGCCCCGATGGCCGCGCGTGGGGGCGCTTTTTTCTTCATGCTGGTGATCAGCTGATCTCGGAGAATCCCGAAGTGCTGGTACGCGCTTGAATTCCCAGAGTGGGTTGGTCGTCGCGTCGCCAACGCCCTATCCAGGACGGAATCTGATCGGGAGGCAGCGGGCGGGAGAAGTAGTAGCCTTGGCCGTAATCGCATCCGAGGCTGCGCAGATGCGCCAGGGCAGCGGCGTCTTCGACGCCTTCGGCCGTGACCCGCAGGCCCAGGTTGTGGGCGAGCTCCACGGTGGATCGCACGATTGTGGTATTGTTGTCGTCTGCCATCATGGCCATGACAAAAGACTTGTCGATTTTGAGCTCGTCCGCGGTCAGTTCCCGCAACAGCGTAAGAGACGAATAGCCCGTGCCGAAATCGTCTACGGCTAGCCGCACCCCCGCGTCATGCAATTTCTTCAGTACCTTTTTCGCATTTGCGGGGTCAGTGATCAGCGCGCTCTCGGTAATTTCCAAGATCAAGCTACTGCGCGGAAAATCGAAACTGGTGAGCAGCTCGTCGATTTGCGCGGGCAGTTCCCGGTCTTGCAGATTGCGCGCTGAAATGTTCACTGCAATTTCAAGTTCCAGCCCCTGCGCATGCCACTGGGAACACTGGGTTATGGCATGTTCCAGTACCCACGAGGTCAACGGCCTGATCTGATCGCCGAGTTCCGCCAGGGGGATGAACTGATCGGGCGTCAGCAGACCGAGTTCCGGGTGCTGCCAGCGGACCAGCGCTTCCATGGCGCTGACGGCACCGGTAGCGAAATCGATTTTGGGCTGGAAATACAGGCGCAACTCGTTGTCGACGATCGCCCGCCCAAGGTGCGCCATCAGTGACAAACGTTTCGGACTGTGGATGTCACCGATTCTGTCGTAGAGCGCATAACCGCTGGCGGCACGTTTCGCCTGGTACATTGCGACATCGGCGGTGCGCATCATGGTTTCGGGGGTCGTGCCGTGTAGCGGGTAGATCGCAATGCCGATACTGGCGTCGATCTGCACGTTCATGGCTGTGAGCTCGAACGGGCGTTGCAGTTCCGCGCGCAGCCGCGCGGCGAACTCTATGGCCTGCTGGGGGGTGGCCCCGCGCTGTAACAAGCAGAACTCATCGCCACCCAGGCGGGCCACGGTCTGATCGCCCGCGAGGGTTCGAAGCCGCTGCCCCAGCTGACGCAGCAGCATGTCTCCGCTGGGGTGCCCCAGGGTGTCGTTGATTTCCTTGAACCGGTCCAGATCGAGCAACAGCAACGCCAAGCCCTCGCCACGACACTCGGCTTCGCGCAGCGAATCGCTCAGCACTTGCTCGGCGTGGCTGCGGTTGGGGAGCCCGGTCAAACTATCGTGCGTTGCCTGGTGCTCGAGGGCGGCCGTGTGCTGACGGCGTTCGGTAATGTCGACGAACGTCACCACCGAGCCAGTGATGCGCCCGCCTTGTCGCAAGGGATGGATCCAGCACTCGGCGTGGAAGTGCGAACCATCGGCGCGCTTCAGCGTCAGATCGGGGATATGTACACCGTTTTGGTTATCCGCCTGATTTGCGAACGGCGCCCCCATATTTTCCGAATCGGTGTCCCGACAATTCGGTTGTAGCAAAAGGGGGATGGAGTGGCCGACGATGTGTTCGGCATCTTGGTAACCGAGGAGGCGTACCGTGGCGCGGTTGCAGAACGTACAATCGCCGGTGAGGTCGATGCCGAAAATGGCTTCCGCGGTGGAGTCCAGTAGCAAGCGCACCTGTTGTTCGCTGTCGCGCAGAGCATGCTGCGAGTTGCGCAGATCATTTTCGGTGCGCATCAGGCCGTCGATGGTGTGGTCCAGATTCACAGCCATAACGTTGAAAGCGGAGGACAGCACCGCCAGTTCGCTGGTGTTGGAAACCGCGACTCGCACCTTACGTTCACCGCGCGCAACGCGCGCAATGGCGTCGCTGATTTCCTTGAGCGGTCGCATGGTCAGACGCGAGAAACCCACCACCACCAGACTCGTCAACGAGGCGGCTAGCAGGAAAGCGATCACGAAGCGATGCACCACGCGGTTCAAAGGCGCGAGAACTTCGGCGGCCGGTTGTTCGACCACGACCCACCATTGGTGTCGGGGATCGAAGCGGCTTACGCCCGCGACGGACTGCCCGTTAAGGCTCCGGTACAGGGACAGCTTGCGGCTGCCGTCATCCTTGAACAGTTGCGCCGGCACCTCTGTGCCGTCGAGACGGGTCCGGGCGAGCACCAGACTGGGGTCGGGATGCGCTACCAGTTCGTGGTTCCGGTCCACTACATAGACGTAGCCGCGGCTCCCCACCTGTTGGTTCTGGACCGTATCCCAAAGCCACTTCAGATCCACCTGGGCGAGTATGACGGCGCTCGAGTGCCCTTCCTTGGTGCTGGTGGCGATGCTCAACTGCGGTTCGACATATTTGGAAAAACCAATTGGTCCCAGGGCCTGTCCCCGGTCGCGGGCTGTAGCCAACAGTGGGTCGCCCGCCATGGAACGCAGATCGTGTCGGCCATACACGTGCAAGCGTGAAACCCGCAGCAGTTCACGATCCGAGGCGCCGATCAAGCTCAGTTCCTCGATTTCCGGTCGCGCTTGCAGCATGCGGTTGAAGAGCACCCGGATTTGCGAAACCCCCAGTTCCGCGGACGCGCTGGTGGTGGAAAGTACGCGCGTCTCGATTTGCGCGGGCAGAAAAAAATCGCCGATCTGGCTAGTGGTTCGGAATGCGATTTCACCCAAGCGGCTGCTGATGGTGCGTAACAACTCGTCTTTGGAGGCGTTGTAGGTGATCGAGCCCCAGATGCAGATCGATACCAGCTCGAGCGCGATCACCAGCAGGACGATCTTGTTTGCGATCCGGCGCGGTACGGGTAGCCCTTTCATCGCGGATCCGATTCCACGTAAGCATGAATTTCACTACGGGCGAGTACGGGCAGCTGCAAATTGAGTTGCCGTAGCCGGGTGCGGTTGACGGCGTACGTGAATTGTTTGGGCGTTTCGAACGGAATGTTGCCGGCGCGCACGCCGCGCATCACTTTGTCCGCAAGGCGCGCCGCCTGCTGGCCCATATCGTAGAAATTCGCGCCGTAACTGGCCAATGCGCCCGCTTCGGCCATGGTGCGGGAATGGGTCATCAACGGCAATCCGAGCCGCCGCGTTTCGGGCAAAATGATATTCCCCAGAGCGTTGTCGATCGGCGCGGTCGGCACGGTCACCATGGCGTCAACGTCCCCGGGCGCCAATGAGGCCATCACCTTGCGGATATCTTCCCGTGACGTGACGGCACGGGCGTCGATGTACAGGCCGAGCTTTTCGGCTGCGTTGTGCGCGTATTCCACTCCGATGCGGGATGGCGCGATATTTTCGTAATACAAGATGAGGATGCGTTTGGCTTCTGGCAGCAGGTCAGCAACGAGCCCGACCCGCTTTTCTGAAAGCTGCGCGTTGAGATTGTCCACGCCGGTCACGTCCCAGCCCGGCATGCGTCGGTGGTCCACGAGATGGCGCTCGGTTATGGCGTTGACGTACAACACCACGACGGGAACCCGGCGCGCGGTGGCGGAGTCACGCATCGCGTCCGCTTCCAACCCACCTGCGGCCACCAACAGATCGACCCGCTCGTCGATCAGCTTTTTGACCAACGTCGGCAGACGTTCGCGGTGGTTTTCGGCATTGAGCGTGGTGATCCGAACATTGCCACCCGGTTCATATCCGAGCTGCTGCAGGCCATCGAGAAAGCCATTCACCTGGGGCTGGCGTGAGTCCCCGAACAACACGATTCCAATGCGTAGTGGCGCCGCGGTTTCGGCTGTGCACGCGCTGAGCCCACACATTAGGATCAGCAGCATCGAAACAATGTGGCGCCAACGGAAAGAGCTGCGTACCATTACTGCCTCATGCCTTCGGATTGGGGGCCGTCCGGCGTACCAAGTGTCGCCCACTGCACGACGATCGGGCGTGAAGCTGAATCCGGCACGACGTGTACCTACGTAAATCCAGGCTTATCTCTTATTTTTCGTGTGCAAATTGCTTCGCGTTTGTCGTTCGTTCTAGCGGCTTTGATGGCAGAAAATTGAGCTGTTCCAGGCCTGAGCCAGCTACGCGTATGAACTATAAGGAATTTTCAATGGACCGAGCAGCGAAGACTTATATTGGTATCGACCAGGATCACTTCGGCGGCATGACGCCGACCGGCGGCATCATTCGCGATGCCTGGGTGTTTGGCATTCTGCCGGAAACCGAGACCTGCGCCGGTTGGACAGGCGGCCGTTTGCAGCCAGTTTATGACGCCGTCGCCGAAGCCTGGGAACCGTATGGTCATTTGGTCAGCCGCCTGCCGGCTGACCTTCGCGAACGACACGACCGCATCTACGGCGAGGCCCTGCGGCGCGCCAAGGAGCTTGGCTGGACGCCGCCCATGGAGACCGATTGACCCGGCCGGAGCGTGCTAACGATTGCCCATTCCCCGCCGATAAGCAGGACGGACGCTGAAACGCAGGGAAAAATCAAATGTCTCGCATACGCAAGGTCGTAATCGGGGTGCTGTTGCTGGTCGGGCTCGGTTATCTGGGTCTGAAAGTCTATATCTACCACCAGGTCAAGTCGGGCCTCGATAATGCCATTGCCGCGACGTCCCCGTTCGCCGATATCCGTTACGACGGCATCGATTCCTCGCTCACCGGCAGCGTCATGGTACGCAATGTCCGCGTCCATGGTTTCGGCGACGACGTGCAAGTGGACGGTGTGCGACTCGGCACGCCCAACCTGATCTATTTGTTGGGAACGCTGTCGCAACTGCAGCGCGGTGAACCGCCGCGATTCCTGGAGCTGCAAGTCAACGGGCTGAACCTTACTCTCGACGGTCCGCTGATGAATCTGCTGCAAGGCGCGATACAAAGCAAAGCTCCGCGGCTCCCAGCTTCATTTCCCTGCGCCGGTCAGATCGCGTTCGGGCCGGCTGCGTGGCGCGCCATGGGTTATCAGCGCCTGCGCAATGACGTATTTTTACGCGTCGATCTCGACAAGGATTCGCACACGATCCGCATGCAGGGCAAGTGGAAAACCGCGGATATGGGCGATATCGGATTCACGACCGAGCTCGCGCGCATCGATCCGGGGCTCATTCGGGATCAGGCAGCCCAGCGCGCGCTGTTGCGCTCGTTCTCGTTCGACTACGTCGATCATTCCTATTACAAACGTCTGGTGCAGTATTGCGCAGGTCGCGACAAAGTCGATCCGAGCACTTTCATCGCCTCGGTGGTCAACGCCAATGCGACTTATTACATGTACAGCTGGGGCGTGGTCCCCGGAACTGATTTGCGGCGCGCGTACGGCGAATTTCTGCGCAATCCCCAGACCGTGAGTGTAGTAGCGCATCCGAACACCCCGTTGGAAATGTCGCTGTTGAATCAATACTCACCCGACGATCTGGTCGCGCTGCTCGATTTGCGCGCCATCGTCAACGGTCGGGGGGTCGAATCCTCGCAGGTGTCGTACCGGCCGGAACTGTTGGGTCGGTATGCTGCGGCACCGCCGCAGCCGCTGCAGCGCTCGGAAGCCCCGGCGCAAAAGTCCGACGCAGCCAAACCGGTGCCGCAATCGAGTCCGGTGCGCTCCATTCGTCCGGTGCCGCAATCCAGCCCGGTTCGAAGCGGTCGTTCTACGCCGAAAGCCGACCGCCAGGCGCAGGCGCAGCCGCAGCGGGCGAAACCGGTCAAGCCGGAGAAATCATCGTCGCCAACGACTCCGCAGGAAGTGGAATTCGGCTACCGCCGGGTGTCGCGCGAACGTCTCGATCATTACGTCGGACGCTACGTCCGCGTCTACACTGCAGAGGGATCGGCTCGCGAGGGCGTGCTGAGCGCGGTGCGCGATAGCGAAGTCGTGGTCGAGCACCGTATGTACGGCGGCAGCATGGCAGTCCCTGTGCCTTTCGGCAAAATCGACCGCGTCGAGGTGTGGCTGCCGCAAAGCTCTTAGCAACAGGAGGCAGCCAGTGTTCGAAGCGGTGGAGCTTGGACACAAAGTTTCGAAGGCGCATTTCCAGCAACAGGAGCCCGCGCTTCACACGGCACTGCTCGAAGCGCAACGCGCGTTGGCCGAGGCTCGGGTACCGGTGGTGCTGATCATTACCGGCATGGAAGGCGCCGCTCGCGGCGCACTGCTCAACCGGTTGCACAAATGGCTCGATACCCGAGGTGTTCGCACCGAAGCGGTCTGGGATGAAACCGACGAAGAGCGCGAAAGACCGCGGCTGTGGCGTTTCTGGCGCCGGCTGCCCGCCCGGGGCGAAATCGCGATCTTTCTCGGTGGCTGGTACGCCCAGCCGCTGGCGGACCGTACTTTCGGCAAGCTCAAGCGTGTGGATTTCGAACACTGTCTGCAGCGCGCCCAGGAATTGGAGCGGATGCTGACTGACGACGGCGCCCTGGTGCTGAAGTTCTGGCTCCATGTCTCCAAGCAGACTCAACGACGCAGGCTCAAACAGCAGGTCGAAGAAGGGCGTCGACTGACCAAACAGGAAAAGCGCTTCGCTGCGCACTACGACCGCACGGCTGAGACCGCCGAAGCATTGATACGCAATACCGATCACGGCTACAGCCCTTGGTATCTGGTGGAAGCGGAGGATGCACCGTACCGGGATCTCACGGTCGGCCAAACGTTGCTCGACGCGTTCCAGCGGCGTCTGCGCCGGACGGGTACCGAGCGCCGCGGCTACCATCTCAGCAATCCGTTGCCGCCCGCGGAACCCGAGGCCGAAGTCACGGTGCTCGACCGCCTGGACCTGGATCGCGCGCTGTCCGCCAAGGTATATCACGAGCGCCTGGAATCCCTGCGGATTGGGCTCAACAATCTTGCGTGGGCGGCGCATGACGCCGGCCATTCCACGGTCATCGTCCTGGAAGGTTGGGATGCCGCGGGCAAGGGCAGTGCGATTCGCCGGATCGCATCCGCGGTCGACGCGCGCCTGTTGCGGGTGATCGCGTCAGGTGCGCCCAGCGACGAAGAGCGTGACCATCACTACCTGTGGCGTTTCTGGCGCCACATTCCCCGTGCCGGCTACGTCACCGCCTACGACCGCTCCTGGTACGGCCGTGTTTTGGTGGAGCGGGTGGAAGGCTTCGCAGAAGAGTCGGAATGGAGGCGGGCGTATCAGGAGATCCACGATTTCGAGAGCCAATTGGTTGACCACGGTATCGTATTGGTGAAGTTCTGGCTCCACATCAGCGAAGAAGAACAATTGCGCCGCTTCCAGGCGCGGGAGGAGACGCCGTGGAAGCAATACAAGATCGGTGCGGAAACTGGCGCAACCGCGACCGCTGGGATCAGTACCGTCTGGCTGTGAATGACATGGTCATGCGCACCAGTACCGACGCCGCGCCGTGGCATCTAATCCCCGCCAACGACAAGAGATACGCACGTGTACAAGTGATGGAGCATCTATGCGCAACATTGGAGCGGCGAATGGGGTAAGCGTCGCGCTGGCTGTGCAAGCTTTGGGGTGCGGCACTAGCCGATGACGGCCGCGCGGGCTTTATCACGCCCCTGCTGCACTACGCCCACGATCTGATGTGCGTGGTGCTTTTCCGTTGACCGCAGCGGCGCTCAACTGTTGCTTTCGCCCAGTACCGGCTGCTTGAGGCTTTCGGCAAAATCCAGCATCCGTTGGGTGGAGCGCACCGCTTCGCGACGTACGGCTTCATCGACGTGGATTTCGTTGGCGCCGGTTTCCAACACGCGCGCCAGGTTCTCCAGGTGATTCATGGCCATCCAGGGACAATGCGCGCAACTGTGGCAGGTGGCGCCGACGCCGCCGCTGGGTGCTTCGATGAAAGTCTTGTCGGGCGCGGCTTGCTTCATTTTGTAGAAAATGCCGCGATCGGTGGCGACGATGAACGTGTCGTTGGGAAGCTCTTGCGCCGCTTTGATCAACTGGGTGGTCGAACCCACCACGTCGGCGAGCTCGATCACCGGCGCCGGAGATTCGGGATGCACCAACACCGCGGCGCCGGGATGGCGCGCCTTTGTGCGCACCAGTTCGTTCGCTTTGAATGCTTCGTGTACTACGCAAGAACCCTGCCACAGGAGCATGTCCGCACCGGTGACTTTCTGCACGTAGGCGCCAAGATAGCGGTCCGGCGCCCAGAGGATTTTTTCGCCTTTGGCGTGCAGATGCGCGGCCACTTTTACTGCGATGCTCGACGTCACGACCCAATCGGCCCGGGCTTTGACCTCGGCGCTGGTGTTGGCATACACCACCACGGTGCGATCGGGATGCGCGTCGCAGAAGCGGCGAAACTCTTCCGCCGGACACCCCAAGTCGAGTGAGCACTCGGCTTCGAGCGTCGGCATCAAAACCCGTTTCTCCGGGTTCAGGATTTTGGCGGTTTCGCCCATGAAGCGCACTCCTGCCACCACCAGGGTAGTGGCCGGATGCTCGTGGCCGAAGCGCGCCATGTCGAGTGAGTCGGAAACGTAGCCGCCGGTTTTCTCGGCGATCATCTGCAGGTCGCCGTCGACGTAATAGTGGGCTACCAGGACCGCATCCTGTTCTTTGAGCAGGCGCTTGATGCGCGCGACCAGCGCGGCTTTGTCATTGGCGGACATGGCAGGCGGCGCAAAATCCGCACCCGGTGTCAGTCGCGGGTCGGCCACCGGTATGATCGGAATCGCGGGTTCGATAGCGCTCATCGTATTTCAGCTCCTGGTGCGTGACGTGCCGTCGTGGGTCGGCGTCAAGCAACCGTCTAGCCGGTCATTCTGATCCAGGTCGCGAAACGATTGCAACTCTGCGACCGTTCGCTTCCTGTATAAATAGGGTCGCGAAACCCGAATTTACAGTCTGGCAAATCATTGCATCCAATCCATTGGGAGGTGCGCTTGACCGAGCCCAAGCGTCGCGTATTCACCGGCCGCATTGTGGAAGTGACCCTCGATCGGGTACGGCTTCCGAACGGTCTCGAAACCGAGTTCGAAGTCGTGCATCACCCCGGCGGCGCCGCGGTCGTGGCGGTCGACGACCAGTACCGCGTTTGTTTGCTGCGGCAATACCGCCACGCGCTGAACGAGTGGCTCTGGGAGCTGCCGGCCGGCAAGCGCGACGGTGGTGAAGATCCCGGGCAAACGGCGCGGCGGGAACTGCAGGAGGAAGCGGGCGTCCACGCAACGAAGTGGCGAACGCTGGGTCAGGTTACCAGTTCTCCGGGCGTATTCACGGAAGTGGTGTACTTATATCTGGCCCGGGACCTGCGGTTCGGTGCCGATGCAGTGGAAGCCCATGAAGTGTTCGAGCGCCATTGGATTGCGTTCGACGAGGCCGTCCGACGGGCCGAGGCCGGCGAAATCAGCGATGCCAAAACGGTAATTGGATTGTTGCGAGCCCGCGCGGTGTTGGCGGCCGAGGACTGAACCGCCTCAGAAGATCCGACCGGCGGCGATGATGCGCTGGTGCCAGAAAGGGTCGTCGAGATCCGCGTAGGAGACCTGCTTGCCGGATGACGGCGCATGAATGAACCGCCCGCCGCCCGCGTAGATGCCGACATGGGACACCTTCCGGCGCGATACCCGGAAAAACACCAGGTCTCCTGGGCGCAGCGCCGACAGCGATACGGGTCGCGCTTGACGTAACTGTTGGCGGGTGGTGCGCGGGATATCGATGCCGGCGCGGCGATACGCATATTGGATCAACCCGCTACAGTCGAATCCATCCGGCGTGCTGCCGCCGTAACGGTACGGGGTTCCGAGCTGTCTGTACGCGGCGTAGACGGCGCGTTCGCCGGGGTCGGTCGACGCGCTGGCGGGCGCCGAGTGGCCACGCTCGGGATGGTAAGGGCGCACCGGCGTCGACCCGCAGCCGGACAGCGCAGCCGCTGCGGTCATAGCGAGCAGCAAATTCCACCATGCGTTGCGTGAGCGGCTCTTCATCCCAGGTTGAGTTTGTCCCGTGTCTCACATTGTATCGACCCCTGCGCCGGCATCCTTGAGGTACGCGCTGGGCAGGATTTGCGTTTTCGATCATTTCTATCACGAAATTTTGTTTTCCGCGACCACGGAGCTTGGTTTAAAAATGCGCCCGGCAGCCCTTTCCGTCGACTCCTTTTGGAATTTATGCGTCTGTTATCTTTCGATGTTCTGCGCACTTTCGAGTTTCCCGAAGTGTCCCATCTCAAGCCCGAGCATTGGCTGCGAGAGCGCGACCGCGTCCTCGACGCGGACTGTCTGCTGTATCCGGAGTATTGGCAGGTCAACGCCATGGTGTACGGTTGGCGCCGGCGGATTTTCCCCAGTATCAGCAGCTACCATCTCGGTCACGACAAGGTAGAGATGACGCGCGCGTTCGAAGCGATGGCCCCCGCCCACACGCCCCACACGCTGGTCCTGCCGGCAACGCCGGCGGCGCTGGAGCAGATACTCGATACCTTCAGTTTTCCGTTCGTCGGAAAATGCGTGCGCAGTTCCATGGGCGAGGGTGTTTATCTGCTCGAACGGCGCGACGATCTGGTCCGCTATGCGCTCAACCAACCGATTCTCTACGTCCAGGAGCGTTTGCCCATCGATCGAGACCTGCGCATCGTCTGGGTCGGCGACCAGGTGTTGACCGCCTATTGGCGCCAAGCGCCGGCGGGTGGATTTCACAACAATGTCGCCCGCGGCGGCGCAGTGAGTTTCGAAGGCATCCCAGCGCAGGCGCTGGAACTGGTCACCCGAGTGGCGCTCGGGCTGGGGATCGACCACGCTGGTTTTGACGTCGCTTTGGTCGACGGCCACTGTTATCTACTTGAGTTCAATGTGCGTTTTGGTACCGAGGCGTTGCTCCGTCAGGGCATACGGTTGGCGCCGGCGGTGCTGCGATACCTGCAAGCTGCGCTGCCGGCGCGGTCGCCGGCTACGCTTTGCCATTCAATATTGCCACGACACGCTATGCTTAGCTTCTGATTCGCTTATTTCGGACGACGACTTCGGACCGGCACGCGCCGGTTCCGATGACGGGGGGCTACCAGGGTGCTTGCTACATGAGCGGCGCGCACGCGGCGGGATCACTTGCGGCATACCGTTCGGAACCCAGGGACTCGCGCGCCGGGGCGTGGCGCATCGGCAGGTGGAGCGCGCCGCGGTTGTTTGCACTCTGGCTCGCAGCGGTGTGGGTCGTGCTGCCGGCGGTGGGTCATGGCAACGAAATCTCCGAGCGGCTGCCTTCGGGACTGATTGCGCACGCCGATTATCGGGCCGGATCGCCAGACCGGCCGGCGGTTATGGTGCTGCACGGTTTCATGACCACGCAGAATTTCAGCACCATTCGCACCATCGTCAATGAACTCAATGAAAGCGGATACACGGTGCTCGCGCCGACCCTTACCATGGGTATCGATCAACGTCGCCGCGGCTTGCCCTGCGGCGCGATTCATACCCACACGATGGACGCCGACCTGGCCGAGGTGTCCTGGTGGGTCGACTGGCTCGCGGCACACCACCAGGGTCCGCTGGTGCTGATCGGACACTCCTCGGGCAGCCTTCAATCGATCGCCTATGCGGCGGACAAACCCAGTGCGCAGCTTCGCATGGTCATCGCCACCAGTCCGATGTATTTCGGCCAGGATTATCCGGCGGCACTGGTGGTGGATCAGATCGCCCGCGCCACCCGGGAAATGCAAAGTGGCCAGCCGCCACTGGAACGCTACGCGCTGACTTTCTGCAATCACAATTTCGTCGCCACACCGCAGAGCTACCTCTCCTACGCAACTTGGGGTCGGCAGCGCGTCTTGGATTCGCTGCGGCACGCCAGGGTCCCGGTCAAAGTGTTATTGGGTTCCGAGGACCCACGGGCAACCGCGGAATGGCAGCAGGATCTGCGTGCGGCTGGCGCGGCAGTGACCGTAATACCCGGGGCCACGCATTTTTTCGACGCAACCCACGAGTTCGATTTGTTGGATCTGATCCACGACGCGCTGCGCAGCGTCGATGGTGCGCAAAGCGGAGATCAATCGTGAAGCTGCGCCGTACCATGTCCGCCCGTACCTATTTGTTGCTGTTGTTGTTGGGCGGCATCCTGGCACTGACGCTGGTTGGCCTCGGCATGCTGCAAAGTATGCGCAGCGTGCGCATCGCTGCGGAGCACGATCGCAACCACAGCGCAGAGACGGAGCTCGACGCCGCGTTGGCTAAAGTCTCAGTCGACGCTCGCCGCATGGCAACAAGACTCGCCCAGTGGGACGAGGTCTATCAGCAGATCAAGCGGCCCCAATACTATGGCTATTGGCGCGACCAACGGTTGTACGAATCGGGCCGTTTTCCGTCCTACGTGCACGGCGTGGAACTCTATTCCAGCGATGGCACCATCCTGGCGCCGGACCCCGGCTCACTCATGCCAAAGAAGCTGACCGGATCTGCAGAGTTCGTCCAGGTTCACGACCGGCAGGCATTTCTGTTCGAGTTCGTTCCGGTGAAAAGCAGAAGCCGGTCCGGCGCGACGGCCGGCTATGTCGGTGTGCGGATCTCACTGTTGGACGCGATCAAATACATCAATCGATTCGTCAATATCGATCCCGCGAGCCTGGCAGTAAAGCCTGCAGATGCAGTGCCGTTGGCCGCGCCACGCGCGGCATCGTTGTTCACCTACGCGACGGTAGCGTCGCCGGTGGACTCGGAACTCTCCTCGGTCATGGTGGAGACCATGTTACGGTTGGCTGCGGTCTTCTCGTTGCTGGGTTTGGCGCTGACCTGGCTGGTGACCCGCGTGTTCACGCGTCCGCTGCGGGCCCTCAGTAATCACCTCGACGCGCTGCGTCAGGGGCGCCGCAGTCCATTGGGCAGCGAAGCGGCCGGCGCGCTGCCGGTGCGAGAACTGGAGCGGGTGCGTCATTCGTTGAACAGCTACCAACAGGAACTGGACACGATCTACCGGCGCCTGGACGCCCAGAAAGAAGAGCTGTGGTCCATGGCTCACGTGGATGCACTTACCGGCGTCCACAATCGCCGAGCCTACGAACTGGATTGGAGCAAGGTATCGGACGTCGCAGAGAATCAGCGGCTGGATATCGCATTTCTACTGTTTGATTGCGATTTCTTCAAAGCCATCAACGACACCTACGGGCACGCGACGGGCGACCAGGTGATCCAAGGCATTGCACACGCGTTGCAGAGCGCGCTGCGCAAAGGCGATCGGTTGTACCGGTTGGGAGGAGACGAGTTCGCGGCGATACTTCTCAGTGCCGACGCCGAAGAAGCCGATCGCGTTGCGCGGCGGTGTCAGGAAGCTGTTCGCATTTACCCATTCCGGCGCGCCGGCGTCCGGGAGCCGGTGCGCATCAGCGTCGGTATCGCGAGCGCCCGCGGCACCGACGAAGCCGCGCTGGAATCGTTGCAAAGACACGCCGATCTAGCGATGTACAAAGCCAAACGCACCAGCGGCGACCGGGTCGTGCATTACAGCCCGGAATTGGGGCGCGACGTCGCTTCCGTCCTGTCCAGCCGCGTAGTGCATGCCGTGATGGCGGCGCTGGAAAGCGGCCACAACCTGTGCATGTATTATCAACCCGTGGTGCGACTGAGAGACGGTGGCATCAGCCACTTCGAAGCTCTGGTCCGCATTCGCGACGCCAACGGCGAAATCGGGGCCGAGGAAATCATCGGGCTGGTTCGGCGCCGGTCGCTGGAACTCGAACTGGACGCAGCAGTGCTGCGTCAGGTAGCGGCGGACCTGGCCCGGGGGCTTCTGCCACTGAATACAGGTGTCGCCGTCAATTTGTCGGGCGCCAGCGTCGCGACCCCTGAGTTGTACAGTCGCCTGCAGCCTTTGACTTCGGTGGGCGCAGGTATTGAACTGATACTGGAGATCACCGAAACCGATTTGATCACTCAGTTCCAATTGGTGAGCGAGAATTTGTCGCGGTTACGCATGGAAGGTATCAAGGTGGCGTTGGACGATTTTGGCAGCGGTTATTCTTCCATACGATACTTGGCGAACATGCCCGTCGATGCGGTCAAATTCGATATCAGCATGATCCGTGACCTGGAAGCGAACCCGCGATCGCGCGGAATTGTCGAGCACACTGCCCGCCTGGTGCTGGATGCGGGATATGAGTTGATCGCGGAAGGGGTCGAATCGCAGCAGACGCTGGAGATCGTTCGCGGTTTGGGCTTCACTCACGGGCAGGGGCATGTGCTCGGTCGGCCGGAGCCGCTCGACGCCATGTGTCAGCAGCGGTTGCGCAGAGACACCACGCAGTAGCCGGAGCGCGGTATTCGGCTGGAGATTCGCGGCGCCTCTCGCGCCGGCACGGCAACCCGGGCATATACCGGAAGGAGGTCCAGATGGCACACATCGTGATCCTTGGCGCGGGCATCGGCGGCGTTCCCGCGGCCTATGAGATGAATCAACTCAAGCGCCCGGATGACCGGATTACCGTAATTTCCGATACGCCATATTTCCAATTCACGCCATCCAACCCCTGGGTCGCAGTGCGCTGGCGTAAACCGGAGGAAATCAAAGTCGATATGGCGCCGGTACTCGAGAGTCATGGTATCGAGTTCATCGGCACCGGGGCAAAGCGCGTACAGCCCGAAGCCAATGAAGTGCAGTTGGAGGACGGACGCAGCATTCACTACGATTTTCTCATCATCGCCACCGGTCCGCGCTTGGCATTCGAGGAAGTCGAGGGCCTCGGTCCTGCAGCCAACACCGCTTCGATCTGCACCGTGGAGCACGCGCAAGCGGCCGCGTCGCGGTGGGATGAATTCGTCAAAGATCCCGGGCCGATCGTGGTCGGCGCCGTGCAGGGGGCATCATGCTTCGGCCCGGCTTACGAATTCGCGTTCATCATGGACTCCGACCTGCGTAAGCGACGGCTGCGCGACAAGGTCAAGATGACTTTTGTCACCGCGGAACCGTATATCGGTCATCTCGGGCTTGCAGGAGTCGGTAACTCCAAAGGCATGCTCGAAAATGAATTTCGCGATCACCACATCAATTGGATCTGCAATGCCAAGGTATCGAAGATCGAAGCCGATAAGATGTACGTGACCGAGTTCGATGAGAACGGCCAGGAAAAGAAGCAACATGAAATCGAATTCAAATACAGCATGATGCTACCCGCATTCACCGGCATCGACGCGGTGCGCGACATCGAAGGCCTGGTGAATCCCCGCGGTTTTGTATTGATCGACAAGTTTCAACGCAATCCGAAATTCGAAAATATCTACAGCGTCGGTGTCTGCGTTGCCATACCGCCCATCGAGGCGACACCCGTGCCCTGCGGCGTTCCCAAGACCGGGTACATGATCGAGACGATGGGCCATGCCGCGGCAGTGAATATCCGCGCTGTCCTGGATGGCCGCGAACCGCACGCACAAGCCACCTGGAACGCCATTTGTCTGGCTGACATGGGCGACACAGGCATCGCGTTCGTGGCGCAACCGGAGATGCCGCCGCGCAACGTCAACTGGATGAAAAAGGGCAAGTGGGTGCACCTGGGAAAGATCGCATTCGAGAAATATTTCATGCGTAAGATTCGCAAGGGTATAACGGAAAGCATCTATGAGAAGTATGTGCTCAAGGGTTTTGGAATCGACAAATTAAAGCCATGATGTGCCGGCCGGACCGGGAATCGCGCACGCCGCGCTAAACCCTAGCCCAAGATCGGTCGATATAACGGTCAAGCGGTGCCGGTGGGGGCCGCCCCGGTCGTCATGACCGCGCCCACAGGGGGCGCGCTGGAGGTGACCCATGAACCGTATGACCCGTAACCCGGAAAGGTTGCGCAGTGCCGAAGATGAACGTCGCGGACCCGATCAGTCGGCTCGTATGCGTGAGGCGGTTGCGCGGCGGCGTCTGGAAGAACTGTGCGAACAGCGCATGCTGCGTGAACATCTGTCGGACGTATTCGGCGACGACGGCAGTAATTACTGACTGGCCGGTGCCGCGTTTCCCCGCGCGCAGAACCGCACGCGCAGCCGGGCATCGTTGGCCGTGGCTGGCATCGGGTCCGCGCGCGGTCGCAGCCGTCGTACGATTGCGCGACGCCGTCCCACCGCGACACTTTGACGCCGTTACTGGATAGCTCGCTCTCGCGTGGCCTGTTGGCGATTCCTTTACCCAAGACGGTTTTGCGTCTTGCCCGGGGACGACCAGCGCCACGCGCCGCTTCTCCCGATTTGTGCCGGTGTCGGCGTGACAGCCTGCCGGCGGTTCGACGAGCTTCGGCGACCGCCACACCCGATGAAAAGATTTGTCCGTCCTGGCGCGCTATTCCTGCGCATGGCGTCGCGGCTTTATTTGCGACGGCTTTACTGGTAGTGATGGACCATGAGTTCTTCGGATCGTCACCGCCGTTGTAGCTGGGCGCAGGGCGCCAAGCCCTTGTATCAGGCATACCACGATAGCGAGTGGGGGGTGCCGGTGCGCGACGAGTCCATCCTGTTCGAGCTTCTGATATTGGAAGGCGCGCAGGCAGGTCTCAGTTGGGAGACGGTGCTCAACAAGCGCGCCCGTTATCGGAAGGTATTCGCCGACTTCGATCCGGAGCGGATTGCCCGATTCCGAGCCCGGGACGTTGCCAGGCTGCTCGCCGACCCCGGCATCATTCGCAATCGGGCGAAAGTGGAAGCGGCGATACAGAATGCGCGCGCCCTGTTGGACCTGCGCGCAAAGGGCGTGCGATTCGATCGATTCCTATGGCAATTCGTCGACGGCGCGAGTAAACAGAATCGTTGGCGAAGCCCATCCCAGGTGCCGTCGGCGACGCCGGAATCACACTTGATGAGCCGCGAGCTAAAACGGTGCGGATTCAAATTCGTCGGCCCGACCATTTGCTACGCATACATGCAGGCGGTCGGCATGGTCAATGATCATGTGGTGGGGTGCTTTCGCCACGCCCAGGTGCGTGCCCTGTCCTGCAAATCGTAATCACCCCGGCTCAGTAGGGCCGCTTGCGCAGTCGCAAATGGAATAGCAATTTGGAAAGCGCCAGCTCGACGATCAAGAACAGCGCCACTTCCATGACCACGTCCTGCCACGACAATCCGAGTGGAGCGCGTAACGCCACCAGTGGCAGCAGCACTTCAGGGATTTGATCGAGTCCCAACGCCATGCCGCTTGAAGGTATTCCAAGTCGGCGCTTGGTGAAACTCGACAGCAAATCGCCCGACATTGCCAGCAGCCCCAGTGCGCCGCCCATCGTCGGACTGTATCCCAGCAAAGGTGCGCTGATCGCCCCGGCCAACACGGCTGCCACTACACCACGTATGGTCTTGGAGTTTCCCAGCCAGGGCCGGCCGTCGGGCGCCAGCCGGTGCCCATCCAATGGTGCGGCCAAGCGATCGCGCAGCAGCGCGCGGGCCACAATCGGCGCGCCGTTGACGATCACCAACATCAGCAGACTGGCGCCGAATGCTACATAGGAGCCGGACTCTGGCACTGCAAAACTCTCAGTGAACGCGAAAAGTCGCTTCGATCGGGTCGTGGTCGGAAGCGCGAAACGGCGTGCCGGGGTCATCACGCAGCGCATCGGGGAAATCGGCGTTCACGTGCAGTACGCGCACATCCTGCGCCAATGCCTGCAAGGCAGGACTGACCAGCACGTGATCGAGGAGCTGACTGTTGCCGTTGAAGATGAAGCTGTATCGTTGGGCCTGGGGAATGTCATCGCAGAGATCTGCCAAACGGGTTTCGCCGCTGCCACGCAGAATCGCAATGGCATCGGTGCCTTCGCCCAGTTCCGGGAAGCTGAAATCGTTCAAATCGCCGACCACGGCGATCAGCGCCCGGGGCTCGAGGCGCAATCGCTGATCGACGAACGTGCGCACGGTTTTCGCTTGCAACTTGCGCTGTGCTTCAGTGGGCCGCTCCGGCGGCTGGCGGCGGCCGAACAGCGGATCGTCGCCTGATTTGCTCTTGAAATGGTTGACGACCACGGTCAAGGGAGCGCCGCGGAAGGCGAAAGTCGCCACCAGGGGTTCGCGACCCGGGCTGACGCTGCGGGTTCCGAAGGCCGCACGGACGTAGTCGTCATCCAGGCTCTTCGCCTCCTGCAATGTGATCCGGGAACTGTCCCACAACACACCCACTTCGATGCCCCGCGGATCGCTGGATTCGAACGACACTGCGCGATACGCGTAACCGCCAAGCTTGTTGATGTGTGCGGCCAAGTTGGCCAGCACGGCCGTGGTTTCCACTTCTTGTACGGCAACGATTTCGGGCGCTTGCAGTTCGTTGGCCACCGTCAGTGCAAGCTTGGTCAGTTTGGTTTCCAACGCTTGCGCGGTCGGCGTGCTGCGTTCGTCTTCCTTGCCAGCGGTGTGCTTCGTGTCGAACAGATTTTCAACATTGAAGGTCGCCAGCCGCAAACCCAAGGGCACCGTCGAGTGCTTGGGTGCCTGCCGCGGCCGCTGTCGCCGCTGTAGCTGCTGGTACTGAATTTTGTAATTGCCGAACGTATAGTCCACCACCCCCAGCAGGTCGTGAACTGCGTCGCCCGGCAGCAGAGCCGGTGCCGGGCGGGCGCCGTCGTCGACGATAATGCGCTCCGGGTTGTAATCGACCCGATCGCTGCCTGTCGGTCGCAACATCACGTGCCGGGTGCTGGGTTGGTAGCCGGACCCGGTGACCGCGTTGGCTGCGGCTAGTACCACGAATTCCCCGAAGCGCGACGTGGGACCGACGACCACCGCGTCGGCCACACGCACGCGCATTCCTTCCAGTGGCTCCCAGAACGTTATCGCCTCGAGCAGCGAGGTATCGGGCAGTTTGTCGATTCCCACCGGTGCCGGCAGTTTCTGATTGCGGCGCAACACCTTCAATTCGCGAATGCGCGTCAGTTCCGTCAGCGGCAGCCCGGTTCCGAATTGCAGTTCCCGTACCTTTGCCCGAACGCGTACCACATCACCAGGACGCAGATCTTCGCTACGGCTGCCCCGTCCGCGCAGATTGAGCGCGATGCCGTCCGAGGTCGCAGGATCGCCGTCGCCATGCGGGTCTTGAATCCAGCAGCGCAGGCGATTGCGGGTGCACAGGGTAACGGTTCCCTCAGTGGTCACGCGGCTACCCTCCAGGGGCGAACGTCCTCCGCGGCCCTGGATCTGCATGATGGTGGCCGAAATCTCGGCACTGACACTGGTACTGACGGCGACCAGCAATATGGTGCTCGTAATTCGTAATGACGACACTGAAACTCTCCTTGTCGGTGCCTCGTAATTGGGATTAGGAGTTAGAACAGCGAACCGCAGATGCATTACTCTGTGTCACCGACCTTTCGCAAAGGCCGAGTTGAGCGAAAGCATAGGGCGGTACAATCCAGTGCGCTCTTCGTTCGAACGCCGTCCGAGCCGCAGCCTGGCATGCGCAGGCAAGCCGCCGCCCAACGGCTGACGGCCGTGCGGATTGCGGTAGCGGAGCGATCAGAGGGAAAGGCTGATATTCGCGGCGGCGCATTGTTGTTGTTTGGAATTGAATAGGGTTCAGTCTAGCAGCCCGGGGGCCGCGAATTGAAGGCTTGATGCCGTCGGCTGCGGGAGGCGACATGGCTTGGCCGCAAATATCTTCATATCCATGGGCAATGGCGTGCCTATCCGGCGGGTTAGTGCGCATCCTCGGCTGGTTTACATTTCCGGCGCCGATCCTGGCGGCGCCGCAGACCTGAAGAAATGGCTACGACGATAGACTCCACACTGCCGATTACGCCGCTACTGCCGGATTTGGTCCGAGCCCTGGGCGAAGGAACCGCGGCAATTCTGCAGGCGCCTCCCGGCGCCGGCAAAAGCACGGCAGTGGCGCCCGCCTTGTTGGAGCAACCTTGGTTGGACGGGCGCAAGATCCTGCTATTGGAACCGCGCCGACTGGCGGCACGCAATGTCGCCCGGTTCATGGCCGAGCAGCGCGGCGAGGCGCTCGGCGATACGGTCGGTTACCGGATGCGCTTCGAAAGCAGGATCGGCGACCGGACCCGGATCGAGGTGATCACCGAAGGCGTGCTCAGCCGATTGTTGCAACAGGATCCGTCCCTGGAATCCGTGGGTCTGGTGATATTCGACGAGTTCCACGAACGCAGCCTACAGGCCGACCTGGCGTTGGCGCTGTGCCTCGACAGCCAGGCCGGCTTGCGCTCCGATCTGCGCCTGTTGGTGATGTCGGCCACCCTCGAGAAGTCGAGTTTGGCAGCGCTGCTGAGACAGGCCCCGGTGTTGCACAGCGAAGGCCGCAGCTTTCCGGTGGAGGTGCATTATCGGCCGCCCCGCAATCGCTGGCCACGGGACCGCCACGGCTTTCTCGCGGAACTGGCAAGCACCGTGCGCGGTGTGCTCGACCGCGAGCCCGGCAGTGTGCTGGTGTTCTTGCCCGGGGTTGGCGAAATCCGGCAATTGGTTCGCTGGCTGCAATCCCAAGGGTTATCCGAAGGCGTGGATCTGGCGCCGCTGTACGGCGAGCTGGAACTGGCTGCGCAGCAACGCGCCATTGCGCCGTCGCCGCCGGGACGCCGGAAACTGGTGCTCGCCACCAGCATCGCTGAAACCAGCCTCACCATCGAGGGTATCCGCATCGTCGTCGACAGCGGCTTGATGCGGGTACCCCGTTTCGATCCACGCACCGGCATGACGCGGCTCGAAACGGTCGCCATCAGCCAGGCGTCGGCGGAGCAACGCAGCGGACGAGCGGGCCGGCTCGAGCCTGGTGTGTGCTATCGCCTGTGGTCCGAATCGGAGCAGGCCGGCCTGGTCGCGTTCGGACGTCCGGAAATTCTCGAAGCCGACCTTGCGCCGGTGGCGCTCGAATTGGCGCAATGGGGTGTGGGCCCGGATGCGCTGGAATGGTTGGATCGGCCTCCGGCTGCCGCCTACGACCAGGCGCGCGAACTGTTGCAGTCCTTGGATGCCTTGGACAGTCACGGCCGCATCACCGCCCATGGCCAGGCCATGGCGGAGCTGGGGCTGCATCCGCGATTGGCCCACATGGTGCTGCGCGCCGCGGAGTTTGGTGCCGGCGACCTGGGATGCGACATCGCGGCCCTGCTGGGCGAACGCGATATCACGGCGCGCAGCGACCCCGCGCGGGACAGCGACGTGCACACGCGGTTGCAACGCCTGCACACCGACCAGGACGGCGGCATCAGCCGGGTCAAGCGCGCCGCCTCGCAGTGTCGACAACGGCTGCGCGCGCGGCAGCATGCAGGAGACAGGCGCGAAACGATCGACGCCGACGCGGTCGGCCTGCTGTTGGCTATGGCATATCCGGACCGTATCGGCCAACGCCGCGGGGCAGGGCCGGGCCGCTTCCTGTTGGCCAACGGCCGCGGTGCGCACTTTGCCGGACCCGAATCGCTGGCGGCATGCGAATACATCGTTGCCGCCCATCTCGACGGCGCTGGGCGCGAGGCGCGTGTTCTACTGGCGGCGCAGGTGCAACGTTTGTCGCTATTGGCGCACTTCGCAGATCGCATCGTCATGCGCGACAGCGTCTACTGGGACGAACGGCTGCAGGCTGTGGTGGCGCGCCGGCAACGGTGTCTGGGAAGCCTGGTACTCGACGAACAGCCGCTGGGCGACGCCGATCCGGCAAAGGTCGCTGCATTGCTGACCGAAGCGGTGCGTCGCGTCGGGCTCGATCGTCTGCCGTGGGACGCGCGCAGCCGCGCCTGGCGCTCACGGGTCGCGTTTCTGCATCGGCTTGCGCCCGAGCAGTGGCCGGACGTGTCGGACGCCGCTCTGCTCGCCAGATTGGATGAATGGCTGACGCCGTATCTGGGCAACATGACCAGGCTCGATCATTTACGGCGTCTGAATCTGCAGCAAGTGCTGGCGGCGCAATTGGACTGGCGACAACAACGTCGTTTGGATGAGTTGGCGCCAACCCACGTCACCGTGCCCAGCGGCTCGCGCATCGCCTTGGATTACAGCGGCGACATGCCGGTATTGGCGGTGCGCTTGCAGGAAATGTTCGGTGCGCAACAGACCCCACGGGTTGTCGACGGCCAGGTGGCGCTTCTGGTGCACTTGTTGTCACCGGCGGGCAGGCCGGTGCAGGTGACCCAGGATCTCGCCGGTTTTTGGCGCAGCGGCTATTTCGACGTGCGTAAAGATCTGCGTGGCCGGTATCCGAAACACGCCTGGCCGGACGATCCGCTCACTGCGCAACCGACCCGGCACGCCAAACGCCGTTCGTGACGGGCGCTTGCACAAACCGCTCCAGCCCGCGTTCGGCGGTTCAGCGTTCGTACCAACGCCCCGGTCGTTTCGGGTCGGGCGCCAGACGTTCGTATTCGGCGATCACCTGGGCACCCAGCAGGACAATGACGGAAGCTGCCTCGAGGCTGAGCAGTATCACGATGACAGTGGCAAACGAACCGTAGATGACATTCACCAGGGAGAGGGAGGCGAAATACCACACCAGGAAGTGGCGGGTGATTTCCCAGAGCACCGTGGCGGCTACGCCGCCGGCCAGTGCATGATGCAAGCGCAGCCGGCCGTGGGGCAATACCAGATACAGCGAAGTCAGCAGGACCACTTCACCTACGACTCCGAACAGATATACGAGCCAGGCGTGCGAAAGGTCGATGGACCACACCAGACCCAACAGGTGAACCTGCTTTTGCTGCAGCATATGCAGCAAACTGCTGATCACGCTGACGGTCAGCAATCCCAAGGCGAGCAACATGATATAGAGATAAGGCATCAACGCTGAAAACAGGAAGCGACGGCGATGCACCCGGGAGCGGTGGAAAAAAATCACCGACATGGCGTTTTCGAGCACCGTGAAAGCCAGCGAGCTGAAGAACAACAAGGCAACGAACCCGACCACGCCGACTACCTTTCCGTTTTCAAGGAACACATGCAGTTGCTGCGTCAGGGTGTCGGCTTGTGCCGGAGTAATGAGCCCGAGAAACGTATTCAGCAACGGCATGAGCCGGTCTTCGGGCACGATCTGCGACAGCACTGCCAGTATCAGCGCCGATGCGGGGACCAGTGACAGTAACGTGTTATAGGCAATTGCGCCGGCGAGCAGAAAACCCTGGTTGCGATGGAAGCCGCGCAGCACGTCGCGGGTGAAGCGCCAGGGTGCGGCACGCAGCTGACTCAGGCGGGTTCGTATCTCGTCCATGGGGCCAAGCTAGTGGAAGCTTTATGGCATTGCCATAGGGCCGGGAGGGGAGCCGCCAGCGGATGCGTGCGCACAGATCGACCGGCGGTCGGCGCGGAGGTGCACCTTGGTCGGGTGCTGGTGTGGTTCGCATGCGCCCATTGCGGGACGCAGTCGATGTTGGTTCGCTCCAGCGCCGATCGCCAGTCGAGGCCGGCTGCAGCGGCACTGCAACTATAGCAAACAGCGTGCGGCTCCGTTCGAAACCCGCGCGTGCTGTGAGGCCATAGCACCTGTGGTGCATGTTAATATGATCGGGCCTTTTGGAGCAGGCGATGGGAAAACCGCAACAGCAATCGGGTGCGCGTATGACGGAACAATACATCCGGGTGGCGGCAATGTCGGAACTGGCGCCCGGCAAAATGATGTGTGTGCAGGCGGGCGACGGGCGGCGCCTGTTGCTTGCGAACGTCGAAGGTACCGTGCACGCCGCCGACGCGATGTGCACCCACGAAGATGCGCCTCTGTGTACCGGCTCATTGAAAGGTCATTATGTGAAATGCCCGCTACACGGCAGCCGTTTCGATCTGCGGACCGGCGAGCCGCTGGAGGATCCTGCTGACGCGCCATTGCGGATCTATCCGGTGCGGATCGAAGACGACGCCATTCTGGTCAGTCTGACCAACAAGCAGGAGCAACCATGAGCAGCCCAGCCGAACCGCTTCCCGCTAACTCGAGCGCGTTGATGCGTTCCATCATTCAGCGAATCGCCACCGGTCCTGAGCTTTCCAAGGATATCAGCCGCGACGAGGCGCGCGAGGGCATGCGCCTGATCCTCGACGGCGAAGCCGATCCGGTACAGAGCGCGATATTTCTGATCGCCTTGCGCATGAAGCGCGAGACGGACGATGAAAACATCGGCGTGCTGGAAGCGATCCGTGGCGTGACCGAAACCGTTGCCGCCGCAGTGGACGACGTCGTGATCGTGTCCGACCCGTACGACGGTTACAATCGCACCGTGCCTGCGTCGCCCTTTCTGGCGCCGGTGCTGGCCGCTTGCGGTGTCGCCGCCGTCAGCGAAGGCGTGGAAACCATGGGCCCGAAATATGGTGTCAGCCACCGCCAAGTGCTTCGTGCCGCAGGTGTGAACGTCGATCTGAGCACCGCCGAAGCCGCGCGTCGGGTGGCCGAAGCGGACGCCGGCTGGGCCTACGTCGATCAAAGCCGATTCTGTCCAAAGTTGTACGGCCTGCGTGAATTGCGCACCAAGATCGTCAAGCGCCCGGCCCTGACCACAGTCGAGGTGCTGACCGGCCCGGTGCGCGGGCGCGAGCACACGCACTTGGTCACCGGCTATGTGCACAAGCCCTATCCGCGGCTGTATGCGCTGCTGGCGCGTCACATGGGTTTCGATTCGCTGTTGTTGGTGCGCGGCGTCGAAGGCGGTGTGGTGCCTTCTCTGCGCCAGCCGGGTAAATGCGTGTACTACCACGACTTCGGCGAAGAACAGCAGCTCGACACCAACCCCGCCGATCTGGGTATCGATCAGAACGTGCGCGCAGCGCCGTTGCCGGAAGGACTGCAAAAGTCGTCGCGACCGGGCGATGAGATTTCGGTCGCGGTGGACATCGAAGCGTTGGCGGCGGCGACCGCCGAAGCCGGGCTGGCGGCACTGGCAGGAAAGCGTGGTCCGATCTACGACGGGCTTGTCTATGCCGGGGCGCTGATCCTACATCATCGGCGCAAGGCCGATTCCCTGCCGGCAGCGGCCGATGCCATTCGCGCGGCGCTCGACGACGGCCGCGCGCTGGCACATCTGCGCGCCTGACACGGCTGGCTTTGCATAGTGGGAAGACGGGCTGCTACGGCCCGCCTTTTTCGTTGTCGCGCAGTGCGGCGTTGAGACGCCGGCGCCGCCAGACGCTCACCGCCCACGCCACTGCCGCGGCCGCGGCAACGCTCAGCATGATCGCAAGCTCATAGTGTTTGATGTCGCCGATCACCGCCTGGATCGCCGAGCCGAACACGTAGCCCAATGTGCCGATGGCGATCGCCCAAACCGCGGCACTGAAAATGTTCAGCAGCACGAATCGGATAGTGCCCACCTGACTCATGCCGACCGCGAACGGGGTGACGGTGCGCAGTCCGTACAAGAACCGGAAACCGATCAACAACCAGTTCTGATGACGGTGCAGAATGTCGAACACGCGTTGCGCCCGGCGCTGCCAGTGCGGTCGTTTGGCGAGCATGGCGCGGCCATGATACCGGCCGATGAAGAAATAGAGTTGATCGCCGCACACGGTGCCGCCAAAGGCGCTGACGATCACCCACGGCAATTCCAGATAACCCAACTGGGCTGCGAGGCCACCCAGCACCAGCACGGTTTCGCCTTCGAAAAAAGTGCCGACGGCAATCACCACGTATCCGTATTGTTGAATCAGCAGTTGCAGTGACATGCAGTACTTTCGGTCAGGCGTGCGCGGATTGTTTTCGACCGACCGAACTCGCCGGGTCCTGATGAATGATCACGTCGGTCGAGGGGAACAATGCATGCAGTTCCTGTTCGACCTCGTCGGCGATGCGATGGGCCTGCAAAAAACTTAAATGATCATCCAGTTCCAGGTGCAGCTGGATGATACGGGTCTGGCCTGACTGACGCGTGCGCAGCCCGTGCAGGCCCCGGACTTCGTCGTGGGACAGGGCGCAATCGCGGATTCGCTGCTGGTCTGCTTCTGGCAGTTCCCGGTCCATCAGTGTCTGGAAAGCGTCATGGCCGATATGCCAGGCGCTATAGAGAATGTACGCGGCAATGCCGAGGCCGAACAACGGATCGAGCCCCGACCAGCCGCGGCTGGCCAGCAGCAGGGCGACGATGATGCTGGCGTTGGTCAGCAGATCGCTGAGATAGTGCAGGGAATCGGCGCGAATGGCACTGGAGTGGGTGCGGCGGATGACGTGGCGCTGGATAGCCAACAGCACCGCGGTGGCGACGATGGAAAAGGTCATGACCGCAAGCGCGACGCCGACATCGTTCAGCGCATGGGGATTCAGCAACCTTTCCACGGCGTGCAGCACCAGAAACGCGGCGGACCCGGCGATGAAGGTCGCCTGGGCCAGGCCGGCCAGTGATTCCGCTTTGCCGTGGCCGAAGCGATGCTCGGTGTCGGCGGGCATGAGCGAATAGCGCACCGCGAGCAGATTCAGCGCCGAAGCGGCCACGTCCATGGTCGAATCCACCAGCGAGGCGAGCACGCTCACCGAGCCCGACAACAGCCAGGCCGTCAATTTCGCGCCGATGAGCAGAGCCGCGGTCACCACCGAAGCCGTGGTCGCCAAGCGCAGGAGTCGGGCGTTGTCTGCAAGAATGGAAGGCATGATCAGCAACTTGATTTGGCAACGCGCATTGGACCATCCACACGGCCCGCTGCCAAGGCCTCTTGCGCCGCAAGAACAGGCGCCAAAGAAGGTGATTGATATATCAGCATTAAACCATATACTACACGGACATTGCGTTACCTGAAGGGGGCATCAGCATGAGTATCGACCGTATCGTCTTGGCGTTCGCCGGCACCATGATTTTGCTGAGCCTGGTCCTGGCCCACTATTTTTCCCCAAACTGGCTGTGGCTGACCGCCTTCGTCGGCTTTAACTTGCTGCAGAGCGCGATTACCGGATTTTGTCCGTTGGCGAAGATCGTCAAGGCAATGGGTGCGCGCCCGGGCGAAGCCTTCAATTGACCTCTGTTCATCTCGCTCGCCGTTGACGCAAGTGCGTCATCGCTGGCGATGGTCGTGGTTGCGCGGCGGCGGAGACATTCCGTCCTCGGTGGCTCCGCCGCGAGCGTCCGGGACCTGGTCGTATTGAGCCCCGAGGCCGGGACTTTCCAGCCAAGCCGCCATTGCCGTCCGCGCGCCCGCCAATCCCTTGTAGCCGGCGATCTCCTCGTCCATGGTTCGTAATGCCGCCGCCAGGACGCGCCGTTGCTCCGGCGTCAGGTCGGCAACGTCGGTGAGATAGGTGCGAATGGCGAACAAGACGCCGTTCACCGCCGGTAGACCGACCAATACCTGGCGTTCCACTCGCAGGAACAGGCTCGGGCGCTGCGGATCGAAATGCCGACCCTGCCAAGCTGCGGCGTCGCTACAGCCCGGTTCCGGCTGCGGATGGTGGTTGAGACGCCGGTCGGTGGCGAGCCCCCAGGCAAACCGTACATACGGGCCTCGGTCGCGCAGATTGGCGAGCAGTGCGGGGGTCTGGCGCGCGATGCGTTGGAATTGCGGCACCGGCGCATGGACACCTTGAAAACTGCGTCCGATACGATCGCTCGCCGCCCAGTGATTGGGCGCGCAAAGGTGCAACATCAGGACCCGGCCGTGGCCTGCGGGCGCCGCACTGACAAAGCTCAGATCTTCCTGCATCTGGGAGGCGAGCGCGTCCAGGCCGTCGCGGTAGGTTGGTTGGACCGGCGCTTCTGCCGTAGTGTGAACCAGATCCAGGTCATCGTCGAAACGCAGAACCTCACCGCTGAGCCGACAACGCAGTGACAAATAACCGCCCGATTCCTGCTGCCGGCGGAACCAGGTCGGGTGCTCCCGCAGCAGGGTGTCGAGCAACAGTTGTGTCACTGCGTGGCGGCTGGCGTCGTCGAACCCACCGACTGCGCAATAGTACTTGTCCAGGGATTCGCGCCGCGCCCGGAGCTTGCTGCCCCGATAAGTGGGCCACTGACGATCGATCTGCACCAACTGGCGCTCCGGGTCGCCGTTTCCGAACTCCGTGCCGAGACGCGCCAGGCCGGCTTTCATGGCGTAGGCGCCCGCGTCCACCGGGAAGTAACGCGCTGGAGCCGGAAGCAGGGCTTTGGACGCTGACGGCGAATTCATCAGTTCGATCCCATTTACACCAGGTCCACCGACGGTCGCTGTTCCCGCGGCGAGCTGCAAGCGGCGTAACCCGCCAGGCCGCTCGCGAGCTTACGGATGCTAGCGCCCACTGATTAATATGGCGATGAAAAACATCATGTTACACCACTTTTCTCCGGCCTGCGCCGAGCCGCGCAACGGCTCTGCCGCGCGGCTCGGCCACTAAAGAATCACGGCGGCCGGCCGCTAATTCGGGCCAGTCCCAACGGCGTCGAAAGAGGCGCGGGGCCGAGTCGTCATCGCGAACCCGAAGAGTTTCGATTCCTTGCGCTACCCAGCACCGCTACCTCCGGATCGCTTCGAGTGTCGCTACCTGCGCCTGATCCTGTTGGCGTGGGCAATCAGCCCATTGTTGACCATGTCGTCCGTATTGTTCATCGGGATTCTCACTCCCGAACAGTTGGCGACGGTGTTGATCAGCCCGATCGAACTGGCGTTCCTTGCCGGGACGCTGATTTGCGCGCGGCTCTGCTATGTCCATTACGGCCGTCCGCTGTTGGCGTTCGCCGTTGCACCCCAAGGCGTGGATCGACTCCTCGTCCTGCAACGCATGCGCGGCTTTCCGCGGTTGTTCTGGTTCGGTTTCCTGGTCTACAACCTGATCGGCCCCGCTCTGCTGCTGCTGTGCGCGGACCTGTATACCGACTTCAGGCCAGGGCCCGTGGACTGGCTCCGGATGCACCTGGTGTCGTTGGTGGTTTCCATTCTCGTCGGGCTGCCGATCTTCTTTCGATTTCTCGATTTGCTGGGAGAGCTGGCCCGCGGCCTGCGCCTGGAGCGCGCCCACGTCACCCTTCGCACCAAGGTCCTCCTGATCGGGTCTTTGGGGCCGCTGTTGGTCGATACTGTGCTGGTCCAATACTACTGGACCCGCACCGGCTTCTTCGCCCTGGAAACGTTTTTCGTATGGTTGACGCTGGAGACTCTGGCCGTTGTCGGCAGCTTGATGGTCATGCGTTCCTTCGGTCAGTCCCTGGCGCCATTGGAGGGCCTGTTGTCGGGTCCGCGCGAACAGCGTATGCAGCAGTTCCGCAATCTTGCGCCCCGCTCCACCGACGAACTCGGTGTGCTCACCACCGGCTACCGCCAATTGCTTGAAGATCTCAGCGCCCATACCGAGCTGCTCAGCTTGAATAATCGCATGCTGCGCGACATCGGCGATGGCGACAAGGTAGGCCGGGTGGTCGGAGAAGTCCTGGAATTGTGCCAGCGTACCGTAGGCGGCGATCGAATTTTCCTGTTCCTGCACGATGCCAACGAGGACGTGTTGGTATCGGTGGCCGAGTCGGGCAGGCCCTATTTGGCCGAAGGCTATTTCCGGGTGCGCCTGGATCAGCCGTCTTTGGCGGCTTGGACCTACCGCCAGGACCAAGCCTGCGCCAGCGCCGATGCGGCTAACGACCCGCGCGGCAGCCCCCAAATGCAGCAGCGATTCCAATCCCGCTCGGTGCTTGCGGCGCCGCTGCGGGCGGAGCAGCAGGTGATCGGCGTGCTGATGTCGACCAGTACCCGCCGGCGCCGGGAATATTCGGCGGAAGAGACCGCGCTCATGGAAGCATTCGCGCGCGAAGCAGCGCTGACGTTGCATACCGACATACTGCACCGCGAACGGGCCGCCGCCGAGCGCGAACGCCGCGACCAGGAAGCACAGATCAAACTCTTGCTGGACTACACGGCGGAAGCCATTTTCGGCGTTGACTTGAATGGTATCTGCAATTTCGTCAATCCCGCCTGTTTGCGCATGCTGGGTTATGAACACGAGAACGAGTTGCTCGGCAGGAATCTTCATGCGCTGATTCACCATACGCTGCCCGATGGAACGCCGTACCCGAAAGAACAATGCCGGGTGCGCCGCGCCACCCTTGCGGGGGAGAGCGGACATTGCGATTCCGAAGTGCACTGGCGTAAGGACGGCACCAGCTTCCCGGTCGAATGGTGGTCCCATCCGATCTACCGGGACGGGGAAACCGTCGGTACCGTTGTGACTTTCGTTGACATCAGTGTGCGTCACCAGGCCGAGGTGCGCCTCAAGCGCTTGTCGGAATACAACCGCTTGTTGCTGGAGTCCACCGGCGACGGCGTTTTCGGCGTTGACGAAGCCATGCGCTGCACATTCGTCAATCGCGCGGGCGCGGACATGCTCGGCTACATGCCTGAAGAATTGCTCGGCAGGGACATGCACGAGTTGGTGCACCACAGCGACGAGCGTGGCCGGAGCATTCCTCGCGAGAAAAGCCTGATATGGCGAACCATCTACGAAAATCGAAGTTTCTGGAGCGACAACGATGTGCTCTGGTCTCAGGGCAAGTCGATGTTCCCCGTCCAGTATTCCTCCAATCCGATCCAAGAACAGGGCCAAGTGCGTGGTGCGGTCGTGGTGTTCCGCAATGTCGCTGAAGCGCGCGCGATGGCGCGGAAAATGGATTATCTCGCCACTCACGATTCCCTTACCGGTATCTATAATCGCCGGGAGTTCGAGCGGCGCATGCAACTGGCTCTCGACAGCGCTCATGCCGGCGAGGTTATCCACGCAATCTGCTACATGGATCTCGACCAATTCAAGGTCGTGAACGACACATGCGGCCACGGAGCGGGTGATGAACTGCTGCGGCAGCTAACCACCATGCTGCAGGGGGAAATGCAGGAAACGGATGTGCTCGCGCGCTTGGGCGGCGACGAATTCGGCATTCTTCTTGAAGGCTGTACGATGGACCGGGCGCTGCAAGCGGCCGACCGACTCCGCACGGTGGTGGAGGACTTTCGCTTCGTGTGGAACGACAAGAGCTTTTGTCTTGGCGCCAGCCTGGGCTTGGTGGAAATCAATCGCGATACCGAAAACGTCGCCGCCGCACTGAGCGCCGCGGACGCGGCTTGTTACATGGCGAAGGACAGCGGCCGCAACCGAGTCCATGCATACCAGTCCGATGACGCCGAATTGGCACGCAGGCGCAGCGAGATGCAATGGGTTTCGCGCATCCGGGCGGCGTTGGACGACGATCTTTTCGAACTGGCGCAGCAGACCATCGTTGCGATTGGCGACAGCAGCGACAATCAGGGTCTGCATTTCGAAATCCTGATTCGCATGCGCGACGACGTCGGAACTCTTGTACCGCCGGGCGCTTTTCTTCCGGCGGCGGAACGCTACAACTTGATGCCCGCAATCGACCAGTGGGTGGTCGAACATACTTTGTCCTGGCTTGCCGAGCAGCGTCAGCACCTGCACCGCCTGGCATTGTGCACCATCAATCTCTCCGGCAGTTCGATCAGCGACGAACGCATGCTGCATTTCGTAATCGAACGAATCGCGGCCTTGCAGATTCCGCCGGACAAACTTTGCTTTGAAATTACGGAAACAACCGCAGTGGCAAACCTAAGCCGCGCGGTGACTTTCATACAACGGCTGCGCGAACACGGCTGCCGTTTCGCCTTGGACGATTTCGGCAGCGGAATGTCTTCGTTTGCCTACTTGAAGAACCTGCCAGTGGATTTCCTGAAGATCGATGGCAATTTCGTGCGCGATCTGGTGCGCGATCCCATCGACCGGGCGATGGTGGAAGCCATCAACCAGGTCGGCCATGTGATCGGCATTCGCACCATTGCCGAGTTCGTCGAAAACGATGAAATTCTCCAGCGCCTGCGAAAAATCGGGGTGGACTACGCGCAGGGTTACGGAATCGCACGCCCGGCACCGTTGCATGCGCTGTCGTTGTCGCCGACGGCGCGGTCGCGGATGGCAACCAGTTGAAACCGATGGGGTTTCAGCCGGCAGCGCTGTGGGCTGGCCGGCGCAGATAGTGGTGTGCGGAGACCTTCAAGTCGCTGTCGAATTCGTAGACCAACGGCACTCCGGTGGGGATTTCGACGCCCATGATTTCTTCGTCATTGAGTTCCTCGAGCAGTTTCACCAGGGCGCGGATGGAATTGCCGTGGGCCACCAGCAGCAATCGCTGCCCGGCACGGACCCGGGGCAAGATCGATTCGTTCCAACTTGCCGCAGTGCGCACCATGGTGTCGGCCAGAGATTCGGTTCTGGGCAGGCGCTCGGCATCGATCCCCGCATAGCGACGGTCGCGTAACGGGATACGGGGGTCGGTTTCCGGTAGTGGCGGCGGCTGCACCGAATAACTGCGCCGCCATTCATGCACTTGGGCGTCGCCGTATTGCTGCGCTGTTTCGGCTTTGTTGAGCCCCTGAAGTGCCCCGTAGTGTCGTTCGTTCAGACGCCAATCCTTGATTACCGGCAGCCACATGCAGTCCATGGTTTCCTGCACCAACCACAACGTGCGGATCGCGCGTTTCAGTACCGAGGTCAGCATGCAGTCGAACTCGAAGCCGTAGTGCTTGAGCAAGTGACCGGCTTCGCGCGCTTCCTCGATGCCTTTGGGCGCCAGATCGACATCGGTCCAGCCGGTGAAACGGTTTTCCACGTTCCACGTGCTAAGCCCATGGCGCAGAAACACGATCTTGGTCATTACGCTCTCCAGCGCCGCCGCGTGACGCGGCGACGGTTGTCCGACGTTCCAGGTTGCCTGCGACCCGACACTGCATCAAATATGCCATTTCGGCCGGTCGGCACGGGCTCCAGGGCTTCAGTGTAGCTACCGCTGAATCAACCGTTTGTGATCGACGGACATCGAAACAATTTCGTTGCCGAAGCGGCGCGGGCCGGACATACGCGCGAAAACTGGGAGCGGAGCATGCCCGGGATGCATATTGGTGCGTTGGCCGAGTTCATCCCGACGGGTGATGGCGAATGGCATCGTAGGCGGCGAGCGCACGCGCGCGGCTTGCTTTGAGCTCGACGATGGGCGCCGGATAGTCCCGTCCCAGGCGCACGCCCGCTTGCCGCAACACCTGATCGGGCGCTGTCCACGGCTGATGTAGGTAACGGTTGGGAAGTTGCGCCAATTGCGGCACCCAGGCGCGCACGTATCCGCCGTCGGGGTCGAACCGCTCGGCTTGCAGTACCGGATTGAAAATCCGGAAGTAAGGCGCGGCATCGGCGCCACATCCCGCAGTCCATTGCCAGCCCATGGTGTTGTTGGCCAGATCGGCGTCCACCAAGGTATCCCAGAACCAGCGTGCGCCTTGTTGCCACGGGATCAGCAGATTCTTGGTCAGTAGCGATGCCGTCAGCATCCGGACCCGGTTGTGCATCCAACCGCACTGCCATAGTTCCCGCATCCCGGCGTCGATGATCGGAATGCCGGTCTCGCCGTTACGCCAACGCCGCAGGTTGGCTTCGCTTCGGGTCCTTGGCATCTGCGCGAAGCGCGGATCCAACGGTTGCTCGGCCGTGTGCGGAAAGTGATACAACAATTGCTGACTGAATTCCCGCCACACCAGCTGCCGTAGGTAGGCTTCGGTGCCCGCGCGGTGACGCGATTCCACGCGACGTTGCAGGGCGTGCCAAATCTGGCGCGGGCCGATTTCGCCGAAGTGCAGGTGGGGCGAAAGCCGCGACGTGCCGGCCTCATCGGGCCGGTCACGCCCGCTGCTGTAGTTCCCCAGTGCTTGATCGAGGAAGCGCTGCAAACATTGTTGCGCACCCGCTTCTCCAGGGGTCCAGGTACTGTGCAGGCCGGCGTCCCATGATTGCGCCGGCCGTAATCCCAGTTGCGCCGGATCGAGACTGGGTAACTCCGCTGACACCGGCGGCAACACAGTGGGGGCCAGCTGCAGGGAGCGGTCGAAACCGGATCGCTGACAGGCTTTCCAGTACGCGCTAAATACGCGATAAGGGCCGCCGTCTTGCTTGCGGATCTGCCAAGGCTCGTGCAAAAGGCCGGCATTGTGGCTGGATACGGCGATACTATTGTCCTGCAGCGCGCGTTCGACCGCAGCGTCGCGCTGTATCAGCGCCGGTTCGTACAAGCGATTGCAGAAGACCCGATCGGCACCGGATTCGCGCGCCAAACTTGTCAGCGTGCGCGCCGTCGGTCCTTTTGCCAGCAGTAGTCGTGAACCGAGCCGGCTCAAATCCGCAGCCAGCGCCGTGAGGCTGTGATGCAGCCACCAATGGCTGGCGGCGCCCGGCGCCCAACCGCCTTCCTCGTCTGGCGCGTGCACGTATACCGGCACGACACGTTCGCATTGCTGCAGGGCTGCACTCAGTGCCGGGTTGTCGCTCAGGCGCAAGTCCCGGCGCAACCACAGCAGACCGACTGTCACGTCGCGCTCCAGCGCCGACGGATCGGTGCCAGGGATTCCTTCAGTTCGGCGGCCTGGCGGCGGATCCTGCGCAGGCTCTCCCCGTCGAGGTCATTCAAGCCGCGCCATTGCGCTGCGGCGTGGGGATGTTCGGAAAACCGCCCGCCATGGCGGGCGAGAAAATCCCAATACAAGGTGGTGAATGGACAGGCGTCGGCGCCGATCGCCTGCTCGGGTTGATACGGGCAATGGGTACAATAGTTGCTGAGCTGCTGCACGCTGCGCCCCGATGCGATGAACGGCCGGGTCGCCAAACGGCCGCCGTCCGCGTATTGGGACATGCTCATGGTATTGGGCAGTTCGATGGATTCCGTCGCGTCCACATAAGCGCCCAGATACCATTCATGCACGCGATACGGGTGCACGCCCAGCAGCAACGCGAACATCCCGGTGATCATCAGCCGTTGCATGGGCGTGGCGTAGCCGTAGTCCAGGGTCTGCTGGATCGTTTCCCGCAGGCACGCCATGTCGGTATCGCCGCTCCAATACCAGTCCGGTAATGGCCGGTTCGCGCCTAGGGCGTTGGCATGTTGATAGTCGGGCATGAACTGCCAGTACACGCCGCGGATGAATTCGCGCCAGCCCAGCACTTGGCGCACGAACCCCTCTACCGATACCAGTGGTGCGTGGCCGCTGTCGAGCGCGGCCAGCACGGCATCGATCACCCGCCGCGGAGAGATCAATTTCAGATTCAGCGCTGCCGATAGGCGCGAATGGTACAAGAATGGTTTGCCGCTTCGCAGCGTATCCTGGTAGCGGGCAAAATCCGGCAGCCGATGATAGATGAAATCCCGCAGGGCGCGTTCGGCCTGCTCCGGGGTCACCGGCCAATCGAAGTTTTCCAGGGAACCCGGATGTTCGGAGAAATGGCGTTTGACCCGGGCCAGTGCGCCCCAGGTCATGGCATCGGGGGCAAAACCCGCCGGCGCCGCCGGCTCGGCCGCCGCGGATTCGCATTCCGCCCGTTGCTCGGCGGCGAAGTTCCAGGTGCCGCCGCGGGGCATGTCGCCATCCATCAAAATGCCGGTGCGAACCCGCAGTTCGCGATAGAAAAATTCCAGGCGCAGACGGCTGCGGTCTGCGGCCCAGTGGCGGAATTGCTCGAGTGTGCAGATGAAGTGGCGATCTTCGCGCAGCTCGCACTCGGTTCCGGTCCCGTCCGTTGCTGCGTGGACCTGGTCCAAGGTGCGCTGGTCGCCGGGCTGTGTGAGGATCAGCCGTTTCGGACGCAGGGCGCTCAGGTCATGTACCAATGCATCCCGCAGCGATTCGAAATCGTGTTCGCCCAAAGCGCGATAGATGATCGCGAAACCGCGCCGTTCCATTTCGTCCCGGTAATGGCGCATGGCGGTGAGCAACAGCCCGGTCCGTGCCTTGTGGGACGGGACTGGTGCCAACTCCGCGGCGACTTCCGCCATCCAAATGCGATCCCGGGCGGGATCGAAGTCATCCAAGGCCGAACTCTGTCGGTCCAGTTGATCGCCGAGCACGACAACCAGGTTGCGGATATCCATCCGATGACCACCTTAACGGAGCAGCGCGCCAGTGCAGGCGCGAGGGCGATACCAGTGCGGCCAAGGGCCCCTGCGCCCGGGCAACGCCTCCATGTTGAACGGCGAGCCGGCGAAGAGCAACCATTGCCGTCTTTTTTAGTTTTCCCGGCCACGCAGCGGCGATAAGCTCTGCGGCCCATGGCTGGATTATTTCTCTTTTGTCGTCCCGGCTTCGAACCCGAGTGCGCTGCTGAATTGCTCGAGCAGTCTCAGCGGCACGGCGTGGTCGGCCATTGTAAAGCGAAGCCCGGCGCGGGCTACGTGCGGTTTGAATCCTATCCACCGGAGGCGGCCGCCGCGCTCGCGACCCACCTCAATCTCGCGCATCTGACCTTCGCGCGGCAGTGGTTCGTGGAAATCGCGCTGCGTAACGATTTGCCGCTCACCGACCGCGTGACACCGTTGCTGGAATGCGCCCATGACTTGCCGCGGACTGCATCGCGTTTGCTGCTGGAATATACGGATACGGAACAGGGCAAACCGCTCGCGCGCCTAGCGCGGGCACTGGCCACGCCGCTGCGAATCGCGCTCGAAACGCAAGGGTCGTTGCGCGGCAATGGCGACACGGGGCCGACGCTGCATGTTTGCCTGTTGTCCACCCACGCCGCGTGCGTCGGGTTCAGCGAGCGGGGTAACGATTCTCCATGGCCTGGCGGCATACCGAGGCTGAAGTTCCCGGCCGGAGCCCCCAGCCGTTCGACATTGAAGTTGGAAGAAGCACTACTGTTGTTTTTGAATGAAGAGCAGCGCGCGCGGCTGCTCAAGCCCGGCATGCAGGCAGTCGATCTCGGCGCCGCCCCGGGCGGTTGGACCTGGCAACTGGTGCGTCGCGGGATGCGGGTCGTTGCGGTGGACAACGGCGCTTTGGCCGAGTCGCTGCTGGCAACGGGGTTGGTCGAACACGAGCGTCGGGACGGGTTTCGTTTCGCGCCGTCTGCAGCCGTGGACTGGATGGTCTGCGACATGGTTGAACAGCCCATCCGGGTCGCTGAATTGGCAGCGCAATGGCTCGCGAACGGTTGGTGCCGACACACGATTTTCAATCTGAAATTGCCGATGAAGAAACGCTATCAGGAATTGCAGCGCTGCTTGCTGCGCATCGACGAGCGATTGCGCGCGGCCGGAGTGAACTATGGACTGCGCTGCAAACAGCTATACCACGATCGCGAGGAAGTAACAGCGATGCTGTGGTGTAGTCACGGATCGGATCACGCTCTGCTCTGACGTTGTCAGTGCCGCTCCATGGCGCGATCGGTCGGAGTATCCGGTTCGGAATCCCGTTTTGCCCGCAATTCTTTACGCAGTAGCCGCGGGTGGCTACGCAACCATTGCTGCGGCGGGTCGAAAGCGGGATCGCGACCGGCGCGGTGCCATGTGGATGGCGATACCGGCGACTGCTCGCCGCGGCGCGGATGCGCGTCCCGATCGCGGTGGTGGCGGTGATCGTAGATCGGTACGTAGAGCCGTTGCGTCGACTGCTCCCGTTCTGATTCGCCGGCAGCGTGCTGCGCCTCGGCTCGTATCTCCGCCTGACGTTGCGCTTCGCGCGCTTGCGCCCGTAGTTCCTCCCGTTGCAGCCGCGCCTGTTGCAGGTCGTTCGCCTGTTCGAGTATGGCATGGTAGTCGGTGTGTTGTTGATCCGGTGTGGCAACGGTGTTCACATCGAGACGGACCGTCGCGGCACTGTTGTCGGCCGGGGGTGTCTCGGCATAGTGGGTCACACCTTCGGCATCGACCCACTTGTATACGGGAAGATCGGCCGCGAAGGTTGCCGATACCGCTACAGTGAGCGACAGGCCGAGACAGAGGCGGTAGGGGATCATGGCTGGCTCCTGCCCAAGTCGTATGTGCCGAGCGGTGGCGGAAGTTTTTGCGCTACGGACGAATCAAGTCTAGTCGAAGGCGTTGAACGCGTCCTGAATCCGCTCTCAGTGCAAAGGCTGTATCACCAGATGCCGTGCCGGTTCGCTGCCGACGCTTTCGGCGACCAAGCGGTAGCGGGCAACGATCCGATGTTGAAGTTTGCGCAATTTCGCCGGCCGAGGGGAAAGTTCCATAGCGACGCCGTCTTCAAGCACCCGGCGTATCGCTTGCTCGGTTTCGCGCACCGTGTCATCCACATCGGCATCGTCGGCGCCGTGCACCACATTGAGTACATTCTGAAGCAAGCGCCGGATTTGAGCGGTGGTGTTCTTTTTCACGGTGTGTACGGGGATCTGGTTCAGCTCGACCAATCTGTGCAGCCTCGGGTCAGAAGCCCTCGCCCGCAGTGTGATGATCAGGTCGGCGCGTTCGGCGCGCGGGATGGTGCGCGCGTCGAGTCGCAGATCGCGCAACACGCGCTCGACCGAATCGCGACTCAGAGCGTAGGGATAGATGCGTACCGTGCCGTTGTGGCGTGAGCCCGAGAACGGCTCTTGAACCTGCGGCGAGCTTGCAGGCAGCGTGTCTGCCTCGGGATTTGCGGCCAAGTCATGGCTGCTGCGCCGACTGCCGTCGGCATTGCGACCGCGCAGCAATCGGTCCACGGCAGCGCCGGTATCGCCATGGACCATCACTTGGTCGCGATCGATGATCTCCACGACGGCATCGAACGGCGGCGGCCCCTTGCGCTCGGTCACCGTTTTCTGGGTGCCGCGCAAACGCGCCTCGTC
Source organism: uncultured Gammaproteobacteria bacterium (assembly GCA_963849825.1). Classification (GTDB taxonomy): domain Bacteria; phylum Pseudomonadota; class Gammaproteobacteria; order JASBUN01; family JASBUN01; genus CAVXJN01. The sequence continues at coordinate 691,104 of CAWKIK010000003.1, read as the reverse complement.
GTCACCCAGAGTAACGGTTTGGACGCCACCCACCAGTTCGGACAGGGTCGGATTCTGAATCAAATTGTCGAGCGTGTTGCCATGGGCCGTACCGATCAGTTGCACGCCCCGTTCGGCGATGGTCCGGGCGGCCAGCGTTTCGGCGCTGGTGCCGATTTCGTCCACGATGATGACCTCTGGCATGTGGTTTTCCACCGCTTCGATCATCAGCGCGTGTTGCTGTTCCGGGTGCGGCACCTGCATGCGGCGCGCGCCGCCGATCGCGGGATGAGGAATGTCGCCATCTCCCGCGATCTCGTTTGAAGTATCGATGACGACCACGCGTTTGCCGAATTCATCTGCCAGCACGCGCGCCACTTCCCGCAACTTGGTCGTTTTGCCGACACCGGGTCGGCCCAGCAGCAGCACACTCTTACCGCTTTCGATCAAGTCCCGCAGAACTTCGATGGTGCCGTACACAGCGCGCCCGATTCGCAATGTCAGGCCGACGATATCGCCGCGGCGATTACGGATCGCGGAAATACGATGCAGCGTGCCCTCGATGCCCGCCCGATTATCGGCGCCGAACGCGCCCACCGCGCGTGCGACACGTTCGATGTCATCACGGTTTACAGGCGAGTTGGCGAGAATCAATGCATGCCCCGGCAGGCGAGCCTGCGGCGGCCGCCCCAGATCGAGCACGATCTCCAGCAACTCCTGGTCCTTCAAATCAGTGAGCGCGTCCTGCAATCGCTGGGGCAGCGTCGCGAGCAGCAGTTCCAGATCATCGGTATGGATTTCGGTCACGGTTCGGAGCACGTCGTTCATAACAGCGGCTTGCTTGCTGTAATTTGGCGCCGCGTGGTACCCAAATCAAGCATCTTGGTTGTCAGCCAGGCCACAGAGACGCCTCCGGGCGCTTAGAAAACCCCCGCGACCCGGCTCCTCATTTCAGTGTCGCCGTTGAACGTCACGTCCCAGGAACTAGTACTTGGGGATGTAAGACCGAGACGGATATTTGGCCATGCGCTTCGTGAGGCTATTGCTGCTCGTGATGGGGGCGAGTGCGGCACAGTCTGCCATCCCCGCCATCCCGAGCCAACATCAAATCGTTCTGGAACCGATCCAGAAAACGTTCACTGGAGATCTGCCGCAGCTGCAGGATCGTCGCATGCTGCGCGTGCTGGTCAGTTTCAGTCGCACCGGCTTTTTTTTCGATCACGGCAGGCCGCGCGGTTTCGAATACGAACTCATGCGTGAATACGAGCAGTACGTCAATCGCGACGTCAACAACCGCCGCGACCGTATGCAAGTGGTGTACGTGCCGGTCCCTTACGATGAATTGTTGAGCGCGCTGCAGGACGGCCGCGGCGATGTGATTGCCGCAGGGTTGACCATTACGCCGGAACGCTCCCAGGATGTCGCTTTCACTACTCCGTACATGTCCGACGTGCAGAGCGTCGTTGTGGTCAACCGCAAAGTCTCGCCGCAATTGCAATCGCTTGAGGACCTCGCCGGGCGCTCTGTGTACTTGCCGCCTTCGAGCAGTCACGAACGGGATATGACGCAACTCAATCTCCATCTGCTGCAAGAGGGCCGGGCGCCCGCCAAAATAGTGCGCACGGACCGCAACCTCTTCAACGAAGACATCCTCGGATTGGTGAATGCCGGCATCATGCCCGTAACTGTGGTGGATCGCCATGTGGCGCAGGTATGGTCGCGAGTGCTGCCGAACATTGTTGTGCGCGACGATCTCGTGGCCGGTCAGGACAATAAGATCGCTTGGGCCGTGCGCAAGAATAATCCGCAGCTGCGGGCGAGCTTGAGTGCGTTCCTGCATGGCCACCAACGCGGCACTTTGATCGGCAACGTGTTGTTCAACCGCTACTACGTTAACAATCGCTGGATCGAGAATCCGATCAGCATCGAGAAACAGGCGAAACTGCGGCCCTTGATCAATCTGTTCCGAAAATATGGCAATCGCTACAACTTCGACTGGCTCGCCTTGGCAGCCCAGGCCTACCAGGAGTCCCGCTTCGATCAAAATCAAGTAAGCCCGGCCGGCGCAGTCGGCGTCATGCAGGTACGACCGACCACTGCCGCGGACCGCCGGGTTGCGATCAGCGACATCCATGAATTGGAGCCCAACATCCATGCCGGAGTGAAATACCTGTCCTGGTTGCGCAAGCGCTATTTCGACTCGCCGGACATCGATCCGCAGGCCCAGGTGAATTTCACCTGGGCGGCCTACAACGCCGGACCGGCGAAAATCAACCGCCTGCGACGGGAGGCCGCACGTCTGGGCTTGGATCCCAACCGCTGGTTCGGCCACGTGGAGCGGGTGGCTGCCAAGGAGATCGGACGCGAGACCGTGGATTACGTCGCCAACATCAACCGCTATTACGTCAGCTACCGCATCGCCTTCGACGAATCCAAGCCGCGCCAGCAGGTCCTCGACCGCCTGATGGCGGCTGCCGACTCGCAATAGCGACGCATCCCGCATGGACTGGCATTTTGTCTACAGCGTTCGCATGAAATCAGTCGAGCCCGCAGCGTTGCCTGCGGGAATACAAAGCATTGAATCTGCCAATACTGCCGCTGGGGAAGCCATTCGCGCGGTATAGTTGAGCTGTCTTCGTCGTCAGTCGGTGGATTGATGCAAACCCTCGCGCCGCAAATCGCTGCGACCATACTCGGTGGTTTCGATAAACACTTTGCGTTCTTCAGCGAAGTGACGGCCGGGGCGCGCGAGCGGTTCGAACGTGCCGATTGGCACGGCGTGCAACGCGCGTCCAGCGAGCGTATTCACCTGTACGAGCAGCGCGTGCGTGAGACCGTGAACAGGTTGCGGGCGACTTACGGTGCCGTGGAGCCGGACCCGCAGTTGTGGCAACGGGTAAAGTCCTGCTATGTCGAATTGCTGCATCAACACCGTCAGCCGGAGTTGGCCGAGACCTTCTACAACTCCGTGTTCTGCAAAATGTTCGATCGAAACTACTACAACAACGACAATATATTCGTCGAATCGCTGGCCGACCGCGCGCGGCTGGTGGAGAATCACCGCGGCTACGTGTCGTTCTACCCACGCGACCGCGGCATGAAAGCCGCAGTCGGCGAACTGCTGTCGTCGTTCTACTTCACGCTTCCGTTCGAGGACCTGGATCGCGACATCGAGCAAATCGTTGCCGCATTTGCCGCGCACTCGCCATTGTCCAATGTTCCCGCCAGGGACCTGCGCATCGATGTGCTCGATATTCCTTTTTTCCGCAATAAGGCTGCGTACCTGATCGGACGGGTGATACGGGGGAAAACCTGCTTGCCTTTCGTGATCCCGCTGATGAACAACGAACACGGTGGCCTGTATGCCGATACTTTATTGTCATTGGGCGATCAACTCGGGGTGGTGTTCAGCTTTGCGCGTGCCTATTTCATGGTGAAGACCGCGGTACCGGTCGCTACGGTGGATTTTCTGCAAAGTATCCTGCCGAACAAGCCGCTCGCGGAGTTGTACATGTGCATCGGTTTTCACAAACAGGCGAAAAACGAGTTCTATCGTGAATTCCTGCATCATCTCGCGCGCAGCGACGACCATTTCGTTGCCGCGCCCGGCGTGCGCGGCATGGTGATGAGCGTATTCACGCTCCCGTCCTATCCGTACGTGTTTAAAGTCATACGGGATCGGTTTGCGCCCCCGAAGGACACCACTCGGCAAGCGGTCCAGGAAAAATATCTACTTGTCAAAATGCACGATCGCATCGGGCGCATGGCCGATACCTTGGAATATTCCGACGTCGCTTTCCCGCGCGACCGTTTCCGCGACGATCTGCTGCGGGAATTGCAAGCGGCCGCGCCTACTTTGGTCGAGCTTGAAGCGCAGCGGGTGGTGATCAAGCATTGCTACATCGAGCGGCGCATGCAGCCGTTGAACTTGTTTCTGGCACAGGCATCGGCCGAAGAGCGCCGCGCGGCGGTGGACGATTGGGGGCTGGCGATAAAGGAGCTGATGGCGGTGAACATATTCCCCGGCGATCTGTTGTTCAAGAATTTCGGCGTGACCCGGTCCGGGCGTATCGTCTTTTATGACTACGACGAATTGTGTTACCTCACCGACTGTAATTTTCGACGGCTCCCGGCGCCCATTGGCCCGGAAGACGAGCTCGCTGCGGAACCGAGTTTCCACGTGGCGCCCAACGACATTTTTCCAGAAGAGTTCTCGACCTTCGTCACCACCGACTACGATTCCCGCAGAAATCTACGCGAGCTTCACCCCGAGTTGCTGGACTACCGCTATTGGCGCGCGCGCCAGGAGCAGGTGCGAGACGGCGTCTACGGCGATGTGTTTCCCTATCCCGAGGACCTGCGTTTCGCCCGCCAGCCGTTCCCGGAGGTTGCCGTCGCGACCCGGTAACGGGATTTTCCGCGGCCGGCGCGGCGGCGCTCGACGGACGGTCTATGCTGAGCGTCCATGGACATACGCGGGGCCAGCGCGCCTGCAGGAAAGGGGGATTGGCGGTGAAGCCGGGGTTGCATGGGATACTTGCAGTGGCGCTGTGCGGAGCCGTGACCGCAGGCGCGGCCCCGGCCAGCAGCGACTTCGCCTATTTCGCCGATGCACTGTCAGACGCCGATTATGGCGAACGCGCCGACTTTGCCCGGGTGGCGCTGGAAGAAGTGATCGCCTCCTACGAGGCGGTAGCCGAAGACGCCGCCGGACCCGGACGTTCCATCGGCGGCAAGACCGATCTGCGGCGCTGGCGCGCAGCAGCGCGGGACTTCGTCAATCAACTCCGCGATGTGCGTTGGCGACTGGACCGGGGTGCGGACGTCCAATTGAACTTTGGAGCCGACGGTGTCCTGGTTATGTTCATCGATCGCCAGCCGGTGTTGCTCAGCGGCCCCAACGCCGCGGCCTCCGGTCTGCTGCAGCATACCGTGATGGCGCAGTACTGCGGTCTTCATGATTGCGCCACGGGTCCTGCCGCCGCCGCCGCGTTTTCCCGCCTGCCGACCCTCCGGGATGCCCATGCGGCGGACGCGCACTGGACATTCGCACAGAACCGACGCCCCAGTTTCGTTACCGAAGAGGGCTTTCGCTTCGTATTCATGAGCATCAGCGATCGGGCGGCCAAAGAACGCTTGAGCCGCCAGTTGAGTAGCGAATTGCGGCAACTCGCGCGCGCACTGCGCACAGCGGCGCAATCGGGCAGGGGTTTGGATTGGCAGCAACTGCGTCTGTTGCCGCGCCGCAATGGTTCACTGGAGCAAGTGGTTTTCGACGACCGCGGCGAGCGCTTTTCGTTGTCGCTGCCGCTATTGGCCCGAACCCCGGCATTGTGGCGTGAAACGTTGCCATGGCTGCGTGCGCAAGCCGAAGGACAGGATCTGCCGCTGACGGTGCGCCAAGCCTATTTGCTGGTGCAGCCTGATTCCAGTGTGCTGTACGGCGCAAGCCGTTGACCGGCCGCTATTTGACGCTCGCAGTCAGTGTTTCAGCGGGAGTGAAGGTATGGAGCTCCGCGCTGATTTCAGCCATGCGTGCCTCGACTGCGCGCAAACGAAGCTGGGCCCGATGAATTACGTCGTGGCGATGGGCCGCGTAGATCAAGCCGCCCGGCAGCAAGATCGTCAGCACGATATCCTGTGCATTGAGGTTGCCATCGCCGGCTTCGTCACTGAGCGCGAGCCGGCGCGCGTCCAACGCACTGCGCTGCTGGCGCAGTTCATCCAGCAACGTAGCGCGGCTGCGGCTGCACATGCCTACGATGAATTCATCGAAGTTGGGGAGGCGCACGAAGTCGCCATGGTCGTCCAAGGGCGCAGGTTCCACCGCCTGGGTGATCCAGGGCGCCAGCAACAAGGCCAATGATAAGGCCGTCGCGGCCGGAATCCGTAGCATGTGCCCCCCCTGGAGTGGTAGTGATTTATTAATCTAGTGCCGTACACCGTAGTGCATTTATGGTCATCTGCCAGCAGGTCCCCCCTTTCGAACGCCATATGAACCCGCAACGGGTCTGCGTATAATGAATTCCCAGCTAAAGCTGGGGCTGTAAGCGGAGAGCGCAGATCATGGCCAAATCGGTAACAACGTTTTCGATCCGGGGCTTCATTTTTCTGTTGTTGCTGGCGACCCTGAGTGGTTGCGGCGTCAACAACATTCCAACCTACGATGAACAGGTCAAAGCGGCCTGGAGTCAGGTGTTGAACCAATATCAGCGGCGCGCCGACCTGGTGCCGAATCTGGTCAATACGGTGAAAGGGTACGCTGCCCAGGAAAAGCAGGTTCTTACCGATGTCGTTGAAGCGCGCTCGAAGGTGGCGCAAATGAATCTGCCCAGTGATGTGCTGACCAATCCGGAGGCGTTTCGCGCCTTTCAGCAGAACCAACAGGCGCTCAGTTCGGCGCTGTCGCGGCTGATGGTGGTGGTAGAGCGCTATCCCGATCTCAAATCGAATCAGAATTTTCTGGCATTGCAATCACAGTTGGAAGGCACCGAAAACCGCATCGCAGTCGCGCGGCGAGACTATATCGCGGCGGTCGCGCGCTACAACACCGAGATCCGTACTTTCCCGGGGAGGATCTGGAAGTCGATCCTGTATAGCGACGCGCAGGTCAAGGAGAACTTCACCGCTGATGCCGGTGCACAGAAAGTGCCCGAGGTGAAGTTCTGAATCAATCGACCTCAGCCCGACGCCTGAGCCTGGGCGCGGCTGTGCTGCTCGCACTGGCGCTCGTATGGCTGCCGGCTTGGAGCGCGTTGCAGTTTCCGCCCCTGACCGGGCGGGTCGTGGACCAGGCGGGCCTGCTTACGGACGAGACAAAAGCAGCCCTGGAGCGCCTGCTGGCGGCCCACGAAGAGCAAACTTCCAATCAAGTGGTGGTGGTCACGCTTAAAGATCTGCAGGGCACCACCATCGATGATTACGGCTACCAGCTCGGCCGGGCATGGGGTATCGGTCAAAAGGGCCGTGACAATGGTGTGCTGCTGATCGTGGCGCCGAACCAGCACAAAGTGCGTATCGAAGTCGGCTACGGCTTGGAAGGCACGCTCACCGACGCGCTCAGTCAAAACATCATTCAGACCGTCATTCTGCCGCAGTTTCGCAAGGGCGATTTTCAAGCCGGCGTGCTCGCCGGCGCCACCGCCATCACCCAGGTCGTGCAGGGGACATATGAACCTATGCCGCAAAAGCAAAGTCCAAGAAGTAGCGGCGGCAGCGGATTTTTGTTCCTGGTGGTGTTTTCGTTGATCGCCGGTGAAATGTTGGCTGCTCGGGTGCGCAATCGCGGCCTCAGTTCCGCGCTTGCCGGAGGTGGCAGCTTCCTGGTGGGCATGTTGGTGCTGGGTTCGTTGGCGACGGCATTGGTAGTGGCAGCGCTGGTGGTCGCGTTTCATTTGTTTCTTGGCCCTGGCGGTCGCGGCGGCGGTCGTTGGGGAGGCGGCGGCATCTATCCAGGCGGATTCGGTGGCGGTGGCGGCTTTTCCGGCGGTGGGGGTTTTTCCGGAGGGGGCGGCTCGTTTGGGGGCGGCGGCGCCTCGGGAGGATGGTGATGGCGTTTCTGACCGATGCGGAGAAGGAGCGCCTGGCGCAAGCGGTGGCGCGGGCCGAAGCTGGTACCAGCGGTGAATTCGTGACCGTGATCGCCGGCGCCGCCGACGACTACCTGTATGTACCGCTGCTATGGGCCGCTCTCTCAGCGTTGGCGCTACCGGGGTTGATCAGCGTCAGTGGCATCACGTTGCTGATCGACCATGAATATCTGATCCAGATCATCGCCTTTTTCGCTCTGGCGCTGGCGTTTCAATGGCGGCCGCTGAAAATGAGCTTGCTGCCGCGCAGCTTGAAATATGCCCGCGCCCATCGCCTGGCGCAGGAGCAATTTTTTGTGCAGGGCCTGCGTATGACTCGCGAGCGAACCGGGGTACTGCTGTTTGTGTCGGTCGCGGAGCACTATGTGGAGATCATCGCCGACCAAGGCATTCACACCGTGGTTCCCGCGGGAACCTGGGACCGGGTCGTCGCGCAGATGCTTGAGCGGGTCAAGGCTGGGCGCGTTGCAGAAGGATTCATCGGCGCGGTCGATGCCTGCGGGCAGTTGTTGGCGGAACATTTTCCTGTGCGCGAAGGCGATCGCAACGAACTTCCCGATCGGTTGATCGAGATATGAAAGAGAACCGTGTCCCCGGTTGCTGTCCAGCCCTTCTGACGAGGGCCACATGACCAGCCGGTCCGCCATTCGCAAGACCAAGATCGTCGCCACCATCGGCCCGGCGTGCGACGACGTCGCTACGCTCACTCGCATGATCGCAGCGGGAATGAGTGTCGCGCGTCTGAACCTTTCCCATGGCGATGTCGATGAGCACACCGCGCGCTTGCAGCGGGTGCGTGAAGCGGCGGCCGGCCTCGACGCCAACATCGCCGTGATGGTGGACACCAGGGGAATCGAAATCCGAACCGGGCGCCTGTCCCAAGACTCGATCACGCTGCGTTCGGGGGAGCGGTTTTCGCTTCACACCCAGCCCGGTTATGGCGATGACAAGGGTGTTTCGGTTTCCTATCAGCGTTTGGCCGAAGAAGTGCGCCGCGGCGCCCCGGTGTTGATCGACGACGGCGCGATCGAGTTGGAGGTCGAATCTTCAGACGGGGAAACGCTGATCTGCAGGGTCGTGCACGGCGGTATCCTGCGTTCGCGCAAGAGCGTCAATGTGCCGGACAGTCGCTTGTCCATCAGTTCGGTGAGTCAGGAACGACGCGACGAAGTGCTACGGGAGCTGCGATTCGCCGTGGACAACGACGTCGAGTACATCGCTGCATCGTTCATTCAGACTGCCGACGAATTGCACCGGATGCGCGAAATGTTGAGCGAACAAGGGCGGGTTATTCCGATCATCGCCAAGATCGAGAACAAAATCGGGGTCGAGAACCTCGAGACCATCGTCGATGCGGCGGACGGCCTGATGGTTGCGCGCGGCGATCTCGGGGTCGAGTTGCCGCTGGCCGAGGTGCCCGGCACACAAAAGCGTATGATCCATATGACCGTATCGCGCGGCAAACCCGTCATTACGGCGACGCAGATGCTGGCGACCATGGAGCACAACCCCAAGCCCACCCGCGCCGAAGCCAGCGACGTGGCCAACGCGATTCTCGACGGCACATCCGCGGTGATGCTGTCGGGCGAAACCGCGGTGGGGAAGTACCCGGTGCAAGCGGTCGCGACCATGGCGGAGCTGGCACTTCGCGCCGAAGCCCATTTGGCGGAATACGGATATCTGCAACGGATTCAACAGGGCACTTCGGATACGGTGACCGAGGCGGTGGCCCAGGCGGCGGTGGCCATGGCCCACCAACTTCAGGCATCAGCGATCGTCAGTCTGACCGAAACCGGCTCGTCACCGCGGCTGGTGTCGAAGCACCGGCCCCATTGCCCGATCCTCGCCATTACCGCCTCCGTGCCCGTAGCCCGGCGCCTGGCAATGAATTGGGGCGTGGTCCCGGTGCTGTACAGCGGCGCACGTACCGACGAGGCGCGTATCGGATTCGCCATCGATTGGGCCCGCAAACGCAACATTCTCGATACCGGTGATGTAATCGTTTCCACGGCGGGTTATGCACAAAAGGCAGGTGGAACCGACCTGTTGCGGGTCATTACCTTGGCGCAGCAGTCCTGAGCCCCGCCGGCGTGTGCGCTGGTTCGGATTTCAGCCATACAATTGTGGTCTTGGTAGGTGCAAGGCCTAGAATCGAATTATGGGTTGAACCAGGAGGGGTGAGTTATGGGCGCTCGTTCGATTGCACACTTCGTTTCGCCGTTGATTCTCGGGCTGCTGATGGCCCATGCAACGTGGGGCGCGAATCTTACGGTTCAGGTTCGCGAACGCGGCAATGGCCGGGCCATCGAGGGCGCCGCCGTGTGCCTGGGAACCGGCGCTGACCGCACCCAATTCGGCGCCGTGCGGACCGACAGCGACGGCAACGCGAGCTTTGAAGACATCCTCGATGCGCCGCTGGTGCTGACCGTGTCGAAGTCGGAGTTTCGCGGCGAGCGCCGCCACCTCGAGGGCATCCATTTTGATACGATCCTGACCGTGCTGCTGCCTCGCGGGGGTCTTGGTCCCAAGTGCGACGCTCCGGTGGCCGCCGGCGGTCGGGGCAAGGTGTTGCGGCTGGCGCGTTTCCGCATCGACGGTGGCGCCGCACAAACCCGGCAGCGTCGCGTGGAATTGAATTTTGCTGCCGACGGAGCAGCGACCGACTATCGCGTCAGCGAGGCACAGGATTTCGCTGATGCGCAATGGCAGCCGATGAAACCCAACCCGACCTACACGCTGAGCGCCCGTCCTGGCCGCAAGCAGCTTTTCCTGCAATTGCGCAAGTACCACAACACCGAAGGGTTGACCCTCGAAACCCGCTCCAACGTCGTGTCCGATACCATCGATCTGCGGCCGTGATGCGAACGGATTGACGCCCCAAAACATGCGCAAGCTGGTCTTTCACCACCTGTCGAAAACGGCTGGCAGTTCGCTGATTACCGCGTTGAATGCACGTGTCGAAGGACGCACCTGTCCTGCACGCTATGACTTCGAGTTGGACGAACAAGCAATAGACGACCCGCAATACATCTTCTATCACGGTCACTATTCCCACGCCATGGCGCGCACATTCCGAGAACGCCTCCCTGGCGACCGATGCTTTTTGTTTACATTCTTGCGTAATCCGCTCGATCGGATTCTGTCGCAGTACTTCAATTGGACGGACCGGGAAAAGATACGCCGGGATTTCGCGGCCGACATCCAGCGTGCCGGGCGCACGCCGCAACTGGTCGAAGCCATGGCAGCTTTCGAGGACCATATTTTCAAAATGTCGCTTGCGGACTTCCTGGCGTCGGATTTACCGAAGGTTCGCGCAGCGATCGACAACCATTACGTGCGATTCCTGGGCGACTCGGGATATGCCGCGGGTAATGCCAACCGTCTGTTACAAAGCGCGATGGAAAACCTGGACGGCTTCTACGATTTTTATGGGCTGAAGGAATATTACGGGCATTCGGTCCAGGCGCTCTACGATATAGTGGGATTCGGCACCTTCGGCGACATGCCCGCGGAACAGATTCGTAAGAATCTGAACGCAGCCAAGCCGGCGTCGGACCATTACGAAGTGAACCGCACAGAAATGGAGCAAATGATGTCGCACTGCTATCTCGATCTGCAACTCTATCAATATGCCCTCGGTCGCTACGTGCAACGCTACGCTTTACGTTCGTCTTCGTTCGATCTCGCACACGCGACGGGCCCTGTCACCAACGGCTGAAATTGGCTCGCAGCCGCGGCGCAATCCATGACGCTCCCGCGGTTTTTGGGCGTAAGTAGCGTCACAGGACCCAGCTGCTACGCTCTGGGTCGAGCAGCCAAGCAGGAGCGCGAGCGATGATTCAATTGACCGTCAACGGTGAGTCCCGCGAAGTCGACGTGGACCCGAAGATGCCGCTGCTCTGGGTGCTGCGCGACGAGCTCAAACTGACCGGCACCAAATACGGCTGCGGCATCGGCATGTGCGGTTCGTGCATGGTGCATCTGGACGGCGATACGCTGTTTTCATGCCTGACTCCGGTGTCCGCGGTTGCCGGACGCAATATCACCACCATCGAGGGCCTGGACTCGAAAACTGCGCGCGCCGTACAAGGGGCGTGGAACAAACTCGACGTCGTCCAGTGCGGTTATTGTCAGTCGGGACAGATCATGGCGGCCACGGCGCTGTTGATGCGCAATCCCTCGCCCAGCGCCAAGGAAATCGAAGCCACCATGGCGGCGAATCTCTGTCGTTGTGCGACCTATGCGCGGATTCGCGACGCTGTCGCCGAAGCCGCCAAGTCGCTCGCCTGAGGAGTAACGCAACCGTGCCTACCAGCAAGATCGTCAACGTAAGCCGACGCAACTTCCTCAAAGCCGGTATTGCCGCCGGCGCCGGTTTGACGCTGGGCGTGTACTTTCCGTCCGTGCTCGGCAAAGAAGCCGACAAGCCGCTGCCCGGTCTACACAGTGCCGGCAGCAAAGCGATCGGTGCCAACTCGTTCGCCCCGAATGCATTCGTGCGCATCGATCCGGACAACACTGTCACCGTGGTCGCCAAACATCTGGAAATGGGGCAGGGGACTTACACCGGCCTCTCAACGTTGATTGCCGAGGAACTCGATGCCGCGTGGGATCAGGTGCAAGTAGTCGCAGCTCCCGCCAACGCCGCGCTCTACAACAATTTGTCTTGGGGACCGATGCAGGGCACCGGCGGCAGTACCGCCATGGCCAATTCGTACGAGCAAATGCGCAAGGCTGGCGCCGCCGCCCGGCAGATGCTGGTGGCGGCGGCAGCGGAACAATGGAGCGTTCCCGCCGGCCAGATCGATGTGCGCGATGGCGTGATCCGGCACCAAGGGTCGGGCAGGCACGCCACCATGGGTGAGTTCGCGGAAGCGGCGGCGAAGCAACCGGTGCCGGCCGACCCGAAATTGAAGGACCCCAGCGCGTTCCGCCTGATCGGCACCCACGTGCCGCGCAAAGACAGTCCCAACAAGACCGACGGCACGGCCCGCTATACCCAGGACGTGCACCTGGACGGCATGTTGACCGCTTGCGTCGCGCGGCCGCCGCGTTTCGGTGCGACAGTCAAAGCGGTGGATGCCAGCAAAGCCAAAGCCATCAAGGGCGTAGTGGACGTGGTGCAGTTTCCCACAGGCGTTGCGGTGCTGGCGAACAATACCTGGACTGCTTGGCAAGGCCGGGATGCGCTGCAGGTGCAGTGGGACGAAGCGGATGCCTTCAAGATGAGTTCCGACGCCATGATGGCCGAATATCGCAAGCTCGCCGACAAGCCCGGTGCCAGCGCGCGCACGGACGGTGATCCGCAATCGGCACTCAACAGCGCCGCCAAGAAGTTGCACGCCACATATGAATTTCCATATCTGGCCCACGCTGCCATGGAACCGCTCAACTGCGTCGTGCAGGTGACGGATCAGGGCTGTGAGATCTGGAACGGCGAACAGTTCCAGACCGCGGATCAGAACGCAGTCGCCAAGGTGCTCGGCATCGAGCCGGAACAGGTGAAGATCAACATGCTCTACGCCGGCGGCTCTTTCGGGCGGCGTGCCAATCCGCATTCCGACTACGTGGTGGAAGCGGCCACCATCGCCAAGGCCAGCAAGCGCAACGTGCCGATCAAGATGGTATGGACCCGCGAGGACGACATGCGTAGCGGCTATTACCGGCCCATGTTTCTGCACCGCATCGAAGCCGCTCTGGATGACGAGGGCAACGTCACCGCCTGGCAGCAGCGCATCGTCGGCCAGTCGATCATGCGCGGCACCGTGATGGAAAGCCGGATCAAGGATGGCATCGATCCGGTGTCGGTGGAAGGCGCGGCCAACATGCCCTACGCCATTCCCAACATCAGCGTGCAACTGCACTCGCCGCAGATGGGCGTACCGGTGCAGTGGTGGCGATCGGTGGGTTCCACGCATACCGCCTACGCCGTCGAATGCTTTATCGACGAACTGGCGGCGGCAGCGCAGCAGGACCCGGTGGCGTTCCGCCGTACTTTGCTCAAGGACAATCCTCGCTGGCTCGGTGTGCTCGATACGGTTGCGGAAAAGGCCGGTTGGGGCGATGCCCTCGCCAAAGGTCGCGGCCGCGGCGTGGCGGTGCACAAGTCCTTCAACACCTATGTCGCTCAGGTCGCCGAAGTGACCATGAAGGACAACGGTGGGTTTTCGGTGGACCGGGTCGTGGTGGCGGTGGATTGCGGCGTCGCGGTCAATCCCGATGTCATCAAGGCGCAGATGGAAGGCGGGGTCGGCTTCGGCCTAGCCGCGGCGTTGACGGGTGCAATCACCCTCAAGGACGGCCACGTGCAGCAAGGCAATTTCGACGACTACAAGATACTGCGCATCGCGCAGATGCCGAAGATCGAAGTGCATATCGTGAAATCCGCGCAAGCACCCACCGGCGTCGGCGAGCCGGCCGTACCGGTGATCGCGCCGGCGGTGGCGAATGCGTTGTACGCCGCCACAGGCAAGCGCCATTACGTACTGCCCCTGGAGCAAAACGCCTAGCGCCTTCGGGTTACGCTGCGCCGAAGCGCAATCGGACAAATGGGCGTAACGCGGCTGTGCCCGCCGTGGCCGTTCCCTCGGAGTAATCCCGCTCAGCAAAGCATAGGGCGGGCGGCGCCTGCCGTGACCAATCGCCCGGAGCACGCTACATAAACGAGCAAAGGTTGGGCGGGCTCGCCGAAACCATCTATCCGACGATGCGTAAATCAGACGTAGGCTTGGCCCGCCGAGATTCGGTGTGCGGCGCGGCCATCATGGCCCCTTCTTCGCCCCGAAGATGCTTTCCTATCGGAATCAACGGCGCGCACAGCACGCCCTATGGACGATGGGCAGCCCGGTATAGGGCGGGGCTGTGCCCGCCGAATCCCGCGCCGTCGCGTCCCGGCCCCTGGGGACTTGGCGAGCCTGAACTAGGCTGATGGTCACTCGCTGTTTTCGACTCTGTCGCCGTTTCAGACCGCATTATGCCGACCACACAAGCCTGGCCCCTGGGCCTGAGTATCGTTTTGTTCCTGTGCGCCGCTGTGGTCATCGGCGTCTGCGGGGTGATGGTCACTTCCCGGGCCGAGCGCCTGGCGCAGTTGACCGGTCTCGGCCAAGCACTTATGGGTGCCGTGTTCCTCGGGGCGATGACTTCCTTGTCCGGATTGATTACCTCCCTGACCGCGGCTTTCGACGGCCATCCGGAACTGTCGGTCAGCAACGCGGTGGGCGGCATCGCCGTGCAAACTACGTTTCTCACCTTGGCCGATATGTTTCACCGGCGGGCGAACCTGGAACATGCGGCGGCATCGGAAGCCAATCTGGTGCAGGCGGCGTTGCTGGTGGTGTTGCTGGGAATTCCCTTGCTGGCCGTTTTTACGCCCGGCTATACGGTCTGGCAGGTGCATCCCATCTCGCTGTTGCTGATTGTTGCCTACGGCTTCGGTTTGCGCTTGATTTCCGGCGCCCATCGCGCACCGATGTGGCAACCGAGACGCACCCGGGAGACGGAGGCGGAAGAGGGGGCGAAGCCGGCTTCGGGTCGGGCCGACCTGACGCGTCTGTGGCTGTCGTTCTTAGCCCTGGCCGCGGTCGTTGCAGTAGCCGGCTGGGTGATCGGCAGCGCCGGCATCACCATCTCCAAACAGTCCGGTATGAGCGAAGGCGTGGTCGGTACGTTGTTCACCGCCACGTCCACCTCGCTGCCCGAAGCCGTGATCGCGATCGCGGCGGTGCGCCGGGGCGCCCTGACCCTCGCAGTGGGCGACATCATCGGCGGCAATACCTTCGACGTCCTGTTCCTGGCGTTTTCCGACCTGATGTACCGCGGCGGCTCCATCTACCACGCGGTCACCCAGACGCAGGCGTTCTGGCTGGCGTTGAGCCTGTTGATGGCGGCGGTCCTGCTTTTGGGGCTGCTGCGGCGGGAGAAGCACGGCGTCGGCAACATCGGGTTTGAAAGCTTCACCGTCTTGGCATTGTATGCGGCGGGCGTGGTACTCCTATTCGTGTCGTGATGCAGGCGGCAAAACGTCCGGATATCGACCACACTAGACATTCCTCCGTACAGCGCCTGGCCGACGTGCGCTGCTTCCATCCAACCCCAGAGACAGGAGGCACGCCCTATGAAAACCGCGGCGTCGATTTTGTTTTCATTGATGATCGTGATGTTGTTTGGTATCACCGGCTTGGCGAACGCCGAACCGGAATCCAGCGGGGCGACCATGCCCATGCACGGTGCGCAGAGTGCCGGCCCATACCGTGAGGGTGGCGCAATGGCAGATGGCGATGAGGCGCGCCGCGCGGATGCCCACAGCGCCTTGAGCCCCATAAAAGCGGAGTACGCAAAGAAACAGGCGCCCGTGAAGGCGCGTTACAAGGCGCTCAAGCTCGAGCTGATGGCGCTGTCGTTGTCGGATTCGCCGGATGGCGCCGCGATCGACAAGAAAATCGACGAGATGCTGGAACTCAAACGTCAACTGCTGCGCAACAAGGCAGACAAAGTGATCGCGATCCGCAAAGCCTTGGACGAGGGCCAACGGCCGGAATACGATCTGCGGGTAATGAAGAAAGCGGCGCGCGACCGCGCGTATCAAGGTAGCCGCGGCGGTTATCACGGCTTTGAACGCGGATTTGAACATGGCGACATGCGCTGGCATGGCCACGGCGGCATGGAACGCTGAACGCAGATTGCACCCGCCGTTGACCGCAACGCGCCAATCGCGTGGCTGCCGGGCCCGGTCTGCTTGCGGTGATCGGCCGCCGAGCGGCTGCGCGGGCGTGGGGGAGGGGTGATGGCACGGCCCATCGCTGGGTCGAGGTTCGTCTATCGGCACCCGTTGCCGGTTCGCATTTCCCATTGGACCAATCTCTTGGTGATGGCGATCATGCTCGGCAGCGGCCTGCAGATCTTCAACGCCCATCCCACTTTGTATTGGGGCGACCGGTCCGATCCGGAACTCGCCTGGCTGCAACTGGGCGCCGAACCGGATGAAGACGGCGAGTTGCGCGGCGTGACCCGCTTGTTTGGTGGAGATTTCGATACCACCGGCGTGTTGGGGGTGTCAGCAAGCCCGTACGGACGCCCGGAAGCGCGTGGGTTCCCGACCTGGGCTACCATTCCAGGCCCCCGTTGGCTGGCGATGGGCCGGACTTGGCACTTTTTCTTTGCCTGGATATTCGTCATCAACGGAGGCCTTTACCTGTTCTACACCTTCGCCAGTCGCGAACGACGGGCGCGGTTTTTCCCCAACCGCGATGAGTTGCGTCATCTTGGCAGTGCACTCGGCGAACATTTGCATTGGCGGCGGCTGCGTACCCACGCGCTGGTCGGCTATAACGTCTTGCAAAAGCTGTCCTATGTAACCGTGCTACTGGTGCTGGGTCCGCTGGTGGTGTTGACCGGCCTGGCGATGTCGCCGTGGTTGGATTCGGTGTTGCCGCTGGCTGCGATGTTCGACGGCCGCCAGTCGGCGCGTACCATTCACTTTCTGGTGGCATTCGGATTTGTCCTGTTTTTGATCGTGCACCTGCTGATGGTGATGCTGGTGGGTCCCCTGAATCATGTGCGCGCCATGGTGACCGGTCGGTTGCGCGTAGGAAGAGGTACCTGAGCATGATATCCAAGCGCCGGCAGTTCCTCTTGCGAACCCTCGGCGCGGCCGCCGGCCTCACGCTGAGCGGCTGTGACCGTCTGTCCCAGAGTGCCTGGTTCACTCGAATGCTCGGCAGCGCAGAAGGTCTCAACCGCCGGCTGCATCACGCCGTGGCGCGCCCCGATTCCATGGCCGAAGAGTTCACCGAGACGGATCTGTCGGCACATTTCCCGGCCAACGGCAGCACCAATCCCAGCGATGCGTTGTACCGTCGGTTGGCCGCGGGCGGATTCCAGGACTGGCAGTTGGAGGTGTCGGGATTGGTCTCCAATGCCCGCAAATTCAGCCTCGACGATCTGCGCGAACTACCCTCCCGCACCCAGATCACGCGTCACGACTGTGTCGAAGGGTGGAGCGCCATTGCGCAGTGGAAAGGTGCGCGCATGGCGGCGCTACTCGGTGAGGTCAAGCCGAAACCCGAGGCGCGGTTTGTCGTATTCCGCTGCTACGACAGTTTGGAGAGCGGTTCGCCGTATTACGAAAGCATCGATTTCGAGGACGCGCTGCATCCGCAGACACTGTTGGCGTATGAATGGAACAGCCAGTTACTGCCCATCCGCTATGGCGCGCCGCTGCGGCTGCGGGTCGAGCGCCAACTCGGCTACAAAATGGCGAAGTATATTCGCGCCATCGAAGTCGTCGATTCCCTGTCGGGTATCTATGGCGGTAAAGGCGGGTATTGGGAAGACCGAGGCTACGCTTGGTACGCGGGAATCTGACTGTGACAATGGTGCCGGAAGCGCCGGCTGGCGTGCCGAGCCGGAAGGCGTCCGCTCGGATGCAAGTCCGCCTGAGCTCAGGGCCGACTGGCCGCCTGTACCCGGGTGAATCGGCAGGCGACCAGGAACTCTTCGTCGCCGATCGGTTCGCAGCGCACCACCTGCCCCTGCGCCGTCATCGCCGGGACGCTCTTATTGCTTCCGGGCTTGAATTCGATATCGATCGACGCTTTAACCGCGAGCGCTTGTTTGCACACCATTTTCACGCCGGTAGCGGAAAAGTCCGTGCAGATGCCGACCATGCGTCTGGCCATGCCATCCACCCGGTACAACAGCGGACAACGGGTCTGCACGCGCGGAAACATGCGCTTTTCGAGAAAGTCGGTTTCAGGTTGCATGACGGTCCGCGCTTGGTGTCCACGTCGGTTTGTTATGAACCACGGTATCGGCTGGCAGTGCAATTCGCTTTAGGCGGGCCCCCCATCGCCCCGTGGCCCCTCCCGGATACAGAGGCGCTCGCAATCGTTCCCTACAAACCAGCGGCTTGATTCAACTTCGAATACCGGGCACGCTGCCCCGGGGTCTACCGCTACGGCCGGCGGCTCCGGTAGCGGTCGATTGTTCGCTCTGTTTCCCGAATTAACGGCAGTTCGGTTTCAGGCCACGGGCCTGTGCCTGCTGGTACAAGCGCATGGCCTCAGGCAGCTTCTGCTGTAAGGCCGCGATCCTGCTGTCGCCCGAGGGGTGGGTGGAAAGAAATTCCGGCGGACTGCCGCCCCCGGACGCCATCATGTTGCGCCATAGATCGACGCTCTCCCGTGGGTCGAAGCCGGCTTCGGCCATGTACCGCAACCCGATGATGTCTGCCTCCGACTCCTGGGCGCGGCTGAAGGGCAGGATCACCCCATATTGGGCACCCAGGCCCAACAGCCCCATCACCGTTTGTTGGTCGCCGTAACCCTTCGCCCCGGCGACGATCGCAGCGAGTTGCAGACCGGCGGACGTGGCATATTGGGTCGACATGCGGGCGTTGGCATGTTGTGCCTGGACGTGCGCCAATTCATGGCCGATCACCGCGGCCAGCTGGGCCTGGTTCTTGGCGACGTTCAGCAAACCGGTATAGACGCCGATGTTGCCGCCGGGGAGCGCAAACGCGTTGACAGTCTTGTCTTCCTTGAATACCGAAACCGTCCATTGACCGCCGTCGATCGGGGGTGGCACCACTTTCGTCAAAGCGTGGGCGACGCACTCCACGTAGCGGCGCTGGGCCGGATCTTGGGTCTGCGGCGTTTTCTTCTTGATTTCCTGATACGCCGAATCCCCCATTTGCGCCATTTGCGCCGGGGCGAAGAACTCCAGTTGGTGGCGGCCCGTGGGCGAGGTGGCACACGCGGCCAACAGCGGCATGGCAAGTGCGGCCGCCAGGAAATTGATGATCCGGACTGTCATGAATCTCTCCCTTTCGTTCGTATGATGAGCGCGCGGCAGCCCGTCAGGTGCAGTCGAGCGCCAGCGTGCGGCTTCGTACACGCAATGTACAAGGATAGAAGAGCCGATCGCGGAGAGCTGAGATCCGCCCGTTTTCAGGTAGACGGATCAGGCGCTGGCGGCAGGTTGGACCTTGTGGTGGGTGCGGCCGATCACCGCGCCGACGGGGCGGGTGCCCTTGCAAGTTGGGAAACCGGTACAGCTCCAATAGCGCGAGCCCACTTTGGGACCCTTGCGTGCGGTCCGCAAGACCATATCGCGGCCGCAGTGGGGGCAGCGGTGTTCGCCGTTGGCGGCGCGCCGGCGCTTCGGGGGCAGGGATCCAGCCTTGCGTACCGAGTGCAACAGCCCGAGCAGTTGTGGTCCGTCCACCAGTTCAATCCCGCGATCGAGCGCAAAAGCCCGGGCGTCCTGGGTGAAGGCGCTGGTAGTCACTACCACGCCGTGCTGGGCGTGCTCGGCGGCCATTACCCCTTGCAGTTCGCGCAGCGTGGCGACGCGGACTTTGCGAAGCCGCCAGCGTTTGCATTCCACCAGGGTCGTCTCGCCGCGTCTGCGCAATACCAAGTCCGCGCCCCCGTGGCGGTCGTCGCTGCCGGTTTCGCGAACGTGATAGCCAAGCCGGCGATAGGCTTCACCCACCAGGTGCTCGAAGTCGTCCCAGGGCAGATCGCGGATGGAGTCGAGATCGGTTTGCTGTTCCAGCAGTTTGCGCCGTGCGCGTCGACCGGCCGCCGATGACAGTGCAGCGATCCCGAACGCCAGCAACAACGCCCAGGCGAGGTAAGGGGTTGCAGCTCCGATCGGGGTGGTGGCCAGGGCGGATTTGGGTATACCGAAATGGACGGCGGCGAATGCGGCGGCGCCAGCCGCGAGGTTGGCCCACCACGGCAATACGGCCAGGTCGTTGAACAGCGCGTTTCGGCGGCGGTGGACCATCGCATTTCCTTTCCGGGCGGCTGCCCGCAAAGCATTCCGCAATACACGTTAGCGGCCAGAGGCCGCGCGAACTATAGCCGTTTTTTTGTTCGGCAGCCGAACTAAACGACGAACAACAGAACTCTCACTCGAGTATTGACGCAAACGCGCGACAATTGGTTCCTATGCAACACAAGTTTTCAGTCGTCCTGGAGCGACAAGGTGTCGGTGGGGTCTGGAGACGTGAACTGGCGGGTGGGAACCACGCCACTGTAGCGGGGTGGCGGCCGGGTTTTCGGGCAGGCATACCGTTCCTGTCTTGTTCGGGCTAGCCGCGGTCCGTGAGCGGCTCATTCCCAGCGTGACTTGGCCGTGGGGCGACGCTGGTGGGGCTTGGGCGGTCGTACAAAGCGCCACACGATTGCGAACAACGCCACCGTAAGCAGCGCATACCCGGTCGGCCCGAAAGTGAAAACCTGATTCATGTCGGCCGCCCTACTGACCGAAGTGGTCAACGCGGCGCCGGTGGCAGCGATCGATAATGTCCCCATGACGTGCTCCCTGTGGGTGTGGCGGCGAGGCTCGTGACGCCGCTGGGTCTGTCCTACGTCCCGATGTCTGGATCCGTTTGATCCGGTTCACAGTCTAGGACGAGCAGACAGCGCCGCCAGGGGCCCCGCCGCGGCTGGCCTGCGGCCGCGCCGGCTTCGGTGCCGGCAAAGCCCGCACGCGGTCGTTTCAACGTGGCGTCGGGGACGCCGCCGCAACCGGCCGAGGCTGGCGCGGCGGGCGAGTTTTGACTACGTTCTAGGTGCCGAGTCGAAAATCAACACCAACAAATTTGTCTGAAGGCTCGTCTTGGGTTCGCACGTCCGCTTCGGGAGGCAGGTCATGAAACGATCAATCACGTGTGCAATCGCGGGCAGTTTGGCTATTTTCACGTTGCCCGCGGTAGCCGCAGTTTCCTATGTATTCGTATCCAATTCCGGTGACAACACCATGTCATTGGTACGTTGTGTGACCACCAACGGCAAACATGCGATCACCTGCAAAGAAAAGGAACGAATGGATGTCGGTTTCAATGATGCGTGGCCCGCCAACCAATACCGAGGTCACCCCGCCTGGTGGTGGACCGGTCTGAGCGGCCAAGTGGTCGGACTCAAGGCAAAAGCGTCCCTGGCGCCATTGAACTCGCCGCAAAACGTCAAGTTCGTGGATACCTATCTCGTTGTGGGGCGGCCTGATGGCGGCGCCAATTTCATCGGCGTATCGCCCCATGTGCGAACCGCCTGGAACTCCGCGAGGGAAGTGGACCGCATCCAGGAAATCGATACCAACCCGGATAGCCCCAGTTTCGGCACCATACTGACCAGCTTGACCGTTCCCGATCAGGACCCGGCTACGCCTGCGACCGCTACGCGTGGCGCCGCGCGGCCCTGCGACGCCACGATCACCCCGAACGGGCGCTATTTCATCGAACCGGATCTCGGCGGTGAATCGGTTACCGTGGTCGACACCGAAGCCAAGACCATTTTGTACCAATTGCCGGCGACTCCTGTCGATCCCAGCGAAAAGGTGCTGCCGTTCATGTCGACCACCAACGGCGATATCGCGCTGATCGAAAATTTCGAAGCACCGACCGGGACCTACGACGTCTGGGACGTGAGCGTGTTGCCGAATCCGCCGGTTCATTTGAAGAAGATCACGCCGGCCGACGGATTGGGCATCGACCCCGAGACGAGTGAGTTCGTGCCGGGCGGGCACTACGCGTACTTGATGATCCACGGCATCGCGGGCGACAACACGCCCACCGGCCGCGGGCGCATCGACGTCCTGGACGTGGACCGCAACTCGCCGAGTTTTCTCTCAATCGTCAACAAGATCGAGTTGCCGGCGTATTGCGCACCACACACCGGCGACTTTACCAACGACGGCGGCTATTTCGTGGTGAATTGCAGCGGTTCCGACCAGATTGCCGTGATCGACAACAACACCCAAAGCGTCGTCACCACCGTGGCGGTAGGGCCGGCGCCGCGCGGTGTCATCGTGCGCTGAGATGCCGCCCGTCCACGGGCTGACTTGGTTGCTGGCGCTGGTGCTGGCAACCGCGGCGTTGCCTGTGCTTGCGGGCGTTCCTCGACTGGTGGTGATCGCTCCGGAGCGGGACCATCTCGCCTGGACCAGCGCGCGTCTGCTGGTGCAGGCCGCGCACGCCGACGATCTGCCGCTGTTGCTGGACGGGACGGCCCACGACGCCGATGCGGCGCAACTGATTTTGATGCCCGTGCGCAGTCTGGCCACACGCGTGCCGGCCCTGGAAATCCTCGAACTGCCGTTCTTCTATCCTGATCTGAACGCGGTCCATCGCGCCGTGGACGGACGCTTGGGCGATGCCCTGCGCGAAGCGGCGGTGGCCAAGGGCTGGCGTATCCTGGCCTTCTGGGATGAAGGCATGCAGGTGATGTCGGGCCTGCGTCGCTACGATCGGGCGGTGAATCTCACTGGCATGGAGTTTCTGCTCACCCGTCCGGACCCCGTGGCGCAACGACAATTCCTCGCTTGGCATGCAACCCCGCGGCGAATCGCGGCTGAGAGCCGAGATGCAGTGCTGCGAGAGTGCAAAGTCGCCAGTCGCGCCGCCACTTTACAGGAGATCCAACGCGAGGACTTGGCACGGGCGCACCTGAGTCTGTCGCTCACCGAACACCGCTATGAAGGGTGGCTGTTGCTGGCGTCGTCCGAGGGTTGGAACCGTTTGTCCCAAGCCCAGCGCGTGACTTTGCTGCGAATCCTGCCGGGTGTGACGGTTCGACAGCGCGCAGAGGCCGCCAGCCGGGAGCGGTCGGCATTGCGCGAACTGCGCCAGGCGGGCCTTACCGTTTATCCGCTGAGTGCGAACCAGCGTCGGGCATTCGTAGAACGGCTACCGCCCTGGTCTGCGTTGCTCGACGACGACCTCGATCCGCAACAGCGAGCACGTCTCCTTGGCCTCGCCTGTGTCAGCGAGGACAGCACGGATCCGTCTCCTTGCGCGCGCCGCGCGCAGGCAGCCAACTCACCAGTTTTCGACCCGTCCCCCAAACTGCCAGCCACAGCAGCACTGCCACGCTCGCCAGAGTGATCAGATTGCCCACGTTGGGCTGCAGTAACTCGCCCCAGTCGGTTAGGCGCAGGCTCGCGACCGGGTCCAGCGCAGCCTCGAATCCTGGCATTAACCAGTAATTCACGAACGTGCCGGCGAGCATGGAACCAACGATCAGAGTGCCGGTGTAGATCAGTACCACTCGCCGGCCAATGGTTCTGTCCAGCGCGATCAGTTCGGGCAGATTGGTGGCGGTGCCGGCGGCGAGATACACGATGGCGATGCCTGGGGCGACGCCGCTCGCCAGCAGCGCGGCGACGAAGGGAATGTGCGCCACGGCGCAGACATAGATGCTCGCCCCCAGCACGGCGGCGGCCAGCAATGCAACTGCGGTGCTGTCGCGCAGATAGCTGTCGACCCATGCGCCGGGTAAAAATGCCGCCAGTAGTCCGGAAAGCACCACCCCGACCGTCATGTAGAACGCGATGGTCGGCCCGAGATCGAAGAATCCCCACTGCAGCGCGGATGCGACGCGGGAGCCGCGGTGACGCCTCGGCGGTTCGGTTGCCCCAGGTAATTCCGCGGCTGCGCAACAGGGCTCGAGATCGCCCGAGAATCGCTCGCTCAGCCATCCCATCAGCCACGGCAGCGCCAGGCCCATGGCCACATAGGCAAGGGTGATCCGCGGGCCGAGCAGCGCCAGTGAAAGCACCACGGCGGCAGGATTGATGATCGGGGTGGCGGCGGCGAATGCCATCACCGGCCCGATGCGAACCCCCGAACGATACAGACTGATGGCCAGCGGAATGACGCCACAGCTGCACATGGGCAGACATGCGCCCAGGGCGATCCCGCTCGCCATGGCCGCGTGCCCGCGACGGTTCAGCAAACCGCGCAAGCGGGCCGCCGGTAGAAACTCGTGGATCAAACCGCCCAGCGCCAGACTCAATATCACCCAGAATGCCGATTCCGAAACTACCTGCCACGCAGTGCCGGCAAACGCATGCCACGCCCCGTTCAAAGCGCACCGTCCGCGCCGGGTAGCTGCCGCAGGTCGGTGGCAACCGCAGCCTGCTGCGCGCGCAGCTGGCGTAGTAGATCCGGCGGACAGGTGATGACCAGACCGCTTTTGCACTCCGCGGCCGCGTGCAACAGCGCCGACATGCGCACCATATTCAGCAGGAGCGTTGCCGGCAGTCGATCGCCCGTCGGTCGCTCACGGTCGGCGAGCATGATCCGGCGCAATTGTTCGCGGTAGAGATTCACCTGGATCTGGTAGTCATGGGACGGAGTTCGTCCGGACGCGGCGCGCTCGACCAGAGCGGAGGCCAGCAGATGCAGTTCCCGCAAACGTGTGGCGGCGCCGGTCTGTTCGCCTGCATGCGACAAACCGGGATGGAGTAGGACCGAGGTCAAAAACAGCATTCCGGCACTCAACATCAGCCACCTACGCATGATTACTCCGCGGCATTCGGTCCGACCGTCATAGTGTAGGGGAGCCGCCGGCGGAGCGACAGCGCGGCGCTCGCAGTGGTGGCGCCCGGCCCGCATGCGGCCGCCTGTAAATCGGTTACCATGGAGTCCTGTATGGACGATTCCTTCGGACCCAATTCGAGCATCATCCTGGCCGTGGACGACCAGCCGGTTTCCCGCGAGCTGTTGGTGCGTGTCCTGACGGAGCTCGGCTACCAGGTCGTAGAGGCCGACAGCGGTGAGGCGGCGCTGGAGATCGCATCGAGCGAACGGGTCGACGGCGTCGTGTTGGACTTGCGCATGCCGGGCATGGGCGGGTTCGAAACTTGCCGCAGACTGCGCGCCGACCCGCGTCACGGAGTGACGCCCATCATTGCGGTTACGGCGATGGATCAATCCGATGCCCTGGCGCAAGCGTTCGAGGCCGGCTGCGACGATTTCATCACCAAACCGGTGACCCCGCTGGTGCTGGATTCGCGACTTCGCAGTCAGTTGCAGCGGGCTCATCTGTACCAACAATTGGAGCGGGTGAGGCGCAACCTCAACCGTTACCTGTCGCCACGCACGCAGCGCATGGTGGAGAAATACTCCGGCAGCAACGAATTGCCGCCGCCGGAGCGCATCGACGTGTGTGTGCTGTTCAGCGATATCCGTGGTTTCACCCAGCTGTCCCAATCCATCGATCCGGAGGAGTTGTTCGCGCTGCTCAGCCATCAATTGGCCGCGCAGGTCGACCTGGTTTATCAGTACGGTGGTTACGTAGACAAGTACGCCGGTGACGGCATCATGGCCGTATTCGAAGGAGAAGGCATGGCGCGACGCGGCGCCCGATGTGCACTCGATATCATCTACCATGCGGCCGCCGGCGCGCCCGAGCACAAACTGTTCGCCGTCGGCTGCGGGCTGCACTGCGGACCGGCGGTAATCGGCAATATCGGTTCACCCGAGCATCTGGATTATTCCGTGATCGGTGAATCGGTGAATCTCGCCGCACGTCTATGCGGTCACGCCGAGCCCATGGCGGTCATCGTCTCCGAAGCCATCGAGGGCGCGATCGGCGAAGGCCACGGATTGCGCTTCAGCAACCGGCGCGCAATCAAGGTGAAAGGTTTTAGCTACCCCGTCACGATCGCCGAACTGGAAGCGAGCGCCTGATCGAACGCCGCCGGTATCACGCGTAGGTCGGACCCAGCACGTCGGTCAAGCACGTAGGTCGGGTCAAGCGCCGGATGCGCTGCGCCTCGTCGGCCAACACGTAGGACGGGTCAAGCGCGTAGCGCGGACCCGACAAGGCCGCATCAGCGTCCAAACACCTTCTTCAAAAGCTCGGTGCTGCGTGCAACCGGATCCTGGCGGATGCGTTTCTCTTCGTCGGCCAACTTCAGGAACAAGCCGTCCAGCGCTTCGCTTGTGACGTATTGATCCAGGTCGATGCTTTCCGCGTTGAGTAATCCGCCGGCCATCGGTGCGGCTCGTTGGACCAATTGCTTGTAAGCCGCCGTCACGTTGGTGTTTTCAGTTGCTTTCTTGACGATTGGCAGAAACGCGGCATGTAATTCCTCGCGTGTGTGCGTCTTGAAATATTCAGTGGCGGCATTACTCGGCCCGGAGACGATCGCCTTGGCATCCGTGAGCTGCATCCCCTGGATGGTCTTCAGAAAGATATCGGTGGCCACAGGCACTGCCTGTTCCGCAGCATGATTCATGCTGGCGACGAACTGATCGACGTATTTGCCTTGACCGAAGCTGCGGGCCAGTTTTTCCACGGAAGCGATCTGCTTCGGCAGCGGAATCCGGACCTGGGGATCCTGCAGATAACCGCCGGACTTACCGAGCTGGTCGACCGCGCGTTTCACGCCGACCGACAGTGCTTCGAGCACGCCTTGCACCATGTCCTGGTTGGAAAGCGCCGCAGTCGTTGTACTGGCGGAGTTCTTGTCCTGGCCGCCCAGCAGGCCGCGCAACTGATCGCGAAAATCCGCATGGGCAATTGGAGTCGTCAGCAGCGCAAGGATCAGTATCGTTCGTTTCATCGTAGTCTCTGTGCAATGGAGCGCCGCGGCGCGTTCGCTAAGCATAGCGGTTGTCGCCCCACATGTGTGTCAGGGCGAGCTAGTTCCGCTTAGAATGTGAGCCGGCGGAGCTGTCGCTGCATGCCGGGTATCGGTGCAGGCGCAGTAACAGCGTACGGAATTCCCCTTCCCCGGAATCCGCCTGCACTCCTCTTGGCGCAGGGCGCGCTGATCGAGTTGCCATTGAAATGCCTTGCGCAGGACCCATGTTCAGATCGTTGGGTTTGGATCTGCGGCGCGCGAATTCAGGCTGTGGAGGCATATCGGGAGACGGACAATGGAAACAAACGGGCGGCCCCGGTTTTGGCTTGCGGCGGCAACGATGATTTTGATCTCCGCGGCGGGCGGTTTTCACGGCGTCCTCGACGCCCAGGATCCGACAACCCCGGCCAAGCGTTACGATCCGCGCTTGCCATATTCCGACGCCCATGTCGGCATCGAGAAACACAGCCCCTACCTGTACCGTTACGAAAACGACTGGCAGCGCAACCGCGCCTGGCGAGACCGGCACGATCCGCTGCGGAATTTACCCGCGGTGCGCAAGGGGCGGGAGTCCGAGACTCAGCCGGACCGGAGCAACGCTCAAAATACGGATGATAACGACCCCTAACCGCGTGTGGTCGCATGGCCATCACCATGGTCGACACGCCCCGGCTCGTTCAGGTTCCGTTCAGGACCTCGCATCTATAATGAGTGTTGTACTGGGCAATCTTGCATTCGGCCGGAAGGTCGGAGGAGGCGCGTCATGAACGCGTCCAAAGTGTCGAAACTGAGCGGGGCTGCGATGTTCGCAGTGCTGGCGATGTTGACCGCCGGCTGTTACTACGTGCCGGCGTATGACACCTATTACGACGATGGCGGCGGTTACTACTACCATCCCTACCGTAGCCATTCCAATTACGATTATTACGGTTATCCCTCCTACTACAGCTATCCGTATTACTACGGACCGTCCACCAGTTTGTCGATCGATATCATTGGCGGCGGTCACGGTCACCGCAGTCACCGGGATTGGCGCGGCGTACCGTATCGCGACCATGATGGCAACCGGCGCGGCGGCTGGCACGGGCGACACGGCGGCGGCCACAGGCATTAGTAGAAAGCGCGTGCGGCTGAGTGCGAAAGCGTGAATCGGCGGCAGTACGCACATGGCCGTGGTCTCCGCGAGGTCGGCTCGCCGGCGGTAGACCGTAGGTCGGGTTAGCGAAGCGTAACCCGACGTCATTTCGCTCGGTTGGGCGCACCGACTATGCGCCGTGGACTCAACGTTGGGAGCATTGCCGTTGTCGGGTTCGCCCTTCGGGCTTAACCCGACCTACGGGGTGCGGGGATCGATCGGATCGCGTGTGCGTTCGCCGTTGTCGGGTTCGCCCTTCGGGCTTGACCCGACCTACGGGCTGGCGGGGGATCGATCGGATCGTGCGTGGGATTCACCATTATCGGGTACGCCCTTCGGGCTTAACCCGACCTACCAATGCACGGTTACCGCCCACCCGTAGGTCGGGTTAGCGAAGCGTAACCCGACAACAACCGCTCAAAATTGAAATGTACCCAACCCGATCGTCACCGGGTCCGAGGCCTCGAGGTTGCGGGCGAAGGTGACGAAGTCGAACGGCACTTCCACACCGGCTGCCGAGTCGGCGGCGATCACTTGCGTGCCGGTGGGTGTACCGTCGCCTTTCAGCTGGGTGACGATGCGTACATGCACGACATTGTTGTTGCGCACGCCGTCGTCGCCAATGGTCAGCACCGGCCCCGCGCTCACCAGCCGCGCCAATCCTTGCGGTGTGAAGCTTTGCGGCGGCCGTTCACTGAGGCCGACTGCGGCCATGAAGACGCGAAAATCGGCCGCGCTCAAACCCTGGTTGTTGTCATAGCGGCTACGCCAGTCGCCCCCGAGGCTGTCGAGGAAGGCTTCGACCGTCTGCGATCGGCGTACTTGCCAGGAACGCATCATGGTGCCGCCCGCGGCCCAGCACACCATGTTGGTGAGCTGTTTGATGGGCGAAATGGGCGGGTCGATGGCCACGTCGATGGCGGCGCTGCCGATGCGGTTGCGGCTTTGCACGTCCACCGAGCCGTCCGGGCGCGTAACCCGCACCGATCCTTCCTTGGATTTGGTCGCGCGATCGATGGCCTTTTGCACCGCCGGCGTCTTGGTCGGGCTTTCCGAGGTCGGCGCCTTCTCGCCGATGGCACGGCGGAATAAATCTTCGGTCAATTTCTGCGCGCCTTCTTTGTCGATCAGTTTCTGATCGCGCGCTTTCTTGATCGCCGCGAGGTCGCGGTCCATGGCGCGGTCGAGAAACTTCTGCTGCGCCAACGCCGAGGCCCGCTGAGCGAACTCCTGACCGACTTTGATCGAGGATTTCAGCGCCTGCGCCGCGTTCTGTTGATTGAGCACAACGCCGGTCAAGTCCTTGAAGATGTTGCCGACCCCAAGCGCCTGGACCGCCGCCGCGAGACCGGTGGCCGCGGGCGCTTCGGGTATGTCCTGCATGCGCACGATGGCCTGCGGGAATTCGTCCGGCGCGAGACCTGGCGGCCCTTGCCGGCGGCTGGCGAGGGATAGGGCGCCAATGGCCGTGGGGCGGTCGGGGATCGGTGCATCCTCCCAATGCCAGAACACGGTATCGTCGATCACTTCGCAGCTGTTGCACTTGCCCATCACCGCTTCGGCGAACACCCCAGACGTCGGCACGCTGATGCGCATCGGCGGCGCGGCTTCGATGGCGTACAGATGACGCAGGTCTTCGAGTGTCGATTCGGCGAACTCGTAGGTGGGATCGAGCCGTTGGCCCGGCGCCACCGGCATCACCAGTGAATTGCCCACGATGCCGATCACCCGGTTTTCCGCCACCGAGGCGACGCTGCGTCCGCCTGCGTCCGGGGCGATGAAACCATCCAGCAGCAGGTAACGGCGATTGGGATCCATGGCCATCCAGATGGCGCGGTGGTAGTACTCCACGTGCTCGTTCAAATGACTGAGCAGGCGTTCGGAGTAGCGCCGATCGTACTCGCGCGGGTTGCGCTTCTCGGCGCCGGTGAGCGGTGTGGCGATCTGCACGGTGTCCTGACCGGTGTTGCGTAGACTCAGATCGTTGAGCACACGGCGGTTCAGGAACAGGTATCCATTGTAGTGATCGGTGCGATAGCGCATGGTCGCCGAATCCACCCGCAACGCCGCGCCCGCGGGCAGCGTGGTGACGCCGTCGAAGCGGATCTCCACCCGCACCGCTTCGGCGCGCGTCATGTTCGGCAGCGGCGGCGCGATGCGCAGACTCACCAATAGTGGCCGGTCGTCTCGATACTGGCTCACCAGCGTCGGATCGACGCTGAGATTTTCGAACGAACCGCCGGCCCGGATCAGGCGCATGCCGAGCTTTTCCACCAGACGTTGCGCCACCGCGGGGGCGATGCGCGCCTCCCAGGTCGCGTCCCGGTCCACGGGGCGCAGGCCGCCGAGATAACGTTCCCAGACGGCTTGGCCGCTGTTGGGGCCGAGCAGCGCTTCGTCTTCGTAGGGCTTCCAGTTTTCGGCGACGAACAGATCGTCGTCGTCATCGGCCGGGCGCGGCAGCGACATGCGCATGCGAAATTCGGTCTCGAGATAGGTCATGCGCTCGTCGGCGTAACGGGCCAGCGGATAGTCGGCGTGCTGCCAGTTGTCGCGCACGCGGTCGACGGCATCGAAGGCCCAGGCCAGACCCGGTTCGCGCAGCTGCTGCGCCAGGGGGCTGCGCCAGCGCAGTGTCTTGTCGGCATTGAAGGGCGAAATCGAAAACGGCACGAACAAACATTCCTGTACTTGTGCCAGTTCCTGGGACACCTGCAAATGCCG
This sequence comes from uncultured Gammaproteobacteria bacterium, assembly GCA_963849825.1. GTDB lineage: Bacteria > Pseudomonadota > Gammaproteobacteria > JASBUN01 > JASBUN01 > CAVXJN01. The sequence continues at coordinate 660,297 of CAWKIK010000003.1, read as the reverse complement.
CAGCACTTCGAAGTACTCCACGGTCATTGCATGACAGTGGTTGTAGTTGGCGATGACCTCGGTTTGGGCGCGCACCGACTCGCTCTGGCGCGCGGTCTGCACGACCGTCGTGCGCTGCGCCCGCACCGCGCTGGCCGCCTGTTGGGTGCGGTCGCGCACGCGATTGAGGGCCAGTCCGGCCACGGAGCGTCCCGAAGTCTGGGAAGCGGTCGAGCCGGCGGACGACACGCCGCCGGCCGCGCCGAACACGAACGGGCCGATGAAGCCGCCCAAAGCCCCGCCCCCCGCCGCCACATCGGCGTGGGAACGGGCATCGAGGGATTCCGACAAAGACGAGCGAATGATGTCGCTGACGTCGCGGTCGCGGCTCAGCTGCGCCGTCACCCGTTCGCGCAATTCCCGCGCCGCGCGCCGGGCGGTGACTTCTTCGCGGTCCCAGTCCAGCACCGACACCAGCTTCTGCTGTCCCGGTGCCAGGGGCAGGGAGTAGAGCAGATCACCCATCGAATAGCCGTCAGCGCGCCAGACTTGTTTGATGCTCAGCAAATGTCCGTGGGCGATGGTGGTGGCCTGATAACGTTCCGGAACGTCTTCCCAGTCGATTTGTTTGCTGTCGCTCAAAGCGAAGCGTCCGGCGCCGGCTTCGGTGAGACGATCGGCGGCGTTGCGCACGTGGCGCACCACGCTGACATGTTCGGCGTCCAGCAACCGCAACGCCGACAACGGCCGGTTCTCGCGCACCAGATCGGTGATCACCGAGGTTTCCAACGCCACCGGATTGCCGTTGCGTGCCCGGGCCTCCAGCACACCGTCGAGAAGCGTGCGATCCGGCGCCCGGCCGCCTTGCCAGAGACCGTTCAAGTCGATGCCGGGGGTCAGCGCCGCGGCGCGTTCGAAAGCGGAACCGAACACGGTGCCGGCGCTGCGCGGGGCGGAGGTGGCGGAGGTCGCCGCCGAACGCGCCAGGAGCACGGTCGGCGTCGTGATCGCGCCCGGCTCCGGTTCCGGGCCGGCCACGACCGACTCCGGCCGCAGCTGCGCGAGTTTCACCAGTCGGTCCACCAGGAACGGTGGCACCGGCGGTCTCTTCGGCGGCGCAGGTGGATTGAGCGCCGGCTGAGTGGTGCGTACCACCGCTTGGTAGACCACTTCCTCCACCGCGCGATTGGGCACAGTGAAATCAACACAGCGGCCGATGTCGGCGGCGAAGGCTTGCGGGTTCGCGCCCAACTCTTCCAAGTCCGGCGTGCGCGGCGGCGTCTCCGGACACTCGCAGTCAGCCGGTTGAGCGGGCGCTGCCGGCAGCTCCGGCAGCACCACCATGATGCGAAGCGGCAATTGCGCATCGACCAGGGGAATGGGCACCGGCGCCCCGCCGGCCACCACTGCGAACGCCTCGGCGTAGGGGTTCGGCGGCCACGGTCCGTAGAAATAGCCGTTCTCGGCGGTGGTGGCGACGCTGATGGGCGCGGCTTTGTTGGCGTTGGCAGCGCGCGCCCACAGCACCACGATCAAGCCGGGCGGGGCCGCACCACCGCCGCTGTCGATGACGCGGCCGATGTACTTGGGCTGCGCACCCAGGGTGGGATCGGCGCTCGGCTCCACGATTACCGGCGGCGCGACCGTTACCGCCACGCGTACATTGCGGCCGTCGCTGTCGGCGGCCAGCTCGGTTTGTCCGGCGACGATGCCGTCGGGGCCGAAGGCGCTGACCGTGAGGGGTCCACTGCGCGCGTCGGCGTCCGGCACGGCCAGCGTGAAACTGCCATCGGCCGCGGGGTTTACAGCGCTGCGCCCCGGTGCCGTCACCGCAGGTGAGGTATCCGCCGCCGGGATGATGATCTCCTGGAAATAGGCGGTCACCAGAAAACCGCTGAAGTCGCGGATACGTCGGCTGGTGAGTTTTCCGGTCAAGTCCATGGCGTGCCGCCTATACCACGAGTAAATCGTCGGAGTACTGGAACTCGGTGTCGGCCAGTGGGCCGTCCACATAGCCGATGCGCACTACGTCGCCGGCTTGTGGAATATTCGCCAGGAAACCCTGCATGCCGCCGATGCTACCTTCCAGGAACCAGGGCATGAGCATCTCCACATTCTGTTCACCTACCTGCACGGCCATGGGCATGGCGCGGATGTCGAAGCCGTCGCCATGCAGCACCACGCGCACGGTCCAGCGTTCGAAAGCCGGGGGCGGATTGCTCAGGTTCTCGAATTCGACGCGCTCGATGAACATGGTCTCAGCCCTTCACCAGTTCGATGGAGTCGATGAACATGTGCTGCGGGAAATCCGCCTTGGGCGTGATCTCCAGCTTGCGGATGTCCTCGCGATGCAGAATCAAATTGCCCAGCGCCACATCCAGCGGCAGGGTGGAATAGGCGATGGTCTCCAGCCGCTGTACCGAAAGATTCTCGAATTTGCCCACGCGGCCGCGGCCGCCCGCGCCCGGAGTCGCCACTGCGATCCGGAAGCGTGTCGACGGCTTGCCGGCACCGCTGGGTGCCAGCACCGACGCCACGGTGTGCACGCCGTCCAGCGGCGAGGGGGTATCCATCCGGATCAGGATGCTGTCGCCGGCGCTCAGACCATGACCGGTGGCGGTCTCGACGATGGTGGCGCTGCCGCCGTCGGGACTGGTGGAGGCAATGGAGCCGATGCTCGGGAAGCCGCGATGGAACACCGGGAAGCTCGGCGCCAGGATTTGCGCGAAGCTTTGCTCTAGCGGCACCGCGTTGTTGCTGCCGTCGCGTACCACGACGTCGAACGCCGGCAGTCTGCCCTGCAGGATCGCCAACGGGTCGCTGAGATCGAACAGCGCCGTGGCGCGCAACAAAAGTTGTGGATAGGCGCGCCAATCGCGCTGCGTCGCCGGCAGATCGAGGGTCAGCGCCGCCGGCACCGGCGCGCCGATGTTGGGGTCGATCACCAGTACGCTGGTCTGTTGGTTGGTCTCCAATTCCAAGGTGTGACCGCTGATCGGCGTGTCGGCGAACACGTCGATACTGGCGTTGTGCAAGGTGCGCGGTTTGACCGGGTCTTCCATGTCGTCGATTTCGACGATGTCGTCGCCGAACGACCATTGCAAGGCGACGTCGACGCCTTTGCGGTTCAACTGCTGGCCGTCGAACAAATCCTTGCCGGCGCTCTGATCCAGCAGTTTCCAGCGCGCCAGGGCGCCGACGAACTCGGTGAGCAGCGCCTGATGGGTGGCTTCGCTTTGCAACTCGGCGAGGTCGTCGGGATGCGCGCCGAACTCATCTCCGCTGTCCGCCATCCAGGCGCCATTGAAGCGGTTGTGGTTGCAGCCGTCGATGAACAGCATGGCTTTGTCGGTGCGGGCGCGGTCGTAATGCCGGAATCCGGTGCCGCCCATACCATCGGCGCCGCCGGCGCCGGAAACATCGTTGTCCTGGGTGCCGTAGAGCACGGCGTAGAACGGGCATTCGCTGCGGCTCAACACCATGCGCTGGCTTTGCTTGGCTTCGCCGCTGAAGTCGGTCGGTGCCAGGGAGCAGACGAACTTCACTCGATAGTCGGGGCGGTCGGCGGCGATGCGCTTTGCTGCCCGTACCACGGCGTCGCCGCCGCGGGAGTGACCCAGCAGGCCGATGCGGGAGAAGTCGAGCCGATCGTGCAGCACCGAACCCGCGGACTTGTGCAACTCGCGCAAACTGTCCAGGGCGCTTACGATCAGGGCGGCGCGCATTTCGACCAGCGTGGCGTTGAAGACATTGGCTGCGTTGGCATCCACCGACACCGACACGATACCCAGCGCGGCGAGGGCGTCCTGCAGATAACGCATGCCCTTGTAGCTTTCGACGAAGCGCAGCGGATTGGTGCGAATCCAGTCGTGGGCGCCGTGTTGCAGGACCACGATGGGCAGCGGGCCGCTGCCGGACACCTGGTTGGTCTGATCATCCGCCGGGTAGACGATTTGCAGCATGCGGCGCAGACGATAGTGGTCGGCATCGCGACCGGGCAGCAGCATGCCGATGGCGGCAAGCTCGGCCAGCGGATCGGCGGAGTTGGGCGCCTGCCGGCGCAGCAGGAAATCGAGACCGTCGCGGGTGTCGAACACGAACGGCGTGAGGTCGTCGGCAAGTGGGTTGTTGGGATCGGCGCGGCCGATGAAGCTCGCTTCGATCTGCACCGGTACGTCGGTGGCGTCATGGGGCGCGGCGGGGATCAATGTGCGCGGCACAGCATTGCCTGAGCCCACCACCGGCGCACTGTCATCGAAGCTCACCTCGACGGTCTCGGCGGAGGATTCCACCTTCAAGTTGCCGCCGTCGGACTGCGACATGCCTTCCACCGCTTTTTTCACCGCCGGATCGTCCAGCGGCGCTTCGGCTTTGGGCTCTTCTTTGCCGGTCAGGCCCTCGAGCAACGACTGGGTCAGTTTCTGCGCTGCCTCCGGCGTCAGCAGCTCGTCGTTCACCGCTTTGCCGATGCGGTCCACCACCCGGTCGGAGTTCTTGGTCAATTCCTGCTGGCGGGCAAGTTTGGCCGCCTCGCCGCCCATGGCCGATGCCGCCGACAACGCCGCTTCGAAGGCGGCACCGGCATTCTTCTGCGTGCCCTCGAGACCGGTGACATCGCGAAACAGTTCCGGCTTGGACAACAGTTCGAAGGCCGCTTTCAGTCCGAAGGGATCGGGGACCGCCGGGGCGTTCTGGATCGACACCAACGGCGCCGGCAACGGCGTCGGCGTCAGGGTCGGTTCTTCGCTGGCGCGGGTGCCGGTGTCGATCGGGCCCTGGATTTCCGGCGGCGCCAGCAGGCCTTCCACGCTCCAGCGCCAGTAGCGGGTCTCGTCGATGGCTTCACAGGCGCTGCACTCGCCGGCAACCGCCTCGGCATACACGCCGCGGGTGGGCACGCTCAAGCGCATTCGCGGCGCCGGCGGGGTCGCATAGGCGTTGCGCAGATCGACCGGTTTGCCGGCTTCGTCGGTGGAACTCACCGCCGTGTTGAGGCGTTGGCCCGGTGCCGCCGGCAATACCAGACTGTTGCCGACGATGCCGAGCAAATCGTTGACGCACACACTGGCGACACTGCGCCCCTGCTGGCCCGGCACTTCGATGGCATCGAGCAGCATATAGCGGCGCTGGGTGTCCAGGCTCATCCAGATCGCCTGGTGATAGAACTCCAAGTGGTCGTTCAAGTGCGCCACCACGCGATCGGCGAGCTGGCGATCCTCTTCGCGGGGGTTGCGCAACTCGGCGCGCGAGGTGGGCGTGGCGACCAACACCGGGTCGCCGTTGCGCACATCGTCGAGAATGCGATCGTTGTCGAACAACAGTGCGGTGATGTGCGCAGTGCGGTAACGCATCCGACCGCGGTGAACGATCACTTTGGCGTCCGGCGGCAGCGGTTCTCCGTCGTACCAGATCTTGAAATAGGCAATATCCTCCCGCGGCACTTCCGGCAGGTCGCCGGCCGGGTTCAAGGTGACATACAAAGGCAGGTCTTCGCGATAGCGCGATACCAGCGTGCCGTCCAAGGGCACTTCAGTCTCACCGCCGTCGGAACCGACGTAGGCGAGTCGCAAGCGGTTGATCAAGTTGCCGGCGATCTGCGGTGCCACGTCGCGCTGGAACGCTTCGTCCCGGGCGGCGGTGCGGCTTTTGTTCGCCGCTACCGCCTGCTCGATCAGCGCACTGTAGATGTGGCGTGCGAAGCCCGGCAGCACGTCGCGATAGGCTTCCCATTCGGCGAGCTGGAAACTGCCGTCATCGGCATCGCGCGGCCGCGGCAGCACGAAGCTCACGTACAGCTCGCCTTCCAGGACGTTGGGCGCTTCTTCGCTGAAGCGCGCCAGCGGATAATCCCAACCCACCCAGTTGTCGGCGACCCGTTCGATGGCCGGGAAGCCGCTCAGCAGTGAACGGTCCTTCAAATAGCGGCTCAGGTATTCGCGCCAACGCAGCGCCTTGCCGCGGTCGAACTGGGTGATGGGCAGCGGTACGAACAGACATTCCTGCACGTCGGCCAATTCGTGGGTGACCAGGAAGTGGCGCAGCACTTCGAAGTATTCCACGGTCACCGCGTGGCAGCGGTTGTAGTTGGCGACGACTTCGGTTTCGGCGCGCATCGATTCGCCTTGGGCCACGGTCTGGATCACCGTGGAGCGCTCGCTGCGCACCGATGAGGCGCGCTGGCCGATGCGATCGCGCAGTTGTTGCAGGGAGTCGGCGGAGAACTGGCGGGCGGAGTTCTGCCAGGCATGGGTGTCGGAGCCCGAGCCGCCGCCGGCAACGCCGCCGAAGATGCCAAAGCCGCTGCCGATGAAACCGGCGCCGATGCCCCCCGCCGCGCCCCAGGTGGTATTGCGCGAGCCGGCGGAAGTCTGCTCATGCAGGTCGGTGCCGACGATTTCGCGTACATCGCGGTCGCGTTCAATCAACGCGTCCAAGGTTTCCTCGAAGTCCAGCGACTCCTCACGTGCCGAGCGGGTGCGCCGTTCCCAGTCCACCACTGCGATCTGGCGCCGTTGCCCCGGCGCCAGCGGCAGCGAGTACAACAGATCGCCCAATGAATACCCGTCGGCGCGCCATACTTCGCGGTACTGCAGGATATGGCCGAAGGCGATTTCGGTGCTGAGATAGATGGTCGGCGTTTCGTCCCAGTCGATCGGCGTGTCGGCGTCGAGCACTTGGCGCGCCGACTCGTCGCGCAGGGTGGTGTCGATCAGCCCCTTGGTGTCGGCGACTTCCGACAACCAGGCGGCGCGCTCGATGTCTTCCGGGCGCGGCACCGCGTCGGTGCGCACCAGCCGCCGGGCGCTGTCGATGTCGAGCGCAAAGTCCGCCTTGCCGATGGTTGCCGAGTTCAGCCGTGCGCCGCGCAAGGCGACGGACGACAGAGACACGCCGAGCAGATCGGTCAACAGGTGCGGCGGCAACTTGCGCCGCTTGCCCAGGGTCACGCCTTTGATCGAAGGTTCGGAAGTACGCACCACGAAGTAATAGGCGTATTCCTCCAGGGTGCGGTTGGGCACGGTCAGGTCGACGCAGCCGCCACCGAGATCCTGGGAAAAGGCTTCCGGGTTGCGGGTGAGATCACTGGCATCCGGCGCCCGCGGCGGTGACTCGGTGCACTCGCAGGCAGGGCCGGGGCTGACCCGCGTCACCAGAATGATGTCGCGCACCAGGCGCGACTGGTCGTCCAGAGGCACCGGCACCGGCTCGCCGCCGGACACCGTGCCAAACGCGTCGGCCAGACGATCCTCGGGCCAGTCGCCGCTGAAGGCGCCGTCGACCTGAGTCTCGGTGACCAGCAATGGGCGGGGCGGCGGTGTATCACCATCGACCAGATCCACGCCCCAGATCACCACCGGCAGCTTCGGCGGCACCCGCTGCCCGGTCAGGTCGATCACCCGGCCGTTGATCCGCAAGCGTTCGCCCAAACCGGGCAGATCGCTTTCATCGACGGTGAACGGTGGTGTGGGCTGGATGCGCAGCTCGACGGGATTGGCGATGTCGTCCAGGGACAACGCGCGCCGATCGACCACGATACCGTTGGGCGCGGAGACAGTGACTTGCACCGGTCCTTGCAGCTCACCGTCGACATCGAAGGCAATGTGAAAGCTGCCATCGGCAGCCGCGCGTGCAGAGCCGGAGACGGGCGCAAGGATGCTGGTGGCGTCGCCACTGTCGGGCTCCAACGTCAGCTCGACGAACAGATCGGCCCGAACTGCGTAGTTCTCGACCGAAACACCGTCGGCGGTGGAGACCAGCTTGCCGTCAATGGCAGGCATCCATACCTCATCATGCAACGAGCTACAGAGAAATCATCCCGCCTCCCGATTGGAAACCTGACAAGCGCGATCCCGCTTCGCGCATCGCCAGTTCAAGCGGGCTTCGCAAGCTTAGCCGGAGAGCGGGGAAAAGCAATCGACCCTGTTATTGCAGCGCAGCGTCGCCAACACGTAAGGCGAGTTGATCGTCGTAGGTCGGGGTAGGTCGGGTTAGCGAAGCGTAACCCGACGTTCCCGAATCCAGCACCGCAGCCACGATGACCACCGACCGTAGGTCGGGTTAGCGCAGCGTAACCCGACAACAGCGCCAACAAACGCAATGACGAAGGCCGCATTGATCGTCGTAGGTCGGGTTAGCGCAGCGTAACCCGACAATATGCGCAAAAAAATGCAATGATGTAAACGTAGGTCGGGTTAGCGCAGCGTAACCCGACAACCACAATCCAAAACGACAGGGATGTCGCATGCAATACCGCCGCAATTTCGTACCGGGCGGACGATTCTTTTTCACCGTGGTGACCGCGAAGCGAACCCCGGTCTTAACCCGGTTAAACTCAATCGACGTCCTGCGCAATGCGTTCCGAGCGGTGCGCGCGAAATACCCATTCTCGATGGACGCAATCGTCGTGCTGCCCGACCATTTGCATTGCGTATGGACCATGCCGTTTGGCGACGCCGATTACGCGACCCGCTGGCGATTGATCAAAACTTGGTTCACGCGCCATTGTGACCCTTCATTGCGACGTCAGCCCACCCATGCCCAGGCCGCACGCGGCGAACAAGCGGTGTGGCAACATCGGTATTGGGAACATACGTTGCGCGACGACCACGACCTCGCCCGCCACGTCGAATATGTTCACCACAACCCGGTCAAACACGGGTACGTGCGTGCTGCGGTGGAATGGCCCTATTCGAGCTTTCACCGATATGTGGAAGCGGGCCTGGTCGAGGCGGATTGGGCCGGTCGGGTGGCGGATGATCCGGGCGTTGCGGGGGAATGAGCGGTTGTTCGCGGACATCGGCACGTCGGGTTACGCTGCGCTAACTCGACCTACGGATACTGCCCGACGTTCGAAGTGCTCACCCGGCGATGGCGCAGCACCGTGCGGGTCCCGCCGAACGCGCGTACCGCGGCCGGCTACGCGATGGTGCCGTTCTCGGTGCTGTAAGCTCCAGAAACGACGAACCCCGCCGGAGCGGGGTTCGTGAGGGTCGACCGCAGTGGTTCAGCGCCGGCGTCGGCGACGATTCAGTGCCAACCCCATCAGGCCGCCGCCGAGCAGTGCGAGCATGCCCGGTTCCGGGACGCTGGCGGCGGCGCAGGCAGTGCCCCGGCACTCCAGCGTCACATCGTCCAGGATAAACCCGATGTTGTCGATGCCCGGGTCCTCGAAGAACGCGCGCAGTGTCGTCGGGCTGCCAAAGCTCAGTGTCAATCCGTGGCTCGTGTAGGGGTCGGAACTGGCGACCGTACCGCTGGCCGAAGCGACGAAAGCCAGGGTGGCCGCATCCACGAACCCCGCGATCCAGGTGTCTCCCGTCACGGTCCCCCGCTGATTGCCCGAAATGAGCCCATTCAAGCTCCAGGTCTGGCCGGGCAGCAGCGTGAAGGTCTGCTTGGAGATGATGCGCCCGCCGTTACCGGTGCTGCCGTCCATGTCGATGCACTTGCCGGTGCCGCCGACGCAATCAATGCTGTACGAACCAGAGTGGATGACATCCACAGTGCCGTTGTCGATGGTCCAGTTGATCAGCCCGCCCGGGGCGTTCAGGCCGGTAACGTCGGCGTCGAAATTGTCGGAGAACATCACCACCGCGTTCGCCGGTGCAGATACCAGCCACATTGCGATGCTGGCGAACAGCGCCAGAATGCGTTGATTGTTATTCATCATTGGGTTCCCATTGCCGAGCGGATAGCATTATCTGGCTCGTCCGTAAGCAGAAACCGAGCCATTTCTCATTTCCCGCACGAATACAACGGGTTGTCCGAATCGTGGCGCCGAGCGCGGCTGCCGGTTGTAAAGAAAATTGACGGTGTTTCCGCCGGCCGGCTGGTGGCTTGTCGCTGCATCACCCTGCCTGCGAACGGCTTTCCTGCCGCGTGGCTGAGCTGGATTCCGTCTCCATTGCATTCCCGCATGCCGGATTAAGCGGCGCAGCCGGCGGCCTGGAGCTGCCCGCCGAATCGTCGTCCGGTTCGCGTATGACTGCGATGCGCAGGTCAGATTAAGCTGCGCGGTAGCGGGCCCTGCATCGTTACTGCATCAACTGTTTCTACACTCTCCGGAATGATCAATCACCATAGGAAGTTGTTTATGCACAATCCGTTGATGGCGGTTATGGCGCTGTACCTGAGTATCGGTTCCGTTATTACGCTGCCCACCGCGCACGCGGGCACGATGGTCGAAGATTTGATCGCCCAGCAGAACCCATGCAGAAACCTCAAGGCCGATCTCATGGGTACGCGCATCGGCATCGACAAACTCAAACGTGTCAAAGTGAGCCACGCCAACCTCGCGCTGGACGGTAACAACGTCAAAGTGGATTTATCCGGATCGCTGGCCTGCGAAACCGGGCCCGGTTCTGCGATGGTGGGCGACGCCTCGGCGGATTTGAAAGCGTCTGCAGCCGCCAGCCTCGCCGATTGCAAAGTCAGCGCCGTATCGGTCGCCCTGAGTAATTTCGGCGGTTCATTGCGCGACGTGCTGACCGCGTTGCAGCCCTCCCTACAGGAAAGCCTGAAGCAGGAAATCAAAAAGAATTTCGAAGACGGTTGTAAGGATTTTCGCGCCGGGGCACCGCCGAGACCCGTGCCGAATTAAAGTCCGCATTCCTCGCCCGATTCGCTTCGCTTAATCGAGGCTACGCCAGGTCGCGAATTATTCTGCCTGAGCAGAACCAAAACGGGTTGTAGTGAGCGTAGGTCGGGTTAGCGCAGCGTAACCCGACACGCATCCTAGGCTCGGTCCTGATCGTCATCTCCGAACGGGGTCGAGGCCCCCAGAGCAACGCGCAGGCGCTCGCAACCCCGGGCTTGCTAGTGCCCATATTGGGTATTGTTATGCAGACGTTGGCAAGGCCGGCAAGGCGGCCGCGGAGGTTCTCGCGGCGTTCGCATAGTGCGGCGTCGGCTTCGAACGGCATGTCTTTCAGATCCTGATCGGTCAGAAATCGGATGCCGTGTGCCACGAAAACAATACGGATGTCGCAGCGGGTTTCCGTTGGGTCCGCGCCGTTGGGGCGCTTGACCCATCCTACGGGGCTCGGGATGTGCTTGGCACCCATAGGCCCGATTGAGCGCAGCGAATCGGGCGGGATTCGGACAGGCTGCATGCGTTTGCCGGATTCGCCCTGCGGGCTTAATCCGGCCTACGGTGTCGCCGGATGGCACTGCTGCTAGCGGAGGGTTTTCGATGGGTCCGCGCCGGTTGGGCGCTTGACCCATGCTACGGGGCTCGGGATGTGCTTGGTACCCGTAGGCCCGATTGAGCGCAGCGAATCGGGCGGGGTTCGGAGAGGCTGCATGCGTTTGCCGGATTCGCCCTGCGGGCTTAATCCGGCCTACGGTGTTGCCGGATGGGACTGCTGCTGGCGGCGGGTTTTCGATAGGTCCGCGCCCGTTGGGCGCTTGACCCATGCTACGGGGCTCGGGATGTGCTTGGCACCCGTAGGCCCGATTAAGCGCAGCGAATCGGGCGGGGTTTGGAGAGGCTGCATGCGTTTGCCGGATTCGCCCTGCGGGCTTAATCCGGCCTACGGTGTCGCCGGATGGGACTGCTGCTGGCGGCGGGTTTTCGATGGGTCCGCGCCCGTTGGGCGCTTGACCCATCCTACGGGACGGCTCGGTGGGTTGGGTCAGGGCCCGGCGGGCCGGACCCAACACTTGGTTGGGGGTGTGCCTGAGGCGGGGTGCGGGTCGAGCCGCTGACACGCGGGGGCTAATGCTAGTCTCTGCTACGAACCGGTCGCGGACCCACGCATCCGCGGTTCGCCGGTGGGAATGCGCCGGCATTCGCGCCCACCGCCCGGGATGCGACGCGGTGAGCTGCTACATTGGGGCACATCGACTACGACCTCGACGAAGTGTCTCCCATGGCTAGCGGCATCTTTGCAATCCTGGACGACGTAGCGGCACTGCTGGACGACACGGCGGTCATGAGCAAAGTGGCGGCCAAGAAGACAGCCGGGTTGCTCGGCGACGACTTGGCGGTGAACGCGGAGAACGCCACGGGCTTCACGGCCTCCCGTGAGCTGCCGGTGATCTGGGCCATTACCCGCGGGTCGCTTCTCAACAAGTTGATCATTCTGCCCCTGGCATTTCTGCTCAGTGCCTATCTGCCATGGTTGATCGTGCCCATTCTGCTCTTGGGCGGCGCGTACCTCAGTTACGAAGGCGCCGAAAAGGTCTACGAGTGGTTTGCGGGCCACAGGAAGCAGCCCATCGCGGCGGAGCAGACGGGCGAGCCCAAGGCAATCGTTCAGCGCGAGAAGGCCAAGATCAAGGCGGCGGTACGCACCGATTTCATCCTATCCATCGAAATCGTGGTGATCGCGCTGGAAACCGTGATGGAGCAGTCACTGACCATTCAAATCCTGGTGGTGTCCCTGATTGCCCTGGCGGCGACCATTGGCGTGTATGGGCTTGTGGCCCTGCTGGTGCGCATGGACGATGCGGGTTTGTACTTGATCGACCGCGCAGCCAGCCTGACGGGAGCCGCAAGGCGCACGACGCGGGTTGCGGGACGCATGCTGGTCAATGGACTGCCCCATGCGGTCCGGTTGCTGGGTATTATCGGCACGGTGGCGATGCTGTTGGTGGGGGGTGGTATGTATGTCCACAACATTGCCTGGGTGCATCACGCGCTGGAAGCCTTACCCACGTTGGCCGCCGACCTGGTGGCCGGCCTCGCCATCGGCGCTGTATTGTTGCTGGTGATACACCCGGTCAAGGCGTGGCTACGGAGCGGTGCCGCCGAGGACTCGGTGGCCGACCGAGCGGCGCTCGCGCGCGGGCGTGAACGCCAAGGACCGGAGTGACTCGGATATGGAACCGGGCGCGCGGGTCTTCCTCTGCTATTACACCGTTGTCTGATACCAATGCCCCGAACGATTTCTCAATCCGAACTCGATGCGATCTCCCGAAGTGTTGGCGGTTTTCCCGCTGGTGCGTCCGTGGAGCAGATCGCGAGCGCCCGGAATCGGCATGCCGAGACGCACCCTGCAGCGCCGGTTGGCGCAGCTGGTTGAGCAGGGGCGGTTGGTGAGCGAGGGGGGCGCGGTTGCCGCTGTTTCAGTCCCGACCATTTCGAAGCCAGGCAGTAAGGGCGGTCGATCGTCACTCGTGATGAAGCGCTGCGCGTGTTGTCCCGTCTCAAGCCAGAACTCGCCGAGCGGTACGGCGTGATCGGGCTGGCGCTGTTCGGGTCCACCGCCCGTGACGAGGCTGGTCCCAACAGCGATTTGGACATCGTGGTCGATTTCGATGGCCCCGCAACTTCCAAGCGCTATTTCGGGGTCCAGTTTTCTTCTGGAGGACGAGTTGGGGCGCCCGGAGTCAGGACGCTTCGCGTCCACGCCGCTCAATTATGACGCGACACTGCGGAACCTGGAATTGATCGGCGAGGCCGCGACCCATATCCCCGAAGCTGTTCGCGTGTCGTACCACGAGATTCCCTGGCGAATGATTATCGCAACGCGCAATCGACTGATACATGCCTACCTGGGCATCGACAATGAGACGATTGGGCGCATTATCCGGGATGATGTGCCAGAACTTGTGAATGCGCTTCAGCGTCTTCGCGATTGAGAAGTCTGGGGGCATCGCGCGCCGATGGGAACATGGCACGTTCTCAAGGCACCTAAGGCAACACGATGCGCGCTTCCGCAGTGATCGCCTCTGCAATCAACTCGCAAAAGTTGCTCCTGCAGAGGAGTCCCCGCTCATCCACGCCGGCACATACTCGTTGAGCTCCCCGGTCTCCAAATACGGCAGGGTCACGGTCTCGTAATAGCGACCGCCGGGCTCGAACCAGCGCGCCCAGGCGTCTTTCCACGGCGGGGGCATTTCTTCCGGAATCCAAAAGCGAGCTGGGAGTGGGTCGAGGGGGTGGGGTGTTTCGGGAACGAGTACGTCGGCCATCACGACACCGGCTCCCTCCTCGAGCCCCCGCCGGCCCAGCACCTGACCGGCGGCGTCCACGATCATGGCTTCGCCGAGATAGCTCGAGTCGTAGGGTACATCGGGTAGATCGGGACTGAAGAACCCGGCGAAGCGCCCGGCATGGGAGCCGTGGATTATCGGCACGCCCAGCAGCCGTGCGAAACGCACCGGCGTCTGCTGCAGCATCTTCAGGTTGACGCTGCGCAGCGGGCTGTCGGCGGCGGTATCGTCCGGCAGGGTCCACCAACAGGAGCCGCCGACCACCAGGTGAACCCGGCCCCGCAGGCGTGCGGCCGTGCGTGTACGGATCAGCTCCCAGCACAGGGCCGATCCGACCGGGCCGATGGGTGAGGCCGGCACGCCGTCATCTCCCGGTTCGGCGCCTTGGCAGTAGCAGTTCTCCCAATACGTCGGCGCGTCCTTGTCGTGGCGCGCCGTGGTGCCATCGGACTGGGCGAGTATGAAGCTGTCGTAGACGCGACCGTTGCGTTGGGCCATGAACGAGCCGCCGACCACGGCGTTGCCCTGGCGCGCCAGGTCCTGCAGCAGGTGCAGCGCGGCGCCGTCCGGCGGTTGGATAGCGTCCAGCAGGCGGGGATGAAAGGCCGCGGCCGAGGTGAAATATTCCGGCAGAATGACCCACTCGGCGCCGCGGGCCGCGCACGCGCGGTTCGCCTGCCCTGCCGTTCCCGGACTGGCCGAGTAACAGCCCGGCGGCGAGAAAGGCCGTGAACTGCCGACGCGTAATCCCTGGATGATCCATAGCCCCCTTCCCGGCGCTCGCCCTCGGCTCCGGTCCGAAGTATAGCTGCGCGGTTCGCACCGGACTGGGCGATATCCTCGCGCGCGAATATGGGCAGATCGATAACGAACTGCTCAAAAAAAACCGCTGTTGAGGACATCCAGGCGTTGATAGCACTGCCTCAGGCGCTGTTGCCGCCGCTGGAGTTCCCTGAGAAGAGGGTGAAGTGCTCTTTGCGCACTGCGGCGCACACGATCGGAACCGCCGCCTACACTGGAGGACGACTCAGCCGGAGACAGCGCCATGTCGGTGCACCTCAATCACACAATCGTGCGCTCCCGTGATCCGGAGACGTCCGCGCGGTTTTTCTCGGAGGTGCTGGGCCTTCCTGAACCGACCCGCTTCGGTCCATTCCTGGTCGTGGGGACGGACAATGGGGTGAGCCTCGATTTCTACCAAACGGACGGCGAGATCGCATCACAGCACTATGCGTTCTTGATCACGGAAGCCGAGTTCGATCAGATCTTCGCCCGCATCCGCGCGCGCAAGATCGACTACTGGGCCGATCCGGGTCAGCGTCAGCCAGGCAAGATCAATCACAGCGACGGTGGTCGCGGCGTGTATTTCGAGGATCCGAGCGGTCATCTCCTGGAGATTATCACCCGTCCCTATGGCGGCGCTGGATGAGGTTCGACAGCCGCACCATGGTGCAGCCCTGGCCGCACGCGTAGACGTGGTCCAGATCGCCCAGCTCCGAGTGCTCATGGTGCCGAGCGGCTGGTCGACGCCGCGGATAAGCCCTTCGATGAAGCCATAAACGGGCCCGCCGGTTCGGACGAGGTGCGCTCTGCAGTTCAATCATAGGGCGGCCTTTGCCGCCGGGTCCGGCACGAAGACGAATAGCGCAGGGCAGGAAATTCCCGCCCGGCCGCAGCGACCGATGACCCACGCTGGAACGACTGCGTTGCGCACACCGACCGCGCGCCTGGTCACAGTTCAGGTATTGCCCAGCATCGCGACCCAGAACGGAAATTGGCCGATGTCGATGTGGTCGACGACTTTCAGGGTTTTCAGGTCGACTTTGACGAGCTGGTTCTTGGTCGTGACTGCAACGTAGGCATAGCGGCTGTCGGGGTCGGCGCGCACCCCGTGGGGGCCGGTGCCGACTTCGATCTGCTTGATGCGTTCCATTTTCTTGGTGTCGATGACGTTGAGCACCGAGCCGGCGATGCCGGTGACCAGTACGTATTTGCCGTCCGGGGTGACGTCGACACCGTAGTGGGGCAGGCTCAATGGGATGGTCTTGACCACTTTCTTGGCGCCGATGTCCACGATGCTCAGGTCCTGGCTGCCGATGTTGGCCACATACAGGGTTTTGCCGTCAGGGGAGATGTCGACGTTGTGGGGGGATTCGCCGGCCGGCAGTTCACCGGTCTTCTCCCATTTGCCCACGTCCACCACCGCGACGCTGGTGCCGCCCTGTAAGTCCACATAGAGATGTTTGTTGTCGGGCGAGAAGACGCTGTTGTGGGGCGTGGGGCCGACTTCGACCTCCTTGATCACCGCCAGCTTCTGCAGGTCGATGACGCTGATGGAGTTGGATTTCTCATTGGCGGCCACTGCATAGCGCCCCTTGTGGTCGATCTTGATGCCCTTCGGGGACTTGCCCACCGGAATCTTTTTGCGCAGCTCGCCGCTGGCGGCATCGTATGCGTAGATCTGGTTTTCGCCGCTGCTGGTGGCGAGCACGATCTTGTTGTCCGGATCCACGGTGATATAGGTCATGCCTTTGCCGGCGGGCCATTTGGTATTCGAGCCCAGCGGTGTCACTGCATGGTCTTCCTGGAGCGTAACGTAGGCCGCGGGTGTAGCCGCATCGGCGAGCGGCACTGCCACGGATCCTGCCAGGAGCGCCAACGAGGCGACTGCGCTACGAGTGAATGCGTACTTCATGATCAAACCTCCTGCTGGGTCTCACTGGATGAGTGCCAACCCGGAAACATGGCCTCCATGGCGCGGATGGCACCCATTTCCTGGTTCGGCGTGAATACAGCGACCATCGATACGTTTGCGCGCGGATGGGCGACCAGCCAGCCGCGCTTTGCGCGGGACGCCGGCAAGGCGCGCCACTGGCCAGAGGCGTCGACCATGAAGTCGGCCGTACCGCCACTGTCCAGGCGCACGCGCAGGTGCTTGACGGCGACGCCGTCGACCACACAGGTTTTGAACAGCACCAGACGCGGTGACGCCGTGGCACCGGCGTCAAGTGATTGCAGCCACGACGACAGCGCTGCCGGATCGACTTCCCGCATCGCAGCTTCGTCCTGCGCGTGCTGACGGGCCGCGGCGATGACCGCAGACAGCTCCGCGCCGGCCGACGGCCAGCGCGACCCTGCGAACACCGTGAGCATCAGCAACAGCGCCGCGACGGCGGCCATGGCGCCGCCGCGGCAGTGCGTGCGCCGCTCGGCGTCCCGCTGCAGACGCAGGTTGGCGTGCAGCTGCCGCCGCAAGCTCGAGGGCGGTTGCGGGGTCTGCAACGTGCGGCGAAGTTGGACGTCCGGTTTCTCGTGCATGGCTCAGGCTCGCTTTTGGCGGGTTTCCGGACCGAACAACGCGATCACCTTTCGGTCGTCGGTCTCCCCGTGTCCCATGATCTTCTGCAGCGCCCGCCGGGCCCGCGCCATACGGCTCATGACTGTGCCCAGCGGCACTTCCAGTTGCACCGCCAACTCCTCGTAGGAAAGGCCGTGCAGCGCATAGTGCAGCAGCAGGTCGCGCTGGGCCAATGGCAGCGACTGCAGGGCGCGCATGAGGTCGAGCACGGCGTCGAGATCCGCATCCGGCGCGAGCACCACGCCCTCCAAACAGGCATCGCTGCATTCCGGGCATGTAACGCGCAGCCGATAGGCCTTACCGGCCTGGCGGCGCAATATGGCCAGCAGCCATGCCATTTCATGGCGCGGCGGCCGGCACCGGCACAAGCTTTTCCATGCCTCGTAGTAGGTGTCCTGGATAAGGTCGGCTGCCGCGTCCGGGTCGCCGATCAGCCACAGGGCGTGGCGATAGAGCGTCGCGTGATGCCGGTCGATCATGGCTTCCAGCCGTTTCCGCTTCCCAATGAATGGCATGACCGACCCTTTACGCCGCACGTCGATTCGCGCTGTTGTTAAGTAGTGCGCGGTTTGCGCGAAATTATTCCCTTCGGTTTCGATAACCCGCTGACGCGCCGGTCGGCCCTGCGCACCGTGAGGTATCCTGCTCGGCTCGTCAGCGCGCGGCCCCGATCGGGGTGTTCAAACGCCGACTATAGCGGTTTGCCGGTCCGACCACTGCGCCACGCGGCATTTGCTTGCGCCCACGCAGCCGCAGGCGTTGCGATCCACTGCCCGATCGTCCAGCCTGCGTGCGCCTATTGGGCTGCGGCACAAGCGCCGGCGGTCACGCCCGCGACGGTTGCTTGGAAAAATTGGCTGTGCGGCGGGCGAAGCCCGCCCAGCCGTAGATGATCGATATGGCGACGGTTCGGGCTGACCTGACGGTTTTCGCGCGGTACAACGGTTTTGCGATTGCGCAGGCGACGGCCGCTCGAAGTCACTGGTTGCTCGGCGCGGAGCCCGCCGTATGACCCGTAGAGTGGCGGATCATCAGGGACGGACCACGGTTTACGCCCACGTTTGTCAGCGTGTTGTCGGGTTACGCTTCGCTAACCCGACCTACGTGAGCGATGCGCACTCATTCTTTCGGCGCGGTGGGATCGAGCAGGTCCACGTCTTGCGTGTCGGCCCGTTCACGTGCGATCTGGGTGTCGACGGAATCGCCGGCAGACAAGTCTCCCGCGGGGGTGTCCTGCAGGGATTGTTTGGCGCGGACTTCCGGAGTTTCCGGCGTTGGCTTCGCAGCGACGGTCGCGTCGCCTCCGCGCCGATCGCTCAACTGCACGCGATAGATGGGTTCCGGCATGTCGATGCCGGCGTCGTCCAGCGCTTTCTTGACCTGCCGAATCGCTTCGCTTTTGACTTTGATGAAATTGTTCTGGGTTTGATCTACCCAGCCGAAGAAGCGGATCAACACATTCGAGTCACCGAGTTCCTCGATCAGGGCCATGGGTGGTGGTTCGTTCTGTACACCTTGCATGTATTGCAATACGGCAACCCCCAACTGCTGCGCACGTTGCAAATCTTCGTTGACGCCCACGCCGACGCCGAACGAAAACCGACGTTGTGGGTTGCGGGTGTAATTGAGGATGACGCCTTTGTACACGTCGGCATTGGGAATTCGCAGGTGGTTGCCGTCCAAGGTCATCAAGATGGTGGCGCGCGAGGTGAGGCGGATCACTTTGCCTTCATGGTCGCCGATGACCACTTGATCGCCGGGCGCGAATGGTTGGCGCAGGCTGAGGAGGATGCTGGCAATGTGGTTCTCCACCAGATCGCGAAACGCAAAGCCAAGGGCGATACCCACCACGCCGGCTGTGCCCAGGAGGGCGCCTACCAATGCGGTGGCGTCCAGCAGCTCCAGCGCGATCAGTACCCCGATCACGAAGACAATGATGCGCACCGCTTGGCGCAGTTGATCGCGCACGAAACGATTGCGCGCCAGGTGGTTGTACAAGGGGTCCCAATTGGCGAGGAGTCGCGCCAGGAATCCGAACACCACGACGATGCCGACGGCAACCAGAAACAGCGGGATCAGCGAGACAAAACTCCGTAGTCGGGTCCAGCCGTCTTGAAGTGTCGGGCGCACCCGTTGCCGTACCTGCCAGTTCTCGGTGAGTTCGGAATTGACGGCGGCGACGCCTTCCGTGCGTTGCGCCAGCGCGATCGCTTCGTTGATTGCCTCGGATGTGAGTGCGCTGCCTTTTAGCGTTACCACGCCCGCGTCCACCGATACCTGGACATCGAGCAGATTTTTGTTCTGCTGCAAACGTCGTTGGATAGCCTGCTGGATACGGTGGTCGGCGGCGTCGCTGATATTGACGCTGAGGGTCTTGTCAGCGGCCGGCGTATCCTGGGCCCAGGCTGGTGGCGGGCACCAACTGCACAAAGCAAGGATAAGGAAAGCCATGCGAATGCGGATCGATAACGATGACATGTGTCTCATTATGGCGCGCGCGCCTGGATATTCCGAGTTTTTTTGCGTAGGTAGCTTGAGTGGGTGATGGCGATCGCCGGGGTGGCTGTCGGGTTACGCTTCGCTAACCCGACCTACGTAACGACGAGGGCAACGCATTTGTAGCTCGAATTAAGCCTGAAGGGCGAATCCGACGATGGGGACGATTGTCGTCGGCTACACTAATCCGAGCTACCCTAATCCGACCTGTGATCCGGCATAGATGTGTAATCCGAGCGACGAACATTGTCGGGTCACGCTGCGCTAACCAGACCTACGATGATCAGATGTATGGGATGGCGTCGGTGACGTCGTGGTCAGCGGGTCTACGTAACCTGGGGCTGTCGGGTTACGCTTCGCTAACCCGACCTACGTAACGACGAGGGCAACGCATTTGTAGCTCGAATTAAGCCCGAAGGGCGAATCCGACGATGGGGACGATTGTCGTCGGTACACTAATCCGAGCTACCCTAATCCGACCTGTGATCCGGCATAGATGTGTAATCCGAGCGACGAACATTGTCGGGTCACGCTGCGCTAACCAGACCTACGATGATCAGATGTACGGGATGGCGTCGGTGACGTCGTGGTCAGCGGGTCTACGTAACCTGGGGTGTCGGGTTACGCTTCGCTAACCCGACCTACGTAACGACGAGGGCAACGCCTTTGTAGGTCGGATTAAGCCCGGAGGGCGAATCCGACGATGGGGACGCTTGTCGTCGGTACGCTAATCCGAGCTACCCTAATCCGACCTGCGATCCGGCATAGATGTGTAATCCGAGAGACGAACATTGTCGGGTCACGCTGCGCTAACCAGACCTACGATGATCAGATGTATGGGATGGCGTCGGTGACGTCGTGGTCAGCGGGTCTACGTAACCTGGGGCTGTCGGGTTACGCTTCGCTAACCCGACCTACGTAACGACGAGGGCAACGCATTTGTAGCTCGAATTAAGCCCGAAGGGCGAATCCGACGATGGGGACGATTGTCGTCGGCTACACTAATCCGATCTACCCTAATCCGACCTGTCATCCGACATAGATGTGTAATCCGAGCGACGAACATTGTCGGATTACGCTGCGCTAACCCGACCTACAAAGTCATCCTGAAGCGCATTGGGGCTATTGCCCGCACCGGTGATAGCGATATGCGCGACGCGCGGCACATGTTGTAATGGCCCCGCAAGCGATTTTCAGCCCATCTTTTTACCAGGAGTGCAGGATGCAGATCCGGATTGGCTACGAGTTGATTTATCAATGCCCGCAGCCCACGCCTATGATCCTGACGTTGAATGTGCACTACAGCCGCGTCTCGGATTTGGTTTCGGCCGACAATATCATTACCGATCCGGCGGTGCCGATGTGCGCCTACCGCGACGGGTTCGGTAATTGGTGTAATCGCATCGTGGCGCCGCCCGGGGATCTGCGCATCATGACCGATGCGGTGATCAACGACAGCGGTCAGCCGGATGCCGTGATCCCTTCCGCGCGCCAGCATGCAGTGCAGGACCTGCCTTCGGAAACGTTGGTTTATCTGCTGGGCAGTCGCTATTGCGAGACGGACCGTTTGTCGGAGACGGCCTGGTCGTTGTTCGACCAGACGCCGGAAGGTTGGCCGCGGGTGCAGGCCATTTGTGATTTCGTGCACGACCACGTGAGCTTCGGCTATCAGCATGCGTGCGCCACCCGCACTGCGCTGGAGACCTACAACGAGCGTACCGGCGTGTGCCGGGATTTCACGCACTTGGCCGTCGCCCTTTGTCGCTGCATGAACATTCCGGCCCGGTATTGCACCGGCTACCTGGGCGACATCGGCGTGCCGGCGTCGCCCGACCCCATGGACTTTTCCGCTTGGTTCGAGGTTTATCTCGACGGTCAGTGGCATACCTTCGATGCGCGTAACAACCAGCCGCGCATCGGCCGGGTGCTGATCGCTCAGGGTCGCGATGCCGCTGACGTGGCGCTCACCAGTACTTTCGGGCCGAACCTGCTCACGGGCTTTCGGGTGTGGACCGACGAACTGCAAACGGGCTGACGACCGGGCCGGGATGCGTCGCCGGATAATGGATACATTGTCATGAACGAGTCGTTGCTGGAAGCCGACGAGCCGACTCCCGTGGAAGTGATCAACGCCGCTGGCGCCGCCGCCGCGGTGCTGGTGTGCGACCATGCTGCCAACCGCGTACCCCGGCGGCTCGCCCAGCTGGGCCTGGAGCCGGCGCAGCTCGAGGCCCACATCGGCTGGGACCCTGGCGCCGCCGATGTCGCGCGCCGACTTGCGCAATCGTTGAATGCGCCGTTGGTGCTCAGCGCGTATTCACGCCTGGTGATCGACTGCAATCGCCCGCCCGCCAGTCCCCAGTCCATCGCCGAACAGAGTAACGGCATCGTCGTGCCGGGTAATTGCGACCTGTCGCCGGCGCAACGGGCGGCACGGCTGCGGAGCGTGTTTCAGCCTTATCATGACGCCGTCGATCATTTGCTGGATCAAAGGGCGCAGCGCCCGACGCTGCTGCTCAGCATTCACAGCTTCACGCCGGTGCTGGACGGCCAACAGCGGCCCTGGCACGTGGGCGTCTCCCATTGGCGCGATGATCGCCTGGCCGTGTTGCTGAAAAGCGCCCTTGCCGAGGAACTCGGCGTGGTGGTGGGGGACAACGAACCGTATGCCATCGAAGCGCACATCGATTACACCGTACCCGTGCACGCTGAGGGTCGCGATCTGCCCAGTGTCATGATCGAGTTGCGTCAGGACGTGATAGGCACCCAGCGCTTGGCCGACGAGTGGGCCGATAGGTTGGCGCGGGCGTACCTGCACATCGAAGCCGATGCCTTGAGCCTATGCGGCCAAAAAAAATAGGTGGGTGACCAAGGCGGATTCTTGCGACCCGGAAATCGGGCATAGGTGACGGTCGGGTGTCGAGTTACGCTGCGCTAACCCGACCTACGATAGCTCCAGGAGAAGGAGTTGCGTTTGGGGCGTGCATGTTCGGCGATTGTTTGTCGGGTTACGCTCCGCTAACCCGACCTACAGTAAACCGACCTACAGGGTTATGCGGCCAAGGAAGAGGTAGGTGACCGACGCGAATCATTGCGACCCGGATTTCGGGCATAGGTGACGGTCGGGTGTCGGGTTACGCTGTGCTAACCCGACCTACGTTAAATCCAGGGGAGGGGGCTGCGTTTCGGGCGTGCGTGTTCGGCGATCGTTTGGCGGGTTACGCATTGCTAACCCGACCTAGGGTAAACCGACCTACAGGGTTATGCGGCCAACCACTGGGTTGGTGACAAGTAATTGAAGGGATGCGCTATCCGAGCACATCGATGTAGGTCGGGTTAGCGCAGCGTAACCCGACAATTCCATCTGCGAACCAGCGTATCCGCCGATGTCTCAGTACCCCGGGGCACAACGCGATCGGGCGTTGCAAGTGAGTCGTTGCGGCCAAACGCGAACGTCCCCCTCGAAATGCTAAAATTGCCTGCCAATAAGACGTAGGTCGGGTTAGCGAAGCGTAACCCGACAACTCCATCTCTAAACAAAACGAATTTCTCTGGTTTGGCTGCACTCAGCCAATCGACGCCGGGGCTGCAATTGATTGCCCGATTACCCGGGACCGCCCAGCAAACGTTGCTTCAAGCCCTCATCCGCCGGATCTTCGCCGAGCCAGATCTTCAACCAACCGCGCGCGAAGTCTGCGCCTTCGATCACGCCGCGTTTTTCGTTGTTGATCCGCACGATCGTGCCGCTGCCTGGCTGATAGTCTAGGGTTATGGTCTCGCCTTTACGCACGGTTCTGAACAGGCTATTAAACTTGTGAACGCGCGCGGCGAGTGCTGAGCGTTCGCGGCCGTTCAAGTTGTCTTCGAAACCTTCTGTCCAGGCTTTAACAAGCTTCTCCTCTGAGATTTCGCTGTGGACTATGTGCAATTGCATGACCGCCGGGCCGTCGTGCTGCAATATTGTCGCGGCGCTGTGTGTCGGAGTGGGTAGGTATAACGCGCCTACGTATACTTTTATGAAGAACTTGCTGCGTACGCCCGCGCCGTTCAGCCGTAAGGTATCACCGCGTGCGGTCGCGAGTTGCTCCGGCACATCGATGCCGGCAATCTCGGCCGCATTTGCTGTTGCGATGACAAACATGAACGCAAGGGCGAATAGAGCGTATTTTCTCATGATTCTATTGTGAGTCCGTGGTGAAGCGTGAAACGCCATGTTAACGCGATTGTCGAACAATGGAACCGCACTCCGTCGAGTGCATTGAAGAATCGGCCATGGGGGATGCGTTTCGGCCGTGAGTTTGTGCCGAGTGTTTGTCGGGTTACGCTTCGCTAACCCGACCTAGGATAAATCCAGAGGAGGGGTAGCGTTTCGGGCGTGCATATACGGCGAGTGTTTGTCGGGTTACGCTTCGCCAACCCGACCTACGGTAAGTCGACCTGTGTTATTTCATTTACGAATTGACGGGGCGACGTTGGCTTGCAATGGGTCTAGAATTCGTTATTCACCATATCGGCGATGGTATCCAATGTTCGTTTCCAAATCGGTTCGTTTGCGTCGTACCTGGGTCGCTTTGTTGGCGGCGATGTGCGCATTTGCGTTGCTTTCGACCCCAGCGGGCGCGGCGGACCGCGATGGGTTGGCGGCGGCTGTGCGCGGCGGCGGTTATATCCTGTATTTCCGCCACGCACCGACCGATTGGCTGGATTCGGATCAATTGGACTCGGAGGAGGCTATCCGTAGTTGCGATCGCAACCAGATGCGCCAGCTTTCCGATGAGGGTCGGGCGACCGCCAAAGCAGTAGGTGCGGCGATGCGGCGGTTGGAGATTCCGGTGAGTGCGGTTTTTGCCAGTGAGTATTGCCGTACAACCGAAACGGCGAAGCTGCTGAACGTCGGGCCTGTTCAAACGACGAGGGATGTGCTCAATACGCGCGCGGCGGAATATGTAGGTGGCCGCGAGGCGTTGGCGGCGACGGCCCGCCAACGACTATCGATGTCACCGCCCGCCGGCGCCAATGTGGTGTTGGTGGGCCACGGCAACGTGTTGATGATGGTCGCGAATGTCCGCCCGCCGGAGGGCGGGTCGGCGGTGGTGCGCCCTAGCGGAAACGGCACGTTCGAGGTGGTCGGCGTGCTGTCGGCGCAGGATTGGCGGGAACTTGCGGATGCGGGCGCCGGTCGATGAACCAGGTCGACCGATGGCCACAATGGTGCCGACGTCGTGCATCGAAATGGAGGCTGCCGTGGCTCGCATCTTGCTCCTGTGCTTTTCTTTGTGATTCGCGGCGCGTGTGCTGGCCGTCGACGTCATCCGAGATCGTTTTGCCATCGCCGCCGGCAACCATTCCCGCAACGTGGCGCCTCAACGCGGCGCCGGTCCGTTATGGTTCGCCGCGCAGCATCGAGGGGCGTGGGGCCGACTCGATCCGCGACGGAACTCGTTGAGACCTAAATATAAGGAGGGTGCACAATGAGAAAAATGACCAAATCGAGTTTGTTATTCACCTGCGCCCTACTGGCCGCGCAAGGTGCGAGTGCGGCGCCGGATTTGATCGTAAAACGCCATGCCGCTCAGCGCTTCGCCACGCTGCCCGAGGTGGCTAACTTCCCCGAGGGAATCGCAGTGAACCCTGCGAATGGCGACGTGTTCGTCAGCACCTTCGAGTTCAACGGCAGTGGCAGCGAAACCAACGGCATTGTGCGGTTCGACCGTAACGGACGCTTGCTCGCGGTGTCGGATTTCTCCAGCAACGTTCCGCTGTTGGGATTGGCGTTCAACCCGGCCGACGGCCACGTGTACGTGGCCAGCGTCGGAAACTTTCAGGGGCTGCCGTCTAGCGTACGACGCATTCCCGCCGACTTCGTTAATGGCGCGGCGCTGCAGGACGTGGCGACCATTCCCAATATTGGTGCGCCGCCGAATCGCACTGTGGCCAACCCCGACGGCAGCCAGGATGTGATCACTTTTGGCGATAATGCATCTGTTCCCAACGCGCTCGCTTTTACATCGAATGGCCGGCTGCTGATCTCGGACTCGTTCCAGGGCGCGATCTTCAGTGTTGTGAACCCAACTGCTTGCAGCGGTGCCTGTGTCGCGGAGCCGGTGGTGCAGAGCGGGATGCTGGCCACTACCGGCTTTCCGCCATTCGGGGCCAATGGTATGGCGTTCAATGCCGATGAGCGCGCGCTGTATATCGCCAACACCGGCGATGACCGGGTGCTGAAGCTCACCAATCTGGATACCAGCAACGATGTCAGCGTTTTTGCCGAGAGTGTCAATGGCGCCGATGGCCTGACCGTTGACTCGAAGGGGCTGGTGTGGGTCGCGGCGAACCAGGGTGATGAAGTGGTCGCTCTCAACGATGGCGGCCGGGTGGTGGTGAAGCTCGGGGCCTTCGAAGGTGTCGCTCCCGATGGCGCGCCGCGGGGACTGTTGTTTCCTGCAAGCCTTGCGATCGCGGGCAATAAGATGTTGGTCACCAACCTTGCGCTGCCCTTGACCCCGGCGGCCGGCGACGAACCGGAAGAAGACGTTAGTCGCTACACGGTGTCGCGGTTGACGATTCCGCATCGGAACGAGCGTGGGGATTGAGTGTTCGGTTAAGGAGGCGGGAGGCCGGAGCCAGGTGGGGTTCGCAAGCTGAGCGTCGGGTTCACCGCTGCGCGGCTTAACCCGACCCACGTCGTTTGATCTGTCCAATGTCGATTGGGTGATCCATATGGCGGGACGTCACGGTGACGTCGGGTTCGCCGCGTTGCGGCTTAACCCGACCTACCCGGTTTAACCTGACCACGCCGATTGGGTGTTCGGTATGGTAGGACGTCACGGTGACGTCGGGTTCGCCGCGTTGCGGCTTAACCCGACCTACCCGGTTTAACCTGACCACGTCGATTGGGCGTTCGGTATGGTAGGACGTCACGGTGACGTCGGGTTCGCCGCGTTGCGGCTCAACCCGACCTACCCGGTTTCAACTGACCGCGTCGATTGGGTGATCGGTATGGTAGGACGTCACGGTAGCGTCGGGTTCGCCGCGTTGCGGCTTAACGCGACCTACAGGGTTTAATTCGACCTTCGGGCCGGTGTTGCTTGATTCGGTCAATCTTGTAGCTAAGCGCTATCATGCGGTTCCTGCGAGCTGTTTGGGATCAATGAGCGACCGATGACGCCCTGGATTTTATTGGATGAGGCACAAGTGCCTGGTAACGGCGGCGCATTACGCCTTTATCAGCGCGGGCCCGATTTTTCGATCCGGCTCGTGGGTCGTGGCGAGTTGATGAACAGCCGGGTGCACGGTTCCGAGGATGCGCTGGCGCAGCTGACGTGTTCCCGATTGATAAATTGTGATGCGCCGCGCCTGTTGGTCGGGGGGCTGGGCATGGGCTTCACTTTGGCCGCAGCGTTACGCGAGTTGAGCAGCGAGGCGCAGGTGGTTGCGGCGGAACTGGTGCCGGCGGTGGTTGAGTGGAATCGCGGGACGTTGGGTGCGTGCGCAGGCAATCCATTGGCTGACGCGCGGGTCACCGTGCGCATGGGTGATGTCGGTAAGGCATTGCGGGAATCGAGCCAGGCCTACGACGGTATTTTATTGGATGTGGACAATGGGCCCGAAGGGCTGACCCGCAAAGCGAACAATTGGCTTTATGACGTGGATGGCCTGAATGCGGCGTACGCTGCGTTGCGACCGGGCGGCGTGTTGGCTGTGTGGTCGGCGGGGCCGGATCGGGATTTCCCCGAGCGGCTGCGCAAGGTGGGTTTCGAGGTGGACGAGGTGCGGGTGCGCGCCCATGGCTCGAAGGGCGCGCGCCATGTCGTTTGGATTGCGCGCCGAGCGGGAGAGCCGTAGTGGACACCGGTATGGCGACTCCAGCCCTGAATCGCCAGGGGCCACGGTTGCGGGCCGGCGGCACGCGATTGCATCGGTGTCTCGGATACTGCGGGCACCGCCTTGGATTCCGCGGGTGACGGGTTTTCGCGACCAATCCCTGGCGTGATAGTTCTTGCGAATACGAATCGATCTCATGTATATTTAGCTCATGATATTCGTACGCAGATGGTGAAGTGTATGTTCTTGCGACATTCGATGGTGCTGCTCGCCTGCAGCATGCTGGCCGGGAACGCGGCGCTGGCCGCCGAAGCGACCGCGCAATTGGTGATCCGGGCTCAGCATTTTGCGCCCGAACAGTTGGAACTGCCCCAGGGTCAGAAGGTGAAACTCACGATCCGAAACGAAGGCGACTTGCCGGCAGAGTTTGAAAGCTACGACTTGTCCCGGGAGGTGATCGTCCCACCCCATGGCAGCGTGGTGGTGTACGTCGGCCCCCTGCAGCCGGGGCGCTATGGCTTCTTCAATGACTTCAATCCCGCGATGAAAGGCAACGTCGTGGTCAGCCCTGCCGCCGCAGCCGCGGATTAGACATGTTGGCAACCGGCGTCATCGTGTTTCGCGAGGTGTTGGAGGCGGCGCTGATCATCGCCATCGTTCTGGGCGCGAGCCGCGGCATCGATGGGCGTGGGCGCTGGGTCGTCGCGGGGGTCGTGCTGGGAATTGGCGGCGCCTGCGTGATCGCAGTCCTCGCCGCCGACCTGGCTGCTGCCTGGGGCGGTAACGGTCAAGCGCTGCTGAACGCGGGGATCTTGCTCAGCGCCGTCGCGATGCTCACATGGCACAACGTATGGATGCGCGCCCACGGCCGCGAGTTGGCCGCGCATGTCTCCAACGCCAGTGCCGAAGTGCACAGTGGAAGTCGACCAGTGGCGGCACTGATGTTGATCACTTTGGCCGCGGTCATGCGCGAAGGGTCGGAGGCCGTGCTGTTTCTTTGGGCCGTGGCAGCGGGTGGCGGCGAGCGCAACGGTATGCTGCTCGGCGGATTGGCAGGCATCATCGGCGGGGTACTCGTAGGCGCGTTGCTCTACCGGGGCCTGCTGCGTATTCCGTTGCGCCACTTCTTTGCGGTCACGACTTGGCTGATCCTGCTTTTGACTGCCGGGCTCGCCGCGCAGGCTGCGAGCTTCTTGAACCAGGCGGGATATCTACCGTCGCTGGGTACTTCATTGTGGGACACATCCTGGCTGCTGAGCCAGCAAAGCCTGCTGGGGCGTCTGTTGCACATTCTGGTCGGTTATATCGCAAGACCATCCGGGATTGAATTGCTCTTCTATCTGGCCACTTTGGTCATCGTGGTGCTGTTGATGATGTTGTTTGGCCGCGACCGCGCCGTGTCGCGTACGCATCCGCGCGAAGCTTGAGCAACTCGTGTTTTAGACAAAGCCAATCCCTCGTTTTCCCCATAGCCGAAAACCGGCTCATTGCCGCGTGTCGCTTAGTTCAGGAGGTAATCGCAATATGTACGGCTCCACCGTCGCCGGGATCAAAAGCTCCGCCACTGTGTTGGCCACCGTAATCGCGGGCTTGCTTCCCATGTTTGCGGGACAGCCCGCTTATGCCGGCGATTTCATCGTCTATTCGCCGCACGTGGCCCAAGGCCGCACCGAGTTCGAGTTGCGCGGTTTTGGTTATCACGACGACGGCCGCGAACTCAACGGCGCCCGTGGCTACAACTTTTCCGCTTCTTATGGCGTCACCGGTTGGTGGAAACCCGAAATCTATTTCGCCAACTATGAGCGCGAGCCCGGCGCTTCGACCAAGTTCAGCGGCTATGAGTTGGAGAACACTTTTCAACTCGCGGCGAATGGCAGATTCTGGGCGGATCCGGGATTCCTGCTGTCCTACGAGCATCCCAGAGCCGCGGGCGAACCGGACGTGCTCGAATTCGGTCCGTTGTTGGAGAAGTCCAGCGGTCGGATCAACCAACGATTGAATTTCATTTGGGAAAAACAGATCGGTGCTGGCGCCGACGATCACTATGAATTCCGTTCCGCCTACAGCGTCAACTATCGCGTTACGACCGGGTTCCGGCCGGGTGTCGAAGCCTACTATCGTCCCGACGACCACGCCAGGCAATTGGGTCCGGTGATCAGCGGCGAATTCTATTCGGCCACAGGTCGCGAATTCTCCTACCGGCTGGGTGTCGTATTCGGCCTCAACGAGACGGCGCCGGACGAGACGCTGGTCGCGCAGTTGGAGTACGCGTTTTAACGAGGCGGCAAACGACTATTGTCCGAAGTCGAATTCAATGTCCGCATGCCGCGCCGACCATGACCTGATGTCGGCGCATGCTTTCTGGCTCAGGCGGCAAATGATAGAGGAAGCCGGCCGCGCAGATAGTCTTCGTAGCTGCCGCTGAAATCGACGATGCCGACAGGTGTCGACTTGATGATCCGGGGCGCCAGTGAGACGAACTCGCGGTCGTGGCTGAAGCATGTTCGCGCATAGGGCGGGCTATTTGCCCGCCCGCTTTCGCATGGGCAGCGCTTACTGCGCCGCGCGCAACGGGTTGATGCCTTGGCCGCGCAGGTAGTCTTCGTAACTGCCGCTGAAGTCGACGATGCCGTCTGGCGTCAACTCGATGATCCGGGTCGCCAGGGATGAGACGAACTCGCGGTCGTGGCTGACGAACAATAGCGTGCCCGGGTAGTTGTCGAGCGCCAGATTCAGGGACTCGATCGACTCCATGTCCAGGTGATTGGTGGGTTCGTCCAGGCACATTACGTTGGGACGCTGGAGAATCAATTTTCCGAACAGCATCCGACCCTGCTCGCCGCCCGAGAGCACCTTCACTTTCTTGTTCAAGTCGTCCTTGGAGAACAACAGGCGGCCCAGTACAGCGCGAATGGCCTGTTCGTCATCGCCCTTTTGTCCCCATTGGTCCATCCAGTCGAATACCGTAATGTCGTTGGCGAATTCGTCGGCATGGTCCTGAGCGTAATAACCGAGGGTGGTATTCTCCGACCACTTTACCGTGCCGGCATCGGAGGCCAAGTCGCCGACCAGCGTACGCAGCAGCGTGCTTTTGCCGATGCCGTTGGGGCCGATGATGGCAATGCGTTCGCCCACTTCCACTGCGAGTTCCAGGTTCCGAAACAGCGGCGTGTCGCCGTAACCTTTGCGCAGTCCAGTGACTTCGAGCGCATTGCGATACAGCTTCTGGTTCTGTTCGAAGCGGATGAACGGGCTGATGCGGCTGGAGGGTTTGATTTCCTCCAGTTCGATCTTTTCAATCTGACGTGCGCGAGACGTGGCCTGGCGGGCCTTCGATGCGTTGGCCGAGAAGCGGCTGACGAAAGCTTGCAGGTCCGCGATCTGGGCCTTCTTCTTGGCGTTGTCGGCATACATGCGCTCACGGGCCTGGGTGGCCGCGGTCATGTACTCGTCGTAATTGCCGGTGTACAGGCGCAGCTCGCCGTAGTCGAGGTCGGCCATATGCGTACATACGCTGTTCAGGAAGTGGCGGTCATGGGAAATGATGATCATGGTGCTGTTGCGCCCGGTGAGCACGCCCTCGAGCCAACGGATGGTGTTGATGTCGAGGTTATTGGTGGGTTCATCCAGCAGCATGATATCGGGATCGGCGAACAGCGCTTGCGCCAGCAGCACGCGCAATTTCCAACCGGGCGCGACGGCGCTCATGGGGCCGTTGTGCTGTTCGATGGGGATCTCCAGGCCAAGCAGCAATTCGCCGGCGCGCGCCTCGGCGGTATAACCGCCGAGTTCGGCGAAACGCGCTTCGAGCTCGGCGACCTTCATGCCATCGTCTTCGCTCATCTCCGCCAAGCCGTAGATGCGGTCCCGTTCCTGTTTGATCTGCCACAGCTCCTCGTGGCCGAAGATGACGGTATCGATCACCGAGTGTTCCTCGAACGCGAACTGGTCCTGGCGCAACTTGCCGACCCGCTTGCCGTCCTCGAAGGATACCGACCCCGCACTTGGCTCCAGTTCGCCGCCGAGGATCTTCATGAAAGTGGATTTGCCGCAGCCGTTGGCACCGATCAAGCCATAGCGCATGCCTTCGCGGAACTTGACCGAAACGTTTTCGAACAGGGGCTTGGGTCCGAACTGCATGGTGAGATTGGCTGTCGTGATCACGAGCGGCTACCGAGAAAGTGCGGAAATAGGGTCGACCAAGGGCGGGTCGTGCGAAGAGGCGGTATTGGAACATATGGAGCGGAGGAAGGGAACCGCGGGGCGTCACCCACCGCGCCAAGCGCCGTTGTCGGTGGATGGGAAACGAACATACTGCAGCGGAGTATGTGGGTTCCCGGCGGCGAGCCTGGGATCGCGCGAACGGCCCGCGATTCGAACAGTCCTGGCACGCCGACTGTCGGCACCTTTCGATCGCGCGCTCGGCAAATCACGCGTCAACGCGAGTACCGGCGCCAGCACATGGACCGTGATGTCCGGCAGACCGACGTCGAGTATGATCCCCTCGGGCGGGAAGGATCTGCGCGGATGGAAATGCCGAAACGGCACGATCGCCGCCCCTGGCCGAAAAACGCCGACCAAACAAAACCCGCCCCTGGGAGCGGGTTTTGTGGTTCAGCGGGCAGTACTGAGTTTCAAGGAGTGACCTGGGTCCAGCCCAAGCTCTGGAAGTCCGACAGCGCTGTAAAGCCGGCGGTGACGAACTGGACGCCCGGGATGACTTCGTTTACGGCGTTGCCAGGGCTGATCATGCCGTTGTGCATGAAGCCGCGCACTGTATTCTGGCAGAAATAGAATTTCACACCTTGGCTCATCAGGCTTTGGACCTGGCTGGCGTAAGCGTTGGGTACAGAGTTGTTCAGTAGCAGGCGACCGCCGCCGCCATGCACCACTGCGACCATTTCATAGTCGCGCCCCTGCTTCATGCCATAGGTGACTTCGTAGTCCTGAATCATGTTCACCATGTTGCCAAGCGCATCGGGGCCGCCGGCGCAATTGCCTCCCGCGTCTGGCGTCGCAGTCTGGCTGCGGCAATAACGATTGATTTCAACCACCACCTGGACGTGATGACGGCGTTTGATGCAGCGGGTCAGATCGCTTGCACCCGCGCCGAACTCCTGATCCAAAGTCAGGCCTGAAACCAGGCCAACGGGGCATTGATTGTTCCCCCCGCGGTCGTGGTCGTTGTCGGCGAACGCGGACGAACCCAGCAAACCAAGCACGAACGTTCCACAGAAAAGCAGGATAGGTTTCGATATTTTCTTATGCACGGTGACTCCTCCGTACTGCATTGTTGTTGGAATTCGAGAACCCGACGCGAGATCGCGCACGTTCCATCGTAGCAGCGTCGTGTGCGGTCCACCTTAAGAAAATTAAGAAATGGATCAAAACCGCCTAGAACGACCGCTGCTCAGCGAGGGTTCGAGGTGGGCGCCTGAAACCGGCCGCGCCGCCGGGCGCTGGGTCCGGGAAATGCGCGGCCGCTCGGTTCGCCGCCAACGCTGGAGGGTCGGGAGGGGTAGCGATGGGCGTGCCGGCGGCCGCAGTTGCAGCGGCCGCGGCCGCGCGATTCGAGCTAGCGAAGCTTTAAACGCCGAGGAATCGGTCGATGATTACCGCGGCACGCATTGGAACGTCACCGTTTTGCTGCCGTCGGTGTTGGTGACGATATGGGTGGAAGCGGTCTGACCGGATTGGGCGCAATAAGCGTCGGCCGATTGTATCGATTGCACGAACTCGCTGTCGGAACGGTACGTATAGCCGGTTGCCGGTGGCGCGGGGGGCGGAGTCACCACCGCAGCGGTCTTGAGGCATTCGAAGGTCACGGTCTTGGTGCCGTCCGAATTCGTCGTAATCGAGCCCTGCAGGCTTGGCGTGGCCGAGTACTGAGCGCAGTAGGCGCGTGCTTTGGTATTGGCCTCGACCAAGCCGTCGTCGGTGTTGTAGTTATAACTCACCGTCGGCGAAGTGGTGGCCACCTCTTGAGGGGGTTCGCGCACCGGCGCGCAAGCCGTGATGAAAACGGCTAGGGCCGCGAGCGCTGGCAGCCGCGCCGAATGGAACCGCCCGATTGCAGCATTGCCACCGGGTCTGTTTCGAACGAACGTGATTTCCGTGTTCATATATGCCTCCTAATTCCTTGGTGAGGTCCGGATTCAGACTGCAAGTATGGCTATTGCCAAACTGCGACTTTGCGTGCACTGCCGGTCGTCGGTCGTCGGTCGGGTTGCGCTTCATTATAGAAATGAAATGCGCCGTTTCTTGCCGTGGTCTTTCGACCGGGCTGCCGTAGGCGTCGGAAAAGGGCACGTGGCCGCCCCTGCCGGCGCAGACGACGCGGCTTCACTCACGCTCGATAAAGTTGCGACCGAGCGGCGCCCGCTGCGGCCGGTGACACTCGGTGCGACAAAGCGCACCGATACGCCAGCGCGCGATATCGCGGTGGCACGCGTAAATATACCGCGGGGCACCAAAGTTTCGTTGCATGGCACGTCCAACGCATGAAAGCGGCATGGCCGTGGCATGGATGTCGCGCGTAAACGGAGTCAATTGCGTTGGAAGGCCCGACGGCGCTCAGTCCCGGCACCGCGCCGAGGCTGCGTCGGCGTGGCCGGCAGGAGCATCCGGGCGGAGGCGGACATCGACGACACGCCGGGCAAACGGCACCGAGAGTCAAAGTCAATGATGGCGGGTATCGGATCCGGCGTCGTCCCGAACTCGAACCCGCAGGTGCTTGGGGAGGAGGCCGCGCTCCACCAAGTCGAACAGGCCCTGGACCGATACCGCCATGACCGCCGCCGGAATGGCCCCCTGCAGAATCAAGCCCATGTCATCGAGACGTATGCCGGTGAGAATGGGTTGTCCGTAACCGCCAGCGCCGATCAATGCGCCCAAGGTGGCCGTGCCGACATTGATGACCGCGGAAGTTTTGATACCGGCGAGAATCGTGCGGGTCGCGAGCGGCAATTCTACGATTCGAAGCCTGGCGCCCGGCGGTAGTCCCAGTGCCTGCGCGGATTCGACGATATCCCGCGGGATGTCTTTCAAGCCTGCGTACGTGTTGCGGATGATGGGCAGCAGACTGTAGAGAAACAATGCGACGATGGCGGGAGGGCCGCCGATACCCAGCAAAGGGATCATGAACACCAACAATGCCAACGACGGAATAGTCTGTAAAAGCCCCGCAATTGAGAGTATCAACTGACCGACGCGCTCGCGTCTCACGGCCAATATACCGAGGGGAATCGAGACGACTATTGCCGCGCTGAGCGAGACGCCGACCAGCACCAGGTGTTGCACGGTGGTGTCCCAGATGCGTTGCCAGATACTGTGCGGTGGCTGGTGGATGTTCAAGCCCATGGCATGGTGCAGGAACGTTGCGGCGACGGCGGACTCGTTTTCCCGATCGAGTTTGACTCGGGCGTTCATCTTGCGCATGGCCTCGACGTCAATGCTGCCACTCAGTCGCTGGAACATGGCGACGACGTCAGGCGCACGCTGTCGCAGATCGGCGCGATAAACGATGACCGCGTCGTAAGTGGGAAAGAAATGCAGGTCGTCTTCGAGCGCGTGCAGATGGTAGTACGGAATCTCAGCGTCGGTGGTGTACAGATCGATGACGTCCAACGACCCTGCAGCGAGCCCCCGGTAGGCCAGATCGTGGTCCAGGCCGCGGACGTCTTGCTGCGGCAAGTGGTAGCGTCGGCGCAGGCCGGCCCAGCCATCGTTGCGATCCATGAACTCATTGCTGAAGCCGAATGCCAGATCCGGATGGCGGCGCAAATCCGAGATGGTGTGCAGATCGAGCTTCTCGGCGAGGGCGCCGGTGACGCCGAGGGCGTAGGTGTTATTGAATCCAAGCGGTTGCGTCATCCGCAGGTGCCGCTTCGCCAATGCACGTTCGAGCGCTGCGCGCGTAGCGACATGGTCTTCGTGCAAAATCTCCTGCAACAGCGTGCCGGTGTATTCCGGATAGGCGTCGATATCGCCTCGACGCAATGCGTCCCACAACACACGTGTGCCGCCCAGTTGACGTCGGTGTACGGCAACGGCGCCGGCGGCTTGTGCGGTTTGCTGGAGCAGTTCCCCGAGTATCACCGACTCGGTGAACACTTTTGAGCCAATGGTGATTTCCGGCGCTTTCGGCGCGGCGGCGACGGAAGTCGCGGAACAGAAGAGGTATGCCGTGAACAGAGCGCCGCGCGACCGTCGCAACGCAGCGTTCATCCCAGAAGCTCGGCGAGTTGGGCCATGGGTTCGCGCTGCGCGGAAATGAACTGTTCCACGAACGGCTCTGCGGGATTGCGCAGCAACTCCTGCGGCGATCCGGTTTGCACAATGCGGCCCGCCCGCATCAGCACCAGGGTATGACCGAAGTACGCGGCCTCGGCGATGTCATGGGTGACCATGACCACGGTCTTACCGAGAGTCGCGAAAATCCCTTTCAGTTCCTGTTGCAGTTGATAACGGATCATGGGATCCAGGGCGCCCAGCGGTTCATCGAGCAACAGCAGGTCAGGGTCGAGCATCAATGCACGCATGAGACTGACGCGCTGGCGTTGACCGCCCGACAACTCTCCCGGAAAGCGCTTCATCAGGTCGGCGGGCAGTTGCACCAGGCGGGCGAGTTCCTGCAGGCGTGCGTCGATCCATTCGGGATCACGCCGCAGATAACGCGCCATGACGGTAACGTTGTCTTGCACGCACAGATGCGGGAACAGGCCGCCTTCCTGGATCACGTAACCCATGCGCTGTCGGACTTTGCCGATGTTATCCGGGGTGAGGGCGGCGCCCTCGAACTCGATGCGGCCGTGATCCGCTTGCTGCAGCCCGACGATCAGGCGCAGCAATGTCGACTTGCCGCAGCCGCTGGGTCCGATCAGCACCACCGTATCGCCGTTCGCAACCTGCAAATCGATAGCTAGCAAGGCGTCGGTACTGCCGTAACGCTTCGAAACCTGCGACAGGGTGAGCATTGCCGCAGTGTCTGGGATTTGCATCGAGCGCTCAAGTCGGAAGCCGGTCGTCCGCTAGCGTAAAGCGCGGGTGACGCCAGCCTTTCCACGTGAATTCAGCCACACTTTCAAACTGGTTAAGAAAGGCTGCGAATTTGGCGCTTCAAGAAAATTTGCAGCGGTCGATAAATAGTTTGTGCACAGCAGTTTACATCCGCACTAGGAACGTGTGAAATGCCCGGCATGTGCAAAAGGATTGTGGAAAATGAAGAAGCATTTGCTGATTTTCGGTTTTCTGTTCGCGTCGGCCGCGTTTGCGGACGGTCCCGCCGTCCAGATGGCCAAGCTGTCGGCCCAGGAGCCGATGGCCGCGACGGCGGAAACCCCCTGGGATGCACTGGATCCCGATGACCTCAATTTGCGTTCGGCGGCCGCTCTGGTGGTGGACCGTTCCGGCAATGTGATCTACGCCAAGCACGACGACCAGACACGTCCGATCGCGTCCATCACGAAATTGATGACCGCCATGGTGGTATTGGACAGCGGCTTGCCATTGGACGAACGGATTACGATCACCAAGGCCGACCGCGACATCATCAAACTGACCGGTTCGCGCCTGCGCTACGGTGCAACCTTGACCCGAGACGAGATGCTTCGTCTGGCGCTGTTAGCGTCGGAAAACCGCGCGGCGATGGCGTTGGCGCGTACTTATCCCGGCGGTCGCAAAGCGTTCATCGCCGCCATGAATCGCAAAGCGCAATCCCTGGGCATGCATGACAGTCATTTCGCCGGCCCCGCGGGGTTGGACCCCGCAACGGTTTCTTCAGCGCGCGACCTGGTGAAAATGATACGGGCCGCTCAAGGCTATCCGTTGATCCGGGAGGCGACCACGACTGCGTTCATGACCGTCCATCCATTCAAGGGACGCGGCGGCTTGCGTTTCGGCAACACCAATCGTTTGGTGCGGCGCGACAGCTGGGACATCGGACTCAGCAAGACTGGCTTCATCAACGAAGCCGGTCGTTGCCTGGTGATGCAGGCGGATATCGCCGATCATCCGCTGTATATCGTATTTCTCGATTCCTTCGGTAAGTTGACGCCGTTCGGCGATTCCAACCGCCTGCGACGCTGGGTTCAGAGCAAGGTCCAGTAATCTGCCGCGATGGCATACGCGGGCATCGGGTCCCGCGTATGCCCATTTCATCGTCGTTGGCGCGGGCACTTTATTTCGTCGGGTCGCCGCGTACGATCAAAGTGTCCACCACCGGTAAAACCTCATCCGCCGGCAGGCTTGCGCGGCGCGCATGTTCCTGCAGTGCGTCGGGGCCTGCTGCCTGATAGACGCACACCGTGCCGAGCTTTCCGTCTCCCTCGTCGATGACATAAGAGCGGAGCCAGCGAACTTCCTCGGGCATCTCCTCGTCGCCTACCCGCGCCGACGCCGAACGATATAGGTGTCCATAGTGGCCTCCTCCGGGTTGACCCGGTGTTGACCATCCCACGCACCCGTGAGTGCGCGCCGGGTCGACTCGTGGTGTCCGGGGGGACAAGTGTAACCAACGACCGAGGTGCATACGGCACTTCGTGCGCCTGCGATGCGCTCGCAATTTCGACAACAGCGATGGATCGCAACAGCGGCGGCCGTTCGTGTAAATCTCGACAGTACGTAAGGAGATTGCGACGAGTTATGATCGGTTCACGCGCAAACGTACAGCAAACGTCCGGTCATCGGTGGCACACGGAGGGCGATTTATGGTGGCGTGGTATACGAGGAAATTATCACTGTGCCTGCTCGGCGCGGGCTGCATCGTGTGTGTTGTGGCTTTGTATCAAGGCACAAAGCTGACACTGCCGATAGCGCATGACGGGTCCAATCTTTTGGCGATCATGGTCGCGTTGTCCGCATACCTCGCCGCGGTCAAACTAGCTTTGATCGGCAGGCTCGGCTCTGCCCCGCGACCCCCGCGCCCAGGTCGACAGAAGGCGCTGATCGTCGCCATGGTACCGGCGGATGTGTGCCTGGTCACGGCGGGGATCGCGTTGGCCTTGTTGCTTGCCGGTATCGGCAAACCGGAAACCAATCACCTGATCGCAGTGCTGTTCGTGTTCGCCCTGGGTTACCTGGGATTGCTGCACTTGTGCGGTTGGATCCTGAGCATCGTGTATTGGTGGCAGGACACAAGCGGGCGCGGTGCGACGCTGCACTGGGATGGCGAACTGCATTCCCGCAACGAAAAGCCCAAAGTGGCGACCGTCGCCAATATGGTCGCCAAGCGGTTCGGTTGGACTGCGCGGGAACATGCTACCCATATCGAAATCACATTTGGAGCGGGATCGGCCGCTACTCTCGCGCTCGAAAATGCGACATTGGTGCCGGGTTCCGCAACGCTTGCTGATGCCCAAACCTACGATGGTCTGCTGTATTTGTTCGAGGAGATCAAACCCTATTTCGGCAGACTTTCTGTTTCCGGCGCTCGGGATTTGATCCGCAAGCCGGCGGGTTGATCGCGATGCCGGCGTTTGCCGCCGGGCTCAACCCTGGCGACTGTCTCCGGATGCTTCGCAATATTCTTGCAGGTGGTTGGGCAGATCCGGCGGGCAGACCCCGCACTGACGATTGCCGGGCACCGCATGGTCGATGAACTTCGGGTACGGCAAATCCATTTCCTCCATGATCTTGACGAATTCGTCCATGGGCTTGTTGTTACCCAAACGCGGGTTGCGGCTCTTCTCCTGACCGATGCTGGTCACATGGCGGCCCTCGTAGTCATGAGCAGGGAAGACCAGGGCGTCGTCCGTCAGGGAAAATAACTTTTCATGGATGCTGCGATAGAGCGTAGGCGCGTCGCCGTTTTGGAAGTCGGTGCGACCACAGGCTTCGATCAGTAAGGCGTCACCGCTGAACACACGGTCGCTGAGCTGGTCGCGGATGCGGTAGGCATGATGGCCGTCGGTATGTCCGGGCGTGAACAACGGGTCCAGCCGAACGCTGCCCATTTCAAAGGGAGTGCCTTCCTCGATCCCGATGTCGACGCACTCGAGCTTGTCGATCGCCGGATGGGCAATGCGGCTGCCAGCTTCGCGGCGCAGAGTGGACGCCGAGGTAATGTGATCGGCGTGGATGTGTGTGTCCAGGGTATAGGCCAGCCGAAGGCCTAGATCGTTCACGGTTTCCAGGTCCCGCTGCCAGGTCGGCAACACCGGGTCGATCAACAGCGCCTGGCCGGTATCTTCGCAGCCGAGCAGATAGGTATAAGTGCTGGAAACGGGCTCGAAAAGCTGTCGAAAAATCATGCCTGAGATTCCCTTTCATGGTGGTGGACTGCTTCGCAGTCTAGCAGGCGAGACCTCGGTCGCAGCACGTGCGCGCGGGGTTTGCGCTCGCTTCACCAGGCTCGGGCCGCGCCGGCCCGCCGGGTACACCGGCTGCACCGACGGGCCCACCGGGAAGCCAATCTTCACAATGCGAACTATTGCTTCCCGGACCGAAATCGACGCTGTCACAGGCGCTTAGGTGTGCGCCCCCGTATCCGGGCTTCCATACGCATTCTCCGCTTCCGCCAAGCCGTTGTATTTATTGGCGGTACCTGTCTGGCACACAAGCTGCTTCGACAACATGCCGCGCTGCGGCGTACACATGATTACATCCGGAGGAGACGTTAATGGCAACTTTGAAAGAAGAATTGGAAAGCCGATCCAAAGCCTATGATCACTGGGCCACCCGGCGGCGTTACGGCGCAGATGGACCCAACAATCGGCGTCTGTGGGTCCTGGCGTGCATGGACGAGCGCCTGCCCGTGGACGAGGCGTTGGGCATCCGCGTGGATTCGCCGGTCGGCGGCGGAGACGCGCACTGTTTTCGCAACGCCGGCGGTATCGTCACCGACGATGCGGTGCGCTCGGCCATGCTGACTTGCAATTTCTTCGGCACCAAGGAAATCGTCATCGTCCAGCACACCCAGTGCGGCATGTTGTCGGCCAACGCCGACGATCTGGTGGAGGCACTGCGCAAGAAAGGCATCGATCCCGACGAAGTGACGCTCGATCCGTCCCTGCCCGAACTCAAGCTCGACAAGGGCGCGTTTGCGAAATGGATCGGCATGATGGATGACGTTGATCAAGCGTGCATGAAAACCGTGGAAGCGTTCAAGAACCACCCCCTGATTCCCAAGGACGTAACCGTAAGCGGTTGGATTTGGGAAGTGGAGACCCGGCGGTTGCGGCCGCCCACCCAAGAGGCTGAAAAGCGTGCCCGGACCGACGTGACCGCCAAGCAGTTCGGCGTCAAAGCGGCGCAGCCGGCGCGTTGGGCTTGAGCGTCCTTGGAGTCTGCCATGCCATCGTATGATTACCGTTGTGGCCGTTGTGATACGTGCTTCGAGGCCCGTCACGGCATGAGCGAAGTTGCGCCGCCGTGCCCGCGGTGCGGTGCCGAGGCGAGACGTGTCTTCCTCGCAGCTCCGGCAGTGCACGGCTATATGGCCCGAGGGCGGGAAATGGCCGCGCAGAGCCTGGAACCGCAACCTGCGAGGCACGGCCCGGGCTGCCCTTGCTGTCATTGAACCGCTGGTAAACTGCCCCTCACCGATGGTTTCGGTGAGGGGCTCCACGTTTGCCATGCCCCGCGCCGGCCGTCGATCGGCTATATTGATGAAGTCGTACTGAACCAAAAGGGGGTGCGCAGATGTCGAGCGATTCCCGCAAGCCCCTCGATCCGATCACTTTTCTGCAAGCGTTCATCGCCGAAAGCGTGCGCGTAACCACTGCGGCGGGGGACGGCAGCGGTACTCAGGAATACGTCGAACGGGTCGGCTTGGCGGCCAGCCAGTGCCTGGAGGAAGGTGCCCGGTCGTGCTTAGGTTATTCAGGCAGCGGGCCCATAACGCCCGATCAATATGCCAGTTTGATTGTCACCTTAAAGAACCAGATCGGCGGAAATTTCGCCCGCACCTCATCTGAACCGGGCGTCATCCGGGTGCGCAACAGTTGCTGCCCGTTCGGCGACAACGTGCGCGCTGCGCCGGAACTGTGCCGCATGACGGCAAGCGTATTCGGCGGCATCGCGGCGCGCAATTTCGGCTACGGTAAGGTCGAACTGCGCAAGCGCATCGCAACCCATGACGATTGCTGTGAAGTTTACGTATACATCGACCCGGCCACGGCGGAGAACAAGCCGGGCGACGAGTATCACTGCGACGGCGACAAGATCGTATCCCGCTCGGCGTCGACGACCGTGCGTGCGCGTGTGGAAGCGAAACTGCGCGAGGTGTGGTGTCCGGCGATTCCCGGAGGGGCGCGCCCGGCCCATCCGGCGCCGGCGGTGATCGCAGAATCCGCGGCAATGCGGAACGTGCTGGAGGCGGTCGAGGTGGTGGCGCCGACCCGGGCCACGGTATTGATCAGCGGCGAGACCGGAGTCGGCAAGGAAGTGATCGCACGCGCCATTCATGCCATGAGTGATCGTACCGGCCGGGAGTTGTTGGCGGTGAATTGTGGTGCGATTCCCGAAAATTTGATCGAAAGCACTTTGTTCGGCCACGAAAAAGGCGCGTTCACGGATGCCTACGACGTCCATCACGGTTATTTCGAACGTACCAACGGCGGCACGCTGTTTCTCGATGAAATCGACTGCCTGCCTGTATCGGCACAAGCGCGATTGCTGCGCGTATTGCAGGAG
Source organism: uncultured Gammaproteobacteria bacterium (assembly GCA_963849825.1). Taxonomy (GTDB): domain Bacteria; phylum Pseudomonadota; class Gammaproteobacteria; order JASBUN01; family JASBUN01; genus CAVXJN01. The sequence goes on along the minus strand of CAWKIK010000003.1, from coordinate 618,071 downwards.
GGGCAGTTCGAACGGGTCGGCGGCCGGCAGACCTTGGCTACAGACGTGCGCATCGTCGCCGCGTCCAATCAGGATCTGGAGCGCGCCGTCGCCGAAGGCCGTTTCCGGCGCGATCTCTTCTATCGCCTCAATGTAGTGCCGATTCAGATACCGCCGCTGCGCGAGCGCCCCGACGATCTGTCGCCCCTGGTTCACCACTTTATGGGTCGCCTGGCAGAGCAATACGCCACTGCTCCGAAAACATTCAACAACAGAGCCTGGTCGAAGCTGCTGCGTTACGATTGGCCCGGCAACTTGCGGGAACTGGAGAACGTGTTGGAGCGCGCGTTTTTATTCGCACGCGGCGTTGTGATCGATGATCTGAAGATCGACGCGCCTACGGCTTACGCGCACGCGCCGGCGAACCTGCGTGACGCACGGCGTCAAGCGCTGCGCGAGACCGAGGCGAATCTCATTGTCGCGGCCCTACGCAAGTTCAATGGCAATGTCACTGCCGTAGCCCGCGAAATGTCGGTGACGCCGCGCGCGGTGCACATGAAGCTCAAGTCTCTTGGTATCAACGCGGCGGCATTTCGTCCGCCGCACGCCAACAGCGCGACTCGGGTTCCTTGAGCGCAAGGCGTTGCGGCGCGAATGGCAGTCTGCGTGGCGTGGCGGGCAGTGCTTACCAGACGGCACGGCGATCCGATCGGCGCCCGCTCAGATACGCGAAGGGCATCGATTCTGGTGGGGAAAATCCACGGGCTGTGTCCGCATCATACTGGCCCAGTGGTGGAGCGGCCGGCATGTAGCGCCTGACAGCGCCGCCTGCCAACGCTGTCGCGCCGGTTACGGTAGACTTGCAGCCACCGGGGTGCCGGCCCGGGGATCGGTTTCAGTACGCCGGCGCAATGACAAGAGTCCTGCATGCCTCACTTGATCATCGAATACGCCCAGGAGTTGGCCACCGCAGACCAGGTTACGCAAATGCTGGACGCCGTGCACGACGCTGCTTATGCAACCGGCCTTTTCGAACAAAGTCATATCCGAACGCGCGCCATACCGGTGGAGTTCTATCGTACCGGGACGAGTCGTGCGCCGTTCGTGCATGCGCAGTTGCGTATCCACAGCGGTCGAGACGCGACCCAGAAACGGCTTCTCAGCGGCGCGGTGCTCACCGCATTGTGCGACCAGGGCTGGGATGCCGAATCGGTCACAGTGGAAGTTGTGGATATGGATAAGCAGACTTATGCCCGGCACACGCGCTGAGCCGGAACCTGCACCGCCAGATCCTGGCGAGCGCACCAGGCCGCCCCAGATGTGGATTTGCGCTGCTAGACTGTAGCGGTAACGAGCCTCGCATCGGCGACGCTCGATGAACCGTTGTTCACAGAGGAATGCGATATGAAATGCAATGTTGGCGGTATGGACCGCACTGCGCGCATCGTGCTCGGTGTCGTGTTGCTGCTGGTTGGATTTTTTGCACCGCTGAATGCGGCTTGGCAAATCGTCGTGTTCGTGATCGCCGCGATTGCGCTGCTGACGGCGATCGTCGGATACTGTCCCGCGAACTCGATTCTCGGCATCAATACCTGCAAGCCGTCCGGTTCCAACCCTCGGTAGACATGATCGCGAACCAACGTCTGCAATAACAGTTGCAGTAGTCCTAAACGAAAAAATCGCTATTGGTTCGCCTCTCCATCTGCGCTGCGTCCCGGTTCACGGTGCGCAGCCGCAGTCGCGTGCCTGCATCATTCGGGCACAAATACCCAAGCCGCACGATCAAGCATCACCAGGCCCCGGGCACCCTTTCGGTCGCCGTTTTCATCCTGTGAAATATTTCGAGCGTGGTAGCACCCGTGGTGTGCGGACGCACCCCGCTTTTCGCGCCGGGGCGGACAGCTTCACCGCAAAACGGCGCGAACATCGACTGTGCATATGCCCATTGTGGCCATGGGTGAAATTCACTAGCTTATTTTTTGATCCGCTGGATCAACTCTAACAACAATGCGAGCAATCCCTGAAGGAGTCAATTGTGAGAAAAGCAAAAAACGCTACAAGCATCGTCATTGTCGGAGCGTTTCTGGCAGTGGCCGCGGTCCCGGCGCTGGCGGACGATTGCGCCGAGCCGACCAACCGCTATTGCCTGCCCCATAACTACCATTCCGAGATCAGTGCCGCGGAAGCCTACGTGCGAGCCGTGGATGACGATGGCTGGGATCATGGTCATCATCAGGGTGCAAAGCACGGTAAGCCCCGCGCGGTGATCGTCGACGTGCGCAGCATTCCCGAATACGTTGCCGGCCACCCTGAGGGTGCAACCAACATTCCGTATCCTTTCATTTATCAACCCTGCACGGAACGTTCTCCGGACGGCGCGTGTATCGGCGGAGGCGCCAGGGTACCGCAACCGGATGCCGAATTCGTCGCTGCGGTCGAGCAAGCGTTCCCGAATAAGGACACGGCGATCTACACCCTTTGCAGAACCGGGCACCGCAGCGTGCTGGCGGCTAACCTGCTGACCGCTGCGGGCTACACCCACGTGCGCAACATTTGGCAGGGCTTCGTCGGCCAGACCAAAGTCGATTTCAATCTGGATGGGCCGCTGGACTTGAATCATGACGGACAGATCACGGATCAGGACAAGGACGGCTGGCGCTATTACCAGGGGCTGCCGTATTCCACCAAGCTGCAGCCGCAGTTGATCTATCAGCCTTATGCCTATTACTACTACGAGTAGCCGTTAAAACTACGCGCAATAAGAACGGGGCGGTGTGTACCGCCCCGTTTTTTTGCACCGCGGCAAACCGCGGCGGCAAAAGTTCTCAACGACCATACAGTACCTCGCAAACCAATTCCTGTCGCCCGTGGTATGGCGTTACGCCGTGCGCCGGCCTCACAACCGCCGGACCACTGCTATACTCAGGCCCTCTGGAATTTTTCCGCGGTGGCCCGTCGGCTCTCGACGTTGCGTTCACCATTGAGCGAAGGAGCGGCGGCAATGTCCCGACCTGCAACCATGGTCCGGCTGGCTCCCGGTGCGCGCTGGCAGACATGGCTGGTGCTCGGCGCGTTGCTCGCGTTGACGATACTGGCCTGGGTGTATCTGCTCGACATATCCCGCGGCATGTCGGGTGCGGACGGGATGTCGGGTATGTCGTCTGTGCCCGAACCCTGGAGCTTTACCACCGCTTGGCTGGCTTTTCTCATGTGGACGGTGATGATGGCCGGCATGATGCTGCCCAGCGCGGCGCCCGTTGTGTTGCTGGTGTCGCGGGCGCCCGGTAATTCCAACATCAGAACTGCGTTCTTCATCCTCGGCTATCTCATCATCTGGACCGCGTTCTCCGCCGTAGCGACGCTGTTGCAGGGCAGCCTGCAGAGCGCACGTTTGCTCTCCGAGGACGGCTTGACGCGGCCGGTGAGCGCGGCCGTGGTCTTGATGGCGGCGGGAATATACCAATGGACGCCGCTGAAGTCCCGCTGTCTGGCGCATTGCCGCTCGCCGTTGATGTTTCTGTTGGCAAATTGGCGGCCCGGGCTGCGCGGCATTTTGCGTCTCGGCCTGGTACACGGCGCGTATTGCGTCGGTTGCTGCTGGGTGTTGATGTTGCTGCTGTTCGTCAGCGGCGTGATGGACCTGCTCTGGGCAGCGGTTTTGGCAGCGTTTGTGCTATTGGAAAAAGTACTGCCCGCCGGGCAGTGGCTGGGTCGGATCGCGGGCGTCGCGCTGTTGGTGTGGGGTGCGACGATCATCGGCGGTTTGATCTGACACGCCAGGCCGTTACCCGTGGACGGCGTACGCCGCCTGTAACGACCGAAATCTGCACTACGGAGGTAGAGCAATGGCCTATAAAGATTGGAATATTCGCGGACCATTCGTAGCAGCGTGTAATTGCGACTGGGGTTGTCCTTGCCAGTTCAACAGCCGACCTTCCCACGGCGACTGTCACGCCGCGTTCGCGATGCACATCAAGTCAGGACATTTCGGCAGCGTGGATTTGGACAACGCCAAGTTCGCCGCGATCGCCTTGTGGCCTGGCGCTATCCATGAAGGGCACGGGCAGGTGTTACCGATACTCGATGAAAACACCACAGAGGAGCAGCGTGCCGCCTTGCTGAACATCCTCTCTGGCCAGGAAACCGAGCCCGGCGCAACGGTATTCAATGTGTTCGCCGCGACCTTCGAAACCATGCATGAGCCGCGGATCGCGCCGATCCAGTTCGAGGCGGATATCGATGCCTGCACGGGGAGTTTCCGCGTGCCGGGGCTGGTCGACGTGGCGGATGAGCCGATTCGCAATCCCGTGACCGGCGAGCCGCATCGGGTGCAGGTTTCGTTACCCCATGGATTCGAATACCGGCGGGCGGAGTACGGCAACAGCCGTGCGCAACTGCAGGGGGCGATGGCACGCGAGTGGACGCAAGGGCACGGTCACATGTTCGAGATGAACATGACCCCGCACGGCCCTGCGTGAGCTGCGGTTGTAGCGGTGCCCCGTGCTTGCTGCGCCGGGACAGCGAGCCACGCCCGGCGCGGGTACGGCTGGTTTCGCTATCGTGACGTCTGGAGCAATTCGACCGCGTCGCCAACCGCGAAGACGCCGCTCTCGACGACCCGGAGACACATGCCGCTGTTGCGCCCCAGCGCTGTGCACATGCCGGCGCCTTCGATCTGGTCGAGGTAGCCGCAAGGCGGTCGTGGCTTGAGATGTTGAAACGTCGCGTTTCCGATTCTGAAACACCGACCTTCGATCTGCTGGGGGGTCAATCCGCGGATCACCAAGTTGCGGCGATGATGACCGGCGGCGAGTCTCATCCGGAGCGCCGGGTCGCGTGTTCGTACCCGTTGCAGTTCATGCTCGGTTATCAAGGTGACCTGGCAGGCGTCGGTGGCTTTCCAGAAGCCGGCGTGCGCGCTGTAGCGATCGCCGGCGATTCCCGCGCCTGCTTCGGCTGCTGCGCAGCTGACCGCGGTCATCGATCGGCCGGCGGCGGGCGCGATGAAAATGCCGGCCAATATCGGTGCCGTGAAACCATCGCGGCTTTTCCACCAGCGACTCAGCATGGTCGCAACCCGACGGCAGGATCGGCACCGCAGGCTGCTTTTCGACGCCACCTGGGTCGTGCGGTGCGGTTGGGAGCGAAAAGCGGCGTGTGAGGTCGGGAATTCATCGGCTCAGGCTTGATTCGCGTGCGTAGTGGGCGCTAAAGCCTGCGGGTAGTGGGCGATTGACGGCCGCAAGTGATTCACGCGTGTTAGAGTGTGGTTTTCCAAGTCGCAGGATATCGATCATGCTGTCACCGAAACGGCAATCGATTCTGATACTGCGGATATCCCCCTGATCGTACGGATGCAGGTGGTAAGGTGCCGCCCACGGGCAATCGCGGCCCGCTGCGAAGGCTGTCGCGAGGCCCGATTCGCCGGCGCCACCGAACACACCATAGCATCACTGGCGCCGTTGACGGAGCCCGATATTCACCAGGGAGTCGACGGACGCATGAGACCGAAAGCGCGCCGCCGGTAGCGGCGCGTGATGCGTGACTAGGGCGCTCGGACTTTCACGCGGCAATCCTGGATTAGGCGTATGCTGCTCCACGGCGGGTCATGGCGTTTCCTGCCGCAGCGTCCCGATTCGGTGCATGGCGCTTACGGATGCACCATTCGATGCCCCGGGGGGCGTGTCCCGCCGCCGCTGCTCTCGATACGACGCGCTATTCGCTTGATTTGATCGCCAGTTTTGGTTGACCGCTGATGTCCCGGTCGGGCATCGATTTTGCTCTGCATTGAGCACACCTTATACGAGTGTCTATTCCTATGACCGAAGCCGCCATCGCGCCTCTCACGCCGCCTCCGCCCGCGGGCGACGATCGCACCCGGCTCGACAAGGTCGCGCTCAAGAAGACCTTGTTGGACAACCTGTTCTATGTCCAGGGCAAGTTTCCTGGACTCGCGACCATGAACGATTACTACATGGCGCTTGCCTACACGGTTCGTGACCGCCTGTTGGAACGTTGGATCAGTACTGCGGAAACCTACACCCGGTTGCAGTCGCGCACCGTGGCATACCTGTCGGCCGAGTTTCTGCTCGGTCCGCACCTGGGCAACAACCTGCTCAACCTGGGCATCTATGAGCCGGTACGCGAAACCTTGCGCGAACTGGGACTCAGCCTGCACGAACTGCTGGGGCAGGAGCCGGAACCAGGCTTGGGCAACGGCGGCCTGGGACGACTGGCCGCATGCTTCCTCGATTCTCTGGCGACATTGGAGATTCCCGCGATCGGTTACGGCATTCGCTACGAGTTCGGCATCTTCGCCCAGGACATCGTCGCGGGCGAACAAGTGGAACGCACCGACAAATGGTTGAGTCGCGGCAACCCATGGGAGATTCCACGTCCCGAGTGGGTTGCGGCGGTGAAACTCGGCGGCTGGGTGCAGCATTATACCGATGACGACGGCTGCCACCGTGCCCATTGGCAGCCCGCCTGGATCGTGAACGGAATACCCTACGACACGCCGATCCTCGGATACCGCAACAACACGGCCAACACCCTGCGTCTTTGGCGTGCTGAGGCACCGGAGTCGTTCGACCTTTCCACCTTCAACCGCGGCGATTACTGGGGCGCGGTGAATCAGAAAGTGGTGTCGGAAAATATCACCAAGGTGCTTTACCCGAGCGACGAACAGGTGCAGGGCAAGGAACTGCGGTTGCAACAGCAATATTTCTTCGTTTCGTGTTCGCTACAGGACATGCTGCGGATCATGCGCATCCAGCAGGTGCCTTTGGTTCGATTCCACGAAAAATTCGCGGTCCAACTCAATGACACCCACCCGGCAATCGCGGTGGCGGAACTGATGCGTTTGTTGGTGGACGAGAACCGCATGGCGTGGGACGAAGCCTGGCACGTCACACGCAACGCCATCGGCTACACCAATCACACGCTGCTGCCCGAGGCGCTGGAACAATGGCCGCTGGAGTTGTTCAAGCGTGTTCTGCCCCGACATCTGGAAATCATCTTCGAGCTCAACCGTCGTTTTCTCGACCAAGTGCGCACACGTTTTCTCGGCGATCACGCCCGCCTGGCGCGCATGTCCTTGATCAACGAGCAAGGAGAGCGCTACGTACGCATGGCGAACCTGGCCTGTATCGGAAGTTACGCGATCAACGGCGTGGCGGCGTTGCACACGGAGTTGTTGCAGCAGGACGTATTGTCCGACTTCCATCTCATGTGGCCGGAAAAGTTCAGCAGCAAGACCAACGGGGTCACGCCGCGGCGCTGGCTGGCGCTTTCCAACCCGGGGCTGAGTTCGCTGCTGAACCGAACCATAGGCGAGGGCTGGGCGAAGGATCTCGACCAGCTTCGGTTGCTTGAGCCCTATGCCGGGGATGCCTCTTTCCGCCGCGAATGGCGCTTCGTCAAGCGCAACGTGAAGGAAGGATTCGCTTCCTTCCTACGTCGGCAGACCGGAACAAGTGTCGACCCTGGCAGTTTGTTCGACGTACAGGTGAAGCGTATCCACGAGTACAAGCGCCAGCACCTCAATTTGCTGCACATCATCGACCTGTATCTGCGCTTGAAGAGCAATCCGAACCTGGATATTGCGCCCCGCACGTTCATATTCGGCGGCAAGGCCGCGCCGGGGTACCGCATGGCCAAGCTCATCATCCGGCTCATCAACGGAGTTGGAGAAGTGGTGAATCACGATCCCGGCCTGCGGGATCAGATCAAGGTCGTGTTTCTACCCAACTTCAACGTCAGCAATGGGCAGCGCATCTATCCGGCAGCGGAGTTGTCGGAGCAGATTTCCACAGCCGGCAAGGAAGCCTCCGGCACCGGCAATATGAAGTTTTGCATGAATGGCGCATTGACCATCGGGACCTTGGACGGCGCCAACGTCGAGATTCGCGATCAGGTGGGCGCGGATAATTTCTTTTTGTTCGGTTTGACCGCCCCGGAAGTGCAGTCCCTGCGCGCCCATGGGTATTCGCCGCAGGATGTGTACCGAAGCAGTCCGCAGTTGCAAGCCATTGTTGCGCTGCTGCTCGACGGGAGTTTTGCCCACGGCGACAGCGGACTGTTTCGTCCCATCGTCGACAATCTGCTGCACCATGATCCGTACATGTTATTGGCAGATTTCCAGTCCTACGTCGACTGCCAGGAGCGGGTTGGGCAAGCCTATTGCGACAAGGAGCGATGGAGCCGGATGTCGATTCTCAACACCGCCCGCAGCGGGCCGTTTTCGTCCGACCGGACCATCGGCGAATATTGCCGTGAAATCTGGAACGCGAAGCCGGTCAAGGTCAAGATGATCGACAAGCGGGCACTGCATGGCGGCATCGCCAACTGAGACACGGACGCGAACGGCTCCTTACCATTGTTTCGCCAAACCCAGCAGGCAGACGATCATAAGCCCGGCGCCGATCCAGCGCTGGAACAGGCGCTGGTTGCTCATGATCGAGTCGTGCACACGCAGACCGAGCACATGTCCGATGGCGGCCACCGGAAGCAGGGCGACCGCAGTCAGCAGATGCAAGTCGATGCCGAATGCAACGAAGGTGCTCATTTTGATACTGACCAGGATGAACCACAACACGAACAGCGTGTTGCGCAACTGAGCCAGGGGTACGTTGCGCATGTAGACCGCAACCATCAGCGGCGCGCCGCTCAATGAAGTGCCGGCTATGTAACCGCCCAAAACCAGCAGTACCTTGTCCACCCAGTTGCGTTCGCTGTAAATAGCCCAGTTCATCAGCCAGATCACGGCGTAAAACAAAGTGATGGAATAAATGAACAGCAGCAGCCAGCGGGTAGGCAGATTGATCAGGCCCAACACGCCGACGATCGCACCCGGAATTACATAGACAGCGGAACGGTGCAGGTACCGCCAATGTACGTTGTGAAGCCGGGTGCGCAGAGTCAAAGCCGAAAAGAACAGCAGGTGGGCACCGATGATCGGCAACCACAACAGCGGCCGCCCGTCGATCAGAAGCAGCAACGGCAGGCCCAATGCCGCGCCGCCGAAGCCGAGCCCACTGCGTACGAAGCCGGTCCATACGAACAGTACGACGACGAAGGCGATCTGTAGTGGTTCCAGGTGCAGCATGGGGTTGTTAACGAATAATCGCGGCTCGCTACTATACACCACGGCGCCCCGATGCTCCGGGGCTGTCCGGACGCTGCGAGACGAAATGACCTGGCGGGCGCCTGAACTGCAATTTGGCATCGACTTGCGCTAGCATTTGAGCTTGAGCGTTAACCGGAGATGGGACATGCACCGAATCGTCATTGTGTTTTTGTCGGCGCTGTGGTGCCTGGCAGCAGTTGCGGATCTGCCGGCGCCCCAGGTTCAGAAAATCAACGACCGCATATACGCCCTACTGGGTCCGGTTGGTATACCGTCGCCGGAGAACCAGGGGTACATGGTCAACAGTGTTTTGATCGTCGGCGATAGCAGCGCAGTGGTCGTGGACACCGGCTTTACCGATGCTATCGGTCGCCATCTGCGTGCCGCCATCGAGCGTATCACCGATAAGCCGGTCCGCCATGTCATCAATACCCACCACCATGGCGACCATCACCTCGGCAATAGCGCATTTCCGGAAGCGCAGATCATCAGCAGCGAAAAATGTCGTGAACTGGTGGTGGAGACGGAACAGGAATGGATTTCGTTGGTGAAGAATTTGACTGGCCTACGGTTTCCTCATACGCACGCAGTACCGGCCACGCGTACTTTTTCGCAGCAAAGCCGTGTCCCTGTGCAATTGGCGGGAGTGAATATGGTTCTGTGGATGCCGAGCGGCTCGCATACGCCCGGGGACCTCATGATACTGTTGCCGGACGACCGGGTGCTGATCGCCGGCGATATCCTGGTGCATCGCATGATGCCGAACTTCCGTGACGGTCATGTCAAATCCTGGGTGGCGACGTTGGCCGAGATCACCAGAACCGATGTCGACACCATCGTGCCTGGCCACGGGCCGTTGATGACGCCTGTCGATGCCGCGGCAATGCATGCGCGCATGTCGGCGCTGTATGACGGTATCGAGGCCGGCTTCAAGGAAGGTCTGCAACCCTATGAGATACGCGAACGGCTGGATTTGAGTGCGTGGCGCCAACTGCCGTATTTCGATGAGATGATGGGCGGCAACATTTCCCGTACGTATCTCGAAGTAGAACAGGAAAACTTCTAAAACATTCGACGGCAGGCGCCGCGGTTCTGGGTTCGGGCGCCGCCTCCGCGCCGCGAGGCTTTGCCATGCAATACGAGCTCTTTTACTGGCCGACGATCCAGGGGCGGGGGGAATTCGTACGCTTGGCCCTGGAGGCAGCGGGCGCCGATTACATGGACGTCGCCCGGGAGCGGGGTCCGGGCCTGGGTATTGAGGCGATGTTGGCATTGATGGGAGAGTCGTCTCTCGTCCGGCCGCCGTTCGCACCGCCGTTTCTTCGCGCAGGAAAACAGATCGTCGCCCAGACCGCCAACATACTTTTTTACCTCGGGCCCCGACTCGGATTGGTGGCAAAGTCCGAAAGCGGTCGCTTGTGGGCGCACCAGCTGCAACTGACGGTGGAGGATTTCATCGTCGACGTACACGATACCCATCATCCGGTGGCCACCACCCGTTACTATCACGAGCAGAAACCGGAGTCCCGCCGGCGCGCGAAGTTTTTCACCGCTGAGCGCGGCCCCGAACTGCTGGGCTATTTCGAACGCGTGTTGGTGCGCGGCAACACCGTCCGCGGATGGATGCTCGGTCGCAGCTTGTCGTACGTGGATCTTTCGATGTTCCAGATCGTCGATGGCTTGCTATATGCGTTTCCGAACATGATGCGACGCTTGCGCAGCGAAATACCCGGACTGTTGGCGCTGCACGAGCGCGTCGCTGCTCGCCCGCGTATTGCCGAATATCTGATCTCGTCGAGGCGTCTGCCTTTCAACAACGAGGGGATCTTTCGTCATTACCCCGAACTCGATGATTGACGCGCCGCGCTGGTGGTGGTCGTGTCAATCAATCAACCGCTGTGTGCGCGCGACACGGTGAAACACAATGCAATCATTTTGCATGAACAGTGCCGTGCAGGGGCCGCGAATCGCGGAAATCCAGGGACGAAATGGTCGCGGAACGCCTGCCATGGCGCGTTCAGCGGTTAGTGTAGGGCGGGGCATGCGGCCGCCATCGTCGCTCACCGAGTAGACGCCCGGGGCGTAAACCGTTAGCATGCTGCAAGCACTTGCTCTCTAAACTCCGCGGTAAAATCCAATGCGCTGGCTGATTCGATCCTTTTTCAAGGCGGTTCGGGCTGTTTTGGGCCCATTCATGTTGCTGTGGGAAAAGATGAGTACGCCCAAGGGCGTTGTGCGTACCCCTGAAGAGCAGCAGCGGGTCGACGCGCAGACCCGCCACCTGACGCTATATCAATTCCGTACTTGCCCGTTCTGCATCAAAGTGCGGCGTTCGATCAATCGAATGTCTTTGAACATCGAGACGCGCGATGCCCAAAGGAATCCAGAGCATCGCCAGCAGTTGCTGCGCGGCGGCGGCGCCGCGAAAGTACCGTGCTTGAAAATCGACAAGGCCGACGGCAACGCCACGTGGTTGTATGAATCCCGCGATATCATCCGTTATCTGGAGCAGCAGTACGGATAACGGTTGGCCCGATGGGTATCGACCGTGCGGGGTTCGGCGCGATTCCGCGCTCGCGCTCCCGGTCGGCTGTTAGTTCCAATCCTGGGCCACCGCTGATAACCCGCCCTACCCGAAGGGCGCCGATTCCGGTAGGCTGCGACCCCATATGATCACCAAGTTTCTGTTGACGGCGCTTATCATCATCGCCGCGGTAATGTATTTGCGCCATCGCTCAACGCAGGGCGGCGCGAGCGTACGACCGCAGCCGCCAGCGCCGCCTGCATGGTATTGGCGTCTGCTGCCCGCGGGTCTGTTGTTGGCGGCACTGCTGGTGAGTGCGGGCATGTTCTGGGTGCAATGGCAGGACGAGCACCGGATCTACGTCGCCCGTGTGATCGATACGCGAACCGGCGAAGTCAGCACCTATTCGGTGTACCGGGATGCCGTGCACGGCCGTAGTTTCGAAACCATCGACGGGCGCTCGATCACATTAGCCGATGTCGAGCGCCTGGAAGTGGTCGACACACCGTAATTCTCCTTTTGTTCACTGCCCGCGGCTATTCGCGCATGCCGTGCCCCTATTTGGGCAGCGTAATATTGAGTTCGAGAATCTCGTAACCGCCTTCGTGTTCGACGTTCACTTTGACGTCTTCCTGGCTCACCTGGACATATTTTTTGATCACGTCCAGGAGTTCCTGCTTCAAACGCGGCAGATAGTCGGGCCCATCCCGTTCGGCGCGGCTATGGGCGATAATGACCTGCAGGCGTTCTTTGGCCTGCGCGGCGCTGCGGTTACGGCCCGCGCGGAATCGTTCGAATAATCTCATATTCAGCTCCCGAACAAGCGGCCTAGCAGGCCTTTCTTTTGTTCCTGCAGAAACCGGTGCGGCAGGTCTTCGCCGAGAAAGCGTCCTACCGCGTCCATGTAGGCCTGGGCGGCGTCGGATTTTTCGTCCATGACCACTGGTACGCCGCGGTTTGAAGCGAACAATACCGCCTGCGATTCCGGGATTACCCCGAGCAGTGGGATGTCGAGCAGTTCGCTGACATCGTCGACGCTCAACATTTCACCCTGGGCGACACGTCTGGGCGCGTAGCGGGTCAGCAACAAGTGCTCTTTGACCTGTTCGCCGTGTTCGGCGCGGCGGGATTTGCTCGCCAGAAGACCGAGCATACGGTCGGAATCCCGGACAGAAGATACTTCCGGATTGGTGACGACGATTGCTTCGTCGGCGAAATACATCGCCTGATGCGCACCTCGTTCGATGCCGGCAGGTGAATCGCAAACTACATAGTCAAAGGTTTCTTTCAATTCATCGATGACCTTCTCTACACCTTCGGTCGTCAATGCGTCTTTGTCGCGGGTCTGGGAAGCGGGCAACACATAGAGATTATCGGCCCCTTTCACTCGAATCAGCGCTTGGTGCAATTTGGCGTCACCCTGGATCACGTTCACGAAATCGTACACGACGCGGCGTTCGCAGCCCATTACCAGATCCAGGTTGCGCAGTCCGATATCAAAATCGATTACCGCGGTTTTGTGTCCTTTGAGGGCGAGCCCGGCGCCGAGCGCGGCGCTGGTGGTGGTTTTGCCCACGCCACCCTTGCCTGATGTCACGACGACAACTTTGGTCACGATAAATCACCTCTCCGGCGTTGGGGCCGGTCGAATGGTTACAGGGGGTCGGTCAGCAACTGCTGTTGCTGCAGATAGATCTGCACGGATTGGCCGCGCAGTTTGGAATCCATGTCTTCGTAAACGCGATATGTGCCGGCTATGGAGATCAGTTCGGCAAACAACTTGCGGCAGAAGATGCGCGCTTCGCTATCACCTTGGATACCGGCCAAGGCGCGCCCATGCAAGCTCCCGTATACGTGGATGTGGCCGTCGGCGAGGATTTCGGCACCAGGGCTGACCGACGACAACACGATCAAGTCGCCGCCCTCGGCGTAAATCTGTTGGCCGGAGCGCACCGGTTGGTTGATTACCTTGGTAGTCGTCGCTTTGGGCTTCGTGGCTTGCGGTTCGGCGCTGCTGCGTGTCGGCCGCGCGCCTTCGGTGTCCGGCAGCAATGCCAGGCCGAAATCCTGAGCTATTTGCCGTTGCGTTTCGGAGCAGTTGCGCACGCCGAGGGGAATCATGCCCTGGTCTCCCAGCAACAGCGCGATGCGCGGAATGTCGACTTCCGCGGCATTGCTCTTCATCGCCTGCAAATCGATCACCACGGGCATGCCTTGAAAGAATCCTGGATTCTTGCGCACCTTGGCGGCCAATTCTTTGGCGAACCGTTCGAGATCGTCCTGAAGAAGATTCAGCGCGGTGACGGTAATCATTCCGCCTTTGAGCTGAAAGGAAGCAGTGGGATTGCGCGTAGCGGCCGAATCAGCGGTCATGTCCGTATGCGCATTTGGTGTGTTTGCAGTTGCTTCCCATGTTGGACGTGTATGGTAGCGTGATGTAGGGGGCTTGACTCAAGTGGCCGCGGGATGCTTCAAGGAACAAAAAACAAAATGCGATCGCGGTCACATTTTCGGATCGAAAATGTGCGTGCTAGCGAATCAAATAATCGTGTCAGCTTGTTGCGACAGTAGCCGATCGACGACGATCAGGGGATTACCAGCAGGCGCTCTGCATTGCGATAAGCGATTCGTTCGGCGGTTTCTTCCGGCAAGGTGTCGAGCATGGCGCGCAATCCGTCGGCGACGGTTTGCACCTGCAGCCAACGTTGCGGCGTGTATGTATCGACCCCAACCATGAATCGATCATTATGGTCGATCAATAGCGAGCGCCAATCGGTGAGCAAACGGCCATTGGCGAAGATCTCGCGCCGAAAGGCCAGGTCGGCCCATAAAGTCTCGTGACGTTCCATCAATTCGCGCACTCGCGTCGCTTGTTCAAACCCGGCGTGGGCCCACAGAATGCGCGCCCGAGGCTGTTGTCGAAACACTCGTTCAATGGCGTCGGCGTCGGAGTGGACGTGCAGGATCAGATGGTGTCCGTGGGCCAGCGCCACGACTTGGCGTACGATCGGTAACTCCGCATCCGCACCGTAGATGTGAAACTCACCAATGGCGACGTATCGGTCACTGGCCAAGCGTTGCTCGAGATAGGGCACCACGCCGGGATCGTGCATCCAGGTGCGCCGTTCGTCGTGTCGACGATAGGGACGCAGCGCGGGGACCACGAATTGGGGCGCGACACGGCGCAACATCTGCGTGCCCTCATCGGGAGAGCTCGAGACCATCGCACCGCTGAGTCCCGCTTCCTTGAGTCGGGCGATTGCCTGCGCCGGCGGCACTGCCGCCCAAACGTCCTGACTGTAATGGATGTGCGCGTCGAACAGCGGCCAGTCCGTGGCCCAGGCCCCCGGCGCGAAGACCGCCAGCAATAACCAGGATAACGCGCGCATGCCCTGAGTATAGCCAGGGTCAATTATGGTGCGCCGGGGCGCCGGGTCGGGGGCTGCGGGATCGCCGTGCGGGCCACCGGCGGCGCTCGGTGCGCGGCGGGATTTGTTGAAGGGGCGCGTGCGGAATCCACGCGCAAACGGTGGAATATCAGTTTTTGTAGCGGAAGCTGATCCGGCCTTTGCTCAGATCGTAGGGCGACATTTCCAGTTTGACTTTGTCTCCGGCGACCACGCGGATGCGGAAGCGTCGCATTTTGCCGGACGCGTACGCGGCGACCTGATGGCCGTTCTCCAGCTCTACGCGAAACCGGGTGTTGGGTAGCACCTCACTTACGGTACCTTCGACTTCAATGAGTTCTTCCTTCGCCATAATTGCGTATTTCCTCCAGCATCGTGGTCGCCGGCAAACCGGGCCGCATCGATGCCCATGTCGTTGTGGGACTCAGCTCGAGATGATGAGACGAACCGAATTGAGAACAGCGCGGGGCAGGCCAAAGCCAACTTCAACCTGCTGATTCGAAATGATAATACGCCGAAATCTGGACTTATTATACAGGATCGGACAGAGCCGTGCAGCGCCCCGCAGCCAGCACCGGGAAGCGCCGGCTGCGCAGAGCGCCGCGGGACTCAGGAAACGCGCCGGTCAGCCGCTTCGCCACCGGCCTCGCCGTCTTCCCGTTCGCGGTCCATGTGCTTTTCCACCGCCAACAGGCGCTTGAAACGGGCCTGGTTGGTCCAGTATTCGCGCAGACCGACAATGAAAGTGAGGATTCCGAAGGCCATCAGACAGAAGCCGGCGATTTCCATTGCGTCGTGCTGGACAAATTTCACCAACGCCAAGCCCAGAACGACGAGGGCGATGGAAGTACGGCCGTAGGCCAGAAACGTCCGTTTGTTGGCCAGGACGGTGCGGTCCAATGCCAGCCAATCGCGCAGAATCATTTGTTCGCGCTTGAACTCCGAATAGGGGTCATCAATCACAATTACCCTCCGTGTCGAAAGTTGCGGCTTCCATCCCGGCGCCCAGTCGCGCACGGCGCAGCTAACAGCAGGATAGAAACCCGGATACAAAAATTGAATAGAAAATAATATGTTACAGATTTGTGCGGCGAGTGTCAAAACGCTGACTGGGGCCGCGAACCCTGTCCGGACCGCCACCGGATACGCCGCCATTAGGTTCGGTAGGGCGCTTCATGGAACGTTCGACCACCGGCGGTCCAGGGGGGTCATCGGGGGGTCCCGGTATCCGAGGCGGGCCGGTCGCGCCGATCCAAGCCATCGGCACGTTGCGAAATAGCGCGCCGGCTGTACCTGCGCTTGTTCGTAACGAGCGCCCGCACCACCGCTTATGACCAGGGTCTGGAAGAAGGCAAAGGGCCTGCGCAACCGCATTACCGGGTCGCCAACGATCGACGGGACCGGCCCGCTGATGTCGTCGGCCCTAGAACCACGGGCTGAGCAGGGTTATTCTGAGCCCTGAGATTCTATACCGGACAAGAAAAGGGGGGCACATGGGTAGGCGTTTTCGGCCGCGCAACGGCGGCGGGTTGGCTTTGCTTGCCTTGTTGATCGTTGCACTACTGCTGGGCGGGTGCGCCCACCAGGTCGCATTTCAGGATGCTCACTACGCGATCGATACTCAGCGTTACAGCCGCAGCGTGGTGGCGGTGATCGACGATGCGACGTTGCACGATCAGGTTGAGATCCGTTCCTTCATGACCGGCATCGCCCACAGCTGGAATGCCGAGCCGGGGTTGATGCTCAAACAGGTCGCCGATATCGAGTTGCCGCAAATGTTTGTGCAGTACCGTTGCGTCGATGCAGTCGCCGACGCCAAGCTCGAGGACCGGCCGCTGATACTGGAGTTGTCCGTACCCAGTTACACATTCGCCGATTTCCACGCCACGGTGATGGTGCGCGCCGTAGCCTTGAGCGCCGACCATCAGCAGCTGTTCGATCACAGCTACACCGCAACCGGGGCGACGCAGGGTGGAAAAATGTTCTGGGGCGGCGCATTCGCGATGAAATCCGCGGTAAGGCAATCCTCGATCGACGCCTATCGGAAGGTGTTCGCTCAGTTGCGTGGCGACCTGAACAAGGCGCTGCAAAAGCCCGAACTCAGCGCCAGGCGCTGAGTCGAGGACGAAGGCGTCGGCCGGTAACCGCCGATAAGATCAACGACCGTTGAGGCTCAGCCGGCCGGGGCCCAAGAAAACCAGTGCCAGGGCGGTGAACAGGTACATGCCCTGCAGCTCCAACGTCCACGCACCGTGCGGGTTGAGCGTGAAGATTTCGGCCCGATGCACCAGTGCAAACGCCACCAACATGTTGAAGGCGATGAGGCCGGCGCCAACCCTGGCATAGAAACCGAGAATCAACAGCACGGGGCCCAGGATCTCGCCCAGGTACACGCCGAAGGCGAAAAATGCCGGCAGGCCGGCAGCCGTTACCATGCCTTCGATGGGGCCGATCCCGTGCAACAGTTTATCGGTGCCGTGCAGCAGAATCAGAATGCCCAAGGTGAGACGAAGGATGAGCTTGCCTATGGAGCTGGCGCCACTTGGGTTCATTGCATACTCCTATAGCAAATCGGGTCTTTAGCATGCCTGCCCCAGACCCGTGAGTAAACCGCGGGGTTGCCATCTCCGGTTTGACGGTGTTCAGGGCGCCAATCGTTCGATCAGCCAGTGTTCGTTCTGCCGCCGATACACGAAACGGTCGTGCAGTCGACTTTCCCGCGCCTGCCAGAATTCAACCGTCTGGGCGTAGACGCGAAACCCGCCCCAGAAGGAGGGCAGGGGAATGTGGCCGTCGGCGAAATTGCGCTTCAATTCGTCGACTTTGATGTCGAGCAAGGCACGCGTTTTGATCACCTGGCTCTGCGGCGAGGCCCAGGCGCCGATTTGGCTGCCGCGCGGGCGGCTGGCGAAATAGCGCAGTGATTCGGTAACGGAAATCCTGGTCGCCCGACCCGTGATCTTCACTTGCCGGCCCAGTGCCACCCACGGAAACAACAGTGCGACGGCTGGATTGCCGGCGATTTCGCGCGCCTTGCGGCTCTCATAGTTGGTAAAGAACACGAAGCCCCGGTGATCGTAGAGTTTCAGCAGCACCGTGCGCAGGGAGGGCTGGCCGTCGGCGGCGACCGTGGCCAGGCTCATGGCGTTTGGTTCCGGTATCTGGGCGTCGATGGCATCCTGATACCAGCGTTCGAACTGCCGCAACGGGTCGGCGTCCAGTTCGCTGCGATCGAGGCCCTCGTCCATCACATGGCGGCGGAATTGCTCCGGAGTCATTTCGGTCATGTCAGGGCAGGCGGCAGATAAGGGTTAGCCAAGTGCTTTGGAAAACGTAATGCTGCGCGGCGAGGCGGCGGCTTGTGGCAATCCGAGATCGACGAACGGCCTTTGCGGCAGCATGTCATTGGCGCGATAGAACGCAATCGCAGCTTGGTTATCGGGTTCGGTGTAGACCCACAGTTCTTTGCCACCGGCGTGTGCCACTTCGGTTGTGAGCTTGTTCAATAGCTGTGCCCCGATGCCTCGGCGGCGGGCTCGCGGTACGACGCCCAGCCACCCGATCCAAAACCTGCCGGGGCGGTCGCCCTGCTGGCGGTAGTAGCCGCAGACGCCTACATCCGAAGCGCCGGCCTCGTCGCGGGCGACCAGGATTTCCCAGCGGTCGAGGACATAGGGCCGCGGTTGGAGTCCGAACCAGGCGCGCATGGATCTTTCGAATTCGGGACCGAGGTCGTCCTCCAGAAGCGCGATCAGTGGTTGCAGATCGTCGAGCGCAGTCGGGCGTCGATAGCTCAATTGCATGGTATCCCGGACATCTCAGTTATCCGCGCTGTGACCGCGCACACGGCAGGGCATCGCATTCGCGCCACTCGCCGGTATCGCGATAGTGTTGAAAGCAGGGCTGGTGCCGCTGCAACCATTCGTAGAGCCGGCGGTAATGCTGGCGCACGTATTGCGCTAGTTCGGGACGGGCGGTGCTGTCCAGCAGCAGACTCGCATACCAATAATAGGATCGGGCAACGATCGCACGTTCGATTTTCAAATCGCTGTGCAGCACCGTGCAGAGATAAAAGAATCGCAAACAGCGATCGATATTCTGCAACAGATTGAGTTCCTCGTCCGACATGGCCGCGTCGATTGCGTTCTTGTCCAGCATGGGTTTGATCCGGGAGCGGTAGCTGGCATTCGTTTCCCAAATCAGGCAGGTCGGCGAAACGATGCGGAATTCCTGTTCCATCTGCAGCAGCAGTTCACCGGCTTTGATTTTCAATCCATGGCGGTAACGTCTCAAGCCGACGATACCGCCGATAATAACGCCGCTCACGGTTAGCAACGAAACGGCGCTGCCCACGGCGCGAAACAATACGTCCAATCCGGTGAGTGTCGACGGTTCCATCAAGGAGGCCCTGTTTTTCGGGAGCGAGCGCGTCATTTTCACCGACTCGGCGTGCGGTAATCAACGACGCGTTTCAGGGTGCTACTTCCTGTCGCGAGCGTGACGCCAGTCGGCTAGGCTGGACGTTCTGCCATCATAGCCTGTCACAGGAGCAACCGATGTTCATCGCCATGAATCGCTTTCGAGTCGCCCGCGGCCGGGAAGAAGAATTCGTCGATGTCTGGCGCCAGCGGGAAACCTTTTTGGATCGAGTACCGGGGTTCAAACAATTCCAACTTTTGCGCGGGCCCAGCGACGAGACCGCCACTTTGTTCGCTTCCCATTCGGAGTGGGATTCGCGCGCCTCGTTCGAGGCCTGGACCAAATCCGAAGCGTTTCGCAAAGCCCATGCGCAAGCCGGCGCGGCGAAAGATATCTATCTCGGGCCGCCCCAATTCGAGGGTTTCGAAACCGTGCTTTGACGGTTACGCTGGAGTGACCAGGCGGCAAAGCTGACTACAAGACTCGGCAATCCGATGTACAGGAGCTCGGTTTGCACCACTGCGAACCCCCAGGCGCTGAACATCGGCGCCACGCCGAGGGGTGGGACCACCAACGGTCGCCAGGGCAGGAAATAACGCGCGTTGTCGAAGGGGATGTAAAATCCAACCCCCAGACCGCCGTTGGTCATGGCATCAATCAGACCGTGGGACGCGGTGGCAACGAACAGCAGTAACAGCAAACCAAAGCCGAGCCCGCGGCCGAGCCGCTCGCGGCGTGCAAGCCAGAATGCGGCCACCGCCGCCAGCAGTATGGCAAACAGCAATGAGTGGCTGAATCCGCGGTGTCCCAGGGCGTGGCCATAGGGAAAACCGAAGGCGAAGGCGACGACGTCGAGGTCGGGCGCGCAGGCGCACATCATCGCGGCCCAGACCACAGTGCGTCGCCGCCCGAGTCGTTGCGGCGCCGCGCGGCTGATGGCGAAAGCCGCCACGGCATGAGCGACGAATGTTGACATTACACGTGCGTCGCGGCGCTTCAAGGATACGCGGCGGCCACCATATCAAAAGCGGCCTATGGCCGGCCCAGGTGCCGGACTTCGCTTCCGGACATTGCCCCGCAGCTTGTTGGCGTCACGAGAATTGGCTCAATTTGATTCGCGGTTGCTGCCGCTGCCGGAACCCATCCCGTTGCCCGGGCTCATACCACCGCCGGAACCCATGCCGCTGCCGGGACCCATGCCGCTGCCGGAACCCATGCCGCTGCCGGAACCCATGCCGCTGCCGGAACCCATGCCGCTGCCGGAACCCATGCCGCTGCCGGAACCCATGCCGCTGCCGGAACCCATGCCGCTGCCCGGGCTCATACCACTGCCGGAACCCATGCCGTTGCCGGAACCCATGCCGCTGCCGACGGCCGGCGGCTGCTCGGGTAAGGTGATGCCGCGCTGCTTCGCGCGTGCCTGCATCAGATCATGATGTTCGGTGCGAATGCGTTCCCGTTCCTGTGCCGTAGTGGCGTTGGCCATACGGCTTCGGTAGGCGCTGACTTCAGCGGGCGTCATCAGCTGATAACCGTAGATCTGCTGACCGCGCGTTTGTTCCGGCGTTGCGGATTGGGTTTGGCTGCGTATTTGATCCTGCGCGACTGCCGGCAGTGTGACCGCCAGTGCCACCCCCAACCACAGTCCATGTGTCAATTGAAGCTTCATTTGTGTTGCACCTTTTGGCATCGATCGAATGGTCTCGACGGGAGAAGTGTAGTCCGTAATCGTCGCCCACTCCTGACTGGATGAATAACGGGAAAGTTGTGGCTGTTACTATCGAGCGCGACGTGGCGGTGGCCGGGCAACCAAGCGGCGAACGCCTTGAGCCTGAATTCAGCTTCGAGCGCTACAAGAGCAGTATCGGAAAGCGGAGAAATTATACTGATACTCGGGCATCGCCAACCACGGAAAGCCGCCCAGCGCGACCCCAGTACCCAGCAACGGGAACCAGAATTCGGAAGTGGCTGGACGATGGTTGCCGATATCGGCAACTCCGGCACCCGGGGCGCGCAGCGCCAAGGCGAGACCGCGGGTCGGGCCGCTCGCTAAGCCGACTTCCCTCCCCGTTTGAACAGGGCCGCGGAGTTTCTATACAAGTGCAGAGGAAATGCGCGCTTGTTTCCGTCAACCGTTCCCGTCCGGGACCTGTGTAGCCGCGCGAGAGGAAGACTCCATCTTCAAGAAAAATTCTACGACGGAAGCTATGGCGGCGGCGCGGACCGTCGGGTTTTTACCAGCGTTATCGCTGCTGCTCGCAGGCTGCGACGGTCCGCAATCGGCGTTGGTCGGGGCAGGACGCGGCGCGGAGGCGATCGCAGAGCTGTTTTGGTGGATGCTGGGCGGCGCGGTCGTAGTCTGGCTGGTGGTGATCGGCTTGGCTGTGTACGCCACCCGCGTGCGCCAACATCCCCACAGTCCGCGTTTGGCGGCCGGTTTGATTGTCGGCGGCGGGGCGGTCGTGCCCACGGCGGTGTTGGGTGGCCTGCTGGTCTATGGGCTGCAACTGATCCCGCAACTGCGTGCACCTGCGCCTGAGGGCGGCTTGCGCATCGACGTTTCCGGTGAGCGCTGGTGGTGGCGGGTGCGCTATCGCACCGCGGAAGGCGCCAGCTTCGAGCTGGCCAATGAACTGCGGTTGCCGGTCGGCCGCCGAGTGGGTTTGCGCCTTCGTAGTCCCGATGTGATTCATTCCTTCTGGGTGCCGTCCCTGGCGGGCAAAGTCGACATGATCCCTGGGCGCACGACCGAACTTGCGCTGGAGCCCACCCGTACGGGCGCTTTCCGCGGCGCTTGCGCCGAATTTTGCGGCACGGCCCACGCCTTGATGAACTTCCAGGTGGTGGTCATGGAAGCCGATGCCTTCGATGTCTGGTTGCAGCACCAGAACCAGGACGCCGCCCCCGCCGCCGGCCCCATTGCGACGCGGGGCCATGACTTGTTTCTGGCTAACGGTTGTGGCGCCTGCCACACGGTGCGCGGCACTCAAGCCGACGGCGTAATCGGTCCCGATCTCACCCACGTCGGCAGTCGCATGACCTTGGGCGCGGGCGTGCTCGGTAACACGCGCACCGACTTCGTACGCTGGATCGGACGCACTGGCGAAGTGAAACCCGGCGTGCGCATGCCGAGTTTTCATCTATTAGCGCAGAACGAGTTGCAGGCGTTGGCGACCTATCTGGACGGTTTGCAATGAGCAGCGCCGAGGACACCGAGCAAAAACGCCAGCGCGAATCCGCGGCCCGGTTGCTCAAAGCATGGGAAATGCCCCGCGGTTGGCGCTATTGGTCGGCAGTCAACAACTCGGAAGTGGGCGCATGGTATACGCTCACTGCGTTTTGCTTTTTCCTGTTCGCTGGCGTGCTTGCCTTGTTGATGCGTATGCAGCTGGCCGTGCCGGAAAACGACTTTCTTTCGCCGCAGTTCTACAACCAGGCATTCACGTTACACGGCTCGGTGATGATGTTTCTGTTCGCCGTGCCGATGTTCGAAGCAGTCTCGATTTTGATCATGCCGGAAATGCTGGGCGCACGGGACATGCCTTTTCCGCGGCTGTCGGCCTATGGGTATTGGAGTTTCTTGATCGGCGGCGTTTTCGTGTGCGGTTCGATTTTTTTCAACGCGGCGCCGGAAGGCGGCTGGTTCATGTATCCGCCGCTTACCACCGCGTACCAGGAAGGCGTCGGCGCCGACATCTGGCTGCTGGGATTGAGTTTCATCGAAGTGGCGTCCATCGCCGCGGCGGTGGAGTTGATCGTCGGTGTGCTCAAATGCCGACCGCCAGGGATGCGCATCAATCTGATGCCGTTGTATGCCTGGTACATTCTGGTGGTCGCCGGAATGATTTTGTTCGCGTTTCCGCCATTGATCGCCGGCGACTTGTTATTGGAACTGCAACGCATGCTGGACTGGCCGTTCTTCGATCCGGCGCGCGGCGGCGACCCGCTGCTTTGGCAGCACCTGTTCTGGATATTCGGCCACCCCGAGGTATACATCATCTTCCTGCCGGCGATCGCGCTGGTGGCGATGATCGTGCCGACCTTTGCTCGTACGCCAATGGTCGGCTACAGCTGGATCGTATTGGCCGCGGTGGGCACCGGTTTTCTCAGTTTTGGCCTGTGGGTGCACCACATGTTCACCACCGGGTTGCCCGGGATCTCGCTGGGCTTTTTTTCCGCAGCCTCGGAGGCGGTGGCGATTCCGACCGGCGTGCAGATCTTTTGTTTTCTCGCCACCGTGCTGGCTGGGCGCGTGGTCTATTCCGTGCCGATGCTTTATGTCACCGGGGCGTTGGCGATCTTCGTTCTCGGCGGTCTCACCGGAGTCATGGTGGCGGTGGCGCCGTTTGATTTTCAGGCCCATGACACTTACTTCGTGGTCGGGCATCTGCATTATGTGCTGATCGGCGGCATGGTGTTTCCTGTGATCGCCGGCTTCTATTATTTGTTTCCGTTCGCCACTGCGAAAAAGCTTTCCGAGCGTCTCGGCCGCATCGCCTTCTGGCTGATTTTTGTCGGCTTCAACGTCGCCTTCTTGCCGATGCATTTCACCGGCCTGTTGGGTATGCCGCGCCGGGTCTACACCTATCCGGCCGGGCTTGGCTTCGACACCTTGAATCTTGTTTCCACGGTCGGGGCGTTCATCGTCGCCGCCGGTTTCTTGGTATTCGTCTGGGATGTGGTGCGGCCCAAGGGCAAGCAGCCCTATTCGGAGCGCAATCCGTGGAATGCGGGCACGTTGGAATGGCTGGGCGAGATGCCGGACAAACCTTGGGGCACCCGCTCCATTCCCGTTATCGAAAGTCGTTATCCGCTGTGGGACCAGCAGGACCTCGTCCAACATGTGGACGAAGGCCGGTTTTATCTCGCCGACGCGGAAGAAGGCAAACGCGAGACCCTGGTCACTACCAGCATCGACGCCGATCCGGTGCAATGTCTGCGCGTGCCAGGGCCGACTTTCATGACCTTGTTCGCTGCGTTGTTCACCGGCGGCGTATTTATTTTCTCCACGTTTCACTGGTGGTGGCCGGCACTGGTCAGCGGCGTGCTCGCGTTGGTGACGATCCTTTATTGGCTGTGGACCGGCACCGCATTGATACCGGAGAAGGATGAAAAGCACGTCGGCCTCGGCTTGAGCTTGCCCCTATATGCGTCCGGACCGCCATCGGTGGGGTGGTGGGCGATGATGATTACGATGGTCGGCGACATGGCGGCATTCGCAGCGTTGGTGTTCGGTTATTTCTTTTATTGGACCATTCACGAAGACTTTCCGCCTGACGGCGCCGCCGGGCCGGGCTGGGTCTGGCCGGTCACCGGAGCAGCATTGCTGCTCAGCGCGTGGGCGCTCACTGTCGCGGCGCGGTACTGGAACGGGCGCGGTGGGCGCAGCGCGTTCTTCCTCGCCTTGGCCGTCGGTGTGCTGTGCGCCGGTGGTGGCTCCCTCGCGTTGGTGGCCGGACCGCTCGTTTACGACATGCAACCAGCCCGGCACGTCTATCCTGCAACGGTATGGGTATTCGTGATCTGGGTGCTGGCCCACGTCGCGGCCGGAATCGTGATGCAGCTTTACTGCGTCGCGCGCGCCGCCGCCGGCAAGCTCACGTCGCGGTATGACATCGACATCGCGAACGTCACCCTGTACTGGCACTTCGTGGCCATCACAGCCGCGGTCAGCGTTGCGGTGCTGGCCGGTTTTCCGCTGGTGAACAGCACATGAACCCGCTTTCGGAACAAAAAGAAAGTCTCTGGCTGCTTATCGTGGCGCCGCTGATTTGGGCGGCGCATTTTCTGTTGTCCTACATTACCGCGGCGGTTTGGTGCGAAAAGCTCGCGGCCGCCATTGGGCTCGACGGCGCCCGCCTCGCCGTGGCCAGCTACACGTTACTGGCACTGGCCGGGATCGCTGTGGTCGCGGCGGCGGGCTGGCGCCGGCACCGCTATGGTCGGGCGACGGTGCCCCATGACGATGCAACCGCGGGCGACCGCCATCGGTTCCTCGGTTTCGCCACTTTGCTGCTGGTAGGTTTGAGCGCTGTAGCAACCTTGTTCGTCTCGTTTTCCGCGCTTTTGATCGTGGACTGCCGCTAGCGTGCAGGAGACTCGTTCCATGGAACTAGGCGAAATCGCCACATCGCAATACGACGCGGATCGCGCACCGGGTCGTGTGCGCCGGTGGGCCTTGGTCTTGGGGTTGGCCGTGCTGACGGGCGCCTGGATGGGACCGCTGCCCGGTTGGGCGCCGACGGCTTTCGTCGCCCATATGACTATGCATGTGAGTGTAGTCGCCGTTGCCGCCCCGTTGTTGGCTGTGGCGATGGCCGGCAGCCTCCTCGATCCGACGCGCCGCTGGCCGTTATGGTTCGCGCCGCTGCCTGCTTCGCTGGCGGAGTTGGTGGTGATCTGGGCGTGGCACACGCCGGGTCTGCACGACGCGGCACGCAGCGATGGCAGCGCCCTGGCGGCCGAGCAGTTGACGTTCCTGGCCGCAGCGTTCTGGGTGTGGATGTCCGCGCTGGGCGGCGATGTGCGCAACCGCGGCAGTCGCAGTGCCGCCGGCATCGGGGGGCTGCTGATGACTTCCATGCACATGACTTTACTTGGCGCGCTGCTGGCGGTAGCGCCGCGGCCATTGTATGACCACGCTCACGCACCGATGTTCGGCCTGACTCTTCTGAGTGATCAGCACTGGGGCGGCATCATCATGCTCTTCGGCGGCGGCGTGTCGTATCTGCTGGGCGGCTTGTACCTGTTGTGGCGGCTGTTGCGCTCGCCAGCGCCTGCGGACAGGCCGGCTTGAAACGCGAATTCAAAGTGTTCACTGTGCTGGCCGCGTCGGCCGCGGTTGCGGGCGCCATGGTGATCTGGGTCGGGCTGGCGCCGATCTCCGCCAGCGCCGGGCATTGGCCCGTCACTTCGTGGCTGTTGCACACTGCGATGCGCCAAGCGGTGCAGACCCGCGCGCTGGGCATCCGCGCGCCGGCGCTGCAGGATCCGGCGCTGGTGCTACGCGGGGCCGGCCATTTCGCCCGCGGCTGCGCAGTGTGTCATGGTGCACCGGGCGGTCGGCAACCGGTTACGGCTGCGCACATGACACCCCGCCCCCCCGAACTGCCGTCCCGGATCGCGAAATGGGAGCCGCGGGAGCTGTTCTGGATCGTCAAGCACGGAGTCAAGTTCACCGGCATGCCGGCCTGGCCCGCGCAGCAGCGCGACGATGAAGTGTGGGCGGTCGTGGCCTTTTTGCTGCAGTTGCCGGAGCTGACGCCGGCCCGTTATCGGCACCTGGCCTACGGCGATATGGCGGCCGGGGCGCCGACCCGAGGCGAGGCCGGTGCGCGCATGGCACAGCTGGATGCGCCGCTGCGTGAGACGTTGGCAGACTGCGCTCGCTGTCACGGCGTCGACGGTCTGGGCCGCGGCCGAGGCGCATTTCCGATATTAGCGTTTCAAAACCGCGTCTATCTCTACGAAACGCTGCGCGCATTTGCCAATGGCACGCGCTTCAGCGGAATCATGCAGCCGATTGCGGCCGGATTGAGCGACCAAGACATGCGCGACCTGGCGGCGTACTTCAACCGCGGTCCGCAGCAGCAGCCGTCGGTCATGGGTGAGCAGGACGCGCAAGCGGTAGCGCGCGGCAAAGAAATCGCCGAACAGGGCGTGCCGCAACAAAGTGTCGCTTCCTGCACCGATTGCCACGGCCCGGCACCCTGGCGGCGCAATCCGGCCTATCCACTGCTCGCCGGACAATATTCGGCATATCTGATCGGACAATTGCAGCTGTTCAACCGGGACCTCCGCGGCGGAACCGGCCAAGCCCACATCATGGATCGCAGCGTGCATCGTTTAAGTCCACAACAAATGCGTGATGTCGCCGCGTACTATACCTCCTTGCCGCTGACCGCAGCGCACACCGCTGCGCGCTAGACTCGTTGGCCGAGCAGCCACAGCACCGTGAGCGAAGATGCGGCGAACAAGACCAGCGACACCCGAGCCTGGGTGCGATAGCGCCGCGCCAAGTCGCGTGGGGCTTGGTCCGACAACAGAAACGGAAAGCGTTTGTCCGCGGGCCGACGCAGGGTGTGTTTCGATTCCGCGGCCTGCTGCGAAACCTGTTGCTGCAGCACTTGCGCCAAGGCCGCAGCACGGGCCTGTTGCCACTCGTCGGTGTCTATCCGGTGATCGCCGTTGCGGTCGAAGCGCCGGATCAGTCGCGGTTGCTCGGCTTTCCAGGAGCGCAGCAATTCACCGACACGCGCATTCACCGAGCGCTGCGCCGAGCTTGTTGTTTCGAACCAGCCGAGCGCATAAATCTCGCCTTCCAGCAGCAGTTCTTCGGTGTAGCGGTATGGACCGCCGGCCGCGAGCGGAATGCCGAATAGGGACGGGGGGCGGGTTACGCGTGGCGCACCCGAAGGCCATTCGTATTCGCCGTACCAGATTTGTTTGTGGGTACTGGTGACTTCGGCGCCGCGGGGATCGACAGTGCAGCGGCCGGTATCGTCGACGACAAGGAACGGCGTTTCGCTGCAATCGCCGTGCAGCGTGCGCCAGCCTTTTCGGCCTCGGAGGTCGCAGCCGCGTTGCTCCACCTTGTATCGGAACCAGAGACAACGCCGGCCGCTCAGTGGGCTGGCGGTCCACAACTCGTCTCCGAACACGGCGCGGCCGCATAACTCGGCGTAGCCTTGCGGAGCCGAGCGGATCTTGGCGGTGGGCGTATCGGCGACCAGGCTGGCGCGGCGCCAGCGGTTCCAGATGAACCAGAACGCGGTGCCGGCTGCGCCGATCAGGAACAGCACCATCAACCAGTATTCGGCGCGGTGCATAGCCCGGCCGGATCAGGATCCGGCGAACAGTGCCGCCAGATCGACGTCCTGTTTGGCCGCGGCGTCCACCTGCAAGAGTGTGAATCGGCGCCATCGGAAGCGCCGTGCGACGATCAGATCCGGGAACTGCTCGATGCGCACGTTGTGGTTGTTGACCGCCTCGTTATAAAACTCGCGGCGGTCGGCGATGCTGTCCTCCAGAGCGCTGATCCGCGTCTGCAGATTCTGGAAACTCTGGTTTGCTTTCAGTTCCGGGTAGGCTTCCGCCAGCGCGAACAGATTCATTAGCCCTGTATGTAACGCCGTCTCGGCGCTGCCCAAGCTTTGCACATCACCGTACTCGCGTGCGCTGTGTACGGCGCTGCGCGCCGCCATCACCTGGCGCAGTGTCTCTTGCTCGTAGCCCATGTATTGTTTGCAGGTCTCCACCAGCTTGGGCAGTTCGTCGTGACGCTGTTTGAGCAGCAC
Organism: uncultured Gammaproteobacteria bacterium; assembly: GCA_963849825.1. Classification (GTDB taxonomy): domain Bacteria; phylum Pseudomonadota; class Gammaproteobacteria; order JASBUN01; family JASBUN01; genus CAVXJN01. The sequence goes on along the minus strand of CAWKIK010000003.1, from coordinate 589,319 downwards.
GTCGATATTGGCCCAGGATTTGGAGACGTTGTGCTTCAACGCCACCAGGCGGTTGTAAATCACCACGCCGTAGGCGAGCAGCAGCAATGCCGCCAGTAGTAGCACGATGCCGACGCTGGATGTTGCGTTCATCGCTTTCCTCGGAAGTTGATCGCGAACACCCGAGTTAGCGGCGGTCGCGCGCGATTCTGAATTTCCGAAGTTGGGCTCGGTCGCCGCGCAGCTACATGTGGTCGCCGAGCAATCGAAACCATTTCAGCGTGCATAGCGCACCCGATGGTATCCGCGAAGCGGCTTGTGGGGGGTTTTTGCCCGCCGCGAAATGTTTCGAGACACGTATTGTTGCGGTGGACACACAAGTGCCAAGAGCTGCGGCGCGCACTGCGCGCCTATGACGCCCCGGGGACGGTCGTGCCTGAAAGAGCATTTCTGTGCGCACAGCGCGCACCGATGATGCGCCGAGAAAGACTACGTCGGTCGGCCTAATTGGCCGCCGCGAACCGCAGGCGTCGGCGCGCACAGCACGTCGTGTCCATGCCCAAACGTGACCGGTTCACGCGAGATGGCCGGTTTCCAGCACCGGTGTGATCCAGTAGCGGATTGGGGCGCGGGGAAACGCTAGACTCAATCGCGCACACACCTCACGAGCCTCCTCCAGGGGTAACTGGACTTGCACCGATAAGCGCTGCTGCCGGCCCGTGACCTGCTCGGCGGTATCGAGTTGGGTATGCGGCAGGCCGTGGCAGCTCACCGGCTGGCTCGTAAACACCAGTTCGGCGTGGTAGTCGAGCAGCCAGTCGGTGAGTGCGTCCTCGATTTCCCGCAATACGATCAGCGTCAATACGCATTCATTCACGTTGGTCACCTTCGCGGTTGCTTCCTGCTTCGCCGAAGCGCCGATATAGAACCGGCAGCATCACCAGCGTCAGCAGTGTGGAGGTCACTAGACCGCCGATCACCACCACCGCCAGCGGTCGCTGGATCTCGGAACCGGGGCCGCTGGCAAACAACAATGGCACGAGACCGAAGGCGGCGATGCTGGCGGTCATCATCACTGGGCGCAGACGCCGTTTCGCCCCTTCCACCACCACGTCCGCCAAGGGCATGCCGAACGCGCGCAGCTGATTGAAGTAGGTGAGCATCACCACCCCGTTTAACACTGCGATACCGAGCAGGGCGATGAAGCCTACGGATGCGGGAACCGACAGATATTCGCCGGAAATCCATAGCGCGAACACCCCGCCGATCATGGCGAAGGGAATATTCAGCAGCACCAGCACCGCTTGCACGACCGAGCGAAAGGTCGTGAACAGGAGCAGAAAGATCAGGCCGATGGAAACCGGCACGACAATGGATAGTCGTTTCGCCGCGCGCTGCTGGTTTTCGAACTCGCCGCTCCATTCAAGGTAATAGCCGGGTGGAAGTTTGAGCTGCTCGGCGGCCTTGCGCTGTGCCTCTTCAACGAAACCCACCAGATCCCGACCCCCGACATTGGCGGCTACCACCGCCATACGCTGGGCGAGTTCCCGTTCGACTTTCACTTCTTCCTCCACGCGCTGGAGCTTGGCTACCGCTCGGACCGGCAACAGGCCGCCGTTGTCCAGCGGGATGCGCAGGGATTCGAATTCGCTCGGTGAGCGGCGCAGCACGTCGGAGCCGCGAATCAGCAACGGGGTTCGCCGAACACCTTCATATACCGTGCCGCCGGCCGTTCCTTCGAGTTGCGCGCGTAGCATTTCCTCCAGGGTGTCCACCGACAGGCCGACCCGGCCGGCAGCGAGCCGGTCAATGTCGACCTTGAGGTACTGCACGCCTTCATTGCGGGTGTAGATGACCTCCTGGGCCCCGTCGATGGATTCCAGCAACGCCGCCAGTTTGGTCGCCTGCTCGTTCAACGCTTTCAAGTCGGTGCCGATGATTTTCACCGCCACGTCGCCCCGCACGCCGGTGAGCATTTCGGACACCCGCATCTGGATCGGTTGGGTAAAGGCGAAGTTGACGCCGGCGAAGCCCTGCATGACTTTGCGCAGCGACGCCAGTAGTTCTTCCTTGCTGTTCGCCTGCCACTGTTCGCGCGGCTTGAGGCGCAAGAACATGTCGGTCTCGTTCAGGCCCATGGGGTCCATGCCCAGCTCGTCCGACCCGGTGCGCGCGGCAATATCCTCCACGTCCGGCACCGCAGCCTTCAGCGCACCGGCGATGCGTTGGTCGATCGCCAGGGACTCTTGCAGGCTGATGGACGGCAGCTTCTCGGTTTGAATCACGACGGTGCCTTCATCCATGGTGGGCATGAAGGTCTTGCCGATGCGCGTAAATACGAACCCCGTTGCGATCAGTGCCATCACAGCGATCACGATCACTGTACGCCCGTGGGAGAGGCTCCAGGTCAAAGCCGGCTCGTAAACCCGGCGCAGGGCGCGCACCGTGATCGGTTCGCGGTGGCTCACCTTGCCGATCAGTAGACTCGAAAGCACCGGAATCGCAGTCAACGACAACAATAATGAACCGGCCAATGCGAACACGATGGTCAGCGCTACCGGGATGAACAACTTGCCTTCCAATCCCTGCAGCGTCAGTAGCGGTAGAAACACGATGATGATGATCAGAATACCCGAGGTGACCGGCACTGCCACTTCCCGCACGGCGCGCTGGATGACATGCAGACGCGGCAGGCGGCTGTCGCCGGCCGCCTCCAGCTGCGCAACGATGTTCTCCACCACCACCACGGCGGCGTCCACCAGCATGCCGATGGCGATCGCCAGCCCGCCCAGGCTCATCAGGTTGGCGGACAGCCCGAACTGGCGCATGAGGATGAAGGTGATCAAGGCCGAGAACGGCAGAATCAGCGCCACCGTCAATGCCGCGCGTAGGTTGCCCAGCAGCAGTACCAGCAGCACCAGCACCAGCACGATGGCCTCTTCGAGGGCACTGCGGACCGTGTCCACTGCGCTGCGCACCAGATCGCTGCGATCGTACAGCACGCGCGCATGTACACCCTTGGGGAACCCCTTCTCCAGTTCGGCGAGCTTGGCCTTGACGTTCTCCACCACCGTGCGCGCGTTTGCGCCGCGCAATCCCAGCACCAGCCCTTCGACCACTTCACCACGCCCGGCCCCGGTGACGGCGCCGTAGCGGGTGAGCGCGCCGATGCGAACTTCTGCCACGTCGCCGATCCGCACCGGGACGTCGCTCCTTGCCTGGATCACGATGTCGCGCACGTCGTCCAGATTCTTGATGCTGCCTTCCGAGCGCACCAGAAGCGTTTCTTCGTTCTCCACCAGCCGACCAGCGCCGTCATTGCGGTTGTTCTCCATTAGGGCGCTTTTGAGTGCGGAAAGGGTCACGCCACGAGCGTTCATGCGCGCGTTGTCGGGTACGATTTCGAAGGTTCGTACCATGCCGCCCAGAGCATTGACGTCAGCCACCCCGGATACCGTCCGCAATGCTGGTCGGACGGTCCAGTCGAGCAGGGTGCGCCGCTCCGCAAGAGACAGATCGCCGCCCTCGATGGTGAACATGAACATTTCGCCGAGGGGTGTGGTCAAGGGCGCCATGCCGCCGCTGACGCCCGCAGGCAGATCGCCCCAGATGCCCGACAGTCGTTCCGATACCTGCTGTCGTGCCCAATAGATGTCGGTGCCTTCCTCGAAGTCCACCGTCACCACGGTAACGGCATATTTGGCCACCGAACGCAGCATGGTCTGATTCGGGATGCCGAGCATTTCCACTTCGATAGGCGCGGTGATGCGCTGCTCCACCTCCCGTGGCGTCATGCCCGGCGCTTTGACGATCACCTTGACCTGGGGCGCGGATACGTCTGGAAAGGCGTCGATGGGCAGATTGACCCAGGCGAAACCGCCACCCACGGCGAGCAGCACCAGCAGCAACAACACGAACACGCGCTGCGTGAGCGCGAACTGAATCAGCCGCCCGAGCATTATTCGCCCCCCATTCCAAGCCAGGCGGCTTTGATGGCGGCCAGGCCGCTGACGGCGATTTGCAGGTCGGCATTCAACGCCCCGGACACCACCGCGTAGCCTGCATCCTGACCGATCACTTCCACCGGGACCGGCGCAAACCCGTTGGGCTCATGGACGAACACGAAGCTGCGTTCGCCACTCCGGATGACGGCGCTTTGGGCGACCTTGAAATGCGCGGTTTCACTGGCAAGCCGCAAACTCACCTGTAGAAACTGACCCGGGCGCAGACAACCGTTGGCCGACTCGACGCTTGCGCGGACCAACACCGACTGGCTCTCGCGGTCGACGTTTTTGCCGATTACGGTTACACGGGCGCTGGCATCCGGGCAGGGCGCAATTTGTACCTCGGTGCCTGGCGCAATGCCGGAGAGCCGGTCCACGGGCACCCTGATCTCGAGCCAGAGCGGTTCGAGCTGACCGATGCGGTACAACGGTTCGGCCGGGTTGAGTCTTTGGCCGACGACCACCCGCTGCTCCAGGATCACGCCGTCAATGGGCGCGGTGACCTCTAACGTGCTGCTCAATTTGCGGCTGCGCTGGAGTTCCTTGATAGCGTCGGCGTTCATGCCCGCCAGGGTCAACGCCTGGCGCCGCTGTTCCAGTCCTGCAGCCGCCTCTTCGTAGCGGCTGCGGGTCTCGAGGTAGCGTCGCTCGGCGATGATGCCCTCATCGACCAGACGTCGGTCGCGTTGCAATTGGGTTTGCGCCAAATGAGTTTGGGTCCCGGCTTGCAGGAAGTCTCGTTGCAGTGCGACCAGCTCGGGGCTGTCCATGGTCGCCAGCACCTGCCCGGCGGTCACCTGATCGCCCACGGCTGCACGCAGTTCGGTCACCAGACCGCTTTGTGGAGCGCTCACGACCCGTTCCTGCTGCGGCGGTATGACCACCTGGCTGGGAAGGCGATCGGTGGTCAACGACTGCGCCGGCGCGATGGGACCGAGCGCAATGCCCAGGCGGTCCATCTGCTCCTGACTAATGGCGATTTCATGAGATGCGAACGCAACCGAGCTCAGCAGCATCCCTAACCCGATACTCAATCCCTTCATGGCAATTCTCCGACGACTTGGTTGTAGCGCGCGATGGCCGTTTGCAGGCGTAGCTGCAGCTCGCGCTCGGCACGTTCTGCTGCAAAGGCCAGCGTTTGAACGCGCAGGCGGCTGACCAGATCACTCTCCCCAAGGGAGAAGGAAAGCTGAGCGAGGCGCAGGTTTTCGCGTGCCACTTTTGCTTTTTGTTGCGCGGTCACCAGACGTTGCTCGAGCACTTCGATCTCATGCTGCGCTTCGTGAAAATCGATCTGCAGACGCCGCTGCGAAGTCAAAAGATCCGCCTGTGCTTGGGTGACTTCCATTTCCGACGCGCGAACGCGCGGCGCGCTTTGCACTTTCGTAGCGAAAGGCCAGCGCACGGACACACCGACGCTATTGATCGCATCGGCGCCGAATCCGGCCTTTTCCTGGCGCGCGCCGAACAGCACTTGCGGCGACTCCGCGCGCTCGCGCCGGGCCACCGCCGCCTGCGCGCGGGTGCGTTCGAGTTCCGCGCGTCGGTAGACGAGCAGCGGATGGTCTTCCGGCACGGCTTTCAGCGCGCTTTGTAATTCCGCTTTGCGGCGCGGCAGGCGCTCCAGGCCCGTGAGTTCGATATAACGCTGCACGGCATGGGCGACTTCCGCCTCTGCGTTCAAATAGACGTCTCGCTTGTTGAACGTCTCGTCCTGCGCCAGTAATAAGTCCGTTTTCGCCAACTCGCCCAGAGATACGCGTTTACGTACGTCCTGCTCCAGGGCCTGAGCGGTCTGCCATTCGTGTTCGGCCTGCGTGAGATTGTTGCGAGCCATGAAAACCGACCAAACCGCATCGCGAACCTTGCCGGCGACTTCCAGGCGCAGGGCGTTGGCGCTTGCGTCGGCGACGCCGCCGGTGCGTTCGCCGAGTTGTTGGCGTGCAGTGCGTTGGCCAGGGCGCCACAAAGGCAGTTCGACGCCGGCTTCCCATTCCCGAACGCCGACGTCCGAGCCGACCCGGTCGGTCTGATATCGTGCCGACAGGGCCGGATTGCCGGCAATCGGGCTTCGGGCTTGGCGGGACAGAGCTGCCGCATAATCGCGCCGACTCGCCGCTAACGGTTGTTCCGGGTAACGCTGGTAGGCTTGATCGACTACTTCCGACAGCGTAGGCGGCACGCCACGGTAGCCGTCATCAATCGACCTGGTTTGCGGTGTTTGCGGACCGGGCACAGCCGCTGCGCCCAGCGGCCAACAACTGACGGAAACGAGTAAAATGGTGGCATACGGAATCGGATTCATCGCGCTCAGCCAATCGGATCAGTGATGAGGATTGTGTCAAGCCGACCTTAATCAAACCTGAAAGGGCGCGTGTTGATGTGGGTCAGCAGGCCGGTCGCTTTTCGCTTGACAGGGCGACTCGGTGCCACGTACGCGAAGGCGAGGTCGACAGGGTGGGCAACTTGGTGGCGGGGCGAACACCGGGCGGGATTTGGCCGACGTGCACGGGGATCGTTGTGCAGTGCAGCGCGGCTTATGAGACGACCGACGAGGCTATGCTCAATAGCACGGAAGTCGGGTCGCGCTCTGGGGCTTTGGCTTGGCGGCCCGAATAAACTATAAGCGCCTGCCGCTGTCGCCGTCGAACCAATGGATGTGGCGGGGATCAATGGAGAGATCCAACGGATCGCCGGATCGCAGGGAAGATTCGCCGGACAAACGAGCCAGGCATTGGGTGTCGGCACTGATATCGGAATGATCGAAGTATGCGTATTGCTCGGCGCCGAGCCATTCCGTGAACGTGACCCGGGCCGTGAAATGCGGCAATCCCGGGTTCATGTCGCAGGGGAGAAAATGTTCGGCGCGAACGCCGGCCAGCACGTTGGCGCAATCTTTTGCGCGCGCGGGCGCCGCATCTATGGGTAGCGTCAACATCGGCAGCTGCACCCGACCGTCAAGCACCTGGGCAGGCAGCAGATTGATGGACGGCATACCGATGAATTCGGCGATGAAGCGATTGGCCGGGCGCTGGTAGAGCTCCCGAGGCGTGCCCACCTGTTGCACGGCGCCTTGGCGCAATACCGCCATGCGGTCGGCCAGGGTCATGGCTTCGGTCTGGTCGTGGGTGACGTAGACCATGGTGACGCCCAGGCGACGTTGCAGTTGCGCAATTTCATGGCGCATCTGGGTGCGCAGCTGGGCGTCGAGATTCGACAGCGGTTCGTCCATGAGGAAAGCCGCCGGCTGGCGGACGATGGCCCGGCCCATGGCCACCCGTTGCCGCTGGCCTCCGGACAAGGTCGCCGGCCGGCGCTGCAATAGCGCGTCGAGTTCGAGTAACGCGGCGACTTCTTGCACGCGGCGGTGAATTTCCGCCCGCGGCCGCTTGGCGAGCTTGAGCGGAAAGGCGAGGTTCTCGCGCACGGTCATGTGCGGATAGAGCGCATAGCTCTGGAACACCATGGCCATGTTGCGGTCCTTGGGGTCCAGGTCATTGATGATCCGGCCGTCGACATGGATATCGCCTGCGCTGACTGCATCCAAGCCGACGATCAGATTCAGCAGCGTCGATTTGCCGCACCCCGACGGCCCCACCAACACGAACAACTCGCCGGGATGAATCTCCAAACTGACATCGCGCACCGCTACCGTGCCGTCGGCGAAGCGTTTGCTGACGCGCTCCAGTGTGATCCCCGCCATGGACGTCAACCTTTCACCGCGCCGGCGGTGAGTCCGGCGACGATACGGCGCTGGAACAACAGCACCACCACGGCGACAGGAATAGTGACGATCACGGAAGCAGCGGCAATACTGCCGGTGGGTTGTGCGAACCGGGAACTGCCGGTAAAGAAGGCGATGGCCGCCGGGACGGTGCGTGCGTGGTCGGTGGAGGTCAATGCGGCGGCGAACAGAAAATCGTTCCAGGCAAAAATGAAGACCAGAATGGCAGTGGTGAAGATACCGGGCGCCGCCAAGGGTGCGATTACTTTCACGAATGCCTGCAGCGGGGTGGCACCGTCGATCCGCGCAGCCTGTTCCAGTTCCCATGGCAGCTCGCGGAAAAACGCAGTCAGAATCCAGATTGCCAGGGGCAGGGCGAAAGTCATGTACGGCAGAATCAGTCCGGCCCAGGTGTCGTACAGTCCGACCGTGCGCCAGACATCGAACAACGGTCCGATGATGGCGACCGGTGGAAACATGGCCACTGCCAGTATACCGCCCAGAAGCGAACGCTTGCCGGGAAAGGTGAGCCGCGCCAAAGCGTAGGCGGCAAACATCGCCAGCACCACGGAAAACAGCGTCGTCAACAAGCCGATTCCGATGGAGTTCCACAGCGCCGCGGGGAACTGCGCATCACCAAAGACCGCGCGATAGTTGGAAAAATCCAGCGTGCGAGGGAAGAAATGGCCATCGCCGAGCTGCGCCGCCGGCTTCAACGACAGCGACAGAAGCCAGAGTACCGGCACCAGGGCGTACACGGTCACTGCGCCGATCGCTGCGCCCCAGAACCAATCCCGGCGCATTCGCTTCATCGGGTTTTTCCGTACGCGAGCGGGGTGGCGAAGCCCTTCAAGAACGCCAGGGCAATCAATGCGACGCATAGAAAAATCAGCACCGACACCGCCGCGCCGATGCCGAGATTCAAGCGCACCGTCAGCGCATCGTAACCCAGCATGGATACGGTTTCGGTGTCCGCGGCGCCGCGGGTTTGCACGAATACGGTATCGAAGATGCGAAACGCGTCGAGCGTGCGGAACAACAGCGCAACCAGGATCGCAGGTTTCAGCAGCGGCAAGGTGATATGCATAAATCGCTGCCAACCGCCGGCGCCGTCCGCCCGCGCCGCGCGCAACAGATCCGCCGGTATTTGGCTGAGTCCAGCGAGCAGCAACAGTGCCATGAACGGCGTGGTCTTCCACAATTCGCTGAGCACGATTACTGCGAAGGCCGACCAGCGTTGCGTCAGCCAGGCGTGATCGAGGCCGAGTAAGCCGTTGACGAAACCTGCGGTGGGATCGAAGGCGAACTTCCACGCCAAGGCGGCGACCACTGTGATGATGCCGTAGGGAATCAATAACACCGCTCGCACCAATTGGCGGCCGAGCACGATGCGGTGCATGAGCAACGCCAACGCCATGCCCAGCAATAATTCGAGGGTTACCGAGCCGAGGGTGAGGATGGCGGTGTTGGCGAGCGCCCGCCACCAAACCGCAGAACCCAGTACGCTGAGATAGTTGTCGAGGCCAACGAAAGCGCGGTGTCCGGGAAAGCGCAGATCATAGCGCTGCAAGGACAGCCATAGCGCATATGCCAACGGATAAGCGGTGACTGCGAGCATGACCGATAACGCGGGCGTACATAACACCAAAGCCAACCGGCGTTGCTTCACAATAAGCCTTCCGAGGCGAGCGCCCGGCGGATGGCTCTGCGCAGCCTGTTCACATCGCGATCGGGATCGATCTCGCGCATTGGGTGCAGTGTATGGCTGATGGCCAGGGAGACGTCATTGTAGAACGGCGTCTGCGGCCGTTGCACCGCGTCGCGCAACGTCGCGCGCAAGGTGTCTGCGAATGGAAAACGCGCGCGCACCCCGGGATCGTCGTACAGTGAGAGCAGCGTGGGCGGTAAGCCGCCGCGGATGGCCGCCAGGCGTTGGTTTTCGGCATCGGCAAGGCACGCCGCCGCAGCAAAAGCCAAGCGCGGATGGCGGCTGAACGCGCCGACGCCGAGGTTGATGCCGCCGAGGGTCACGCGGCTGGGGCGGTCGGCGAACACAGCAGGCCAGCGTGTCCAGCCCATGTGCGCCGCCACTTGCGGCGCATTGGCTTGAGCGCTGGGCCAGACGTAGGTGTAGTTGAGCATGAAGCTGGCAGCGCCGGTTTCAAATGCCAGCCGGGCGTCGTCTTCCCGCGCCGCCGCCAGGTTCGGGTCCGCGGCTGAGGAAGTGGCCAGGCGGTGCATCAGTTGCAGCGCCTGGCGGGTGGGCGCCTGCGCCAACGAGACTTCCGTGCCGTCTTCGTTCAAGACCCGTCCGCCGGCAGACGCCAGCAACGAGGTGAACAACACCGTCAAGCCTTCGTAACGTTGGCCCTGGGCCTCGATGGTGCCTTTGGGCCCAAGCGCTTCGGCCTGCTGGAGCATCTCCTGCCAGGTGCGGGGCGGGCGGTCGACCCGGTCGCTGCGGTACCAAAGCAACTGGGTGTTGCTGGTAAACGGCGCGGCCCAAAGACGGTGGTCGTAGCGGGCGCTGCGGATTGCCGCTTGCAATCGTCCCTTGCGCAAGGCGGCGTCACGGGCGTCGGGCCAGGACAGCACCCAACCGGCGGCGGCGAACTCCGCGGTCCAAATCACGTCCATGCCGATGATGTCGATATCCGGATCGGCGGCCGCCAACCGTCGCACCAACTGTTGCCGCTGCTGGTCTGCGTCCGGGGGCAGGGCCTCCATCGCGACCCGGTAAGCGCCGTCGGAGGCTTCCGAGCAGCGCCGGGCGGCAGCGGCGAAAGCACCGGACGGCTCGTCGAACACGTACCATTTCAGTACCGGCGGCCGCGATCCGTGGCGATCGCCACAGCCGCACAGGAGCACCAGTAATAGGACGGAGACGAACGTTGCGACGCGCACTTTTCTCTCACCGGAAGCTTGTTCTACCGTAGCCAAAATCCCGCAGCGCGTCGATTCACCGACGGTGTTCGCGAACTGGCGATTCTGGATTTTCGCTGGCGAATCGTGTGCGGCGCCTATACTGGGCGGTAAGCGATCCGTGAGGGGAGCGCTGGTGTTTGTTTTTTCGCAGCATAACAACGTCGAATCGCATAAAAATGGGACTGCAAAAGCTTTGGACACGGATCGTATGCGGCGAGCACTCATTCGAGGCATTGCTTGAGCCCCACGTGGGCTATTTATTCCGGCTTGCCTACCACTTCTCCGGCAACCGGGACGACGCCGAAGACCTGGTCCAAGATCTGTTGGCCAAACTGTATCCGCGCGCGGCCGAACTCCGGGAGCTTGAACAGCTGCGACCGTGGTTGGCGCGGGTCCTGTATCGCATGTACATCGACCGCTGCCGGAGCGTGGCGCGTTCCCCGGTGGTGCGCCCCCTGGCCGATGCCACCGACGCCGACCAGTGCACCCATCCCGCGCCGGGACCCGAGGCTGCAGCGGAAAACGACGATCTTCAGCAACGCCTCACCCATGCGCTCGGACGACTCAATGCCGATCAGCGCGCGGTCGTGATCCTGCACGATATAGAGGGTTATACCTTGGTGGAATTGCAGGACGTGCTTGGTGTGCCGCTGGGCACGCTAAAGTCCCGACTCAACCGGGCTCACGCCCAACTGCGTCAGCAACTTGAAACCGGACCAAAATCGGTGGAACCTTTTCCCGCGCGCCAGCGTTTGATTGGGTAAAGGGAACCACCATGAATTGTGACGAGACACGAGCGCTGTTCGATGACTATGCCGCGGGCGCGCTTCCCGACGCGGCAGACGTGGCCATCGACACGCATCTGCGCCACTGTCGAGAATGTCGCGCGGCGGTAGCGGACGAGCTGCGGTTACGGGTGGCTTTGCGCACCCTGGCGGCGCCCCAACCCCAGCCCGGATTCGCCAAGCGCGCCCTGCGCGCCGCCCGCAGAACCAACCGCATCGGCTTGCTTTCGGCCCGTCAACGCTGGTTTGGCGTGGGATTCGCAAGCGCCATGGCCGCCACGGTGGCGGTATGGAGCGCGCTGATGGTGCTCGGTCCCCAGACGCCAGTGGCTGCGAAACTGAATCTGGCGCTGAATCAGGTACGCACCGTGGGGCTGGTCATCGATGCGCCGGAGGACATGGCTGGAGTCGAAGTCAGCATGCGGGTGCCGGAGAACGTCGAATTGATCGGTTACCCGGGCCGGCGTCATTTGAGCTGGACTACACACCTGCAAAAGGGGCGCAATGTCTTGTCGTTGCCGGTAATCGCTACCGGCGAGGGCGACAACGAAATGCGCGTCAGTTTGTTCCACGACCATAAGACCCGCAGCTTTCGGGTCCAGTTCGGTGTGACCGGGGAGCAGCGTTCGGAAGGACCGCGACACGGCGCCATACTAGGATAGGTGCCGCACAAGTGAGCCAAGTCGCGCGACAATTACTGCTGGGCATCAGTGTCTTGGTTCCGACCGTGGCGATGCCCGCCGACCTGGACGAAGTGACCATCCAGGTGATCGATTTGGATGCCGAACGCCCCGAATCGGTAACCAGGCAAATCGAACTGCCGGCAGATGGCACCGCCGATGTAGTAGCGCCGGGCTCCGGCGCGAACGATATCGGCGATTCGGTGCCTGCGGATACGACGGCGCCGCCCGCGGCGCTGGGGCGTCCGCAGGATAGATCCGATCATGCAACCCCAGGGTCGCCATTGCGTGCCGATGTACCGAGCCCTGCGGATTCATCCGGGCGACCCGACCCATCTGGACGTCCTGATACGGTCGGGCCACCGGATACGTCAGGCCGACCGGATACGTCAGGCCGACCGGATACGTCAGGCCGACCGGATACGTCAGGCCGACCGGATACGTCAGGCCGACCGGATACGTCAGGCCGACCGGATACGGCAGGCCGACCGGATACGTCAGGCCGACCGGATACGTCAGGCCGACCGGATACGTCAGGCCGACCGGATACGGCAGGCCGACCGGATACGGCAGGCCGACCGGATACGGCAGGCCGACCCGATACCACCGGGCCGGGCCATACGACCGGCAGGGACCGGGCGCAGGACGTGGGCGGCGCCGCCCGCGCGCGCGATAAAGGGCAAGGGCGACCGTAGCCGACGATACGATCGGCGCGGCAGAGTTGATCGGCCTGGATTTTCAGTCGCCGATCGGGGAACCTCCTCTCCCACATGGGAGAGGAGGCTTTTTGCTGTGGGACCGGGGGACGTTGCGACGCTGGCCGACCGACTTTGGACGCCGCTCGCGGAACGGGTTTCGAGGCTCTGCTGCATGGCACGTGGTTCTTTGGCTCTGCGCTGCGCGCGTAGTCTGCTCGCAGCGTCATTGGTTCTCATTCTGCTGCCCGTTTGCGCGCACGCCGACTCGGTGGCGCAATTTCATGCGGGTGTCGAAGCCTACGGCAAGGGCGACTACGCTGCCGCGGCGCGAGCTTTCGAACAAGCGCGCGCGGAAGGACTCGACCGACCCGCGCTTTATTACAATCTAGGGTCCGCCTACTACCGACTTGGCGACTACCAACGCGCCAAATCCAGCTTCGAACATCTTTTGGCGCTTCCGCAGATGGCCCCGTTGGCGCACTACAACCTCGGTCTGGTTGCCCGGCGCCAAGCCGAGAATGGCGAAGCCCAGCGACACTTTCGTGCGGCTTTCGACGATACCCAAGACGAACGGCTGCGCTATTTGGCAGCGCGGCAACTGCCGCGTTCGACCCGGGCGCCAGTGAGCAACCGTGATTGGCACGCATTCGCGAGCCTCGCCGCCGGCTACGATGACAATGTCAATTTCGCGCCGACGGATATGCCCACCTACCGCGGCGATAGCTTTGGTGAACTGTATGCCTCCGGCAGTGGCGTACTGAGCGGTACGCGCGACGATGGTTTGAGCGTCCACGGCAGCCTGTATGGATTGCGCTATCAGGACGAAACCGAAAACAACTTCTCCGAATTGCGCGTGCTGGCGCGCAAGAACGGCGCGATCGGGACTTGGCGCATCTATGCCGGCGGGTTTGTCGCCCACGATACTTTGGCCGGTGACGACTATCAGCGTACCGTGGGCATCGAGACGGCGGCGACTCGAAAATTGCAGGACGACCGTTATCTGCACCTGCGCTATATCTTCGAGCACATCGATACTCTCGATGACCGCTACGACTATTTGACCGGCCAACGGCACGATCTGCTTGCCCAGTACGAGATCTATCGTAGCGGCAGCAGTGTCCGCGTCGGTTACGAACTCGAACTCAATGATCGGCGAGACACCGCGTTGGAGAGCTATTCGCCGACCCGCCACACCGTTCATGCCGACTACAGTCACGATCTGGGTCCCGCCTGGAGTTGGCGTGCTGATGCCAGTTACCGGTGGAGCGAGTATCCGAACGCAGCGTTGTTGGACCGTGAGGACAAACGTTGGCGCACGCGGTTGAGCGCGTCCCGGCAACTTTCCGGTGATTGGAGCGTTACCGGACAGTGGGAGTTTACCGATAACCAATCCAATGATCCGTTGCGGGACTATCAGCGCAACGTCTACTCCGTGCAGTTGCAATGGTTGTTCTGAGCCCGTATCGCACTGTCGCGAGCGGCGTGCTCGCCAGATGTACATCGAAACGACGCTCCGCGGGGCGTGAAGGAGGGCGATATGCGCAACCTGGGGTGGATTGTGGGGGCCGGCATGCTGTTGGCAATCCCGGTCTGGGCATGGGACGCGTACGGTCCGTACCCGGGCCATGATGCCGGCGGCCGCGGACTGCAATTGCAGACCGACATCAGCAACCTCGAGCGGCAAGTGCGGGATTTACAGCGTCAGGTGGATCGAATGCAGGCGGAGTCCGCTGCGCAAGGATCGCATTCCAGCCGGTACCCGTTGCCAGGACAAACCAGCCAAGGCTTTCAGCGCAATCGCGATGGCGACTACGAGCTGTCGCTCAACGGAGTGACGATTCGCATGGGGCGCAATGGGGATTTCAATATTCATGCGCCCGGCGCATTGCGTTTGGAGGGGAAAACCATCGAGACCAACGCGCGATCCCACGACGTCAAGTAGAATCTGGGTCATTCGTCCAAGAGACGGGCGTGTACCCAAAGACCGCGGATAAAATCACGCAGCGTTGCGGAGCTGAAGTGCGCTGGGTCGGCCTGCACTGTCAATTGGGAAGGGTCCGCGGGATCGAACCAGGCGCTGCCTATCCCGCGCTGGTGCTGCAGACGCATAATGACTTCTTCGCGTGCGTCCAGCGGCAACGCGCGGGCGAAATGAATCTCAAACGTTTGTTCCGCAGCGTTCGCGAGAGTGCCATGCATTGGATGCACGCTGATCTCCACAGGTTGGATGTCAGACCTCGGTCAGAGGCGCCCATGATACTAAACATAGACGATGCGGACGGTTGCACGCGCGCGCTGTGCCGGATTCATAACCGATCCGCTGGAGAATATAGGCTGCGTCTCGCGCTCGGCAGATCTTATGCTCGACCTTAGATATGCAATTTTTCTCGGCCACGGTAACTCGGCGAAACATCGTACAGATCGGTTTTCGCGTGATTGCCCTTGCTAGTCGCTCGCGGTTCGGTCATCTTTAAACCGAGGTGCCGGCGTTGTCGAGGTAGCGGCACCGGAGCCCGATCACAGCAGCATCAGGGGTATTGCCATGGGCGAAATGACGATGGAAGACGTATTGCATCCGGGCACCTATGCCCCGGATCCGATGTTTCCGAATGCACCGCGGGGCTGGAGCCGCACGGAAGCAGAACAGACTGCGCGCGAGCAGGGCTTGAACCCGGGTGAAGACCACTGGGACGCGGTTCGCGCCCTGCAGGGGTATTACGCCAAGCGCAATGCGCCGGGCGGACAGCAACTCAACGTGCGTGCATTGCACGATGCATTGGGCGAGCGTTTTCACGCCAAAGGAGGCTTGAAGTACGTTTATGAGCTTTTTCCGGGCGGTCCTCTGGCTCAAGGTTGCCCCCTTGCCGGGCTGGAGCCGCCGCCGGGTGCTGCCGATAAGGGCTTCGGCAGCGTAATCTGAGTACCCGCGCATTACCAAGGCACGTCTGCGGCGCGCGGTCTGCGCCGTCAGGCGCCGGTGCCGGTGCGCTCCAGACGCCGGTGGGCGAGGATGACCACGCCCAGCCATGCGGCGGCAATCAGATAACCGGCGATCATGTCGCTGGGCCAGTGGGCGCCCAGGCGAAGGCGGCCGACGCTGATGAGCGCCACCCATAACGCGGCGACTGCGAATGCGAACAGGCGTTCGCCGACCCGAGGTGCGGAACGCGCCCAGAGATAGGCGAGAAAGCCGTAGACGAAAGTCGACATGGCGGCGTGTCCCGACGGGAACGAGTGGAAGCCGGGCGATGCCACGCCCCCCGCAATGAAGTCCGGCCGATTCCGTTCCCACCACATCCAGCCGAATATCACCAGCGGGCGTTGCAGGATATAACCGATCAGCAAGCTGACTCCCGCCAGTGCGTGCCCACGTCGGATCGCGATTATCGAGGCGACCAAGATCAAGGGTGCGATATAAAGCAGGTTGCCCGGGGATTCGTACATAATCGCATCGGCAAAGGCCATGGGCGCATGGGCAACCAACGCCTGCAGCGCCTGTCTGTCCCACGCCTGCAGCCCGTGGTTCAACATCGCCTGGCCGAGGCGAGTGAGCAAATACGTCAATAAGGTGCAGGCTGCGAATCCGACAACCAGGGTGGCCCCCCACGCCAGCCAATCGCGGCTCGACAGGGGGGAGATCTGTCGCCGAAACTTTTGCCACAAAGATCGGATGCCGGTAGCCAGCAGCCAGCCGGGCCGGCGGCTGCGGTTCGTCCAGGAATTACTCATTACCTCACTATGGTAAAGGGTGCGGTCCACGCAACAGGCGGAGAGCCAGCCGTTGACCCAGCGCGCGCTTGGCAGCTAAAAAGACGTTATTTCGGGAGAGGCGGTATATGGTGCAAAACAGTGAAACCCCGGCCAGGGCTGGCGTTCCAAACGAAGTGTGGCCACCGGATCAGAAACTGGAAACCTGTATCCGAGACCCGACGGTGTTGATCACCGACTTCAATGATATCGGTTCCTACCACCCGGGCCTGATCCGCCGCATCCTGGAGTTGGAACACGACCCCGAATTGTCCCACAGACCCATTTTCGGCGGCCGCAAGGTGAGCGACATTCCCAAATGGAACTGTCCGGAAGCCGACTTCATCCATGCCCGGGCGCTGGCGTTCTATCGCAAGATCACCAATCAACCGAACCTAGTGGTAGACCAATGCTGGGCAAGCATTTCACGCTCGGGCGATTATCTCGGACCTCACAGTCATCTGCGGGCCGTGGGTAGCATCGTATACGCGGTACAACTGGGTGAACAGGATGCGGAGCGCCCGCTGTTAGGGAAGCTGACGTTCTCGGACCCTCGATTCGCCAGTTTTTGCCCGGATCAGGAAGATTGTATGACGCGTGAATTCACCCCGACCATGGCCGAGGGCTGCATGATCCTGTTTCCGGCGCAGTTGGTGCATTACGTGCACCCATATTTTGGCGCCACGCCGCGCATTACGATGTCTTGGAACATTCGCTGAGCGACCTGCCCCGAAGGACGCTCGGGCGTACTTCGGGGCGTCTCGTTCAGGCCGCGGTCAGCATCTCTTCGATCTTGGCGGTGAAGGCAGGAATGTCGTCGGGGTTGCGGCTGGTGATGATGCGCCCGTCCACCACCACTGCTTCATCGCTCCATTTGCCGCCGGCGTTGCGGATATCGGTCTGCAGGGTCGGCCAGCTGGTGAGCCGGCGATCATTGGCCAGACCCGCATTGATCAACATCCAGGGGCCGTGGCAAATCGCCGCGATGGGCTTGTCGGCGGCGGCGAAGCCGCGCACGAACGCGACCGCATCTTCGCTCAAGCGCAAAAGGTCCGGGTTCGCGACGCCGCCCGGCAACACCAGCATGTCATAATCTGCGGGTGTGGCGTCCTTGACATTCACTTCCACTGAAAATGTCTGGTCGGGCGTCAGATGATTGAACCCCTGGATCTTGTCGCCGGCCTTCTTTGGCGAAACCAGGTGTACCGTCGCGCCATGGTCTTCGAGGAAAGCCCGCGGCTTGGTGTATTCCACCTCTTCGACGCCATCGGTCAACAGCATTGCGATCTTTTTACCGGAAAGCGATTTCTTGGCCATCGTAATCTCCTTTTGGTCTGTCCAGCCATTCCCAGCCTGGCGAGTGCCAAAAGTGTAGGAGTCCCATCGGGATGCGCTACAGTGGCACCCAGCGCCAAGAGCCGATGTATTACGTGCTGTTTCTGCGGCCGGGCGAAAACGATTTAAATAAGAAGGGAGTCGGCGGTGCAATATCGGGTGGACACTTTTGGTATCGCCGCCCGGGCGGTTTAAACTGAATGTAAGTGGCGTCATTCGCCAGCAGTTTCCAAGGAACCGTACATGAGTCAAACCACGCCGCGCGAGGTCGTGGAAGCCTATTTTGAGGCGCTCGCAGCGCGGGATTTCGATCGCGTGTTGGGTTTTCTCGCAGAGCGCGGCTTTACCTATCGCAGCCCGTTGTCGAATTTCGACGGTGCCGAATCGTTCGTGGACGATATCAGCCGCATCGGCTCGATCCTTGAGGGCATCGAGCAGCGCAAGACGTTTTGCGACGGCAATGATGTGTGCACCATTCTCGATTTCAAGACCCGAATGGACCGGTTGCAGGTCACCCCGGTTGTTCACTGGGCAAAGGTCGAAGCCGGGCGCATCGTGTCCATCGAGACGTTCTTCGATGCACGGGAATACGCGAAACTGTTTGAAATCGATTGATCGGTTATTCGATTTCGTCCTCCGCAGTTACTCACGAAGGAATTCAAATGGACGGGGCACTTTTGCAGCAGTGCCGCACTCGCGCGGTTGAATTGTTGCGCGCCAATCTGACGCCGCACGGATTGCGCGCCGCCAGCCTCACCGAGGCCGCACGCGCGCGCCGTTACAGTGCGATCTTTGCCCGCGATGCCGGTATCTCGGTGCTGGGTATGGCGCTGCAGAACGATCCCGAACTGCTTCAAGGCGCCCACGCCAGTCTTGAGACCTTAGCGCTGCACCAGGCAGCCAACGGCCAGATCCCCAAGTACGTCAACCCGGAAGCCGCCGACTCCGATTTCTGGTACGTAGGCTGTATCGATGCCACGTTGTGGTGGCTGATCGCAGTGCGCCAAATGCAGCGGCTCGGCCACAGGTTGGATGCATCTATGGACTTGGCGGTCGATCGCGCCATTCATTGGCTGCAATGCCAGGAACATCCTCGGCTGCACCTGGTGCAGCAGAACGAGGCCAGCGACTGGGCCGACATCATGCCCCGGTCTGGATTCGTGCTTTATTCCAACGCTCTGTGGTATTACGTCAAGCGGTTGTACGATCTGCACGGTCGGCACGAAACCGCATATCACTTCAATCATTTGTTTTATCCGTTTACCGACCATGTTCCGGAATACCGGCGCCTGCGGCTGCTGCAGGACTACGTTCGCGAGGGCACCGGGAACCGCGATCTGTATCTGAGTTTCGTCAACTTCTCCGTTTGGGGCGACGAGGGCGACGTATTCGGCAATCTGCTGGCGCTGTTGGTCGGGTTGTCCGAACCGCAACATAGCGAGCGCATTCTCGATACCTTGTCGCGGCATTTGGCCGAAGACCCGTATCCGGCGCGCGTGGTGTGTGAACCCATCGGTCGTGACAATCCCCTGTGGCGCACATACATGGACCGCCACGGCCAAAATCAGGCGTATCAATATCACAATGGCGGCATCTGGCCGTTCGTGGGCGGCTTTTGGGCGCTCGCGCTCGCTGCCAACGGCCGCCGCGCACAGGCCGTCGAGGCGCTGCAGGGCCTGGCGCGGGTCAATCAACTCGGCGACTGGCGTTTCAGCGAGTGGCTGCACGGGCGCAATTATGCTTTGTGCGGCATGGCTGGACAGTCCTGGAATGCGGCCATGTTCCTGCTCGCCGACGCCGCCGTGCGCGAACAACAGGGGTTTTACTAGGGACCTAACCGCCATGGCGAAAACGAGACCGGACCGGCGATGTCCGTGCGGTAGCGGGCTTGATTACGGCGCATGTTGCGGCCTCTACCTCGATCAGAACTGGCACGCCCCCGACTGTCTGACTTTGATGCGTTCCCGTTACACCGCGTTTACCACCGGCCGTTCCGATTATCTGTTGGCCACTTGGCATCGCGATACACGTCCCGAGCGCCTGGACCTGGAACGCTCGCCACCGGGCAAGTGGCTGGGACGCAAGATCATCGCGGCCACGCAAGACCCGCCGGTGGTGGAGTTTGTGGCGCGCCGCCGGGTCGGCGGCAGGGCAGAGCGATTGCACGAGCGCAGCCGGTTCGTGTACCAGGACGGCAAATGGCTCTATTACGACGGCATTCAGGACCCCGACCGGTGACTTCGCCCGCTTAAGATCCTTTTAAGAAATGCTTAGCGTTTATTTACGAATCTGCTCACTTACGAGCGGCTAAGCTTCACTGCGGTTGATCGATACGCGCTGCGGCGCTTTTCTTGCGGGGAGTGGACAGACATGAATACCAAGAGGGTGATCATCGCTTGGGCGGGCCTAGTCGGTATATTCGGCGGTTTGAGCGCTGCCGCGGCGCCGGCGGTGGATCAACAAATCGAACGGGGCCGTTACATCGTTTCGACCAGCGGCTGCAACGACTGCCATACTCCGGGTTACCCGG
Source organism: uncultured Gammaproteobacteria bacterium (assembly GCA_963849825.1). Taxonomy (GTDB): domain Bacteria; phylum Pseudomonadota; class Gammaproteobacteria; order JASBUN01; family JASBUN01; genus CAVXJN01. Next base: position 568,912 of record CAWKIK010000003.1, on the reverse strand, counting down.
AAGGCGGGGGTGCGGTGCCGAAGAGCAAATGGCTGACCGGCTCCGTGGTTGGCTTCACGGGACCGTGGGGAACCACCTATCCGGCCAATTTGCGCCTCAAGGTACAGGAAATGAGTGAGCAGCAGTGGTTGACGTACGCACGCGCGCCGCGGCGGCCCCCCATGCCTTGGTTCAGCCTGCGGGACATGAGCGACAGCGATCTCAAGGCCATGTACGCATTCATTCGCAGCCTGGGGCCGCAGGGCGCCCCCGCCCCCGCATATGCACCACCGGGGCAAGCGGTGACCACGCCTTATTTCGATTTCGTTCCCAAGAACCTGCCGCAGGCCCAGGCGCGGCGGTAGCGCAGCGGCACGCGAACAGTCAATCCGGGGGCTGGCGCCCAGCCCCCGGCGCCGGCTCTAAAATCGGTTGCATTTCAAGCGTTGATTGTTGCGCAGTCAGGCTTGAGCGCGAATCGCGTCGGTCCCAACCACGGACCGCGCCCCGGGGCTACCGCCTGCGCGGGTGTCGGGGTTGATCGCTCGGTTGGGCGATCACTGTGACGGTGTCGCGTGTCGTAGACGTCGCCGCTTCGGGTATGGGTGATCGAATGACTTTGGGGTTTCCTCGGATTTTGAAAGCGAAATCGATCGCAATGACGATGTCAGTGCTCGCGCAAGGCGACCGGGCGGTCGACCCGCAGGCGAAACCGGCCGCGGCCCGTTTTCTCGATACCGAGAAAGTCGCAGCGCTCGGCGAGGCGCTTTTGCAGCAGCAGCAATCGGGCTTCCAGGTTGTCGCCGACCTCGGGCAGTCCGATGCTGGGGTCGAGGCGTAATTCACGATTGCTGAAATCGGTTCGCTGCCGCTGGGTGAATTCGGATAACAGACGCCAGCAAATGGCGCCGGCGACGCCCTTGATCAGGTAGTCCTGTTCGATGAATACACTGTTGTCGGCGCAGTAGCGTTGGATCGTAACCGGCGCGCCCTGGATGCGCTTCGGAACGCGCGCCGGTTCGGTCGGTGTCGGTGGCGCGGCAATTGCCTGTTGGCCGACGCGGATCGCCAATGCCAGATGCGCGGCCAGGGTGGTGAGTGCATCTTCGTGCTGATAATCGAAGCGCGATTCCTCGGTACTTTCGACGTACAAGACGCCGAGCAGCTCGCCTCCTTGGACCACGGGCACTGCCAGTTGGCTGTTGGGAGGGTCGAGCCCGGGAAACGGAATTTCGGATTCCAACTCGGGCGCCCGGCCGCTGCCGCCGGATTCGAGGCTGGCCCGTACCGCGCGGCCGTAATTGTAGTCGCTGGTCATGTAGTTGATGCGGATCGGGGTCCGTTCGCGAGCCGCGACGCCGATGATCCCGGCCCCGATGGGAATCTCGGAACCGACACCGGACACCGCGTAGCCGAGACTGGCCACGGTATACACGCGATCGCCCGGGGCATCGTACATCATGACCATCGCGTATTCGATGCCGAAGGCGCTTTGTAGGTTTTGCAGCAAAGTGTCGATCCAGTGTTCCAGATCGTGGCAGTGGCCGAGCTGCTCGGTGCAATTCCGCAATGCCGACAGCATGGTGTTGGCCGGGACCTGTTTTTTCTCCGCCAGATCGTCCGCGCCCTGTACACCGAGTACGCGGTACACATCCGCGCCCAGCAGACGGAATATTTTACTCATGCCGGTATGGGATGCGATTCCAGCCAGACGCGCCTTCATGCGTTCGAACAGCGGGCCCTGCGTTTCGGTGCGTAGATACTCCAAGGTCAGCCGATATTGTCTGCCGTCGTCGGGATCGACCACCTGTACCATCGCATTCGGATTGGCGAGGATGTTCTCGCGCGTCTTGTTGAAGAACTGAAACGACAATGCCACGTGTTCATTGTCCAGAAAGTGGACCTGGGACAGGTAAGCGACATTCGGCATACCATCGGCGGCCAGGGTGGCGATCACGGCGGGAATGGCGCCTTCGAAACAACTGCGCAGGCTATCCAGCCGCACGGTCATGGTTTCAAAGGTCTCCCGGCGTTGACGCCCGGCGTTTGTTCGAATGCCGCCGACGGCGTAAAGCACGCCCGCAGCAACGTCTGCTCGGCTGCGGCCAGCAGGCTGGCAATGAAGGGCGTGTCGTGACCGAGCTGGCGCAGTTCCGCGCCGAGGCTTTCCAGATAAGCCGTGACCTGTTGGCGGTCATCGGCGCAGCACGGCTCGATCCGCCCGTCCGTACCTTTGAGTTGCAGGGTCCGATGACTGGTCGGGCGGCTGAACACTGCCGCCACAACACCGTTGGCTGCAATGCCTTCGAGTACCGCCGCGGCTTGTTCGCGCGGCACGAACAGTACCACTTGGCGCCGGTCGGCGGACAACACACAGCCATAAGCGCGGCTGACCGCGGGGCGGCCGCCGGGGTGCCGGGCGGCAATATTGATGGAAACCGAACGTTGTATAAACGCAGCGGTTTCGGCGTCGAGCAGCCGCGCGTTTGTCATGGTGGGGCTCATCGCGCGATCATAGCGTGCTCGCGGTTGCTTCGGTAGCATCCGCCACGTGCTGAGCCGATCCTGGAGCCGCTGTGTTGTATGTATCGTCAGAGATCCGAATTCCGGACGCCGAACTGGAATTTCGATTTATCCTGTCGTCTGGACCGGGCGGCCAAAACGTCAATAAAGTAGCCACTGCGGTGCAGTTGCGGTTCGATGCCGCGCATTCGCCGTCGCTTCCCGAGGCGGTCCGCGCCAGGCTCAAGGAGGTCGCCGGCAATCGCATGACCAAGGACGGTGAGTTGCTGATCAGCGCGCAGCGCTTTCGCAGTCAGGAGCGCAATCGCGAGGACGCGCGCGAGCGCCTGTTGGCGCTGTTGCGAAAAGCCGCTAATCCGCCCAAGGCACGCCGTAAGACCAAACCGTCAAAGGCTGCTCGGGAGCGGCGCATGCAGGCCAAGCGCCGCCAAGGCGAGAAAAAACAAGGCCGTGGCCCGGTGCAGGCGGATTGAGAAAGTTAGAAAGACGTGCTGGCGGCGCTACACTGGTAGTGATTTGGCAGTTTAACAAGGAGGGTTGGCCGATGGGTACGCGCGCAATGTTACTGTTCGTGGCGGTATTTTCTGCCGCCAGCGCATTCGCGGCGCCGGGCGAGCGGGGCGGCGCTTATGGTGGCGATACCACCGGCAACGCGGGCGATGTCACGTTTAAGAAAGCGGACGGCAACGGCGATGGCGTGGTCAGCGAACAGGAAGCGCGATTGGTCGGAATTGAAAAATTCAAGACCGCAGATCGTAATCACGACGGTGTGTTGGATCGTGCGGAAATCGCCGCCATGGAATCCGCCGGCGATGGCGCGGGCGGTAGCCACAACGAGCCGCAACCCGACCCGCAGAGCGGCAAACCGCAATAATGCCTACCGGCCATACGCACTGCCAGGCGCTGTTGCTACCAGGTGGGCGGTGCCGTAGCAGCGCGCTTCGACTCGGCGAATATCCAGGCTACGCCGGCGCCAAACATAAAGGAATGGTCGGTCGTCACCAGCGGGCTGTCGGCAAAGGTAGCACCACCTAAATAGTCGTAGCGCGCAAAAGCTCCGAACCAATAACGATCCACGCGCCGGCTGATGCCCAGCGTGATGCGACTGCCGCTGTAACCAGCCTCGGCATCATAGGCCGGCCGGCCGGTGCCGGCGTACGCGTTGTCCACCTGGTAAAAATAATCGTGGTACGGTTGAGTGGCAAACATCGGACCTGCGGAGACGGTGGTTTTCCAGCGATCGCGATGCTCGTACTGGATATAGGGTGCGAACATCCAGCCCGCCGAGCGCAGCTTGGCATGATCGACGACTACGACTTTGCGTAGCGGTAACGACAGGGTCCAAGTGTTCTGTCTGGAGGCGCTTTGACCCAGCAAAAACTGTAGTTGCGGCCCGAATTCCAGGGTTGGATCCAGGTCCGGCATGCCCCGGCGGGGACTGTCCGGGTCATTGTCAGAAGGCGGACTGGCGGCGAGGCTCAAGTCCAAGCGCACACGCCCACCGCCCAGTACCCGCAGGCGACCGCCGTCGCGGTCCCAGCGCAACCGGTCGCCACGGAATTGGAAGTAAGGTAGCGGGAGCAGGTACGCTTGGCGCTGCTCCGAGCCCCGATAGGCGGGAACGGACAGCGCGTAGGCGCCAATGCCGAATTCCCACAAGGGTGCCGGCTCGTCGGCGCCGGCGCTGGCACAGGTGAGGACGATGCCCATGAACAGGACCGGAGATGCTTTCATGCACAGCTCGTTTTGCCGCCAAGGTGAAATTCAGGCAGTGTACCAAATCGGTCGCCAGCGTTGGCTTGCCCTACGCGACGGTTCACGGATGATCTATACCCATGTTGTCGGAATCCGCAGTCGCACAGATGACGCAATGGACCACAGCCGAAACCGTTTCATGCCGTTTCATCGGGGCTTCACCGAATGTGTACCCAATAAAAACGATCTAGAGTGAACGTTTTCTCCTATGCACCTAGCCGACATCACCATGTTCTATGCCCCCGCCAGCGGCGGGGTCCGCACCTACCTGGGCGCCAAACGCGCCTGGTTGCGGCGCCAGCCCGGTGTTCGGCACAGCCTGCTGGTTCCTGGTGCGCAACGGGCGTGCGACCAGGGAATCTGTGTCCTGCCGGCGCCTTCGATCCCCTTCAGCCAGGGTTACCGCTTTCCGCTCCGCGGAGGCCCATGGGTGGAGATGCTCCGGGAGCTGAGCCCCAATGTGATCGAAGCGGGGGATCCCTACCGGCTCGGTTGGGCCGCGGTGGCTGCGGGCCGGGCCATGGACGTGCCCGTGATCGGTTTTTACCACTCCGATCTGCCGCGACTGGTCGGTGCACGCGCCGGGCGTTGGACCGACCCGCTGTTGGATGCCTACGTGCGGCGCTTGTACCGGCGCTTCGACCGGGTCCTGGCCCCGTCGCGGGTAATGGCCGATAAATTGGAACGGCTAGGCGTCGACCGGGTCCAGGTTCAGCCGCTGGGGGTCGACACCGAGCAGTTTCATCCCCGTCTCGCCGACCCGCAGGCCCGCACTCGTCTGGGGATCCCGGACAACGCCCGTTTACTGATTTTTGCCGGGCGCGGTTCGCGGGAAAAGCATGTTCCCCTGCTGTTGCGAACCATGCAGTTTCTCGGCCCCAACTATCATCTCCTCCTGGTCGGCTCGCACATGCCGACCCGCACGCCCGCCAATGTCACGGTGTTGGATCATTTCATCGAGCAAGCGGAACTGGCTCGCCTCATGGCCAGCAGCGACGCCATGCTGCACGCCGGGGATCAGGAAACCTTCGGACTGGTAATCCTGGAAGCCATGGCCAGCGGTCTGCCGGTAGTCGGCGTGCGCGCCGGCGCCGTTGCGGAACTGGTGGTGCCGGGCACCGGCTTGCTGGCAGTGCCCCGGTGTGCGGATTCCATAGCGCAGTCGGTGCGCGCGTTGTTCGCCGATGGATTTCCCGAGATGGGCCGCCTGGCTCGCCGGCACGTGGAGAACCATTACGCCTGGGACCGGGTGCTGCCCTCCTTGCTCGGCCATTATCGCGACTTGTGCGGCGATGTGCCTCTGCAGGCCGCGGTCAATGCTTGAACGTACGCACGCGCTCAGTATCGTGCTTCACGACGTCGCACCGTCGACGTGGCCGTTGTACCGGGATTTCGTACAGCGCGTCGATGCGCTCGGCAATGTTCCGTTGACGCTTTTGGTGGTGCCGGACTTTCACCATCGCGATCATCTGGCCCGACATCCGGCATTCGTCGCGGCCATGGACCGGCGTCTGGCGCGCGGCGACGAACTGGTGATGCACGGCTATTATCACGCTGACGACGGTGCGCCGCCGCGCACGCCCAGAGAATATTTCATGCGCCGTATCTATACCCACGAGGGCGAGATGTACCGGCTGACCGAAGCCGAAATGCGTGCGCGCCTCGATCGGGGCATGGCGCTGTTCCAAGGCTTTGGATGGCCGCTGGGAGGATTCGTGGCCCCGGCGTGGCTGCTCGGTCCCGACGCTGCGCGGGTACTGCAGGAGTATCCCTTCCGTTATACCTCCAACCCCACTGCGTTGCTGCGGCTGCCGGATTTCGCCGCCCTCGCGGCGCCTTCGCTGGTATGGAGCGCCCGCAGCGCCTGGCGTCGTAAAGTTTCCCGGCTCTGGAACCAACGCCGTATCCGTACCCAGCGCGACGCGCCGTTGCTGCGCCTGGGCTTGCATCCGGTGGATATGGCCTATGCGTCGTCACGCCAGTTCTGGTTCGATACACTGCTGTCGCTGCTGCCAACCCGCAGGCCCATCACCAAGTTCGACTGGCTGGAGCAAATGGCGTGAGTTTGCGCTATGGGGTCCTGGCTTTGCTGGGACTGGGGATCGGCGTCGGGCTGCCGGTCTTCCTCGGCGGTACCAAGGCGCTGGTGTTGCTGCGCGACTATCCACTCGATCAATTGTTTTTGCTGCTGGGCATGGTTTTCATCGGCTGGAATCTGAACGCCGGCCGGGTACGACTGCTGGCCGGGGGCATGGGCACGCGGCTCGCCCAAGGCCGGGCGCTGGCCACCGTTTTGGCGTCGGAGTTTGCGATCTGTGCGACGCCCGGCGGCGCCGGCGGTCCGGTGACGTATGCGTTCCTGTTGTCGCGCCGCGGTATGACTGCGAGCCAGAGCGTTGCCTTGTACGCGGCCGACCAACTCATGGATCTATTGTTCTTTCTCACTGCACTGATTGGTTTGAGCCTGTACTGGTTGTTTGCGCCCCAGGATTTGCGCGTGGTCTGGCAATTGGTGATGCTGGCGGTTTTGGTGCTCGGCGGCTTGGCGGTGGTACTGACGGTGATGCGGTTTTACCGCAAGGCGCTGCTGTTGGCGGGTCGGTTGTTGCATCGTCTGCGGGTGTCAACGCGCACCCGGCGCCAGTTGGCGCGCCGGGCGATCGAATTTCGCCATTCACTGGTTTTGATCCGCAGCTATTCGCGCACGCGATTGTTCGGCGTCTATCTGCTCTGCGCCGGGCACTGGCTGTTGCGTTACAGCGTTCTGTTTCTGGTGGTGCGCGCGTTGGGCGGCGATCTGAGCTGGCCCTATGCGTTTCTGGTGCAAATGTTGTCATTGGGTGCGGGCCAAGCGGCCCTGCTGCCGGGCGGCAGCGGCGGTGCGGAGGCCAGCAGCACCCTACTGCTGGCGCCGCAGTTGGGTACGGCGGTTGCCGCGGCCGCGATTCTGGTGTGGCGATTCGTGACCTTCTATTGGTACTTGATCGCAGGTGCGCCGGTATTCGCGGTATTGGCGGGCCGGCCGCTGTGGCGTCGGCTCACGAGCCGCAACACGGCGACCGTCCCGCAATCGGCACAGCCGTGACCGGGCCCCGTAGACATCAGGCGCCGATCATATCGGCTTTCTTGCGCACCAAGCGATTATCGCGAAAGTCCGCGAACGCTTGCTCCACTTCGTCCTGACTGTTCATGACGAACGGGCCGTACTGCACGATGGGCTCGTGCAGCGGTCGCCCCGCGACCAGAATGAACTCGGCGCCTTCGGCTTGGGCATCGATCGAAACTGCATCGCCGTCTCCGAGGACCGCCAGGTGGTGTTGCGCCAAGCCGGTATCGCCGATTCGCGCGCTGCCTTCGAAAACGTACACGAAGGCAGTATGACCGGCCGGGACCGGATAGTTGAAGCGTCCCTCGGCGGCGAGCGTGACATGTAAATAGCGGGCGTCGGTGTTGGGATCGTCGATGGGCCCACGCTCGCCAGCGTACTCGCCGCTGAGCAAGCGCACCTGAACCTCGCCCTGATCCAGGACGGGAATCGCTTCCGGTGAGAACTCCTGGTAGGCGGGGTCGCTCATCTTTTCCCTGGCCGGCAGGTTGATCCACAGCTGAAAACCGCGCATCAGTCCTTCTGTCTGCTGCGGCATTTCGGAGTGAATCACGCCGCTGGCTGCCTTCATCCACTGCACGCCTCCCGCTCGCAAATCACCCCGGTTACCCATGCTGTCGCGATGCAGCATGTGCCCGTCCAACATATAGGTCACCGTAATGAAGCCGCGGTGCGGGTGATCCGGAAACCCGGCGATGTAATCGTTCGGGTTGTCACTGGAGAAATGATCCAGCATCAGGAACGGGTCGAGATGGCGCCGTGCCTGCGTGCCGATCGTGCGATGTACAGTCACCCCAGCGCCCTCGCTCATTGCCTGGGCGCGGATGACTTGGGAAACGTTGCGTGTGTTCATGACTTCGATCCTCGTTGGAAAGGACAACTCAAGCTGCATTCCGCTGCGAGTCCAGGGCTTCGATGGCAGCCCGGGCACGTTCCATGGCGGCATCGCGGTCGATTGCGACACGCTCGGCGGCGATGATTTCCACCTCCCGAATACCGAGAAAGCCCAATACGTGACGCATGTAACTGGAGGCAAAGTCGATCTCGCTGCCCAACCCGACGCCACCGGAGGCAAATACCAGATAGGCTTTGCGTCCGCCCAGCAGACCTTCGGGGCCGTTGTCAGTGTAGCGGAACGTACGTTGCACCCGCGCCACCAGATCGATCCAGGCTTTCAGAGCGGCCGGAACGCCGAAGTTGAATACCGGCACGCCGATCACCAGAACATCCGCCGCGTACAACTCATCGACCAGTTCGTCGGACAAAGCAAGACGCGCCTGTTGGGCGGGATCCCGCTCGGCTTCGCCGGTGTAGTTGGCGCCGATCCAGGCGTCATCGACGAATTCCATGCCTTCGGAAACATCGCGGGTAGTGACCTCGATTGCGCCGTGCAGCTGCTGCAGCCGGGCGATGAGCGCATCCTCCAGGGAGCGGGTAATGGACGACTGCCGGGGACTGGCATCGACGCGCAAAACGCGAATCGGTGAGGGATTCATACGGCTCATGGTGCTACTCCTACGTTTGGTTGGGCCTTGGCGACCATGGCAACGATCTTGGCAGTTGTCCGGTAGAGAATAAACACCCATAATTTGAATATACTGTGCTTTGTTTGAGAACAATAGATGGACCAATTCGCGCTATTGCAGAATTTTGTCCGGATCGTCGACGCGGGCAGCATCACAGGGGCGGCCACGCGCTGGGAAGTGGCAAAATCAGCGGTTTCCCGGCGCTTGACGGACCTTGAAGAACATTTGGGCGTCCAGCTCGTGCGTCGCACCACACGCAAGTTGAGTCTGACCGACACCGGTCGCGGTTTCTATGAGCGGGCCGTCCGTATCCTGGCCGATCTGGACGAGGCGGAGCGCGCGGTGTCCGAGGCCCATGGCAATTTGCGCGGCCGGCTGCGGGTGGCGGCGCCGATGTCCTTCGGCCTCCTGCACCTGGGGCCGGCGATCGACGATTTCGCCTGCCGGCATCCGGAATTGGAATTCGATCTCGATTTCAATGACCGCCAGATCGACCTGCTGGCGGAAGGTGTCGACGTCGGTATCCGTATCGCCGAACTGCCCGATTCGACCCTGGTGGCACGTCGGTTGGCACCGATACGGGCTCTGGTGTGCGCCAGCCCGGATTACCTCGACCGATTCGGTACACCGCACGTAGCTGGCGATCTGGCGCACCACCGCTGCCTGGTATACAGCAATGTCTCCGAACCTTCGCGCTGGCATTTCGCCGACGCCGCCGGCAACGAAGGCCATGTGAGGGTTGCGGAGTCCATGCGCTGCAACAACGGCGATCAACTGTGTGCAGCGGCCGCGGCGGGGTTGGGTTTGGTGCAATCGCCGACGTTCATCGTCTACCGGGCATTGGCCCGCGGTGAGCTGGTGCCGGTGTTGCGCGACTATCGCTGGCGCGGCACCACCGCATATGCCGTCTATCCGCAGGCCCGACATCTGTCGCAGCGGGTGCGGGCCTTCGTGGATTTCCTCGCGCAGCGGTTTGCGGGCGAACCGTACTGGGATCGGGATCTGGACCTTTCCGGGCCACCGGTGTAAGGCGACCGAGTTCGCCGCCGATCCGTGAGGCAGGGCCGATTCTGGACGCCTGTGCGGCATGGCGCTACAGTCCGCGTGCAAGCAGTTGCGACTTGGTTTCCGGGCCGCATTGAATTGATGCCAACTACAACGGATAACAATATGGCGATACAACACAACACGCAGAATATGGCTCTGTTCTGCGACTTCGAAAACATTGCGCTCGGCGTGCGCGATGCCAAGTACGCAGCCTTCAATATTCAGAAGGTACTCGAACGTTTGCTGCTCAAGGGCAATATCGTCGTCAAAAAGGCGTATTGCGATTGGGAACGCTACAAGGAATTCAAATCCGCCATGCACGAAGCGGCGTTCGAACTGATCGAGATTCCGCATGTGCGCCAGTCGGGCAAGAACTCCGCCGACATACGGATGGTGGTGGACGCGTTGGACCTTTGCTACACCAAGTCCCACGTCGATACTTTCGTGGTCATCAGCGGCGACTCCGATTTTTCGCCATTGGTGAGCAAGCTGAGAGAGAACAACAAGGTCGTCATCGGGGTCGGCGTTAAGAGCTCGACTTCTGATCTGCTGATCGCCAATTGCGACGAATTCATTTTCTACGACGACTTGGCGCGGGAATCGGAAAAGCAGCGTAAAGCAAAGCGCAAAGCCAAGACCAAAAAAGCGGCCCCCAAGAATGTGACGCCGGCAGAAGACGAGAAGAAACAGGAAGCGCTCGACATGGTGTTGGAAACGGTCGAAGACTTGATGGAAGAGCGCGGCGAAGAGGAAAAAGTCTGGGGCTCGATGGTCAAGCAGGCGCTGAAACGACGCAAGCCCGGCTTCAACGAAACCTACCATGGTTTCCGCACTTTCAGTCAGCTGCTGGAAGAAGCGCAGGCCCGAAAGCTGTTGCAATTGGAGTACGACGAAAAGTCAGGCGGCTACATCATCAAGAGTTTCGTGCACGAATAGATCGGGATAAACGGTACGGTAGCAGAGAGTCCGCGTTGGTGAACGATTGGTACGTCTATATATTGCGCTGCGCGGACGGCAGCTTGTACACCGGCATCACGACCGATCCGGCACGCCGCGAACGCGAGCACAATAGCGATTCCAGACTCGGCGCCCGGTACACGCGTGCGCGGCGTCCGGTGCGGATCGTATATCAGGAGAGCGCCCATTCCCGCGCACAGGCCGCGCGGCGGGAACGGGAAATCAAGCGTCTTACCCGGCTCGCCAAGGAAGCCTTGATCGAATAATTGGGCGGCGGAGGAAATCCCCGTCCTGGCTGCGTTTTCGATTGCCGCTCGCGCGCGGAACCTGTGCCCGCGCCAGTTGTCCGAAACGCTAGGGAATCAGTGTGGGTGCGCCCATGAATGCGTTGCGAGTCGCCATCGCGGCGATTTTATATTGTTTGCCGCTGCTGGCGTCCGGCGAAGAGCTGCACTTCGGTGCCACCGGCCGAACGCCAACCATGATCGAACTGTTCACGTCCCAGGGCTGCAGTAGTTGTCCCCCCGCGGAAGCCCGCTTGAATGCGTACGCCGAAGATTCACAGTTGTGGCATCGATACATCCCGCTCGCATTCCATGTCGACTATTGGGATTACCTGGGCTGGAAGGATCGGTTCGCCGATCCTGGATATTCCGCGCGTCAGCGTGCCTATGCCGCCAGTGGCCGTCTGGCCACTGTGTACACGCCCGCGTTCGTGGTCAACGGCAGGGAATGGCGTTCGCACTGGCCCGGCGGCAAGCTGTCGGGCACCGCAGTATCCGGTCTACTGGTGACCCTGGCGGCGGATGGCAGCATGCAAGCGCGCCCGGCCGCCCCAACGTCACAGTCGCTGATTCTCAATGTGGCGTTATTGGGTATGGGTCTGGAGTCGGACATCGACGCGGGCGAAAATCGTGGCCGTCATACCCGCCACGATTTCGTGGTGCTGAAATGGTCCCGGGTGGCGGTGGACGCAACGCCGTGGCGGACCGAATTGCCCTCCGTGCGTGACGGCGCGGCGCGACAGTTCGCGGTCGCGGTATGGCTCAACCGGCCAGGCAATCCCGCCCCGTTGTATGCCGCAGGCGCCTTTCTGCCGGCATGGTTCCTGTCGGGAAAAGCGGTCGCGGATCAGCGCTGACGCCGTGCCAAGGCTTGCAAGTGGCAAGCTGGTTGGCGCAAGGTGGGACCGGATGCGCGGCTCGTTGCCACAGCGCCGCGGGACTAGCCATTTTTTCGAAGGATACGGTTGCGCCATGCCCTGTTGTTGCCCCCATTCCAATTCCGCCGGCAAAGTGTTTTCTCTGTTCGCACGTCGTTACCGCAAGCGTTTCCAACGCCGCGGTTTCGAAGCATCCCAGGAACAATTGATGACCGGTCTGCGGCAGGCGGGTTACGTCGACGCCACCGTGCTGGAGATCGGCAGCGGCGTCGGACATTTCCATCAAACCATGTTGGAGCGAGGTGCTTCACGCGCGGTCGGCATCGACCTCGCGCCGCGCATGATCGAGGAGGCGCGAGGCTGGGCCCGGGAGCGCGGGCTGGCGGATCGGGTGGAATATGTGCAGGGCGATTTCATGGAACTGGACCAGCAGTTGCCGCCGGCGCAAGTCACGGTGCTCGACAAGGTCGTGTGCTGTTATCCGGATGCCGATGGTCTGGTGCACCGGTCGCTGGCCAAGACGGGGCGCGTCTACGGACTGACCTATCCCCGGGACCGCTGGTACGTACGGTTCGGGGTCGCCGTTGGCGCGTTGCTGCTGCGCCTGGTGGGCTCGGATTTTCGCCCCTACGTGCATGATCCGTTACGCATCGAGCGCTGGATCGAAGAAGCCGGTTTTCGCAAGCAGTATCAGCGGCACACAGTAATCTGGTTGACCCAGGTCTACACGCGTCCGTGATGAACTGAGTCAGATGGTCGCGGTTGCTTTATATTGCGAACGTAGTGGTAGCGGTTTTTGGGCGGAGCCGTTAAACGCGTGGAGCAATGCGGCGTTCGTGATCGTGGCCGGACTGATCGTGTTGCGCCTGTTGCGCCAGGGAGACCCACGGCGCTGGCGCGACGTGTGGTTGCTGGCACTCCTGGCCGCCGCCGTGGGTGTGGGCAGTTTTCTCTGGCACACGTTGCGCGCGCCATGGTCGCAGTGGGCTGACTTCGTCCCGATTCTTTTATTCATCAACGTATTTCTGCTGAGCTTCCTGATCCGCATCGCCGCCATGGGCGCGGGCGCGGCGCTGGTATGGCTGCTGATCTACAACGCGCTCAATATCGGCCTGCAGCTGCTCCTGCCACCGGGCTTTATGAACGGTTCGGTGTTCTATTTTCCAACCTGGATAGCGTTGTTGTTCATCTGCGCAGTGACATTGACGCGGGATCGCCGCCGCGGTCAGTTGTTGCTGATGGCGGCGTGCGCGTTCAGTGCCGCGCTAGTGCTGCGGACTGTCGATCGCAGCCTTTGCGCCGCGTTTCCGACCGGCACCCATTTCGGTTGGCACGTGCTCAACGCGCTGGTGTTGTACCTGGCGACCGCAGCGCTACTGCCCGTGCCGGCCAGCGCGGCCGCCGATCGCGCCTGACGTATTTCCCACCGTGCTTGCGCTACGGCATGTGGATCTTGCCGCCGCCAATGCCTCCCGGCCCGCCGCCGCTTCCCATTTCGGGAATCACGATGGAAGAGGCGGCTTCGCGCCGCATTTCCTTGAGTTCTTCGATGGCCCGTTCCATGGCCCCTCGGGCCGCGTCCGGATATTTTTCCAGTGCTTCGCGCAACGATTGTGCCGGAATTTCGAACGACAGCGGCAACGCGCCGACGGGCGTCATCAATTGGGCATCGCCTACATAGGACACGGCGCGCCCAGGGTCGTCGCCGCCATCCGCCGTGATCGGCGTCAGGCGCCGCAGGGTACCGGCGCGGCGGTCGGTGAACAGTTCTTCCCGATACAGATCGTCCGGGTCGAGTTTGATTTCAGGTAGACGTTCATCGGTCATGTTCGGCCTCGTATCGATATGTCCTTTTCCTTTAGATTAACAGATTGTTTTGCGGCCATGCCCCCGGCGCAGTGTCGGTGGATGGCGGCGCGCGCCGAACTGGTCTAGGGTGGCGCCATGTGCACCTTAGTCATTCTACGTCGGCCGGGCCACGCCTGGCCGTTGCTGGTCGCCGGCAATCGGGATGAAATGAGCGGCCGCACGTGGTCGGCGCCGGGCCGCCACTGGCCGGATCGACCGGAGGTGACCGCGGGCATCGACCGTGTCGGCGGCGGTTCCTGGTTCGGGATCAACGATCACGGCCTGGTAGCGGTGGTCACCAATCGCGAGGGCTCTCTCGGGCCCGCGCAGCACAAGCGCAGCCGCGGCGAACTGGTGCTGGAGGCATTGGACCACGCTGAAGCATCCGAAGCCGCTTCGGCGCTGGCGGAATCGGATCCTGATGCTTACCGCGGTTTCAACTTGTTCGTGGGTGACGCCGTGACCGGGCATTGGTTGTGCCATCGGGACGATGGCCTCGGCAAGATCGCTTCCCAACCGGTGGCGCCGGGATTGCACATGTTGACGGCGCGGGATCTCGATGATGTTTCCGCGCCGCGTATCAGCGCCTACCGCCCGCAATTCGCGCAGGCAACGGTGCCGGATCCAACCGCCGGCGATTGGCAAGCCTGGCAGGCGCTGTTGGGCAGCCGCGAGATTCCCGGTGGCGCGGGCGACCCGGCCACGGCCCCGAACTTTGCCCTGGTCAACGGATTCGGCACGGTTTGCAGTCAACTGGCCGCGATACCGCGCTATCCGAGCGCCGCAAGCAAGCCGGTGTTCCTGTTCGCCGCCGGGCCGCCGGATTCCGCTCCCTTCGAAGCGGTCGGCGTCTGACTGACGCCAATCTTGCGTCTGCGTTGCGCTCCGCTAGAATTCGGAGCGTCAGGACTGACGCCGCCGACTCTCATCGAGCCCTCCGGGGCCAGCCCTTTTTCACGGGTGCCGTTGGATCCATATCGTCTGAATCGTTCCCGTTGCCCGCACCCCGACGTTTGCTGCATTAGCGCGTTATGCCAGCGACACCCGCGGCCACGGAAACGCAGGAGGGACGAGTCATGTACAAGATCGCTATCGCCATCACCGCACTGTTGTTACCCATGGCAGCAGTAGCCGCGGATACCGCTGCCACTACGGATTCCCAGGCGCGTTTCCGAAGTCTGGACAAGGATCACAACGGTTATATCAGCCACGACGAAGCCCGTAACCATCGCGTTTTCGGTTATTACCAGCGCGCCGATCGCAACTCCGACGGTGCCGTGGATCAATCGGAGTTCAGCGCCTTCGAGCAGGAATTTCCGAACACCGGGCAGTCGCCGCAGAAATGAGGTGGGAACCGGTCGCAGCACGCCCGATTTCGGGCTAAACAGCGTGGGCGCTTCAGCGCCCACGCTTTTTTCCGAGCAGCGAACCCATCAAGCCGCGCACCAGTTGGCGGCCGAGGCTGCTGCCGATGGAGCGCATGGCACTGCTTGCCATCGCCTCCAGCATCGTCTGACGCGGACCGGCTTTGGCGGTGGGTTGCGGCGCCACTTGCTGAGCCGCGGCTGCGGCCCGGTTCTTGAGCACTTCATACGCCGATTCCCGATCCAATGCGTTGTCATAACGTCCCGCTAAGGGCGAGCGTCGCAAATGTTCGCTGCGCTCCGCGGCGCTTAACGGTCCGATACGCGATTCCGGCGGCACAATCAGAATGCGCTCGACTGGCGTCGGCACGCCTTTTTCATTCAATACTGACACCAAGGCTTCGCCTACGCCGAGCTCGGTTATGACCTGTTCGGTATCCAGCGCCGGATTTTCGCGAAATGTTTGTGCCGCGGCGCGAACCGCTTTTCGGTCCCGGGGCGTAAACGCGCGCAGCGCGTGCTGCACCCGGTTGCCTAGTTGTCCCAGTACGGCGTCCGGTACGTCCAGCGGGTTTTGGGTTACGAAATAAATCCCAACGCCTTTGGAACGAATCAATCGCACGACTTGTTCGATGCGTTCGAGTAGTGCCGGGGGCGCCTGGTCGAACAACAAATGCGCTTCATCGAAAAAAAACACCAGCCGCGGCTTTTCGGGGTCGCCGACTTCCGGCAGGTTTTCGAACAGCTCGGCGATCAACCACAGCAGGAAAATTGCATAGAGCTTCGGGCGCGACATCAAAGCCGTGGCATCGAGAATGCCGATGACGCCGTTGCCGGAAAAATCCGTACGCATCAGATCGTCGAGATCCAATGCCGGTTCGCCGAGAAACGCTGCGCCGCCTTCCGAGTCCAAGGACAACAGGCCGCGCTGAATGGCGGCGACGCTGGCATTGCTGATATTGCCGTACTCGCTGCTCATCGACCTGGCGTTGTCACCTACCCAGCTCAGAAGCGCGCGTAGATCTTTGAGATCGAGCAGCAGCAATCCTTGGTCGTCGGCGATCCGGAATGCCGCCTGCAGCACCGCGGTCTGCGTGGCGTTGAGTTGCAGCAGGCTTGCGAACAGCAATGGTCCGACATCGGAGACCGTGGTGCGCAGCGGGTGTCCCTGGTTCCCGTAGAGATCCCAAAGTACGACGGGATAGGCGCGGGGCTGGTAGCCGCCGATGGCCAGCTGTTCGACTCGCGCACGGATGCGCTCACCGGCGTCATTTGCCTGGGCCAGACCGGAAAGGTCGCCTTTGACATCGGCCATGAATACCGGTACGCCGTTACGCGAGAAAGCCTCCGCCAGCACTTGCAGGGTGACCGTTTTGCCGGTACCGGTTGCGCCCGCAATCAGGCCGTGGCGATTGGCCATGCTCAAGCGCAGCTCCACCTTGCCGCGTTCATTTCCGCCCAGTTGCAGCCCCATTTCGAATGTCTCCCGGTTAGCGAATGTACTTTATAGGCGCGTTCTTTCGACGGGCCATGTGTATGCGAGTGCTTCCGGCAAGCCTAGTCCAAGTGCCATCGAGTCGACGAGCAAAAAAAAGCCCTCCGTCCCGTGGGAGCGGAGGGCTTGGTCGGACCTGGTCGTCAGACCTTGAACATGCTCGCTACTTCGTGCAGATGCTGGGCGACACCGGCGAGGTTGACACTGCTCTGTGCCGATTCCGCGGAACTGGCAGCGTTCTCCTGACCGATCTGGTTGAGCCGCGCAATATTGTTGCTGATCTCTTCGGCCACCGCGCTTTGCTCCTCGGTGGCACTGGCGATCTGGGTGTTCATGTCGTTGATCTGCTGCACCAGACTGCGGATCTCGTTCAGCGCCACGGCCACCGAATGCACCTGTTGAGCTCCCTGTTGACCGGACTGCTGGGCGGTGTTCATCGCTTCGACGGCGCTGACCGAGCCGTTTTGGAGTTTCTCGATGATGTCGCGGATCTCTTCGGTCGACTGCTGGGTGCGGCCTGCGAGCGTGCGCACTTCGTCTGCGACGACGGCAAAGCCGCGACCCTGTTCGCCGGCGCGGGCGGCTTCGATCGCGGCGTTCAAGGCCAGCAGGTTGGTCTGTTCGGCGATCCCGCGGATGACTTCCAGAACGCTGCCGACCTGATCTGCGTCTTCATTCAAGCGGTTGATGACCGTCGCGGTGTCCTCGATGCGCGTGATCAGGGTGTTGATGTCCTTGACCGCCTGCTCAGTGGTGGAGTGACCGCTGCGGGCCGAGTCGTTTGCTTTCTGCGCCGCCTCGGCGGCGTTGGCCGTATTGCGTGCGACCTCGTGTACCGTGGACGCCATCTGGGTGATGGCGGCAGCGACCGCACTGGTCTCGTGTTGCTGATGTTCGATGCGGGATTCCGACTCCTGCATCATCACCGTCAATTCGCCTGCGGAACTGGAAAGGGTCTGGCTTGACTCGACCATGTCCTGCACCATGCTGCGCAACTTGCCCGTGAACTGATTGATGCCGGCGAGCAATGCGGAAATCTCGTCTTGATTCGGAACCGGCAGTTGTACGGTGAGATCGCCTTCGCCACTCGCCAGTTCGCGCATGAGGGTGCTGCCATCGCGCAGCGGCTTGATGACCAGCTTGCGGAACAGCAGCATCAGCACCGCGATGACCAGGACCAGGGTCGCGAACGCTGCGCTCAAATTGACGAACAGCAATTCGGAACCGACCTGCTCGCGTTTGTGTGTGATATCCGCGGCGAGTTTATCGATTTCCGCCTGGTTGGATTTTTCAAACGCTTCATAGTCCGTTTTGGAGATGCCGACCGCGACTTTGCCGATGGTCTTGTCCTTCGATACCACATCGTAAGTCTTCTCGATCGAATTCGAACGATCGGGTTGAGAATCGGATTGCACCAGCGGTGTCTTGCCGTCGGGACCCAGGAACAACACATAGGCTATGCCGTTGGACTTGGCGTTCTTCTGTTGATTGGTCAACGCATCCTGGTCGTCGAAGAGTATGGGGCCGACTGCCGATTTGCTCAGAAACTCGCCGATCAAATCGGCGCGTGCCTGGAGGGAATTCATGCGTTCGCGCTGCGCCACGATTTGCTCTTCGTGCAAGCGCTGCAAGGTGTCGGCCTGCTGCTCTTCCAGCTTGGCGCTGCTGCGGGAGTAGATCACCACCATGCCGACGCCCTGAGCGACAAGCATGATCGCCAGCAATGGAATCATGAATTTGTATGCCAATCCCAGGTTCTTCATTTGCCTATCCTTCGTGGTTCGCTTGTGGTCCAGTTTCGTGCACCCTGTCCGATCAGGTTCGCTTGTCGCGTTCACGATCGGCCCGCCCCATACGCATCCCTGCGATCTGGCCACGCGCCCTGCATCGCGTCAGCGGATCATTTGGCCGCGAGCTTGCGGCTGCAATATTTGAGCGCCGCCTTATGCATGGCGTCCGGGCTGCTGTACAGACCTTCGTCGACGGCGCGAATCAACATCGGATAGATGTTCGCTTCGTCGCTGGCGCCTTTCATCGCTTTCTTGGTCGATTCATAAGCCGCTTCGTTTTTCGCTGCTTTGGCGGCATAAAGGTCGGATGCGCGGTTGGCGGCGGTTTCGCAGTCGATGGCATGGGCCGCGCCGGCTGCAACCACTATTGCAATGCCGAACGCGAGTTTGGTCAGCGCAGTGTGAGTCGATTTCATCGCAAGTTCCCCTCATCAGGTGCCGATTGGTTTCGGGCCGCTGCCGCCGGACGTAGCCCGGCCACCGAACAGCGGCGTTCTGCTCGACATATCGGCAATCTGTGTATTGACTTGAATGAATACTTGGGGTAGTGCGGCAGAACGCGGAAAGTCGAACATGAGTGTTTTCTTATATGCAGCGATACCTTTCCGTCTGCTTGCCAGATTGCAGTGCGTGCAGCACTATCGAAGTCGGCTCGTCAGCGGAGACCGCCCATGGAGTTCTATGCCACCGCGCGTGCCGCCGCGCCGGCGTCGCTCCTGCAGCGCTACGTCACAATCGGGAATCTTGCGCGTCTGTGCGCATCCATCGACAGGGTGCTGGTCGATGAAGGCGAGCGCGGCGAGATCTATTGCGCCTGGGGTCAGTTCCGGATCAGCCGTGAGGTGCTGCGTCACGGCGTGCGGTTTTCGCTGCCAAGCTGCGAAAGTGCATTGCAATGGAGCGTTACCGCGGCACGTGAGGAGAGGGGTTGCGTGTTGATACATCTGGTTGTGAACCGCCGCGAGCTCGAGCCGGAATTTATCGAGGTATTGGACCGGTTCGTGGACCACTGGCGGCTCGGCTTGGAGACGGAGCTGACCCAGCTGCGGGCCGCTTGCGCACCGAAGCCGGGCCCGGCATGTATGCCCTGGTATGGATGATCGACCGACATTTTTCGCGCCGGGGAAGTCTGCCGCTGCGGTGTGAGGCGACCCTCTGCGGGCCTCATGCACTGCAGTCACGCTTCCGGCAACCGATCGGAGCAATCGACGATACCCGACAATTTCACTCAACGAAGTCTGTGTACCGCCCGACGAGGATGAGGTTCAATGGTTTCTCCGCGAAGCGCCCGCCAGAACGATAATCAAGCCGACTGAATTACACACGCTTCGACCCGTCACGTGCCCGGCGCTGCGCATGGAAATGGTCCGCAGGCTCGAGCTACACCCATACCGGGTGTGGCTATTGCTCGATTAATCGTCGGTGCCAACCGCCGCATTGCTCTACACTGGCACGACAAGGAGGAGTCAGATGAAGGAGCGAAGACACGCCGAGCGCGTTGTTGCTTTAGTCATGGCGGGCGGCGAAGGTTCGCGCTTGCGGCCATTGACATTGGAGAGATGCAAACCGGCGGTGCCCTTCGGAGCACGCTATCGCATCGTCGATTTCGTCCTCAGCAGCTTGGTCAATTCGGGCATCCGATCGATTTACTTGCTGGTGCAGTACAAACCCCAGTCCCTAATCGAGCATGTGCGCAAAGCTTGGGTGGTGTCGCCGTTGCTGCCCGATCAATTCGTTACCGTTGTGCCACCGCAGATGCACGAGGGCGCTTGGGCGTTTCAGGGCACTGCCGATGCGGTATATCAAAGTTTGCCGCTAATCGAAATGCACCGCGCCGACATAGTGGTGGTATTCGGCGCCGATCACGTGTATCGGATGGACGTTCGGCAAATGATCTGGCACCACCGCGAACACGGCGCCGACGTCACCGTCGCCGCGCTGCCCGTGCCGTTAGAGCAAGCCTGCGATTTCGGCGTGCTGGTCACTGATGACACCGGCCGCATTCGCGAATTCCAGGAAAAGCCCGATCAGCCTAAATCCATGCCCACCGATCCAACCCGGGCCTATGCGTCCATGGGCAATTATTTGTTCAATGCCGACGTCTTGGTGGATGCCCTGCGCGAGGCGCAGAACAGCGGCGAAACCGATTTCGGTCACCATGTGCTGCCGCGGCTGGCAACCACACACAAGGTCTGCGCCTACGATTTCGCCACCAACGAGGTACCGGGCATCAAAGACTACGAGGAGCTCGCCTACTGGCGCGACGTTGGCAGCGTCGACGCGTATTTCGATGCTCACCTAGATGTGCTCGGGGAAGAACCGCACTTCGATGCTTTCAATCCGCAGTGGCCGATTTTTTCCAGCAACTATCAAGGCCCGACAGCGAAAATTCTGGGGGGCGAAATCGAGAACTGTTTGTTTGGCGCTGCGTGCATCGTCGAACGGGGCGCGCGACTGCGTAATTGCATCGTGCGCCGGGAGGCGGTGATCAAGGCGGGCGCGGAGTTGGAGAATTGCGTGGTAATGGATTATACGTGCGTCGGACAGGAAGCCAAACTACGCAATGCCATTGTGGACCGACACAATCATATCCCCAAAGGTGCTGTCATCGGCCACGACCTGGCTGACGACAAGCGAAGATTCACGGTCACGCCCAGGGGCCGAGTGGTAGTGCCGCGTGGGGTCGAATCTTTTTTTGCGCGTGATTCCCGAGGCACCGGGACCGGCTACAATGAATAGGCGGCTGACCGCAGTCGGCGTGTGCGCCGATGTTGCGTGGATGCGAACCAACACGATGACGAAACAATCCAAGCATGATGCATCACCCGGCGGGCGTTTCATCGGCGGTATGAGCCGCTTGATGGTGTCGCTGATGTGGGGAATCCTGCTCGTTGTGGTGATCGCGGTCGTGATCCTCGCGACGCGCTTCTACGCGTAAGGATTGCTGCAGATCACGGTCGGGTCTGCGGACTGAAGCTGAACGCAGGGCCCAGCAGAGCAGCCACGGCGGCACATTCGATGCCGAACGGCAGGTAGCCGGCATAACCCAGCAGCGGCATCTCGAATATCGTGTAGCGCTGCACGTACGGAATGCTGTAGATCCACTTGGCGCCGGCGTAGAAATTCCACATCTCCCAGAACACCCCGCATTGCAGCGCTGCCAGCGCCGGAAGGTAGAGTCCCCGCCAGTCGCCCAGCGCTAGGCCGTGCAAAATGGTCCGTTCTCTAACGATGCCTTGCAGCCCCAGCAGTAACAGCAATGGCGCCACCCACAGCAGGCTGTAGAGTTCGTTCGGCCATACTCCCACGGCGGCCAGCGCGGCGCTTGCGGCTACCAGCGTCGTCGCCGCCATGAAGCGTCCCGAAGACCCACGCACATGCAGCTTCGCGCCACTCGGCCCGGGCAGAAACAGCGCATACAACCATTCGGTGGTACTAACCACTGCCGGCAGTACGGTCGCGTAGGCGAGGCTGGCGTGGAGCACGTAGGCAGCGCCGCTGAGATCGGCGATTCCCACGTAATGCCAGTTTTCGACGAAGCGGTTGAGATACTCGAAATACCACCAGAACAGGGCGCTCAGCGGAAACAGTCCAACAAAGGTTCGGGGCCTCTGTAGCAACGGAGCATGTCCTCCCAAAGCGTGGGTCATACCGTTGATGCTGATCACGTAGCCGAGCCATAGCGGCGGAAATATGAATGGCCGGACCGGAGCGAACCAAGGGATGTCGCTCCAGGCGATCGTCCAGCTGCCGAAAGTCAGCAACAAGCCCGGCCAGCCCCACCAAGGGAAGCGGCGCTGCGATCCCGCCGCGGGGTCGCGCCTGGCGAGTCCTTTGCCGAGCAGCGTTATCGGAACTGCCAGCGCCAGGCCTGCCAACACGCTCAGCAAAGCGAACGCCGCCGGAGAAAAACCGGCGTGCCGCACCAAGCCGTGAACGGGCGGCAGGTGCAGAAACGGCGCCGGGGATGTCCCTGCGACCAGCAGACCCAATAACGGTAGTGCGAGCAGGAGTACGCTCAATACCGCGAGTTTGGTCAGCAATCGTGTCATCCGGCTCAGCATGGTGGCGACGGCTGAATGTTCAAATGCCAGCCGATGGCGGCGTTGTACTAAAGTTTCAAATGTCGGATGTCGTCAACATGCTTTGGCGTCAAGAGGAGGGTTTTCGCATGCAATATGTGTATCCCGCACCAGACGACGTAGGCGTGGAAATCCCGCCGAATCTCATCGAGGCGCGCTTCCGATCAGGATTTCTGCACGCGCTGCAGGGTGGCCAGATCACCCGTGCCGAACAGCTGCGGAAATCGTTTCGCTTCGGTTTCCGGGCCGGCAAATTGCTTTGCCGGGATCTGCGCCGGCGTCAAGGCGTACGTAATTTTCCGATGCAGGGGCGCGTACGTATCCGGACCTGATTCTAAGGCCCGCGGTATCAATCGTCCTCGGAGGACTCGTCGCGCAGCACGGGTGCGGCGCTGGGCCGTTGCGCGGGTAGCGCCACGTATTGCCGCGGCCCACCGCGGCGCCCAGCCTTACCGGTGTTGATGGGGAGGCGTCCTCGCTTGGGGCGCATCAGGACGATTTCGCTGGGGCGGCTGATGTCGATGTCGTGCTGCGTCAGGACATCGCGGTGACGCCGATACACCTCTTCGCCCTGCCGTCGCAGAAGCGCCGGGACGTCCTTGCCGCGCAGCCAGTTGTACGCACTGCGGCGATAGGGCTGCGGAATCTCCATAATGCGCTCGACAAGTTGGTGCAGTCCCTCGCTCGTGCCCGTGTCGCGCCTTTCGCGACTGCACAACTGGATCAGCCAGCGGTGACTTCCGGTGTCGTGATCGGCTGTATAGCGTTCCGCTTGTTCCAGCGTGTCGAAGCGCAACGCAGAAGCCAGGGGACCGAGAACGCCGCCCGGATTGACGAAGCCCCCGGGGGCGCGGTCATCTCCGCCCGGCATCCGGCCCGGTGATTCCGCGCGCAGAATGTAGAATTCGTCGATATTGCTGCTCATAACGTTCAGTTACACATAGTTTTTTTCAGGAATTTGGCTATGAAGCCCGATTTTCTTATAATAACGAGTCCCACCGTCGGCGCATGCCATCGCCCGCCTCGTAAATCTCCTCACCACAATAAATGTTGATTGTTTTGCTCAGGTATATAGAATAGCTGAGTAATGAAGTCGGGTATAGCCCGCACGCGCGTGTCAACGCGATCTGCATGGTTTTCCAGGCTGGCGAGTCGCCGGCTGCACAGGTTGGAGTGATTTCATGAGTGCGACACCTGAAAATGTCGACAAACTGATCCGAGGCGGATACGAACACGGATTCATAACCAATATCGAATCCGAGGTGGTGCCGCCGGGCCTCAACGAAGACGTGGTCCGCTTGATCTCGGCGAAGAAAAACGAGCCCGAGTGGATGCTTGAGTTACGCCTGCAGGCGTTCAAGCACTGGTTGACCATGGCTGAGCCCGATTGGGCGAAGATTCAGCATCCGCCGTTGGATTTCCAATCCATTTCCTATTATGCGGCGCCGAAGAAAAAGAAGCAGCTCAAGAGCCTGGACGAGGTGGATCCGGAGTTGCTGGACACCTACAACAAGCTCGGCATTCCGTTGGACGAGCAGAAAGCACTCGCCGGTGTGGCGGTCGACGCGGTGTTCGACAGCGTTTCCGTGGCGACCACGTTCCGCAAGCAGCTCGCCGAAGCCGGCGTCATCTTTTGCTCCATATCCGAAGCCGTGCATGACCACCCGGAGCTGGTGAAGCAGTACCTGGGTTCCGTGGTACCGCACACCGATAACTTCTTTGCGGCGCTGAATGCGGCGGTGTTTTCCGACGGTACCTTCGTGTACATCCCCAAAGGGGTGCGCTGTCCGATGGAGCTTTCCACCTATTTCCGCATCAATGCCGCTAATACGGGTCAGTTCGAGCGCACCTTGATCGTGGCCGAGGAAGGCAGCTATGTGAGCTACCTCGAAGGTTGCACGGCGCCTATGCGCGATGAAAACCAGCTGCATGCCGCGGTCGTGGAACTGGTGGCAATGGACGATGCGCAGATCAAGTATTCCACCGTGCAGAACTGGTACCCGGGCGACGCCGAGGGCCGTGGCGGCATTTACAACTTCGTCACCAAGCGCGGTGACTGCCGTGGCGCGCGCTCGCACATTTCCTGGACTCAGGTGGAAACCGGGTCTGCGATTACCTGGAAATATCCGAGCTGCATTCTGCGCGGCGACGATTCTGTGGGCGAGTTTTATTCCGTGGCGGTGACCAAGGGTCGGCAGCAAGCCGATACCGGCACCAAGATGATCCATATCGGCCGCAATACCCGCTCGACCATCGTGTCCAAAGGTATCTCCGCGCAACGGGGCACCAATGCATATCGCGGTCTGGTGCGCATTGCACAGCGGGCGGAGAACGCCCGCAACCATACCCAGTGTGACTCGCTATTGATCGGCGACCGTTGTGCTGCGCATACCTACCCCTATATAGAGGTGAAGAATCCGACCGCCAAAGTCGAGCATGAGGCGACCACTTCGAAAGTCGGTGACGACCAGCTGTTCTACTGCCGCCAGCGCGGTATGTCGGAAGAGGACGCCGTGTCCATGATCGTCAACGGTTTCTGCAAGGAAGTGTTCAAGGAACTGCCGATGGAGTTCGCGGTCGAGGCGCAGAAATTGTTGTCCGTCAGTCTCGAAGGTGCCGTGGGCTGATTGCCGAACATTGATGCTTGAGGAGTGAACCGAATGCTGTCTGTAAAAGGTTTGAAAGTAAACGTCGACGAAAAGCCGATTCTCAAGGGCTTGGATTTGCATGTGAAGCCGGGCGAAGTGCACGCCATCATGGGGCCCAACGGCTCCGGTAAGAGCACCCTGGCCCATGTATTGTCGGGCCGTGAGGGCTACCAGGTCACCGACGGAGAAGTACTGTTCGAGGGCGAGAATCTACTCGAGATGGAAACCGAGGAGCGCGCCCATCACGGCTTGTTCCTGGCTATGCAGTACCCGGTGGAGCTGCCCGGTGTCGGTAACATGACCTTCCTCAAGGCGTCCCTGAACGCCATCCGCAAAGCCAACGGTGAGCCAGAGCTGGACGCGGTGACCTTCATGAAGCTGGTGCGGGAAAAGGCCAAACTGGTGAACTTGGACGAGAAGCTGCTCAAGCGCTCCGTCAATGCCGGTTTTTCGGGCGGCGAAAAGAAACGCAACGAGATTCTGCAGATGGCGTTACTGGAGCCGAAACTGGCGATCCTGGATGAGACCGACTCCGGTCTCGATATCGACGCTCTGCGCATCGTCGCAGACGGTGTCAACGCCTTGCGCAGCCCGCAACGTTCCATGATCGTGGTGACCCATTATCAACGCCTGCTGGAGTACATCGAGCCCGATTACGTGCATGTACTCGCCGGCGGTCGCATCGTGCGCTCCGGCGACAAGGAACTGGCCCATGAACTCGAGGCTAAGGGCTACAGCTGGCTCGTCGAGGAGGACGCGGCATGAGTCCAGCGGCCGGCAACTCGCCCGCTGCGGTCGAGCGCTATCAAGCGCTGATTCGCAATGCGCATGCTGGGCTTCCGGCCACCGATCAGGCGTGGCTGGAGGACAAGCGCAACAGCGCCAGCGAAGCGATGGCGCGCAGTGGATTTCCGAACAAGAAGTCCGAGGCTTGGCGCTATACCGGCCTCGATTCGTTGCTGCAGACAGATTTCAACGTCAGTCTGGAGCCGTTCACGGCGCTGATCCCGTCCGACCTCGACGACGTCATGATTGAGGGTCTGGATGCCTATCGCCTGGTATTTGCAAACGGCCGCCTGGTTGAGACCTTGTCGCAGTTGGAAGGTTTGCCGAAGGGCGTACGTGTGCAGAGCCTGCGCGCGCTGCTGGAGTCGGAACCGGAGCAGGCGGCGCAATGGCTGCACTCGGCTGCGAGCGACGAAAGTCACGTGTTCAACAACCTCAATACTGCGTTGATCAACGACGGCCTGGTGGTCATCATTCCGCGCGATATGCAGCTCGACAAGCCGATCGAAGCGCTGTTTCTCAGTGAAGGTCTCGACGATGCCATCGTCGCCCAGCCGCGCAATCTCGTGGTTCTGGAAGAGGGTGCGCGGGCGACCCTGATCGAACGGCAGGCGAGTTTCGGCCAGTCCATGTACTTCAACAACAGTGTCAGCGAGCTGTTGCTGGCGCCGCGGGCCGAGCTTACGCACTACCGCCTTCAGGAAGAAAGCACCGGCGCTTTCCACTTGAGCAGTTTGTTCCTGCGCCAGCAGGCCGGCAGCGTCTACCGTTCGACCAGTATCGCATTGGGCGGCGCATGGTCGCGGACCGACTTCAATGTCGACTTCCAAGGCGAAGGCGCCAATTGCGAACTGGACGGCTTGTATCTTGCCGGTGACCGGCAGCTGGTGGACTTCCATCTGAACGTGATGCATCACGTTCCCGGCTGCACCAGCCGCGAAAATTTCCGCGGAATTCTGCACGGCAAGGGACGGGCGGTGTTCGACGGACGCATTCTCGTTTCCCAGGACGCGCAAAAGACCGATGCGCAACTGTCCAACAACAATCTGTTGTTGACGAGAAGTGCGGAAGTGGACACCAAGCCGCAACTCGAGATCTACGCCGACGATGTGAAGTGCAGTCATGGCACCACGGTCGGACAACTCGATCCGCAGCATCTGTTCTACCTGCGTTCGCGCGGCATCGAAGTGGGCGAGGCGCGCAAAATGCTGTGCCTGGGTTTCGCCCGGGAGATTTTCGACAGCTGCGAGATCGAAGGGCTGCGCGAACGCGCCGAACTTCGCTTGCACGATGCACTTGAACATGTGGCAGTCGATATCTGAGTGGCGCGGTCATGAACAGCAGCAAACCGGTCAATTTTCAACCCGATCTCAATCGTCCCGACGCGGCCGCGGAAGGTGGCACGCTGAAAGAACGGGTAATCGCGGCGTTGAAAACGGTTTATGACCCCGAACTGCCGGTGAATATCTACGACTTGGGTTTGATCTACGAAACCGATGTCGAGGATGATACTGGCCGGGTCGAAATCAAAATGACCCTGACCGCTCCGGCCTGTCCGGTGGCCGGAACCATGCCCGGCATGGTGGCGCAGACGGTCCGCAAAGTGGAAGGTGTGACTGACGCAGATGTCGAACTGGTGTGGGACCCGCCCTGGACCCAGGACCGGATGTCCGAAGAAGCGCGGTTCATGCTCGATATGTTTTGATTGCAGGAGGTTTTGGATGGCCATTCAGTTGACGGAAAACGCAGCCAACCACATTCAGCGCATGCTAGAGAAGCGCGGCAGCGGTATTGGGCTGCGCCTGGGCACGAAGAAAAGCGGCTGCAGCGGTTTCGCTTATCTGGTGGATTATGCCGACGAGGTGGGTGAACAGGATGTGGTGTTCGAAGACCACGGCGTCAAGGTAGTGGTTGACCGGGCCAGCTTGCCGCGCCTCGACGGCATGGAACTCGATTACGTGAAGAGCAACATTCTCAATGAGGGTTTCGAATTCCGTAATCCCAACGTCAAGGATTCCTGCGGCTGCGGCGAGTCTTTCAGCGTGTAGTTAGCGCGCCGCCTCGGGCTGCTGGAGAAAAACGGATGCGAAAGTTGGATGAAATCGTCGAAATCTTCGACATGCTGGGTGACTGGGATGCACGTTACCAGTATCTGGTGGAGTTGGGCGAACAAATGGAACCCATGCCCGATGAGGAGAAATCCGAACGCAACCGGGTCAAAGGCTGCATGAGTCAGGTCTGGGTGCAGGCATTCGTCGACCCCGCCGACCGTACCAAGCTACGCTACCATGGCGATTGCGATACTGCCGTAATCAA
Source organism: uncultured Gammaproteobacteria bacterium (assembly GCA_963849825.1). Taxonomy (GTDB): domain Bacteria; phylum Pseudomonadota; class Gammaproteobacteria; order JASBUN01; family JASBUN01; genus CAVXJN01. The sequence continues at coordinate 540,528 of CAWKIK010000003.1, read as the reverse complement.
AGGTGTGCTCGCATTGTTGGTCAAGATGGCATCGGACAAGAGCATGCGCGAAGTGGAAGCGCTCGACGTGGACGAAGTATTCGAGCGCCTCAATCTCGATGAGCATCTGTCGCCCAATCGACATGTGGGCGTATATGCGATCGTCGAACTAATGAGATCCCAGGCCCGGGAATTAGCGCGAAAGCAATCCCAGGTCGCGTGAACCGCTAGGGCATCGCCCGTTTCGGTCTGGTGTGCTCTTCGTGTCGTAGTCGTTCGAAACCTGCCTGCACCGGGCCACTGCCATATTTGCGTTCCAGGCGCCTGATGGTGAAGTGGCCGCGGGCCACGTCCTGAAAATGATCCAGGAACAAGATGTTCAACGCGGCTCCGGTTACGGCGCCTGCGACCGGCACCAGTTGCGCCGCCGCCTTGTTTGAAACCACGACTCCGTAGCGCGCGGCCACACTGCGCAGAAAACTGCTGGCCGCGGGGATGCCGAATCCGCCTCCGGACTTGAGCACGTTGGACAACTGCACGCTCAACGCCAAGCGCAGGCCGTAGTAACCGGATTCGGTGGCATCGTCATCATGGGTGCGGCCGCCGAGGGCGAATACTTCCACACACGCCATTCGCGCTTCCAGGCTGTCGAGGTTCTCGCCCTGACAGCGGGCGACATCGGCGATCGAGCGCAACATCAACCCCGTGGTGACTGGCAACTCCGCTGCCAGGCCCATGGCACCAAAGAATCCACCAAGGGCGCCGCTGCCGCCCGCCAGAAGCTTGTGGAAGCGGTCCTTGGGCTCGCCTTCATAGGAGGGCGGCAGGGAACGAATTGCGGTTTCGGTGATGTGTTGCAGGCTGGATTCCACCGCGCTCTGCACCACCTTTCTCCATTTTTCCGGCAGCATCCCCACGGCATGATCCATCGGCACCCCGATCAGGCTGCTCAGCTTTGCCGCGAAGGAAGGGTTTTCGAGGTAGCGATACGCCCAGCGCAAATCGGCCAGGTCCTGGTCGTCCCAAGGTTCAGCGGCGGATTCCATGGCGTTCCTGTGGGTGAGCACGTGGTTCCAGCTTAGAACAGGGTCGGCAGGCTGTCAGACCGGTAACATTTCCTCGTTGCCGAGCAGTTCCCGAACCAGGCGGTCCCGATCCAGGCTGCGACCGGTGTGCGCCGTGACCGACAGGGCGTCGCGATAGGCATTGCCCAGGCAGGTGGAGGCGCCCGGCGACGGAGTCAGATTGAAGATTACGCCGGTACCCGGGTTGATCGACGCTTCGCCCAATTGCAGGCGGGCATTCTCCCGGTCTATGACCTGGGGCCGCAGACCGCCGTAACCCTTGGCGAATTCCAGTTCATCCAGGGTCAGTGACGGGATGATTTTGCGCACGTCCTTGAGGAACAATCGCCGCCGCACCACTGGTACTTCGAACAGAATATTGCGCAAGATGTAATTGCGGATATCCCGATCCTTCAGCAGATCCCAGAACACCCGGGCGACGCCCATGTCCGGCTTCAGCACCTTGAGAAATTCGCCATAGGTTCCCGGCCGGTAGCGTTCCATTTTCGGCAACAGCAAAGCTGTGGGACCGATCCGCGTGCGGTCCGGCATCGTCAGATCGGGGTCGGCATGCAGTGCCGCGAACGGCAGCTTCGGATTCTGCACGGTATACACTTTGCCGTTGATGCGTTTGGGCACGAAATAGAAGCTGCCGGCCATCGGCAGTATGGAATACTGCAGGCCATAGCCCATACGATGGGCGTAGAGCAGACTGTGGGGCCCGGCGGAAATCACCAGCGCGCGTGCCTGCACCGGGCCGCGGTCGGTGGTGAGCAGAAATTCCCCGGCCCGCTCGACGATCGACTGCACTTTGGTGCCCAGGTGCAGATCGGTTGTCTTTTTTTCGGCTTCGGCGTTGCGGACGAACGAACTCGATAGCTTGCCATAGTCCACAGCGCACACTTCGGTGGTCGTGCCGCTGGCGACAATGGGTTCCGGCCGCCGACGTCCGTCCACCAGCGCCACTGCTGGTTCCAGTTCTGCTATGCGCTGCGCGTCCCAAAGTTCCATGTAAGGAAACGCGTCCGCGAATTCGTCGTGTCGCCGGCGCATGATTTCCACTTCCCGCGCGCCGACGCCGAGCACCATTTTCGGATAGACGCGCATCGCTTCGCGTGCATCGGGCATCAGGTCACCGTAGCGCAGTATCATGCCGGCAATCTGTTTGACCCTGATGGCCTTCTCGAGCGTGTAATTGGTCTCGATATCGCCGCAGTGCAATGTCTGGCTGTTGGCGCGGGCGCTGGAATTCAATGGCGCGATGCTGTCGTATTTTTCGAATAAAGCCACCGACGCCACGTCGGTGTAGCGCGCCAAGGTAAAAAACAAGGCGCAACCGGAAATGCCGCCGCCGATGATCGCAACTTCATATTGGGGAATGTTCATGAAAGAAATACGGGATAGGGACGGATGAACAGTTAAAGCGTGGCAAGCGAGGTTACCGGAAGTGCTACCTTCGCGCCAGCACCGAGCCGGATGCTGCGCGTTGTCTACCGACCTCAAGGGAGGATGCACTGCGCAAAGTGGGCGATATCCGTACGGTCGGTGCCACGCTTTCGCACCCCAACGCGCAAGCACGATCAGTGTCAGATACTTTTACGCCGACTTTGGACGTAGCCCGAACCGCTTCAGCGAACGATTCGCCGTTTCGAGGTGAAGCCATTTCGTTCGTCATAGACGCTCTATTACTTTGGTCAGAGCCGTCGTCAAGTCAGAGCAAAAAACGCGAGACTGTGCATCAAAGAGGCGCACTTTGCAGTTCGAAAGTGCCTTTCGCCGCTATACAGTTTCTACTGCGCGAATCTTGCATGTGCTTATTTTGAGTGGATAAACAGCCGCTGGCACGCGGTTTGCTTGATCTCAGAGGGCAGGCCAATGAAATCCAGAGCCGTGGGAATCCGCAAAATGAGCAACAAGAACAGTAGTTCGAAGATGGTGATCAAAACGAATGGTTGGGTGATAGCAGCGCTGATGTTGAGCCTGATGAGCGCGCGAGTCGACGCTACAGTGACGCTCGATACGAGTAATTATGACTGTATAGGCAGTGAGAATTCGACACCCACAGTGATTGCCGCGCTCGAAGGCAGTGGATGCGCTCACGTGACGCTGACCGAACTCTACAAGAGCAATGCGGGCGGTCTCGATGAAAAGACATTCGCAGATTCCTACGACACGGCGTTTTCGCCTACCAGCGATCCACAGGATGCGCTTATGACCTATTTGGGAGCGTCGGCGGCATACATCGATCCGTCGAATTACTCCCAGCTGTGGGCGTTGGCGAAGGACGGCCGCAACACGCCGGGATGGTATGCGTGGGATCTCCTCGCCCTGGGCTGGAACGGTACCGAGGATCTGCTGTTCAACGATCTTTGGCTCAGTAATGGGTCCATCTCTCACATTTCCATATTCAGCGCTGACGGAGGCGGTTCGCCGCCTCAAGAATCGGTTGTGGAACCGAGCATGCTAAGCTTGCTCGGCATCGCAGTGGCGGGTCTGGCAGCGAGTGCGAGGCGTCGTCGGCCCAAACCCTGAATGCAGTCAAGTCAACCAGCAGGCCGGTCTAAGACCGGCCTTGTTTTTCTCGATGCAATCCGATTCCCTTCCGCATGATTGCGCGGCGGTTCAATTGCGCCAGCTGCGTTCCCTGAGGAATTCGCCCAGGATGCGCGCGGTATGGGACTTCGAATTCGACGCCGCGACCTGTTCCGGCGGACCCTGCGCAACGATACGTCCGCCGCCGTCGCCGCCCTCCGGTCCCAGATCGATCAGCCAGTCGGCTTCCGCCAGGACATCGAGGTTGTGTTCGATCACCACGACCGAGTGCCCGGCGTCCACCAGCCGGTGCAGCACCCGAATCAGCTTTTCCACGTCGGCCATGTGCAGGCCCACGGTGGGTTCGTCCAGCACGTACAACGTTTGCCGACCGTTGCGCGGTTTTGCGTCGCCGGCGGCACGGGCATCGTCCACCGGACGGGCTTTGGCAAGTTCAGTGACCAGCTTGATGCGTTGTGCTTCACCGCCCGACAAGGTCGGGCTCGGCTGACCGAGGGTCAGATAGCCAAGACCCACGTCCTGCAACAAGCGTAGCGGATGATGAATCGCCGGATGGGCCTGGAAAAACGTCACCGCCTCGTCCACGTCCATGGCAAGCACCTCGGCAACGTTCTTGTCCTTGTAGGTCACGGCCATGGTTTCGGCATTGAAACGCGCGCCGCCGCACACTTCGCAGGGCACCTTCACGTCCGGCAGGAAACTCATTTCGATTTTCTTGAAGCCCTGACCTTCGCAGCCTTCACAGCGGCCGCCAGCGGTGTTGAATGAGAAACGGCCCGGGCCGTAGGCGCGAATGCGCGCTTCCGGTGTTGCGGCAAACAGCTTGCGCACCCGGTCCCAGATGCCGATGTAGGTGGCCGGGCAGGAGCGCGGCGTTTTGCCGATCGGCGTCTGATCCACTTCCAGCACCCGATCGATATGTTCCGCACCCAGCAATTCACGACAACCGTGGAGTGCCCCGGGTTTGCGCCGCCTGCGCGCCACCTGCTGCTGCACATTGTCGCGCAGTACGTCGCGCACCAAAGAGCTCTTGCCGCTGCCGGACACGCCGCTGACGCATACCAGTCGCTGCAGTGGAAACTTGGCGGTGACGTTTTTCAGGTTGTGGAGGCTGGCGCCCACCACCGTGAGCCTATCCACGGTGGCGTGTGCGGACTTCGCCCGCAACGAAGTCGGCCGCCGCGGCAGCATGGGATGCTGCAGGGGCTTGGCCAGGGCGCGGCCGGTGACGGAGTCGGGCGCCTGCATCAATTGGCGCACCGTGCCTTGCGCGACCACCCGGCCGCCCTGCACACCGGCGCCGGGTCCCAGGTCGACCACGTGCTGGGCACTGCGAATGGTGTCTTCGTCGTGTTCCACCACCACCACCGTATTGCCCTTTTCCTCCAGCTTGCGCAGGGTATCGAGCAGCATCCGATTGTCCCGCGGATGCAGACCAATGGTGGGTTCGTCGAGGATGTAACACACGCCGCGCAAGTTGGAACCCAGTTGCGATGCGAGCCGGATGCGTTGGGCTTCGCCGCCGGACAAGGTCGGCGCGGCGCGGTCCAGGCCCAGATATCCCAAGCCGACTTCGTTCAGAAAACGCAACCGCGCCCGCAGTTCCGCCAACAGGTCCCGGGCGATATCGGCGTCACGGCCGCGCAGACGCAGTTTGTCGAAATGTTTTTCCGCGGCAGCCACCGGCAGGGCTGCGTATTCGGCAATGGAGCGGTCATGAAAGCGCACTGCAAGGGCTTCCGGCCGCAGGCGCTGGCCGTCGCACTCGGGGCAGACATGTTCGGCGCCTTCGTACCAGTCGTTCCACCAGATCTCCTCACCGGTCTGTTCTTCGTCGAAATCCTGCAATTCCATGCCGGTGCCGAAACACGATGGGCACCAACCGTGCTTGGAGTTGTAGGAGAACATGCGCGGGTCCAGTTCGTCGAAGCTGGTTCCGCAGCTGGGGCAGGCGCGTTCGGTGGAGAAGATGGTTTCCTTATGTTTGCCTTTGCCCATGGCCGCCACCCGCACCCGGCCATTGCCGTATTCGAGCGCTTGGCGCAGGGCGTGGCGCAGCGCGGTTTCATTGCGGCTCTGCACGCGCACTTCGCCCAAGGGCAGATCGACATCGTGTTCGGCAAAACGATCCAGCCGCGGCCACGGCTCTGTGGGCAGCAGTTCGCCGTCCACTCGAAGCTGTTGGAAACCCTTGGCGGCGGCCCATTTCGCCAGATCGGTGTAATAGCCTTTGCGCGCCACCACCAGCGGTGCATACAACTGCACGGTGCGCTCGCGGTAGTTGCGCTGCAATTGGGCGACGATCGCTTCCAGGGTCTGGGGCTCGATGGGTACGTCGCATTCAGGGCAGTATTGGGTGCCGAGTTTGACGAACAGCAAGCGCAGGAAGTGATAGATCTCGGTCATGGTGGCGACAGTGCTCTTGCGTCCGCCACGGCTGGTGCGCTGTTCGATGGCGACCGTCGGCGGAATGCCGTACACGGCATCCACATCGGGCCGTGCCGAGGGCTGCACGAACTGGCGCGCGTAGGCATTCAATGATTCCAGATAGCGGCGCTGGCCTTCATTGAACAGTATGTCGAAAGCCACGGTGCTTTTGCCGGAGCCGGAGACACCGGTGATTACCGTGAATTTGTCGCGAGGAATGCGAATGTCGACGTTGCGCAGGTTGTGTTCGCGGGCGTGACGAATCTCGATCGCATCATGGGCTTTCACTTTCTCGCGCGCGGCCGGCGCCGGTAGCAGCGCCTGCTGGCGCAGCGCGGCATTGTCGGCGGCGTAGTCGCGCAATGCCTTGCCGGTATGACTCTCGCTGTCGGCGGCGACCTGGGCCGGGGTGCCTGTGCACAGAATACGTCCGCCACCGTCGCCGCCCTCTGGTCCCAAATCGATGATCCAGTCGCTGGCGGCGATGACGTCGAGATTGTGTTCGATCACCACCAGCGAGTGGCCTTCGGCCAACAATGCGCGGAAGGCGCGCAGCAGGGTCGCGATATCGTCGAAGTGCAATCCGGTGGTGGGCTCGTCGAACAGGAACAGGCGCGGACCGGACAGCGCGTTCTTACCGTTGACCTTGGCTTTGGCGAGAAAGCCGGCCAGTTTCAGGCGCTGGGCTTCGCCACCGGAAAGGGTCGGCACCGGCTGTCCCAGGCGCAGATAGGCGAGCCCCACCGCCGCCAAAGGCTCCAGGGCCGCCAGCACGTCGCTGTGATCGGCGAACAAGTCCATGGCCTCGGACACGGTCATGGCCAGCACATCGGCGACGGACTTGCCCGGTAGCAGTTTCACTTCCAGTACTTCCGGGCGATAGCGCTTGCCGTCGCAGTCCGGACAGCGGATGTAGACGTCGGACAGGAACTGCATTTCCACGTGTTCGAAACCGGACCCGTTGCAGGTTGGGCAGCGGCCCGTACCGGAATTGAAGCTGAAGGTGCCCGGCGTGTAACCCCGCTCCTTGGACAGCGGTTCGGCGGCGAACAGTTTGCGGATACCGTCGAAGGCGCCGACGTAGCTGGCGGGATTGGACCGCGCCGTCTTGCCGATGGGCGATTGATCCACCAGCACGACATCGTCGATATATTGGTCGCCGACGATGGCGTCGTGCTCGCCCGGTTGCTCCACCGGTTTGCCTTTGCGCTTGCGCAAAGCATTGTAGAGCACGTCCTGGATCAGGGTGGATTTGCCGGAGCCAGACACGCCGGTGATCGCCACCAGCCGCTGCAGCGGAAGCGCGGCGTCGACGCTCTGCAGGTTGTGTTCCCGCGCGCCTTTGATTTCCAGCCACCGGCTGTCGGCGTCGGGTGGATTGGGCTGCGCGTCTTCGGCCACGGTCAGATCGCCGCGCAGATAACGTGCGGTAAGCGAGCGCTTGTGGCCCAGCAGTTTCTGCGGCGTGCCGAAGAACATCTTTTTGCCACCCCGTTCGCCCGGACCCGGACCGATGTCGAGAATGCGGTCGGCGGCCAGCATCACCTGGGGATCGTGTTCCACCACCAGCAGGGAGTTGCCGGCATCGCGCAGCTTGTGCATGACGCCGATCACCCGATGCATGTCGCGCGGGTGTAGACCGATGGAGGGCTCGTCGAGCACGAACAAGGTATTGACCAGGGAAGTTCCGAGCGCCGTGGTGAGATTGATGCGCTGTACTTCACCGCCGGACAAGGTGCGCGACTGGCGGTCCAGAGTCAGGTAACCAAGACCGACATCGCACAGATAACGCAGACGGCTGCGAATCTCGCCCAGCAACAGGTCGGTGGCCTGGTCCAATGGCTGCGGCAAATGCAGTTGATCGAACAGCGCGCGGCAACGGTCCAGTGGCAACAGCATCACATCGTGAATGGTCAGCCCCGGCAAGGCGGTGAACGTCGCGTGATCCAGGGGCGTGCGCGGCGGTCGGAAACGCTGCGTTTCGGGCAGCGCCTGCAAGGCATCGCCGCGGCTGCCCAGGCGCCACCACAAGGCTTCGTCCTTGAGCCGGGCGCCTTCGCAATCGGGGCAGCGGTCGTAGGAGCGGTACTTGGATAGCAGCACGCGGATGTGCATTTTGTAGCTCTTGGATTCGAGCCAGTCGAAGAAGCGGCGCACGCCGTACCACACTTTTTCGTCCCAACCGCCTTCGCCTTCGATCACCCAGCGCCGTTGGCTTTCGTTCAGCTGCCGCCAGGGCGCGTCGGTGGGGATGCCGCGTTTGCGCGCATAGCGCATCAGATCGCCTTGGGACTCGATGTAGCTGTCGGTCTGGAACGGCTTCACCGCGCCTTCGGCCAGCGTCTTGCCCGGATCCGGTATCACCAGGTCGTAGTCGATGCCCATGACCCGGCCGAAACCGCGGCAGGTGTCGCAGGCGCCGATCGGGGAATTGAACGAGAACAGGTTGGGCAGCGGTTCGCGGTATTCGATGTCGCATTCGGCGCAGTGCAAATGCGAGGAGAAACGCCATTGGCGCTTCGGCGCCCGTTGGTCATCGAGTTCGATGACGCGCACGTGGCCGCCGCCGGTCTTGAGGGCGATTTCCAACGCTTCGGTGATGCGGGCGCGATTGTCCTCACTGAGGCGCAGCCGGTCCTGCACCACTTCCAGGGTGCCGTCCTGCTCGCTGTGGATTCGGGTGTAGCCCTGCTTTTCCAGCAGCCCGCGTACTTCTTCGCTGCTGAAGTTGTGCGGCACCGGCACCGGAAACACGATCAACGCCCGCGCGCCGGGTTCGGCACGCTGCAACAGCGTCTGCAAAATGCTCTGCGCATCGTCACGGCGCACCGGTTCGCCGCAGCCGCGGCAGTGCAGGGCGGCGGCGCGGGCGAACAGCAGTTTCAGATGATCGTTGAGCTCGGTCATGGTGCCGACCGTGGAGCGCGAGGTGCGCACCGGATTGGTCTGGTCGATGGCAATGGCCGGTGGAATGCCTTCGATGCGATCCACCTGGGGCTTGTCCATACGGTCCAGGAATTGGCGCGCATAGGGCGAAAAGGTTTCGACGTAGCGGCGCTGGCCCTCGGCGTAAATGGTGTCGAACGCCAGGGAGGATTTTCCGGAACCGGATACACCGGTGACGACGATCAGTTCGTATAGAGGTAATTTCAGGGAAAGGTCGCGCAGATTGTTCTGCCGGGCGCCCTCCACCAATATGCGGTCGTTGGCCATAGGAACCTGCGCGCGCCCGGTCGGGCCGCGATCAAAGGGGTTGGATACAGGAAGCCGCCATTTTACCCTAAGCCGCGCTTCGGTTTCTGCCGCGGCCGCGGTATGGATATGATGGGCGGCGGCTCTGTGCCCGAGCGGATTCCCACGGCCCCGGTGTGGTCGAAGTCAACGAAAGGATTAGCATGCGCTATCGTATTGATCAGGCCGCCCAACAGGCTGCTGGTTCCAGCACCGAGTCGTTCATCGTCGGATCGGTCTTTCTGGGCCTGATCATCGGCGTCATACTGGTGTTGGTCGGCATGCGCGGCCGACAATATTGGATCGCCGCTTGGGGCGGCTCACTGGTGGTCGCCAGCGTTCTGTACCTGGGGGCCGCCGCACTGGGACTTACTGGCTGACGAGCGAGGTGCACTATGGTCGATCAACTCGCGTGTTGGAAATGCGGTAATACGTTGGCGTTCCTGTCCTTGGCGCTGCGCGACGAATGTCCCGCCTGTGCCGCCGAACTGCACGTATGTCGCATGTGCCGGTTCTACGATCCCCGAGTCTCCCAGGCTTGTACCGAGCCGGTCGCCGAACCGGTGCTGGACAAGGAACGGGCGAACTTCTGCGGCTATTTCGAACCGACCCCGCATGCCTTCAGACCGGAGGACCAGGCCGCGCTGCGCGCCCGGCGGGAACTCGAAGCATTGTTCGGTCCTGCGCCCAACGCAGACTCGACTTTGGCCATTACTTCCGACAGCGCCCGGGATGCGCTCGAAAGCTTGTTCGGCGTGCCCGGTTCCAAAACTTGATCGAACCGACCGTGCCGGGGCTTAGACAAGCAGCCGCCGACGCACCATGACCACGGCCAGGTAGTAACTGACTATCGCGTACGCCACCAGTACCCCTACGTGCAGCAAGGGCTGCGTCAACGGCAGTCCCGCAAGCAACGGACGGCACAGCGCTACGGCATGGGTCAGGGGCAGCGCCTGTACCACCCATTGAACCGCGGCCGGAAGCGTGGAGATCGGGTAGAACACGCCCGAAAGCAGCAGCATGGGTGTGATCACCAGGACGAAGTAGTAGTTGAAGAAATCGTAGTTCGAAGCCACTGCGCTCATCATCATCGCCGGCCCGGCGAAACAAAGGCCGGTCAGGAATGCCGCAGGCAATACCCACAACGCCTGCCAGCCGTGTACCACGCCCAGGATGCTGGCGACGATATAAATCGCGACACCGCTGAATAGGCTCTTGGTGGCGCACCAGACCATCTCGCCGGCGAGAATGTCGTCCACCTCGATCGGCGTTGCGAGCAGCGCTTCGTAAGTGCGCTGGGGCACCATGCGTGTAAACACGGAATACATGCCCTCGAATGTCGCGGTGGTCATGGCCGAGGAAGCGATGATGCCGGAAGCAAGGAAGGTCAGGTAAGGCATCTCTCCCATGGTGCGGATGAAAAAGCCGAGCCCGTAACCGAGTCCCAGCAGGTACAAAGTCGGCTCGCCGAAGTTCATGACGATCGCCGGGCCCAGCAATTTGCGCCATACCCGCACATTGCGATGCCAGACGGCGAAGGCGCCGCGCCGGGCCCGCGGTAAGCGCCAATGGTTCAATCCCGCAACTCCCGCCCGGTGAGACGCAGGAAAACGTCCTCCAGACCCGCTGGACGGTGCGTGAACGTCAACCCTGTCGAGGCCCGCAGGCGTTCCAGGAGCGGCGCCGACTGCTGGGTGTAGCAGTACACGCTGGTGCCCATGCGTTCCACCCGGCAGCCGGAATCCGGTCCGGGCAGGTCCGGAACCGCATTGCCGTGCAAGCGGATTTCGATCACCTCCGGTTCCACATGGCGTGCGATCAACTGCGCGGGCGAACCCAGATCGAGAATACGGCCGTGATCCATGATCACCAGCTGGTCGCACAAGCGCTCGGCCTCTTCCATGTAATGGGTGGTCAGCAACAGCGTCGTGCCGCGCTCGCGCAATTCTTCCAGGCGCGACCAGATCACGTGCCGCGCCTGCGGATCGAGGCCGGTGGTCGGTTCGTCGAGCACCACCAGTTCCGGTTCGTTGATCAGCGCGCGGGCAATGGTCAGGCGCCGTTTCATGCCGCCCGAAAGGGATTCGGTCTTGGCGTTTCGGCGGTCGCGCAAAGCGGCGAATTCCAGCAACTCCTCGATGCGTTTGTCCACCTGGGCACGCGGCAGGCCGAAATAGCTGGCGTAGACACGCAGGTTTTCGGACACGGAAAAATCAGGGTCGAGGTTGTCGCCCTGAGGTACGACACCGACCCGCGCGCGCACCTCCCGCGCCCGGGCCGGTACCGGCAGGCCGAACACGGTGAGGGTGCCTGCGCTCATGGGGGTCAGCCCCAGCAGCATCCGCAAGGTGGTGGTCTTACCGGCACCGTTGGGCCCCAGGAATCCGAAACATTTGCCACCGGCGATGTCGAGGTCGATGCCGTCGACCGCCACCTGAGATTGGTAGCGTTTCGCCAGGCCGCGCCCGACAACGATGGCGCTTTCGGCGGCTTGGTTCTCGTCCTGTGACAGGAGGGAGGTCAACGGCGGATCTCAAGCGCGGGAAATGAACTCGCCGGTGAGCGTGTTTACCTTGATCTGCTCCCCGGCTGCGAGGTATTCCGGCACCTGCACCACCAGACCGGTGTTGAGCGTGGCGGGTTTGTTGCGGGCCGAAGCGGTTGCGCCTTTCATGGCTGGCGATGTGTCGACGACTTCCAGGATCACCGTAGCCGGTAGTTCGATGCCGAGCACGACGCCATCGGCGATCAGGGCGTAAATATTTTCGAGGCCGTCGACCAAGTAAGGGCGTTCCTCGGCGACGGCGTCGTCAGCGAGACTGTATTGCTCGTACGTCTCGGCATCCATGAACGTACAGCCGTCGGTATCCTGAAACAGATACTGCACCGGTCGGCGTTCGAACTCCACCGGCTGCAACACGTCGTCGCCTTTGAAGCTGCGCTCGAATTTCTGCTTGGTGGCGACATCCTGGCCGCGGGCCTTGTACAGGGTATTGCCGCTGCGGGAGGAAGCGGTTTGAACTTGGACTTCTTTGATGTAGATGCTGCGGCCGTCGAGCTGGATTACGTGGCCTTTTTTCAATTCACTCGCTTTCATGGGATTGTTGCCGCTGGGCGTTCGGGGAACAGGGCCGCTATTGTAGCGGTTGAGTCAAATGGCGGCCACGAACCATGGCCGGCCAAAGAAAAAAGCCCGGCCAAGAGGCCGGGCTTTGCGATCAACACCGGTTGATCAGAGCGACATCAATCGCTGCCGGCTTTGGCAGGTTTGTCACTCGGCGCGGAACTCGAGCGTGACATGTTCGACTTCTTGGTGTGGCGTGTAACTTCGAAAGCGCTGAATTCGGATTTGTTGATCGTACCGTCGCTGTCAGCATCCGCGGTGCTCCAGTCTTTCTTCAGAGTCTTGTTGGCTTTCGCTTCGTCCTTGCTGATCTTACCGTCGTGGTTCTTGTCCAGCTTGTTGAACTGTTTGTCGTACTTCGTGGTGCTGCTGTCCATGCTATCTGCGGCGACCGATGCAGTGGCAAACACACTGGCCGCGATCAAAACCATCAAACGCTTGTTCATTACTGTTTCCTCCGCGGAGAAAAAAATGGTCACGGGCCGGAGCCCTTAAGCTGCTATCCGCCGACTCTGCGACGGTGGCGACAGTGTAGTCCTTTGCCGTCGCGCGGCTAGCGGCGCACGCGCGATTTTACGTCGTCTTTTGACGTCATTTTTTCAACGTACCAGGCTGAAAGGCGAATGTGCGGGACCCGTTATGGGTCCCGCGAAACGCATCGAGATTTGCAGTGTTTACTTTTCGCCGGAAGCGTCGCCGCCGGAAGCAGGCGCAGCCGCGCTCGGGTTTTCAGCTTCGAATGCGCTGAACTCGGATTGGTCGATACTGCCGTCGGAATTGGCGTCGGCCTTGCTCCAGTTGGACTTCAATTCGCCTTGTGCTTCTTCCTTGCTGATCTTGCCGTCACCGTTGGTGTCCAGGCTGCTGAACTGGTCGCCGCTCTTGCTCATGGCGGCGTCCGAACTCGAGTCCTTCGACATGCCGGAAGCACCGGCCGTGGCTGCGAACGCCGTAGCGGCCAAAAATACGATTACTCGCTTATCCATAGCTCTAACTCCTCACGTGGAAAATAATGATAGGCAGCACTCGGGTCGAAACGCGGTGCCGGTCCTCTTGTCCGCCGTAGGGAAGTCGGCGGTGGGGGAAGTCTAGGGGAGGCCTGACAGCATTCAAGGGCGAATCACTTGCCTCGTCGGACGCGCCGGTTTAGCGTGATGCATCCGGTGGCGATGGCGCTTGCGGCGCGTTAAATGACCACGTTCCTAGAGCCGTAAAAGGCAATCTCCGGCCTTCGACCCTGCGGATGGTTCCAATGTCAGAATGGTGCAGTGCAATGAGCGGTGAGCCATGTTGATTGCGGGTCTGGTGCTATTTTTAGCGGTTCACATGCTGCCGTGGTGGCCGCCATTGCGGGCTGCGATGATTCGCGGCGCGGGGGAGCGCGGCCACCGAGGCGCGTTTGCGCTGCTGTCGTTGGCGGGACTCGTGTTGATGGTCGTGGGTTTCGGCCGCGCGCCTTTCGTACCCGTGTACACGCCACCGCCATGGGGCGCTCACGTAGCATTGGCGCTGATGTTGCCGGCGTCGATTCTGTTGGCGGCGGCGTATGCTCCGGGCAATGTACGCCGTTTCACGCGCCACCCGATGTTGTGGGGTGTTACGCTGTGGGCGCTGGCGCACCTGCTCGCCAACGGCGATCGCGCCGCGCTGTTGCTGTTCGGCGGCTTCGGGGTTTACGCCTTGCTGGATATGTTATCGGCGAATTTACGCGGCGCGGAGAAATCCAAAGTGCACGTTCCCTGGTCGCGGGACGCATTCAACGTGATCATCGGCGTCGTGGTGTACAGCGGCCTGCTGCGTTTGCATCCGATGTTGTTCGGCGTGTCGCCATTGCATTGAACGTGTCTGCACTTCCGCCCGAAACCGAGTCTCCGCTGCTGCAGGTGCGCGATCTGCAGCGTGCGTTTCGCGAGGGTGACCGTACGCGCAGTGTACTGCGCGGCGTCGACCTCCAATTGCACCGTGGCCGGATCGTGGCTCTGTTGGGACGTAGCGGGTCCGGCAAATCGACGCTGCTCAATCTGCTCAGCGGCATCGATTATCCCGACAAAGGCTCGATACACATCGACGGCATCGAGCTGAGTGCATTGTCGGAGCGTGAGCGCACTTTGTTCCGGCGTCGTCACATCGGCTTCATCTACCAGTTCTTCAATCTGATCCCGACTCTGACCGTGGGCGAGAATGTGCGCCTGCCCCTGGAACTCATCGGACGACGCCGGGACTCGACAGCCGAAGCGTTGCGGTTGCTGACGGAAGTGGAGCTGGCCGATCGCGCAGACGCGTTTCCGGACCGCCTGTCGGGCGGCGAACAGCAGCGGGTCGCCATCGCCCGGGCACTGGCGCATGAACCGGCCCTGGTGCTGGCCGACGAACCCACCGGCAACCTGGATGCCGAAAGCGGCCGCCGGGTGCTGGCGCTGCTGCAACGTCTGGTACGGGAGCGCGGCCAGACGTTGATCGTGGTCACCCACTCCAGGGAAGTGGCGGCGATCGCCGACCAAGTGTTGGTATTGCAGGATGGCCGGCCAGCCAGCATGGAAGAACAGCAGGGATGGTGAGTCTCGCCCAACGCGCCGGTTGGCGATTCCTGTGGCGCCATCCCTGGCAAGTGGCACTGGCGGTGCTCGGCGTGGCGCTCGGAGTCGCAGTGGTGGTGGCCGTGGATCTGGCCAATACCAGCGCCGCGCGCGCCTTCGAACTTTCCATGTCCGAACTGTACGGTCACGCCAGCGATCAAATCCTGGGTGGACCGGTGGGCGTCGACGAGCAGCTTTATGTGCGTTTGCAGCGTCGGCCCGGCGCACAACCTGCCGCTCCGGTGGTGGAAGCCTATGGCACGCTGGACCAGCAGCCAGTGCATCTGCTGGGCGTCGATCCGTTTGCCGAGCGCCGCTTTCGCGATCTGCTGGCGGACACCGGCGATGCTGATCGCGGCGCACAGGCCGCGAGCCTTTTGGCCGAGGCCAATGCCGTGCTGTTGGCTGCGCCAACCGCGCAGCGTCTCGGTTTGCGCACCGGCGACGACGCTGCTCTGGTGATCGGCGGTCATCAACGGCAAGTACACATCGTCGGCCTGCTGCATGCCCGCAACGGCGGCGCGGCCGCGGTCGAAGGGCTGGTGGTGGCCGACATCGCCACGGCCCAGGAACTGGCGGCCATGGTCGGGCGCCTCAGCCGTATCGATCTGATTCTGACCCCGGCACAGCGAATGCAGTTGGCGAAAGAGCTGCCGGCGGACGTGCAACTGCTGAGCGCGGCCGGACGCAGCCGGACGACCGAACAGATGACCGACGCGTTCACCACCAATCTCACCGCCATGAGCCTGCTGGCGATGGTGGTGGCCATGTTCCTGATCTACAACAGCGTCACTTTCATGGTGCTGCAGCGGCGTCGGCTGCTGGGCACGTTGCGGGCGCTGGGTGTCACCCGAGCCGAGGCCTTCCGGCTGGTGCTGATCGAAGCGCTGGCGCTCGGCGTCGTCGGCACCCTGTTCGGTCTGGTGGCGGGGACGTTGCTGGGCGAAGCGTTGTTGCAGTTGGTCACCCGTACCATCAACGACCACTATTTCGTGCTCACCGTGACCGAGTATCTGCTGACGCCGGCGCCGTTGTGGAAGGGCGCGCTGCTGGGATTGGGCGCAACCCTGCTGGCGGCGACTGCGCCGGCATTGGAAGCGGCCAACACCTCACCCCACGCCGCCTTGCAACGTTCGCAACTGGAGGCGCACAGTCATTGGCTCGCGCCCCGGCTCGCGTGGCTCGGCTTGCTGCTGGCCGGCGCGGGACTGGCGCTGTTGTGGGCGAGTGAACGCAGTCTGCTGGCGGGATTCGGTGCCTTGTTTTTGTTGCTGGTAGGCATTGCCGCAGCCACGCCCTATGCCGTGTATTGGATGGTGCGTTCGACCACGCCGCTGGCGTCGCACCTTGGTATCGAAGCGCGTTTGCTGTTGCAGGGCATCGCCGCATCCCTGAGCCGGACCGGTGTGGCTATCGCCGCGCTGACCTTGGCAGTCGCCACAACCGTCGGCGTCGGCGTCATGGTGGAGAGTTTTCGCGACAGCGTCGCGCGCTGGCTGGAGGCGAGCCTGCAGGCGGATATCTACGTCTCGGTGAACACGTTACGCGCCGGCCACAGTCGCGGCGATCTACCGCCGCAATTGATCGATCAACTGGCGGCACTCCCGGGCGTGTCCGGAATTTCGCGGGGCAGGAGCGTAACCCTGTCCACGCCCAAGGGCCTGACGGACGTGTTTGCATTGGGACTCAGCGATCATCTAACGCCCCGTTATCCGCTGGTACAGGGACAGCCCGACGCGGTCTGGCAGCGTTTTCGCAGCGGCGATGCCGTACTGGTGTCCGAGCCGCTGGCCTGGCGGCGCAAACTGAAAGCCGGCGATACCATCCGCTTGTCGACCGAGCGCGGACCGCAGTCTTTTGCGATTGCCGCTGTGTACTACGACTACGGTTCCGAACAGGGCGAAGTACTGATGTCGCGGCAATTGTACTTGCGCTATTTCGATGACCCCGGCGTCGGTGGCATCGGCTTGTATCTGGCGCCGAAGGCCTCGTTGCGCGACGCGCTGTCGCAAGTGCGCGCCCGCGTGGCGCAGTGGGCGCCGAAGCAGGCCATCGTGATTCGCTCCAACGCGCAACTGCGCGCATTGTCCCTGGATATTTTCGATCGTACCTTCGTCATCACCAACGTGTTGCGCACCCTTGCCGTGCTGGTGGCATTCGTCGGCATACTCAGCGCGCTGATGGCGCTGCAATTGGAACGGGCCAAGGAGATGGCGGTGCTGCGCGCCATCGGCTTCACGCCCGGTCAGGTGTTGACCATGGTAACCGCGCAGACCGGGTGCATGGGGCTTGCGGCGGGCGTCCTGGCGGTACCGACGGGTCTGGTGCTGGCGGCATTGCTCACCCACGTCATCAATCGCCGCGCCTTCGGTTGGTCGATGGATATGGCGATCGCACCGCACCTGTTGTTGCAGGGTGTGGCGTTGGCGCTGCTGGCGGCGTTGTTGGCCGGCGTCTGGCCCGGCTGGCGCATGGCGCGTACTTCGCCGGCGGCTGCGTTGCGGGAAGAATGAACCGTTACCTCATCGCGTTGTCGCTGTCGTGGGCAGTCTTGCTCGGTGCGTGCGATCAGCCGCAGCCCGCCCCGCAGGCGAAGGCACTGGGTCTCGGTGAAGTGCTGGGCGATGCGTCGGCAACCGGGTTCGACCGCGCCGACCGCGTGCGTGCATTCGAGTTTCCCGCCGATCACGGACCGCATCCGCGCTTTCGCAGCGAGTGGTGGTATTTCACCGGCAACCTGCAAACCGCCGATGGCCGGCGTTTCGGTTATCAGTGGACGTTGTTCCGTTTCGCGCTGGCGCCGCAGCCGCCGCAGCGCGCTTCTCATTGGGCGACCAACCAAGTGTATATGGCGCACTTCACCGTCACCGATGCGCAGGCGCAGCGGTTTCACTGGTTCGAGAAAATCGAGCGTGGCGCGTTGGGTCTGGCCGGCGCCAGCGCCGAACCGTTTCGCTTGTGGATCGACGACTGGAAACTCGATAGCGAGGGCGTTAACTGGAAACTGCATGCCCAAGGTGATGACGGCAGCCGCCTCGATCTTTCGATGACGCCTATAAAACCCATCGTCCTACAAGGTGAGGCGGGTCTGAGCCGCAAGAGCGACACGCCAGGCAATGCATCCTATTACTACTCCATTCCCCGCTTGCGCAGCCAAGGCGAATTGACGATCGGCGGCGAGCGCTATGCGGTGCACGGCGTTTCGTGGATGGACCGGGAATGGAGCACCAGCGCTCTCGGCCCGCAACAAAGCGGGTGGGACTGGTTCGCGCTGCATCTGGACGACGGTTATGACCTCATGTTCTACCGATTGCGCCGCAACGATGGCACGATCGATCAACACAGCAATGGCACACTGATCGACGCTAAGGGCAACGCCGTGCATCTGGATCACGGCGATGTGCAGGCCGAAGTGCGCAGCAACTGGCGCAGTGCCGATGGCATCATCTACCCGGCGCGCTGGCGTATCCGCATCCCCGAGGCAAAACTCGATCTCGAAGTGCAGCCGCTCGTCGCCGATCAGGAACTGCACGGCTCGGTGCGTTATTGGGAAGGCGCGGCCGACGTACAGGGCGTCCATCTCGGCCAGGACGTGCAAGGCCGCGGCTACGTGGAACTGGCCGGGTACGGAAAAGAGCGGTAGCGCGACCCATGGCCGCCGTGCTTGCGTTCGCGGGGCATCGACCGTGTACGGCTTCGTGACGACGTCCGTATAGGTTGGGCTATTGGCTGACATGTCACGCGTAGCCCGACCTATGGCGATTAAGCGCCACGCTCAACGCACGGGCCGGCTGCGCGCATCACAATCGATAGCCGCGCTCGATATCCTCGTTCAACAACACGCCGTACACCCGCACCACCCCCGGCACCGTGTGGCGCGTCACGTACAATGCTTCCGCGCCGGTCTCCTGCATGACCTGACGCGCCTCCTGCAGATTCGCCTGCATATCGATGGGCGCGGCCTGCAGCCGCGCGCCGGGCAGTTCGCGGAGATCGAAAGAAGTGGCCTCGGGGTTCTCCTTCAATGCACGCACCAGATCCACCGCGGCCAACAACACGTCCGGCTGGTCCGGGTCGCGAACCAGCAGCCATGTTTGGTTGTCTGCCAGGCTCTGCTCGGCCCGCGCCCGCTCGACTTGGCGCGACAAGGTCGTGACGCCGCGTTCCATGACGCCGGCGACGCCGACCCGGCGTAGGCTTTGGGCCAGCGCGTCGTTGCGATAGTCGATGCCGCGGATCCGCATGCCGGTGCGGAATATGGACTCGCGCCGAAACAACATGCCGTAGGTAATGGTCGCCGTGATCACCGCCAGCATGCCCGGTAACAGCACTTGCGGATGGCCGGTGAGCTCGAGCATCGCAACCAGTCCCGTCAGCGGCGCCTGCAAGGTACCGGCCATCATCGCCCCCATGCCGATCAAAGCATACATGCCGACGGCGCCCGGTGGCGCCAGGCCGGCGGCAGCCGCCAATGCTCCCAGCAGGGCGCCGGTGGCTGCGCCCAGCACCAGGCTCGGGCCGATCACGCCGCCGGGAATACCCAGGCCCAAGGCCGCGCTGCTGGCGATGAACTTGAGCACCAGCAAGGTCAGCACGAACACGATTTCCAGATGCCCGTCGAGCGCGCGGGTGATGGCCTGGTCGCCAATGCCGAGCACCGCCGGTTGCAGCAGCCCGCAGATGCCGACGACCAAGCCCGCCAGACTCAGGCTCAGCCACACCGGTATGCGCATGCCGGCGCGCGCCAGCAGTTCCATGATCCGTCCAAATCCCGCGCCCAACGCGCCTACCGCGATGCCGAGCACGACGATGTACGGCAATTGCAGCAACGAACCCAGTTGCAGCAGCGGCACCTGAAAGGCCAGGTTCTCGCCGAACACCAAGCGCGTGAGGAAGGTCGCGCTCACCGACGCAAGAATCACCGGCGCGAAGCCGGCGACGGTGTATTCCATCATCAGCACTTCCATGGCGAACACGGTGCCGGCCAACGGGATGTTGAACGATGCGGCAATCCCGGCAGCGGCACCGCAGGCCAGCATGACCCGCAGACTGTTGTTGGGCAGTTGCAGCGCCTGGGCGGGCAGGTTGCTGCTGGCGGCGCCCAGATGCGCGCTCGGACCTTCACGGCCGATGGACTGGCCGCTGACGATGGCCGCGACGCCGCCCAGAAACTGCGCCAGCGCATTGCGCCAAGGCAAATGTCCCTGGTGATAAGCCAGGCGTTCCATGATGTGCAAAACGCCGACCCGGCGTTCACTATCGGCCAGGAAGTGAAATCCGGCGCCCAGCGCCACCCCGCCGCCCAACGGCAGCAGCAGCCGCCACAGTGCGGGCATGTGCTCGTAGTGCTCGACACCGAAGCTGGCGCCCGGCACCCACGCCATGCGGATCCACTGCACCGTCAGCCGGAAGACAATGATGGTCAGCCCTGCGAGCACCCCGCTGATGACACCCAGCAGCGCCAGTTGGGGCAGGGCGTCCGGGCGCGAAACCCGGAGCCGGAAATTGTCCAGGGCGCGTACCCAGGCGGCGCGCCAGCGTTGGGCGAAAGATCGTTGCATGGCTCCAGAGTCGGTGCATAAACGCGGAATGCTAGGGCCATGGTACGGCCGGGGGCGGCCATAAGCGACCGTGCGCATCTGGGCGCGTCCCGCCGTACGCCGAGCCGCGACCGATCGCTAGGGCCGGCTGTGGCGCCGCCACCGCCCGCGCGTTGCGGCGCCACAATCCGCCGGTCCGCCGCCGCTCATCATTTCGGTACGCATTCCTTGCACCCATCGTGGCGCGGACCAAGCTGAACTTCGGCGACCGCGGGAACACACCCTTCGATGAACTTGTTCGACATCGTCCAGACCTCCGAACTGCTTGCCGCCACCGCCAGCCGGTCTCGTAAGATTGGCGCGCTGGTCGATTGGTTGTTGCGACTGGCCGCCGACGAACGGGCGCTGGGCGTGCGCTATCTGGCCGGCCAATTGCCCCAGGGTCGCATCGGCCTCGGACCGGCCCTGCTGCGTGAAATGGCGGCGGTGCCGGCAGCGGATACGTCCGGCCTTACCCTGCACGACATCGATCGGACGTTGGACGAATTCGCGGGCATGTCGGGCAGCGGCTCCGCCGCGCGGCGCCGGCAGCACCTCGCAGAGTTGTATGTCCGCGCCACTGCCGACGAACAACGTTTTCTCACGCGGCTGCTGCTGGGCGAATTGCGCCAGGGCGCGGCCGAAGGTTTGCTGGTGGAAGCCTTGGCGCAGGCCGCGAATCAGCCGGTGGCCGCCGTGCGCCGGGCACTGATGGTCGGCGGCGACATCGGTTCCGTGGCGGCGGCCGCATTGGCCGAAGGGGCCGCGGGCCTGGCGCGCTTTGCACTCACCCTCATGCAACCGCTGCAGCCCATGCTCGCGCAAACGGCGCACGACGCTGAGGCCGCACTCGAGCAACTGGGTCGCGCGGCGTTGGAATACAAACTCGACGGCGCCCGCGTACAACTGCACAAACGCGGCAGTGTGGTGAGGGTGTTCTCCCGCCGTCTGAACGACGTTACCGCGGCCGTACCCGAATTGGTAACGGCGGCACAATCCTGGCCGGCCCGATCACTGATTCTGGACGGCGAAGCGATCGCGGTGCGCGCAGATGGGCGGCCCCAACCGTTCCAGATCACCATGCGCCGCTTCGGGCGCAAGCGCGACGCCGAAGAACTGCGCAACGCTTTGCCGTTGCAAGCCTGGTATTTCGATTGTCTGCATTGGAACGGAGTAGACTGGACCGATCGCGGTACAGAAGAACGCTTCGCCGCACTGCGAGACGCAGTGCCCGCAAACGCCTTGATCCCGCGCTTGGTGACGGACTCCATGGAACACGCCCACGATTTCTACACCGCGGCACTCGCCGCCGGCCACGAAGGCATCATGGCAAAAGCACTCGAAGCGCCCTACGAAGCCGGCAATCGCGGCAGTGGCTGGCTCAAGATCAAGCAGGTGCACACCCTCGACCTCGTCGTACTCGCGGCGGAGTGGGGCAGCGGTCGGCGCAAAGGCTGGCTGTCGAACCTGCACCTCGGCGCCCGCGATCCGCGCGATAACACCTTCGTCATGCTCGGCAAGACGTTCAAAGGCCTCACCGATCAACTGCTCCAATGGCAGACCCGAGAACTCCTGGCCCGAGAAATCGGCCGCGCGCAACACGTCGTCCACGTGCGGCCCGAGCTGGTAGTGGAAATCGCCTTCAACGATATCCAGGCCAGCCCGCAATACCCCGGCGGCCTCGCGCTGCGTTTTGCGCGGGTGAAACGCTATAGGGATGACAAGCAGGCCGGTGAAGCGGACACGATTGCTATGGTGCGGACGCTGTATGAGCAGCGAAACGCCGGTGATTGACGCAACAGCCGCCAGCGGAGAATCAAAATCCGCCCGCAGTATTTTCCCGCCGGCCCAGGTGGCTCACCTTCCTAACCGTCTCCTTACCAGCACGTCTTGCGTGATTGGCATGCCGCATAATTCCATTAATGCGGCAAAAGTCTGCTTCAATTGTATACGGCGAAATCGCGGTATATTTTCCCATCACATAATACAAGGACAAGTAGATGCGGCCAAAAAGCAGGGATTTAATCACCGAGTTGGAGCGCGCTCCGGCCGACGCTTCACCCGCTGCGCAGTTTCGGCGCGGATGCGCATCGTCCTTGGCCGCCAAGACGTTATCGGGAGGTTGAATGAGCCTGTTCTACAAATTCCAGTATCTGGTTGGCATGACGCCGTGGGAGCGGATGCCGTCACTTCCGATCGGCGAGCAGGCCGTCGCGCTCCTCGGCCGAGAGGAGCGCGGTCGACAACTGCCCTACGGGCGCGCGCTGGATCTCGGATGCGGTACGGGCTTCTGGTCGGTTCGCCTGGCTCAACGCGGGTGGGAGGCAACCGGCGTCGACATCGTGCCGAAGGCGGTGCGCCTGGCCCGCGAACGCGCACGCAATGCAGGCGTGGAGGCTGTATTCGTCGAAGGGAGCATCACAGCGCTCTTGGCCGCAGGCGTCGGCTCGGGATTTCGCCTCATCCTGGATTTTGGCGCCGTACATGGCCTGCCGCCCGAGGACGTGCGGGCAGTGAGCCGTGAGGTCACGGCGGTGGCCACCGAGGACGCTGCGCTCCTGATGTACGCGTTCTCGCCAGGCCGCAGAGGGCCCCTGCCGCGAGGGATCAGTCGGGAAGAGATCCAACAAGCTTATGCGGAATGGACGATCACCGATGAGCAAGTGTTCGAGTTGGCCGGGGCCCCTCGTTTTGTGCAGAAAGCGCACCCACGCTTTTACTGCCTTCGCCCCAGACGATCGTGATACCGCGTCGGCGGCAGGACAACGTCGGATCAGCGGGTGAAAATCGCGGGTGAAAATCGGGTCAGAGAGGATTAACCGTTAATATTGGAACTACATTGACTAGTCCGGGTTTCTCTTGACGGGGCGGTGGCCGGCGCCGCACCGCCTGGGCGTTAGGCCGCACATAAGCGTAACCATCGTCATCAGCTCTCGAGGGAAAGTGCACCATGGCAAAGTACCTGATCTCCTTTCCCAGTGCGGCGATGGTCGTGCCGGACAGCGAGTGGGAGGAGGTGGGCCGCGACGCGCACGCCGCGATTGACGAGGCGAAAGCCGCTGGGGTCTACGTTTTTGGCGGCGGCATCGACGAAGACATACCGCCTACGCTCGTATCGGCCGACGGCACGGTCGCGGAGGGTGGCTAACCTTGGGCGCTCCCTCTCAACGGCGGCTTCACCGTGCTTGAGTTGTCTTCGCGTGAGGACGCCATCGCATGGGCCGCGCGCATCGCGAAGGCTTGCCGCTGCGACCAGGAACTGCGCGTCTTCCAATTCGACCCGCAGTCCTGAAGTGTGCGAATACAAGAATTAAAGGGGGCCGAGTGGAAGTGGTTAATTTTTTGTACAAACCAGCTCTAAAACTCGCCGCCACATCACCTTCCGAGGAATGGATACGGCCGTGAAGTCGACGCTAATTTCGCTGCCTTTCGTTCCCACACTTGAACCAGGCTCGCCGTGCCTCCCGTCATCCCGATAGACGGATCAAAGGCGTGGAGCCGCATTCGTAAAGGGTTCCTGGAGTTTCTATGGGTACCGACGGCGGCCATGGTGGTCTTCGTCGTCGTAGCGGTCATTGCGATCTGGCTCGACCGCAACGGGCCTGGGTGGGTCCTGCCGGCTCGGCACATGGTCGAGACACATTTCTTCCGGCAGGCGCGGTCGACGAACGCCTTCCTCAGCATGCTGACCACGGGGTTGATCACGATGACCTCGATCACCTTTTCCATGCTGCTCCTCGCATTGCAGCAGTCTGCCTCCCTCCTCGCGCCTCAGGTGGTCTATTCGTTCCTCATGCGGCGACGGAACCAGGCCCTGATGGGTTACTTCCTGGGCGTGACGGTGTTCGTTCTGCTCGTACATGCCAGCGCGCATGAGGGGTTCAATCCGGTGCTCGGCGCTGCACTGTCTCTGCTGCTGACCGCCGCTGCCCTCTACGCGCTCCTGATCCTCGTCTTCACCGCGGTCAACCAGATGCGCCCCCAGACGGTCATCGGAGATGTGCGGACGCTGACGCTCGAAGCCCGCCGCCACCAGCGAGAGCTTCTGCTGGCGAGTTACCGATCGCCGCGCTATTGCGGCGGGACCGAGGTGAGCGTCCAGACCGAGCGCCACGGCTACGTGCGGGACGTGGATGTGGGCGCGCTCAGAAAGGCGCTGCGCTCGGCGCGGGGGAAGGTGGAGGTGGAGATCTGTATAGAGGTGGGGAACTTCGTGGCCTATGGGGAGGTGCTCGCGCGTGCCCGCGCAGAACGCCCCGACGAGGCGAAGCGACTCGCTGAAGCCGCTCGAGGATCCATAGCCCTCGACTACCAGCGCTCCGTGCGGCGTGACCCTGCCTTCGGCGTCGAACAGCTCCACATGATCGGTTGGTCGTCTGCCTCTTCGGCTTATCAAAATCCCGGCATCTCGATGACGGTCGTGAGGAATCTGCGCGATATCCTCGCCCGGTGGGCCGCATCCTACGAGGAGGTGGAGGGCAGCGACGGGACGCTCCCTCTCGTCTATCCGGATGGTCTGGTGAAGCGAGTGCTCGAGTCGCTGGAGGCCCTTGCGGTTGTCTCCACGGAGTCGTTGCAGCAGGAGACATTCGTGGAGGTGATGCACGCCTACCGGCTCGTCTTCTCAAGGCTGCCGGAGCACTTGCAAGAGAGGGGATGCGTGTCCGTGCGCCGCCTGGTCACGGCGCTCGGGGATCTGGTGCTGACGCCGCAGTTGGAGGACGTCATGGAGCAGTTCGCGCGGACCCTCCTGGACCTGGGCCATACCGACACGGCCGATGTCCTCATGACGGCCACACGAGAGATGGCATCGAGGCCCGGTACACTCGGGGCGCGCTCTACGCGGGCACGTGAGGGGGCACCTGCTCCTTCGAAGCACCAAGTCCCCTGAACTTCGGGCTTTCGAGTTCATGTCCTATATGAATTTCGCCGCGGCGGCGGCGATGAAATGCGGGTGATCGAGTCCGGCTGAGTACGGACCGGGGCGGCGAAAGGCGGTCAGGGACGAATCATAGCTAATTCACTTCGGACTGTTCTTACGCGTTATCTACGTCATGGTGGCGGCGCGTAAGATCGCCTTCACACAGCGGGCTTGGAACAAAGCACCTGTATTGGATGCGTCCTGCCTTCTTCGATGTTGCGGGCGGCGTTGCGCATTTTTTCCAGTGCCGTCTCGCCCATGAGCAGGTGAATACCCAGTGGCGGCAAGGCGCCGGCTTCGGCTTTTTCGATCATCATTTTGTAACTGGCGAGATATTTCGCGCCCGTGTTCTCCATCCTGACATTCTGAAACCCGACCCGCTCCAGGAGTGTTCGGGTCTCCTGCGGCGTGACCAGATAAGCGCCGCTGCCGTCATCGCTCCAGGGCACCGGGCAGCGCGGATCCGCCTTGTCGCCCAAGCCATGTTCGGTCAGTGCATAAAACCCTTCTGGTTTCAGCACGCGAAAGATTTCGCCGAAAAATCGCTCGCGATTCTCGACATTCATGGTGACGTGTTGTGAATAGGCGACGTCGAAAAACGCATCTGTATACGGCAGGGCCTCGCCGTCGCCTTGTTCGATTATGACTTGCGATTCCATGCCGAGAAGTCGGTTGAGCTGTTTGGCGGCCTCGACGAAGGGCGCGGTAATATCGATCCCGTATACAGCGCACCGGAAACGCTTGGCCATATACCGGGCTGGCCCGCCAAGCCCGCAACCGATGTCCGCAATGCGTTGACCGGCCTTGACTGGAAGTTGATCCGCAAGCTCGGCGGTGGCCGGAAATCCCCGCGCATGAAAATGATCCACGGGCGCGAGATCCTCGACGGTGAGATTGTCCATAGACATGGACGTCTTGCTCAACGCCGTGACAATCAAGCCGTAGACGTCACCCTTCGCCCAATGATCCGCAATGGAAGTTTTTGCACTGGACATATTGCTTCCAAAGAGGTTCGTTTTTTGTAAGTTAGTGCTGCTGGGCGCGCAAAACAATCAAAAGATCTAATGACCTGTGCTGAGCCATCGAAAACATTAATGAAGCCTACAGTATGAAAAATTCAGGGCCGGTGAGAAGAGCGTGCGCATCGAGGTCAGGTCTTGCAATCCTGCATTGCAGAGAAAGTGACGGACCTAAGTTCGGGGACGGTTCAGCGAACCGGCCAGGTTGAGCGCGATGGTCCCCAATACACTTCGCATTCGATGGGAAGCTGTAGGGAATGAAAGCGATGTAGCCGCCGCCTTGCCGCGACCCTTGTTCGTTCAATTAGGCGAACCACCAGGTAATAGCTCGGCGCCCAGGAGCGCCGACGCCGATTTGTTCTGGTGGAGCGGTGACGGCGCGGCGCGCATCGGGCATCGAGCCGACAGTTCAGAACAAGACCCAGGCTGAGAGAAACAGCGTGTCGTTATCTTTCGCATCCCGGCCGACAAAGGTTCCGGATTGGTCATAATCGGACTCTGCGCCGTTGAACTTGGTGTAGTGAGTGTATTGCAGCGCCAATCGCAGTTGTTCGATGGGTAGATAGCTCAACTCGAAGATGTAGCCGCTGGTGTCTGGTGCCGCGCTGGTGTTATCGGCATACAGCAGTGCATCAGTGCTGCCGGTCGTGTTGAAATAAGCTGCGCTGCCCCCGATTTTGTTGTTGTAGTAGTATCCAGCCTTGATGCGTCGCGTGTTGAGCGTGTCGGAAGTATTGCTGACGTCGCTGGACACGGCGCCGGAGTGCCAGTCGATTGTTTCATGGATCCACGTCGCTTCGGCGGAGACGACATTCACTCCGCGCGTAAATTGATATTGCGCATCGAGCGCTCGGTCGACGTAGCGGTCCGTCGGACTGCTGGAGTCGGTCGGATCGGAATATGCATCCACATTGATCCCGTAGGCGCCGACCTCCCAAGAGCCCCGGCCGGTATCGCCATGCAACGCCAATCGCCAGTACGGATTGAGCCCTTGCACGGGGTACCGGTTGTCTGTGGTATCGCTTCCCGCCCGCAACAAGGAAAAGACACCGTCCGCGGTTTGATAGCCGCTTAGTTCCACGTACAAGAAGTTGTTCCAATCGATATAGGCGCCGATTCCGGCGACGCTTTGCGCGAGAGTGCCGTCGATCATCGTGCTCGGCCCATAACCCTGGAATGCCCCGCCGGGCCCGGCGGTCGGATACCTCCATGCCGGCGTGGCATTGAAAATGTCCTGCACCGTGGGATTGTTGTTGAGAGAAACACCGTAGATCAGGCTCTTGCCGCCGACGCCGGTCTCACGGGCATAGCGCAAATCAACGTTGTCCAATTGCGAATGGTGTTCGACGCCGTCGTAGGTCCACTGCACGAAGGCCCCGGCGTTGTCGAGAATCTTGCCGCCGGTGAACAGACTCGCCTGCTGCAGCTGCCATTGCTTGTCGTCTGGAAAGTCCGCCCCCGGATCGGCCGAGCCGTGATGGTTGTTCAGTTTGGTCCACCCGCCTTGCAGCATGCCCGCGAGCGGAATGGCCTGGCGCGTGCCCATCGTGTATCCCAAGAGCTTGAACTGACGTCCCAGCTGCGTGAGCTCGGGAAACTGGCCGCCCGTATGGCAGGAGGCGCAGTTGAAGCCCGTTTGCCGTGCATAAAGAGGAACGGCGTGTGCCGCCAGGGGCGCGAGTAAGAGAAAAAGTGCGAGCATGGAGGTCGGGAAGCGCGTGTGAAGAGCGAAAGGCGTATGGCGCATTGTGAATCCCTTTCTTTGCGATGAATGACTTCGGGTGCGTAACGGCCGGCCGTGTAGAAAATTGCGAGGATTCGGTCAACGCCACCCCTACCGGATGAATGAAGCATAGCCAAATCTCACAAGTTATGTATTCGACTTTCCGTATCGCGGCGGCACGGCCACTTCCGGGGGATAGAAAACGGGCTGGGGGGACAGGAAACTGGACGGGTTTATTTTTGTGGCCGGTTCCGCGAACCGGCCAGGTCGTGCGCTTATTCTGGATGCACTTCGTATTCGATCGGTTTGAAGCTGTAATTGTTCGACTGCTCTGCCGAGCAGGCGGTCAAACCGACGATCAAATCCATCTGGGCGACGAAATCCACGTAGTCGCCCGCCTTGCTGCGGGGCGGCTTGACGGCGATTTCGCCGGAGGCACCGTTCACCTCGACGTTCATGAATACATTGAACGTGATCGGAATTTGGTCTGGTGTGATGCCAAAGGGCGCCAGCGCTTCCGACAGGTTTCCGTGGCAACCGCGGTGGGGATCGTCATGGCCATAGATGATCCGGAACGTATCAGCGGAACAGGGGGTGAGCAGGAAGTCGTGGCGTTTAACCCGGTCCTCGCCAATGACGAACATGGGTACGCTGCGGTTGGAGTAGAGGGTGTCCCCGGTGCTGAGGAACAATTTCGATGCATAATCCAGGGTGCGTCCGGACGACAGGTATTCCTGCGAGTCCTCGCGATTGAACGCCATCAGGTCGGAAACTTGTTCGCCTTTGGGGTCGATCACGCGGAGTCGTTGGCCCTTGCGAAGCTCAAAGGCAACGCCGGAACGAGGCGGAATTTCAGTGCGCATGGAACGGACACTTCCATTCGTCGTCGACCGCGCGGCCGCTATATTGCCGTGCTTCCGAACCGGTTCCGAATTTCTTCAACATTGGATTTTCGCTTCCTTCGATTTTCCGGTCACGCTTGACGATGGTGTTGCGGATCGGATCGTATCGACCGTCGCTGCGCAAGCGTTCGAACTGGTCGTGGAGGTTGAATACCAGCGCGGGCCGGTAGAAGCGACGCGCGGATCTGCTGGCGCCTGGATGTAAGCCTACGACATAGTATCCGCGTCCGCCAACGCTGAAACTGAAGTTGGGGGATTCCGGGTCGCGACTGACTTCCGGATCCCAACGGTGGTGGCGCACGTCGATGTCGTGGACACGCTGCAGGTAGTGCCACAGAGCCCGCTCGAAGGATTGCTCTGTCGAAGCCCGCGGTTCGCGGAACAATACCGCCAGACTTTGGAACATAGGCGATCCGCGGCTGTAGCGTTCGCTGAACGCCTGGATTGCCGACACGGTGCTCTGGCGCGGACCATCGCGCATGTCGTCTTCTACCAGGACAGTGATCTGAGCACGGTTGAGTGCGGACTTCGCGCCCACGCACGGAAACGAGTCCGACTCGATGAATTCCTCGAATTGGTGGATCAGATCTTGATCCTTGATCCGGTCCTCGTACAGCGAAGAAGGCTCGGTCATAACAGTGTCCTTTCTGTCCTGGTCGCCGCTTTCCTGCGGCTCGATTCCCTGATCCCGAGAGAATTTGTCCGGGCCGGCTCTGCCTCAGCTTAGTCAACCCGCTTGGCCTATCTACGTTACAAATTTCGTTATTAAATTCTCCTAGGTGAATCGCTTACCACCAGTCGAGCGCCCGGTTTTAGTGAACCGGCACAGCGGAACGGTATCCGGCGAGCATCCGTCTTGTGCGCGAGCCCGTGGATTTGAGCATTCGCGAGCGGCAGATGAGTACTCCAGGAGAACATTTGGCCGTCGTCACAATGAAGGACGGCCCGGTTGGTCTCCGGGGGGGCGGTTATGTTATCTATGGCTTCGAGTACTAGCGCGGGGCATCCGCCACCCGCACGAGCGCGATAGACTTTCGTAGCAAGGAGATGGTCTATGCCGGATACCAAGATTCTACTGCCCGAGGACGCCATCCCGACCCACTGGTATAACGTTGTGGCGGACATGCCGAACCCGCCTTCGCCACCGCTGGGCCCGGATGGCAACCCCATCGGCCCCGATGCCCTGACGGCAATCTTTCCCGATGCACTGATCGCGCAGGAGGTCAGTGCCGAGCGTTGGATCGCGATCCCGGAACAGGTGCGGGAGATTTATCGCATGTGGCGCCCATCGCCGCTGTTTCGCGCCCATCGTCTGGAACGCGCCCTCGATACCCCGGCGCGGATCTATTACAAGTACGAAGGCGTCAGCCCGGCCGGGTCCCACAAGCCCAATACGGCCCTGGCGCAGGCCTACTACAACCGCGAGGCGGGTATTCGGCGCTTGACCACCGAAACCGGAGCCGGGCAATGGGGTTCATCGCTGGCGCTCGTGGCGCAGATGTTCGGCATCGATGTGCGCGTGTACATGGTGAAAGTGAGTTATGAGCAAAAGCCGTTTCGGCGCTCCATGATGCAGACCTGGGGTGCGGAAGTGCTGGCCAGCCCCACTGATCTCACAGAGTCGGGCCGCAAGATTCTGGCCGAGGACCCGGACTGCCCGGGTTCACTGGGTATCGCCATTTCCGAGGCGGTCGAAGAAGCAGCCTCGCGCAAGGACACCAACTACACTCTCGGGTCGGTGCTCAACCACGTGCTGTTGCACCAGACGGTCATCGGTCAGGAAGCGAAGAAACAGCTCGAAATGGTGGGCGAGTATCCCGATGTGGTGCTGGCCCCATGCGGAGGAGGGTCCAACTTCGGGGGCATTGCGTTTCCGTTCTTCGCCGACAAGGCTGCGGGCAAAATGGTTCGGCTTGTGGCCATGGAACCCGCTTCCTGCCCCACCCTGACGCGCGGCTTGTACGCATACGACTTCGGCGACACCGCCGGTCTTACTCCTTTGATGCGCATGTACACCTTGGGGCACGATTTCGTTCCGCCCAGCATCCACGCTGGCGGCCTGCGTTATCACGGCGACTCACCGCTGGTAAGTCAGCTCTATCACGAGGGCCTGATCGAGGCGCGCGCGGTACCACAGGTTGCGACGTTCGAGGCCGGCGTTCTGTTCGCGCGCAGCGAAGGCATCATTGCGGCACCGGAGTCGTGTCACGCCATCCGCGGCGCCGTGGACGAGGCGCTGGCTTGCAGAGACAGCGGTGAAGCCAAGACGATCTTGTTCAATCTCTCGGGCCATGGCCACTTCGACATGGCTGCCTACGACCGGTACTTCAACGGCGAGCTGGAAGACCAGGAGTTTTCGGAAGAAGCCGCTGCGCGAGCGCTGGAGAGGTTGCCCCAGGTGGGCTGACAGATGCGACGCGCAAAGCGGCGACTCGCGCCTGCAATGTATAGACGAGCGATCGAGCCGGTACCGCTCTCGTTTGTCACGCGCGGGCGGCACATGGTCGACGCACGCACCGGCAATGCACTCTCAGCTCATTTCGCTGAAGCCGCCGGCTTATACCGGAAAGCGATCGACTTGATGGTGCGTTCAGAATCGCGCGCCGCTGAAACGCTCAATCCTTTGCGCACTCGGGCCCAGGAGCGACGAGGCGAGAACGGCGTTCCGCGAGCAGTACGCACATAAAGGTTGCGCTTCGGTCGAAGTGGAAGTCCAGGTTTTCGATACGAATAGCGAGCGGTCGGCTGAGGCGAAGTTTGAGTTTGATGGGTTGTTCAGCAGCGCGATCGTTCGTGATGTTGCGAATGACCAAGCCGCAGCTCGCATGAGGGCATATTCGCCATTCATGCATTCGCCGGTGAGCCTGGATGGGAGTATCGATTCGCGGGTCGCCAGCCGGGCGGCGTAGCGGCGGTCCCGCCGGACACTCGAGGTGCTATTGAACAGTCCAAAGCTCGTCATGGGTAAAGCCAGGTTGGAAGCATTCAGCGATGGCGTACTGGCGATCATCATCACCATCATGGTGCTGGAGATGAAAATGCCCCATGGTCCCGCCTTGGATGCCTTGCGGCCGTTGATCCCCGTGTTCCTGAGTTACGTGTTGAGTTTCGTCTACCTGGGCATCTACTGGAACAATCATCATCACATGCTGCACACCACGCGCCACGTGACCGGCGCCATTCTGTGGGCGAACCTGCACTTGCTGTTCTGGTTTTCGTTGTTTTCCGTTCGTCACGGGCTGGATGGGCGATCGCCGTGGCGCCGACCGCGCTGTACGGCGCAGTGTTGTTGATGGCTGCGCTTGCCTATCGGATTTTGCAGCGCCTGATTATCGCAAGCCAAGGCGATCGTTGCGCGCTAAAGCGGTCGGTAAGGATATCAAGGGCAAATTGTCGCGGTTGCTGTACGCCGCCGCGATTTCCGCAGCATTCTTCCAGGAATGGATAGCAGGCATGCTGTATGTATCGGTCGCGCTGATGTGGCTGGTGCCGGATCGCCGCATCGAGCGGGTGCTCGGTGATTCGTCCGGCCGCTAATACACCGATGGGGGTCGGCAGGTGCTGGTGTATCAACGCCAATGTGGGTGACGTGCGATGCCGTTGATCGTTTTCCTATCGGGTGCTTCAGGTCGGCGCGGATGCCGAGCAGGCGCGCACCATGGGCAGTGATCGGACATTGAGTCCGCGCGAGGCGCGCCGTTACTACGACCGCTTCGGTGCCAAGCAGGACAGGCAAGGGTTCTACGAAGACCCGGCGCTCGCGACGTTGGCTGCGCACGCCGACTTCGAGCACGCGGGAAGCGTATTCGAATTCGGATGCGGAACCGGTAAGTTCGCAGCGCAATTGCTGCGCCAACGATTGCCGCCGGACGCCCGGTATCATGGTTGTGACATCAGTCCCGTTATGGTCGATCTCGCCACGCGGCGGCTACAGCCTTTCGACCAGCGGGCACAAGTTACGCAGACCGATGGCGAGATGAGCTTCCCGATCGCGGATGCGTCCTGTGACCGCGTGGTTTGCAATTACATACTTGATTTGCTGTCTGCAGACGACAACCGCGCGCTGTTCGCCGAGGCCCGGCGCGTGCTGGCGCCGGGCGGTACGCTGTGTCTGGTGAGTCTCACCAAGGGCATTACGCCTCTGTCGCGCGCGCTCGCGTTTATCTGGGGTACCGTGTTCCGCTTGCGGCCGTCGCTGGTGGGTGGGTGTCGTCCCGTTCAGCTGCATACCTATGCGGATCGGGAACACTGGCGGCAGGCGTACCGAAGCGTCGTGGTGGCCTTCGGAATACCGTCCGAGGTACTGTTGTTGCGGCGGGTCGACGGATAGCTGCGCTACGGTTTCGTGAAATATGCGCACCGGTGCAGTGTCTTCGGTAAGTCCGATCTCTACGCGTCGCGAAATGCCACTGTCGGTGCCGGCTTGGGACCGGCGATGCAAACCACGTCGCATTAGCGTAGAGCTGGGAATCGTTCGCGAACGAAGTCGGCGTTGAGCGCAATCGGCGAAAGCCCGTTGAGGGAGAGGGCACGGAGGAAAAGCATTGGATGTCTATTTCGAACGTCGAGCCGCGTTTGCCAAGCTTCATGAGTCTGGCTGCTTCGTCATGCCCAACCCCTGGAACATCGGCACGACCCGGTTTCTCGCCCATTTGGGTTTTCCCGCCTTGGCGACCACCAGCGCCGGCTTTCAGTTCTCACAGGGGCAGGCGGATACCGTGTTGGGTTCGCCCCAGGATGTGATGCTTGCCCATATCGCGGAAATCGTCGCGGCGACGACTTTGCCGGTGAACGCGGATTTCCAGGCCGGGTACGCCCACGCACCGGAGGGTGTGGCTGACAACGTCACGCGCTGTGTCGCCACCGGCGTTGCCGGTCTTTCCATCGAGGATGCGACCGGCGAACCGGGCGGCTTATACGAACTGCCCCTGGCCGTGGAACGCATTCAAGCCGCGCGCCAAGCCATCGACGCAACAGGCGCCCAGGTACTGTTGACCGCCCGCGCCGAAAGCTATCTGGTCGGTCATCCGCAACCCCTCGACGACGTTCTGCAGCGTCTGACGGCGTATGCGGACGCCGGTGCGGACGTGTTGTTCGCCCCGGGACCCCGAACCCGGGAGGAATTGAGCGCCATCGTCCGCGCCGTGGCGCCGAAACCCGTGAATGCCATCGTCGTCGGCGATATCGGCTTGACCGTGACGGATCTGGCGCAATTGGGCGTGCGGCGCATCAGCGTGGGTTCCGCTCTGGCGCGTACCGCGTGGGGTGGCTTTATCGAGGCAGCGACCATGATTGCGGAACAGGGCAGCTTCGCGGGTCTCGCCTGCGCGGTTCCCTTCGCGGTATTGAACCGCGTGTTCGGCGCCCGCACCGACGACGAGCCGCAGACGAATGCAGATGAAGCCGGTGAGGAATGATGCACCGACGATCGACGAGGCGTCGGATTGAGTTGTCGCCATCCCGCCGGCCGCCTTGCGCTGTGGTTGCAATTCATGTCCGGGATGATGTTTGCACATGAACCCTGTCGCAGCACCGCTCGTTCGCGGGGGGTCGTTACCCGGCACGTGCCGTGAGCCCTTCCGATTGAGAATGACAAAGGGCGGGCTGCATGATCGCGAATCCAACTGACACGGTCTTCGTCGCCGGCGCCAGTGGCGTGGTCGGCATCCGTCTCTGCGCGTTGCTGCTTGCCGATGGCTGGACTGTGACCGGTATGACCCGATCGGAGGAAGGCGCCGCACGCCTCGCCGCGATCGGGGTCGAACCTGCGATCGTCGACGTCTATGACCTGGAGCGCTTGCGCCAAGCTGTGTGTCGGGGCCGGCCGACGGCGGTCGTACACCAATTGACGGACCTGCCCGACGCGCTCGACCCCGCACGGATGGCCGAAGCGCGAATTCGCAATGCCCGTATCCGCGAACTCGGGACGCGTAATCTCATTATCGCCGCGGTTGCCGCCGGTGCGCGGCGCATGGTCGCGCAGAGCATCGCGTTCGCCTATGCGCCGGGGCCCATGCCCTACCGCGAAGACGCTCCCTTGCATGTCGGCGACCCCGCATTTGGTCCCACGGCCCGCGCGGTGCGCAGCCTGGAACATCAGGTTTTGGCGGCGCCTCTCGAAGGCCTGGTGCTGCGCTACGGCAAATTGTATGGGCCCGGGACCGGATTCGATTTACCGGCGAGCGGCGGTCCGGTACATGTCGATGCGGCCGCCGACGCCGCGCGCAGGGCGCTGGTGCAGGGGCCGCCGGGCATCTACAACGTCGCAGAAGACGACGGCACCGTGTGCAGCGAATCGGTGGCGACGTTGCTCGGCTGGAGGTCCGCGTTCCGAATCGGCGCCGCCCCCGCGTGAGCGGGTCTGGCGACGGGCACCGCCGCGCCTGGCGGACTCACGCGGGCTGCTTTTCGGGGCGTCATGCCCGGACTCGCGCACGGTCCAAGATTTTGAACCGGTAATTCTGTGGCGGCGCCGCGGAAGCACTAAACTGGCATCGAGCCCGTGAGGGACCGCCCGCACCCCAGCGGCCGGTGAACGGGCTCGGGCGGCGCGATGCAGGAACTTCCAAGGTGGAATTCTCCCAAAGTACCGGGCGCTAGCGTGCCCGCACGGACAGGAAGTCATGTCCTGCAGACCTCGGGCGTGGTCATCATCGCGATCGTTGCGCTGTATTTCGGCCAGGACGTCTTGATCCCGCTGGCGCTCGCCGGTCTGTTGAGTTTCGCCTTGGCGCCACTGGTAACTCGCATACGGCGATTGGGCGTGCCACGGGCACCGGCGGTGCTCTCGGTCACCGTGCTCGCTTTCATGGTGATCGGCGCAATCGGCGCGCTGGTGGGTAGTCAACTCATCAACCTTGCCGACAACCTGCCTACCTACGAACAAAACATCCGCGCCAAAGTCATTTCACTGCGTTCGGCCTCTGAAAACGGCAGTGCGGTGGAGCGCATCCAGGAGATGGCCCACGACCTGGGTGCCGACATAGCAGCCGATACCAGCGCCAAGCAAACCGCCAAAGCCGGCAAGCCACCGGCGCCCGTGGTGCGTGTCGAACAGCCGGAACCTTCGCCATGGCAAGTGTTCGCGACCGTGGCGACGCCGTTGCTCGGGCCGCTCGGCACCGCCGGAATCGTAGTCGTACTGGTGATCTTCATGCTGCTGGAGCGGGAGGATTTGCGCGACCGCATGATCCGTTTGTTCGGCCGCAACTTGTCGATCACCACCGAAGCGATGGACGATGCCGCGCGGCGTGTCAGCCGTTACCTGCTCATGCAGCTGTTCGTCAACGCCACTTACGGCATACCGATCGGCGTCGGCTTGTACTTTATCGGCGTTCCGAATGCGGTCCTGTGGGGCGTGTTGGCGACCTTGCTGCGTTTCATTCCCTATGTCGGACCGTTCGTTGCCGCCCTGTTTCCGGTGACATTGGCGCTGGCGGTGGATTCGGGCTGGAGCATGTTGCTCTGGACCCTGGCGTTGTTCGTGGTGATCGAGCTGATCAGCAACAACCTGATCGAGCCGCGCCTGTACGGCGCCAGCACGGGCATGTCGGCGCTGGCGGTGATCGTGGCGGCGATCTTCTGGACCGTGCTTTGGGGGCCGGTCGGTCTGTTTCTATCGACGCCGCTGACGGTATGCCTGGCGGTGATCGGTCGCTACGTGCCGCAACTGCATTTTCTCGACGTGGTGTTGGGCAGCGCGCCCGCACTGACGCCGGCCGAGCGGTTTTATCAGCGCATGCTGGCCGGCGATCCGGATGAAGGCATCGAGATCGCCGAGCACTATCTCGAACAGCACAGCTTGGCGGCGTTCTACGATGACATCGTGCGCCCGGCTCTGACCTTGTCCGCGCAGGACCGTCAACGCAAGGCGCAGGCGCTGGAAAGACGCGCCATCGTCATCGAGAGTTTCCTGCAAGTAATCTCTGATCTCGCGGACCCCGACGATCGCGCCGAATTGACGGATGAAGCCGACGGCGAAGCGCCCGAACCGCGTCGCGCGGTTCGGGAAGACGGGCCGTTGCGGGTGCTGTGCGTCGCCGGGCGCAATGGTGTCGACCTGGCAGCTTCGGCCATCCTCGCGCAGCTGTTCGAGCAGCGTGGTGTCGGCGCGCAGGTGCTGAGCGCGGACGAGCTGAGCAGCCAATCGATGCAACGGGGCGAAGCCCCCGAGTGGCTGCTGATCTCCCATTTCGGCAACGCGGTATCGGGCCAGGCCCGCGCCACCATGCGTCGTCTGCGCAAAGCTTATCCGCAGGCCAAGCTGGCCATTGGTCTGTGGGCAGGACAACCGTCGGACAACATTATCGAATCGCCTTCGGGCCGCTTCGTCCACGTGATATTCAACGCGACCTTTGCCGAAGCGACGGACGCAATCGCGCTCGAGTTGTTTGGCGACGGCGACGACCGACTCGGCGCTCCGGCGACGCCGTCCGCGGCCCTCGCCTGAGTGGATCCATAGCGCGAGGTTTCCCCGGATCTCGATGTTGCGCTCGATAGGATCATTACCACCCGGCGGTCGTGGCCATTGCCCGGAAACGGTGGTAGCGTAAACCCACAGAGAATGGGTAGCTGTACCGAAGTGGTCATCCCTTGCTTGGGCTGATCGCAGAATCACCGAATCCTCGAGTCCTCCGCAACAACCGGTTCCGATCATGCGCCTGAAAGGATGGCTGTTCACACTGGCAATCGTGCTCGCCGGCGGCGTTCTCGCCTGGGCGATTTACGCAAGGCTGCAGGAATCCGGCGCAGCCAAGCCGCCGCGGGCCGAGCGAAGCCGCCCGGTACCGGTCGAAGTGGCGCAAATCGAGCGCGGCCCTATCGAGCTGCGGCGCTCGTTCACAGGTAATCTCGATGCGCACGCCGAGTTCGTGGTGGCGCCGAAAGTAAACGGCCGCATTGATCAGTTGAACGTCGATCTCGCCGATACCGTAGAGCGCGGTCAGGTGGTGGCACGGCTCGACAACGCCGAATACGTGCAGGCGGTCAAGCAGGCCCAGGCCAACCTGGTGGTAGCCCAAGCCAATCTTGCTGAGGCAGAAAGCTTGCTGCAGATCGCCGAGCGCGAGTTGCAGCGGATCGAAAAGCTGCGCACCCGGGGCGTGACTTCGGAATCCCAGCGCGACGTCGCCAAGGCCGACCAGCTTGCCAAGCAAGCCCACGTGCAAGTCACCAGGGCGCAGGTCGAGCGCGCGCGGGCGGATCTCGAACTGGCGCGCATCCGTCTTGGTTATACCGCGGTGACCGCGGACTGGCGGGGCGGCGACGGCAAACGCACGGTGGCGGCGCGGCTGGTGGACGAAGGTGAGACCGTGTCTGCAAACGCGCCTCTGCTGCGGATCGTGGAATTGGACCCGGTGACCGCCGTGTTCTTCGTCACCGAGCGCGACTACGGTCTGTTGCAGCCCGGGCAGGACGCGGAACTGCACACCGATGCGTTTCCAGGCGAAGCGTTCCATGGGCGTATCGCGCGCATTGCGCCGGTGTTTCGCGAGAGCGCGCGGCAGGCACAGGTGGAAATGCGGGTCGACAATCCGCAGGTGCGTCTCAAGCCCGGCATGTTCGTGCGCGCAACAGTGACACTGCGACGCGTTGCCGAGGCGCTCATCGTGCCAGAACAGGCGCTGGTGACCCGGGAGGGCAAAAACGGCGTGTTCATGCTCGCCGAAAACGGCCGGTCTGTGTCTTGGCGCGAAGTACAGACCGGCATCCGCCAGGGTGACCGGGTCCAGCTTACCGGCGGCGAGCTCCAAGGGCGCGTTGTGGTGCTCGGCCAGCAACTGCTCGATGACGGCGCTACGGTACTGCTTCCCGATCAGCGGGAACGAAACCGACCGTGAATCTGGCCCGTGCCAGCGTAGCCCGCCCGGTATTCACCACCATGGTGACCCTGATCGTGGTGGTCCTAGGTGGCGTGTCACTGAGCCGACTGCAGATCGATCTGCTGCCGAGCATCGAGCTGCCCACCATCACCATTCGCACCGAGTACGAGGGTGCGGACCCGGTGGTGATGGAAAGGCGTGTCACCCAGATCGTCGAAGAAATCGTCGCCACCGTTCCCGGGGTGCAGGAAATGACTTCGGAGTCGTACGAGGGCAACAGCCGCGTGCGCGTCAGTTTCGCCTGGGGTACGGACGTGGACGCCGCGGCGCTCGACGCACAGGCGACCTTGGAAGACGAAATCAGCGAGCTGCCCGAAGCTATCGTCGGGCCGCGGGTCAGCAAGTTCGACGTCGACAGCTTTCCGGTGGTTATTCTCGGCATTTCCAGCCGTCTCGATCCGGTGGAACTCACCCAACTGGTCGAAAACCAGATGCGTTACCGGTTCTCCCGCATCCCCGGTGTGGCCCAGGTCGACCCTTGGGGGTCCTATACCCGGGAAGTGCGTGTGGAGTTGGACCCGGGCAAGATCAACGCTTTGGGGCTGCCCCTGGATGACGTCCTGGAATCGATCCGAAGCGCCAACCTGGACCTTCCGGCGGGTAGGATCGAAGCCGGTCGTTACGAAGTCACTCTGCGGGCGCCAGCGGAATTCACCGACCTCGATCAGATCCGCAATACCGTGATCGCCCGCCGCGAGGGCGCGGTGGTCACCATCGGTCAGGTGGCGCAGGTCCAGGACACCTACGAAAAGCTCGATCGCATCATTCGCGTGAACGGCGAGCGCGGTTTGCGCCTGGCGATTCGCAAACAGGCCGGCGCCAATACCGTGGACGTCGCACGCCGGGTGCTCAAGGAAGTGGACGCCATCAATCATTCGTTTCCGCAAGTGCGCATCGTGCCGGTGATCGATCAGGGCAACTTCATCGAGCGTTCGATCGCCAATGTGGCCAATTCGGTTCTGTACGGCGGCGTATTGGCGGTGCTGGTATTGCTGTTCTTTCTGCGCGATGTGCGCAGCACGCTGGTCATATCGCTCGCGATTCCGATTTCGCTGTTCGCCACTTTCGCGCTGTTGTACTTCGGTGGATTCACGCTGAACCTGATGACCCTCGGCGGTCTTGCCCTGGGTGTCGGCATGATGGTGGACAGCTCCGTGGTGGTGTTGGAGAACATCTTCCGTCAGCGCAAGGAACAGGAGCAAACGCCGCGGGAAGCCGCAGTCAGCGGCACGGGCGAGGTGGCATCGGCGGTGGTGGCGGGCACCGTCACCACACTGGTGATCTTCCTGCCGCTGGTTTTCGTGCGCGGGGTATCGGGGGTCCTGTTCAAGGAACTGGCTTACGTCATCATGTTTTCGCTGTTCTGCGCTTTGTTGGTGTCCCTCAGTCTGGTGCCGATGCTGGCATCGCGCCTCCTGGGTCGCGATCAGTCGAAACCCGGCGGCTGGGGGGCGCGACTGGCGGCGCGGGCGGGGTCCGCGTTCGAAGGCTTGGAGAATGGCTATCGCGACCTGTTGCGCGCGGCGTTGCGCAGGCGTTGGATCACGATCCTGGGCTCGGCACTCGTGTTCGCCGCCAGTCTTTTGCTGATCCCTTTCATCGGCACCGAGTTCCTGCCGCCAAGCGATGAGGGGGAAGTGCGGGTAACGGGGGAAATGGAGGTGGGAACACGGCTGGATTTGATCGACCGGCAGACCCGCCTGCTCGAACAACGGGTGTATCGCGCGGTACCGGAAACGGTGTCGTCGGTCGTCAGCGTGGTCAGTTCCGGCACCCGCGGCAGTGCCACCGCCAAGGGCGAGATTCGACTTTCTCTCGGCGCCGCCGCGGCGCGCCCGCGCGCCAACAGCGAGATCGCCCAGGATTTGCGCCGTCTGCTCGAACAGGACGGCGTCCCGGGAATGAAAGTCAGGGTACGGGCACCCCAGGGTCAGTTCCTGTTGGAACGATTGTTGGCCAGCGAGGAGGCGATCACCGTCGAAGTGCGCGGGTTTGAACTGGACACCTTGGACGCCTTGGCGCGCCGTGTCGCCGACCGCCTCGGCGACGTCGGCGGTGTCACGGACGTGGTGCTCAGCCGCGAGGCGGGCATTCCGCAGCAGGAAATCCATATAGACCGCGCCAAGGCGGCCGATTTGGGCCTGAGCCCCCGCGACATTGCGGAAGTGATCGAGACCGCCGTTGCGGGATCCAAGGCCGGCGAATATCGCGTCGCCGGCGATTCTTATCGAATTCTGGTGCAGTTGGAGGACGCGCAACGGCGCTCGTTGGAGGAAATCCTTGATCTCACGGTGCGTACACCGACCGGCGATCTGGTGGCGTTGCGCAATGTGGTCGATACCGCCAGCGGCCGGGGACCGGTCAACATCGAGCGTAAGGACCAGCAACGCCTGGTCACCGTGACCGCAAACGTGTCTCGCCGGGATTTGGGATCGGTTGCCCGCGATGTGCAGGAGCGGCTGGATGAAATTCCGCGCCCGCGCGGTTATGACCTGCTGATCGCCGGCAACTACGAAGAGCAACAGACGGCCTTCCGAGAACTCGCCATCTCGCTGGGCCTGGCGTTGCTGCTGGTCTATATGGTGCTGGCGTCCCAATACGAATCGCTGCGCGATCCCCTGGTGGTCATGTTGTCCGTACCCCTGGCCGCAATCGGAGTGCTGCTGACGTTGTTTCTCACCAAGACCACGTTCAATCTGCAGTCGGCGATCGGTTGCATCATGCTCGGCGGCATCGTGGTCAACAATGCCATATTGCTGGTCGACCAGGCCGGGCGGTTGCGTCGCGCAGGCATGGTTACCCATGAAGCGCTTGCCGAAGCCGGCAGGCGCCGGCTGCGTCCAGTGCTGATGACGACCTTGACCACGGTGCTGGCGTTGTTGCCATTGGCGCTGGGTATCGGTGAAGGCGCCGACGCCCAGGCACCGCTTGCGCGTGCAGTACTCGGAGGCCTTACCGCATCCACGCTGATTACCCTGGTGTTGGTTCCGGTGGCCTATTCGGTGTTTCACGGCCGTGGGGCAAGCGCCCATGCACCACAGCGCGACGCCGCGGCCTAGTCAGCGGTTCTGGTGCCATTCCCGCACCGCCAGTGCGGAGGGCCAGGCCGCGCCATCGACTATTCTTTTCGAAATTGCGCTACAGATCCGGCTCGTGATCGGCGTCGTGTCCTCGGACCCACAAACAGGAGGTTGGCTTTGGAGGCTCAGTATTCCGAATACCCCGCGATGTTCAAGAACCACCCGTTTGGTTTCGTGCTGGCGGTGGCACTGATTCCGGTTGTGTTGGGAATCGTGATTCTGATCGTGTGGTATTTGAAGTGCCGGTCGATCAAACTCGAATTTGCGGGCAGCGATTTGATTTTGGAGACTGGTCTGTTGAGTAAAGACCGCACCGAACTCAACGTGCACAGCATCCGGACGTTCAACGTACATCAATCTTTTTTCAACCGCCTCTTCGATGTGGGCACGATTTCCGTGTACACCGCGGGCGACGAACCTGAAATTGAAGTCGCGGGCCTACCTCGGCCGCACGAATTGCGGGGGATGATCAAAGGTATAACCGATTGAGTGCGGGTTGGTCGTATGGCTCTCCGACTTTATTTCGTACGCCGAAACATCGATACTGACCACGGTTTATCCGCAGGGACCGCGGTCCCGCAATCGTTGAATCACCTGACTCATGAAATCGGACTCGATCCACACATCGCCTTGTATCCGTAGATGTTGTCTCGATGATGAAGACATCTGCCTGGGTTGTTTCCGAAGCATGGACGAGATCATGGAATGGAATACCGCCAGCAACCTACGCAAACGGACCATTCTGGAACTTGCCGCGCAACGGAGGTTCGAAAAGAAGCGCAACCGCGGCTGGTGAGTCTGCCGAGCCGCAATAGCGGCTTCCATATGCCGCAGCGTCAGTTACGGTGTTGGCGCGACTCGGTTGGCACTGCGTTCACCTTCTCGTGGCGTTTGTTGTGCGAGTCGGCCTGAATGACCAGTCGTGCGCCTAGCTGTTAGCGAGCATTCGAGAGGTCGCCGTGAAAAAACTGAAAGATGAAAAGGAACTGGTGCGAAAGGCGATTGACGAGGGCGTTAGATACGGTGAGTCTCGCGGGGTGGTGGAGTTCGAAGCGACCGATTCGACCAACGCCAAAATCGAATACATCTATCGCCTGCTGGTCCACGACAAAGTGATCCAGCCCATCCCGGAAGATCAGGTCTCACAGCAGACCATGCGCCATAAGCTGGCGATCTGGGCCTCCAAGCTCTGACTCACAAGCGGCCGCAAAACCGACGGCAACCACTGCTACGCCGCCGGCTTCGCGCTGACATGAGATCAGTTGGGCTGCTGACTCGCTCGGCCGTGGGTTGAGCGACCCTGCGGCTTCGAGCCGCTGCGCTGACTCCGCCCGTTCGCCGGACCGCCTCCGCCCCGTTTGGCCTGGGACTTTTTGTCCGCATGTGCGGACTTGCCATGGTTGTGCGCCTGACGCCGGCCGGGGCCCGCGTTAGCCTTGGCGGAGCGCTGCTGCCGTTGCTTGAATACCGGTTCCGGTTTGATGCTCGGATCGGGTTCGAACCCTGCTATCACCTGCTTCGGGATCTCAGCCTTCACCAGACGTTCGATGTCGCGCAGGAAGTCGCGTTCATCGACACACACCAAGGAAATCGCCTGTCCGGAGTTGCCCGCACGTCCGGTGCGTCCAATGCGGTGGACATAGTCGGTGGGGACATTCGGCAGTTCGAAATTGACCACGTGGGGCAGTTGGTCGATGTCGAGGCCGCGGGCGGCGATGTCGGTCGCCACCAGCACGCGCACGGTGCCGTCCTTGAACTCCGCCAACGCGCGGGTGCGCGCGCCCTGGGTCTTGTTGCCGTGGATCGCAGCAGTGGGCAGGCCATCGCGGTTCAATTGTTCGGCCAGCCGGTTGGCGCCGTGTTTGGTGCGCGTGAACACCAGCACCTGGCGCCAGTTGCCCGATCCGATGAGATAAGAAAGCAGCTCCCGTTTGCGCTCCCGGTCCACCGGGTGCACCAATTGGGACACCGTTTCGATCGCAGTGTTGTGGCGTGCGACTTCGATGTGCACCGGGTCGTGCAACAGGCCGTTGGCGAGATCGCGGATTTCCTGCGAGAACGTCGCCGAGAACAGCAAGTTCTGGCGACCGTCCCGGCCGATGGCCGGCAGCAGGGCGATGATCTTGCGGATGTCGCGGATGAAACCCATATCGAGCATGCGATCAGCTTCGTCCAGCACCAGGATTTCCAACTGCGACAGATCGACCGTCTTCTGGCCCACGTGGTCGAGCAGCCGGCCGGGCGTGGCCA
Organism: uncultured Gammaproteobacteria bacterium; assembly: GCA_963849825.1. GTDB lineage: Bacteria > Pseudomonadota > Gammaproteobacteria > JASBUN01 > JASBUN01 > CAVXJN01. The sequence continues at coordinate 496,219 of CAWKIK010000003.1, read as the reverse complement.
CCAGGATATCGACGCCGCGGCGAAGCTTGGCAATTTGGGGATTGATATTCACACCGCCGAAAACAACGGCGGACTTCAACGGCAGATGCTTGCCGTAGGTTTGAACGCTTTCCTGCACCTGGGCGGCGAGTTCGCGCGTCGGCGTCAGGATCAGTGCGCGGACGCCGCGCCGCGGCGTGGCCGGCGCACGGGTGTTCAGCCGGTGCAGCAGCGGCAGGGTGAACCCTGCTGTTTTGCCAGTGCCGGTCTGGGCGCCGGCCAATACGTCGCGTCCTTGCAGAATCACCGGGATCGCTTGGCGTTGCACTGACGTGGGGTCGGTGTAGCCTTCGTCGGACACAGCACGAAGTAATTCGGCCGATAGGCCGAGTTCGGAAAATGACATCTTGGGTAATACTCCTGGAATGGCCTACCCGGCAGTGCGGGTACGGTCTAGGCGCGATTCACTTTGAGTGAATAGGATCGAGGCAAGCCGGAAGGGTAACCGCGAACTTCGGCGTAGACCGAAGTACGCCGTAATTAGAGCATTCTATCATGGCAGCGTGAACAATGCCTTATTTTTGCAGATCGGCTGCGGGGCCGGTGTCGAAACGGGGCCGAGCCGAACGACTATACCGTGACGAAATTTCCTTCGGAGACACGACATGGCCAGGATTCAAAGGATTACCCCCTGCTTGTGGTTCGACAATCGGGCCGAGGAGGCAGCGGCGTTCTATACGTCGGTATTCGATAATTCCAAAATCGTGCAAACATCCTATTACGGTGATGCCGGTACCGAGGTGCACGGCATGGCGCCTGGGACCGTCATGGTGGTGGCCTTTGAACTCGACGGGCAGGGATTTACCGCACTCAACGGCGGGCCTGTTTTCAAATTCAACGAAGCGGTGTCGTTTCAAGTGCACTGCGAAACCCAGGACGAAGTCGATTACTATTGGGTGCACTTGTCCGAAGGGGGCGACCCCAATGCGCAGCAGTGCGGTTGGCTGAAAGACCGCTATGGCGTTTCGTGGCAGGTGTTGCCGCAGATTTTGCCGCAATTGATATCCGATGCCGATCCGCGCAAGGCCAACCGGGTCATGGATGCCATGTTGAAAATGAAGAAACTCGACATTGCTGGCCTTGTGCGTGCCCATGCGGGCTGACTCGCGAGTCCGTTGACCATGCCATGATCTTGCCGCACCCTCCGGGCGCACCCGCGATAGCGACCTGTGCGCAATCCCCGCACGTGGGCGATTGCATCAGTCTGCGTTGCGCCTGTCGCCGCCACTCCATCGCGGACGACGCCGTTGCGCCTGTCGTTGAAGTAAGCGCCGGGCGTCTGCGGCGGCCGAGGTACCGGGCAACGCAAGTGGTTTAACTCGCATCCGCGCGTACCGGATATGGATGCGCGTGCGGGTCGGAGCCCTTGTAAGTCACTCGGTCGCGTCCCAAGGCTTTGGACTGGTAGAGGAAATGGTCGGCGGCGGAGATCAAGGCTTCCAGATTGGGTTGGTGCGCCTCGCGCTGGGCGACACCGAAGCTGGCCGTGACCGGAATTTCGATGCCCGACTGATGAAGCTCGATGGTGGACAATTCACGACGCAGCCGTTCCGCCAGTGCAGCGGCCTCTTGTACATCGGTCTCCGGCAACAACAGAATAAATTCTTCGCCGCCCCAGCGGGCGATCACGTCCTGTTCCCGGACACACTTGGAAAGAAGTGCCGCCGTTGCAGTCAACACTTCGTCACCGTAGGCGTGGCCGAACGCATCATTGATATTCTTGAAGCGGTCGATGTCCAAAAGAATGACTGAAAGCTCATGGTCGAGGCGACGGGTGCTGTTCCAAAGCGCCGCGGTCTTGTCGTAGAACGCCCGTCGGTTATTGATGCCGGTCAAAGGATCCAGGGTTGCGAGTTGCTCCGCCCGCAGGCGCTGCTTCTGACCCACCCGGAACTGGTAGGTCAGCGCCAGCGCAAGCAGCGTGGCATCCAGTAACATCCCGATATCCACGGCCCGAAAAGTCCACGTGTTGAAAGGAATGAACCCCCAGGTCGACAATGCCGTGGACACGGCGCCGAGCATTGCCGCGATCGCCGCCAGAAGAAAATAGCGCGCCGGGGTCTGCCCCGAGCGAACCGTGATTACGCCCAGAGCGAGCATCATGGTCGCGAACAGGAATACGAAGCTGAATGCGGCCAGCAATGCCAAGCGTTGCTGGTCGAGCGCAATCGCCAGTGTCAGAGCGGTGCCGAAAACGCCGAGAAAGACCAGAACCGCCTTGTGGGTGCGGCGAAAACGCGCGCGGGTGTCGAGAAACTTGGTGGCGAATATCAGACCGCTCGCGCCATACAAATACATGAAAATGGGGTTCGACCACTGTGCCCATTGGGGGCTGTTGGGCCAAAACCATGCAAACCCGTGTCCCGTGTACGACAGGTTCATGAGGAGGAACATACCGAGATACAACGAGTAAAAAATGTAACGCGGGTGACGCAGCCCAGCGTACAGCATTGCATTGTAGGCGAGCAGTGCTAGCAGAAACCCGTACAGAAAACCGTAGCTGTAATTTTGGAACGTTTCCCGTTCCCGGGCCTGCTGCGGCGAGAGCAGGTACATGGGTACGACCATCGGGTCGGCAGTCGCAACACGCACGAACACATCGCTCAGGCCAGGCGCAAAGTCATGATCGAAGTCGAAGTTGCGCCTGTGTACGGGACGCGTGCCGAATGCCTGGCGATCGCCGGCCTCGTAGGACGCGACAGTGTCGCCGCCGTGACGGAAATAAACCTCGACCCGGTCCAGCCAAGGGGTGTCGATGGCCAACCGCCGCGTCACAGGTTCGGCGGTGGGATTCGATACCGTGAAGTGAATCCACACCGGCTGAGGTCCGATGCCGAACGTCAGTGCCGACTGCAGCCCGGGCGAAAATGATCCGGCCCCGTAGGAGGCGACCGCTTGCGCCAGCTTCAGCCGTTCGCCCGATTCCTGTAGGTAATCGGTGGCACGGCCGATCGCATTTTCGTGGGTATGTGTAACCGATAACGGCGGCGCTGCACCGGCAGTGGCACCCAGTAACAGCGCCAACAGCGCAAACAGAGCGGCAAGGCAATCGATTCGACGCGGCGTCATCAGCGCGGCATGTTCCGGTCGTCCGTGCAGTCGGAACACAGCGTCTGCGCTGCCGTAATCAGTCTCAGCATTGGTGTGTCCGTGAGCGTACGGGCCCTGGGGATCGGTACATGATACTGCAATTTCGTCCCGGTCTTTCGCTTATCTCGATCCGGTCTCCCGGCCGCGGTGTCGAGAAGTGCGCAGTTGCGCGTGACGGCGGGTCTGGTCGGTAATCGTTCTAATTGACCATGCGGTTGCAGCGTGCGGGCCCGGCGGCTGGTCGTCGGGAGCAGGGCCTGGTCCGGCGCCACCGCCCGCCCAGGTGGTAACAGTAGGGTGTACGACGGACCCGCGTCCGATTCCCGAATGACCGGCTGCAAAACGGGCTGCATCTGTGGGGACGGATGGTGCCGGCGAGCGCAGTCTGGGGTGTGTAACGCGGGTTTGCTTGTCAGTGCCCGCTACCTGAGACGATGCGCCGCACCTGTCCCGCGATGCGGAGCCGATCGTCGGTCATCGCTTCCACGCACCACTTGTACGGCAATGCCTAGGAGCGTGCCGCGCGCAAGCTTGGATAGTCCGTGTAACCGTGCTCGTCGCCGCCGTAAAAGGTCGATTCATCCCAGTCGTTCAATGGCTCGCCGTCTCGCAAACGCTCGGCCAGGTCAGGATTGGCAATGTAGGGCCGGCCGAACGACACCAGATCGCATTGCCCGGCATCGATTCGTTTGCGAGCGTCGCCTCCGTTGTAGCGGCCGTTTCCGATGTAGGCACGTTTGAAATTGGCATGAATCGCCTGAATCACGGATTCCGGGCGCCCGGAAGCGTGATTGCCTTGGAACGAATCCTCCACCACTTCCACGAACGCGATGCCCTTTTCGTCGAGTCGCGCGGCCAGCGCGCTGTAGGTTTGTACTGGATCGTCATCGGCCATGTCGTTGAAGCTGCCGGTCGGGCTGACGCGGATGCCGGTGCGCTCGGTGCCCCACACGTCGACCACCGCGTCCACTACCATCAGCGGGAAGCGCATGCGGTTCTCCAAGGACCCGCCGTACTCATCAGTGCGATGGTTGGTTTTACTGCGCAGAAACTGATCGAGCAGATAGCCGTTGGCGCCGTGGATTTCGACGCCGTCGAAGCCGGCCCGCTTGGCGTTTTCGGCACCCTGGCGGAATTGCGCCACCACGCCCGGAATCTCGTCGCTTTGCAGCGCACGGGGCTCGAGTATATCTACCATGCCGGACTGGGCGCTGATGAAAGTCTGCGCGCCCTCGGGCCGAATCGGCGAAGGTGCGACGGGTTTTTCGCCGTTGGGTTGCAATTCCGGCCGGGAAATCCGGCCCACATGCCAAAGCTGCAGGAAAATACGCCCGCCGGCTTCGTGCACCGCCGCGGTGACTTTGCGCCAGCCCTCGATCTGCCGCTCCGAGTGAATGCCCGGCGTGAACGCGTAGCCTTTACCCTGGGGCGAGACCTGGGTGGCCTCGGCGATGATCAGGCCGGCTCCAGCCCGTTGCGCATAGTACTCGGCGTTCATTTCGGTGGGAATGTCGCCCGGTTGCTGCGCCCGGGAGCGGGTCAAGGGAGACATCACGATGCGGTTCGGCAGCATCAGATCCCCTAATGTGAATGATGTGAAAAGAACGTCCGTGTGTTCTGACATCGGTTACTCCTTGTTGTCGCATGCTCTCAATCCGCCCCAGCGTAGTCTTCACCAGCGTCGGTGCTGTATCGATTTCGTTTCGAGTTGCGAACAGGAATCCGGAGTAATCCGGCAATGGCCCTGCTGGCAACACGGAATAACTGTCCTCTGGCAAATACTCATTGCGGCGGATTCGTATCCGCCTGCGCGGCCATTTATCATATGCGTATGTCCAATTGCTGCAACGACAAAGCCTGCGAGCTCGATTCCCTGCGCACGCGTCAGAGCGCGACGTTGAAATGGGTGCTGGCGCTCAACGCCTTGATGTTCGCGGTGGAGTTGAGCGCCGGCCTGTTATCCGGTTCGGTGTCGCTGGTGGCCGATTCCCTGGACATGCTCGGCGATGCGCTGGTGTACGGTTTCAGTCTGTACGTGATCGCGCGGGGCGCGCGTATGAAAGCGGTCGCGGCAATGTTCAAGGGCGGCATCATGGCGGCGTTCGGATTGTTTGTGCTCGGCCAGGCGGCTTACAAGATCGCATTCCCGCAGCTGCCCATGTTCGAAACCATTGGCGCCGTCGGCATGCTGGCGTTGGCGGCAAACGGCATCTGCCTCGGGCTGCTGTGGCGCCACCGCAGCGACGACATCAACATGCGCTCGGTATGGCTGTGCTCGCGCAATGACATCATCGCCAACGTCTCGGTGCTGGCGGCCGCCGTGGGCGTGTGGCAAACCCGATCCGGGTGGCCCGACATTGTCGTCGGCCTGGCGCTCGCCGCACTGTTCCTGCGCTCGGCGTTGTCTGTGCTGCGCGAGGCTCGCGCGGAGTTGCGGGCGGCGACCGCCTGAGTACCTGCGCGCCGTGCGCGACCATGTTCAGCCCCGCCACCCAATCCTGGTTCGACGCCAACTTCACTGCGCCCACCGACGTGCAGCGCCGTGGCTGGGAGACCATTGCGCGCGGCGCCCATGCGTTGCTGGTGGCACCGACCGGCAGCGGCAAGACCCTGGCGGTGTTTCTGCACGCCATCGATCGGTTGACGCAGTTGCGCGAGGACGCAGAGCCCGGAGTGCGGGTTTTGTACATCTCGCCGCTGAAGGCGCTGGTGTACGACGTCGATCGCAACTTGCGCGTACCGTTGATGGGCGTGCAGCGCAGTGCGCAACGGTTGGGATTGAACTTGCATCTTCCGCGGGTGGACGTGCGCACCGGCGACACACCGCAGAAAGTACGCAACCAACAATCGAAGGACCCGGCGGAGATTTTGGTGACCACGCCGGAATCGTTGTTCCTGTTGCTGGGCTCCAAGGCGCGCGACAATTTCCAAACCGTGCATACGGTGATCGTCGACGAAGTGCACGCATTGGCGCCCAACAAGCGCGGTGCCCATTTGGCACTGTCATTGGAACGACTGGTGGAGTTGACCGAAGTCGAACCGCAGCGCATCGGTCTGTCGGCGACGGTACGCCCGCTTGACGAAGTGGGGCGATTTCTCGGCGGCGATCGGGACGTGGAGATCGTCGATGCCAGCGCGCCCCCGCGACTGGATCTGCAAGTGGTGGTGCCGGTGCCCGACATGGAACGGGTGCGCGTACAGCCTGAGCCCAAACGGGGCGGCTCCATCCTCGGTGAGTTGTATGCCCGCGAAGTGGGTACACCGCCCGTGCAGCGCGGCATCTGGCCGGCGATGTATCCAAAACTACTGGATGCGATCCGCATCAACCGGTCGACCATCATTTTCGTCAACAGCCGCGGTCTGTGCGAGCGACTGGCGCAACATCTCAACGAGCTTGCCGATCAGCCATTGGTGCGCGCCCACCACGGCAGTGTCTCCCACGAAAAGCGCGCCGAGATCGAAGAAGCGCTGAAGGCCGGCCGTCTGCGCGGCATCGTCGCCACCAGTTCGTTGGAATTGGGCATCGATATGGGCGCGGTGGACACGGTCATTCTGGTGGAATCGCCCGGCTCGGTGGCCCGGGGCCTGCAGCGCGTCGGCCGTGCCGGTCATCACGTAGGTGCGGTCAGCGTCGGGCGGATTTATCCCAAGTTCCGCGGCGATCTGTTGGAATGCGCCGTGGTCGCGGCGCGCATGCGAAGCGGAGAACTGGAAGCTTTGCACATGCCCCGCAGCCCTCTCGACGTGTTGGCGCAGCAGATCGTCGCGTTGTGCGCGGACGCGCCGCGCAGGGTCGACGAAATCGCCACCTTGGTGCGCCGTGCCTATCCGTACCGGCAATTGAGCGATGCCGTTGTCACTTCAGTGCTGGATATGCTTTCCGGACACTACCCGTCCTCGGAGTTCGCTGATCTGCGGCCCTTGCTGGCCTGGGATCGCAGCACCGACGTGCTGAGCGCCCGGCGCGGGGCCGCCATCGTGTCGCGGCTCAATGCCGGCACCATCCCCGACCGCGGCAATTATGGCGTGTTTCTCGGCGCCGGCGGCCCGCGGGTCGGTGAGCTGGACGAAGAAATGGTGTTCGAAACCAAACCCGGCGACCACATCATGCTGGGCGCCAGCACCTGGCGCATCGAGGAGATCACCCGGGATCAGGTGCTGGTGACGCCGGCGCCGGGCGAACCTGGACGCCTGCCGTTCTGGCGCGGCGACGGTCCCGGTCGGCCGCTCGAACTTTGTCGTGCGCTTGGCGCCCTCGTGCGGGAACTCGGCGCGATGAAAGACGGGCGCGCATTGGCCTGGCTGCAAACCCACTCGCCTGTGGACGAATTCGCCGCACGCAACTTGCTCGCATACATACGGGAACAAAAGGAGCATACCGGCACGCTCCCCACCGACCGCAGTATCACCGTCGAACGGTTCCGCGACGAGTTGGGCGATTGGCGCATTTGTATCTTGTCACCATTCGGCGCACGCCTACATGGTCCCTGGGCCATGGCGATCCAGCAGCAGTTGGCCGCCGATAGCGGCTTCGAAGTGCAGGTGATGTACACCGACGACGGGATCGTGCTGCGTTTCGCCGACGCCGACGAGCTGCCGTCGCTCGATCGCCTGTTGCCCGACCCGGACGAGTTGGAGGAACTGGTTACCGAGCAACTGGGGCGCAGCGCACTGTTCGCCGGCTTGTTTCGTGAAAATGCCGCCCGTGCGTTGTTGCTGCCGCGGCAGCGGCCCGGAAAACGCAGTCCGTTGTGGGCGCAACGTCTGAAAGCGCAATCACTGCTCGCCACCGTGCAGCGCTATCCGTCGTTCCCAATCGTCCTGGAAACTTATCGTCAGGCACTTTCAGACGTTTTCGACGTCGCGGGCTTGACGCAATTGCTGCGCGACATCCAAGCGCGGCGCGTGCACGTGGTGGAAACCGAAACCCGTTCGGCATCGCCCTTCGCCCGTTCGCTGGTGTTCGCTTACGTGGCCGCCTATCTCTACGAACAGGACTCGCCCCTGGCCGAACGCAAAGCGCAGGCTTTGACACTGGACCGCGGCTTGCTGGCGGAACTGCTGGGCCAGGCGGAACTGCGCGAACTGCTCGACGCCGACGTGATCGCCGAAGTGGCACAGGAGCTGCAGCACTTGAGCGACGGGCGCCGAGCACGGGATGCCGACGAGTTACACGATTTGTTGCGCCGCCTGGGTGATCTGGACGAAGCCGAAATCGCCCACCGGGTCACCGCGCCGGCTCAAGAGTGGTTGCAGGAGCTGCAACGCCAGCGCCGCGCAGTGCAGGTTACGATTGCCGCTCACAAGCGTTGGATCGCCGCCGAGGATGCAGGTTTGTATCGCGACGCTTTGGGCGCGGCACCGCCATCGGGTCTGCCGGACGTGTTCCTGCAGCCGGTTGCGCAACCGTTGCAGCAATTGCTTCGCCGTTACGCCCGAAGTCATGGGCCGTTCGTCACCGCCGATCCCGCGATTCGTTACGGCCTGCGCGAAGCTCAATTGGAACCGGTGCTGCGGCTGCTGGAAAACGAAGGTGTGTTGCTGCGCGGTGAGATCCGGCCCGGAGGCGCGCAGCTGGATTGGTGCGAAGCCGATGTGCTGCGCCAACTCAAGCGCCGCACCTTGGCCCGCCTGCGCCGCGAAGTGGCGCCTGTGGACGGCGCGGTGCTGGGCTGCTTTCTGCCCCAATGGCAGGGGCTGTACAGTGCGCGCAGCGGCAACGAGCGCTTGTTGGAAGTGGTCGCGCAGTTGCAGGGCTTGCCGCTGCCCTGGTCGAGCCTGATCGAAACCATCCTGCCGGCGCGGGTCGCGGGCTTTCAGTCCGACATGCTCGATTTGCTGTCGGCGAGCGGCGCCGTGGTTTGGGTCGGCTGCGGACCACTGGGTGCCCGCGACGGTCGCGTCGCATTGTATTTGCGCGAGCGCGCGCCGTTGCTGCTCTCACCACAGGAATACAACGCGCCGACCCCGATCCACGTTACATTGTTGCAGCACTTGGCCGAGCGGGGTGCATCGTTTCTCACCGAACTGCAGGACCGCGTACGGCAGGATCACCCGAACGAAGACCGGGCGGCATTCGAAGCGGCTTTGTGGGACCTGGTTTGGGCAGGACAGATCACCAACGACACCTTCGCGCCGTTGCGCAGTCTCGGCCGCAAATCCACCCGCGGACGGCGCAATGCCACCCCGGGCCTCGCCGGCGGCCGCTGGTCCCTGGTGGCGCCGTTATTGAATGCCCATGCGGGCGCTACCGAACGTGCCGTGGCACGAGCCAATATGCTGCTGGAACGTCATGGCGTGGTCAGCCGCGAAGCGGTCCAGGCGGAGGAGCTCACGGGTGGGTTCGGCAGCGTGTACGGTGTGCTCAAAGCAATGGAAGAGCAGGGCAAGGTGCGGCGCGGTTATTTCATCGAAGGCTTGGCGGCGGCGCAGTTCGCCTATGCCGGCGCGGTGGAACGGCTGCGTGGCGCACGGCCGGATGGCGACAAGCAAAGCGTGGACGAAACCGATTTGACACTGCTTGCGGCGGTGGACCCGGCGAATCCCTACGGCACGCTGCTGCCCTGGCCGGAAACCGGCGCCGCCGACGACAAGCAGCGCCCGCGTCGGGTCTCCGGTGCCTGGGTGGCGCTGGTCCAGGGAAAACCGGTGTTGTATATCGGCCCTCGAGCCCGCCAGTTGCTGACCTTTCCCGATCAGGTGATGGCCGGACGCGGCGATTGGGAACTGGCGTTCTCCGCCATGGCCAAGCTGCCGTCCGCGGCGCGGCGCGGCTACATGATGGTGGAAAAGATCGATGGTCTGCCGGTGAGCCAATCCCCGCACTTCCATCGCATGCTGCAATGCGGCTTCCAGCGTGATTATCGCGGTCTGGCGGTAGGGCCCAACTGAGTCTCCATGCCCGAGGGCGATACCATTTACAAGCTGGCCGCGGCGCTGCGCCCGGAGCTCGAAGGTCAGCGGGTAGAGGCGTTGGTGCTGCGGGGTGCGCCGCCGCTCGCGCCGCCGCGGCGCATCGCCGCCGTGGAAGCCCGCGGTAAACACTTGTTGATCCGGTTCGACGACGGCCGAGTGTTGCGCAGTCACCTGGGCATGCACGGCGACTGGCATCGCTATGCGAAGGGTGAACTTTGGCGCAAGCCGCAACGTCAGGCGAGCATCCGTTTGGAAACAGAGCAGGCCGTGTACGTGTGTTTCAACGCGCGGGAGTGGCAGTGGTTGCAGGCCGGCGGCATTGACGAGCGCACTTTGGACACGCGGCTGCGCCACGACCTGTTGGCCGGTTCCTTCGACGTCGATGCCGCCGTTGAGCGGGCACGCCAGTTGCTGGAACCGGAAACGCCGCTGGTGGACGTGCTGTTGGATCAGCGGGTCGCCGCCGGTATCGGCAATGTCTACAAGTCGGAACTCCTGTTTTTGGAAAGGCGCGATCCGCTCCAGCCGTTGCTGCACACCGGTGACGATGTATTGCGGCGGATGCTGCTGCGGGGCCGGCAGCTGTTGCAAGCAAACCTCGGCGGCGGTCCGCGCATCACCCGTGACAATACGGACGGCGGCGGCCGCTTGTGGGTGTACGGTCGAAGCGGCAAAGCGTGCTTCGAATGCGGCGCCAATATTCGGAGCGCCAAGAGCGGCAAACATCTGCGCGCGACCTTTTGGTGTCCGAATTGCCAGAGCAGTGAGGAGCGCCGGGACTGAACGGTCGGTGCGCGGCCCAGCCGCGTCGTGCTATTGCCGGAAATGCAAGCCGATGAGGTTGCCTTCCGTGTCGACGATGTGGGCGATGTATCCGTAGGGGCCGACAGCGCGTTTCGGCGTTTCGACTTTCCCGCCTGCATTCGCTGCGCGCTCTGCTTCCACCGCTCAGTCGGCGCAACTGAAATAGATCAAGACGCTGTTGTTGCCGGACGGAAAGCCTGGTATTCGGACCAGCGCACCCGTGGCGGCTGCGCCGTCTTTGCGCGTCGGAAACGCACACATTTCCAGATCCGTTGCTTCGAGCTTGCTGAGCTCGATGTCGAGGACCGACTCGTGGAACACCTTGACGCCCGCCATGTCCTGAACATAAATCTCGAACCAATTGACGGCATTGGTCATGTCGGCTGCCTGTCGTGATTTCTTACCCGCGATTTCGAGGCTCGCGCTAGAGTACAGACAGTGGCGGCAGTCGAGAAGGGCGACCGGATAGGGCGCTTCGATCGCACCGGGCGCCTCACATTTCGACTTGAATGCCCAACTCCACGGAACGACCGGTAGGCAGCTGATAATAGACCACTGCCCGCAATGAATTACGGGACATGAACGTGAACAGCCAGCGTTGCCAGCGTGGCATCGGCTGGTGCCGATCCGAGAGTTGCAGCGTTATCCGATCCGCATAGTACACCGTCGTGTCGGCGTCCATGCCGGGAATCAGTTCCATGTCCTGACAGAGCCGGATCGCCACCGGCACGTTGGGGCTTTGCATGAATCCGTAATGAACCAGTATTCGGTAAAACCCATCTTCCAGAGGCGTGACTTCGAGGCGTGCGGTGGCGGGAACGCGGGGAATGTCCTCGGTGACCACCGTGAGAAGAATGACACGCTCATGTAACACCTGGTTGAGTTTGAGATGGTGCAACAGCCCACCGGATACATTGTCGCCGGGACTGGTGAGAAAGACCGCGGTGCCTGCGACGCGTGCCGGCTGGTGATGTTGCAGACTGGTGATGAGTTGCCTCGCCGGAACCGAGCGTTCCTGGGCGATGCCTTGCAACAAGGTTCGACCGCGGCTCCAAGTGGTCATCGCCAGCAGTACGATCACTCCTACCAGCAACGGCAACCAACCGCCGTCGTTGATCTTGAATAGATTAGCGCTGAAGAACGTGGCATCGATCACCAGAAACACCGCCGCCACGGCAATGGCGAGCGGAGCCGGCCAGTGCCAGCGATTGCGCATCAGAAAGAACACCAGCACGGTGGTGATGACCATGGTCGCGCTCACTGCGATTCCGTAGGCCGCGGCCAGTGCACTTGAGGACTGGAACCCGAACACCAGGGCGATGGTGGCGAACATCAACATCCAATTCACGCTGGGAATATAGATCTGGCCGATTTCCTCGGAAGAGGTCTGTATGATTTCCACGCGCGGGCTCTGGCCCAGCTGCACGGCCTGGCGTGTCAACGAAAAAGTACCGGAAATCACCGCTTGCGAGGCGATGACCGTCACGATCGTAGCCATGCCCACCATCGGATATACGCCCCACGCCGGCACCAGGTTGAAAAACGGATGATGCGCATCGGAAGGGTGGGAGAGGATCCAGGCGCCCTGGCCGAAGTAGTTCAGCAGCAGTGCGGGAAGCACCAGCGTGAACCAAGCGACGCGGATCGGCTGCCGGCCGAAGTGGCCCATATCGGCATACAGTGCCTCGCCGCCGGTGACGACCAGAAACACGCCGCCCAGCACGGCAAAGGCTACGCTGCCTTCCTGGGCGAGGAAGCGCAAGGCATACATCGGATTGACGGCGGTGAGTACTTGCGGATTGCCGGCGATCCCGGCGATCCCCAACGTTGCAAGCAGTCCGAACCACAGCACCATGACCGGCCCGAACAGGGCGCCGATACGGGCGCTCCCATGTTCCTGCAGGACGAACAAGCCGATCAGGATCACCACTGTGATCGGTATGACCAGTTCGCCGAGTCCGGGAGCCGCGACCTTGAGACCTTCCACGGCCGAAAGCACCGAGATCGCCGGCGTAATCATGGCATCTCCATAGAGCAATGCAGCGCCGAACAATCCGACCAGGATCAGCAGCGTTGCGCGCCGCGAGCCGCGCCGGCCCCAGGGATCGAGGAGCGCCAGCAGTGCCAGGATACCGCCCTCGCCGCGATTGTCGGCGCGCATCACCAACATTAGATATTTTACTGAGATGGTGAGCACCAGGGCCCAGAAGATCAGCGACAGAACCCCCAAGACCGTACTTGGACCGATTACCAGGTTGGCGTCTCCGAACAGGCTCTCGCGCAGCGCGTACAGCGGGCTGGTGCCGATATCGCCGTAGACGATCCCGAGCGCCGCGACCGCCGCCGCCGGCAGCCGTGCACGGGTTTGGGGGTTCTCGACTTCGGGAGTAGCGGTATTCACGGTGCGCCGTGTCCGGACACGGCGGGTGACAGGACAACGCCCGTTTCGCAAGGAATGACGCGTAGAGCAACTGCTGCGAGAAAGAGCCGGTTCAAGCGGGAACCTGTGACGTCGACGTTGTGCCAGTGCTGCGCGCCGCAGCGGCATCCGGTCGTTTGCATTCTAAGGCATCGCCAAGCCATTACAACCGTTTCGCACGCGCGAGGCGCTCACTCCCGAACGCGACGAATTCGCCGCTGAAGCGGCCCGCCACGCGTCCCTGATATTCGAGTACCGAAGCGACCGTGATGCGCGCCTTGCCCTTGCGGCTCAGTATCTTCGTGAAACGGGCCCAGTCGGTCTCCGGGTCGTAGGTGGCGCGCGCCGTGAAGTCGCCTGCGATCGGCAGGTCGTAGGCCATGGTATTGCGCTGGATCACGAGGCGGCTGGCGAACCCGTCGCCTTGCAACCGGGTATGCAACAGCGACCAGGCCGCCAGAGTCGCCACGGCCGAGGCGCTGCCGCCGAACACCGTATCGCGGTGGTTGATGTTCGCCGCCAGTGGTGCGCGCAGGATGACCTCCACCTCGTCAGCGGCGGCGATCGACACGCCCATTGCCTTCGAGATCGGGATATGGTCGTGCAGATAGCGTTCGAGTGTGTTCGGCAGCATGGTGTTCCTCGCAGAGCGAAAAGATCAGCAATTTCGTGATTCCGGCTTCTGGGCGCGTCTCCCGGCACTATGCTTTGGCGCTACCACAACCGCATCCGGGCTTTGCGGGGTTTGTCAGCGCCGTTCCATGTGCGTATTTTGGAGGCGTGGATGAAGTTTACAGTACGCGGGTCGAACGCCATGAGTGAATTAAAAGATACCTCCCACAGCCGTTCCTTCGGCTTCCAGCGCTTCGGCGACAAGCAGAATTCGGAATTTTTCGAAACCTACCTGGTGCGTTTGCTCGAAGAGCGCGACCGTGTCGGCGTCACGGATTTGATCGGCGAAATCGATGCCATGATGTTGACCGTCGATCCGGGCCAGTCCATCGACTATATCGCCGAGCTGGCTTTGATGACGCCTTACCATTATTTGGTGACATTGGAGAGCGAATCCCATTGGACCCATGTTCTGCGCATCGATATGGATTCGCCGGACTTGCTGGTGCGCGAAGTGAAGGATCCGAACATTCGCGGCATCTTTCGCAGCTTGAACGAGGTCTATCCAATCGGCGCCAAAAAACCCAACTGCCGCTACATGGGTGAGATCTTCCGCGTCGAAAATCTCCACGATGTGGTGCGTTTGCAAAGCGAACGGGAGTTCCGATTCTTCAATCAGAACGAAGTCCGAAGGCTGGAGCTGCCGGGCAACACCGCCATCTCCAAGCCCTCGCCTTATACCCACAATATCATCGGCTACCTCGAGCGCACACCGGAACAGCCCAGAGTGTATGCGCTGGGATTGAGCCGCATACGAGACGACGTGCAATCGGTTTATGTCTCGGCCAAGCGGCTCCAGGAGCAGTTGGGTATCGATAGTCTGGTGCAGCCCATCGATCATCTGGCGACGCGCGTGTACAGTCAGAACCGTGAAGTGGCGATACTCGAATTTCTATCGGCGACCAGTTATTACTATTGGGGTTCGTACGATATCAAGGACCAGAACTCGTCCACCAATGTCACCAAGAATGTGCACATAGCGGACGAAAGCCGCAGTCCTGCAAAAGTATTCACCGCCAACAACACGCCTTATTTCGTCAATCATTTGGAGAAACTTCCGTCTCCGACGGAGAGTTTCGTCCGCAATTATGGCCCACGCTTGCATCATATCGCCTTTTCCGTGAAAGACGGCAAGACCGAAGGCGTTACCAACATCGATTACGTCGTCGATTCGATACGCCGCCACGGCAAGGAATTCCTGCTGCAAGTGATCGGTTCGGAAGCAGAGGGGTTGAAGCAGATCTTCTCCAGCGCTTCGGAGCATTCCTCCCTGATCATCGAATATGTGCAACGCTTCGGCGATTTCCAGGGTTTTTTCACTCGGGAGAATGTCGCCGAACTGACCCGTGCCGCAGGCGCCGAAGAAGAGTTGATCGAGCTGGAGAAGGAAGCAGAAGGCGCCCACTCTATTCAGCTTTAATGCCAACGCTGGGCCGGACGGATCGAGCGGTCTTGCACCGGGTCGCCCGGATGCCAGCGACTCAGCGCGTTCGGATCCAGAATAAGGCGGCAGATTCGAGCTGTCTATTGTGCGCCTGGGACAACTTTCGGGCATTGCCGGTCCGCCAGGCGCGAATCGCAAACCGCGACCTGGCGGAAATAATGCATCCATTCGGTGATCTGCTCGCGAGTGGGATCGAAGCGAAACGCTTTCTGCACCACATAGAAACTGTCGTTGCCTTTGATTGCCTTCAACCAGGTATTCTCCGGTTTTCCGGTCGAAGGGTTGCGTGGACAAAGCTGCAGCCAGAGCGAAAACGGGTAACCGTTTTCCAGGCCTTGCCGGATGGGCGTGAACGAGCCGCCCGGGCATGCGGTAACCCATTGCTTCGCCATGAGTGTTCTGAATTGCGCCGGAGTCGCGGACGTCAGGCCCAGAAAGACCTGGGTCGTGACCATCTCCGTCCAGTTTTGGACCGATTCCTCCCTGGGCACCATCTCGGTCATGATCAGTTTCCCCCGCTTGGTCTGGAAATCGACCTTGTAGCCGTCCGGAATATTGACCAGCAGATTCTCATCTACCAATTCGGTGCCACAGAGAACTGGAAATACGGCGAGTACGTACAGCATCAAGCACGGCGGTTTCATGAGCGTTCTCAGTTGAGTCCAATACATGGCGTTTTTGGCTCAGCCTTGAGTCTTGCCGACGGTTTGACAGCGTCACCGGTCTGGGCATCACCGAGTCCAACTGCGCCATGGAGTTGTCCGGGGAGCTTGCAGGAGCCGGCGATGCAAAAGTCCCCGCGGATTCGTCCGGTGGCGCAGCGGCCAGCGCGTTTCCGGCCAATACGAGTGCAATTATTGGAAAGCCTGTTTTCAAAGGCGCCCCGGTGCGAAGTCCTACTGGTAACGCATGGGCGGTCTGACCGGCCCTGACTAAAGCGCGCCTTTGAATGTGGTTATTGTGCAAACCCGCGACCATGGGAAGGGGAACGCGGATGCCGACGCGTAGCGTAGTCAACGAACGCGCAGTCCATCCATCCGTTTCGCGTAAAGGGGGCCAGCCGCGTCGTCGGCGGATGGAAATGGCGCGATGCTGCAGCGGGTCGTCCTCTCAAGCCGCGGCGATGACTGCGACGACACGCCTCCGGCCAAGCGGTGCGCTCTACGCCACCAAGGCGCCGATTGCCGCGCTTTTTTGCCTCGCCGGGGGCGGCTTCATCTTACTTCGACGATCCTGTATGATGAGCGCGCCTCGCACGGGCGATCGACACGTATGCTGGCGGTCGTAATGCAAGGCGCGATTCTGGCAGGAGTCCGTATTTCACCATGAGTACACCTCAGCAGGGTACCGTTCTGGTTGCCATCGACGGTTCGCGAAACTCGATGCTCGCGGCAGGCGTGGGTGCGCGCATGGCGAAATTGCTGGGCGCCCATCTTGGGCTGATCCACGTGCTCGACGAACCGACACTGAGCTTTTGGTCCGGGGTGGAAACGCGGATGAAGGACGAAATCCGCGGCCTCGCGGAGACCACGCTCAGCGACATTACGGATCGTATCCGTAAAATCTGCGACCTGGTGCCGGAGTTCTACATCGTCGAAGGCATTCCCGAAGAGGAGATCCTGCGCACGGTAAAGCAGGATCAGGACATCATGATGCTGGTGGCTGGCAGCCATGGTGTTGCTACCGAAAAGCGCTCACACCTGCACCTGCGCCGCGCAATTGGTCATCTGGCGGCTCGCTTGTCCGAAGTACTGCCGATCCCCGTGTTACTGGTTCCCCCCGATGTGCCGGAAAGCCATATCTGTAGCGCCATGGCGGAATTCCGCGAGTCGAATCAGCGCCCCGAACAATAAGACGCGGCCGCGCCGCGCTTTGCAGAGAACATCACCCATGGATTTATTTCTTCCCATCGCCCACATGGACGTCAACCTCGTCATGATCGTCCTTTTCGGCGGCGTGGTGGGTTTCCTGTCCGGCCTCGTGGGTGTTGGAGGAGGCTTTCTGATCACGCCGTTGTTGATTTTCATCGGCGTGCCACCGTTGGTGGCGGTGGCGACCGGCGCGGCGCAGATCGTCGGCACCTCGGCGGCAGGCAGCTACGCGCATTGGCGCCTGGGCAATATCGATTTCAGGATGGGCATCGTATTGCTGCTCGGCAGTTGGACGGGCGGGGCAGTAGGCGTGTATGTGGCCAAAATTCTTCAGCAGGGCGGGCAGTTCGGCAATATCGTGACCTTTCTGTATGTCGTCCTGTTGGGCATCGTCGGCACTTCCATGCTTATCGAGTCTTTGCTGGCGGTGCGCGCTTCGCGGCGTCCGCCAAAGCCCAAGAAGAAGTCGGGCGGCCTGGGCGCAACGCTTGCTTCCGCGGGCGAGCGCTTGCCTTGGCAGATGGATTTTCCGGTTTCGCATTTGCGCATTTCCGCTCTGGTGCCGTTGCTGCTTGGCGTTGCCGTCGGCGTGCTCACCTCGTTGATGGGTGTCGGCGGCGGTTTCGTCATGGTTCCAGTCATGATCTACATGCTGAAGATGCCGACCAAAGTGGTGGTCGGAACGTCGCTGTTCCAACTGCTGTTCACGACTGCGGTGGTCGCATCTCTGCAGGCCGGCGTGAATCACGCGGTCGATCCATTCCTGGCGCTGGCGCTGATTCTCGGTTCGGCATTCGGAACCCAGTGGGGCACGCGGTTGAGCGTCAAACTGCCCGGCGAGCGGCTGCGTTTGGTGCTGGCGCTTGTGGTAGTGGCGGTCACCATCAAGATGCTGGTCGGTATTCTGATTCGTCCCGAAGACATCTACAGCATGTCGGTGGTGATGGGATGAACCGTTTCCTTCGCCTATTCGCCGCGCTCGCTTGCGCGGTTTCGTTCAGCCAACCGGTTGCGGCGCAAGACGAGCTGGTCACAGAGCTGGCGCAACATCACGTGGATATCACCGCTCAGTTCACTGGCCAGGATGTGCTGATTTTCGGCGCGCTCAGCCATCCCGGGGATGTTGTCATCAAAGTATCGTCACCGGTCGAAAAAGTGGCGATCTCCCACAAGGCTCAGTACGGACCATTTTGGTTGACCAGCGGCAAATACACTGTGGACGGCGCACCCGGCTTACTGTATTTGCTTTCAACCCGGCCGATCGAGCAAATGATGAAACCGGCGGAACGCGAGCGTTACGGTCTGTCCCTCGCCGGCAGTCTCGACCGGGCGAAGCCGGTAGGCGCGTCGGCTGGCGCGGAGAAGTGGCAATCGTCCTATCTAAGGCTGAAGAAGCAGGACGGCCACTATCTGGAGCAAGCCGATGCCGTGCACATGGTGGGCGAAAAGTTGTTTTCCGCCAGCATGGCATTGCCCGCGAAACTGCCGCTCGGCGAATATACGATGACGATCTACTCAGTCCGTGACGGCAAGGTTGTTGCGCAGCAAAGCCGCTCGCTGGATGTTCGCGTAGTTCGAGTCGAACGCTGGGTCTCGGACGTCGCGTTCAGCCATTCCTGGCTGTTTGGCATCGCATTCACGCTGCTCGCCATGATGATCGGTCTTGTTCTCGGAATCATCCTGCGCAAAGGCGGCGACGACTGAGCCAGGGCCAGGCTCACCGGGCCTCGCCCGTACTCGGGCCCAAGCCTGATTACATTCCACGCGGCCTGAACAGCAGGTTCCGTGCTTTGAACCGGAGAACGATGCGAGGTTGCAGTCCGCCATTGGCGGACGTGCGCCCTCTGGCAGCGGGATTGGAGCGTTCGCAGGTACGGCGATGATCTGTAGCGCCGAGTACGCACTATGGCATCGCTGCTTAATCATGCCTGACAATATCGACCGAGATCTCAACCGCCGAAATCGCTCCTCTATTCTCAAGCCAGTGCGTCGTATTCCGATCTTCCGGCCAGCCCACTCCGGGCCCGTAGTCGGCGGCGACTCCATTTCGATGGTCAGTGATCGTTCCTTGCAGTATATACACGATGCCGGGTCTGTCCTTATGGTCGTGAATCGGACCGAAAACGCCTCCAGGTTCGATGGTCACCATACGCATTCGAAGTTGACGCCCTGCCATGCCGTCGATCTCTGGACCAAGGTCAACCGTCGCAAGTAACTTCACCGTAACGCCTTTCGTCTCGGGTGCCGGCTGTTCGTCGCTCATCTTGTTCTCCACTGTGCACTTGCAAGGTCCAAAGCCTTTCACGGGCGCGGCGAAGCAGGCCGGTGAAAGGCTCGTCAGGACTCCGCTTCATCATCTTCAATCGGCGGTCCCCCCGTGTCGAGAACCAGGGAGTGAAATTCGAAACTGCACCATTCATTGAGCTTTTTCATTGAGCGGTCGTCTGGCCAAATCGACGGGGCTCATATTCGACCAGATAAACCGTGGAGTCCTCGTTTGCACTTTCGATGGTCACGGTGTGCGTCGGGTTCGGATCAGCCTCGTTTATCCAGTCGACGAAGGGCTGTTTGTAGTGGACGATGTAAGCGGAGCGATTCAACATAGCGGTACCGAGATATAATGTTGCCCACGTGTCGCGCCATTTTGGCGTCGAAGGGATGTCGCGGTGGCAATCAGGAAAGATGCGGCGCGCAATAAACCGCTAAACGCCGAGTTCCGAGTCCGTTCAGTCCGATTCACAGGCTTCTGCGCGTCAAGCCATGAAAAACCGGGCAGAGAAGACGACCTCAACGCTAATTCTAGAACGAAATCCACTCCGACCCCCATTCTACGATTTGCAATACGGACCGTTTGCTGCGTTGCCACAGAATGGCAGAGACAGTCTCTTGCTATTGATCGCCGCTACCGACCGCGCCGGCACGATACCCTATCTCCAGAAAGCACGCCGGTCGTAACACGGTGCACCCAGCCAAGCTTTGACGACATGCGCCCCTTGAGACAACCGGAGCCTCCCGGTTGATAAGTAAACCGGAACGTGCTCGCTGGGCGCGTTTGGGCTAGAGAGATGCGGCGGAAAACGTATTGCATGCATCCATATCGCCGCGATCGAGCCCGACCTTGAACCAATGAACCCTTTGCGCAGAGCTGCCGTGGGTGAACGAATCCGGGCTGATGTAACCCTGGCTGTTTTTCTGCAACCGGTCATCGCCGATGGCGCTGGCAGCCGCCAAGCCTTCTTCGACATCACCTTGTTCCAATAACCGCCGGCTGCGCTGGGCATGAAAAGCCCACACGCCGGCCAAACAATCCGCCTGCAGTTCCCGGCGTACGGAAAGTTGGTTGCGCTGGGTTTCGTTGAGCCCTCTTTGAGCTTGTTCCAGCTTGGCGGTGATACCCAGCAAGGTCTGGACGTGATGGCCGACTTCGTGGGCGATCACATAAGCCTGGGCAAAGTCGCCGGGCGCCTTGAAGCGCTGTTTGAGATCGTCGTAGAAGCTGAGATCGATATAGACCTTCTGGTCTTCGGCGCAATAAAACGGCCCCATCGCGGCTTGCCCAGATCCGCACGCCGATCGGACCGAGCCGCGATACAACACCAAATGCGGCTCCTGGTAGGTACCGCCGTGTTGGCGGAACAGCGCTCGCCATGTGTCTTCGGTGTCCGCCAGCACCACCGAAACGAAATCGACCAACTCCTGTTCCTCGGCGCTTTGCGCCACAAGCGGCGCTTCGGCGCCAGGTTGTCCGGTCAGACTCCCGCTTCCGGTCAGGACACCCAGGTTGCCACTGAAGATCAGGTAGGCCCCCAGCGCCACGACCGCGATGATGGTTCCTTTGAATCCGAATAATCGGAACACTGTCGGCAACAAGCGCAAAATCCCGCCACCGCCCGTGCCGCCGGGCCCGCGCATTCCGCGCCGATCTTCAACGTTGCTGCTCTGTCGGTTACCGCGCCAACGCATAGTCCTTATCCCCAGGTCCGGTGACTCGAACGGATCGCAACTTGCCGCGACACGGCGTCAGTCTAGTTGACTTTCGGAAAGTGGCTCGACAACCCTGCTCCGATAGCAAGCAGGGGTGGCTGTGATCCGGCCTGGGATGGATGGCGCGACGTGTGTGGTCGCAGGGCACTACTATTTGCGTAAGGGCATCACGCACATCAGGAAGGGGGTACTTTGCGCATACGCTCACCGCGTAAGTAGGCAATCCAATACACGCCGCTGACCAGCAAGGTCCCGCCCGCCAAGTTGCCGGCGCTCACGGCGATAATGTTGCGCGCTGCGCCGAAGATCGACACCGTATTTTCCATGTCGAGTGCGATTCCATAGGGTAGAAAGAACCAATTGGCGATGGAATGCTCGAAGCCGATGGCGACGAAGGCGGTGATCGGGAACAGGATGGCCAATATTTTGTCCGTAACGCTGCGTGCGCCGATCGCCAGCCATATCGCCAGACATACCAGTGCGTTGCAAAGAATACCGCGAAAAAACGCCGTTTCCAGCGACAGGCCCGCTTTCGCGCGCGCAATGTTGATGACGGTGTTGCCTACGGCACCGCTTTCCAGACTGGCAATATCGCTCCAGATCACCAACAGCACCGTGCCCACGCACCCGACCACGTTGCCGATGTAGGCGAGAATCCAGTTGCGTATGACCTCGCGAAAGCCGATCAGGCCCCCAGCCCAGGCCATCGCAATGAGGTTGTTGCCGGTGAAAAGTTCGGCGCCCGCCACCACGACCAAGATCAATCCGAGGCTGAAACTGAGTCCGCCGAGGAGCCTCGTCACGCCGAAGCCGAGGGCGGAGTGCGTCACCACAACCGTGTAAAACAGCGCGCCAAACGAAATGAACGCGCCCGCCAACACGGCGAGAACGAACAGCGTGAGTACATCCATGTGCGCCTTCGTAACCCCGATACGCTCCACCCGCCGGGCAATCTCAAGTGGCGGATACGCGTCATTCACAGAGGGTTCTTGATCCATCGATGCCCCCTCGCATACAAAATGCAACCGAGTTGAAATCCGCAACCGGGCCGAGAGTTCGGCGGTCGCCCGGCCTTGTGCGCCTGCTATGCTATGAGCTTAGGAGCAAGACTGAAGCGCGGTCAATGTTCTCTCGATCCAACCAAAGGGCTTTGGCAAATCGAAACCGCTCACGGAAGAGTCAGGGAAGAACGGAACGCCTCCGCATGTGGCGCTGACCAATCCAACTCGAGCGCGCAATGGCAGCCCGCAGAACGGCGGCAGCGCGCTCACTTATTTCGTAAGGGAGACGGGTTATGGGAATTCTGATGTGGATACTGATGGGGTTGATCGTCGGCGTTATCGCGAAACTGATCATGCCGGGCAAGGATCCCGGCGGCTTTATCATCACAATCCTGATCGGGATCGCAGGCGCCTTTGTCGGCGGATTCATTGGCTCCGCACTGGGACTGGGGACGATCACCGGTTTCAACATAGGCAGCTTGTTGCTTGCGATCGGCGGCGCCATCCTGTTGTTGGTCATTTATCGGGCGGTCAAGCGCTGATTCGCTGGCGCAGGACAGCGCCGCCCGGCAGGGCCGGAACACTCGAAAGCCGTGTCCGCTCTTACGTAGGTCGGGTTAGCGCAGCGTGACCCGACACCCCGACAAGTCCGCGCCACCCGGTACAACGATGTTGCTCGAAACCGTGCCGGTTCCCAGATGCCATTCCTAATCACGTAGGTCGGGTTAGCGCAGCGTAACCCGACAACCGGAATTACAGCATGCCCCGTACCCGAGCGGCGAGCCAGGGCGAAAGCAAAACGAACGCGAGGACAACGGGCCATATGTTGCCGCTCTTGAACGTGTACGCCTGTAACAATTGTGCCCAATCCTGATGTCGTACGAAACGACCGAACCCGAGCTCGAACAGCAGCGTAAGGACTAGCCACAAAATACCTATCAGCCAGTACTGCGACGCGGCAAGGGGGCCATACCAGGGCACAGCCAAATAAGAAACCAAGGCAACGCACACGGACAGCACGATGCCGCTGGCAATCAGACCAACGAAGGTGCCAACAGCAGGGACGAGCGCCCTTTCCCGCAGAGCACCGTTGAGAACGGCAAGGGCGAGTATGATAATCCACACGACCAGCGCCTTCAGCAAGACTGCGATTGACACTAATAACTCCCAGGCGGTCAACGGCCGCCTTCAGGTGCATTGAAACGATACGTGACCCGCGACAGCAAAGGTGCGAACCGGGTCAAAAGGAAGTTCCTAGGTAAAATGGAGACCCGGTCCGCCCTCGATTATTTTCAGCAGTGCATCCGACTTGTTTCTTCCAGACTTCCCCGCAAAAAGCAATTCCGTCACCAACTTTTTTGAGTTTCGCACTCGCTTCTCGATGACGCGGTGCCGGCAGCAGAACGCCAACTCCTGCGCACAGTTTAGTCGCGCAGCGACAGTCGACGGATAAGCGTTTGAACTCGGCAACGTACTCCACGCAGCGCTACCCGATCGGCGATGGACTTGGATCGCTGGATTCATTGTCGTACCATCGCCGGAAATATAACTAGAAGCCGCCGCTGTCTCCAGCAATGAACCGAGCCGAGCGTATATTTCGGTCGCATAGCGTCTTGAAGCACGGGCGTCCCGTGTCGATGGTGCGGGCCGCGGGAATGGTTTTCTCACCACTGCGGTGCTCCGCCCCGGCAGCTTCGGACATCGGCCGTGAGGAGGAGCAATGAAACTGAATAGCTTCGAGGCCATCGTCCGTGCCCTGAACAGCGCAGGTGTCCGCTATCTCGTCGCAGGCGGACTTGCCGTCAATGCACATGGCTACTTGAGGTTCACGAAGGACATGGATCTCGTCATCCAGCTGGTACCGGACAACATCACGCGGGCGCTCGACGCGCTCAAGGAGATCGGTTATGAGCCGTTGGTGCCGGTGACACCGCAACAGTTTGCCGACGAAGCCATCCGGGAAGGCTGGAGACGGGACAAAAGTATGCAGGTCCTTCAACTCTGGAGTGACGATCACGTTGAAACGCCGATTGACATATTCGTCTATGAGCCGTTCCCATTCGATGATGAATACGCGAGTGCGCTGCTCAAGCCCTTGTACGGCTCTATCGAGGTCAGGTTTGTCAGCATTCCAACCCTGATCAAGATGAAGGAAGCCGCCGGCCGCGAGCAAGATAAGATCGACATCGAACACCTCCGCATGAGGCTGGAAGACGATGCCGGAAAATGAATCGCAGAGACAGGACATCGACTGGCGCCTCACAAGTTTCGAAGGGTCGCGCCGGGAGCAGCTACGCCGCTGGGCGCAGTTGCCCCTAGAGCGGATGATCGCGGCGTTGGAGGAAATGCAGGAACTGAAGGACATGTTCTCGCAATCGCCGGTTACTGAAAATGCAGTTCGTGAGCCGCAGGACGACTATGACGCGGGAACTGGGCTCGAAATCGGGTCCGACAGGAACTGTGTGTCGCCCGGATCAGGCGAACACGGGAAGAAGAATAAAAATAATCCTTAGCGGAGACTACTATCGACAACTTCAGCGTCACGCCGCGATTGCAGCATGACTTAAACCCAACGGCCTCCGCGATACGCGGCGCGGTTCACTATCACGGACGCCCTCGGACTGCCCATGTGCGGGCAGTTAAATGGATGGTGCCGTCCTTCTGGATAGGTAGTTTGGAGCGAATGCGATCTCTTAGTGCGCATCGGCGCGCTTCATCGAGCGACACGGCGTAACCCGGTGCGGGACCCTGCCCGCCAAGGAAAGGTGACCAATAGTCGTCAAAGTCGCGGAATTCCGTGGGAACGTCGAGTGGTCGCACTTCGACATCACGTAGGCCCGCTTCTGTGAAAAGCTCAGCAAGAGAGTCCGGCCGGCAGATCGGGAAGCGGCGTCCTTCGTCAAGCTCCCATGCCGCCGGATCCAGTGCGACCGCCGCGTCCCAGAAATACCGCATCAGTTCCATCTTTCCGCCGTAGTCCCAGACGTACGCCGCTACGACGCCGTCTGGGCGGACCACCCGAACCAACTCCGCGACCGCTCGCGGTGGTTGGGGCACAAAGTTGAGCACCAGACCCGTGACTGCGGCATCGAAGCTTGCAGCATCGATCGGCAGCGACTGGGCGTCACCGACATTGAAGCTCACAGGGCCACCGGTAACGTGCGCCTTCGCATATTCGATGTACCCGAGTGAAGAATCAATAGCCGTCACCGAGCGCGGACTCATACGGTCAAGAATGGTCTGGGTCAACGCGCCGGTTCCGCATCCCAACTCAAGCCAGTCATTTCCCTTCGGCATGTCCAACCATTCCAGAAACGCACGAGCGACCACACGGCTCCAACGACCAACATAAGGCTCGTATAGGTCTCCCGCGGCCCACACGTCTTTACTTTGAGTGTGTTCCATGGCCATCACCTCATCTAAGGTTCCATTGCGGGCAACAGCGCCGGCCGAGTCGGCTCGACCGGCTGGTTACGCTGACACGTCTAGCTATTCAGCGAAGGTATGCGGCTGCGGACTCCCGTAACCTTCCTGTTTCAATCCTTCGACCAGTGCAGTGCGCATACCCCGATGATGTACACTCAAAGAAAGAGCGTACACGCAAGGGGAGAGGTTCCGGTCAGTGCGCATATCCCGATGATGTACACTCCCGCATTCGTCGCACATGTAATTCATGTAGCTCCGGTCAGTGCGCATATCCCGATGATGTACACTGCCTGTGCGCGGTATCGGCCGTTCTCTGCGGTTCCGGTCAGTGCGCATATCCCGATGATGTACACTACACTTAGTTAGCTTCCAGTCGTCGCGTAGGGTTCCGGTCAGTGCGCATATCCCGATGATGTACACTCATCGTAAGGACGTTGCGGTGAGTCTCGGTAGTTCCGGTCAGTGCGCATATCCCGATGATGTACACTCTGCTGCAGCCCGACGATCAGGCTTGCGTAGTTCCGGTCAGTGCGCATATCCCGATGATGTACACTCAGGCGAGGAACGATGGTCGCTGGCTATGGTTCCGGTCAGTGCGCATATCCCGATGATGTACACTTCAGGACGCCGGACAAGCCCTTCGATTTCAGGTTCCGGTCAGTGCGCATATCCCGATGATGTACACTTGGTGGTGCCGCTGGGGTCATGGCGATCATGTGTTCCGGTCAGTGCGCATATCCCGATGATGTACACTGCGCAATATCTGGGGTGACAGCGACCCGAAGTTCCGGTCAGTGCGCATATCCCGATGATGTACACTCCGCGAAGCCGCGACCGTGTTCGCCGGCCCGCGGTTCCGGTCAGTGCGCATATCCCGATGATGTACACTCGCGGGGGTCGTCGACCACCGCGTTCACCTGGTTCCGGTCAGTGCGCATATCCCGATGATGTACACTGAAGCCCGACCGCTGGACACTGGCACCGCAGTTCCGGTCAGTGCGCATATCCCGATGATGTACACTGGCGGCCAACGACCTGAAACAAGATTACATGTTCCGGTCAGTGCGCATATCCCGATGATGTACACTAAGCGCAAACGCCAGCAGTAACCGGCGCTAGTTCCGGTCAGTGCGCATATCCCGATGATGTACACTCTACGGGCACTGGTTCGCTTACTGCCGAACAGTTCCGGTCAGTGCGCATATCCCGATGATGTACACTCCACCCTGTCGCCGCTTTGGTTTCGCTCGGGTTCCGGTCAGTGCGCATATCCCGATGATGTACACTCTCATGGTTACTACCACGCGCTGATCCCACGTTCCGGTCAGTGCGCATATCCCGATGATGTACACTAAAAATGACGAAGATAAAACTGACGCGGTGGTTCCGGTCAGTGCGCATATCCCGATGATGTACACTGGCGTCGTCCAGTTGCAGGCGCTTTGATTCGGTTCCGGTCAGTGCGCATATCCCGATGATGTACACTACCCGCGCGGGCGACATTGTCCGGCGCCTTGTTCCGGTCAGTGCGCATATCCCGATGATGTACACTTCGCGCGCCAGCTCCGTGACCACCACGCCATTGTTCCGGTCAGTGCGCATATCCCGATGATGTACACTGATGGTCTGCGCCTGGTTCAGGCTCGCCGGGTTCCGGTCAGTGCGCATATCCCGATGATGTACACTGGTTGCGGGTTGCCCCTCCTGGTTAGAAAGGTTCCGGTCAGTGCGCATATCCCGATGATGTACACTATAGAAGGCTATGCGCGAGAGGTTGTTAAGGTTCCGGTCAGTGCGCATATCCCGATGATGTACACTATCGCCAGTGAAATGCAGATGCTTGGCGGGGTTCCGGTCAGTGCGCATATCCCGATGATGTACACTTGTATCGACGAGCAGCAGGAGGCGACGCTGGTTCCGGTCAGTGCGCATATCCCGATGATGTACACTTGCGGCAAGCGTGCGCCAACGACCGATGGAGGTTCCGGTCAGTGCGCATATCCCGATGATGTACACTCAAGCGACGTGCCGCTTGCCTGAAAATAGAGTTCCGGTCAGTGCGCATATCCCGATGATGTACACTCATCACCGTCACGGGCGCGACGCCTCGGGGTTCCGGTCAGTGCGCATATCCCGATGATGTACACTCCACGCAGTTGTGCACGCAAGCTGAGCACGGGTTCCGGTCAGTGCGCATATCCCGATGATGTACACTGCTGCGCGTTGTCCGGCGCGAACTGACTAATGTTCCGGTCAGTGCGCATATCCCGATGATGTACACTCGTCCCAGAGCAGCGCCAGGCGCTGCGGGAGTTCCGGTCAGTGCGCATATCCCGATGATGTACACTTTCGCCATGCTGATCCACGTGGCAGACGAAAGTTCCGGTCAGTGCGCATATCCCGATGATGTACACTCTCGGCCTCTGCATCGTGCAACCGCGCAGCAGGTTCCGGTCAGTGCGCATATCCCGATGATGTACACTGCAAGTCACAAAACCCGCTGATTTATAAGCGGGTTTTGTATTTCCGGGTGAGCAAAATTGAGCTTGACGATCAAAACAGATCGAACTGCTCGGGCGATTTTTTTGCGGGTTGCTTGGCTTTGCCAATGTAGGAAACGATCCGTTCATATTGTTTGTCGGTAAAGGTCAAGATATTCACTTTTCCGCCTTCCGGCAACGCACTCTCGACCCGCTTGCAGTAGGTGTCGATCTGTGCCTGGCCGCTGCAAAACCGCATGTATACCGAAAACTGAGTCATCTCGAATCCCATATCCAGCAAGGCCTTGCGGAAATCGGTCGCCGCCTTGCGTTCTGCTTTCTCGACTACCGGCAGGTCGAACATCACCGCAACCCACATCAGACGGTAACCACTGAGCATCGGTCAGTCATCGGCAAGGGCGGCGGCCAACGCCAAAGGCAGGCCCGGCAACGGCAAATCGAGATCCTCCCGTTCCCCCAGGTAGACCTGGGCCAACGAGACCGCAAGCCGTTGCATACACACCAGCGCGGGCGTCGCCCCGGCTCCGGTCTGCATGTCGTCGTAGAGGCAGCGTACCAGCGCGCGCTTGGTACCCGGAGATACCTGCGATTCGCCGCGCCGCTGCAACTGCCAGACGAGCAGATCGATCACGGGCCGAAACGGTTCCATGAGGTCGTCTACGAGCCGCATGGGATTGCCTTGGTTAGCGTGGTGTACGCCCAGGGTGGGGTGCAGCCCTGCGGCGATGACGGCTCGCGCGGTCGCAGCGCGGAATACGGTGTAACCGTAGTTCAGAAGCGCATTGACGCCGTCGCCTTGTTGATTACGACGAAAATCCTCGCCGAACAGCAGCGACCAATAGCGGCGCGCGCCCTGGGCTTCTCGGTTTTCCGGGTCGCCAGACCGTACTTTGCCCGCCAGCGCCGTAAGCGGTGTGGTCGGCGCGCCGGCGGCCTCCAGCGCCGCAGCCTGCTGTTGGAGTTTGCAGCGAACGATTTCAGCCCAGAGACGCTTGTGCACTGGCTTCTTGGCGGCAAGCTGAGCATCAAAGCGCTTGGCCTGCTGAAAATTGCCGTCCACCGGCCACACCATGCCCACGGCATTGTGGTTGGCCGCACACAGCACGAAGGGCGCGCCGCGTTCCGCCAACGCCACCAGCAGGTTATTCGAATAGCTCAGTCCGCGGGCATTGGCGATTACGGCGGTTATGTCGTCCAAAGGTACCTGGCCGAGCTCGCTGCGCTCGCCCTCCGTGTCTTGCACTACCATAAAGCCGCGCGAAACAAATAAATAACGCCGGTCATCGGCCACCTCGACGATGCGGCCGATCATTACGACTAGCTCCTGAATCCGGAGTCGCGTAAGTCGCCGATTTCCGAGACGACGACCCGGCGGCCCTGCGCTTTTTGGAGAGAGCCTGCGTATTTTGAAACGTAAGAAAAAGGATCATTCTTGTCCCGATTACGCGAATCGACGTTGGCTTCGTTATGGTCGCACATCGAGATCTGGCCATTTCCCTTGATTACCGTCACACGCATCGTCCTGATGACATCATCCACCTTGAGTCTGACAAGGTCGCCAATCATGAGTCGCATGATCAGGGTTTTTTCAAAGAGGCTTAACGTTGGGTTTCGCAGTTTCTTGAGTCCTTCTGACTCGCCGTGCTGACGTATGACCTGGTAGGCTTCGAAAGTCGATATGACATCGCTGTTCCACTTGCCTTTTTCATCGCGCCAGATCTCGATGCAGTAGTTACTGCCGCCGACGTAGCCTTTGTACGGCTTGGGTTCGCCTTTTTCATTCAATCCGTGGCGCGACGAATTATGCGTACTGTTGATCGTTACAAGTTTTTTGTTCTTGAACTCTCGTTGGCGCGCACCGCCGTCCTCTGGCCGTACGCGACGCGTAACGACGCCGCCATCACGCAAGCCCCAGGCGGTCTCCTCGTGCATGGCTCCCTGGTAGCCGTGATCTGGTTTGTGGCTGACGATGAGGTGATTAAGTGCACGCCGGACGTGGTCTCGGTAGGTCGGCCAGGGTAGAGGAACATCGTCCAGCAAGCGATCAAGATTCTTTATTCGGGCGCTGGCACTGGCGTCTGCAAATCGCTTCAATAAGCCCTGGTCCGTGACAGCAATGACCGCAGCATCCAGCGCGTGGTGGCGATGGTCGTTACGATTCTTCGCGTCCGAGCCGGACAGCAGTTGATTCAATCCGAATTTTCCGCGCAACAGCGCGGTCATCCTGCCCGGAATGGCGCGTACTCGGTTGGGCGGGCAGACTAGGGAAAGGTATTCACTGGCAATGCGCGAGAGATAGGCGGTGTCGTTAAGCGCGCGTGCTAGAAAGTCTTTGTCGTCCTTCAGCCACCGTTGGTATCCGTCGGGTGCGAAGCGCTTCGCTTTCGCCTTGGGCATGAGAGCGGCGCGTTCGATCATGGCGCCATAGTCATATCCTGGAATGGGCTGCGTCCCGAACGCTGCATGTGGTGTGCGGTTGCCCTTGTCGCGGTTGGCGCTACGCATGGCGACGGTTTTGTTGTTGAGGCTGTCGTCCAGGGTCATGGAATATGGGAGGATATGCTCGATCTCAACTTCATTCGAAAGTAACCGCCCAATGCTGATCTGCTCACCGGTGTAGGGGCAGCGGCGGTTGGCAGGATCGTTGGGGTTAAGTTCCTTCCACAACTGCATCTTTTGCACGAGTTCTCGTCGCTTGGCTTTATCGAGGTTGTTTGGCGTAAGGCCCAAAGTCGCACACGCTTCTCTGATCCGATCCTGGTTGCGATCCTGTCTGAACTTCTGCTCCTTCTGAATTTCCAGTTTCTTTTCGCGGCTCAGTTTCAGCTCACGCGCCACCTCGACGATGATTTCGCTGGGATGGCCGTAGCGGTTGATGAGCGCATTCACTACTTTGCGCAGCTGATTGAGACCGATATGTACGGTGGGATTGGCGATTTTGCCGTAGCGTTCCTCGTCGTTGCGCGGATTATCCTTTGCAAACGCGACATGTCGCCGAAGTGCGATGCCGTAGTAGGGCAAGGAATCCATGATCTCGCCTGTTTGCTGAGCATGAGACAACGCGCTATGACTTTCGAAACCCGCGCAAGTCACTGCCTCGGAATACACGACCACATCCTTGATGAGTTCAGGCAGAACCCGCCCGAGCGCGGCACGGCTCAGGTGGCCATATCCTTCCGGGAGCCTTGCACTCGCGATGCGTTCGGCCGCAGCTTCGTCGACATCGGTGTTTTCCTGTAACCAATCAACAAGAACCGACTCACTGGCCTCCGTGAGCAACATTTCGACGATTTGATCCTGCATGGCGGCGGGAATTTCGTGCCACCGTTCTCCAAAATGCGTTTCCTTGGCAAGAGTTGCGGCAGTGGCATTGCCTTTCAGTCGGTCCCGCTTGGCGTCTTGTAGGTTGAACTTGGTCGTGCCGGGGAGCTTGAGTGTCTTGCGGATCTTAGTAAACGTGACGTCTCCCCGTTCCAATAGAGCGGCAATCGAGTCGCGTTGTTCGAGGGTAAGGGGCTGTTCGCGGAGCTCGGGACTTAGAAACCGCAGGTTGTTGGTCTCTTGATAGATGCGAAAACGCTGTGTGCTCGGCAGCGCCAGCGGTGCGCGCTCCTCATCCGGCAAAAGAGTGCACCGGCCCGGTTTGACTGGCGTAAGGTTACGCTGGAACAGCAAAATATCCTTGAGTTCAGCGCGCGCAACGTCGTTGAACAGCTCGGGATTAAAGCTGCTTTGTTTCGCCCACAGGTTGTCGAACTCGTGCTCGATCATGGCGCGATCAGCATAAAAATCGTAGGCTTTGTCTTTTTGTGTGTTGCCACGAAGGCGGGCGCGCACGCTCAAACGCGCCTCATGCCGTTTGGCCAGCCATTCCCCCAACGTTTGGCAGTTCTCCTGGTTCAGCCGTTCGCGCAGCTCCTTTATTGCCCTTTTAACAGTCCCGCTCTCTTTGTCGTTCCGGTCAGTCTTCCGGTTGCTCAGAAATCCACGCCGTTGGTTGAGATGGAACATGGCTCGGGCAAACTCGGGCCCGGACAATGCCTCATACAAGCCTTTTTTTCGGAGGACGTAGGGGTCCAGTTTAACCAGTTCTTTGCGCTTTTCTTGGTCCTCCGGAAAGTATCCGAGCCGGACGAGGGCTTCTAACAAACGCGCTTTTCGTTTGAGCAGTCGGTCGCGGCGGCGACGCATCTGACGCGCTTGTCGGCGCGTAACGGCTAAGGAACTTCCGTCCTTGGGATTGCGGCCATCCGAGAAAATGCGCGTTCCCATTCGGATTACGGCGACAGGCCGATCTTCTGCATTGAGTCGGATCATGCACCATCCGATGGATGTAGAGCCGAGATCGAGTCCCAAGCGATAGCGCATTTTCGGTAGCATCGGATTCCCCTCCCCCTATTGA
Source organism: uncultured Gammaproteobacteria bacterium (assembly GCA_963849825.1). Taxonomy (GTDB): domain Bacteria; phylum Pseudomonadota; class Gammaproteobacteria; order JASBUN01; family JASBUN01; genus CAVXJN01. Next base: position 463,651 of record CAWKIK010000003.1, on the reverse strand, counting down.
CTGCTGCCATTTATAAATAGTATTCTCAAAACCGTTTATATTATCGGGATATGCGCTCTGTCCGCTAACAAGCTGAGAGATGCACCAAATGGGAGGCCGCTATATGCGGCCTCGACTCTTTTAAGTTGTCTAACCCGATCCCGTCTTGTACTGAACACATGTTTTGTAGACCTCTCGACGCAGGTTCGATGTCCCAGATGTTTGGCCGTCGCTGAGCAAGCCATGCAATCGGCACATTCAGTTTTCGCCGGACTTAAACAATGCTCGTGCGAAGGGATTGCGGCGTGAAGCTCGCTGTAGTGCGAACGCCTTACATGGACCTTGGTGTGCCGCCTAAGCCTCACCGCTTCGAATACCTCAATCCCAAGATTCAAGACCTTTTGAATTAACTGTTCGTAACTCATCCCGGCGCGCTCGGCGGAATAGGCGACATCTTCGTTTTCGGCGATGGCGGCGTTGGGGTTCGCTTCGAGGACATAGAGCTTGCCTGTCGTGGATAGGCGCAGGTCCAGGCGGGCGTAGCTGGAGAGATCGAGAATCCGATAGATGCGTTTGGCGAGGCGTTGGATGTATTCCATCATGCCGGCGGGGAGGTTGCGGGCGAACTGATAGTCCAGGCCCCGGCTTTCGCGGTATTTCTCGTCCCACTTCACTTTGTAGGTCGCGATGCGTTGGGCGTCGATGTCGTCGCTGGAGAAGATCAGCTCGCGAATCGGCAGCACTTGCAGGCGTTCATTGCCGATGACGGTGACGTACAGTTCACGGCCGTCGATGTATTCCTCGGCGATGGCGTCGCCGCCGGTCATTTCCTGCACCTGGATCACCCGCTCGGTGAGTTCTTCCGCGTTGCTGCAAAATGAGGTCTGGGCAATGCCGATGGAGCCCTGTTCCAGCAGCGACTTCACCACCATGGGGTAGGGCAGGTTGCGGATTTCCCGCTCGCGGATGGTGCGTCCCCAACGGAATACGCGAAAGCGCGGCACTTTCACTCGATGATAGGCCATGAGTTTTTTCGACAGTGCTTTGTCCCGCGACAGCACCAGCCCGCGCGGGTTGCAGCCGGTGTAGGGCATTTTGATCATGTCGAGATAACTGACGACGTAGAAATCATTGGCGACGTTTTCGCCGAATGCTTCCAACAGGTTGAAGGCGATGTGCGGTTTCCACTCGTCGATGGTCTGCCGAATGGGTGCCAGTTCGCCGTCCACCGCCACCAGGCGAACTTCGTGCCCCAGCGCTTGCAGCGCAGCCCGCACGTCGAATTCGGTGCGAAACTTGTTCATGCGCGGATCTTCTTCGTCATGCAAATCGTCCGGCGGCACCAAATAGGAGTGTACCAGCATCATGACGCGCAGTTTTTTCATAGCGAGATGTGGAATCCGCCGCTGTGGAGTTTGTTCATGACGACCACGGTCAGAAAGGCAACGATTTCGGTTTTGAGTTCTTGTTCTGGCTGCGCAACGCGTAGATTGAGTTGATCGCAACGTTTGATGATGGCTTTGAGTACTTCGTTGATACGATATTTATGCTCCGCAGTCCAGCGTTCGACGATTTTCAACACTTCTACGCGCACCCGGCGCATGAGCTTGGAGGCTTTTTCGTTGCGGGCGTGCTCCGGGCTGGTGGAGAACAGGTTGTGCAGATCGCGATCGAAGAACTCGGGGCTGTCCGATCCGTAACGGGCGGCCTTGTCGTCGTAGTACTCGCGCAGGGTCATGCGCATTTTGTCGACTGGATACACTTCGCGGCGGTTGCGCAGCCGCGGTCGCTGTCCGTGCAGTTCCTCGATCAGGCCATCGACATAGTCGAGTTTCTTCAGGGCCGGCCAATATCGATAGCGCCGGCGCCAGTCGAATCGCGGCCGCAACCAGACCGCGAAGGTTTCGGCCCAGTCCTCGTGCGGATGGGCCTGGGCGTACCACAGCGGGAGATTGAGCACGAACCGTTTGCTGTATGGATGAGGTAGGTAGGTATCGGGGTAAGGCGTGCTCGGCCTGCCGAACTGCTGTTTCCAGTCCCGGCGCTGTTGCAATTGATAGGCGTTGAGCAACGCATGGCCGGTTTCGTGGCGCAGCAACTTCATGCACCAGCCGCGGGTGCCGCCTTCCACTTCCAGCAGGAACTGCTTCTCCAGTTGCCGCAGACGCGGATGGGCGAGAAAGAATGGAATCGCCACGCCCGGCACGCCGTCCGGACAGTACCAGTCGTCGGACAACCAGAAGTGGGGACGGAACTCGATGTCGCGCTGGGCCAGTTCGTCGTAGAGCTGGGCGATGCGAGGTTGCAGCGGCGAACCCTTGATCTTCAGGCCGAGGTCGCAGATACGGGTATCGAGCAGTCGTTCGGCGGGCCAGCGGGCCCAGCCGCGCACCGTTGCTGCCGGGCCAGTACGTGTAGCGGGTCGGGCTGCCATGGCGTACAGCATAGGGGAGAGGCGCAACGCGGAGCAACCGGCCACGCATCGTGCGCGCCACCGCCCGATTGCGGTTGACCGCGCGGTCCGGCTCGCGCACCCTTCGGGATCAATCTACATCGATCGGAGCGCGGGTCATGGGCGATCAGAACAAGGAGCGCGAATCCCACGTCAAGACAGAACCTAAATTCTGTCGTTGTCGCGTCTGCCACGAACACTTCTACGGCGAGACCATTGCGGCTGCACGGCAGGCTTGTCTGGATCATGCCCTCGAAGCCCATCCCGACTGGGGCACCAGCGCCTGCTATTGTCCGGATTGAGGTGCACTTTCATCAGCAGGAGAACATCATGGCCGACGCGCCGGAACCCTTGCACGAGAAACTCAATGCCGAGACCGCCAAGCTGCGTTGGCCGGAGCTCGAACCGCATTTCGAACGCGGCGCGGTGATCGTGGTCGATCCGGACCTGGACCTGGTGCAGGTGGCGCAGTGCGTGGTCGCCGATGACAAGGTCGCGGTCGGTAACTGGCTCGAGCGCGGGCAGTTGCGCCGCGCCGAGCCGGAACACGTGGGCGACTGGCGGCAGCGGGATCCGCTGCTGTGGGCCGTGGTGACGGCACCTTGGGTTCTAGTGCAGGAGGCACGATGAGCAAATTTCGTACGGCCGATCTTTGCGATGCGCACGCAGTCGAAGTGCTGGAGCCGTTGTTCCGGGACTTCGGCGGCGCCGCGCGCTTTTCCGGCCCGGTGGCGACGGTGCGCGTGTACGAGGACAACGTTCTGGTGCGCGAGGTGCTGGAAAATCGGGGTGCGGGCCGGGTGCTGGTGGTGGACGGTGGCGGATCACTGGCTTGCGCTTTATTGGGCGACCGCTTGGCGCAACTCGCATGCGATAACGGCTGGAGTGGCGTCGTGGTGAACGGCTGCGTACGCGATACGGCACAGTTGGCGGGGATCCCCATCGGCATCCGTGCCCTGGCGGCGCATCCGCGCAAAAGCGGCAAGCAGGGCGAAGGCGAGCAAAACATGATCCTGCGGATGGCGGGAACCGGGATTTCGCCCGGCCAATATCTGTACGCGGACGAAGACGGCATGATCATCGCACCGCGGCCCTTGATCTGAACTTCAAGGGCCGCGCGAAACCAACGCGGATATGCGATCAAGCGCTCGCTCGAGGTTTGCGTCCAACGCGATTGCACCGGCCCGCTCGAGCCGTTCGTGATGGGTGGACGCCAATGAGCCGCCGACACACACCGGTATTCCCAGTTCGGAGATGAAGTCGGGCAGCAGCTTGTTGAGGAGAACCGGGCCCGGTTCGAGCGACGCTGACAGTATGATCGCTTGAGCGCGCACGCGTTTGGCCGCGAATGCCAGATCGGAAAACGGCGTGTCCGGTCCCAGAACCGTTGCCCGGTATCCGCGTTCCCAGGCGGCGAGCACGAACAGCAGCAAGCCAAAATCATGATGTTCGCCGGGCATGCAGGCCGTTAGCAGTTTCGGCCCGTAGCACAATTGTCTACGGTGGTGGAAGCGCGCACCGAGTTTATTGCGCAGGAAGAACGTAAAGAAATGTTCCTCCGCGACGGCGCCCGGCTGGCCGCGCCACCGCGCACCCAGGTCCCGCATCAGCGGAAAAATGGCGTGCTCCAACACGCATCGCATGGGATAGCTGCCAAGTGCCTCGTTGTAGATCCTTTGCAGTGCATCGTCGTCGAACTCACTGATGGCCGTTTTCATGCGCAGCCGCAAGGTGTCCCAGGCATCGGCAGGGCGAGCTTGATTTCCCGGCGAGTGGTTGCCGCCGGCGAGAGCAGACGCGGCCTGATCCACCGGGACTCCAGCATCCAGCAACGCGATGATGTGGCGCACACGCTCCACGTCCGCCTCGCTGTAGATACGCCGGCCGTTGGCATCGCGTCCTGGGCGCAGCAAGCCATAGCGCAGTTCCCAATTGCGCAATGTGGCACTGTCGACGCCGCACAGCGCGGCGACCGTGCTGATGGGATACACCGCTATGTAATCGAGGGCTGGGTTCATGGCCCCGCCTGTGTGGAAAAAACTGAGCATTCATCTCAAGTATAAGCGCGCGTGCGACACCGCCAACGAGGCTCGAGGTGAAATCTTGTAAATTTGGCCGCCGTCATATCCCGCACGGCGATCGCGCTTGGCGAGGGGGGTCGTCCGGTCGTTGTGTGGTGTCGGGCGGCGTGGGCGCCGCGCTCAGGCGTAACCGGTGCGCTTTCAGGCTTTGCTGAACGCTTCCAGGTCTTTTCGCACCTCGATGCTGTGGCTCGAGGCGTCCACTCTCCGATAGATGCGCGCGATTCGGCCGTCCGGTGCGATCAGGAATGTGTGTCGGCGGGCAAACCGCAGCGGGCCGAGTTTGAACAGCGCGCCATAGGCGCGGCTCAATGCCCCGGCCGCATCGGACAACAGTGGAAAGCCCAGTGCGTAACGCACTGCGAATGCGCGATGGTCGGCGGACGAGTCCAGGCTCACGCCGAGAACGTCCGCCCCCCGCTCACGCAGCGCCTGCTGTTCGTCGCGGAAGTTGCAAGCCTCGCGCGTGCACAACGGCGTGGCGTCCTTCGGATAGAAATACAACACCAGCCAGCGTCCTCGGTATTGCTCGAGGCGCTGAATCTTACCGTCCTGATCGGGTAGTGCGAATTTAGGTGCCGGATCGCCGGGTCGCAGCGTTGTGCGCCCGAGCAGAACGGCGCGCAACATGCTCGATACACCGCTCATCTGCCTCTCCTCTGGCGATCCATTTCGATGGTCAACAACCTGCGGATCGCACGCAATTGGTCGTTTTCCGGATCAAGCCGTTCGCCGCGTTCGGTGTATTGTTCGACGCGATCGTATTCGCCCCGTTCCAGGGATCGGCGCGCCAGCCAGACATAACGCTGCACGATTTCGCCGAGCCCGCGCTTGGCGGTTTCGTTGCCGGGATCGATACGCAATACCTGCTGATACAAACTATAGGCGCTTTGCTCGACTGGGATCGTCAGCTGATAGTCTTCCAACGCCGCGTTCGCCTGGCGCAGCAGCGCTTGGACCTGGGGCGCTGCGTCGCCGCCGCCTGTGGTCTGCGGCGCCGGGTCCGGGGCGGCGCTGCGGTCCGTTGCCGGTGCGGATGTCGCTGGTGGCGTTTGTGCATTAGGGGTGGGTGGCGTGGGTGCTGCCGTCGAAGAAAGAGGTGTGGTGGGTGACGGCGGGGTCTGCTGTGCGGCCGATTCGGCTGCGGGCCGGGCGGGCGGCTTCGTATCCGCTGACGTCGAATCGTTCGGTACCGTCGCGGCGCCCGGTGCGGGAGCCGTCGGTGAAGGCGTTTTCGGTTCCGGAGTCGTCACAGCCGAGGAGTTGGCTGGCGCGCCCGCCCGTTCCTCGGCGTCTGCATCCGCCGCCGGTGCAGACCCTGTGGCCGCCGAAGCCGACGGAGTAGCCGCCTCCTGATCCTGCAGACCGAGTACCGCAGCGTCGGGTGCTTCCGGATTGGCGGTTTTTGCAGAGGTCTGTGGCGACGGCGCGATCGTCCTCTTGGTCGGTTCGGTAGCGGCCGGCGGTCGTGGCGCCGGGGGCGGGGCCGTGGTCGCCGCGGTGGCCGGGTTTTCGGATCCCTCACGGGTGGTTGGCGCCGGCGCCTCCGGCGGCGGCGTGTCGTTGATCGGGATCGGCAAGAAATTGCGGAACAGCACAAGCAAGCCGATGGCGAACAGGAGCATGGCCACGACCCGGCCGCTCCGCCGGCGCCGAGGGGGCTGTTCGACGTATGTCGAGGCCGGTTCGGGCTCGCTGGCGGTGGGTTCGTAACGCCGCGGCCCGGGCATGTGCAGCTCGAGATCGTTCTCCGCCGACAACCGTGGTTGCTCGGGCGGCTGCGGCTCGAACGGATCCGTCGGCGGGCGCGCGGTGAACGGTTGGGATGGCAACTCCGGTTCCGGTTCCACCGGACTCAGGTCGGGGCCGTCGAGGTCGAAATCCGCGGCATCGGCGGTGATGTCCATCTTTTCAATGTCCGTCGCCGGACGGCGGGAGATCGGCTCGGCCACGTCCCCGGGTTGCTCTGACGTCGCGTCCGTGTCGTGCGCGGGCGCGGCACCGAACACGGATTCGTCGTCGTCGACATGCAGGCGCTCTTCGCGCAATTCCTCGACCACCAGGCGCACGTCCTCCCCGTCCAGCGTCGGTCTGTCGTGCACGCTTCCGAACAGCAGCAGCCGGCTGCACATGGTATTGATACGCCGCGGCAGGCCTTCGCTGAAGTGGTGAATCAGGCGCACGGCTTCGTCGCTGAACTGGGGATTGCCGCGCCATCCGCTGCGCAGCAAACGGTGGCGGATGTAGGCGTGGGTTTGTTCGAGGTTCAGCGGTTCGAGGTTGCATGCGGCGATCAATCGCTGCCTGAGCTCGCCCCAGCCGGCGGCGTGCAGCACGCCGCGCAATTGTTCCTGGCCGACCAGGAAGACCTGCAGCAGCGCCGTATCGCCTTCGTACAAGTTGGTGAGGCGGTACAGCTCCTGCAGCGTGTCGGGCGACAAGCCCTGCGCCTCGTCGACCAGCAGCACGGCGGGATGGCCGCCGCGGCCGTGTCGCACCAGAAACTCCTCGAGACGCTTGAGGATGGTCACTTTGTCGGCGCCCTCGACCGGTAACCCGAACGCATGAGCGACCATCGGCACCAGGTCGGCGGCATCGAACCGGGTGCTGACCAGCACTGCATTGGCGATGCGTTGCTTTTCCAGTTCCGCCAGCAAGCTTCGAATCAACGTGGTCTTGCCGCTGCCGGGACGCCCCGTGATCACCAGAAAGCCTTCCCCTTGACGCAGCGCGTACTGCATGTACGCCCAGGCCTTGCCGTAGCTTTGGTGGGTGAAGGAGAAGTCCGGGTCGGGGGTCAACCGAAACGGATCGGATTGCAGCTGATAATGTTGCGCGTACATGTACTGGTCCCAGACGTCCTTGATGTGGGTGGCGCTGCCAGATCCAGGCAGCTGCTCCTCGGCGGGCTGACAAGTATAAGGGTATGGGGAGTCAGGCAAAAGACATGTTTCGCGGGTGCCGGTCTATACTGCGGGCACGAATCCGAAACCACCGAAAATGCACCGTCCGCCATGCTCGAACTGAACCCCGAAATCGTCTGCCTGGTCATCGCCCGCGCGCGCGAATTTCATGCCAAAGAACAGGTTGTGTTGCCGGAAGAGCCGTTCAATCCCGGTGATGACTGGGCCCTCCAGACCCTGGCCGATCATCTGGATGATCTTACCTATCGGGAAGTAATCGACGCCATCGAGGACCTGGAGCCCGATCAGCAGGCCGACCTGGTGGCGCTGATGTGGCTGGGACGCGGCGATTTCGAAGTCGACGAATGGAATGCGGCAGTCGCCCAGGCCCTGGAGCAGAGCAACGACCGCACTGCGGAGTACCTCCTGGCGACACCTCTGGTCGCGGATTTCCTCGAGGAAGGATTGGACCTGATGGGTTACTCCTGCGACGAGTGACGGCGTTCGCCGACGTCGCCGCTCGGCAACGTTTGTAGGAATTGCACGTAGGGTGCCGTGTCCCATTGGCGTCCGCCCAGCGCCTGGTAGCGAATCTCTCCCTGCGGGTCCACCAGGTAGGTCGCCGGCAATCCGCGCGGCTGCCACGCTTCCGTGACTTGGCCGTCGCGGTCCAGCAGCGTGGCCAGATCCGGTGCCACTGCCGCCAGAAAAGTAAATACAGTGTCTTCGTCCTCGGCGGTGTTCACCAGCACCAGTTCAAGGTCATGCCGATCGAGTTTTTGTGCCAGGCGCTGAATGGCCGGCATTTCGCGGCGGCACGGGCCGCACCAACTCGCCCAGAAATGTACGAATGTCCAGTGGCCGGAATCCGCGGCGAGCGTGTAGCCGTTGCCGTCCAGGTCGCGCAACTGTAGTGGCGGCGCCTTGCGGCCGTCGACCGCGATGACGCCGGGAGGCAGGTCCTGTGCTGCGACGCCGCCCGACAGGCAGCACAGCAATAATGCGATCACCGATCTCATTTTACCGGGTCCTCGGCGCAACGCAGATTGTCGAAGCGCACCTCGATCGTATCGCCGCCTTCCGTACCGCGGGCCGCGAACCGGGCCGTCAGGCTGATCGCCTTATCGGTGCGCGGCAATACGATGTTGCCGCCTTCGGATTCGTTGGGCCGAAAGTCCAGGGTTTCCGGGAGCAGTGTCCAGCGGAATGTGGATTGCGCGGCCAGCGGCATGTCCAGGTCCTGCCACTTTTGTTTCCAATAGGCTCGATCCATCGGCCGCAACGGTTCACCGCCTGCGGTGAACGTCCAGCGCGATTGGTCCAGCCAGATCACGTGATCGCTGCGATTGCGGATGCCGAAGGTGATGAAACATTGCTGGCGCAAAAGCGCGACCATTTGCGGGGGGAATTTGCGGCCGATGTAAAACGCGGCGATCTGCTGCGGAGTTCGGGGATTGGCGCGCACCCGGAGCGCGCCGTTGTCGAATTCTCGGATGTTGTCCGTGTCATCCGCCGCCCATGACGACGCCGTGAAGGCGCAAATAGCCAGAATCGAAATCGTGGTTAAACGCATCGCGCCATCATAACCGGTTCCTCGCCTTGCAGCAGCCTTCCCGGAACTTTCCGGCGTGCGCGCGGTCCACAGCAGCCTAGGCTCTGGGTCGGCACGCTCGTCCTGACTGCTGGAATCCAGGGGTGCTGGGATGCCGCCTCGACAGGAGGTCAACATGAAAACGCGATCCATTCATTCCCTGATATTCGGTATTTGCGCCACGGCGCTTTCGCTGGCGCCCGCGTACGGCGCCGATCTCATCATCGGCGCCCGTCCCGCGCCGCCCAAAGGCGCCGGTCCGGGCGAACTGGTCACTTGGCAGTCCGGCAGCGATGAAACCGATCGCGTACCGTTCGGAGAAGCCGGCACGCCCGCCGGGAACAGCTTTTACGCGGCCTTCGATCCGGTAAATCAACGGGTGTACGTGCCGACGGCGGCGGGCCGCACCGACATATTCGACGCGTCGAGCATGAACCTGGCGGGATCCATGACCAGCATCCGGGGCGGGCGCGTTGCCGGCGTGTCCCCGGACGGCAGCGTGTTGCTGGTGATATCCGGGAAGCAGGCGGCGGGCTACTCCACCAGTAGTCGCAAGCAGTTGTTCACGGTTCCGGCCGGCGGCAACGCCGTGGCTTTCGACGAGCAAGGCCGATACGCGTATGTAGGCGGCAATCGGGACGATGCAATCAAGCGCATCGATATCGCACAGGGAAAGATCAGCGGCGAATTCCCCGTTGCGCACAGCGGCGATCTGATCCGCGTGCACAACAAGCTGTATTCTGCCGACATGAAAACCGGTGTCATGAGCGTGGTGGACTTGAACAGCGGCAAGGTCACCGAAATCAAAACCCCGGAGGTCGATCCCCAATTCGATTACCAGCACATCGGCGCCGCCCATGCAGGGTTCATGCAGTTGGCCGCCGATCCCAGTCATCACCGGGTATACGCTGCAGGCTTTTCCGGCCATATCCTGGTATTCGACAGCGACGCCGCGCGCTATCTGGGCGAAATCGAAGTCGACGCCGGGCCCCGCGGCGGTCCGGACAAGCTCAGCGGTCTGGCGGTGTTCGACGGCGGCGACAAAGCGCTGGTCACGGTCGAGAACCTCGACACTGCGGTGGTGGTGGATCTGGAGTCGAAGAAAATCACCCGCCAGCTGAATGATTCCGGTAGCAACCGCTGGGTGGTATTGGGCAATCGCCGGTGACGCGCCGGCGCCGTCAGGCGTCGGGATGGAATGTCCCCGGCATATCCACGTAGCCCGGTTGTTGCTGGATTCTGCCGATCCAGGCACGCACGGCAGGATATTCCTCCAGTGAAACGGCGCCTTCGGGCGCCAGGGCCACATACGGATAGCAAGCGATGTCGGCGATGGTGAGATGGTCGCAGGCGAGCCAAGGCTGGTTCTGTAAGTGCGACTCCATTACCGCCAGGCCGGCGCGCCCCAGTTGCTGGCACTCCTCGAGATTGAAGGACCGGCCGAGCAGGCGCACGGCGCGTGCCCGCGCCAGTCCGAATAGCAGTTCATTTTCGGATACCGCCAGCCACTGCAGAATACGGGTGAGGGTGGCGGTATCCAGCGGCATCCAGTTATCACCGCCGTATTGTCGCGCCAGGTAGGTGAGGATGGCTTGCGAGTCCCACACGATCATGTCACCGTCTTCCAAGACGGGGATCTGCGCACGGGGATTCAAGCGCAGAAAATCCGGCTTGCGGGTACCATCCCCCCGCGAGTCCACCGGCACCGATTCGTAGGCCAAACCGAGAAATGAAAGCAACATCCGTATTTTATGGCAGTTGCCGGATTGTGGCGCGTCGTACAACTTCATGGTACCTCTCCTGGCGCAGCAGCGGGCCGGGCCAGTCAGCTTTTCTGATGGCCGCTGACGAAGGCGTGTAGGGGCTTGGTTTCCTCGAACGCGCGTTTCTGGTCAGCGCTCGCCTCGTGCTGGTATTGGGATTTCCATTGTTCGAAGGGCATGCCGTACACCGCTTCGCGGGCTTCATCGTAGTCCATGTCGACACCGTGTTCCTTGGCCGCGTTCATGTACCATTTCGACAGGCAGTTGCGGCAAAAGCCGGCCAGGTTCATCAAGTCGATGTTCTGGACGTCGGTGCGGCGCTGCAAATGTTCGATCAGGCCGCGGAAAGCCGCCGCCTCGAGTTCGATCCGGGTTTGTTTATCCATGATGACTCCTGAAAGTCCAAAGGCCGGCTGGCCGGACAACACAAGATAGCATCGGCGCCGGCGAATTTTCATCCTGCCGGTGGGCGCAGCGCGACAGTGGCGCTAGAATGAGCCCATCGGGCCGATGTCGGTCCCGCAGCAGGCTGGTGAAAAACCATGAGTATCGAAGAGGAAGAACCGGGCATATTCGACGGCGCCGCCCAGCAGGCGGTGGAGTTGGGCAACCAACTCGCGGATGCGGACCCGGATGCGGACTTGTGGGACGTGGCGTCCGGCCTGTTGGCTGGGGCCGTACAGTATTGGTTGTACACCCGCCAACCCTGTGGCGACGCATTGTGTGAAGACTGCGCCGACGTCAGTACGGCGGAACAACGTATGCGACTGCTGTTGGCGGAGGTGCGGGAATTTGCGGAAGAAAGCGACTACTACCATACGCCCAACGACGCCAACGTGGGCACCGCATGAGCGTCCGCGACGTTTTCGTCGACACCGATAGCAAAGTCGTCGAGGAACGTTGCGGCGTGGTTTATGCGCCGCGCAAGAGTCGTGATCGGTTCCCGGAGAACTGCGTCGAGGTGTTCGAATCCGAGCAGGCCGCGCTTGCGGCCGCTGATCCCGGGGCGAAGCGTTTCGCCGCCCGCGTGCTCGGTCCATCCCGGTCTTCCGAGGGACTGCGCTTGTACTACCTGGTGCGTTGGCTGGATTGAGCCGTGATCCGTTGCCGGGGGTTGCGGCGCCGAGCGTGGGCGCGGAAAAATTATCGGGAGGGCACAAGAACATGAAATGCGCGCAGGGCAAGATCACGATCATCGCCATGGTGGCGGCGGTGCTGGTACCGGCATCGGCGCTGGCTGGGAATACGGAACGCGGCCGTTTGTTGTACGAGAACCATTGTACCGTCTGTCATACCAGTGTCGCCCATGTTCGCGAACAACGTATCGCGCATTCGGTAGACGATATCCGCAAGCAGGTGTTGCGCTGGTCCGGCCAACTCAATTTGGAGTGGCGCGCCGAAGAGGTTGCGGACGTCGTGGAATACCTTAACAGCAACTATTACCATTTCGAGCCGCAATGACTTTTCGCCGTCGTGTTCTCTTTTCCGGGGCAGTGTTCGGTCTGACCCTGTGTATGGCAACGAACAACTGCAGCGCCGTCGAACTAAAGCCCGATAAGTTGAAGCATTTCTTCGCATCCATGGCGCTGGGCGCCGCAGGCGCCGGGTGGGCACGTGAACGCGGAGTCCGTACTTGCCGTGCGGCCGGAATCGGCATCGGTTTCAGTTTGATCTTCGGCGTCGGCAAGGAATTCTACGATTTGCGTTACAAGCGCACCGACTTCGAGTGGGGCGATTTGTTTTGGGACGCCATCGGCGCGTCTGCCGGTAGTATGTGGATCAGCGGTTGTCGCTAACCGCCCCGGACCGGCGCTGCGGCTGTCCTTGACGCGTCCGGCACCGCAACGGACTTGTCCGCCAGTTTTCGGAAATTGTTGTGAACCACCCACTGCTGCTATGCAGCGACCTCGATCGCACGATTTTACCCAACGGTAAAGAACCGGAATCGCCGCAAGCGCGTTTGTTGCTACGTGCACTGGCTGCGCATCCGCGAGTGAACCTCGCATATGTCAGTGGTCGGCATGAGCGGCTGCTTCGCCGTGCCATCGACGACTACCACATACCCGTGCCGGCCTTTGCTATCGGCGATGTCGGTACCACGATTTATCGTATCGATGCCGGCGTCTGGCGTCGCTGGCGGGATTGGGAGCAGGCCATTGCGCCGGATTGGAACGGCGCAAGCCGCAAGGATCTGGCGGTATTGTTTGATGACCTGGATTCGTTGACGCTTCAGGAAGACGACAAGCAAAACGATTTCAAACTGAGCTATTACGCGCCGGAGAATATTTGCCGCGTCGATCTGCTGTCGGAGATGGAATCGCGCCTGCAGCGCCTGGGCGTGCGCGCAAGCCTCATATGGAGTGTGGACGAAGCTGCGGGCACGGGCCTGCTGGATGTTTTACCGGCGAGCGCCACCAAGTTGCACGCCGTGCGCTTTCTGATGAGCCATTGTGGAGCTTGCGAACGACACACCGTGTTCGCGGGAGACAGCGGGAACGACTTGCCGGTATTGACCAGCGGGCTGCAATCAGTGCTGGTTCGCAATGCGCATTCCCAGGTGCGCGAAGAGGCGGTGCGCACCGCCACTGAAACAGGATTGCGCGAGCGGCTTTACCTGGCCGTGGGCGGGTTCCTGGGAATGAACGGTTACTATGCCGCGGGTGTGCTCGAAGGCGTGGCGCACTTCGTTCCGGCGGTGGCGGATTGGTTGCGCAGTCGCAGTGCGGCTCAATGAGCCCGTTGCCCCGAATTCCGCGCCTGGCTTTAATACCAATCGCCGGTTCCGTTGAGATGCGCAACGACGGTTTCCATGCCGTCGACACCGCGATCCAGCATCACGTCCAGCGGTGTGCGCTCGTTGAAAAACGCGTTGGGTGTGGTGACCCAGAAGTTGCCGACTTCGGTATTGTGCGGATACATGCTTTCCACCGCGTTTTGGATCGACAAAATGTAATGGGCACGCAGCAGCATGGCATCGTTTTCTGGAAACGCGGTCCCGGTTCGAAGCTGATTGAGCTTGCGTGCCTTGGTGCCTTCGGGTAGCCCCAGCAACACGCATTGCGCCTCGGGCGACACGTTCCAGCCATGGAGTACTCCCATAACCGTCTGCGCCAGTTGCACGCGTCGTTGCTGGTCCATGTCGATGATTGTAGCCATTGCGGTTGCCTGCCCGTTGCGATGTGCTGCCGAGTGTCATGCGGAAAATGCGCCGGAAAGCGACAAAGCATAACACAGCCCACTGTGCCCTGATCTCACTCTAGTCGTTGCGCGACGCGCGGCCATCGGGCACTGTGCGCGCCCGTCGCGAGCGGGCTTTGTTTCGAGCTGTTTCAGGTCCGTTCCGATCGGGTTCTCCGTGCGCGGCCACGCAAACTGCGCAACTTCACTGGACGCCAGCCATATACCGATGCAATGATGCTGACAGATCGCCAATGCGCAACTGTGCACAAGGGGATACCAGACTGAAACTCGTTACCAACCCGCCGGTCGTGATATTGAAAACAGGGACGAAGCTCCCCTCGTTGAACGGGATCGAGGGCGATTTCGATGCCTGGATCCGCAAGCGCATGTCTGCGCCCGCAGCGCGCTATCGCGTGGTTTGTCCGCAGCTCGAACAGTCGTTGCCGTTGTTGCGAGACACTGCCGCAATTGTCGTCACGGGATCGGCTGCGATGGTCACGGATCACAGCGAATGGATTGAAAGTGCCGCTGCCTGGTTGCGCGATGCGGTCGCGCAAGACGTGCCTGTGCTCGGTATATGTTTCGGTCATCAATTGCTCGCGTATGCATTGGGCGGCAATGTCGATTACAACCCAAACGGAATCGAAGTCGGAACCATTGACATACGGTTGCAGTCAGCGGCGCGTAACGATAATCTCTTCGCCGAACTGCCGCAGACGTTGCATGTGCATGCGAGCCATCAACAGTCGGTATTGAAGTTGCCGCCAGCTGCAGTTTTGTTGGCTTCCAGCGACATGGATCCGCATCACGCGTTTCGCGTTGGAGCATGCGCCTGGGGTCTGCAGTTTCATCCGGAGTTCGACGCCGTGATTACCCGCGCGTACGTTGCGCACTATCGCGAGCCAGAGCCCGGTACAAAAAGATCGGGGACGTCACCGTCCACAAATAGTTGTTACGACACCCCGTTCGGAGACAGGGTCTTGCGCCGGTTTGCGCAAGTGGTCGCCGAACGTGGCCGGGTCGATGCCCGCTGGATGCGCGCTGAACTCCCGGGCCCCGCAATATTTTGACGCGCGGGAGCGCCCGAGGTGCTGGCGGAATCGCTGTATTGGTTCCACTAGCGGACGCATAAGTTGCTGAATGTAGAACAATTGCGTGAGAAATCAGTGGCCACCGACGATGTTGGTACGATGCTTGCTGAACTTTCGCTACAGCTTACACACATCCAGCTCGAGGCAGCGTAGCCCTATGAAAACGAGAACCTGGCTGATTTGTACCGTCAGTTTGTTGGCAGGATGGAGTCAAATTTTTGCCGCTGACTTCGACACCAGCATCGCCATGCAGTCCCGGGGCGCAGCTACCTATTACGTTCCCGGCGAAATCCAGGGGGTCGGACCGGTCGATTTGATGGTCGATACGGGTTCGGGATACACCACCATCAATGAAGAAACCCTGGCGATGCTCAAAGAGGATGGGCGCGCCAAATACGTAAAGGATCTTGTAGGAATTCTGGCCAACGGCTCGCGCATGGTGGTCAAGGTTTACCGTATCAGTGCCATGAACATCGGTGGCGAATGCTGGTTGAAAGACGTGGAAGCCGCCGTGTTTCCGGGCCGCACGCGCCACATCCTGGGCCTGAGCGCATTGAGCAAAGCATCGCCGTTCATTTTCTCCACCAATCCGCCGAAGCTGGTGCTCAGCAATTGCATGGCGGCGCCGGGTCCGGGTAAGGGCGAAACCACCGCCGATGCCAGTGACGCTGCGCCGAAGAAAGATGCCGCGCTCCTGGCGGCCGCTCAAGCGGCCAACGCTGATTCGGCGCCGGTAAAGCACTAGGAACGGTACTGCCGCACCGGTTCCTGGTCAGCGCCCGTCGGGTGCTGAAGCGTCTTCGTCGGTTTCGAATACGCTGAATTCGCTCTGATCGATTTTGCCGTCTGAATTCAGATCGGCCTTCTTCCACGATTCCAGCAGACGGCGGTTCTCGCGCGCTTCCGCTTCGCTGATGAAACCGTCGCCATTGGTATCAATCGTCTTGAACCGCTGCAGCTCGTCCACCCGTTGACGCTGTTCGGCCTGCATATCCGCCGCCGAATTGGCATCTGCTCGCAGGTCCGGTTTCGGCCCCGCCCCCGCAGCCATTACCCAGACGCTCAGCACGATTGCGGTTGCGAATCTTTTTCCCATAGCAGAACTCCTGGACCTTTGCCGGGCCGCCGCGCCCGTCTTTGGAATCGCTTGGCAGTTTAGTCGAGCGTGAGTACCGCACAACGCTGGCAAAGAACCGCTTCGCTATACTCGAAGTCATGGCTGAGCTTTGCCATGACGATCTGAAAACACCGCAGCGGCCGGCGGTTTCGGCTGCCGCTTTAGCGGACGAAGCGACTGTGGTCGATGGCCTGCTCGATCAGGCCGCTTTCGATCCGCCCGCCCGCCAGCGCATTCAGCGCTGCGCTAGCGAACTCATTTCCGCGGTACGGGAAATTAGCCACCATCGACGCGGGATCGAAGCGTTTCTGCGCGAATACGACCTGTCTTCGGAAGAGGGCGTGGTTTTGATGTGCCTGGCCGAAGCACTACTGCGGATCCCCGATACGGCGACTGCGGACCGGCTCATCAGCGATCGTCTGTCGCTGGGCGATTGGGAACGTCACCTGGGCCGCAGCGATTCCTGGTTCGTCAATGCCGCCACCTGGGGTCTGTTGTTGACCGGCCGTATCGTGCACGTCGATCCGGCCGTGCTGCGCACAGAGCGCGACCTCCTGCGACGGCTTGGTTCACCGGGTGAACCATTGGTGCGCACCGCGCTGCGCGAAGCCCTGCGTATCCTGGGCCAACAGTTCGTAATGGCGGCGGACATCGACGATGCCATCAAGCGTGCCCGCGGGGAGGGTTGCGCAGCGGCACAGTATTCCTTCGATATGCTGGGGGAAGCGGCGTTGACGGCCGATGATGCCGCGCAGTTCTTCGAACTCTACGCCGGCGCTGTGCAACGCATCGGCGAAGAATTGCAACACACTGCGGATGCGGGCGACACAGCCAGCATTTCCATCAAGCTTTCAGCGCTGCATCCGCGCTTCGAATACGCCCAGCGCAAGCGCGTTTTGGCGGAGCTGGTGCCGCGGCTGCGGCTGTTGCTCGAGCGGGCGCGCGATTGCGGCGTCGCGGTTACCGTGGACGCGGAGGAAGCGGACCGCCTGGATTTGACCCTGGACGTATTTGCTGCCGTATTTTGCGACCGGGTGGCCGCCGGCTGGCATGGTTTCGGGTTGGCGGTTCAGGCCTATCAAAAGCGCGCCCTGGCCGTTCTCGATTGGCTGAGCGCTCTGGCGCGCAGTGCCGGAACTCGGATGCCGGTGCGGTTGGTCAAAGGCGCCTATTGGGACACCGAGATCAAGCGCGCCCAGGAACGCGGTTTGTCCGATTATCCGGTGTTTACACGCAAACTGGGCACGGACGTGTCATATCTCGCATGCGCGCGCAAATTGCTGCAGGGGGCGGACGCCTTTTACCCGCAGTTCGCTACCCATAATGCGTATTCGGTCGCCGCCATACTCGAACTGGCCGGGGACACCGCAAACTTCGAGTTCCAGCGTCTGCACGGCATGGGCGAGCGGCTATATGCCGCGCTGTCACGTTTGCGGCCCGATGCGCGGCACCGGGTTTATGCGCCCGTAGGAGAACATGCACAGTTATTGCCCTATCTGGTACGCCGCCTGCTCGAAAATGGGGCAAACACGTCGTTCGTCACCCGCGTCGAGGACAAAGCCGTCGCGGTGGAGACATTGGTTCGCGATCCGGTGGAACAGTTGCGGGTCGACAAACAGCGCCGGCACCGCCGCATCCCATTGCCGGTGGATTTGTTTCGGCCCGCACGCCGCAACTCCGCTGGTATCGATTTGAGCGACCCTGCCAGTGTGGCGGGGCTCACAACCGATCTGCGACGAGCGGCACAGCGCGAATACCGGGTTGCGCCGCTGATCGACGGTCGCGCATCGGCCGGGGGACCGGGCCCGGTATGGTCGCCGGCGGACACCCGATTGCGGATCGGTGAAATTGTCGAGGCCCAGGCGGATGATGTCCGCGCTGCTTTCGCAGTTGCGCGCGCGGGGTTTGGCTCATGGAGTGGGCGCGCGGCTACCGAGCGCGCGCGGATATTGGAATGCGCCGCGGATGCCCTCGAAGCAAACCGCGCCGAACTGATTCATCTGCTGGCGTGCGAGGGCGGCCGCTGCATTCCGGACGCGTTGGCGGAAGTGCGTGAAGCCGCGGATTTCTGTCGCTACTACGCCGCGATGGCGGTGGCCGACATGCCGCCCCGGAGCCTGGCCGCTCCGGCCGGCGAACGCAATCAGTTGGCGTTGCATGGTCGCGGCGTCTTCGCCTGCATCAGTCCGTGGAACTTTCCCGTGGCGATATTCACCGGCCAGATCGCGGCTGCGCTCGTGACCGGCAATACGGTGGTCGCAAAGCCAGCGCGGCAAACCACGTTGTGCGCCATGCGCGTGGTGCAAATCCTGCACCAGGCCGGAGTACCGCTACAGGCGTTGCAATTCTTGCCTGGCGACAGCGCTGTGCTCGGTACGCCCATGCTGCAGCATCCGGATCTCGCGGGTGTGGCATTCACGGGCTCGACCGCGACCGGGCATACGCTGAACCGGACGCTGGCGTTACGCAACGGTCCCATATTGCCGCTGATTGCGGAAACCGGTGGTCAGAACGCCATGATCGTCGATAGCTCGGCGCTACCCGAACAAGTGGTGCGTGATGTCTTGCAGTCGGCTTTCAACAGCGCCGGCCAACGATGTTCAGCGCTGCGCGTGTTGTTTGTGCAGCAGGATGCCGCTGCGCGGTTGTTGAAAATGTTATGTGGCGCAGTACGCGAACTTCGCCTGGGCGATCCGCTGGAGTTGTCCACCGACGTGGGACCGGTGATCGATGCCCGCGCGCAGCAGTCATTGGTTGCACACCGCGCGCAATTGCGCGATGCGCTGTTATGCGAAGCACAGACGACCACGGATTGCAGTCACGGCCATTTCGTCGCGCCCGCCGTGTTCGAGATCGATCGTATGGAGGTACTGCAAGGCGAGGTGTTCGGCCCCATGCTGCACGTCGTGCGCTACCGCGCCCGCGAATTGGATCAAGTGGTGGACGCCATCAACAACAGTGGTTTCGGCCTGACGCTGGGAATTCACTCGCGTATCGAACGCACCGCGCGACAAATCATCGAACGCGCCCGAGTCGGGAATATCTACCTCAATCGGAACATGGTAGGCGCCGTGGTCGGCGCCCAACCTTTCGGCGGCGAGGGGCTTTCCGGTACCGGACCGAAGGCGGGTGGCCCATATTATCTGCAGCGATTCGCCGTGGAACGGGTCGTATCCGTCAACACGGCCGCCATCGGCGGAAATGCAGCGCTGCTGAGTATGGACGATGGCAACTGAGGCCGGTGCCCGCAATGCCGGCGAGCGGGAGCCGTGATCCGCGCCGGACTTTACCCAAGCAGCTAGTATTCGGGTATGGGCAACAGCGGCCGAGAGGTAATTGTGGGTCCGGAGCCGCAATACGGAGGCAAGCAGGTGGAACGCGTGCAATTGGAAAAGCTGAGTGCACCGGAACTGGCCCGTCTGTTCAGGGACTGTGACCCCTGGAATCCTTTGCGTCACCAGGTTCGAACCGAGATGGAGATCCGCTACCGTCGCTGGTCACGGGTAATGGACATCGCGTGGTTTGCGACCGGTGGCTGTCTGTTGCTGGTTTTGATCGTGTTCCTGTTGTCGTGAATCTGGGCGCGGCGATGGTGCTCGGCGCGTCCCTGGTGTGCGCCACGCAAGCTGCCGCTGCGCCCGCCAACGATGTCGTGCAGGTCCGGCGAATGAGCCTGGATCTGGCGCGGGACATCGCCGATGCCGCGTTGGCATCCTGTCGCCGCAGAGGTTATCAAGTGAGCGTCGTGGTGGTGGATCGCGACGGCTTGGTGATGGTGACACTGCGCGATGTATTCGCCAGCCGCTTCAATACCGAGATCGCCGAGCGCAAGGCCAATGCGAGCGTGTTGTCGGGAATCGATTCGGCGGATTTCCGCCACAACCGCAGCGACATTCGCGCGGAAATGAATCAGGTCGGCGGGGTATTGATGTTGGAAGGAGGTGTCGCCATTCGCGCGGCCGGTTCCTTCCTGGGTGCGGTGGGTGTCAGCGGCGCACCGGGAGGCGACCAGGACGGTCTCTGCGCCCGTGCCGGGGTCGACGCCGTGCAAGAGCGGTTGCAGTTCGTCGAATGATCGAGAATCGGCGCGGACGCTCACTCGATCAGCATACGCATCCGATCGAACTGCAAGGTCAAGCATTTGCCGCGGAAAAAATCGTGCGCCAGTAGACCGCCGATCCGAAAGCCATACTGGCGTTCGAGCGGGAAGCGCGGCAACAGAAGCGCATTGACGTTTTCCCGCCGGCAGCCGCCGGCTTCCAGTTCGGGTAATACGAACGGCATTCCCGCCACCGTACCGCCGCTGTACGTGGAAACCGGATCGATCTCAGGGAGCGTCAGCCTGGCTGCTTGCATGGTGGAAGGGGGCGCCGCGAACGCAGCGCCGCTCATTCCCGTATCGACCAACACCAGTGTCGGAAGCGTGCCATTGACCCGCGCTTCGGTGAGCAGTTGCCGCTCCGGTGTCAAATACATCGGCGCGCCAACCGGCTCGCCTTCGTCGGTCTCGGGCGTGCGCAGCCGCATCTGCCGGCTTCGATAGTCCAGCGCCACCTCGAGGCGGGCGAATGCGCCGAGGCCAAGGACGCCGTCGATCTCCAACTGCGGGAAACAAGACCAAACAGCGTGCCGCAGTGCAGCCACGTGCACAGGCAGATCGTGTACGTGAATCCCGTTCAACTCCAGTTCCGGCAGCCGCCCGTGCTGCACGTCGGCACTGCGGCCGCCTCTGAATCCTGCCGACTCCGATTCACTCAGCGCCAATCCCAGGGATTGCGCCACGGTGCGGTCCAGGACCAATTCGCTTGCGCCGGTGTCGATTACCAGATGCAGCACGTGGCTGCCGCACTGAACCCCGACTACCGGCAATGGCTCGCTCGCGATCCAGCTCAGTTTCGCCTGGCGCGCGCCGCTCAGGCGCCAAGGCACGCGGCCTTCGAACGCGAAGAGAAAGTCGGCCAGCGCCGCTCGTCCGACTTGCCGGTATAGCGTTGCCGCGGTCTGGAACTCGCCAAGCCGATAGTGGCCTTCGGCTGCCAACGCCAGCGCGCCCGGCAGTTGCGGTTGTACCTCCAGGATGGGATTCAGTCGCCGCAAAGCTTCCCGAGGACGATCGTCCAGCAAGGCGAGTCGCACCAGGTTGAGTTGTAGCGCAGGGTTGGTGCAGGTTGGCCGTTCCAACTGCGCGTATTGGGCATGTGCTTGCCGGAAACGTCCGGACACGAACAACTCGTCGGCCAGTTTGCGGGTTGCGGTTGCATCTTCAGGCGTGCGCGGCGTCATGCCGCTACTGTAACGGAACGCAGGTCGTGTCGTCTGCTTTGCATAGGGGCCGCTGCACGCTATGTTGATGGTGCGCGCGGGTCTCGCAGGTGCGTCCGATGTTGCTTCGTTTAGTGCTGATTGCCCTTTCTATGCTGGCCTTCGCCCGTGCGGTGCCGGCTGAAGAGATCAGCGTCCGTCCGGGCATCAATCGAAATTACCAACACCCGGATTTCGCTCGCTGGGCCGCGACATTCGAGCGTCCCGGACGCGAAGTCTATGATCGCCGGGACGATATTGTCGCCGCCAGCGGCGTGCGCGCCGGCATGGCGGTCGCCGATATCGGCGCCGGCACCGGCTTGTTCACCCGCTTGTTTGCGCGGGCCGTGGGCGGTGACGGCAAGGTCTACGCCGTGGACATCTCGCCGGTATTCGTCCACGAAGGCGTGGCGCGGGCCAAGGCGGAAGGACTCTCCAACGTCGAAGGAGTGGTGAATGATGCCCACGGATCCGGGTTGCCGGCGTCATCGGTCGATCTGGTATTCATTTGCGACACCTATCATCACTTCGAATATCCCCAGGACATGCTGCGCTCCATTCACCGTGCGCTGCGCGCAACGGGCACGCTGATGGTAGTCGATTTTCGCCGCCAGCCCGGTGAGAGTTCGGATTGGGTTCTGGCACACGTTCGCGCCGGCCGCGAGGCGGTGATCCGGGAAATCGAGGCGGCCGGTTTCCGCCTGGTGGAGGAGAGTTCTCTGTTGCATACCAATTATTTGCTGCGTTTCACGCCGCAGCCGGAGCACGCGGACTGAATTTTTCCGCCAACCTGCCGACTACCAGGGTAATCGGACCTGCCTTGGTAGACGAAACGTGGGAATAGGACGTTACCTGCGACCTGCATTGTATTGTCTGGCACTGCTGGTGCTCGTACTCTCGACACGCGCGCAGGCCGACACGGTCGTGTCTGCGCAATATCACTATGCCACCGCCGCGGAACCCGCTTGGGTGACCCCGGTCGTGTTGCCTGCTGCGGCGACGGCGGCCCGGAACCAAGGCGCTTCCATTGGCTATCTGCTGGTGGAGAAACAGGTCAAGGTGGAAGGCGAGGGCGAAACCGTGTTCCGGCGCATTGCGCTGACCCCGTTGCGTCAGGACGGCCTGGCGGATTCCGCGCAGCACGAAATCACGTTCAATCCCGAGTACGAGAAGCTGACCATACACCGCATCGTGATTCACCGCGGCGGCCGCGAATTGGACAAACGTGATGGCGGCTACGTGCGCTTGCTCCAACGCGAGCCGGAAATGGATCAGAGTCTTTACGTCGGTACGGTCAGTGCTGTGATCGTGCTCGACGACGTTCGTATCGGTGACGTAATCGAATATTCGTATTCCATCCAAGGCCGCAATCCTGTGTTCGGCAACCGCTATTTCTCGTCCCATACCTTGTCCTGGGGTGTGCCGGTCGAGCGCGTGGTGCGGCGGGTCTTGGTACCGGCTTCGCGCAAGCTGCAGGTGCGCATCTACAATGGCGCACCGCAACCGCGCATAAAAGTACGTCACGGCGAGCGGGAATATTGGTGGCAATTGGACCACGTCGCGCCGTTCGTCGACGAAGGTCAGAGCCCGCGGTGGTATCTGCCCCAGCTATGGGTGCAACTCAGCGAATATGCGGACTGGCGCGCTGTGCAGCAATGGGCCAACGAGTTGTATGTGTGGCACGGCAAGCTGGCGCCGCAACTGCAGGACATGGTGCGTCAATGGCGCGGTCTCGGCGACCGCCGCGAAGCGGTACGGCGGGCACTTGCGTTCGTACAACGCGACATCCGTTATTTCGGTGTCGAGATGGGCCAGAATTCCCATCGTCCCGGAGATCCCAATACGGTATATGCGCGCCGCTTCGGCGACTGCAAGGACAAGGCACAATTGCTGCTGGCGTTGTTGCGCGCCCTTGACGTGAAGGCGCAGCCGGCGCTGGTTTCCGCGCAGTTCAATCGGGCGATCGCCGACTGGCTGCCGAGCCCGGGGTTGTTCGACCACGTCATCGTCCTGGCGACCATCGACGGTCAACGCTATTGGCTGGATGGTACGCGAAACTTTCAGGATGGCAGCCTGGAAACATTGAGTACGCCGGATTATGGCGTCGCCTTGACCGTCGGCACCGATTCGCCGCCGTTGCAGGAGATGCACAGCGATGCGGCGCAGCGGGCTTCGGTCGATGTCGAAGAACGCTTCGTGGTCTCTGCTTACGACCGGCCGGTGGAGTTCGAGGTGCAATCGGTTTATCGCGGTGCCGAGGCCGAATACCAGCGCCAACGACTGGCGCGCGATACGGTCGAAGGGCTGTCGCGCCAGTATCTGAATTATTATGCGCGCCGGTATCCCGGAATTGAACTCGAGGCACAACCGCAGGTACGCGCCGACCCTGCGCAAAGCGAGTTGCGCGTGGTGGAGCGATATCGTATCCCGGACTTCTGGGATCGCGAAGACGGCAAACTCTATTTCCGTTTGTGCGGCGGCACGATTCAGCCTTATACGGCGTTGCCGGACACTGTGCGCCGGCATTCGCCGTTGGCGTTGCAGTATCCGCTCCATGTTCGCCATTCCAGCGTCTTGCATTTCCCGGACCTGGATCGATTCGATGTCGGTAACGATCCGGTGTTGACCGTGGAGGACAACGCGATCCGTTACCGCCAGGAAGCGGCTTATCGCAAGCGGGATCTGCGCGTGGTGCATGACTACATCTCCAAGACCGACGCGGTCCCCACGGCGCGCGTATCGCGCCATCTCGACAATTTGCGCCGCATCAATGGCAGTCTGTGCTACTCGGGTTGGGTGGCGGCGCCCGGCAACCAAGTTCGTTCGACCTCGCACAAGCAGGCGTCGAATCCCTTTTCCGTGCTCGAGCAGGCCGTCAACGGCGTTGGCCGCTGAAGCTGCGTCCGGACCGCATATCTGTGACAATTTCGCCATGCCCCTTACAACCGTTTTCACCATCGGCCACAGTGATCGTCCCTTGACGCGGTTTCTGGCGGTCTTGAGCGAAGTCCATGTGAATACCCTCGTGGACGTGCGCGCATGGCCGCGCTCGCAGCGCTATCGGCATTTCGACAGCGATCGCCTGCGCGACGCCTTGGAAAGCAACGGCATGCATTACCACTGGGCGGGACGTCAACTTGGCGGCAAGCGCGAACCGAGGGCGGGCTCCCGCCACACCGGGCTCGCCGATGAAGGCTTGCGTGGCTACGCCGACCATATGGAAACCGACCCGTTCCAGCGTGCGGCAACCCAATTGATGCGTTTGGCGGTTCAGGCGCCGATCGCCGTTATGTGTGCCGAGCGTGCGCCCGAACATTGCCACCGCGCCTTGCTGTCCGACTATCTGACCCTGAAAGGCTTGCAGGTGGTGCACTTGTTGGAACTCGGCGAACGACGGGATCACCTGCTGAGCGCCACGCTGCGCCGGGAAACCGATCAGCCGGTCTACGACCGCAACTGCAGCGGCAGCTTGGATTTGAACTAATGCCGGAGCGAGCCCGGCCGGCTCAAAAGCCCTGGCGCGCCCGTTGAATCCGCGCGGCGGCGCTGCAACCTATGTACCTATTGCCGGCGGCGGTTCAAAATTGGACCCAAGCCCCATCGCGGGGTATGCAGGAGATTTCCATGCTCGGATTTCGCAAACGCGCCGCAATGCCGGCTCCGGACGAGGCGTTGCCCGGCCGCGAACAAGCGCTTGAAGTACCGGAGTTGCACTTCGTAAACGGGAGCCGGCTGCAACCACCGTTCCCGCAGGGCATGCAGTTGGCGATGTTCGGCTTGGGGTGTTTCTGGGGCGCGGAGAGGGTGTTCTGGGAGCAAGCCGGGGTCTACAGCACGATGGTCGGTTACAGTGGCGGGTATACGCCGAATCCGACTTATCGTGAAGTGTGCAGTGGCCTCACGGGACACAATGAGGTGGTGCGGGTGGTGTTTGATCCGCAAGCAGTCGACTATCAGGAACTGTTGCGCCTGTTCTGGGAATCCCACGATCCCACCCAGGGAATGCGCCAGGGCAACGACGTCGGCACCCAGTATCGATCCGGTATCTATGTCTACGATCAGGAACAGCGCGCGGCCGCGAAAGCCTCGCGCGATGCTTATCAGGAGGCGCTGGCGTCGGCCGGGCGGGGCGCCCCCATCACCTCCGAGATCATCGACGCGCCGACTTTCTACTACGCCGAGGACTATCATCAGCAGTACTTGGCGAAGAATCCTGGCGGATACTGTGGCCTCGGCGGGACGGGCGTGCGGATGTGATGCACCTGGCTGAAAAGCAAATGCGCGGCTGAGCCGCGCGGGCGGAATCGAAATGGGAATTACCGAAACCATTGCCCTGTCCATGGGCGCGGCATGGGCAAGCGGCATCAATCTCTACGCGACTTTGCTGGTGCTCGGGTTCATGGGCGCTAACGGTTATGTGGATCTGCCGCCGGACCTGCAGATTCTCACCGACCCGTTGGTCATGATCGCGGCCGGGTTCATGTATGCGGTGGAGTTCTTTGCCGACAAGACACCCGGCGTCGATACCGGATGGGACGCCATTCACACGTTCATCCGGATCCCGGCCGGCGCGTTGCTGGCGGCCGGCGCAGTAGCCCACGTCGGCCCTGCGGCGCAGTTGGCGGCCGCCATCGTCGGTGGCACCCTTGCCGCGGGAACCCACGCCACCAAGGCCGGCAGCAGGGTTTTGATCAACACTTCGCCGGAGCCGTTCAGCAATTGGCTGGCGTCGGTGGGCGAGGATGTCGCGGTGGTGGTGGGCCTGTGGACGGCGTTGCACCATCCTTGGCTGTTTCTGGCGCTGCTGGTCGCGTTTGTCATTTTCGCCATTTGGTTTTTGCCGCGCTTATGGCGTGCCATCAAGTGGGTGTTCGCGCGACTGCGCGCCCTATTCGGCGGCGCGCGG
This sequence comes from uncultured Gammaproteobacteria bacterium, assembly GCA_963849825.1. Lineage (GTDB taxonomy): Bacteria > Pseudomonadota > Gammaproteobacteria > JASBUN01 > JASBUN01 > CAVXJN01. Next base: position 437,287 of record CAWKIK010000003.1, on the reverse strand, counting down.
CCACCGCCGCTCAAAACTCCTTGGCCAACCGGGGACGGACGAGAGCCCTTGCTCGACACCGATGGCTCGCAGCAGCCGCCGGGCGCCAGCCGGAATTCATAAATGGCCGGCCCGCCGACGAGCGCGGCTTTGGCCGACGAGTTGGTGGAGTTCCGACGCCGATTCGAAACGCTGGTACTCGCCACCGTTGGCGAGGACGCCATGCCCCACGCCAGTCACGCGCCTTTTGTGCGAGATGCGAAGACGGGTGATCTCTATGTTTTCGTCAGCGCCCTCGCTCGCCATACGGCGCATTTGGCACGTGGGCGCGCCGCGGTGCTGCTGATCGAAGATCAAGCCTCGGGAGCCAACCCTTTCGCCCGTCGTCGACTGACTTATCAATGCGATGCCGAACGGGTCGAGCCCGGCCCGGAATGGGAACGGATGTTGACGGAGTTCAGCCACAGGTTCGGCAACATCGTGACCACGTTACGGCAACTGCCGGATTTTCAACTGTTTCGTCTCCGACCCCGTGAGGGGATTTACGTCAAAGGTTTCGGCCAAGCGTACCGGCTGTCGGGGCCCGACATGGCGCAAGCCACCCCGATCGGCCCGCAGCCAGGGAAAGATGCGGATCCGGCCTTTTGACGCTGCGGACAGCTCACTTTCTGCTATGACTTGAAGAGAGCGGGCAGCTTCTACAGGCCCGATCGGCCGAGGAGTGTTCGATGAACCACGAAACCGAAATCACACGCCTGGAGAACCTTCTGGCGCGTTATCGTTCCATGACGGGGGCGTTGCAGGAGGAACTGGGGCGTGCCGACTCCAAACTGCGCGAGGATTTGAATCGGGAGTTGGACGAGATTCATCATCGTCAACGGCATGCGGAGGAACACTTGGCGCAGGCGCGCTTGCAGCAGGCCGAGTCCTGGGTCGAGGAAGATTTCGGCACCGGGCTGTTTGCCATCTTCGACGACCTGGGCCGCCGTATCGACAGCTTGTTCGGACGCATGGCTTGACGTGTCGTAGCGGCCACCTCAGTCGTAGCACCCGCCGCGGTAAACGTCTGCGCAACGCGGACCGCGTGTGCGGGTAATGTCCGGACTTCCCAGAATCGAAATCGAGTATTGCCGTGAGTGCGGATTCGCGCTGCGGGCGGGATGGTTGGCCCAGGAACTGTTGCGTGCGTTCGAAGACGAATTACGCGAGGTGGCGCTGGTGCCGGGCAGCGGCGGCCATTTCATCGTGCGCTTGGAGCAGCAGTGCTTGTTTTCGCGGCGCGAAGCCGGACGTTTTCCCGAAGCAAAGGAAATCAAGCTGATGATTCGCGACCGCATCGGCTCGGACAAACGTTTCGGTCATCGAGAACGCCGTTCAGCGGCCGACCAGGAATAACCACGATCTTCAATCCATTTCTTGTGCGTCCCGCCAGGCCGGGTGCTTTGCGATCGTCTGTAACGCGAGGTGCAAAAGTGACTTGCCGGGTTCGGTACGGTGCCAGGTGGAAGCACCCGAAGGGTGCGGCAGCGGCACTGTATCCATGGTCACGCCGTGGACGGTGACGGTATGCTGTTTGCCGACGACGGCATCCAAGCGTTGCGCCGGCATGAGTTGAGCGATGGCAAGTTTTCCGGCCGGAATCACCAGCCGCGGTTGTAGCAGCTTCAACTCCCGCTGCAGCCAACCGCGACAGTTGTCGATTTCATCTTGGCGCGGCACCCGATCGCCGCCGGTCGGGTTCTTGCCCGGAAAGCAGCGGCATACCGCGGCCATGTATATGCGCTGACGGAACGTTTGTTCATCCATGCCGATACCGGCGAACCATTTGAACAACGTTTTCCCCGCGGTCCAGGCGAATGGCCGCGCCTCGACGATTTCCTTCGGTCCCGGCGCTTGACCGATCAGCATCACCCGCGATATCACCGGTTCGCCGGTAACCGGCGGACCCTGCATATCGGGGCAACGACGGCAGGCGCGCACCTGCGTTTGATGTCGGCGGACGCTCTGCTGGCTTATGTTCTTCATGGCGATATTATGCGCGTGTTGGCAAGTACGCGGCAAAGCAGCGCCGGTGCGGGCTTGCCTTGGGCAGAAGCGAAACGGCCGCCAAGACTGCAAACATGATCCCCATACACGATGACAACCCGAGTCGCATCACGCCCTGGGTCACATGGTCTGTGATGGGCGCGTGCACGCTGGTCTACCTCTGGCAGGTCGGCCATGGACCGCGCGAGCAGCAGGCATTGGTGTACGGTCTTGGTCTTGTTCCCGGCGTACTGATCGGCGATCTCGCTCTGCCGCCGGACTTATACCGGGTTCCCGCCGTGCTGACGGTGTTCACGTCCATGTTTCTGCACGGCGGTCTGCTGCATTTGTTGGGAAACATGCTGTATCTGTGGATCTTCGGCAACAACATCGAAGACGCCATGGGTCATGTGCGCTACGGCCTGTTTTATCTGCTTTGCGGCCTGGGTGCGGCGTTGGCGCAGGCGCTGCCGAATCCCGACTCGCAAATTCCCATGATCGGTGCGTCGGGCGCAATTTCCGGCGTGCTGGGCGCGTATCTGGTGTTGTTTCCCCACGCAAGGGTGCTGGTGGCGATTCCGTTCGGTTTCTACGTGCATACCATTTACCTGCCCGCCGTACTGGTGCTCGGGTTCTGGTTTGCGCTGCAACTTTTCAGTTCCGCAGGTACCAACCCGGCCGCGGGAGGGGTCGCGTTCTTCGCCCATGTCGGCGGCTTCCTGAGCGGCATGGCGCTGATCCCCGTATTTCGGTATCGCCACGTGCGCTTGTGGCAGGGTCGGCGCCCGTGACCGCGCGCCCGAGCGTATCCGACCCATGAACGGCCCGGAATCGTTGATCAATGCGTTCGTGACGCTGTTCATCGTCGTCGATCCCATCGGCGTCGCCGGCATGTTTGCGGTCCTCACCCGCCGCAACGATACCGAAAGCCAACGGCGCGCCGCGGTGCGCGGCGTGTTGTTGTCGGCGCTGATTCTGTTCACCTTCTTTTTTATCGGCGCACAACTGCTGAGGATCTTGGGGATCGGCATCCCGGCTTTTCGCATCGCCGGGGGAGTGCTGCTGTTTTTGCTCGCCATCGACATGGTGTTCGCGCGGCAATCCGGGCTGCGTTCCACCACGCGCCGGGAGCAGGAGGAAGCCGAGCATCGACCGGACATCTCGGTGTTTCCATTGGCGTTCCCGTTGATTGCGGGTCCGGGGGCGTTGACCACGGTGCTGTTGATGACCGGTGGCAAGCACGACGCGTGGGTGTTCGCGGCGAAGTTCGCGGTTCTGGCGCTGGTGCTGGCGCTCACCTTGCTCACGTTGCTGATGGCGCCGCGCATTCTCCGGGTCCTGGGGGAAACCGGAGCGAATGTGATCAGCCGCTTGCTGGGTCTGGTGTTGTCGTCGCTGGCCGTGCAATACGTGCTGGACGGAATCGGCACAGCATTTGCCATACTCGCCGGTTAGGACTTGCCGCACGAAGCTGCGGCGCGTCCGACGGCCTTAGGGCCAGAGGCTAATGGATGGCGACGCGGTTCCTGCCGCCGTCCTTAGATCTGTAAAGTGCCCGGTCGGCGCGGTGCATGGCCGGTTCGATGGTCTCATCGCCGTCGTGCCATGCCGCCACGCCGATGCTGATGGTGACCGCCAAGTCCGATCCCGGCAGGGTGATTTCCATGGCTTCGCGCAGTCTTTCAGCCATTTGCCGGGCCGCGTCCTCGTCCAGTTCCGGCGCCAGCACCGCGAATTCGTCGCCGCCCAGACGGCCGAACGCATCGGGCTTGCGCAGCGTGCGCCGCAGTACACGCGCGAGCCGGGTCAGGATCTGATCGCCCGCGGAATGCCCCAGCGTGTCATTGATGCGCTTGAAGTTGTCGATATCGATCAGCATTACTGCCAACGGTCGGCCATAGCGGCGGCTGCGGTTGACTTCCTTGGCCGCCAAATCGAGGAAGTGGCGCCGATTCCAGGCGCCGGTCAGGGAGTCGGTGGTGGCGAGTTGCCGGAGTTCGGCTTCCAGGCGTTCGCGACGCTCCACTTCCTGCTCCAAAGCGTGGCGCAAACGCCGTTCCTCGATGAGTTCCCAGAACTGGTGCCGCAGCAGGCGATGATTGCGGTGCGCATAGATCAGTCCGAGCAGGTTGATCACGGCGAGCAAAGTACCCAATTGCAGCAACAGGCTTACATCCGTTCCAAGGCGTTGATAGGCGATGATGAAATAGCCGGCACTGGCATACAGCCCGGCCGCAGCCATCAACGGGAGCCGGTTGGGAATCAGTAGATACAACGAGAGCACCACCAGTAGTTCGGTCAGCGCCGACGCCAGGACGTCGTTGTAATAGACTGCGACGACCACCCAATGTACGGGTACGACCAGCAGCTCGAAGGCGAATACGGTGCGAGCCAGTGCATCCGGTGCGCGAAATCGGCTGATCAGCAAAGCTGCGGCAATGGCACCCACGGTTACCAGCAAGCGCAACAGCATCAGAACCGATAGCGAAACCCCGGGGCCGACGCGGGCGAAATCGCTGGGCAGGTACAACGCGAAGAGAACCCCGGCCGCGATCAGCGCCCAGCGGGTTTGACGCACGATTTCCGGGTGGGCCCAGTCCCGGTACGCCCGTTCCACAGCGTCGTCGGAAAGGAACCCGAAGACGTTAACGGCAGGACGTTCGACGGATTCCGACACTGACATTGAGCCTGCACCTGTTTATTTGTACACGCATTATACTGGGCATAGCGTAGACTTGAAAGCCGGCGTTGTCGGCCTGTCCGGTGCAGGGTGAGCATGGCACAACCATATTGCATTGTGGTGCACGGCGGCGCCGGCGCGTATCGCGACGATCACATTGCCTCGCGCGCCGACGGATGCGAGCGGGCGGCTCGGGCCGGTTGGCAAGTGTTGCAACGTGGCGGCGCGGCGCTGGACGCGGTCGAGGCCGCGGTGGCGATACTGGAAGACGACCCGTTGTTCAACGCCGGCACCGGAGCGCCGCTCAATAGCGCTGGGGAAGTGGAGCTGGACGCATCGATCATGGATGGTGCCACCTTGCGTGCCGGGGCTGTCGGGGCAGTGCAGGGAGTGCGTAATCCGATTCGCCTGGCCCGCCATTTGCTGGACGACGGCCGACACATATTGTTGGTCGGTGCTGGTGCCGGCGCCTTTGCGGCGGAACGCGGTCTGGATATTTGCGACTCCGGGCAGCTGATCACCGAGGCCCAGCGCAGCCGGTGGCAGGAACGCTACGGGACCGTCGGCGCGGTCGCACTGGACTTACGCGGCGGCTTGGCCGCTGCCACGTCCACCGGCGGTTTGTTCGGGAAGTTGCCCGGCCGGGTCGGGGATTCGGCGCTGATCGGTTGCGGGACCTATGCCGACGAGCGCAGCGCGGTGTCCTGCACGGGCGCAGGCGAGGCAATCATGCGCGTGCAAATGGCGCGCAGCACGGGAGACCTGATGCGCGCCGGGCTCGACCCCGACACCGCCTGTCGCGAAAGCCTTGCCATGCTGGTGGCACGCACGGATGGCGAAGCGGGGTTGATTGCGCTGGATCGCAACGGACGGATCGGGTATAGCTGGAACAGTCGGCACATGCCGGTGTGCACTGTGGACGCGGGAGGTGAAGCTTTCTTCACCGGCTGAACGGGTCGTTATTTCGATTTCGGGCCGTGTCCGAATGGCATTGGGAACGGCGTGACGTTGGCGCCTGCTTCGCTCGCATCCAAGATCCGATTCGGTCCTTCCTTTTCCACTTCGTCGATCCGGATCAGTGCCTGCAGAGGCACGTATGTGCGCTTGACTCCGCTGAATTCCGCTTTGAGTTTTTCTTCCGAAGGATCCACCAAAACGGCACTGCGTTCGCCAAAGATCAAGTCGCTGATTTCGACGAACGCATAAAGCGCGCCTTGCGTGACATTGCGCGCATACAATTCATAGACCTTGCCATGATTGTGAAACAGCACGCGATAGACTCGATTGCTTTGCAAAGTGTCCGCCCCGGAGCAATGTTCGCCGATAGCCTCCGATCTCCAAACTGCGATGAGCCAAGGGACCGGTTGAAGTCTGGAAGCGCAGTATACCAGTCTGTTGCGCTTCAGTCCGAAACCCGCAGTCTGGTATCCGCAGCCGAGTCGTCGAGACGTTCCCAACCGCGATTCACGGCGATATCCGCCAGGGCCCGGTCCGGATGCACCACCACCGCCCGCGCTACCCGTTCCAGCAGTGGCAGGTCGTGTATGGAATCGGCGTAAGCAGTGCAATCCTGCAGCTCAATGTGCTCCTGGTGGCACATCCATCGGGCGGCCGTCAGCTTCTCGGCAGCCAGCGGATGGCGAAGCGGCGGGCCCCAATGGAACCGCTCAGCGCGACAGGCGCATTCGGTTGCGCACCATCTCTTTACACCCAGCGCTGCCGCCATGGGCGCGGCGAGGAAATCGGGCGCGCCGGTAAGCAGCGCAACCTGATCGCCCGCACGTTGATGGCTGCGTAGACGTTCGAGTACGTTGGGTCTCAGGTGCGACAACAATTTTTGCTGCACGAAGCGTGCGGCCAGGCGTTCGATTTGGCCGCGCCGCAGATGGTTCAGATATGCTTTGTTCTTACGGCCTACGTGATGTCCGAAACGGCGCCAATACACGGCGTAGAAGCCCAGCGCGGAGACGATCTGCACCGGCCCGAGTTTCGCGTGCAACGCAAGGTAGACGATGAAGCGGGTTTCCGAGCTCGGCGCCGGCAACAAGGTACCGTCCAGGTCCATGAGTACTGTGCCCATGTCAGTCGGGTCCGCCAAGGGTCCGGGGCTTACGCAGTGCAATGTGCGCCAGATAGAACTCCACCAACACCGGTACGCCGCGCAATATGCATAAGCCCACGGCAGCATAGACCAGGAAGGCTGCGACCGCTTCGGCCGGTCCGGCCCACTGATGCCAGATTGCCGGCCACAGCTTCGGCACGGGTTGGAAGGCGAGGATCCAGGCAAAGGCAAATGCTTTCACTGTGCCGTAGAATCCACGCATGAAACGCCCGGCAACCAGATAGCGGCCCAGGGGCGAGCGCATCATGCCGAACGCGCTCTGCCCTTGTGTCGCGGCATGGCTGCGTATGGTGTCGACCATCAGGCCGCGGGTGATGAATACAATCGCGACCCATACCGGCACCAGATCCAGGTCCGCCAATACGACCCACAGTACGTTCTCCACCACGCGATCGACGATGATGTCATACACCGACCCGAATACCGATGTCTCGCCGCGTTTGCGCGCCACGTAGCCGTCGACGCCGTCGAGGGCGATGATCAGGATCAGCAGCAAGGGATTGACGAGTTGCGCCCCGGGCGGCGCGAAATAGGCCATCGCGACCAGGACGAAAAGCAGCACAAAACGTCCCGACGTGATCAGGTTGGCCATCGATTTACCATTATCTCTCAGCCCAGCGGGAATACATGCAATATACCCACTCGCGCCGTCGCACCAAGCGGAACATAATGATCATCATGCCCGAAAAGACTAGGCCAGCGCCTGTCCCAATGCCAGCACTTCCCGCGTGCTTGACGACGGCTCAGGCCTCACCTAAGAGACAGGGTATAGCGCAGCTGCTTGCGGACTGCGGGTGCCAAGCTGCAGGAGGTAAAGCCATGCACACGGTGCACATCTACATCACCGAAGGTCCGGAGGTGTCGGATCTTGAGCAATTGCGTTCGGAATTGATGTCCGATCCCTATGTCGCCAACGTGCAATGCTCGCCCCATGAGCTGCTGGTGGAATACGAAGAGCGTTTCCTCGGCCCGGCGCAGATTACCAGCGTGTTGCGCCGCCACGGCTTGCACGGCGACGTGACCGCCTGTTAGCTCACTCGGCGCTTGCGGGCCCTAGCGCATTCAGCGGGCGCACTCCTTACCTTCGCCGTGCCAGCGCGCCAGCACCGGGTGCAGTTCGTGCAGAGCGCCGATTTCGGCATCCGGCGCGGCGCCGCGGTGAGGCCACGCGGTCCCCGACCGGTTCATCCAAATGCAGCGCATTCCCGCGGCGCGGGCGCCTTCCATGTCCTGTTCCGGGCTGTCGCCGACGTGGACTGCGGCCGACACCGGTACCCCCGCGAGTTCGCAGGCGGCAACAAACATGGCTGGATCCGGTTTGGCGGCGCCCACCGCCGCCGGCGACAATGCGAAATGAAAAACGTCGGACAAGCCGATTCGTTCAATGTCGGCATTGCCGTTAGTCAGTGCGCCCAAGACGTAACGCTGACGCAGTGCGAATAAGGCAGGCCGTACATCGTCGTACAGTTGCACTTGGTTTCGCGCCGTAAGAAACACCTCCAACGCCGCGCCCACCACGTCGTCTTCGCGGTAGCCGGCCTCGCGTGCATGCCAGGCAATCGATGCGCGTCGCAGGGCGCTGAAATCGTAAGCCAGGCGAGGGTCTTCGCCGCGCATGGCCAGGCGCCTTTCACGCATCTGCATTACGGTATAGCAATCGGTGATGCGCGGGAAATGTGCCGCCAACCAGTCGAACACGGCCTGCTCGGCGCGAAGAATGACCGGTTCGCAGGCCCACAGGGTATCGTCGAGATCGATTGTGATGAGTCTGATCATGGGGTCGAGGTCGGGCGCGAAGTAGTCCGCAGTATACAGCCCGCGCCGTGGAACGGCGATGCTAGGATGGTGGTACGCACGAGGCTTGGCGCGGATGTGCCTGCTATCTCGCCGATGCGGTCGCGCACCGTTATCGAAAATTTCGAACCGATCAGCGGGCGGCGTCGAGGCGCGCGCGCTGGAATTTCCCCGGTCAGGCGCGCAGACGAATAGCCGCGGCGCGAACTGGGCGCAGTGACGGATGACACCGATGAATCAAGGCGCAAAAGGTCCACGGCGAAAGGCCGCTGTGCTTTCGGCCGGAGCGGTCGTAGTACGCCGCAAGGGGGCCGTGGATGGTTTCCGGTTCCTGCTGTTGCGCGCATATCGCTATTGGGATTTTCCGAAAGGCAGGCTCGAGGAAGGCGAACAACCTTTGGATGCGGCGCAGCGTGAAGTCGAGGAAGAGACCACGTTGCGGGCGCTCCAGTTCCCATGGGGCTATGAGTTCCGTGAGACACCGCCCTACGGGCGGGGTAAAGTGGCGCGCTATTATCTGGCCGAGGCCGATCGCGGTACGGTGTCGCTGCCCGCGAATCCCGTTCTGGGCCATCCTGAGCATCACGAGTTCCGCTGGCTCGAATATCAACCTGCGCGCGTGTTGCTCAATGCCCGTCTGCAACCGATCCTTGATTGGGCTTGCGCGCGCATCGGTTGCGATGGTCGTGGATCCATTCTCTGACTCCCGCCCAAAGTACTTTCCCAAAGTCCGTTACGGCCATGATTGTGACGGTGCTCGCGTATCCGCGACCGCAACCTCATTAGAGTGGAGGCTGCATGAGCGGCACGGCGAATTGTCGTGTTCGGGGGCGTACGGGGAAGCATGGGAAGATGGACGGTCGGCTTTTTTTTGCGATGCTGACCTGCGTACTGATGGTGGCCGGCTGCGGCGGTGGCGACAGCAACATTCGGCCTGACAGCAACATTCGGCCTGACAGCAACGGCGCGGCGGGGTCTGATAGTACTGGTGCGCCCAGTGCCGCGCGGATCCCCGTCAGCACGAACGGCGTGGGTGTGGTGGTCGCGGTGCTCGATAGCGGCGTGCGCGTTAGTCACGACGAATTCGACAACGGCGCCCGGGTGTCGACTGGGGCCAATGTCGCTGACGGCAATGATGACGTGTCCGATATCGACCCCTACAGCCATGGCACCCGGGTCGCTTCCCTCGCGCTGGGCTCGACTGTCGGCGTCGCTCGCGCGGCCACTTTACTGCCGTGCGGATCATTAAAGCCGACGGCACGTTCACCACCGCTGAGATCGCCGCCGGCATCGACTATGCGCGGTCGCGCCACGCGCATATCACCAATATCTCAGCGACCGTATACGACACCTACAGCATTCGCAGCGCCGTCGAGGCGGCTGCCGCCGCGGATATCCTGACCGTAGTCGCAGCTGGCAACGACGGTAAGGCGGACCCGATTCCGGCGCCACTGTTGGATCACGTGAGCGCCAATGCCGCGGCCCATTTTCTGGTGGTGGGTGCAATCGACGGCGACGACCAGATCGTCTCCTGGTCCGCGCGTGCCGGCAGCGCAATGAACCGCTATCTGGTCGCCCGGGGCACTTCTGTATTGGCTGCGGTTGCCGATGGCGATGACCAATACGGCACGGGCAGCGGCACCAGCTTTTCGAGCCCCCAGGTCGCCGGGGCGGCAGCGCTGGTCAAGGGTGCGGACCCTGCGCTGAGTATGGCGGATGTCGCCGAAATTCTACCGCGCACGGCGGACGACCTGGGGGATCCGGGGGTCGACACAATCTACGGCTGGGGCAAGCTCAATCCTGTACGCGCCTTGGAGCCGGTGGGCACGTTGGCGATTCCCGACGGCACTCGGGCCGCGAGCAGTGCGATCCCGGTGAGCGCCACATCCTTGCGGCTCGGTCCGGCGTTCGGCGATGCCCTTGGCAAGGCCGCGCCGCTGTCCAATGTTGTGGCCCTCGATGAATACCAGCGCCCATACCGGGTCGACGTCCAGACTGCCGTGCGCAGCGCCGATTTGGATTCGCAATTATTGGAACAGATGGCCGCCGTGGCGGCCGGATCCGAACAGGTCGCCGTCGAAGTGTCCGGCGTGCGCCTGCTGGGTTCGTTTCAATATCGCGCGGTGGATGCCATGGATCATGCAGACGCCTGGGACGATCATCAGCCGGACCTGCTCGACCACAGTCTGCTTTTGAGCGGGCGGGCGGCGGATATGGATTGGCAAATCCTCTCGGGCATCGCGCCGAGCAGCCGCTTCGGCGCCGGCTCGGATCCTGAGGTGCAGCCGCTGCAATGGCTACTCGCGGACGGGATCCGCAATGGCTATCTGGATTTGGCAGGGACCGGAAGCCATGGCTTGGCGATGGGAGCCGAGTTTGCAGGCGGTGCCCGAATCAACGCCGGTTACTTCCCAGGGCGCAACCCGCGCTCGACTGAGAAGCAGACCGTCACGGCGGGCGTGGCCGAAGCGATTTTTCACGCCGGGCGACTGCAATTGCGTTTGCTGGCCAGCCAGGTGCACGAACAAGCCGCTGTGCTTGGCAGTGCCGGGTCGGGCGCGTTGTCGACCGGGCAACAGGCACTCACCGACAACGTGGGTATTTCCGGACAATGGCGACTCGGGGCGCGGACGTCCATGATCGCCCATTTCCAACTGGGTCGGACCACCGTCGATACGCAACAGAGCGGATTGATTCGTGCCTGGTCGCCGATTGTCAGTCAGGCCTGGGGCGTGGGCGCCGTGCGGCGCGGAATCTTCCGGCCCGACGATTACGCCGGCTTTGCCTACAGCCAACCGCTGCGGGTGATCAGCGGTTCGGTTACGGTTGACGCGCCCACAGACCGGGATCTGCACCGTGACCTGGTGCGTGAAGTCACCCGGGTCGGCGTGCGACCCAGCGGCGCGGAGCGGGATCTCCAGTTCGCCTACGGTTACGGACTTGGCAACGGTACTCGGTTGGGCGCTAGTTTCGCCTATCGGATCGAACCGGGGCACATTCGCGAAGCAGATCCGGACCTGGCTGCGATGCTCCAGGTGGGCCGACGTTTTTGAGCCTGGCGCCGGGCGAAGATCAATGAATTTCGAAGGAGATGATTTCGCAGTTGCGGAAATCGAGCCACAGCATCTGCTCGTCAGCAAGGCCGAGGAAGTGAGCGTAGAAAACCCGCAGGGTTTCCTCATGGGCGACGACCAGCACAGTGCCGAATGATTGCTGACTCAGCCAACGGATGAAGGACTCGACCCGTTGCTTGTGATCCACCAGTGATTCGCCTCCCGCCGGCCGGGCGTGCAGGGGATCCTTGGCAATGGCGCGCTGATACTGGCGCACCGGCTGACCGTCGAAGCCGGAACGAATATCGTTGATCTGGGGATCGGTGACGATATCGACGCCGTGGTGATGGTTGACGATCTCAGCGGTCTCCCGGGTACGGGGCAGTTCCGAGACGATGATTTTCTCCAACGGCACTTTTTCCAATCCCTCGGCGGCCTCTTTCGCCTGCCGGCGTCCGGCCGGTGTCAAATGGACATTTTCCGCGGGGTTGTCGTTGCAAAGGCGCTTGATGTTGTAGTTGGTCTGCCCGTGGCGCATGCAATAAACCATCATTTCAATGCCCTCATGCTGCCGTAAGCCTAAATCGCGGTGGGCAAGTCTACCGTCAGCGGCGCGGAAATTTCCAGAGTTGCGAGCAACTGTTTCTCCGCCAAGTAGACCGGCCGTGGCAGGCCCAATAGCACAAGATTTCCCAGCAGCGCAATAGGCGGGCGTGACTTTTATGCACAGCAAATCGATGCGTTGCCGCAGCGTTGGATAGCCTGGGGCTATTAACCCATAAGTATGCGACGATATACTGTAAGTAACTGAACCGAAATGGATTACGTGGACGCTTACAAATTGAGCAATTTAACAAAATTGTAATGAACAGGGACAGTTGGCTGGTTCGGGCACAGTTCGTCCACAGAGATATCCACAGATGCTGTGGATAACCTCCAAGCAATCGGGTCGGTGAATTATTGGGCCCGCTGCGCGAACCTCGCCAGGGCCGTTTGCGCCGTCTGGTGGCCCACTGCAATCAGTTCCCGGGCACGGTGAAACTCATGAAAGGCGCACACGTTGCGTGGGATCTCGACAATCGCGTCGGGACTGTATGCGGCGAGGCGTTGCCGGGCGATCGTCGATTGCATCGTGTCCATCGCTCGGCTGATGACGTCGAACAGGCTGCGTTCGTCAGGTTGCGCGGCACCCGTGTCCCCTCCGGCTTCCTCCACAAATCGACCGATCGCGGTGCGATAACCGCGCGGCGTCCGTTGCGGAGGTTGTGTCGGCGGCAGTGTCTCGATCGAGAATTCCGATTTGGCGTTGACGTTGACCACGACGGTCAAGTCCGTAGTGTCGTTGAGTGTGGGCGCGATCGGCACCGGATTGATCAGGCCGCCGTCCACCAACAACCGATCACCCGCGCGCACGGGGGCGAAAATCGTCGGTATGGCAATGGATGCGTGGACAGCATCGAACAGTGAGCCGTGGCGCAACCAGACCTCGCGGCCGGCGTCCAGATCGGTCGCCACCGCGGTAAATGCCACCGGCAATGATTCGATTTCCTGGTCACCGATCAGCTCGCGCAGCACTTTGATGATCCGGTCACCCTTGAACAAGCTGCTTCGGCTCCAGGACAAGTCGAGCAGGCGGACCACATCCCTGCGCTGCAGCGCACTCACCCATGCGGTGTAGGCGTCCAAGCCCCCGGCCGCATAGACGCCTCCGATCAGTGCGCCCATCGACGCGCCCGCGACACTGCGGATCCGGAAACCTTGCGCTTCGAGCCAACGGATCACGCCGATATGGGCGAGGCCGCGCGCGCCGCCGCTACTCAGCACCAGAGATACGGTTTTGCCCATCATGCCTTGGCCACGCAACCGCTTACACCTGCAAAATCGATCATTGCGTATTCCCCCTTAATTTTCGATCGCAAATCTGGCACTGTCGGTGCCGGACATTTGTTCTATAATGCGCTACTTTGCGCCGCTCAAGCGGCGATATTACCCCTTGTTCAGCGCTGAAAAGAGCCGATTTCGATCTGGCTGCGATTGCGTCGGGTGCGCGTATGCTGCGTCAAGCCTTGGCATACATGGCACGTACGGCCGCGCTGATCGTGATTCCGCACCGCGAGACTCGATGCTCTCCAAGGGCATGACGCGAAGAGGGCGATGTCGCCGCCCGGGTTGCGTGGCGACGGCATCCGGCGCACCGCGCCGATGCCAGCCACGTTTCGCTGCGGCGCGCTAGCAGGATCAACAGGCCAGCGCATGTCTTCGTATCGTCTTGCACACCAGCGGCTTTCACGGTTCGCGCGAAACACCGAGCATGGGTTTCTGAAGGACCGGCGAATCGGGCTGGAAAAGGAAAGTCTGCGCGTAAACGTCGAGGGCTCGATTGCCCAGACGAGCCATCCGAGTGCGCTCGGTTCGGCCCTGACGCACCCCTACATCACGACGGATTATTCGGAAGCGCTGATTGAGCTGATCACGCCGCCGTTCACGGACATGCGCGAGGCGCTGCAATTTTTGTGCGAAACCCAGCAATTCGTATATAGCAAGCTGCGGGACGAATTGTTGTGGGCTACCAGCATGCCGTGCGTGGTACGCGGCGAAACCAGCATCCCGGTCGCCCGCTACGGCCGTTCCAATCCGGGCCTGATGAAGACCGTCTACCGACGCGGGCTGGGCTACCGGTATGGACGCACCATGCAGGTGATCGCAGGCGTACATTTCAACTATTCGTTTCCTGATGGCTTCTGGCGGCTGCTTCAGGATTTCGACGGAGACCGGCGCCCATTTCAATCTTTCGTATCGGATAGCTACATGGGTCTGATCCGTAATCTCCAGCGGTTCGGCTGGTTGGTGCCTTATCTGTTCGGCGCATCGCCGGCAGTGTGCAAGTCGTTCCTGAGCGGACCCAACGGCGCCATGGAGCAGTTCGACGCCAACACCTATTTCCAGCCCTACGCCACCTCCTTGCGCATGGGCGACATCGGTTACCAGAACAACCAGGAAAACAAGGTCGGGATCAAGGCCTGCTATGACAACCTGGACGCCTATATCGAAAGTCTGAGCTGCGCGATCTCCACACCTTGCGCCGAATACGCCAAGATCGGGGTGAAGGTAGATGGCGAATATCGTCAGTTGAACGCCAATTTGCTCCAGATCGAGAACGAATATTACAGTACGATCCGTCCCAAGCAGGTCCTGCGCGGCAATGAGAAGCCCACCCTCGCTTTGAAACGTCGTGGCGTGCGTTACGTGGAATTGCGCTCCTTGGACGTCAATGCCTTCGATCCGCTCGGCATCCATGAGCAGCAGATCTATTTCCTCGAAGCATTTCTGTTGTTTTGCCTGCTGCACGAAAGTCCGAAGCTCAACGAGCGCGAACGCATCGAAATCGACGAAAACGAGCTCGCCGCAGCGCACCGCGGCCGCGACCCGGAATTGATGCTTTCCCGCAACGGGGACGAGGTCAGTCTCAAGGATTGGGGACTCGAGCTGTGCGAGCAGCTGATCGACATCTGTGGCCTTCTGGACGCCGACAAGATGGGCTCGCCCTATAGCGACGCCTTGCGTCGGCAACAGGAAGCGCTTCGCGATCCGGACCGTACGCCCTCGGCACGCATGCTTGCGGAAATGCGCGCCAATCAGGAGAGCTTTTTTCAGTTCGCGATGCGCATGTCCCGCCAGCATTACGACTATTTCAAAGCGCGCACCATGACCGATCAACGGCGCCGCTTTTTTGAGGAGGAGGCCGACCGCTCGCTCGAGCGCCAGCACGACCTCGAGGCCAACACGGATTCGTCGTTCGATGAATACCTGGAGCGCTATTTCGCCCAACAATAACCTCCCTTGCTGCGTGGACGTGTAATAGGGCGGGGATTTTCAGAAATGTGACGTGTCTCGCCGTCCCGGCGCCCGGCTTTTGGTGCAATGAACACCAAGTTAAGACCAGCTCTTTGAGGAGGGCGGCCGAATGCCGGGTTACCTGTACATTGTCAGCGTCATGTCCGCAGGTTTGCTGTCGGTACTGCTACTTGCATTGCGCACCGAAGCCGCCCGCTGCCGGGCGGTGGAAGACGCCCTGGCCAAATTGCCGGGCATCCGCCCGGAACGGCGCCTGCCCGCTGGCCGCCGGGCGTTGGCCATAGACGATCGTCACCAAGCCCTCTGCGTCATTTGCGCCGAGACCCAGACGGTGCGCTTGCACGTGGTCCCGTTTGCGGACCTGTGTGTATCCGAATTGTTGGTGGACGGCAGGTCCGTCAGCCGCGTCGAGCGTGGCTCGGCGTTCGAATCGCTGGGCCGTAGCCGCCTCCGGACGGAAGCGACGGGCGAGGTTCGGCTGCGGATCGAAGTCCGCGACCGCCACGCGCCGGTACACGAGTTGACCATCGCCGACATGCGCCTGGCGAAATACTGGCATTCCCAATTGCGGGCCATGATCGCGGCCACCGAGCCGGTGGAGCGCATCGTGGGTGCCGCTGCGCCGCGGCGCGTCCAGGCCCCGGTAAGCGCGGACGGCGAGCGCCGCGCCTCGTTACCCCCGGGCGTCGCGCCCAAAGCGCGCCAGTCGCAGCTTCCGGCCGGTTCTGCCCCCGTCTCCGCCCCCGCGACGCGCTCCGGCCCGGAGCGGGCGCCTGCGGCGGTTTCCCGGAGCGCCGGCGAGCGTGGTCCGCAGTCGGCGTCTAGGGAACGGAATCCCGATTCGCTGGCATCCCCGCAATTGCGCGCCGCGCTGCGGCGGTATCTGAGCAATGCGTTACAGGATCAGGACCGACTGGTGATCAGCGAACGCAAGCTGCGCGATGCCTGCGCGCCGAAACTGGCGTTGATCCGCTTCCACGAACAGATGAACCGGCTGCGGCGCGCCAAGGCTCTTGTCGATTACCGGCTGTCCTATAGCCGTAAGACCGAATCCTGGCGGATTTCCCGTGCCGAGGACCGAAGCGCGGCCGCGGCCTGACATCTCGCCGCGTACAGCGCTCAGACTTTTTGCAGACTGACGCGCCAATTGGGGTTGGGCCGCCCCCGGCCCAGCTTCACGAAGCTGCTCATATCCATTTCCCGCCAACCGCTGCCGCCTGGATGCGGGCGGTGTTCGAATCCCCACCAGGTGCCTGCTGCGTCTTGCGCGACCCAGTGGATTTCCGCCGGCACGAACGGACCGGAGCCGCTGCGGGCGCTTTGCACCAGTCCTCGAACCTGTTCGAAGCTTAGGGTGTTGTCGCGTAAGGCGCCGGATCGGCGCGGCGTCGGAGTCGGGTCCGAGGCGAATGGAGCCGGTTTGGCTTTTGGAGCGGGCGCGGCCCTGGCGCCGGTGGCGTGGAACCGCATCCGCTGCCGGCCCACCCGGATCAGGTCACCGTCGCGTAGATCCTGGCGGCCGATCCGCTGGTCGTTGACGAAGCTACCGTTGGTACTGCCGAGGTCCTGCAGGTACGGGTCATCGTACACCCAGACGATCTGCGCATGGTGGCCGCTGACGGTGGGGTCGTCCAAGCGAATGTCGTTGTCCACCCGCCGACCGATGGTGGTCGTGCCGCGCGCAATGGCGTGCTCCAACGTCCCGGCGCGTCCGAGTTCTATGACGATTCGTGGGGACCGGTTCGATTCCATCGCAGGCCGTCGTTAGCGAGCATAACGTTGGCGATTGTTGGCATCTATGTACGCGCTGTCAACTGCGCGCCGGGTGTGGCCCAGGCAAATATTGCAGCCCGCAGCAACACCCGCGTCGTTATAATGGGGGCGGTTGCGATAGGAGAGACGCGTGAAGATGGTGCAACGACTCGGCGGTTTGCGTACGGGGTTGGTGGTTCTGTCGTTGTTGTTCCTGGTGATGCGGCCCATTTCTGGCGGCGTGCCGGTGCTGGAAGGCTGGCCAATGGTGACTACGCTGTTGGTTCCGGCGCTCGCGCCGCTGGTTTTCCTCGGTTTGCTGATGGATATGTTCATGACCTGGGTCATGAGTATCGATACGGAGTCCAGTGAGCGTCTGCGCGCGCGCAACGTGTTGTGGGTGGACCTGGTTCTGGCGGCGGCTTTCGCACTTGCCTGGGTACCTTACTACTTGTCGCTCGGCAACTGAGGATACAGAAAAGGCGGGCACACAGCGCCCGCCTTTGGTCTTGGATCGGCGCCTGCCGATCAGCTGCCGAAGTTCTTACCGGCGAAATCCCAGTTGACGACCTTCCAGAACGCTTCGATGTATTTCGGCCGCGCGTTGCGATAGTCGATGTAATAGGCGTGCTCCCAGACGTCGCAGGTGAGCAGCGGCGTCATGCCGTCGGTCATGGGATTGGCGGCGTTGCTGGTGTTGACGATCTCCACTGAACCGTCCGACTTCTTCACCAGCCAGGTCCAGCCGGAGCCAAAGTTGTTGGCGCCCATTTCTCCGAATTTTTCTTTGAATTTATCGTAGGAGCCGAACGCTTTCTTGATCGCGTCGCCTAGGGCGCCGCTGGGTTCGCCGCCACCATTCGGTGCCATGCAATTCCAGTAGAAGGTGTGATTCCAGACCTGGGCTGCATTATTGAAAACGCCGCCGGCGGGCGCTTTCTTGACAATCTCATCGAGCTCCATGTTTTCGAACTCGGTACCGGGAATCAGTCCGTTCAGCTTGGTCACGTAGGTTGCGTGATGCTTATCGTGATGGAATTCCAGCGTCTCGGCGGAAATATGCGGTTCCAGGGCGTTCTTTGGATACGGAAGCTCGGGAAGCTTGTGTTCCATGGCAATGCTCTCCTTCAAGGTTGATGTGATGGGAGTCGGTCCAGAAGGCGCGTCGCAGCGACAACTGCGGCTCCTGGAGAATAATGTCTATATTCTAACATTATAAAAGTTGCGTGCGAGACCTCGAAATGTGCCCACACTGTAGCAGGCGCAACCGCGCTTGCAGCGCCTATTGTCGATTCACGAACAAGCAACCGGAGGATGTATGCCGGAGACGATTCTGATCACTGGCGCCAATCGTGGCCTCGGTTTGGAAATGACGCGCCAATACGCGTACTTAGGGTGGGAGGTGGTCGCCTGCTGCCGAGATCCGGAGGGTGCCGTCGAACTGGCTCAGCTGGCGGATAGCAGCGACCTGGTTCAAGTCCGCGAGCTCGACGTCACGCGCATGGATCACATCGAGCGTCTGCGTGCTGCGCTCGTTGGGAAACCATTGGAGATTCTGCTCAACAATGCCGGCAGTTACGGCCAGCCCGACGCACGTTTCGGCAACACCGATCCGCAACGTTGGCTCGATGCGTTCGCAGTGAATACGATCGGGCCGATGAAGATGGCCGAGGCGCTATTGGAAAATGTGCTCGCCGGCCGACGCAAAGTGATCGCGTCCATGAGCAGCAAAATGGGCAGTATCGAAGACAACGGCTCGGGCGGCAGCTACGTCTACCGTTCGGCCAAAGCGGCACTGAATATGACCATGCGCAGTGCCGCCATCGATCTGCGCTCGCGGGGGGCAATCGTCGTGTTGTTGCACCCAGGTTGGGTGTTGACCGATATGGGCGGCCCGAATGCGGAAATTACCGTAGAAGAGTCGGTGCGCCAAATTCGCCGTATTCTTGACGGCCTCACGCTGGCCGATTCTGGCGGTTTTTTCGATGTCGACGGCAGCCGCATCCCGTGGTAGCGGCCAGGTTGTGGCTCACGGGGCGGAGTTGTTACAGTGCCCGGAAATAACACGAAGTAAGCGGATTTGGAGCTCCGTTCCTCCCGCAGTGCTCCCGCCAAAGGAAGTCCAATGGCAAACAAAACCAATACCACGATCATGGGACTGCGGGTCAATCCCACAGTCTTTTTTGTATCTGCCGCATTGATTCTGCTGGTGGTTGCCTACGGTGCGTTGTTTACCGAAAACGCAGCCAAGGTATTCGCATGGGTGCAAGGTTTCATCGTCGCTCGACTCGGCTGGTTGTACATCGTCGCGGTGGCATTCTATCTGGCATTCGTGATCTGGCTGTTTTTCAGCCGTTACGGCCGTGTCAAACTCGGTCCGGACGATTCGGAGCCCGACTACAGTTACGCTTCCTGGTTCGCAATGTTGTTTTCGGCCGGCATGGGTATCGGGCTGATGTTCTACAGCGTGGCCGAGCCGATCTTACATTACGCTTCTCCGCCGGTCGGGCCCGGCGGCACGGCAGCCGCAGCCCGCGAAGCCATGAGGCTCACGTTTTTTCACTGGGGCTTCCACGCCTGGGCGATTTATATCGTCGTCGGTTTGTCCCTGGCTTACTTTTCCTTCCGGCATGAACTGCCGCTGACCATCCGGTCTGCTTTCTATCCCATTCTCGGTGAACGCATTTATGGGCCGATCGGCAATATGGTCGATATCTTTGCCGTTCTCGGGACCATGTTCGGCGTCGCTACCTCGCTGGGGCTTGGCGTCATGCAAATCAATGCCGGCTTGAATCACGTCGCCGGAGTTCCGGTCGCACTTTGGGTTCAGCTGGTTCTGATCGTGGTCATCACGCTAATGGCCACCACTTCCGTGGTGCTCGGTTTGGACACCGGTATCCGGCGGCTCAGCGAGCTCAATCTCGGCTTGGCCGTTTTGCTGTTCCTGTTCGTATTGGCGCTCGGTCCGACCGTTTTTCTGCTGGACTCGTTTGTGCAGAACGTCGGCTCTTACCTCAGTAATCTGGTAAGTCGCACGTTTCAGATGTACGCCTTTCAGGAGTCTGATTGGCAGGCCAAGTGGACGTTATTCTACTGGGGTTGGTGGATCGCCTGGTCGCCGTTCGTGGGCATGTTCATCGCCCGCATTTCGCGCGGCCGCACGATCCGCGAATTCATCGCCGGAGTTTTGTTCGTCCCGGTGGGCGTGAGCTTTGCATGGCTGAGCGTTTTCGGCGACACGGCGCTGTACTTCGAGATGTTCAAAGGCGATGCGAGTATCGCGACCGCAGTACAGAACAATCTGCCCGTGGCGCTGTTCGTGATGTTGGAACACCTGCCTTGGGCGGCCATTACGTCCGTGATTGCGACCTTGCTGGTGGTGACGTTTTTTGTGACGTCTTCAGATTCCGGTTCCTTGGTGATCGACATTCTGACCGCCGGCGGCGATCCGGATCCGCCCATACCCCAGCGGATCTTCTGGGCGCTGACGGAAGGCGCGGTGGCCGCTGTGCTGCTGGTCACGGGAGGATTGACGGCGCTGCAGACGGCGGCCATCACCACCGGATTGCCGTTCGCGCTGGTACTGTTGTTCATCTGCTATAACTTGGTGAAAGGGTTGCGTCAGGAACGGATTGCCCGAGTGCCGCGACTGGACTGGCAACCGGAGGCACACCCTGGCAAGGTTCCCAGCCACGGCTGGCGCGGCACGTTGGAGGATCTTTTGCACGAGCACCGAAAACGCGCCCGCCTCGCCCAGCGCAGCCGCGCGGACGTTTGCGACTTTTTGCAGAACACGGTTGCTCCGGCGTTGACGGCTGTTTCCGAAGAACTGCAAAAGCACGACCGGGTGGTGCAAGCGGAGTTGGAACCGGACGCGGTCACGCTCACGGTATTCCACAAGGGGGTCGAAGAGTTCTATTACTCAGTGCGGGCGCGGACCTACAAGCGGCCTGTGTTTGCCTTCCCGGAATGGACGCCGAAGGCATCCGACGATCCCGCCTATCATCACGCCGAGGTCTATCTGCGAAGCGGATCGCTGCGCTACGACGTGATGGGCTACGACCGGGACGAAATCATCGAACATTTCATGCAAGAGTACAGCGACCGACTGCGCTGGTGGGAGCCGAGCCAGGAGCGAGGCGTGTAAAACGGCGAGTGGAGATTCGGATTATGGCCAATCGTGACAAGGATTCGTTCCTCGGCGAAGGGAATGCGCACGGCGATAACGTCACCACGCTCATGGCGGATGGCGAATTGCGTACCACGTCGCTCATGCAGCCGGGGCTGCATCGTATGAACGCTGACGGACCCGAAACTGTGGAGATCATCCGCGGACGATGCCGCGTGAAACTGCCCGACACCCAGGAGTGGAATGAATACGGTGCCGGCGAAAAGTTCCATGTGCCGGCTGCATCCCAGTACGAAATCGAGGTGACAGAAGAGCTTGATTACGTATGTCGTACGCCGCATATTTCCGGCGAGTAAGCCTCGTGACCATGGATGCGCCGATCAAGGTGTATCCAGTGGTGACACCAGGTCCATGCGATCGGTGCGGGGGTTGTTGACGTTGCGCGACACGGCATATGCGATCATACGGGTGACGTTGTGCGGTTGCAGCAGAGCGAGTGCCGCATTTGGTTCGTTCGACCGCGTATCGAGCCAGGTGTCATAGTGTTGCTCGGGAAGAATCACCGGCATCCGACCATGAATCGTAGCGACGATTTGATTAGCATCGGTGGTGATGATGGTACACGAGTCGACGCGCTCGCCGGTGGCGCGGTCCTGCCAATGCTCCCACAACCCTGCGAAAGCGAAGATCGCGCGCCCCTCGAAACCAATCCAGTACGGTTGTTTTTGAGATCCCTCTTGACGCCACTCGTAAAAGCCGTCCGCCGGAACCAGGCATCGGCGTTGACGCAATGCGCTGCGGAACGCGGGTTTTTCGGCCAAAGTGTCCGCGCGGGCATTGATCAGACGGTTGCCGATCTTGGCATCCTTCGCCCAACTCGGCACCAGGCCCCAACGGACCATGTCCATTCGGCGACCGAGCCCCGGCATGTCGCGCACGATCGGTACTTGATTGGTCGGCGCGATATTGAAACGCGGCGTGAGCTCGGGAACCGTGTCGAGTCCGAAATAAGCAGCCAGTTCGTTGGCGTCCGCCGTCAAAGTGTATCGACCGCACATGACGCCATTATAGGGACAAAGAGCAATTGCGTGGGCGCCGCGCTGGCGTCGGTTCGTTGCGCCGAAACCAGCCTCGAAATCCTGCTGGCGAGGAGGGCAACATGAGCGTAGGTGAATACTGTAACCGCGACGTGATTGTAGTGGGCGCAGATGAGTCGGTTCGCGATGCGGCCCGATTGATGCGTGAACACCACGTGGGCGATGTGGTGATCGTCGAGGAACGCGAGGGACAGCGCATGCCACTCGGCATTCTGACCGATCGTGACCTGGCAATCGAAGTGCTAGCCGCGGGCGGCGACGCCGAAAGGCTGCGGGTAGACGACGTCATGAGCGGGGATCTGCTGACCGCCCAGGAAGAAGATGACACCATGGTCACGCTGCAGCGCATGCGCAACGGCGGTGTGCGGCGTATGCCGGTAGTCAATCGAAACGGCGGCCTGATCGGAATCATTACCGTGGACGATTTCATCAACGTGTTCGCCGAGCAAATGGAAGATCTGGTACGCCTGGTGAGCCGAGAACAGCTCCGCGAGCGAAAGGTCCGCGACCGGCCGTGACCGGCGCATCCCGAACTTTCAATACTCGGGTGGCATTGGCGGCACTTCCGGCGGTTGCCCCGGCGGCATTTCCGGAGGCGGGTCGGCGGGAGACTCGTCCGGCCGATCCGGCGGCATGTCGGGCGGCACCGGCCCCGGGGGTTGCTCGGGGGGTTGGTCCGGAGGCACCTCCGGCGGAGGCGATGGCGTCTCCGGATCCCCAGCGCGAGCAGGGATTTGCATTGCGTGCGAGTTACCGTAGGCCATGATTGACTTCCGTAATGGTCTCCCGGGCGCAACCGGGCTCGCTACGCAGCTTAGAAGGCGCGGACCGTATGTGCCAGCCTGCCCCCCGCCGATCTGGAACTATGCTGAAATATGATGCCGGGCCCTGTGAAAAGTCAGACGGGCGTTCAACGAGCGGTCCGCCGTGAGCGTCGAAGTGCATGATCGCCGATCGCACGCTATGTGGGTGAACCTGATGCTGCTGTCAGCGCCCACGGCCAAGCCATCTCAAGGAGAACACAATGCAATTGCCACTGCAGATCACGTTTCGAAACATGAATCCGTCGGAGGCTGTCGAGAACAAGATTCGGGAACGTGCGGACAAGCTGGAACGGTTTGCGGATCACGTCATGAGTTGCAGGGTGATCGTGGAAGCGCCCCACAAACATCACCACAAAGGCGCTCTGTACCAAGTTTTGATCGATATCACTGTGCCCGGAAAGGAATTGGTCGTGAGTCGCGCGCCCCACGACAATCACGCCCACGAAGATGTGTATGTCGCCGTGCGCGATGCGTTTGACGCCGCGCGGCGCCAACTCGAGGATTACACCCGTGTAACCCGGGGAAAGACCAAGCTCCACGAGTCGCCACCACAAGGTCGGATCCGCAATCTGGTATTCGATCAGGACTTCGGTGTGATCGAGACCATCGACGGCCGGGAGGTTTACTTTCACCGCAACAGCCTGTTGAACGGCGATTTCGAAAAACTCGATGTCGGAACCCAGGTTCGCTTCAGTGAGGAACTGGGTGAAAAGGGGCCCCAGGCGAGCAGCGTCCACGTGGTCAGCAAATAAAAAGGGCGCCGAGGCGGCGACGAACAATGTGGTTTCCGCTATGAAAGCGATCTGGTTGGTTTTGTTCACGGTGATTATGGCAGTGCCGGCGTATGCGGACCGGCAAGAGTTGCTGCAGCAGTTTCAACACGTGCGAGAGAACACCGCCCGGAACCCGTTCGACGAACCGTTGTACATACGTTCGCATGATTCCAATCAGCGTCTGGGCGCTGACATCTACGCGGTGTTGCCGCAACCGTTTCGCGAGGTGCGCGACGCGCTGGGCCATCCGGATCAGTGGTGTCGATTCCTGGCGCTGAATCAGAACGTCAAAGCCTGCACATGGCGTCACGGGCAAGCGGGCGCGCAATTGTCATTGTTCGTCGGCCGCAAATTTTATCAGCCTCCCCAGGACGCTTATCACGTGGACGGGAATTTCAGAATCGTCAGCCACCGGGACAATTATCTGCGCGTCACCGTGCGGGCGGCGGACGGACCGCTAGGTACGCAGGATTACCGTATTTCAGTGCAAGCGGCGCCGGTGGAAGAGGGTACGCTGGTGGAATTGAGCTGGGGCTACGAGGACAGTTGGCGCAGCCGCATGGCGACAGCGGCGTATCTGGCTACGCTCGGCAAGGACAAGATCGGTTTTTCGATTGTCGGCAAGACCGATTCCGGCAAGCCCGAATACGTTCAGGGTGTGCGCGGCATGATCGAACGCAACGCCATGCGGTACTATCTTGCGCTTAGAGCCTATCTGCAGACGGATGATCTCC
The DNA here is from genome assembly GCA_963849825.1 of uncultured Gammaproteobacteria bacterium. Classification (GTDB taxonomy): domain Bacteria; phylum Pseudomonadota; class Gammaproteobacteria; order JASBUN01; family JASBUN01; genus CAVXJN01. The sequence continues at coordinate 412,470 of CAWKIK010000003.1, read as the reverse complement.
CGGCTCAGCGCCAGCCCGAGGCCAGCATGGGGACCTGGTATCGCATGGTCGAACGTTATGGGCGGCAATTGCACGAACTCAGCCGCGACGATTACTTCGCCAACAAGCGCCGCGAGCTTCGCAATCAACGCGATATGCAGCAACAGATCGGCGCCCATGCGCAAGCCAACGCAGGGTTGTCGGAATGAAGCGGATCGGTGCGGATCAATCGCACGCGGCGGGGCAGAAAGTTCGTAAACCCATCTCTGCCGGCACTATTTGACATGTGCGACGTAACGCCGCTCACCCAGCGTTTGCAGTTGCAGGCGGGCGCCTGACGCGGAGAGCGTACTTTCATTTCCTTTGACCTTCAGCAAACAACCGACGCGCCCAAGGGCATCAAGCGGAAGCGGTACCCGATCGCGGTAGGTGTACGTGTTGGCTTGGATGTCACCGCCCGCGAGCACGAACGGAGCTTCCGGCAATTCATGTTCGATTTCCGCAGCCTCGATTATCAGAACCCCCGGTTGGCGCCATTGGGTTTGTTCGGCTGAGCCGGAAATAGAGACGAAGCTGAAGAACTCGCGCAAATGGATCCGCAATGTGTCTCCTACGAGTTCGACTCGTTCCACTTGTGCCTCGGGCAGGGACAGTTCGGTTCGGGTAGCCATCTCGTTTTACTCCGCAGGGCTTTGGGTTCGCATGTGATGATGCAGAGAAGCGCTAATGTTGGAATCGACGGTCACGCCGGTGATTCTGGGTGGTACCAGTTTGAATAGCGGCAATTCGATCCATTGTTGCACGGTGAAAATGTCGGCCTTTCCCCGCCGCCAGGCATCCAAAACCCACGCAGGGTTGGATCCAGGCGCGTCCAGAATATGGTTCTGGTCCGTGACCTTCGGGTCGAAGACGACGACGGCGTGATGCTCATGCCGGGTCTTATCGTTGATGACGATGCCGTTGGCGTGCCAACCGACGCGTTCGACGGTATCGAGCACGCCAGCGTAAACCAATTCCTGCCACTGATAGCACAAGCCGTGCTCGTCTTCCGGGCTCATGTTAACCAATACATTGCCGGTCCAGCCGCTGCGCCAGTGCACATCAGGATCTGCGTGCGCCTGCTGCACGGCGTGTTCGAAGGCACGATGGATCTCGACCAGTTCCGGGTGGCCGTATTGGGCGGGACGCAGTGGGGGTGCGGAGGCGCATCCGTAGATCGACGCGGCGATGGCAAGACATACGATTGGCAGGTATAGGACCGTCGGTTTCAAGTGGCTTCTTCGCAAATGGGCTGGCGTGATGGCGTAAATCTTACCACGCCAAGTACCAAACGAAGGCGGGCGTTGCATCAAGTTGTGCAAGCACATAATGTAACGGTATCACCTGGAGGATGCGGATGCGGTCACGCCTCGTATTGCTGCTGTCGATTTTTTCGATGCTGATGGCATGTTCAGGCCCTTTCGCTCGTATTCAAGCGCCGTCCATTTCGATTTCAAGTCTCAGTCTGTTGGATGCCCAGCTCCTGGAACAACGCTATCGGCTGCAGCTGCGGATCCAGAATCCGAACCCTTACGCCCTGCCAATCGCGGGGCTGCAGTATCGCCTTTACTTGAACGGTCTCGAATTCGCCCGTGGTGTCAGCAGCCAATCGGTAACGGTGCCCGCATACGAGGAACGTATGCTGGAAGTCGATATGATCAGCACCATCGGCACGCTGATCGCACAGCTCAGGCAGTGGCCGGACGTCCAGCACGGCGAACTGCGCTACCGGCTTGCGGGGGAGGTGAAATTGAGTACCCGGCTGGTGCCGGTCGGTTTCGAATACCACGGGTCCATCCCGCTCGACACACGGCTCACGCCGTGATGTGCGCGGTCGCGGCGGACGTCATTGCCGGTAGCTTTGTCCATTGTGGTTGGCGTCAGGGAAATCTAAGAGGACCTGTTCGCGGGTCGACGTCAAAACCTGCAGCGCAATGGCGCCCTGTTCGAGTCCGCTTGGCTGAACATCGTGATGCGGCCGGGATGCATTATTGCGCGCCGCATCGTGGACTATATCGCGACACCGTCATTGGCCGGTTTGTGACCGGAGGACGTCTCCCTTGCCCGCCGCCGCTGCCGGGACCGGTGGCCGGATCGCGGTGCCGAGAGTTTGGTCCAAGCCGCGGCGCCGGGGGCGAAGTCTTGCCGATGGGAGGGAACGTACCAGCAGGTGCCCCTAAGCGGTTCAAGTGAACGCCTGCGCCGGGTTAGAATAGCCCGCTGCACTCGCAACGACATTTCCCATGACCCAGACCGTATCGACCTACTTCAACGGCGCCGAAGTGCTGCAATACGATCGCAGCAAGCCGGTTCCGATTCTGCAGCAGAATTATTTGCGCCGCATGGACCGCAAAATGGACCAAGGCATCGACTTGCATGGGGAGTGGATCGCGGCGCCGGAGTCGATGCAGCGGGCGCAGTTCGTCGCCCAATCCATGGCCCAGGCGCTTCAGCAAGGCGCTGAAGAGAAGGCCGCGGCCATGCTGACCTATCTGGCCCAACGCCTGCCTGATCTGCGGGCCGTTCGCATCGATTTGCAGGGCGATCAGCTCAGTGCGGAACTAGTCGTCAAAGATTGAAAAAATTTCTAAAGTCAGCGCCCCTGCTGCCGCTATTACAATCTACAGCGGAGGGCGCCATGGCCAGAATCACGATCAGCGGTGAGGGAACTCCGCCGAGTGAGCGCGAGCTCAAGCCCGGGACGGTGACCGTCGGGCGCAAGGCCGACAACGATTTTTGCCTGAGTGACGTGACAGTTAGCGGGCATCACGCAAAGATCGTCAGCTACTTTCAATCCTCTTATATCGAAGACCTTGGTAGCACCAACGGCACCTTTGTAAACGGGCGCCGGGTGCGCATGCATACATTGCATGCGGGCGACGTCATCGTCATCGGCAAATTCGAACTGCGCTTCGATGCCGCGGTCGCCGCGCGCGTGCCGCCCCGAGCGCCGGCAGCCGATGCGACCATCGTCATGGCGCGTGAGGTCCCCTTGAGTCGCGGCACGCCCGGCGTAACGCAGCATTCCGGGACAGCGCCGCAATCAAAGCGCGGTTCGCCCATCCCCGAACTCCGATCGGAGTCCGCGGCGCTTCCCCCGTCTCCGCCTGCTGGAGCGTCAAAGCCGACCGGGGCGCAAGCAGCCGGTGCAAGAGCCGCATCGCTGACGAGCGGCGGCTACTTCAAGGTCATGGTGGGCGAGCGCGCCGGACAACGCGTGAACGTCCCGGACGAAGGATTGGAATTGTTGCCCGGCGTGCAGGTGCAGCGCCAGCAGGAACACTGGGTCGTGCAACGCGCGGCCGGGGCGCGGCAACAGGTGGTGCGCCTGAACAGTCAGGACCTCGATACGGGGACTATCGTGCTCAAAGACATGGACATGCTGCAATTGGGCAGCGCGTGGATGGCCTACTTCAGCAGCTGATTCAGTCCGCGCCCGGAAAATGGGGTGCGTAGCGCTCGATCCACTCCATCGCCGCTTCCCGATCGTTGAGCTCTCGGCCTTCGCTTAGTTCGACTTCACGTCGGTACTGTTCGATGTGGCAGATCTGCTCCATCATCCGCGCGCGGTAGGCGTCTTCCGGATTTAGAAACGAAACGCCCACCTCGTAACCACCTGCAGTCGCCGCTTCGCACCAGATCACTTTTCCTTCGGCTTCAAAAGTCGGCTGCAGCAGCGGTATGCGCATTCGCAGATGCTGGCCGGGACGTACCGGCTGGCGTGTCTGAAATGAAATGCCGCCATCGCACACGTCGCGCAGGGTAGGGCTCACCCGCGCCTGGACGCCGGCCTCGACTTCGATCGGTATGTCGAACGGGTGACGAATGAACCTGCGTTTGGCGTGGGACATGAGCGTAGTTTAGTCAATCGGCGCCGGCGGAGCAGCGGCAGGGCTGGGGTATAATCCCCGTTGGAGTGCAGCGACCGATCGGAGCGCCCATGGATATCATCACCATCGAACACAATCCCTCTCCCATGAAGCTGGAAGCGATGTATGTGGACAGCTGGCCAATCTGGCGCAAAGAACCGTCTACCTTCAACTGGACCTACGACACGAAGGAAATGGCTTATATTCTCGAGGGCGAAGCAGTGGTCACGCCCGCCGGTGGTGAGCCCGTGATCATCAAGGCGCGGGATTTGGTCAATTTTCCCAAGGGTATGTCCTGCACGTGGGAGGTCGTCAAAACCATGCGTAAACATTATCTGCGCGACTGATGGCCGCTTCAGAGCAGATCGTTGGGCGATTGATTGCGCTGGCCAAACGGTTGCGTCGGGAAAGCGCTGAGTTTCTCGAACAACCGGGGGATTCGCAAAGCTGGTATAACCGCGGCTATGGCGGCGGGATCCTTTCCGCAATGCGGGAACTGGGGTATAGCAATGCACTGGACGATGAATGCGCGCAAGATGACGCGCAATCATTGGCGCCGCACCGAATCATGGCCTGGGGCCAAGCCTACGCCCATGGTTTTGAAAAAGGCGTTGAAGATACCCGCGATGTTTTGCCGCGGGATAAGCCGGATTGAATCTACGCTCCGCGAATTGCGTGCTCGATGCGCGCCAATGCCTGCTCCCATGGCTCGCCGCGGTTCTGGCCGCGGGCCATGAACTCCATCAGCCCGTAGGCGAGCTGCCGGGTGTCGGCGTCCATTTCCCGCAGCTTGGTCAGCTTGAACATGCAACCGGCCTTCTCCACGGCCAAGGTACTGATCAAGGCGTATAACAACAGCGCCTGCTGCGACTCTGGCGCAGCCTCGATCGCGGCTACCGCGTCTGCCAAGGCATTGTGCACCGCGAGCTTCACTCGTCTGTGACGCAGCCCTGGGAAGCATCTTTTACGGTTTTGATGTATTTGAACAGCGTGCCACGACTGACCTTATACGGCGGCATCTGCCATCGCGCGCGGCGTTGCTGCAGCTCGGCATCGCTCAATTCCACCGTAAGCTCGCGGCTGGATGCGTCGATGACGATGCGGTCGCCGTCCTGGATCAAACCGATCGGTCCGCCTTCCTGGGCCTCGGGCACGATGTGACCGATGATGAAGCCGTGGGAGCCACCGGAAAAACGGCCATCGGTGAGCAGCGCCACGTCGTTGCCGAGGCCCGCGCCCATGATCGCCGAAGTCGGGGTGAGCATCTCCGGCATGCCGGGTCCGCCCTTGGGGCCTTCATAACGGATCACCACCACGTCGCCTTTTTGAATCTTACCGTCCTCCAAGCCCTTGAGCATGTCCTCCTCGCAGTCGAACACCCGTGCCGGCCCTTCGAAGCGCTCGCCTTCCTTGCCGGTGATCTTGGCCACCGAGCCGCCAGGTGCCAGATTGCCTTTGAGGATCTGCAGATGCCCGGTTTTCTTGATCGGCTTTTCCAATGGCATGAACACCTGCTGGTCCGCGGCCAGGCCCGGCAGGTCGACCAGGTTCTCGGCGACGGTCTTGCCGGTGACGGTGAGGCAGGTGCCGTCGAGCAGGTCCTTTTCCAGCAGATATTTCATCACGGCGGGGGTGCCGCCGGCATTGTGCAGGTCTTCCATGACGTATTTGCCGGAAGGTTTCAGGTCGGCCAGGAACGGTACCCGGTCCGAGACCGCCTGGAAATCGTCCAGTCCCAATTCCACGTCCACCGCACGGGCCATGGCAATGAGGTGCAACACAGCATTGGTGGAGCCGCCCAGGGCCATGACGATCACCATGGCATTCTCGAATGCGGCCCGAGTCATGATGTCCCGGGGTTTGATGTCCTGTTCCAGCAGGTGGCGGATGGCTTGCCCCGCGCGCAGACACTCATCCAGCTTACCGGGGTCCACCGCCGGGGTGGACGAAGAATAGGGCAGCGACATACCCATGGCCTCGATGGCCGAAGCCATGGTGTTGGCGGTATACATGCCGCCGCAGGCGCCGGGTCCGGGGCAGGCATGTTGAACGATGTCCTGCCGTTGTTCCTCGTCGATGTGCTGGCCGAGGAATTGGCCGTAACTTTGGAACGCAGAAATGATGTCGATGACCTGATGGTCCTTGCTGGTGTAGCCGGGCTTGATGGTGCCGCCGTAGACCATCAGCGACGGCCGGTTGATGCGGCCCATGGCGATCAGTACGCCGGGCATATTCTTGTCACAACCGGGGATCGAGATGTTGGCGTCGTACCACTGGGCGTTCATGACCGTTTCCACCGAATCGGCGATCAGGTCGCGAGACTGCAGGGAATAGCTCATGCCTGCGGTGCCCATGGAAATACCGTCGGAGACGCCGATGGTGTTGAAGCGCATGCCGGCGAGTCCCGCCGCTTCCACGCCTTCCTTGATTTTGGCGGCGAGGTCGTTGAGGTGCATGTTGCAGGTATTGCCTTCCCACCAGACGCTGGAAATGCCGACTTCCGCTTTATCCATGTCCTCCGCCGACAGGCCGGTGCCATAGAGCATGGCCTGGGACGCGCCTTGGGATTTGGGCTGCGTGATGCGGGAACTGTAACGGTTGAGCTTGTTGGTCATGGCCACTCCGGCGAAATCTTGGGCGAAACGCCCAGTTTACCGGTTCTTGGCCGGGCACTGAATAGCGGCGGTCTTCTGGCGGCCGGGTGGGGCGCCGGAGAGTCAGTTACTGCGCTGAAACGGAACGTAGCGTCCGTCGGAGAAGTCGGTGAAATACTCCGCCAACTGCGGGTGATTGACGGGTTCGGCGCTGCCGTCTATTTCCAGATTGCGCTCGGCGACGTAAGTCTGCTGATTGGATCCGTCGACCAATACCCGGTACCAGGGCTCGTCCTTGGGCGGCCGCGAGCGGGCCACGGTGTCGTACCATTCGTCGGACTGCATGAAGACGGGGTCCACGTCCACCACCACGCCGCGGTAGTCGAACAGCTTATGGCGGACCAGTTGGCCTACGTTGGCGATGGCGTGCCTGTGCATGACGGGTTCCTCTGGGTTTCGGGCCGCGCAGGCCCAAGAACTTGATACCACCCGACTTTACGCCGCTGTGCTGTCGCCACAACTGCGCATTTGCTAAGGTAGCGCTCCGGAAACGGTTGGCAACCATGCCAGAGCGCCCCGAATGATGCAGTGTTCAATCTACAAAAGTAGTGCCAAGTCGGATACCTATCTATACGTGGAACGGGAACACGATTTTGCCCGAGTGCCACCGGCGTTATTGGCCAAACTCGGGCAACTGGAATGGGTGATGAATCTAGAGTTGCTTCCCGCACGGCCATTGGCCCGCGCGGATGCGGGTCAGGTTTTGGCACGGCTGCGCGCGGCAGGCTATTTCCTGCAAATGCCGCCGGTTCGTGCGCAGCTTTGAACGGCACAATCATTTCGGTCGTAGCGCGACCATTTCATCAAAAACATAGCGAGGACATCATGGCGTCGGAAGTGGAAGAACTCAGTGTCGATTACAGCGAAGACGGCGTGCAACTCGTCAAACAACTCGACAAGGTTGTGCTGACCAAAGGAGCGTGGGCGACAGTGTTGTTCCGTTACCAGGACTGGGATCGGCAGAAGGACGACTACGGACCGGAAAAATACACGATACGTCGTTACCAGAAACGCAATGGGGCGTATCAGCAGAAATCGAAATTCAATATCTCGAGCGCCGATCAAGCGCGCAAGATCATTGAGGCTCTGCAAGGATGGATCAAAGATTGAACGACGTGGGTGTCGCCCCTCGTTTGCACTGCTTTGGCGCGCACAAGTTACGTTCGCGAACCGCTGCACACACCTTGATCCGCGCCGCAGTCCTGTCATGGCAGCCTCAAAAACCCCTGGCTATACTCAGGAAGCCCGTGGTCGATTCTCGAGAGCGTTGAGTCGCGGTTCGTTCGCAATGGCACGTTCTCAAATCGGCTGTGTTCGAGATTTCTGTTTGAGGTTCTTGCTGATGGCAACTGGCACCGTGAAGTGGTTCAATGAATCGAAAGGCTACGGCTTCATCGCTCCCCAGGACGGCGGCGACGATGTGTTCGTACATTATTCGGCAATCGAAGGCGGCGGTTTTCGGACCCTCGCCGAAGGTCAGACGGTAAACTTCGAAGTCGAGCGCGGTCCGAAGGGGCTGCAGGCCGCCAACGTAACACCGCAGACATAATCGCACCTGCAAGCTCGCCGGGCGCCGAGCTGCGGTCGGGATCGGCGACCTGAGGTGGATGTGGCAATGCCGCGGATCATGCGGCGCTGGAATCCTCGGCCTCGCGATCCGGCAGGTCGCCAAGCGCCAGATTTTTGAGCGTCTGGCCGGCAAGTGCTTCCTGTTGCTGGCGCTCCAGGCGTGCCAGTACGCGTTCGACCGCAGGGTTGCTCGCGTGGTGCCGTTGGTTCAGCGGTGCAGAGCCGCCGCTGCGGCGTACTGCTTCGAGCAGTTCGCTGACCGTTACAGTTTCCATTGGCCTGGCCGGCAAATAGCGGGTCGGGCTGTCCAGTGCGCGCGCCAGCAGACCGGCTTCGGCGAGCAGTTCGGTCATTTCCTCGACCACATCCAGCGGAATCCCCAGGTGCTGTGCCATGTGTTCGACATCCCATTGCGGCGTTGCGTCATAAAAGCGCTTGCCGATCAGGGCCATGATGTTGAGCGCCAATTTCTCACGGTTGCGGTTGCTGAGCTTGAACGGCTGGTGTTCCAGACGCAGGTATTCCGGGTGCTGATGGTAGAAGGCGATGCTGGCGCCGATGAGTAAGATCAACCAACTTAGATACAACCAGATCATGAACACGATCAAGGTGGCGAACGCCGAATAGATCGCGGTGTACTTGACCGAATTGACCACAAAGGATGCGAACAGCCAGCCTGCCGACTCCCAAAGCACGCCCGCGATCACGGCGCCGACCAGGGCCGACCACCAGCGCACCTTGGTGTTGGGCACGAACAGATAAACGAAGGTGAAGGCCCCGATGATCAGCAGATAAGGGATCAAGCGGCCCGCTGCCTGGATTACGCTACCCAGAGGTTGGATGGAGGCGAGCTGCTGGAACAGACCGCTGCTGGCGATCGATGCAGTCAACCCTATTGCGGAAAACACCAATACGGGCCCGATCAGGATGACGCTCAAATAATCGGAGAACCGCTGGGTAAACGGGCGGTGCTGATTCACGTGCCAAGTGAAGTTGAAGGCCCTTTCGACTTTCTGCACTAGCGAAATAACGGTATAGATCAGAAACGCCAAGCCCACGGAGCCAAGCAGACCGGCTTTGATGTTTTCCACGAACTCGATGATCCGGGTCGTGATCTCGATGCCTTTGTCGCCTAACGGTGCGAGCAGATTCAGTAGCAGGGGTTCAACCTGGTTGTGTACACCGAATGCCTTGAGCACGGAAAAACTGACGGCCAGCAGCGGTACCAGCGACAATAAAGTCGTGTACACAAGACTCATGGCCCGCAGCGTGAGTTGTCCTTCTGCGATGTCGCGGCCCACCGCGTAGGCCAGCCGTAACGAAGACACCAGCCGGCGCCGCGGTTTCGGCAATGCCGTAATGTCGATGTTCCAAAGGCGACGACTTAGTGCCGCATGGAGTTCAGACGGCGTAAGCATTTTGACGATGGGCGTTCAGCACGGCTCGATTATGCACCCGGCCGGGCGCACTGTCAGCCGCGAACAACGCACCGCCGACACCCGTAGGTCGGGTTAGTGCAGCGTAACCCGACGATCTTCCGTTCGGCTCCGCCATTGTCGGGTTCGCCCTGCGGGCTTAACCCGACCTACGAATTTACGAGTCTGCGGCGCCGATGGTAAATTCCCGCCACCCGTAGGTCGGGTTAGTGCAGCGTAACCCGACGATCTTCCGTTCGGGTTCGCCATTGTCGGCTCCGCCATTGCCGGGTTCGCCCTGCGGGCTTAACCCGACCTACGAATTTACGAGTCTGCGGCGCCGATGGTAAATTCCCGCCACCCGTAGGTCGGGTTAGCGCAGCGTAACCCGACGATCTTCCGTTCGGCTCCGCCATTGTCGGGTTCGCCATTGCCGGGTTCGCCCTGCGGGTTTAACCCGACCTACGAATTTACGAGTCTGCGGCGCCGATGGTAAATTCCCGCCACCCGTAGGTCGGGTTAGCGCAGCGTAACCCGACGATCTTGCGTTCAGCTCCGCCATTGTCGGGTTCGCCCTGCGGGCTTAACCCGACCTACGAATCTGTGGCGCCGTCTGGCGATCCACGGGGGAATCAACGGTTCCTGAGCAGGTCCAGGAGTTCGCTGCGGGTGCGCGCATTCTCCCGCAGGCTGCCGCGCATGGCGCTGGTGACGGTGGAGCTGTTTTGTTTCTGGACACCGCGCATCATCATGCAAAAATGACTCGCTTCCATGATCACGGCCACACCGTGGGGCTCGAGAATCTGCATCAACGCATCCGCGATCTGGTTGGTGAGCCGTTCCTGCACTTGCAAGCGGCGGGCAAAGACGTCCACGATGCGAGCCACTTTGCTCAGCCCTATGATTTTTTCGTTCGGCAGATACGCGACGTGCGCTTTGCCGAAGAAGGGCAGCACATGATGCTCGCACATGGAGTAGAACTCGATATCCTTGACCAGCACCAGTTCCTGGCAGGATTCTTCGAAGATCGCGCCCCGGACCACCTGCTCGACGGACATCTGATAGCCGCTGGTGAGAAAATCCAGTGCCTTGGCCACGCGCAGAGGTGTGCGCCGTAGTCCTTCCCGTTCGGGGTCTTCGCCGAGCTTGAGTAGCACGTTGCGGATCAGAGATTCGAACTCCGGGTCATAGACTTCATCGGGCTCGGCGTCGAGGTTTTCGGCGTAGTGTCCGGGGTCGCTGCGTTTCTCTTTTTGGCTCATGGCTCCGCTCGCTTGGCGCAAACTGTAAAGTATAACCTCGGAATATTTACCACGGCTGATACCGAAATGTATTCACATACGTAAAACTGGGTTATGCTTGGACGACGGTTGGCGTGGATGCCGGCCTCGGAGCACGCCTCCGATAGTCGTGAAAGTAGCGAAGGATCCTATTTGTGGCGACCGTTCGAGCTGCGTCCTACCGTCGCCGACGCGGTGACGTTCATGTACCCGACGGCCGTCGGGGTGCGGAACTGTTCTGCGACCACTGGTATGAACCTCGGTGGGCGGACCAGCGACTTCAATTCATCACCCGCTATGTCTTCTCTTCCATCGGCCTCGTCTATTTCAATTTCGTCTTCGACTATGCCTCGCCGTGGCTCAGCCAGCGGTTCGTGAGCGGCGGCCTGCTGCTCTATATGTGCTGGGTGACATTCTGGTTCGTGCGTGCGCGGCGCGTGCGGTTCTCTCCGCGCCGGGTGCGAATCACCATGTGGGGTGACGTCGTTGCCGTATCCATGACGGTGCTGACCGATCCATTCGTCGCTCCCATTTCGAGCTTGGTGTACATGTTGATCGTGTTGGGGAACGGGATGCGTTACGGCATGCGCTATTTTGCCGAGGCTCTGCTGGCGACGTTTGCTGCGGCTTTGGTGGTGCTCACGTTGCGCTATTCCGCCGACATCCATTTGATGCATCCGGGGGTGCTGTTCCTGAACCTGTTCGCAGCACTGGTGCTGGTCTACGCCTATATCCTCATGAGCCGGGTCGATGCCAGCAGGCGCATGCTGGAGCGAAGCAGCCGTCTCGACGCGCTTACCGGTCTGATCAATCGCAGAGCGTTGTTCGCCGCCGCCGAAAAGCTCTTGGAGCCAGGCAACGGCGCCCCGAGACAATTGGTGGTGATGTTTGCCGATCTGGATAAATTCAAAGCGATCAACGATACCCGAGGACATGCCGAGGGCGATCGGGTGTTGTGTGAGGTGGCCCGTATCCTGCGCACCAGCGTGCGCGATTCAGATGTGGTGGCCCGCTATGGGGGCGACGAGTTCGTCATGATTCTAGTGGATAGCGACCTGGAGCAGGCCAATGCCGCGGCGGAACGGATTCGCGAGCGCATCGAGGATTGGGCCAAAGCCAACGATCTACCTTTGAGCGCCTCGATCGGCCTGGGCGAAGCGCCGGGCGGTGGCACGGATCTGGGTACACTGCTCGCGAGTGTCGATCGTGCGTTGTACAACAAAAAAGCGAACAACGGGCACGGCGGTCTGAGTCACGCCGTACCCTGATTTGCCCGAGTTCATTGGATCGCTCAAGCGCGTTTGAGCCGCGCGTCCACCTCCCGCTCCGCTTCGAGCCAATCGTTGACCGGGTCGCCGTGTTCGAAACCTCGTTGCTCCGCGCGAAGATATGCCGTTTCCGCAATCAGCCGCCACCGTTCTTCGGCGGCGGCCCGCCTCGTGGCGGTCGACGGTTCGGCGGTCTGCGAGAGCCTGGGTTGGTCGGCCTTCGCCCTGGCAGGCTTGCTCTTCGCCGCTGCTTTTTTCGGTTGCTTCGCATTGGCGGGTGAGGGCGCTTTGCCGCGCTTGCGCTTGGGTGGAATGGGCTGCCCTGGGTTGGGGACGTCGCTCATGAAAAAAACCTCCGTGTATTCGAATGTGCTGGGGGTGAATGCATTCTTCATGCGGGTCCGCGCAATGCCCGCAAGTACGCAGTATACGTGTCGCGGGCGTGTCGTAGTGCGCGATAAACGGTAAATGGATCGGGAAGTTCGCATTGACCGTGGACATTGACCTGCCACACAGCCATTTCCAGAGTGGTAAGGGGCATGGGAATGACGATCAGACGCCGGACAGTGTCCCATCCGGTTTCGGACGGATGACTCAAGAATTCGCGCAACCGCTTGCGGTCCCATGGACGGACCATGGCGAAAAGATCGCCGTAGACCTTGGGTTCGCTCATTGCAGTCCTCCATCTACTCCGTATTGGGTCGTAGCAAGCAGATTTTAGACCAAGCGTCGCCGAGCACCCGCGGCTGGGAAACAAGATGTTACGTTAAAGGCTCATCGGCGACGGCGCCGAAACGGGGCGTACGCGCTTTGATTTGCACGCGCGCGGTGCAGGTGGGGCGGCTGGTCAGGCGTTGAGGTCGGGAATGAGTTTGCTTTCCAGACGCTCGATGAGGTCTTTGAGATAGAGCTTGCGCTTCTTCAGCCGCCGCAATTGCAGCTGATCAATATAAGCCGCCGATTCCAGGCTCGTGATCGCGCTGTCGAGATCCCGATGCTCGACTCGTAGCGCCGCCAGCCGTCGGCGAATGACTTCGATTTCGTGGGGTTGCATGGCGTTCAGAATGACGCCGCCGGCAAAAGAACACAAGCTGCGCGGTATCCGGCGGTGGGTAGGGGTCGCAGCCGGGAGCTGATATACTTCGGCACGTTTTTCGGCTTTTCCCGCAGCCGTTCCCCGAGATCCAAAATCATGCTCCGCGCCACCGAACTGTTTTCCCACCGCAAATTCTGGGCCCATCGATTCGGCCCCGCCCCGGAACTGCCCACATCGAAGGCGGAGATGGACGCGCTCGGTTGGGACTCCTGCGACATCGTCCTGGTGACCGGAGATGCCTACGTCGATCATCCCAGCTTCGGCATGGCCGTGATTGGGCGCGTGCTCGAAGCGCAGGGTTTCCGGGTCGGGATCATCGCCCAGCCGGATTGGCGATCCGCCCACGATTTCCGGGTCCTCGGCGCACCGAACCTGTTTTTCGGCGTCACCGCCGGCAACATGGATTCGATGGTCAACCGCTACACTGCGGATCGCAAACGCAGATCGGATGACGCCTATACGCCGGGCGGCGCGGGCGGTCGTCGCCCAGACCGATCCGTGGTTGTATACAGCCAGCGTTGTCGTGAAGCCTTCAAAACCGTGCCGGTGATCATCGGCGGCATCGAAGCCAGTTTGCGCCGTATCGCCCACTACGACTATTGGGCCGATAAAGTGCGTCGCTCGGTGCTGCTCGACGCCAAGGCGGATCTGCTGGTGTACGGCAACGGCGAACGCCAGGTAGTCGAAATTGCACACCGACTTGCCGCCGGCGAAAGCGTCGCGGACCTCCAGGATCTGCGTGGGACCGCTTTGGTACGGTCGTTGCCCGAAGGCTGGGAGGAGATGGATTCCAGCGACATCGACCTGCCCGGACCGATGTCGTCCCGCCCCGATCCCTATGCGGCCGCCGCGCCCCAGGCGGACTGTACTCCGGCCTCCGACGCGGCGGCGGAGCCGGGCGGCGGGACCGCCGTGCGTTTCCAGCGCCGGGTGCCGAAGCGGGATCCCGCCCGCACCGTAATTCGCATGCCGAGCTTTGAGGCCGTGCGCGATGATCCGGTGCTTTATGCCCATGCCTCCCGTGTGCTGCATCTGGAAACCAATCCTGGCAACGCCCGGGCGCTGGTGCAGCGCCACGGCGATCGCGACGTGTGGATCAATCCGCCGCCGATACCGCTGAGCACCAAGGAACTCGATGGCGTGTTCGAATTGCCTTATACGCGCCGGCCCCATAGCAGCTACGCCGACGCGCGCATTCCTGCGTACGAAATGATCCGTTTTTCGGTGAACATCATGCGGGGTTGTTTCGGCGGCTGCACCTTCTGTTCCATAACCGAACACGAGGGACGTGTCATTCAAAGCCGGTCGGAAGATTCCGTGATTCGCGAAATCGAAACCATCCGCGACTCGGTGCCGGGATTTACCGGGGTGATCTCCGATGTCGGCGGACCCACTGCGAACATGTACCGTCTGGCTTGCAAAGATCCCAAAGTCGAACGCGCATGTCGGCGGCCTTCCTGCGTATATCCCGATATCTGCAACAACCTCGGTACCGACCATTCGGCGCTGATCGGCTTGTATCGGCGGGCGCGGGCACTTCCCGGCGTGAAAAAGATTCTGGTCGCCTCCGGCCTGCGATACGACCTGGCGATCCGATCGCCGGAGTATGTCAAGGAACTGGTGACCCATCATGTCGGCGGGTATTTGAAAATCGCGCCGGAACATACCGAACAAGGCCCGTTGACGAAAATGATGAAGCCCGGCATGGGCGCCTACGACCGATTCAAGGAGCTGTTCGACAAATTCTCCCGCGAAGCCGGCAAGCAGCAGTATCTGATCCCATATTTCATCGCCGCCCACCCCGGAACCCGCGATGAGGACATGCTGAATCTGGCGCTCTGGTTGAAGCGCAACGGCTTTCGCGCCGACCAGGTGCAGACGTTCCTGCCTTCGCCCATGGCGACTGCGACGGCGATGTACCATTCCGGTACCAATCCGTTGCGACGGGTGCGGCGTAACGGAGAGTCGGTGGCCGTGCCGCGCGGCTTGCGGGTGCGGCGACTGCACAAGGCATTCCTGCGCTATCACGATCCCGATAACTGGCCGCTGCTGCGCGATGCGCTCAAGCGTATGGGGCGCGCCGATCTCATCGGTAACGGCAAACGGCATCTGGTACCGCGCTTCCAGCCTCCTGGCACCGCACGCCGGGAGCGGCAAAAGCCGGCGCCCGGCAAGACGTTTCTTACCCAACACACGGGTTTGCCGCCCACTGCCGACGGTAAGCGTTTGAGCGGCAAGAAACAACCAAGTCCAGGATCGAAGTCCAACGGCGGCGGCCGGCGCCGACGCGGAACATGACCGCCAGAGTCAGGTTGCAGCCGAGCGGCAAGGAGTTTTTCGTCGAGTCCGGTGAGACTGTGCTGGAAGCGGCGCTGCGATCAGGTGTATCGATCAATTACAACTGCAGCAACGGCACGTGTGGCGACTGCCGCGCGAGGCTGGTATCGGGCAGCTTGAGCGAGGAACTGCCCCACGACTACGTGATCAAGCAGTCCGAACGGGAGCGCGGCACCGTCTTGTTGTGTTGTGCGAAGACGAACGAAGATCTGCTGATCGAAGCCCACGAAGCGGGTAGTCCCGCGGATATTACACCCGAAACCTTGACTACGACGGTGTACAAGATCGAGCAGCCGGTCGCGGATGTCACGGTACTGCATTTGCGCACGCCGAGAAGCCGTACGCTGCGCTTCCTGGCCGGTCAGCACGCCACGTTGCGTATCGACGGTCTCGCGCCGCGCAACAAATCCATTGCCAGTTGTCCCTGCAATGGCATGTTCCTGCAATTTCATGTCCGCAATGTGCCAGACGATCCTTTCTCCCAATACGTATTCGGCGATCTCAAGACCCGGGACAAAGTTGAAATAGAAGGGCCATTCGGTCATTTCACGCTCGACGAGGATTCGCGCCGACCGATCATCTATCTCGCCTACGAAACCGGTTTCGCGTCCATCAAGAGTTTGATCGAACACGCCATCGCGCTGGAAAAACCGCAACACATGCATCTGTACTGGGTGGCTCGCGACGAATCCGACCACTACTCGGCCAACTATTGCCGTTCCTGGCAGGACGCGCTGGACGACTTTGCGTTTACGCCGGTGATGGCGCAAGTCGATCACGCGGGCGACGCCAGTGTTTCCCAGCAGTCGGCAGACGAAATCTTGCAGTTGCCCGCGGCGGAACGGGCGATGGCCCTCGCTGGCGCGCGTGTCACCGCGGACTACCCGGATTTGAGCGATTTTGACATGTACGCAAGCGGGCCCCGATCCATCCTCGCTGCGGCGAAGGTCATCCTGACCGACCACGGGTTGCCTGAAGAACGGTTGTTCGTGGATCACATCGAGCGCTACTGACGAGCCTGCCTACCGATTGCGATTGGAACACCGATGCGAATTGGAACACCCCTATCTCCGTCCGCCACGCGCGTGATGTTGCTCGGCTGCGGCGAACTGGGAAAGGAAGTCATCATCTCCCTGCAACGGTTCGGTGTCGAAGTCATCGGCGTCGACCGTTACGCCGGGGCGCCCGGCCACCAGGTTGCACACCGGGCGCACGTCATCGACATGACAGATGGCGAGGCGCTGCGGGCGCTGATCGAGCGTGAGAAGCCCCTCATCGTGGTGCCCGAAATCGAGGCGATCGCCACCGATGCGCTGGCGGAGATTGACGAACAAGGCATTGCCGAAGTCGTGCCGACTGCGCGTGCGGTGCAACTGACCATGAACCGCGAAGGCATACGCCGCTTGGCGGCCGAGGAGCTGGAATTGCCGACATCGCGTTACGCTTTCGCCGACAGTGTCGAGCAGTTGCGCATGGCGATCGACGGCGGCATCGGCTACCCGTGTATCGTAAAACCGGTTATGTCTTCTTCGGGCAAGGGTCAGTCCACCGTCCGCGAGCCGGCCGATATCGACAGGGCGTGGAGCCATGCCATGAGCGGCGGCCGGGTCAACCGCGGCCGCGTGATCGCAGAGGAAATGGTGGAGTTCGATTATGAGATCACCCAGCTCACCGTGCGCGCATTGGGCGCTGACGGTGAGGCGGAGACGCATTTCTGCGAGCCCATCGGTCATGTGCAGGTGCGTGGCGACTACGTCGAGAGCTGGCAGCCACAAGCCATGAGTCCGACCGCGCTCAAGCGCGCCCGGGAGGTGGCGGGTGCTATAACCGCCAATCTCGGTGGCCGGGGGATTTTCGGCGTCGAACTTTTTGTCCGCGGCGACCGGGTATGGTTCAGCGAAGTCAGTCCGCGGCCCCACGACACCGGGCTCGTGACGCTCTGCAGCCAGGTGCAAAGCGAGTTCGAACTGCATGCGCGCGCTGTGCTGGGCTTGCCGGTGGATGTTGGGCTGCGCCAGCCGGGTGCCAGCGCTGTGATCTACGGCGGCGTCGACGGGCGCGGCATCGTCTATGAAGGCGTAGACGAGGCGCTGCGCGTGCCGGGAAGCGATTTGCGCCTGTTCGGCAAGCCAGAGGCTCTTGCACGTCGGCGCATGGGCGTGGCGCTGGCTACGGGCGTGGATGCGGCTGCGGCGCGGGAGCGCGCCAAGCAGTGCGCCGGGCGGGTGCGGCCGCTGCCGGCGGAATAGGTTCGGATCCGTTCTACCAGGGCCGTCCCATGCGCTGTTTCATATCGGGGGTGATATCGCCGATCTGCAACGGATACTCGCCGCGGCGTCGATCTTCGAAATAGCGCCGCAATGTCTCGCGAACGACCGGGAACGCCAATTCCAGCCAGGGAATATCCGCTTCACCGAAGAGCTCCACTTCCAGGCTCTCGCTGCCGGGGCCGAATCGCTCATTCAGCAGCCGGGCGCGGAACATGAGATAGACTTGGCTGATGTGAGGAATGTTGAACAAAGCGTACAGGCTGCAGATTTCGACCTGGGCATTGGCTTCCTCCAGCGTTTCGCGGGCCGCGCCTTCAGCGGTGGTCTCGCCGTTTTCCATGAAGCCTGCGGGCAACGTCCAGAGTCCGTAACGAGGTTCGATGGCGCGACGGCACAGAAGAATCCGATCGTCCCATTCGGGGATGCATCCGGCGACGATCTTCGGATTCTGGTAGTGAACCGCGCCGCAACGGTCGCAGACGTGACGCGGTAGGTTGTCGCCCTCGGGCACCCGCACGGTCAATGGGCCTGCACACTGACTGCAATATTTCATTTTCCAAGCCCGCCGTCGAGGACGGCTGTGATTTGTCTTCGCCGGGATCACTCGACCGCGTGGGGGCGGATCGGGCAGACCTTGCGGGACGTGCCAAGATAGTGGGCTGGCAACCAATCCCGCACGGCATCCTCGGCCATCGGTGGGCTCATATGATAACCCTGGGCCTCGTCACAGCGCAGTATCTGCAACAGGTCCCAGGTTTCCCGGTCTTCGACGCCTTCGGCAACCACGCGCAAACCCAGGTTATGGGCCAGATCGATGGTGGAGCGAACGATCACGGCATCGTTATCATCCTGGCACATTTGCCTCACGAAGGACTTGTCGATTTTGAGCTTGTCGACCGGCAATTGTTTTAGATAGGCCAGAGAAGAGAAGCCGGTGCCGAAATCATCCACGGCGATGGCGATGCCCTTGGCGTCGATCTCATTCAAAATTCGCAGACCGTCTTCCGGATCCGCCATCATCGCGCTTTCGGTCAGTTCCAGGGTCAGGAACTGCGCCGGCAAATCATGACGTTCGAGATAGATCGACAGGTGTTCCAGCAAGCGAGCGTCCTGCAGATTGTGGGCGGACAAATTCACTGCTATACCCAGATCCGGGTATTCGTGGCGCCATGCAGCGCAGGTTTTGATCGCGTGTTCCAAGACCCAGTGCGTCAACGGTTGTATCAGCCCGGTCTGCTCGGCAAGCGGGATGATTTCGTCGGGCGCGATCTTGCCGAACTTCGGATGGTGCCAGCGCAACAGCGCTTCGAAGCCGGTGACCAGGGTGCTGCCGATATCGAGCAGCGGTTGATAGTGCAGCTCCAGCGCCCCCTCGTCGATGGCCTCACGCAGATCCGTCATCAACGACAAGCGACCGACACTGTGTTGATCCTGATTCGGATCGTATAGGCTTTGGCGCAGCTTGTTGCGCTTGGCGACGTACATTGCCACATCAGCGCGCTGGATCAAGGTTTGGGCGCTGGCGCCGTGCTGCGGGAAGACCGCGATGCCAAGGCTGGCGCCGACATAGAGGTGATTTCCTTCGATCCGGAATACGTCTTCAAGCATATCGAGAGTTTTGCTCGCGATTCGGCGCGCCTGCTCGGCATCGGCGCCGTTCAGCACCAGCGCAAATTCGTCGCCTCCCAGCCGCGCCACGGTATCGCTCTCGCGCACCGTGTCCAGCAACCGTCGTCCCACTTCCTGCAGCAGGCGATCGCCGATCTGATGTCCGAGGGTGTCGTTGATTTCCTTGAATCGATCCAGATCCATCATCAGCAGCGCGAGATTGGATTGTTCGCGCTGCGCGGTTGTGATCGCGTGTTGCAGGCGGTCGAGCAACAGCGTGCGGTTCGGCAGCAGGGTGAGTGCATCGTGCAGCGCCTGATGTTCCAGCGCCACCTGCCGGCTGTGCACTTGCCGGCGCATTTCAGTGAACGCTTCCACCAGATTGCGGGTTTCCTCGGAATTCGCCGCCGGCAAGGCGCGGGTCGCGCCGTGGCCGCTGGCTTCCGCTTTCAGTGCCTCGGCTACGATTGCAATCGGCTTGAGAATCCAGCGCTCCAAGGCAAAGAAGCCGACGGCGATGAACAGCAGCGCCGTCATAGTCAACGACCAGAGCAGGCGTGACTGGGATTGTGCCACTTCGTTGAGCGATTTGACGTCGGTCGCCGCCGATAACTCGATGGCGGTGTCGAAGCTCAGCAATATATTCCACGTCTTGTCCAGGAGCGGATCGATTTGCTCGTTGACGATCTTGGCGTCGGCGCGCCAGGCGTTGGTGTGGTGAATGCGTTTCACTTCCGCGAACGCTTGTTTCCAGATCAGTGTCGCGGCGCGCATGTCGTGCAACGATTGCTCGGTGACAAAGCCCAGCCGACCCGCTGCTTGCTCCCGGCTCAGGAACGCGAACTGGCGTTCGATTTCTTCCAGTTGCAGCCCGATGTCATGTTCCTGGCCTGGCAGTGAGTCGATATCGAAAGAACCCAGGCGGTTGGCCAGGTACATGCGGAAAGTGGCGATCATTTGGGCCCACATGTGGCGGGTCTGGACCAGCGCCGCGTAGACATCGCCCCGATATGCGTCTTTGTTGCTGAGAACTTCCTCCATTGCCAACGACACGGCGGTATGGAAGATCCGGTTCTGCTCGAGCATGGGGTCGCGAGCCACCCCGAGTGCCGGATATTGCTGAATGGCGTGCAGGCGGGTTTCGATCAATGCGTCGGCGGCCTTGTCCAACTGCCGCAGAGATTCGCTCAAATCCGCCAGCGCCCGGTTCTGTTGGTGATCGCGCACCCAGGTCGCCTGGCTGAGCGCGGCGGTATAGGTCAGGGCCTGGCCCAGATATTCATGCACGCGATTGCCGTGCCGGGTCAGCGAGGGCTCGAGCAAAAAACTTTCCAGGGATTGTCTGGCTCGCCACACCGCATCTCGGATGTAGCGGGTAAGCTGCAAAACCTGCTTGCGCGACTCGATGTTGGCGGAGGTCTGATTGCGGGCGCCGCTGACGTTTTCATTGGCCAGGAACGCGCCTGCCAATACCAGCAGGCTCAGCAACATCGCGACCGTTGCGTAGCGGGTTCGCAGACTATTGTGCATTCCCCAGCTCAAGTCGACCGGGCTCCTAAAGGGTTTTGGACTGAATCTCGAACCATATCGGCTCCAAATTCAATAACTAAAGAGTAGCGCGCGGTACGGCGCGGGGAGGGGTGACGGCAAAATAAAGGGGCCGGTGATTGGCAATCGGGGAACGGCTCGGGGGCCGGCCGCCGGGCTTCGGGCGGCTCTCGGGCTTGCTATGGCTGGAAGCGTTCGAGCACCAGGCAGGCGTTGGCGCCGCCGAATCCAAAGCTGTTGGAGAGAATTCGCTGCATACTGACGTTCTCGCGCAAACTCCGTACTACGGGTACGCCTTCAGCCTCCGCATCCAGATTGTCGATATTGGCCGAGGCGCTGATGAACCCGTCGCGCATCATCAGCAAGCTGTAGACCGCCTCCTGCACGCCGGCGGCGCCCAACGAGTGGCCGGAAAGGGATTTGGTCGAGGAGACCGGCGGTATGGCCTCACCGAACACTTCCTTGATAGCCTCCAGTTCGCGGCCGTCGCCCACCGGCGTTCCGGTGCCATGGGCATTGATGTAGTCGATGGGCCCGGAAACGCCTTCCAACGCCATGCGCATGCATCGCACCGCGCCTTCGCCCGAGGGTTGCACCATGTCGTAGCCGTCGGATGTCGCGCCGTAGCCGACGATTTCAGCGAGTATGTTGGCGCCCCGGGCCAGCGCGTGCTCCAGTTCCTCGACCACCACCATGCCACCGCCGCCGGCGATGACGAAGCCGTCGCGGTCGCGGTCGTAGGGTCGGCAAGCGCGTTCGGGTTCGTCATTGTGATTGGAAGCCAGCGCGCCCATGGCGTCGAACAGGACACTCATGGTCCAATGCAGCTCTTCGCCACCGCCGGCGAACACCAAATCCTGTTTGCCCAGCTGAATCTGCTCCATGGCCGTGCCGATGCAGTGCGCGCTGGTGGCGCAGGCGGAGGACAGTGAATAGCAGGTACCTTTGATCCGGTACGCGGTTCCGACGCAAGCCGATGTGGTGCTGCCCATGGTGCGGGTCACCATGTACGGGCCGACCCGGCGTACGCCTTTGGCGCGCAAGGCATCCGTGGCCGCGAGCATGTTGGCGGTGGACGAGCCGCCTGAGCCGGTAATCAGGCCAATACGAGGATCGGAAATTTGGTCGGCGTCGAGGCCGGCATTGGCAAGCGCTTCCTCCATCGCCAGGTACGTATAGGCTGCGGCGTCGCCCATGAACCGCAGCAGCTTGCGGTCGATACGCTCGGCAGGATCGATCGGCGGTGCGCCCGCCACTTGGCTGCGGAATCCCAGTTCGCGATATTCGGGAATGAAGCGGATGCCGGAACGCCCTTCACGCAGGGAGTCGCGAATCTGCTCCAGGTTCGCGCCCAGACTCGAAACGGCGCCCATGCCGGTGATGACTACGCGTCTCATGCCTGTGCATCCTCCAGCCCCCCGGTATCGGCGAATAGCCCCACTCGCAGATCCTTCGCCGTGTAGATCTCAGTACCGTCCACTGACAGGGACGCATCGGCAATGCCCATGATCAGTCGGCGCATGATCAGTCGTTTCAGATTGACGTGATAAGTGATGAGGCGGTTGTCCGGTGTGACTTGTCCCGTGAACCGCACATCGCCGCATCCCAATGCGCGACCGCGGCCCGGCGCGCCCATCCATCCTAGGAAGAAACCGACCAGTTGCCACAAGGCATCGAGACCCAGGCAGCCCGGCATCACCGGGTCGCCTTCGAAGTGGCAGGCGAAGAACCAGAGCTCGGGGTTGATATCCAGTTCAGCGATGATTTCGCCTTTGCCGAAGGCGCCGCCTTCCTCGCTGATGTGGGTGATGCGGTCGAACATCAGCATCGGCGGCAACGGCAATTGTGCATTGCCACGGCCAAAAAGCCGACCGTGTCCGCATTCGAGTAACTTTTCGTAGGAAAAACTGCTTTGTTTTGACATCAACTGAAGGGGGTGTGGTTTGCGAGCTTGCCAAGTATATAGAGGAACCGGGCGCGGATACAGGCCCAACATCGACACCTTGTTGACACGGGCTGGACAGGGGCGACAATGCGGAGCATGAGCGGGCGCGACGCAAGTAAGCAGTTGTTGGAGGAATTACCACACTATTCGATCCGCAAGAGCAAGCGCGCCCGTTATCTCCAGCTCAAGGTTTCCCATCTTGCGGAAGTGGAATTGGTGGTTCCGGTCCACTGCGACCGATATGCCGCGGAAGCGTTCGTGCGCCAACATTCCGATTGGTTGAGGCGCACCCTGGCTCAGGTGCGCGCGCAGCGCGCGCAAACGCCGGAGCTCGACGCCGTACTTCCGCAATCCGTCGAGTTCCCCGCCATCGATGAGCGCTGGCGGGTCGAGTACGGCGCCGTCGCACGTCGTTTCAGCGAACGCTTTCACGCCGGCAATCGCGTATTGATTCGCCAGCAGACCCAGGCGCAGATGCAAGCCGCGCTTTGCGAATGGCTCAATTCACGCGCCCGGCGGCGGCTGCTGCCCTGGTTGAGGGAACTCAGCCTGGAACTGGATCTGCCATACCGCGGCGCGTCGATCCGTGCGCAAAAAACGCGTTGGGGCAGTTGTTCGGCGCAGCGCAACATCAACGTAAACCGCAACCTGCTGTTCGTCGATCCGACGGCGGCCCGCTATCTGCTCGTACACGAACTCTGCCACACGGTGTTTTTGAACCACTCGCGTCGTTACTGGGCGCTGGTGGAGCGCCACTGCCCCGAATATCGCTATTGCGAACAAACCTTGCGCGACGCCGCCCGCTGCATTCCCGCCTGGGCTTTTCCCTGACTGCTGCGCCATGGGCTTCGGGTTGCTCATCATCGGCGACGAACTGCTCAGCGGCAAACGCCAGGACCGCCACCTCGCCGCCAGCATCGAGTTGTTGGGCGCGCGGGGCTTGAACCTGGACTGGGCGCATATGCTCGGCGACGACGCCCGGCGCCTGGAAATCGAGTTGCGCGCGACCCTGGCGAGCGAGGATGTGGTGTTCAGTTTCGGCGGCATCGGCGCCACGCCCGATGATCGTACCCGCCAGTGCGCCGCGCGGGCCGCGGGTGTCAGTCTGGTGCGCCATCCGCAGGCGGTGGCGGAGATCGAAGCGCAATTCGGTGCCCAGGCGTATCCGCATCGCATCCGCATGGCGGAGTTTCCTGAACGCAGTCGCATCATCCCCAACCCTTACAACCGCATTCCCGGCTTCAGCTGGGGCGACCACCATTTTCTGCCGGGGTTCCCGCGCATGGCGTGGCCGATGATGGAGTGGGTACTGGAGTGCTATTACCGGGACCGGTTCGCCGCAGAACGGATCGTCGATCGTGCGTTGCAGGTCTGGGATGTACCGGAATCCGAACTGCTGCCGATACTGGAGTCGCTCACGGTCCGGTTTCCAAAGGTGCGCCTGTCGAGCCTGCCCACCCTCGATGCCCCACGGGCGCAGATCGAACTCGGGGTGCGAGGTGATCGGGTCACAGTCGAGGAAGCCTGGCCGGCCCTGCAGGAAGCGCTTTCCGCAGCCGGCCATTCCTGGCAAGCGCTGCCGGTGGGCTAGGGCTTGCGCGCTCAGGAAGCCAGGCCGACGGTCTCGACCCGGGCGCCGACCACGATGATGAAGCCCTGTTGCCGATCGTTGCCGATCTGACTGTACTCGAAGCGATAAGTCCGTCGCAGCGCCAGGTGCCCGTAACCGTCGCGCACCACGCCCAGTCGTTGCAGCGCAACGGTGTCATCGAGAAATTGCAATTCCTGCCGGCGGCAGGCTTCGGCGGCGGCGTGCGAGGCGTGTTCGCGCGCCCGCAGGCTGGAAAACCAATACCAGGCGATTGCGGCAGCCGCGGCAACCAGCGCCAGCTCGGTCATGGAGCTGCGGCCAATTCGGCAAGGCTTTCAGCGGCAATTTCACGCACTTCGGATTCGGTATCATCGAGTCGCGCGCGCAAAAAGGGGATCGCGTCGCGGCTGCCCGACAGCGCCAGATAATGGCAAGCGTCGCTTCGTACCCGATGATCGGCGTGGCTGCTCAGTTGTCCGAGCGCCGGCACCAGTTCCTGCAACCGGGGGCTGGCGGCCATGGACTCGAACAGCGCACCCAGGCCGATGCGCACATGCAACTCCGTGTCGGGGTCTGCGACCAGCGGCAACAAGGCCGGCGGCCAGTGTGGGTGCCGCGCCAGTAGCGCTTCCAGTTCGGCCAGGGCGCCTGCTTTGAGCCGCCAACTCACATACTCGCGGATGCCTTCATCGGTGCCCGACAGCGCCGCCCAGCGGGCCAGTTCATGGGGACTGCGCAATCCTTCCAGTACGAATTCGCCGATCCTTACCCAGGGGACCGAGCGGGCACCGAGGGCCGTGGCGCGCTCGGGGCGCGCTGCGATATTGACCACCTCCAGGCTGCCGAGGCGACCGTCCTTCACCAAGTGCGCGAGGCCGTCCAGCACCGTGGGGCAGTGGGGGCAGCCCGGCGCGAGCAGCAGCAGCGCATCGGGCGCAGCGGAATTCATGGCGTCACCATCGCGGCGTTGTCGAATCCCCATTATGCCGCTGCCGCTTCAAGACGAACAGCTCACCTCGATTCCCTGCGCCCATTCCGGCGGCGGTCCGGCGTAGTGTTCGTTTTCAGGATGCTCGTCGAATGGCGTCTGCAATAGGCGCAGCAGCGTTTCCGTTTCGCTGAAATCGCCGCGCTCTGCACGCTCGATTGCGATCTGTGCCATATAGTTGCGTAGCACGAATTTCGGATTCGTCCGCAGCATGGCGGTGCGTCGTTCGCAGTCATCGCTGTGCTCGCGCAGCAGGCGTTGCCGATAGCGTTGTGCCCACTGTTCGAAGGCCGCCGGATCCGGGAACAGGTCCGCGGCGGCGGCCGATTGTGCGGATGGCGAAGCCTCGAACGCGCACAAGCGGCGAAAAAACAAGGTGTAGTCGATGCGCTGCTCGGCCATCAGTTGCAGCAGATCCGAGATCAGAGCGCCATCGTCGTCGTCCGCGGTGCGCAAACCGAGTTTGGCGCCCATGCGGTGCGCAAATTCCCGCAGCAATGCAGGTTCGTAGTCCTGCAACAGCGTCCGGGCCTGTTCGGCAGCCCCTTCGGGGTCCGCGGCGTCCAACAGTGGCAACATCGCCTGGGCTAGACAGCTCAAGTTGAACAGGCCGATGCCGGGCTGCTGGTCGAATGCGTAGCGGCCCTGATGGTCGGAATGATTGCAGATATAACCGGGCTCGTAGGTATCGAGAAAGCCGAACGGGCCATAGTCCAAAGTGAAGCCCAGAATGGCCATGTTATCGCTGTTCATGACGCCGTGGGCAAAACCCACCGCTTGCCACCGGGCGATCAGGTGCGCGGTGCGCTCGATGACTTGCGCAAGCAGTGCGGCATACGGATCCCGTTCATTGCGCAAGACCGGAAAATGCAGGTCGATCACGTAGTCGGCCAGTCGTTTGAGATCCTCGAAGCGGTTCTGATAGTAAAAGTATTCGAAGCTGCCGAAGCGCACGTGACTGGGTGCCATGCGTAACAGCATGGCGCCCGTTTCGATGCGTTCACGATAGACTTCGTCGTCGCTGGCGATGATGCACAGTGCGCGGCTACTGGGTATGTCGAGGCTGTGCATGGCTTCGCTGCACAGATATTCGCGAATAGTGGAACGGAGCACGGCGCGCCCGTCGCCGCTGCGCGAATAAAGGGTGGGCCCGGCGCCTTTGAGATGCAGGTCCCAGCGCAGGCCGTCTTCGCCAAGCACTTCGCCGAGCAGAACCGCCCTGCCGTCGCCGAGACGCGGGACATAGTGGCCGAACTGATGCCCGGAATAGCACATGGCTACCGGGTCCGCTCCGCTCAGCGGCGCCGCGCCGGTCAGCGCGGCGACGAACGCCGGGTTCGTCGCTTCCGCGGGGTCGAGATCCAACAGACGCGCCGCCCGCAGGTTGAAGGCAGTGACCCGCGCGCTGCTGAACGGGGTCGGCGCCTGGCGGCTGTGGAACGGCTCCGGGAGGCGTGCATAGGAATTGTCGAAGCGTAGTTGTTGCAATGGTTTCATGGCCACCATGATCGGGCCGCGAATCGCGCACATCAACCCGGATGTGGTGGGGATTCGCCGGATTGGCGACGCTTCGGTTCATGGGCCGTGTTGATACGGGTTATACTCGCAGCCATCGTTGGCAGTTTTCGGGACGGATGATGGTCGAGCGCACGGTCAAACCGCTCACGCCCCAGGCGGCGTGGCAAAAATTGCAGGAAGATCCGCGGGCGGTGTTGATCGATGTGCGCTCGAATATGGAGTTTCTTTTCGTGGGTCATCCCGCGGGTGCGATTCATGTCCCCTGGATCGATGAGCCGGACTGGGTGATCAATCCCCATTTCGTGACCGAAGTGCGCAAGGTGCTGCTCGGCGGCGTGAGTTGCGACGAAGACGCCGGCTGCGCGCCGGTGATTTTGATCTGCCGCAGCGGCAAACGCTCCCATGCCGCCGGCGAGCTCTTGCTCAAGGAAGGTTTTACCGAGGTTTACAATATTGCCGAGGGTTTCGAGGGGGACCTCGATGACCATCACCACCGCAGCAGCAGCGGCGGGTGGCGTTTCCACGGGTTACCGTGGGAGCAATGTTGAGATCTTCCCATCCAAATCACGAAATCCCTTCAGATTCATCCATTTTGAGCTTCTCGCCTAAAGGCTGCGAGCGACCGGCCGATTCATAGTCCGAGTGCGAATTCCGGCAGTGTCCGCCGAGCTGCCGCCAAGTCGCGCCCATTACCCTTACAGGATTGTTCCTTGGGGGGTTGGAAGCTAATCAGGTCGTAGTGCCGGCGGCCGGGACCGTGGAAGCCATGCGCATTCTTTACCGATTGACCGCGATTTTGCGCCTCGGCGTGCGCCAGAAGATGGTGCTCGTATTGCTCGGCGTTCTGTCGCTGTCGCTCACGTTTACGGGTTGGCTGACGCTGCGCGAGCAAAAGAACGATGTCCTCCACGAAACCATGCAGCGCGGAGAGGACCTGTCACGCTTCGTTTCCCAGGCGCTCGCGTTCAGTGTCGTAGGTTACAACTATCACGCTGTGCAGATGCTGCTCGACGAAATCGTCCAATCCCAGGATATCGCCTATGCGCGGGTGGTGAGCGATCAGGGCAATCTGATGGCCGAATCCGGCCATAGTGGTGTGACCGGCGGCAACGGCGCTACCTTTCAGCGCGACATCGTGTTTGATGGTCAGAAAGTCGGCGCATTGAGCCTCGGCCTGGACAATACGCGCATCATTGATCAGATGGAGCAACGTCGGGACGCGCTGATCAAACGCGAGGCATTTATCATTGTACTGATCGCGCTCGGCGAGTTCCTGGCGCTGTCGTACTTGATTGTGCGCCCCGTGACGGTCATTTCCAGTTCGCTTGGCAACGGCGTGGGAGACGACGGCACTATTTCGCGGGATATCCCGCTGACGGGCGACGATGAGTTCGGCAATCTCGCCATGCAGTTCAATCGCATGCGGGCGCAGTTGAACGTGGTCAATCAACGCCTGCAGTCCAAGATCGATCTCGCCGATACCCAGTTGCGCGAATCCAACCGTCAGCTGCTGCGTCAATCCAGCGAACTGCGGCGGGTAAACGAAGAGTTGACCAAATTGTCGATCACGGACCCGCTCACAGGTCTGTACAACCGTCGGCATTTCGAGGGCATCATGGAAGCGGAGCTGGCAATGTTCGCCCGCCACGGCGCCCCATGTTCCGTGCTGCTGATCGATATCGATCATTTCAAGCGGGTCAACGACACCTACGGGCACAAGAGCGGCGATACCGTGTTGCAGCGTGTGGCGAGCCTGCTGGAGGCCTCACTGCGCAAGACCGACGTGGTATGCCGTATCGGCGGTGAAGAATTCGTGGCCCTGTGTCGCCACGCCGGAGCCAATGAAGCCGCGAAAATCGGCGAGAACCTGCGCAAACGCATCGAAGAATCGTCGATCCAAGTCGACGGAGAGCAGTTGAGCGTGACCGTCAGCATCGGCATCACCAGTGTGACCGCCAGCGCGGAAGTACCCAGTGCCGAGGAATGTTTCCGCCAGGCCGACGCGGCGTTATATGCCAGCAAGTCCGACGGCCGCAATCGCGTTACCGAGTTCTCCAGTCTTGATTTCGCCGCTCATTCCCGCCACGCCTGATAGAGAGAATGTCATGAAATTGCTGTCCAAACTGCTGTGTTTGCTGTTCGCCCTTGTATTGATCCCCGCCTGGGGCGCGGTCGGCGGGAAAAACGCTGAGATTCGATTCGGCTCCGTGGCCATGGATATTCCCCCTGTCATGCACAGGAGATTGACGCCGCTGACAGAGTATCTGAGTGCGGAACTGGGGCGACCGGTTCGGTTGCAGTTATCGCCGGACATGCCCGCCGCCATCGACGCGCTGGCAAGCGGGAAGGTGGAACTCGCGTATCTGACCCCGGTCGCCTATCTCCGCGCCCATGCCGAGGGTGGCGCACAACTGGTCGCCAAAACCGTCACCAATGGTCAGGCCTCATTTCAGCTGATGATTGTCGTGCGCGAGGACAGCCCGATCAAGTCGGTTGCCGATCTGAAGGGGACGCGTTTCGCGTTCGGCGATCCTGCGGCGCTGCTGCAGCGCGCAGTGGTGGTCGGCGCCGGCATGCCGCTCGATGACTTGCGCGAATACCGATTTCTCGGTCATTACGACAACATCGTCCGTGGCGTCATGAGTGGCGATTTCGATGCGGGCATTCTCAAGGACACGATGGCATTCAAATGGCGGGGTAAAGGCGTCCGCATCTTGTACAGTTCGCCCCATCTGCCGCCCTACAACATTGCCGCCAGCCGCGTTGTCGATCCGAAACTCCTCGCCCAGTTGCGTGCTGCATTCTTGAAGCTGGATGCCTCGGACCCGAAACATGGCGCTGTCATTCAGGCGTTGGACAAAAAGTACGACGGCTTCGCGCCGGTAGAAGACAGCGAGTACGACGTGGTACGGCAATTGACCGCGCCATTTGCGACCAAGTAAGGCCTTGGCGGTCAACTGCGACCGTTGCAGGCTGGATGTGGACCGCGGCGGGCGGGCGCAGTTCGGCCGGGGTCCGCGGCGGAGAGGGAATGACTGCGATAGTCGTCGATCAGCCCCAGGAGCCGCGCCTCATTGCACGTGCTCGGATCGTTGACGTAAGCGGCTACGCGGCGATACATCTGCCAGAGCCACCATTCGCTGGTATAAGGTTCGTCCATTCGTGCTCCGCGCGTGATTGTAGACGGCTGCGATTGCAGCAGATCTCCGTGACAAGGTCATGACACGGTGGTCGGTCAAAATAAACCTCAACAGACACAGGGGCTTGAGCTAAGAGGCGCGGCAATCGGCGTGATACAATTCCAGCCAGCTTCGCGATCCTCGCGCGGCGACCCCGGCAACGGAGACACCATGCAGGACATGAATTTCGACGATCAGGTTGCAGCAACTCGAGTGATTATCAATATCCTCGATACCTGGGGCCTGCGCGACTCCGACCAAGTCGCTGTCCTGGGCCTGCCGGAGGGTACGCCGAGTCGGGCCGTGCGCCGCTACCGTCAGGATACACCGCTGCCGCAGGACCCCCGTGTCACGGAGCGGGTGGAGCACCTGGTCGGTATCGCGGAAGCCCTGCGCACCACCTTTCCCCGCAACGCCAACATGGGACCGCAGTGGATGAATGAGCCCCACCGACGGTTCAACCAGCGCACACCCGTGGCTACTATTGTCGAAGATGGCCTGGGTGGGTTGATCGCAGTGCGCGCTCACCTCGACTGCACGTTCGCCTGGGAGAAGTCCGAATAACCATCGTGTTCCAGCGTCGGTGAATTCTGGGACGATTGTTTACATTGTTTTGCTATGGGCACGTTCGTCGCCGCCGCTAGTCTTCGGTGCGCGCGCCTGGTGCATGGCGCTCGAGGTTACAGAATTGAGCAAGGAGTTTTCCATGTGGGCCCGCATCGGATACATGCTGGCGCTGATGGTGCTGGCCACGACGGTGACGTCCGCGTCCGAAACCGTCAAAGTCGGGGTGTTCTCCAATAAGCCGATCGTATTTGAAGCGCCTACCGGGGCGTGGGCGGGTTTGGCCATCGATGTGCTGCAGGCAACGGCACGCGACGAAGGATGGCGGCTGCAGTACGAAGGCGGCTCGTGGCAGGAGTTGCTGGCGCGATTGGCAAACGGCCAGCTGGACCTGCTGGTTGGTGTCGCGTATTCGCCCGACCGTGCGGAACGCATGCATTTTACCGATCAGACCTTGGTCAGCAACTGGGGCATCGTCTATCGCGCACCCGGGGTCGAAGTTGCATCCTTGCTGGATTTACGCGGCCGCCGCGTTGCCCTGATGAGCGGCAGTATTCATTCCCTCGCCTTCGAAAAACTGATGGCGCAATTCCAACTGGAATTCGAGCCCGTGTTCGTGTCCAGCTATCCTGAAGTGCTCAGCGCTTTGCAGGCCGGTCGCGCCGACGCCGGGGTCATCAACCGTATTTTCAGCGTTCAAAACGGTGACGGTTACCGGGCTTTCCCCACGGCGGTGATCTTCAATCCGGTGGAGGTACGTTTCGCGGCGCCCAAAGGCGCGCCCTCGACGATCATTCGCGCGTTGGACCGTAAGCTCGCGGCACTGAAATCGGACCCCAACTCGCTATACCGCCAGTCGTTGGAGCGCTGGCTGACGGGGCGACCGAACAGCAGAATGCCGGATTGGGTTCTGTGGGCGGGCGGCGCAGCGCTGGGTGTGGTGATGTTGATGTTGAGCATGAACTTGCTGTTGCGGCGACAAGTTAAAGTGAGGACGCGCGAACTGGTCGAAAACACCCGCCGTTTGCGCGGCGAAGTCGAACAGCGGCATGAAGCCCAGGAACGGCTCAACCGGTTGGCCTACTACGACAGCCTCACGGGGCTCGCCAACCGGGTTCTGTTCCGCGACCGCTTTCAACAGGCATTGGCACAGGCACAGCGGGACCATCGCCGCATGGCGGTGATGCTGTTGGATCTGGACCGATTCAAAGACGTCAACGACAGTCTCGGCCACCCCATGGGCGATCGCCTGATCCGCGTGATGGCCGAACGTTTCCGCAGCGTGGTCCGCGATAGCGATAGCATCGCCCGCCTGGGAGGCGACGAATTCATCATCCTGTTGACCGAAGTGGATACACCGGAAGGTTTGGCGCCGATCGCCGAGCGCTTGCTGAATTACGGTGCCCAGGTGACCCAGATCGGCGGTACCGACGTATATGTTTCGGCCAGCATCGGCATTGCCGTTTATCCGGACGACGCCAGCGACATCGACGACCTGCTGAAGCATGCCGACACCGCGATGTACCAAGCCAAGAATACCGGCGGCCACGGTTACAAGTTTTACTCGCCCGAAATGACAGCGCGTGCAGCGCAGCGGGTGGCGCTTGAGGGAAGGTTGCGGCACGCATTGGAACGCCGTGAATTCACGCTTGCCTATCAACCCATCGTCGATTTGCGTAGCGGCCGTATCGTCGCGCTGGAGGCTTTGCTGCGCTGGCAATGTGCGAGTGGCAAAAACGTCGGTCCCGCTGAGTTCATTCCGGTGGCTGAAGAAACCGGATTGATTGTGCCGATCGGGGACTGGGTGTTGGAGCAGGCGTGCATGCAAATCCGCCGCTGGCACGATGCGGGTTTCGAAGGTTTGCGGGTCGCGGTCAATGTGTCTTCGCGTCAGATCGGGCGCGGCCGACTCGCGGACGCGGTGGTGCAGGCGCTGCGAAACGCAGAATTGCAGGCGCAGTTTCTGGAGTTGGAGCTGACGGAGCGCGTGTTCGTGGACAACACCGAACTGGTGCATACGACCCTGAAACGGTTGCGCGAACTTGGCGTGCGTATTTCCATCGACGATTTCGGTACCGGTTATTCTTCGTTGGGTTATTTGAAACGCTTGCCTATCGATACCCTCAAAATCGACCGTACTTTCGTGGACGGCGTGCCGGCTGGTGGCGACGATGCCGAATTGACCACGGCGATCGTGGCCATGGCGCATGGCTTGAGTTGCGGCGTGGTGGCGGAAGGCGTTGAAACCCAGGACCAGCTCGACTTTCTACGGCGTCAGGGCTGCGACGAAGCGCAAGGTTATCTGTTCGCCAGACCGATGCTTGCCGCACAATGCAGCGACTGGCTGCGCAGCCACGGGGGCAGCCCTATGTTTGCGCCATCGTCGATGGTATTCCATTCGCACTTTCCCCGTTCGAATTCCTGAGCCGCGGTTCGGGTCCGCGCCGGCACACTTTCGCGGGTGCCGGAACCGTGCCATGCTTTTCCCATGACGGTGAATGCAACAGCTTCGGCAGGTCCTATCCGAATCGGCGTCAGTTCGTGCTTGCTGGGCGAACAAGTGCGTTACGACGGCGGCCACAAGCACAACGGCTACATTACTCAGACTTTGGCGCAACATTTCGAGTTCGTGCCCTTCTGCCCGGAAGTGGCAATCGGACTGGGCATCCCACGTCCGCCGATCCGGCTCGAGCGGCGCGGCGATCGGGTTTGCGCGGTGGGCGTGCGCGACGAGTCTCTGGACGTCAGCGCGCCGCTGCTGGCGTACGGACACCGCATTGCCGATGAGAATCCTGAGCTCTCCGGTTACATTTTCAAGAAAGGATCTCCGAGCTGCGGACTTGAGCGGGTCAAAGTCTATGGGGCGTCGGCAATGCCGCACAGCAACGGCCGCGGGCTTTACGCGGAGGCATTGACGCAGCGTCTGCCGCTCATGCCCGTGGAAGAGGAAGGACGTCTCATGGACCCGGTGCTGCGGGAAAATTTCATCGAGCGGGTATTCATCTATTTCCGTTGGCAGACCCTGGTGGCGCACGGTGTGACACCGGCGGGGTTGGTGGATTTCCATACCCGGCACAAATTCAGCGTTCTGGCCCATGACGAGCAGCGCTATCGGGAATTGGGGCGGCTGGTCGCCCAGGCGGGCGAACTCGATTTGGCCCAACTTTGCGATCGCTACGCGCAGACCTTGATGGCCGCGCTCGCACAGCGGGCGACGCGCCGACGCCACGCCAATGTGCTGATGCACGTCATGGGGTATCTCAAGCGCTTCCTCGACAGCGCCGATAAAGCCGAACTTTCGGAATTGATCGATGCTTATCGTACGGGTCTGGTGCCGCTGATCGTGCCCATCACCCTGCTCAAGCATCATCTGCGCCGCCACCCCGATCCCTACCTCGACAGCCAGGTGTATCTGAATCCGCATCCGCAGGAACTGATGCTGCGCAACAGTTTGTAAGCGGCCGGTCCGTACCCACCCGGACCGATCTTCGGAAGGCTAGTTGCGCTGATCGTGGGCGCCGGTTAGGGGCACGAATGCAACCGCCAGCACGGTGCGTTCTGTGATCTCGCCGTGCTGGTCTTTCTCGAGCAGCAACAGATTCTGGCTGGAGTAGGGCGTGCCGATGGGAATCACCATGCGGCCGCCCGGCTTCAATTGTTCAGTGAGCGCATAGGGCACCTCCGGCCCAGCGGCGGTCACGATGATTCCGTCATAGGGCGCATGTTCGGGCCAGCCGTAAAAACCGTCGCCAACCCGGGTTCGTACATTCTGGTATCCCAGTTCCTGCAATCGCTTGGCTGCAATCTCTGCCAGTGGCTGCACGATTTCGATGCTGTAGACTTCCGCGGCCAGGGTAGCGAGCACCGCGGTCTGATATCCGCACCCGGTGCCGATCTCCAGTACCCGGTGTTGCGGTTGCAGTGCCAATAAGTCGCTCATCAGCGCAACGATATAGGGTTGGGAGATGGTCTGCCCGTGGCCGATCGGCAGCGGACGATTGTCGTAAGCGTTTGCGCGTAGCTCCGCCGGTACGAAGCGGTGGCGAGGTACACTGCGCATCGCGGCCATGACTTTGGAGGAAAACGTCTTGCTGCCGGTAAAGCGGAAGGTGGCGCGCGCTTCAGCCTTGATTTCATGCAACATCCGTTCGAGGGCTGAATCCGGGTTTCGCTTGTCTTTCACCTCGCGTACCTCTGGGGTTGCCGGGGGCGCTGACGAGCGTTGCTGCGCGCGCCCGAGTCGCCATTATAGTAGGTGTAACGGACAGGCAACCGAGGACCGGTGATAATGGTGGCGAGCGCCTATATAGGTACCAGCGGCTGGAACTACCCAGAATGGCGGGATAGCTTTTATCGAGACGTGCCGCGCAAGGACTGGTTGCGTGTCAATGCGTCCCACTTCCCGGCGGTGGAAATCAATGCGACGTTCTATGGAAGCCAACGTGCCGAAACTTTCCGCAAATGGCGCCAACAGGTGCCGGATGATTTTCGTTTTACCATGAAAGGCAACCGCTACCTCACCCACAACAAGCGCCTGCTCGATCCGTTGGAGCCGATCCGCCGCGAGCGCGATAGCAGCCGTGGCCTCGGCGCCAGTCTGCAAGTGGTGGTCTGGCAATTGCCGGGCAATTTCCGCCGCGACGACGAACGTCTGGCGAATTTTCTCAAAGCGCTTCGGCACTGGCGGCGAGTGCGGCATGTCATCGAGTTCCGCCACTGTAGTTGGTTCGATGACACGGTGTGTGACTGTTTGCAGCACTACCGGGTGGCGGCGTGCATGTCGGACGCCGCGGACTGGCCGATGTGGGATGCAGTGAGCACCGATCTGGTGTACGTGCGTCTGCACGGCCACACCCGCACCTACGCCTCCGGGTACGCGAAGCGCTCGTTGCGCAAATGGGCGCAGCGGGCACTGCAATGGCTACGGGAGAACCGTGAAGTGCACTTTTACTTCGACAATACGGCCAACGGACACGCGCCGGCCGACGCGGCCTCGTTGCTGCATATGCTGGAAAACCGTTAGTTTGCGGTGACTGCGTATGCGCCTTCGACGGCCAGATTGGCGAGGAACTGCTGGGTACTCGCTGCCCAGGAGTGTCGGAGCGCATAGCGTCTGGCAGGACCGCCGTCCAGTTTCAACGCCCGCAGCACCGCACTGCGCAAGTCCGGATCCAGGGCGCCGGTGATGCCGTCTTGAATCATATCTACCGGACCGGTGACCGGATATGCCGCGACCGGCACGGCGCAGGACATGGCTTCCAGCATGACCAGTCCGAAAGTATCGGTTCGGCTCGGAAAAACAAACACATCCGCGGCAGCCAGGTGTTTGGCTAGCTCTTCGCCGTATTTGAAGCCGGTAAAGTGCACCTCGGGATAACGTTGCTGCAGGGACGAGCGGTCGGGGCCGTCGCCAACTACATACTTGCTGCCGGGCAGGTCCAGGTCCAGGAAGGTTTCGATATTTTTTTCCACTGCGACTCTTCCCACGTACATGGCGATGGGCCGGGGTCCGTCGAGGAAGGATTTGTCGCCGGGGCGGAACAGCACCGTATCCACGCCGCGTGACCAGATCGCCAGGTGTTCGAATCCCCGTTGTTCAAGTTCACGTCGCATGGATGGCGTGGCGACCAAAGTGCGTTGGGCGGCGCCGTGGAACCAGCGTAGGTAAGCGTATGACCAGGAAAGCGGAATTGGCACGCGCATGCGCACATATTGCGGGAACTGAGTGTGATAGGAAGTCGTGAACGGAACCTGACTGCGCACACAATAGGCTCGAGCGGCGAGCCCTAGGGGCCCTTCGGTGGCGATATGCACGGCATGAGGATCGAATTCCCGCAACAGCGTTCGCACGCGACGTCCGTTCACGAGCGCCAAACGGATATCCGGATAGGTCGGTAGCGGCAGGCTGCGGAAGCCTTGGGGCGTCACCAGCAGCAATTCGTGGCCCAGCGACCTCAGGTTGCGCGCGGTCTGGTCCAGGCTGCGAACCACGCCATTGGTTTGCGGGTACCAGGCGTCCGTGGCGAGCGCGATTCTCATGCCGCGAGGTTGCCGGTGTCAGACTGCGCTACTCCGCAAGCGCTGGATTTCACGGTTTGCTTGCGATCGGACCAGTGCAGCAGGTGCAGGCGGCCGCGAAAGTCTTCCGCCAGCGCCGTGCAGCTCTCCACCCAGTCGCCGTCGTTGCAGTACAGGATCCCGTCGTGGCGACGTATTTCTGCGCGGTGAATGTGACCGCAGACCACACCGTCCACCCCCTGGCGTCTGGCTTCTTGGGTGACGGCGTCTTCGAACGCCCGCATATGGCGCGTGGCTTTAGACAACCGGACTTTCAAGTACGCTGCAAGGGACCAATAGGGGAAACCCAGGCGGCGGCGGGCGCGGTTGACCCAGCGGTTCGTCCACAGCAGCAGATCGTAGGCGTAACTACCGCAGATCTTTGCGAGGCGGCTGCACTGGATGATGGCGTCGAACTGATCGCCGTGGATGATCAACAGACGTTTGCCATCTGCGGTCACATGCAGGTGCTGGCAGCGAACGACTACGTTGCCGAAGGCGGAGCCGTGGTAATCGCGTACCGGGTCGTCGTGGTTGCCCGGGACATACACGACCTGGGTGCCGCGTTTCGCCTTGCCGAGTATGGTGCGGATCACGTCGTTATGCGCTTGCGGCCAATGTAGGCCCGCTCGATCGATGGACCAGAAGTCGACGATGTCGCCCACGAGATAGAGGAATTCCGATTCGGTAGACTTGAGAAAGTCGAGTACGAATTCGGCTTTGCAGGCCTTCGAACCCAGATGCAGATCCGAGATCCAGATTGCGCGGTATCGGAGCGGTCGCATCGGATGGATCGGACTCATGGCGCGACTCCCCAGGAAAGTTCGCGGTCATGGTTGCCGATGCTTGTTACAACCAGCGGACATCGACATTACAATTGCGTGAATCAAAGCGACCAAAACGAATAGAGGAGTCAACTTCACAATGACTAGAGAAGCGGATTTCCGGCAACAGATGGTTTCCAATGTGCAGGGTGCGCTGTTGCTCGACACTGCATACATGGGGCTATCGACCGGAGCCCTGCAGGCACTGGCCGACGACGGCACTGCGACCGCAGAGCAGTTGGCAACTGCGACAGGTCGCGATCTCGGCTACCTGACACGTTGGTGCGATGTGGCGTTCGGGTTCGAGTTGGTCGACGAAGCCGAGCCGGGCTGTTTTGCCCTCAGCGACCTCGGTCGCCAGTTCCTGCCCGATGTATCCGGTACCTTCATGCCGTTCGCGGTGCAAGCGATTCTGTCGGCGCATATGGCAGAGCGCGCATCGAGCCTGGCTCTTGGGGGCGAACGTCCCGGCGAGCGGGTGCTCGGCGAACGCGACAGCTTGTTGCCGTGGTTCGGCCCGATGTTGGAAGCCAACTTCGTGCCGCTGTTGGAACGGGAGATTTTGCCCGGGGTGGAAGAGTTCGCGGAGATGGACAGTCGTGCCGGTTTGGCGGTCGATCTGGGTTGCGGCAATGGCTGGTACCTGCGCCACATGCTGCGGCGGTTCCCCAGCCTGCGTGGTATAGGGCTCGATGCGATGCCCGAGAACGTCGAACAAGCACGCGCGGGCGCCCACGCCGACGGCTTGGACGAGCGTTTGAGGTTTCGGCAAGGCGATTTACACGACTTCACCGTCGATGAACCGGTCGATCTGATCGCCATGAACCGTGCACTGCACCACGTGTGGGAAAGCGGCACGGAGGTGTTCGATATTTTGCACCGGTGCCTGCGTCCGGGCGGCGTCGCCGTGATATGGGAGCCCCGGTGGCCGGCGGAGCGGGCGCAATTGCGCGATCCCGCTTACCGGACCATGGCGTTTCAGAATCTCGCCGAGCATGTACAGGGCAATCATCTCCTGCAACCGGAGGAGATCCAGGCGCAGTTCGAGCAGCGGGCGATGCAGACCAGGATTTATACGTTTTCCGGCGGACGGGAGTCCGTCGTCGTAGCGCGGCGCTGACATGCCGCTGGTCGGGTAGGGGGAGCCGGGCCGCTCTGCGGCCCGGCCCGGCGCCGATTATTCGTCGCCGCCGCCCTTGTCTTCCTCAAAACCCACAGGACGCAGGGAAGCCATTTGCTCGACACACCAATTCTGGTACTTCTGGCGGTCTTCCCCTTTGCGGCCTGCCTGGTCGGACCAGGCGGCGCACTGGGCCTGATAGAACGCCCCGACGCGGGGGTCCTTCTCGTCCATGCTGCCTTGAGGCCAATTAGGT
The DNA here is from genome assembly GCA_963849825.1 of uncultured Gammaproteobacteria bacterium. Lineage (GTDB taxonomy): Bacteria > Pseudomonadota > Gammaproteobacteria > JASBUN01 > JASBUN01 > CAVXJN01. The sequence goes on along the minus strand of CAWKIK010000003.1, from coordinate 373,496 downwards.
AAGGATGCGCTAGCAATAGCCGGAATGGCGGCCAGCGCGGAGATGGTCAGGGTGCGCTTGATCATGTTGGAGTCCTCCTTAAGAACTGTGCGCGAGACGTGGCGCCAGCCACGGCGCCTATTTAGCGCCAGCGGCGCGGGATTAAAAGTGAATTAATTGATTCGTTCCCATCACCAAAACCGATGGACGCGACTGCGCTTCGGTTGCGCTGCGCGTCGCGATGCGCTGCAATGGGACAGGCGCCAAGATCAATGAATAAACGTCAGGAAATGCAGATGGAAACTCCCTTGTTCGGCACCCACACCCGCATTGGCGCGCGGGCGCTTTTTCTCGGCCAGAGGTTGGATTTGCGCGCCCTCGAACAGACCGAGCGGTTGGCTACGGCGCCGCTCTTGGTGGCCGCCGGCAGCAGCGGCGCAGCGGTGTTGTTCCGCTACGGCGTGGTGGTGTTTTTCGGAATGGATGCCATCGAGGAGGTAGCGTTTCTAGACGACCTCAAACGGTTGGTGGTCGAGCCTTTTCCGCAACCCGAATACGAAGTCATCACGATCGTCGCCGATCCGAGTCATTCGGAGCGGGTTGAACAGACGCAACTGTTCTTGCACAAGTTCACCGTCGAGCGTTTGCAATTGGTGGCGGACGTGTTGGCGAAAAGCGTGGTGCTCGCATATTACGAGTCCAGCCTCGCGCAAAGCTTCGATCGCATCGAGCCGCTTGCGGCGGATCTGCAACGCGGCGGCAAGGGGCGTCACCAGGGACGCGAATTGCTGCGCCATATCGGCAACACTTTGTTGATCCACAGCAAGACCGTTGGCCGCGTAGAAGTTTTGGAAAAGCCAGAAGTGCTGTGGGAACACCCGGAGCTCGAACGGTTGTATATGCGGCTGGAAGACGAATATGAATTGCGCGAGCGTCACATCGCTCTGGAAAGAAAGCTCGAGCTCATTGCTCGAACGGCGGAAACGCTGCTCAGCCTATTGCAGTCCAAGCGCAGCCTGAGGGTCGAGTGGTATATCGTCATTCTGATCGTCGCTGAAATCCTGCTGACTTTGTACCAAATGTTTTTCCGCTAGGCGCTGGGGCGGCTCTTCATCAATCCGTAATCGCGCTGTCACACCGTTTTCGCGATCGCGGGGCACAGTGGCCATGTCTTCGGTAAACGAGCGCGAAGCATGGCTGCAGACAACAGCGTTTCGATCTTTGCCTACATGGACACGCTCGAATTGTCCCTGTGCCTGCGCTGCAACCGGGTCTGTCAAGGGCGCCTGATCGAGTTGCTGTTCGTAGTCGTGAGCCGGCTCGGGAACGGCGTCTTCTGGTATGCGTTGATCGCGGCTCTGCCGCTGTACTACGGCCCCGGCGCCGTACCGGTGAGCCTGCGCATGATTTTGATAGGCGCACTGGGCTTGGGGATCTACAAGGCGCTCAAATCGAAGCTGATCCGGCAACGTCCGTATATTCGTCACGCCGTCATCCGTCAGGCGACCGCCTCCCTTGACTTGTACAGTTTTCCGTCAGGCCACACGTTACACGCAGTGTCGTTCAGCGCGGTGGCCGTATCACACTTTGCTGAGTTGGCTTGGCTCTTGGTGCCTTTCACGCTCCTGGTGGCGATGTCGCGGGTCGTGCTGGGCCTGCATTATCCGAGCGACGTACTGGCAGGCGGAGCGCTGGGCCTGGCGTTGGCGGCAGTTGCGTGCGTCTGGTAGACGAATACGTTTCCGCCCGTCCCGATGCAATCGATGCGACGCGCGCTGCGGGCCAGGCTATGCGTATTCTGATGATTTCCGACGTGTATTTTCCGCGGGTCAACGGCGTGTCGACCTCCATTGCCACGTTTCGCGCATCGTTGGCGGCGATGGGTCATCGAGTGGATCTGCTGGCGCCCGATTACGGTCACGCGACCGGCAACGAAGATGGTATCCGGCGCATATCTGCGCGCGGTGTGCCGCTCGATCCTGAAGACCGGATGATACGCTACGGCAAGTTATTGAATGCGGTACGCGGGAGGGGCGGCCTGTACGATCTGATCCATATCCAAACGCCGTTTGTGGCGCACTATGCCGGCACTCGACTGGCTCGGCGCTGGCGTGTGCCCTTGGTGGCGAGTTATCACACCTATTTCGAAGAATACCTGTACAACTACGTGCCGATTATGCCAAAGGCGGCGACGCGGTTCGTGGCACGCAGCTTCTCGCGCAACCAGTGCAATGCGGTAGACGCGGTGGTGGTGCCGTCTACGGCCATGCTGACGGCGTTGCGTCATTATGGCGTGCGTACCCGGGCTATGGTTCTGCCTACCGGGATCGAACTGGACGCGTTTCGCAGCGGTGAAGGCGCGGCTTTCCGGTTGCGCCATGGGATCGACCCGCTGCGACCGGTAATGCTGTTCGTCGGTCGCGTCGCCCATGAGAAGAATATCGGTTTCCTGATCGACGTGGTGGCGCGGCTGCGCCTGTTGGTGCCGGACGTTTTGCTATTGATCACCGGCGAAGGACCCGCACTGTCGCCGTTGCGGCGTCAGGTGCGCAAAGCGCGCCTCGATAGTCACGTGCGCTTTATCGGCTACTTATCCCGGCAGCAGGCCCTGCAGGATTGCTATCGAGCTGGCGACGTATTTACCTTCGCGTCGCGCACCGAGACTCAGGGTTTGGTTTTGTTGGAAGCGATGGCATGCGGTGTGCCGGTGGTTTCCACGGCGGTAATGGGCACGCTGGACGTACTCAACGGTGCCCGCGGAGCGATCATAGCGCCGCAAGAGCCGGAAGCGTTCGCGCAGCGGGTGGCGTTACTGTTGCGTGATGCGAGATTGCGCATGCGCATGGCAACAGCAGCGAAACGGGACGCCGCGTGTTGGTCGGCGAATGTCATGGCCGGGCGTCTGGCGGCTTTGTATGCAGAACTGCTGCCCGACCGCGACCGCGTGACGACGCGTGCGGCCGAGGTCGGCTGACTGTCGCGCTTCCCGGCAGTCCGCGGGCGCGACGCTGATGCAACCGCCTGGACGCCAGACCGCTATTGGCTGAATGCTCGTCGTGACCGCGCCTCCGGCGCGGTTCGCCGCTGACATGCCGTCCTGGTCTGGTCCGGCTGGGGCCGGTATCATGCCCGCTTTCCGTCACCCATTTTTGATCACCGCCATGTCCAGCGTCTCTGCGAATGCGCGTTGCGTCTCCGATCCGGTCTCCTGGTATCGCCTGATCCTGTATCCGGGGGATGCAGCCTTGCCGCCGGTTGACTCCGCAATTCTGGCCGCGGTACTTGCCGATACCGGTTTGGCTGGCGAATCATTCCGTCACCGGGGGTTGAATTATTTTCTGCCCGGCGCACGGTTTTTGGATCTGATCGTATTCCTCGGCTGCTCGCCGATCATCGACCTACAACGCCAGGACGACGAGTTCGGGGAACCGCAGATGGACCGGTTCTGCCACATTCATGTGGCAGCGCCGCTGCCCGCTCCGAGGCTGCACGTGGGGGATGTCGGGACCACGCCGCGCTGTCCCAACTGCCGGGCACCGGTCGTGCAATGGCAACAAGCGCTGGCCGCGTGGGAGGAAGAGCCCTTGCGCGCCTCGTGGCATTGCGCGGCCTGCGGCGCCAGCGCAGCGGCGGCGCAGATCCAGTGGCGCCAGGCAGCGGCCGTGTTGTGTTGCGGAGTCGAGTTGGGCGGCATCCATCCTTTCGAAGCCATCCCGGCCGACGAGTTGCTGTCGGCACTGGAGCGTGCGACCTCCCAGCCCTGGCGCTATTACTACGTCCGGGCGCAGCCATGACAGTGCTACCCTGGTAGTTCAGAGCGCGGCCGCACGGTCGCGTATCGCCAGTCAACCCTTGAGGAGTTACATGGCTTGCGCAATCCGATTGCGGCCAGATGAATTGCTACGCCGTTGCGATCCAGAGCAATTCGATTTTGCCACTACCGCCGATTTGGAGCCGTTGACCGAACCGGTCGGTCAACCACGGGCCATGGAGGCCGTGCAGCTTGCCGCCGGTATGGGCGGTGACGGTTACAACCTGTTCGCGCTGGGGCCTGCGGGCAGTGGCAAGCGCTCCGCGGTACGCTGTTATCTGCAGGCCCATGCAGCCGCGGAACCGGTTCCTGACGATTGGTGTTATGTCTTCAATTTCGCGGTTCCCGAACAGCCACAGGCTATTCGTTTACCCAACGGACTCGGTACCCGCCTGCGCGCGGACATGGAGGCACTGGTCGCGGACTTGCGTAGCGCGTTGCCGGCGGTCTTCGACGGCGCGGATTACTCGTGGCGCGTGCGGCAGTTGCAGGACGACTTCAGGCAGCGCCGCGAGCTGGCTTTTGCGAAATTGGCGGAGGACGCCGAGCGCAGCGGTGTGCAATTCCTGCGAACACCTTCGGAGTTTGGATTCGCGCCGCAACGGGCCGGCGACGCTGTCGATCAAACCCGCTTCGAAACGCCGGCAAACCAACAGCAGCGGGACATCGAACAAGCCCTCGCCCGATTGCAAGCGCGTTTGAACGAGTTGCTTGCGCAATTGCCGCACTGGCAGCGCGAGACTCAAGCGCAGATCGAGGCGTTGCGGCGCCGCTTGGCGCAGCTCGCGGTGCAGAAATTCGTCGATGAACTGCGCCGCGCATATGCAGGGTTTGAAACGGTCGTGACTTTTCTCGACCGGGTACAAGCGGACACGGTCGAAAACGCAGCGCGGTTCCTGGTGGATGGCGCACCGCTGTCGCCGGCTTTCTTGCGACGCTATCAGGTCAAGGTGATGGTCGACCATGGCGCCAGCCAAGGGGCGCCGGTGGTGTACGAGGATACGCCGCGGCTTGCCAACCTGGTGGGCAGCATCGGGCAGCGTTCGGAAATGGGCGTCCTGTCAGCCGATTTTACGTTGATCAGAAGCGGCGCGCTGCACCGGGCCAACGGCGGTTATCTGCTGTTGGACGCGCACAAGCTGCTGGCGGAACCAGAATCCTGGGAGGCGCTGAAGCGTGCGCTGCAGGCCCGGGAAGTGCGAATCGAGTTCCCCCATTCGATCGGCAGCGCAGCCCTGACCGCTGCCCTCGAACCGGAGCCCATACCTCTGAATGTGAAAGTGGTGCTGCTGGGCGAGCGGGTGCTGTATTACCTGTTGTGGGATTACGATCCCGACTTCGAAGCATTGTTCAAAGTCGCGGCCGACTTCGACAACGACATGGAATGGAGCGCCGAGGGTCTGCGGCTCTACGCTCGGTTGATCGGCGATCTTGCACGGCGCCACGATTTGCGGGCGTTGGATCGTGATGCCGTGGCCCGTGTGGTAGAATATGCCGCGCGTCTGAGCGAGGACACCGAACGAATCACAGTGCATTTGCAGACGATCTCCGATCTGCTGCGTGAGGCCGATTATTGGGCCCGAGCGCGCGCCGCGGCGCATGTGCAACGGGTCGACGTGCAAAAGGCGATCGATGCGCAGATCCGACGCATGGATCGCGTGCGTGAACGCAGCTACGAAGAGGTCCACCGTGGCATCGTATCGATCGATACCGAAGGCAGCCGCGTAGGACAGGTGAACGGCATTTCGGTAATCGAACTTGGCGGTTTCGCGTTCGGACAACCGTCCAAGATCAGCGCCACAGCGGGTCTCGGCGAAGGCGATATCGTCGACATCGAGCGGGAAACGGAACTGGGTGGAGCGCTTCATTCCAAGGGTGTGCTGATTCTTTCCGCGTATCTGGCCAGCCGCTATTGCGCCGACAAGCCCCTGTCGCTGGCCGCCAGCGTGGTGTTCGAGCAATCGTATGCTTCGATCGAAGGCGACAGTGCCTCGGCCGCGGAGTTGTGCGCGCTGCTGTCGGCGCTGGCGCAGGCGCCACTGCGCCAGGATCTTGGGGTGACCGGTGCCGTGAACCAGTGCGGTGAAGTCCAGGCCATCGGTGGTGTCAACGAGAAGATCGAAGGCTTTTACGACATCTGCGCTGCGCGCGATCTGAATGCTAGGCAAGGCGTACTCATACCGCGCGCAAATGTGGCTCATCTGATGTTGCGCGAAGATGTCGTGCAGGCGGTTGCGGATGGACGCTTTGCCGTATACGCAGTGTACCACATCGATCAAGCCATGGAATTGTTGACCGGTGTGGTCGCGGGACAAGCCGACGATCAAGACGGCTTTCCCGACGACAGTATCAACCGCCGGGTCAGCGACCGACTGGCCGATTGGGCCGATATCCGCCACGAATTCTCAAAACCGGCACCGGAAGGCGCAGAGGACGGCGCCGAGGGGGATGAATCTGGACTATAGATTCATTCGGGGATGGGTGAATTGCATTGCACCGCTACCGAGCATGCCGCGATGTCGGATGTTGGCGGTGTTGCACTGAATTGGATCACTTCCGCAGTTCCGCCAAATCAATGACTGAGCCATGGGTAGGTACCAGCACTGGGGCTCGCATCTGTCGCGTCAATTCGCTTTGCAGCGCTTCCATTGCCTCGGGTTCGCCATGCACCAATGCCAATTTGGGCTGGTTGCGAAAGTGTCCGTACCAGTTCAGCAGTCCTGTCTGATCGGCATGGGCGGAGAATCCTCCGATCGTATGGACTTGCGCCGCGACCCGCATGCGTTCGCCCCAAAGGGAAATCTCGCTGGCGCCGTCCACCAGAGCGCGCCCGAGGGTTCCGCGGGCCTGGAAGCCGACGAATATCAGGTGGCAATTGCTGCGCCAGATATTGTGCTTCAAGTGGTGGCGGATTCTGCCGCCGGTGCACATGCCGCTGCCGGCGATGATCAGTGCGCCCGAGCCGATGCGGTTGATTGCCATGGACTGTTTGCTGGTCTGGCTCATGTGCAGGTTGGGCAGCCGGAAGGGGTTGCCCTGGCTATGCTGTACCAGACGGGCGTCGGCGTCGTACAGATTCGTGTGCTGCGTATAGACTTCGGTCGCAGCGATGGCCATCGGGCTGTCGAGAAAGACCTCCCAGCGGTCCAGACCCCACTGCTCGAAATTGCGCAAAAACGTGTATAGCAATTCCTGCGTGCGGCCGACGGCAAATGACGGAATCAGGATATTGCCGTTGGAATTCGACGCCTGTGTCAGGACGTCTCCGAGTTCTTGCCAGGTGGATTCCCAGCTGCGGTGCAGCCGGTTGCCGTAGGTGCTCTCCATCAGCACCAGGTCGGCTTGTTCGATCGCACACGGCTCGCGGAGTATGGGTGCGCCGCGATGACCGAGATCGCCGGAGAACACCAGCTTGCGTTCCATGCCCTGATCGTGCAACCAGACCTCGGCGATTGCCGATCCGAGAATGTGGCCGGCATCGCGCAAGCGCAATCGCACGCCGGGTACGATGTCGTGCTCGGTGTCATAGTCGAGGGCGCGGATGCGGCGCACCGCTTTGGCGGCGTCCTGCTGGTCGTAGAGGGGTTGCACCGGCTCCAGGCCTTTGCGTTGGCGTTTGCGGTTGTCCCACTCCGCGTCCTTTTCATTCAGGTACGCAGCATCGCGAAGCATGATGCGGCAAAGATCGCGGGTGGCACGGTGGGTGTAGATCGGGCCCTTGAAACCCGCTTTCACCAACAAGGGCAGACGGCCGCTGTGGTCCAGGTGGGCGTGGGTGAGTACCACCGCATCGATCTTTGCGGCGTCGAACGGAAACGGCTCGCGATTGCGTTGCTCTTCCCGCGCGCCGCCCTGTATCAGACCGCAATCCACCAGCACGCGATGGCGGCCGGCCCGGATGAGATAGCACGACCCTGTGACCTCGCGGGCGGCTCCGAGAAATTCCAGCTCCATGTGCGATTCCTTGTGACTAATGTGCTTCGCAAGCGTAGACCCGCGCCAGAATCGCCATTGCTTCATTCAACACCTGCACGCGCGCGGTATCGCCGCCGCGGTCCGGGTGGTGACGCATGACCAATTGCCGGTATTGTCTGCGAATGGTCTCGTAGTCCACCGGCTCGCTCAGTCCCAGGGTTTGCAGCGCTTCCAGCCGGTGCTCGTCCGCATAGAGTCGCGACCAGAATCGCCCGAGCATGGATTCGATTTCCTCGCGGCCGGTGTTTTCGAGCTGCCCGAGATCCAGGTAATAGGCGCGCAGCGGATCGGGAGAATCCAATTGGCTGCGTTCGGGGGCGTGAAGCGGAGCCATCTGGATACGCAACGGTTCGATGTGCAAGTGCGCTTGCCGGTCTGCCAGTAGCTGTTCGCGCAGGCGGTAGAGTACATGAAACAACAGGAAATGGGCGCGGAACAGGCTGACGCTGTCCTGAAAGATACCGCCATCGAAAAATGGCCGGCGGCCGGCCTGCAGTGCGCCGATCAGTTCATACTCGCTCAAGCCCTCGGGGCGCGCCTGCAGGATTTGCCGCAGGCGCAGCTCCAAGGCGGTCAGCAAGCCCGCATCGATCACTGGGCTCCCGGCTTGGTTTCCGGCGGGTTCTCCTGCGGGGCTTCCGGCGTGGAATCCTGCTGCTTGTCGGAGGACCCAGGTGCGGGCTGGGCGCCCTGTTGTGCAGGCTCCGCGGCGTTTTGATCTTTTTTGATTCCCAGTAATTCGATTTCGAAAATCAGCGTCTCATTCGGGCCGATGGCATCACCTGCGCCGTGTTCGCCGTAAGCTAGTTTCGGCGGTACGAAGATTTTCCATTTGGCGCCCACTTTCATCATTTGCAGCGCTTCCTGCCAGCCGGGGATGACGCCGTTCACAGGCAGTGTCACCGGCTCGCCGCGGGAATAGGAACTGTCGAATTCCTTGCCGTTGAGCAGGGTCCCGCGATATTGCACTTCAACCGTGTCGTCGGCTTTCGGTTTGTCGCCGGTGCCGGGGCGCAGAATCTGGTATTGCAGGCCGCTCTCGGTTTCCTTCACGCCTTCCTTGTTGCGATTGGCATCCAGAAACGCTTTGCCTTCCGCTGCGGCGGCCTGCATGCGATCTTCGGCCTTTTTCGCCTGCGCTTGTTGATAGCCTTGCAGTGCGGTCTGCATCTGTTCGGGTTCGAGCTTCGCTTTTTCGCCGGCCAGGCCTTCGCGCACACCCTGGCCGAGCGTGGCGGCGTCGACATCTTCCAGCCGGTCTTTGAGACTGCTGCCGATCTGGTAGCCGATGGTGTAGCTGTAGCGCGCTTGGTCGGTGTCCAGGGTCGTGGCGGCCGCCGGCGTGGAAGGCGCGGCGGTACTTGTCTGCGGGGGCTCGGCGGGCGCCTGTTCCGAGTGCTCGTCGCTGCAAGCGGCCAAGGACAGGCCGGCAGCGGCAAGACAAGCGACTCCGATACGGAAAATGTGCGACATCAACGGACTCCTGTTGGGCTTGGAACCAAATTGGCCGGCCATGGCCGGGGCAACATCGTCCCACACATCCGCAGTCGATCCAAGCGCCTCGGGCAGCCCCCAGCCGATATAATGACCCCGGATGACAACATTCAGTGAGGTGGCAGTGATGGATCGTGGGCCGGACCAGCGGGAAATGCAGGTGCTATGCGAATTGGTGACGGAGTGCGCTGATCGGCAGCTTCGGGCGGTGACGGATGCGGTCGGCTACGAGAAGGCCGACGGCAGCGTGGTTACGGAGCTGGACCGAGCGTTGCAGGCAGATCTACAGGCCGTGTTGCACGACCATCGGCGGGATTATCCATTCCTGGGCGAGGAGATGGCCGCCGACGAGCAGCGACGCCTGTTGACGGACGCGCAGGGGCCGTTGTGGGTATTGGATCCCTTGGACGGAACCACCAATTTCGCCGCCGGCCTGCCATTTTATTCGGTAGCGCTGGCCCTGGTGGCGGCCGGTACGGCGATCGCCGGGGTGGTCTACGATCCGGTGCGCCGCGAATGCTTTTCCGCTTCCCTCGGCGGCGGCGCCCGTTGCAACGAAATTCCGTTGACGCCCCGTTCCGGCGCCGAAAATCTGCGCGAAGCGTTGGCCTGCGTGGACTTCAAGCGCCTGCCCAAACCCTTGGCGCAACGCCTGGCATCGCGACCCCCTTATCGATCGCAGCGCAACCTGGGCTCTTGTGCGCTGGAGTGGTGCTGGCTCGCGGCCGGCCGTTTCGATGTTTACCTCCATGGCGGCATGAAGCTTTGGGATCATGCCGCAGGGCACTTGATCCTCAGCGAAATCGGCGGCCGCGCATACACGCTGGAGGGAGCCGAGATCCATTGCGACAGCACCGAACCGCGCTCAGTGGTCAGCGCCCGGGATCCGCGATTGCAATCGCTTTGGCAACAATGGCTGGCGGATTGAAGTCCGACTGCGCTAGAGCAGGGTGCGGATGCGCATCGACAAATCCACTGCGCGAACGTGTTTGGTAATCGCGCCGACGGATATGAAATCCACGCCGGTGGCGGCTATGTCGGCGATGTTGTCCAGGGTGACATTGCCAGAGGCCTCCAGTTGCGCACTGCCGGCGTTGCGGTCAACGGCTGCGCGCAGGCCGTCATAGTCGAAATTGTCCAACAGCAGGATATCGGCACCGGCGTCGATCGCTTCGTCCACCTGAGACAGGGTCTCGACTTCCACTTCAACCGGTACGCGTGCGGCGGTGGCGCGCGCTTGCGCTACCGCCGCGGCAATGGAGCCGGCGGCGACGATGTGGTTTTCTTTGATCAGGATGCCATCGTACAAACCCATGCGATGATTGTGACCACCCGCTGCGCGCACCGCGTATTTTTGCGCTTCGCGCAGGCCGGGAATAGTCTTGCGCGTGTCCAACAAACGGGTATTGGCGCCAGCCAGCGCGTCGGCGTAGCGGCGCACCACGGTCGCGGTGCCGGAAAGAGTCTGGAGAAAGTTGAGCGCCGCCCGTTCCCCGGTGAGCAGCGCGCGTGCCGGACCGCGCAGGGTGCACAAGGTCTGTTCGGCGTGTACGGCGTCGCCGTCGGCCACCGACCATTGGACGAGGACGCCGGGGTTCAATTCTGCGAACACCGAATCGAACCAGGTGCAGCCGCAAACGACAGCGTCTTCACGGCAGATGACGCTCGCCTCGGCGCTGGCTTGCTCCGGCACCAATGCGGCGGTGAGATCGCCGGTGCCCACGTCTTCGGCCAGCGCGGCGCGGACATTGGCCCGGATCACTTCGCTTGCAGGTAGTGGAATGCGCATGGTGGGCCCGCGTTTATTTCGCGGCTCGCCCCGGCCGGCGCGTAAAATAATCGTCGCGCATGCGTTTGACCAGCCCCGCCAACAGCACCAAACCCAATAAATTGGGCGCCGCCATCAGAATGTTGGTGATGTCGGCAAGATTCCAGACAAGCTGCAGCGGCACCGTCGCGCCGACGACCACCAGGACCACGTAGACCACCCGGTAGGGCAGAACCGCGCCCTCTCCGAAAAGAAAATGGGCGCAGCGATCGCCGTAATAGGACCAGGCGATCATGGTGGAAAATGCGAACAACGTCAGGCCGACGCCTACTATCGCGGATCCGCTGCGCTCGAGGGTCTGGCTGAAGGCGTGCGCCGTCAATGCTGCGCCGTTCAGGTCGGCAGGTCGAGCGTCACCCCAGGCGCCACTGACCACGATCACCAGACCGGTCATGGTGCAGATCACCAAGGTGTCGATGAACGGTTCCATCATCGCCACAAGTCCTTCGCGCGCCGGTTCGTTGGTGCGTGCCGCGGCATGGGCCATGGGAGAGGACCCCAGCCCTGCTTCATTGGAAAACAAGCCGCGGGCCACACCCCAGCGCATCGCTTCGCCGACCACTGCGCCGCCTACCGCCCAGGGATTCAACGCATAATTGAAAATAGTGCCGAAAGCGGCGGGAATTTCGCTCAGATGATTGCCCAGTACGATCAGCGCCGCGGTCACATACATAATCGCCATGAACGGCACCAGCGTGCCCGCAACCTTGCCAATGCGCTTGACCCCGCCGATGATCACCAGCCCCACCAACACGGCCATGATCACGCCCACGATCCACGCGTATTGCGAATCGAACAGCATGCGTGCCTGTTGCTCCGTGGTGCCGGCCTGCTGGAGCAGCGGGGCGAATACATAACCGAGACCGTCCACGACGGAGTTGGCCTGAACCATGTTGCCGATGCCGAACGAGGCGATCATGGCAAAGGATGCGAACAGCACTGCGGTCCGTTTCATGTGCAAGCCATGCAGCAGCGTGTACATGGGGCCGCCCGCCACCTTGCCGTCGGGGGCCACTTCCCGGAACTTGAGCGATAGGCTGCACTCGGCAAACTTGGTTGCCATACCAACGAATGCCGTCACCCACATCCAGAACAGCGCCCCAGGTCCACCCAAGGCGATGGCGGTGGCGACACCTGCGATATTGCCGGTACCGACCGTCGCCGAAAGCGCCGTCGCCAGCGCCTGGAAATGTGATACTTCGCCGACGTCCTTGTGACTGCTGTATTTGCCGGAGATCAGCGCCAGGGAATGACGAAATCCGAAGATCTGTACCAAGCGCAAACGGATAGTGAGGTACAACCCGGTGCCGACTAAAAGCGCCAGGGTGAGGTAGTTGTTCCACAGTAAACCGGAGAGATCACCGCTCCATTGCGTCAGTTTCGCGATCCAATTGTCATGCACTTCCACAAGCGTCTTCCTTATGGGCTGTTATTCGGGCATTTGTTTCAGGGTCAAACGGTCGCCACGTTGGCTGAATTCCAGGTTCGCCAATGCGCTCATGCCGAGCAACACTTCGTCGCCGTCCATGTAGGGGTTGATGTTGGCGCGCACATCGTGCAACACGATCGGTCCCAGCGATAGTTCCGGGACCCAGGTGCCGCGCACGGTGATGGTGCCGTTGGCCGTACTGACGCCATACGCCGGACCCGGCTTCAGGCCCAGATCGCGCGCCAGATTCCCGGGAATGGAAATCTGCGTCGCACCGGTGTCGAGGAGGAACGTCACCGGCGTGCCGTTGATGGCGCCGGTGGCCAGGTAATGGCCGAAACGGTTACGTTGCAGCACCACCTGGCGCGACGCGCCGTCGATCTGCGTTTGCAGCACTCGATTGGGATTGCGCTCATGCTCCCACCAATGGGAAAAGAATAATGTAAGCAAGGCCAGGATCAGCACCCAGGCGCCGACGATCATGAATTTCGCCATGCGCCCGATGTAATCGTGTGACCGGTGTTCAATCATGGCCGGATTATACAGTTGCCATGGGTGTGTTCATCATCCCTTGAGCAGCCTCGATTCCGCACGCTCTAGATCCTGTGGCGTCCCGTACAGCACCAGTACGTCGCCAGTGCTCAAGGTGAGATCCGGCGTCGGCCGCGCGCTGCGTACACCCTCGTGACGCACGGCTGTTACCGTGACAGTGCAGTCGTCCAGCGAAAGATCGCCGATTCTGCGGCCCACCGCCGCCGCGCCGTCGGGCAATGTCACGGCATGCAAGCGTTCCCGTTGGCCCTCCGAAGCCTCGATTGGAACAGCCTCCTCGCCGGGAAAGAAACCCCGCAACAAGCGGTAACGGTCCGAGCGCACTTCCCGAACCCGTCGCACGATAGTGGACACCGGTACGTTGAGCAGGTACAGCAAATGGGATGCCAGCATCAGGCTGCCTTCGAGAATTTCGGGCACCACTTCGGTGGCGCCCAATCGCTGCAGGCTCTCCAAGGCGGAGTCGTCCCGCGAACGCACCAGGATTGGAAGTTCCGGATAGTTTTCCCGTACTCGGGCCAGAATTTTCATGGAGGCGGGTGCGTCGTCGAAGCTCAACACCAGCGCCCTCGCCCTGCCGATCCCGGCGGCTTGCAGTATTTCCGTGTGGGTCGAGTCGCCGTAGAACACCGTCTCCCCGGCGGCGCGGGCCTCGCGCACACGATATGGATCGAGATCCAGCGCAGCGTAGGGAAAGCCTTCGTGTTCGAGAAATCGGCCGATGTTCTGACCGATGCGGCCGTAACCGCAGATGATGACGTGGTCGTGCAGGCCGCGCAGATCGTGCGCGATGTCCGCTTCCAGGCGTACGCGGTTGCGGATGTAGCTTTTGGCGAACAGATATTTCGCGGCGTAACCGTTGAAGCGGATCAGGAACGGCGCCAGCGCCATGCTCAACAGCGTAGCGCCAAGTAGCACTTGGCCGGTGCGAAAACCGATCAACTCCGCGGTTATGGCCAGCGACAGCAGCGCGAATCCAAACTCTCCGCCCTGGGCCAGTACGATTCCTGTGCGCACCGCGACGCCCGCCTCATTGCCGAATGCGCGGCACAGAGCCGTAATCAAAATCGCCTTCACGACCACCAGCCCCGCCAAGGTCAGCAAAACCCACGGCCACAGGTGCAGCAACCCGCGCAGGTCCAACAACATGCCGATCGTGATGAAGAACAGTCCCAGCAGCACGTCGCGGAACGGCCGGATATCGGCTTCAACCTGATGGCGGAATTCCGTTTCACCGAGCATGGCTCCAGCAATGAAACCGCCCAATGCCAATGATAGGCCGGCCAGGTGAGTGGCCCAGGCGGCGGTCAGGCTGACCAGCAAAACCGTCAACACGAACAACTCGGCGGAACGGGCGGCGGCAATCTCGCGAAACAACGGGCGCAGCAGCCAACGCCCCACAGCCAGCATGGCGGCAAACGCCAGCGCGCTCTTCAGCAAAGCTACCAGCAACGGTGCAAATGCCCAGCCGCTGCTGTCCGCCGACAAAATCGGAATCAGCACCAGAAACGGAATGACCGCCAAGTCCTGGAACAACAAAATCCCGACTGCGTTGTGACCGTGGCGGGAATTGATCTCCAGCTGCTCGGTGAGCTGTTTGATCACAATTGCGGTGGAGGAAACGGCAAGCACCCCGCCGACGATTAATGCGCCCTGCCAGGGCACTCCCACCGCCCAGGCCACAGTTCCCGCCAATGCGGCGCTGATTACCACCTGTGTGCCGCCGAGCCCCAATACGGTGCTCTTCATGGCCAGCAGCCGCGGTACCGAGAATTCCAAACCGATGGTGAACAGCAAAAAGACGACGCCAAACTCCGCCAAGAAGCGCGTATCCTGCGTATCCGGTATCCATTGCAGACCGAAAGGGCCGACCAACACGCCGACCGTCAGATAGCCCAATATCGGTGGCAGTCGAAAGCGCCGGAACACGGCCACCGCGATCACCGCGACCGCGAGCAGCACCAGGATTTCGTGAAAGACCGATTCGTTCATGGAGAGTCGCTGGGTATAACGATGCAATCAGCATACCAGGGCATCGTCAGGCGCGACACCGAACGCCGCTTGCGCGCTTAAATGGCGAGTAACTCCGGCGGCTGTTCCCGATCAAGGATCAGAATCGTATGATCCGGCACGCTGTGCCAATAGCTTTCGTCGGTGAGTCGTTCCGACGCCACCAGCTGACCACCGGGAAAATCTTCATCGTCGGTGGTGAAGTACAAAGATGGACAGGCATCGTTGATGGCATGGCGCGAAGCGTAGACTTGTTCGCCGTCGGTGATGAGAAGATTGAGCATGGCGGCGCCGTTGCCGATCCAGTCGCTCAACAGTTCAAACATTTCCGCCACAGCTGTTTCGATCGTGGTGCCGCCACCGCTGAGTTGGTGGCGCAACAGGGCCCAAAGAAATTCGGAATCGGTGTCGCCGCGGATGTCGGATTGGATGCGCGGATCGAGATAAGCGTGCAATCTTGGTCGAACCCGGGCACGGAAATCGCGAATGAAACCGTTGTGCATGAGCATCAGATTGTCGGCCGCGAACGGTTGGGTGTTGGCGAAGCCGACGCCGAGGTCCGGCGTGGCGCTGCGTACATTGCCGAACCAGAGCTCGCTGCGCAGGCTACGCGCAAGATGTTTGAGGTTCGGGTCCGACCAGATGGGCAGCGGGCAGACATAAATTGCCGGCGCATCATCTTGCGGATACCAGCCGAGCCCGTAACCGTCCGCGTTTACTGTAGTGTAATGCAACTCGCCGGGCTGGCGCGCCTGCACCAGCAAGTTGTGGGGCGGATCGAACAGAAATTGCGACAGCGCGAGCTCCGGGCCCAGATAGGCAGCCATGCGGCACATGAGGGTGATCCTGTTGATTGCGCTGATTCCAGTATGCCTGATGCGGTCATAGTTTGCATGGCCCTGCGCGACAAGCGTGCGCGAGTGTGCAATCCTTTGTATCCAGTGTCAGACCACGACCGGAGCTACTAGCATGGAGCTGATTTTGGTGCGTCACGCAGACGCGGAATCCGCAGACGGTTATGCGGAAGACTCGCTTCGCCCGCTGACCAAGAAAGGCAGTAAGGCGCAGGAAAAGGTCGCTATGGCATTGCGCAAACTTGGTTGTCGCCCCGATCGCGTGTTTGCCAGTCCCCGGCTGCGGGCGCTGGAAACCGCAGAGATCACGGCTCAAATCCTCGGGCTGCCGGAACCGGTCGAACTGCAGGTTCTGGATGGTGGGTACGACGTAACTGAATTGCTCGCGGGACTGCGCAAGCACGACGTTGGTCAATCCTTGATGTGTGTAGGCCACGAGCCGGATATGAGTTCGTGGGCGGCGAATCTGCTGTCTGGTGGCAACGGCGTGCGGATCCGGTTCAGAAAAAGCGCGGTTCTGGGCATGACATTCGCGGGCGAGATGGCGCCGGGCATGGCTGAACTTTCTTATTTTTACCGGCCTAACGATCTGCAGGCATTGCTGTGACGCAAACTCTTGCCGGTCTCAACCGAGTGCGACGCTCTTGATTTGAGCGTACAGCCGCAGCCCCGGTCGGATGCCGAGACGTTCGCTCGAAAGCGCAGTAATGCGCGCCAGCAACACTGTGCCGCCGACCTGGACACTGACCGTTACCTGTCCGCCGCCGCGACTCTGTTGATCCAATACGGTCGCTTCGAAGATGTTCAGAATACTACTGTCCCGGGCTCTGGTCAGCGCCAGGCTGACATCGCGGGCGTGAATCAATACGCGGACCTGCCGGTCCGGCGCAATTCCGGGATGGGCGACCCGCAGGCAGCCACCGTCGAAAACCAGATCAGCCAATTGGTGCCGCGAGTCATATGCGCTCACGGTTGCCGGTACGACCGCAGCGGCTTCGCGGCTCTGGGACAGGGGCAGGTCCAGCCTCGCCAGCATTTCGTTCAGCGGTCCATGGGCATCGACTCGTCCTCCGTCCAGGAGAATGAGGTAATCCGCAAGGCGTAGCACTTCGTCGGGAGAATGGCTGACATACAGCATCGGGATCTCCAGGGTGCCGTGAAGATCATCCAGATACGGCAGGATCTCATCCTTGTGCTGGAGGTCGAGAGATGCGAGCGGTTCATCCAATAGCAGCAGGCGTGGCCGCGTGAGCAACGCTCTGCCGATGGCGACGCGCTGTTGCTCGCCGCCGGACAACTGGTGCGGGTAGTGGCCCTGTAGCGTTCCGAGCCCGAGCAGTTCCACCACGCCGGCGCGATGTTGTAAGTCGACATTGCCGGTACGCTTTTGGCCATAGTCGAGATTCTCGGCAACTTTCAGATGTGGAAACAAGCGCCCGTCTTGGAACACGAAACCGAAAGGCCGGTGGTGAGCCGGTACGAATATTCCCGCCTGGTCGTCCTGCCAGACTTTGTCGTTAAGCCGCAAATAACCTCGTGCGCGTCGTTCCAGTCCCGCAATGCAGCGCAGTAGCGTGGTCTTGCCGCTGCCGGAACGGCCGAACACGGCGGTGACACCGCGCGGCGGTATACGCAGTTCGGAATTTAATTCAAATGACTGCAGCGACAATTGAAAACGCGCTTCGAGCATCAACGTAATCCGCTCAAACGCCAATTGCGATTGATCCGGTACACCGAGAAAAGGACCAGGAACGAGAACACCAACAACCCCGCGGCGAGCAGGTGGGCCTGGGTGTATTCCAGGGTTTCAACATGATCGTAAATGGCGATGGACAGTACTTGAGTCCGACCGGGAATGTTGCCACCGATCATCAGCACGACGCCGAATTCGCCCACTGTGTGAGCGAAACCCAGGGTCGCGGCGGTAACGAAGCCGCCGCGGGACAAGGGCGCGACGACCGAGAAAAACGCGTCCAAGGGCGAGGCGCGCAAGCTCGCAGCCGCTTCCAACCAGCGCTCGCCGACCGCTTCGAAGGCGTTCTGCAGTGGCTGTACCACGAACGGCATCGAATAGAGTACCGAACCGATCACCAGGCCAGGGAAAGTGAACGCCAGTCCGGAACCGGACACGGCATGCCAGGGGGCGCCGACGATCCCGTTGGGCCCGAGCCCGATCAGCAGGTAGAAACCAAGCACCGTGGGCGGCAGCACCAAGGGCAGGGCGACGATCGCTTCGATCGCTGTTTTGGCCCGTGAGCGAGTGCGCGACAGCCACCATGCCAGCGGCGTGCCGAACGTGAGCAATGCGATGGTTGTCACCGTGGCGAGCTTGAGCGTCAGCCACAGCGGTGCTAGTTGAAGTTGCTCCAAGACGAGGGCCTATCCAAAAAACCGAATATGGATTATACGGCTTGAATCCTGCGCGCCTAACCGCGCCCAGGCAAGTCCTGGGTGCGGTTAGGGATTTGTGCAGGTGCAGCTATGACGCGTCGCTGTGCGGCAGTTCAGGGTCGGTGGTTTTGCCGGCGCTGTGATCCCGGGCGATCAGCACGTAGAACGCCGGGAGCACGAACAGCGTGAACAGAGTGCCGATGCCGAGACCGGTGGCGATGGTCAAGCCGATATCGAAGCGGCTTACGGCGCCCGGTCCCGAAGCAGTAAGCAGCGGGACCATGGCGACGATCAATGCCACCGAGGTCATGAGAATCGGCCGCAACCGGATCGCAGCCGCCTTTTCCACGGCTTCACGTTTGGACAATCCTTCACGGGTTTGTAGCTGATTGGCGAACTCGACGATCAAGATGCCGTTCTTCGCCACCACGCCGATCAGGGTGATCAACCCGACCTGCGTATAGATGTTGACGGAGGCCGCGCCTAGGGTGATGAACGCCATGGCGCCCGCGATCGACAGCGGTACCGAAACCAGGATGATCGCCGGGTCGCGCCAGCTTTCGAACTGCGCTGCCAACACCAGGTAAATTACGATCAACGACAGGAAGAACGTTACCACCAAAGCGCTACCCTGCTGCGCGTATTGGCGCGAGTCTCCCATATAGTCAAACGAGAAACCTTTCGGGAACAGTTCCGCCGCCTGTGCTTCCAGATAGTTCAACGCATCTCCCATAGCGACACCGGGCAGCGGCACCCCTTCGATGGTGAGAGCATTGAGCTGCTGGAATTGCGGACGATCGGAAGGCTCGACTGTATCGACCAGGGACACCACCGACGACAACGGGACCAGCTGACCGTTTCCGGCCCTGATGTAATAGTGCTTGAGCATGTCGGCATCGAGCCGGAATTGTCTAGCTACCTGGGGGATCACCTTGTAGCTGCGTCCCTCCATACTGAAGCGGTTGACGTAACCGCCACCGAGCATATTGCCGAGATTGCGGCCGATGTCGGCCATGGTGATGCCCAGGTCGCCCGCACGGTTGCGATCCACTTTGACGTTGACCACTGGGCGGTCGATGGTCACGGATTTTTTCAGAAACATGAAATTGCCGCTGCCCATGGCGCGGCCAATGAGCTGGTCCGCCACGCCGGCCATTTCCTCGTAACTTCGATCGCTGGTCATGACAAACTGGACTGGCAGCCCACCGCTGGAACCGGGAAGACTCGGTCTGGGGAAAACTGCGATCTGGAAACCTGCGACACCATCGAGCTTTTTCTGGACTTCCGGCTGTAGCGCCATTTGCGAACGCTCACGTTCGCCGACCGACTTGAGTTTGAAGCCGCCAAATACGGTATCCGGAGTACGGCCCAGCAAATAAAAACTGTCGTTGTATTCGGGGAAAGTTTCGAACAGCGACTGGATCTCGCGTGCATAGGCCTCGTGGTAGTCCAAGGTGGCGGTACGCGGCCCCGTCGCCTGGAAGAAAATGATGCTTTGATCTTCGGTTGGCGCCAGCTCCTTTTGACTGGTGATAAACATGAAATAGATCGATGCCAGCACCACTACCGCGAACACTACGCTCACCGAAATCGTCTTCAAGGACGAGTGCAGCGCCCGCTGATATCGGTCGGAAAGCCAATTGAACGCCGCCTCTACGCGCTGTTCAAACTTGCCTTCGCCGCCGTGGGGCTTGAGTACCTTGGACGACAGCATCGGAGAGAAGGTGAGTGCGACAACGCCCGAGATCAGCACTGCCGCGGTCAGGCTGAACGCAAATTCGGTGAACAGCGTGCCCACCAGTCCGCCCATGAAGCCTATGGGCGCGTATACCGCCAGCAGCGTAGTGGTCATGGCAATGATGGGCACTGCCAGTTCCCGCGCACCGTGGATGGCGGCATCGAATTTGGTTTCCCCGCGCTCGATATGACGATGCACGTTTTCGACGACGATAATGGCGTCGTCCACGACCAGGCCGATCGCCAGTACGAGTGACAGCAGCGTAAGCAGGTTCAGAGAGTAGCCCAGCAACAGCATGATGAAGGCGGCTCCGATGAGCGACAACGGTACCGCGATGGCCGGTACTGCGGCGGCGCGAAAGGAGCCCAGCGTGAGGTACACAACCAGCAATACGATCACTACTGCTTCGGCGATGGTAGCGTAGACCTCGTTGATGGAATCTTCGATGAATTTGCTTGCATCATACGGGATCTTAACGTCGATACCTTCCGGCAGAGCGGCGCGTATTTTGGGTATTTGCTCGTTCACCAATTGCGCGACGGTGAGCGGATTGGCGCCCGGGGCCGGCTCGATGCCCAGAAACACAGCCGGAACGCCTTTATACCAGGCAGTGGAATTGTAATCTTCGGCGCCCAATTCGGTCTTGGCGATGTCGCCCAATCGGACCAAGGTGCCATTGCTGGATCGTATGACCAGATTGCTGAAATCCTTTGGGTCGCCGACGTCGGTGTTGGCTGTCAAGTCGACCGATACATATTTGCCTTTGGTTGAGCCGATGCCGGCCAAATAGTTATTCGCGCGCAGCACATCGGCGACGTCCTGAGCGGTGACACCCAAAGCCGACATGCGGTCCGGATCGAGCCATACACGTAGTGCGAATTGCTGCCCAAAAAGACGCGCTTTGGCGACGCCCGGCAAGGCTTGGATCTGCGGTTGCACCACGCGCAGCACATAGTCGGTGATTTGCGGACGCGGCGTCTCGTTACTGAAAAAGGCGATGTACATGAGCGCCGTGGAATCGCCGGTTGTGGAATCGATCACCGGGTCCTCGGCGTCGGCCGGTAGCACATTGCGCTGACTGGCAACCTTGGCCTGGATTTCGGACACCGCCGCGTTCGGATCGTAGTTCAGCTTCATATGCGCCTCGATCTTCGAGGTGCCCTGAGAGCTGGTGGCGAACAGATAATCGATGCCGTCGGCCTCGGCCATCGCTTGCTGTAGTGGGGTCGTTACGAAACCTTTGACCAGGCCTGAACTGGCGCCAGGATAACTGGTGGTGACCGTGACCACCGTGTTTTTCAATTCCGGATACTGCCGGACTTCGAGCGACAGCAGCGAGCGCACGCCGATGATCAGGATCAACAAGCTGATGACGGTAGCCAGAACCGGCCGCCGAATGAAGATATCGGTGAATTTCATGGTGAGTGGACCTTCGTGTCGTCCAGTTCCACCGAATTGTCGATCTTGACCGGCTGGCCGTCGCGCAATTTCACCAGCCCGGCACGCACTACGCGGTCACCCGCGTTCAGGCCTTTAGTAACCTGAACCCGGCCCTCGCGCACATCGCCGGTTTGGACTTGTTGGCGTTTGACCACCAGCTTTTTGTCATCACCTTGTTGCGGGTCATCGCTTTCCTGTATGCGGTAGACGAAATCGCCATAGGTGTTGTAGCTGATTGCGGTGCGCGGTACGGTCAGTACTTCTAAGGGTGTCGGTTTGGTGGTGGAGACCTCCGCGAACATGCCGGGCCGCAAGCGCCCGTCTGGATTATTCAATGTCGCGCGGACCCGGATCGTGCGCGTGCCTTCAGTGATGCCCGAGTCAATGGCGGTTACCTCGCCAGTAAAGTCTTGATCCGGATAGGCGGGCGTGCGCACGGTCACTTTCTGGCCTTCGCTGAGTTCCTGATATTTCGCTTCCGGCAGGGAGTAATCGACGTAGATCGGATCGAGCATCAACAGTCGCACGATCTTGGCCCCCGGCTGCAGATATTCGCCGATGTCCACCTGGCGAATCCCCAACACTCCGGCAAACGGCGCGCGGATCGTCTTCTTGTCGATGGTGGCTTGCTGTTCCGCCACGTGAGCCTGAGCCGCTTCTTGCTTGGCCTGGGCTTCGTCGTAATTGGATTTGGACACGGCTTTGCTTGAAAGCAGGTTCGAGGCGCGCTGGAACTGGATTTGGGCTAGACGAAGATCCGCTTTCAGCCCAGCCAGGGTGGCGCGATCCACTTCGTCGTCGAGTGTTACCAACACCGCCCCTTTCTCGACCCGTGAACTCGACTCGAATCGAATATCGCTGACGGTACCCATGACTTCGCTGCTGACATCGACGCCCTGCACCGCCGTCAGGCTGCCAACCGCGTCAAGGGAAGGGTGCCAGGTCTCGCGTTTGACCTCTGCCGATGCGATGGTCGCGGGCGGTCGCGGCTTCGACATTTGCGCGATCATCCCTTGGATCTGTAGATATTTCCAACCGAAAATACCACCAAAGATCAGGACCAATAGGACAATAACGGCGATGAGGCGCTTGATCATCGGAGTTTTCCTGAGTTGTTCATTGTGGGATGGCAATATGGGCCAAAGCCGCGCGCCGATAGGCAGTGCGAGCGTCTAGCATGGCACAAGAATGTTTCGGCGTCGAATATCTCGATATCGAAATATATGCTAGGCTCTGTCCATGACCGAGCTCCGCGATCGCATCGACCGGGCCCTGGCTGATTGGCAGCGGGAACGACCCGATCTGGACTGGTCAGGCGCTGCCATCACCATGCGTCTGGTGCTGCTGGGCAAATACGTGGAACAGCACGCCGCC
The DNA here is from genome assembly GCA_963849825.1 of uncultured Gammaproteobacteria bacterium. Lineage (GTDB taxonomy): Bacteria > Pseudomonadota > Gammaproteobacteria > JASBUN01 > JASBUN01 > CAVXJN01. The sequence continues at coordinate 350,621 of CAWKIK010000003.1, read as the reverse complement.
GCCAGTTTTGCGCCCTTCGGCTTGCAGCCCTGGGAATTCGACGTACTTGCGACGCTGCGTCGGCAGGGCGACCCGTTCGTGCTATCCGCAGGCGATCTCGCCCGCAGCGTCTTGCTGACCTGTTCCGGCATGACCCACCGTCTCGATCGACTGCAGGAACGTGGCCTGGTGGAGCGGACAGCGGCGGCCGAGGATCGGCGCCGGGTCATGGTGCAATTGACTGCAGCGGGACTGGACCTGGTGGAGCAGGCCGTTGCCCAGCGCAGTTGTGAGGCCTGTGGACTGGTGGACGCGCTGAGCGCCGCGCAACAGGAGGAGGTCGTCGAACTGTTACGGCGTCTGGTCGCGCGCCTCGATCAACTTCCCGATCCGAACCTTCTACCCGATGGCGCGCTGCCGGGCTCTGTCAAAGCGCAGAGTTAGCGCGCGACCACGCCATAGCCTTCCCGCGCGATCCATTTTCTTGCGTCGTCGGACTGCAGAAACTGCAGAAACCTTCGGGCGGCTTTCTCCGAACCTTCTGTTCGCAGCAGCACGGCTTGTTGCTCGATGGGTTGGTAGTCCGATTCCGGAACGATCCATACACTGCCGCTGGGCCGGCCGTCCGATTGCGGCACCTGTGCCAGCGCCACAAACGCTGCGTCGACATTGCCAGTGACGGCAAACTGCATGGTCTGACCGACATTTTCGCCGCGCACCAACCGCGCCTGCCAGTCATGCCACAGCCCCATGGCGTTCAACGTCTGCTGCGCGGCGCGGCCGTAGGGCGCGGTCTTGGGGTTGGCGATGGCCAGGCGCAGGATATTGCCGTCGCGCAATGCTTGGCCGTTTTGGTCGACCTTGTCGGAATCGCGGCTCCAAAGCACCAGCTTGCCCAGGGCGTAGGTGAAGCGGGTGCCTCGGATTGCGAAACCTTGCTGCTCCAATAATGCGGGGCGTTTGACGTCGGCGGCGAGGAAGACCTCGAACGGCGCGCCCTGACGGATCTGAGCGTAGAGCTTGCCGGTCGAACCGGTACTGATGAGGAGGCGATCCCCCGTTTGCTGTTCGAAGCGTCGAACCAGGGATTTCAAAGTGGCTTGGAAATTGGCCGCCACGGCGACGTGGATGTCGTCGGCGTGCGCCGGGCTGAGGATCGATAGGATGGTGGATGCGAGCAGCGCACACGCACGGCCGAGCATAGCGTCTCCCTGATTCAGGCCATCAAGAATTCAAGCAATGCCTTCTGGGCGTGAAGCCTGTTTTCCGCTTCGTCCCAGACCACGCTCTGCGGTCCATCGATGACGTCCGCAGTCACTTCTTCGCCGCGGTGGGCCGGCAGACAGTGCATGAACAGGGCGTCGGGTCCGGCCTGCGACATGATCGCATGATCTACGCGATAGTCGCGGAAAGCGTCGGCGCGGGTATCGGTCTCGCCTTCCTGGCCCATGCTGGTCCAGACATCGGTCACGACCAGATCCGCACCCCTGGCGGCATCCTGTGGTGTCGTCGCTACCTGCACCCGGTCGCCGGCAGCGGCGAGGATTGCCGGGTTGGGCGCAAACCCCTCGGGGCAGGCGATATTGAGATGAAAATCGAATTGGCGTGCGGCATTGATGTAGGAATGGCACATGTTGTTGCCATCGCCGATCCAGCATACCGTCTTGCCCTGGATCTCGCCGCGGTGCTCGAGGAACGTTTGCATGTCCGCCAGCAGCTGACACGGGTGGTAGAGATCGGTCAAGGCGTTGATCACCGGCACCGAGGAATATTGGGCGAAACGTTCGATTTTCTCATGTTCGTACGTGCGGATCATGACGACGTCCACCATCCGCGACAGCACCCGGGCGCTGTCCTCGACCGGTTCGCCGCGGCCCAGCTGCGTATCGCGCGGTGACAGGAATATCGCCTGGCCGCCGAACTGGATCATTGCGGTTTCAAACGACACCCGCGTCCGGGTCGATGATTTTTCGAATACCATCGCCAGTGTGCGGTTCTTGAGTGGCTCGTGGAGATGACCGACTTTCTGCATCGCCTTGAGTTCCACCGCCCGACGCAGCAGACGGTGCAATTCCACCGCGCTCATGTCCATCAAGGTCAGGAAATGACGGACACCCATGGGCGAGGAATGCAAGTTCATGCCGCGACGAACTCCCGGACCAGGGCGCAGACCATGTCCACGATTTGCTCCGCCTCGGCGTCGCTGGTGATCAGTGCCGGCAACAGGCGGATGCTCTTGTCTGCGGTGACGTTGATCAACAAACCTTTATCCAACGCCCTGCGTACCAGTTCACCGGCGGGGCGGTCCAGCTCGATGCCGAACATGAGGCCTTTGCTGCGAATCTGCACTACGCCCTGAAGGGAACTCAACTGCCCGCGAAAGCCGTCGGCCATGCGTGTACCCAGGATTTCGGCGCGCTGTTCGAGTCGATCGCGTTCGAGAACTTCCACCACGCTCAATCCGGTACGGCACGCCAGCGGATTGCCGCCGAAGGTCGAGCCATGGTTGCCCGGCTGAAACACCCCGGCTGCCGGACCGCGCGCCAGGCAAGCACCGATGGGCACACCGTTGCCCAACGCTTTGGCCAGGGTGAGGACGTCGGGCAGGATGCCGTTGTGCTGGAAGCCGAACCAGCGCCCGGTTCGACACATTCCGGTCTGGATTTCGTCCAGCATCATCAGCCAACCGTGGCGGTCACACAGAGCGCGCACGCCGTTCAGATATTGGTCGTCCGGTACGACGATGCCGCCTTCGCCGAGCACCGGCTCCACCAGGATGGCGACGATGTTGTCGTGGGCGTCGGCGAGTTCTTCCAACGCAGCCAGATCGTCGTAGGGCGCACGCAGAAATCCGGGCACCAGCGGTTCGAAACCGGCTTGAATTTTACGATTACCGGTGGCGGCCAGAGTCGCCATGGTGCGGCCGTGGAAGCTGCCGTCCAACACGACTACCTGCGGATCGCGAATCTCATTTCGGTTGGCATACAGACGCGCCAACTTCAACGCCGCCTCGTTGGCTTCAGCGCCGGAGTTGCTGAAAAACACCTGCTCCATGCCTGATAGCGCCACCAGGCGGTCCGCGAGCGACTGTTGATGGGCGATGCCGTAAATGTTCGAGGTATGGATCAGCGTGCGTGCCTGTTCGCACACGGCGTCAGCCACTTCGGGATGGGCATGGCCCAGGCCGCACACGGCGATACCGCACAGCGCGTCCAGGTAGCGGTTGCCGTTTTCGTCCCAAAGCCAGACGCCTTCGCCACGGGCGAAGCGTACCGGCAATCTGGCATAGGTGTTCATCAAGTGTTCGGACATTCGATTACCGCAAGCCAAAAACAAACGGCAGTCCCTGCCGAGACTGCCGGAAAAAATCGAGTCTAGCGAGGGCGCCGAGGATTTTCAACAAGATGGACAGCGCTTAAACGACAAACTTGGCCTGCAGCCCGTTCGAAGCCGGTGCATTGGCGCTGCAGATCAAATGGGGCAGCCCGAGTCCGTAAGCTGTCATCCCGGACGGCATGGGAATCGAGTGCGGTATTCGGCCACGACGCCATCAGGGCGACCGTTCGCGCTGTCGCTTTTGGTCATTGGTCGACTGCACCATACCCCGGCACCTTCTTTCTGGTTCGGTCATAGCGGCACCCGCTTATTGAGCAGGGTGATGGTGCCGCGCCATGTGCCCATGTCGATCACCGCCAACCCTCCCTCGCCCGACTGCACCAGCGCGTGGGCGGCCGACGATCAGTACGTAGGTCGGGTTAAGCCCGGAGGGCGAACCCGACAATGGTGAATGCCACGCACAATCCGATCGATCCGCTGCAGATGCATTGTCGGGTTACGCTTCGCTAACCCGACCTACGGGATGCTGCGCTTGCGCTGGCACTTGCACGAAGTCGAAGTACGTAGGTCGGGTTAAGCCCGGAGGGCGAACCCGACAATGGTGAATGCCGCGCGCAATGTGGTCAATCCGCTGCAGATGCATTGTCGGGTTACGCTTCGCTAACCCGACCTACGGGATGCTGCGCTTGCGCTGGCACTTGCACGAAGTCGAAGTACGTAGGTCGGGTTAAGCCCGGAGGGCGAACCCGACAATGGTGAATGCCGCGCGCAATGTGATCGATCCGCTGCAGATGCATTGTCGGGTTACGCTTCGCTAACCCGACCTACGGGGTGCTGCGCTTGCGCCGGCTGCCCGAAATGATTCTTCAACGGGTTCATAACGTCTCCCCGGAGATTATGATTGTCCGCACTCGGACTTTGTAATGCTAACAAAAAAAGTGGTAATTATATGGGCCGCGGCGCCCGGTGCAATGACCATGAGAGGAACGTAAAAAAACTTGTCTGCTAACATCGCCGCTATGGATCCGGTGGAGCTCAGCATTTTCTCAAGTCGCGTCAACGCCATCTGCGACGAAATGGGCGCCGTGCTGCGGCGAACGTCATTTTCTCCGAACATCAAGGATCGGCTGGATTTCTCCTGCGCGGTTTTCGACGCCGACGGGAAATTGTGCGCACAAGCTGCCCACATCCCCGTGCATCTGGGCAGTATGGCGTACGCCATGGCGGATATCGTTGCTCAGGTGTCCTGGCGTCGTGACGATATGGTGATCGTCAACGATCCGTTCCTGGGTGGCACACATCTTCCCGACGTCACCTTGATTGCGCCCGTATTCGTCGACCAGCATTTATGCGGCTTCGTCGCCAATCGCGCCCATCACGCCGACATCGGTTCCACGACGCCCGGTTCGATGCCGATTTCACGGACTCTTGACGAAGAAGGGATGGTGATTCCGCCGTCCTACCTGCTGCGCGGCGGTGCCGTGGATGAAGATTTATTGCGGACCTTGACCGCGAAAACCGCCAATGAGCAAAACGCCCGGGGCGATTTTGCGGCCCAGATCAGTGCCAATCGCACCGGTGTCCAGCGGCTCACGGCGTTGGTGCAGCGAATGGGTCCGGATTCGTATGGGCAGGCCCTGGAGGCGCTCAACGATTACGCAGAAGTGCTTGCCCGTGACGCTTTGCGGCAGATTCCGGATGGCCAGTATCGGTTTGCGGATTACATGGACGACGATGGTCAGGGCAACGAGGACATTGTCATCGCTGTGCGGGCTCAGGTGAGCGACGGCGACGTGATATTGGATTTCGACGGCACCGCAGCGCAAGTGGCCGGCAACATCAATTGTCCGCTGTCGGTGGCAGCAGCTGCGGTGTATTACGTGTTTCGTTGTTTGATGCCGCCGCAGACGCCGGCGGCGGCCGGTAGCTTCCGACCTATTCGTCTACATGTGCCGCGTGGCAGTTTGTTGCACGCCCGTCGGCCGGCCGCAGTTGCGGCCGGCAACGTGGAAACCAGTACGCGCGTGGTCGACGTCGTATGCGGCGCCTTGGTGCAGGCATTGCCGGACAAGATCCCGGCTGCGAGCCACGGTAGTATGAACAACGTTGCCCTGGGTGCGCGCCGCAAAACCGGAAGTTGGGACTATTACGAAACCATTGGTGGTGGCATGGGCGCGGGACGTAACGGCGGCGGGCTGAGCGCCGTACAGACCCACATGACCAATACGTTGAACACGCCCATCGAAGTGTTGGAAATGTTGTACCCATTGCGAATGCGGCGCTACCAGGTGCGGCGCGGTTCGGGGGGCACGGGACGTCGCCCCGGCGGCGACGGCATCGTGCGCGAATTCGAATTTCTGGCGCCCGCGCAAGCGACCATACTCAGCGAGCGCCGTCGCCATGCGCCGTGGGGCGTTGCCGGCGGAGGCGCCGGTGAAAAGGGGGCCAATTGGCTCAACGATACGCCGCTACCGGCCAAAGTCAGTTTGCAAATACAATGCGGCGATCGCCTGCGGATCGAGACTGCCGGTGGCGGAGGCTGGGGTGTACCTACCGCCGCTGAAGTGGATCCGACGTCAAACTGACCCGTACTACACTCATCATTTACCAGGAGCAGAAATGATCCAGGTTCGCAGCATTGCTTGGTTGCTGTTGGCGGCCGTTGTCTCGACCGGATGTGTGTCCCTGGTGGGAACCGGCATCGCGGACGGAAGGCCGAGAACGGATTCCCGCAGCACCGAGGACCAGCAGATGGACGTACGCATCACCAATCGCATCAATGCCGCCTTCGTGAGCGATTCGCAGATACCGGCGATGGCAATACGCGTGAACTCGCAACGCGGCATCGTCACACTGCAGGGCACAGTGCCCAGCGACCAGGTGCGCAGCCGCGCTTTGCGCGTGGCTGAGTCGACCCGCGAAGTGCGCCGGGTTGTCGATCGTCTGCGCGTAGCCCACTGACGCGTCTGCCAACATCCGACAACCTCATACTGGACCGATAAGAAGCTATGTGCGGAATCTGCGGCGAGTTGCGCTTCGACGCGACCCAACCCGAACTCGACGACATCGCCCGAATGATGGACGTGCTCGCGACCCGCGGGCCGGATCACGAAGGAAGCTACTCCGACGGACCGGTTGCGCTGGGCCATCGTCGCTTGTCGATCATCGATTTGTCGCCCCGATCGAACCAGCCCATGGTGGATACCGAACTGGGACTGGTGTTGGTGTTCAACGGCACGATCTACAACTATCCAACGCTGCGGGCGGGGTTGGTACAGAAGGGTTATCACTTCTTCAGCGACGGTGATTCGGAAGTCATCCTGAAGGCGTACGCCGAATGGGGAGCGCGCTGCGTCGACCGTCTGCACGGCATGTTCGCGTTCGCGATCTGGAATGTACGCGAACGCTCCTTGTTTCTTGCCCGCGACCGCCTTGGCATCAAGCCGCTTTACTACAGCCTCGACGATCAGCGCTTCGCGTTTGCCTCCAACCCGCAGGCGTTGCTTGCGGCGGGTGGTGTGGACACCAGCATCGATGCCGTTGCGCTGCATCACCAATTCACCTTGCACGGAGTCGTGCCGGCGCCGCGCACCATTCTAAACGGCGTGCGCAAACTTGCTCCCGGCACGACGTTGACCTTGGATGCCGAAGGCAGCGTCAGTCAGGACCATTACTGGCATTTGCGTGCCTGCCGTCCGCAGCAACAGCGCTCGGAATGGGAGTGGTACGAAGCCATCCATGAGGCGCTGCGCCGCTCGGTACAACGGCGCAAGACCATCGCCGACGTACCGGTCGGGGTGTTGCTGTCGGGGGGGCTGGATTCCAGTCTGCTGGTGGCGCTGCTGGCCGAAGCGGGCGTCGACGATTTGATGACTTTCTCGGTCGGCTTCGAGGATATGCCGGAAGAGAAGGGGTCCGAATTCGAATACTCCGATCAGGTGGTAGCCCGTTACGGTACCCGGCATCATAAGTTCCGCATCGCAAACGAAGGCGTACTGGGACGGTTACCGGAAGCGGTACGGCAAATGGCCGAGCCCATGTTCGGCCAGGACGCCGTGGCGTTCTACTTGCTCGCCGAGCAGGTTTCGCAACATGTGAAAGTGGTGCAAAGCGGTCAAGGCGCCGATGAAGTGTTTGCCGGTTACTTCTGGTACGCACGCATGAACGACGCGCGGGGCTCGAACCTGGAGCGCTTCCGATCGCAGTATTTCGACCGCGATCATGACGAATATCTGGAAATGGTCGATCCCGCGCTCCATGGTCCCGATCACACCGCCGATATGATCGAGTCGCTACTGGGGTTGCCCGATGCCGATGAGTTCCTGGATCGTGTATTACGTGCCGATGTGACCACCTTGATCGTGGATGACCCGGTAAAGCGGGTGGACAATATGACCATGGCTTGGGGACTGGAGGCGCGCGTGCCATTCCTGGATCACGAGCTGGTGGAACTGGCGGCGCAAATGCCACCGGACTTGAAACTCAAACAAGGCGGGAAAGGACCGCTCAAGACTATAGCCCGTGGTCTGATTCCGGACGCCGTCATCGACCGCCCGAAGGGCTACTTCCCGGTTCCCGCGCTCAAGTACGTGCGCGGCGATTTTCTCGAGTTTATGCGCGATATCTTGAGTTCCGCTGCATGCCGCGACCGCGGGCTGTATCAACGTGCTTATGTGGACAAGCTGCTGGCGGATCCGGAGAGTCACTTCACCCGGATCCAGGGCAGCAAACTGTGGCACCTGGCGTTGCTGGAGTACTGGCTGCAATTGAACGTCGACGGCAAAGCTTGAACCCGACCGCATGTGCCCCGATAACCCCGGTTTCCAGTGACTACTTGGCGCCGACTTGTACCGCGCCTGGCTCTACGCTTATACTTAACTAAATTGCTCAGGTATTCACCGGGGTAACCGAAAATCGTGATCACGCCGCAAACGGCGCGGGTCTTCATAAATAGGCTTACTAGAGGTGGTGAAAATGGACGTAATGGAACGCATCAAGCAGCAAGTGGAGAACAACCCCATCGTGCTGTACATGAAGGGTACGCCACAGATGCCCCAGTGCGGTTTCTCAAGCCGCGCCGCCCAGGCGTTGCAGTCCTGCGGTGTGGAATTCGCCTACGTCAACGTGCTGGCCGATCCGGAAGTATTCGAGAACCTGCCGCGTTTCGCCAACTGGCCGACATTTCCGCAGCTCTATGTCAACGGTGAGCTGGTCGGTGGTTGCGACATCACGTTGGAACTGCATCAGAAGGGCGAGCTGCAGAAAATGACCCAGGAAGCAACTGCCAAACAGGCTTCCTGACTCAGCCGGGCGGCAGTATCCGGACCCGCGTCCTGTGAAGGGCGCGGGTTCCTTCGTTGCGCGTTCAGGAGCCGGTACGGCGTGGCGCGCGGCCGAACGGCTGCTGCAGTTCGTTCCAGCGGTTGACGATGGTGCAGAACAATTGTGCCGTGCGTTCGGCGTCGTACAACGCGGAATGGGCCTCGTCGCTGTCCCAATCGAGCCCTGCGGCTTGTGCTGCGCGCGCCAACACCGTCTGACCATACGCCAGCCCCGCCAATGATACGGTATCGAACGTGCTGAATGGATGGAACGGGTTGCGCTTGATGTCGTTGCGTTCCACAGCGGCATTGATGAAGCCCAGATCGAAAAACGCATTGTGGCCCACCAGGATCGCGCGCTTGCAGCCCTGCTGCTTGATCGCTTGGCGGATGGGACGAAACAAACGTTGCAACGCATCCCGTTCGGGCGCGGCATTGCGGAACGGATGGTGCGGGTCGATGCCGGTGAAAGCTAGAGCCTCGGGGTTGAGATGCGCGCCGGGGAACGGCGCGATGTGCTCATGGAATGTTTCTGCAACGTGGACGAAGCCTTCGTCGTCCATCTTGATGATGATGACGGCCATTTCCAGCAGCGCGTCGGTGCGGGAATTGAAACCCCCGGTTTCGAGGTCCACCACTACCGGTAGAAAACCTCGGAAGCGGCTTGCCATCACACACTTGGATTCCTCGCCATTCATCGTTCACAGGATACCCAATGCCCGGCGGAAAAGCGAAGCGCCGTGCTGTTTCCAGAGGCTGCGCACGACTGCGCAAGGCACGTTATCCTACAGTGGCTGCGGATTTTCGGGTTCAGTGCGAAACGCAATGGAATGGAGTCGACATGAGAACGCGGGCTAGGCGTCTGACGGTGACGGGATTGGTGTTCGGTGCGTTGGGGTTGATCTGCGTTTTCACGGCCACTGCGGCCGCTGCGGCGCGGCCGCAGGATCCGTACACCGTACTGGAGCCGGACAAACACCGTCACGGTCTGCTTTGGAAGATAGATCGCCCTGGAGTCCGCCCGAGCTACATTTTCGGCACCATGCACGTGGAAGACCCGCGGGTTACCCATCTGGCGGCCCCGGTGGCGTCGGCATTCGGATCGGCGAAGCGCATCTGCACTGAAGCCAAACTCGACTATGGCGCGCTCGCCGCGGAAATGCAGGCGATGTTCTTCAGCGACGGCCGCACACTTCGAGGGGTGGCCGGAGAAACGCTGTATCAACGCGCGGTTTCGGCGGCGCGCCAACACGGTCTGGCGGACGCGATGGTGATGTACATGAAGCCATTGACGCTCGCCTATATGCTGAGTATGCCACCGCAGCAGACCGGCGAATTTCTGGACATGATTCTCTACACCCGGGCAGTACGGGAGAACAAGATCACCTGCGGTCTGGAGCATGCCGAGGAACATGCGGCGGTACTGGGCAGTTTGCCGATGGCCGATCAACTGTCGATCCTGCGCACGACCCTGGACCAACTGCCGCAGATCGGCAAAATGTACGAACCGCTGCTCAACGCCTATCTGCAGCGCGATCTCGGCAACCTGATCGACGTCGCGCGTTCCTATCCCTGGAGCGGCGGCGCGGATCGCAATGCCCGCTTTCTCGATGAACTTGTGATCAAGCGCAACCGACGCATGGTCGAGCGGATGCAACCGCTTCTAAAGCAGGGCGATACTTTCGTTGCCGTAGGCGCGTTGCATTTGCCGGGCAAAGTCGGGATTTTGCAGTTACTCGAGCGCGAGGGTTGGCGCGTCACCCCGGTGTGGTAGAAGCCCGGTGGAGATCCGGGTTTGGCTGTCCGATCCGCGTCGTCAGCGACCAGACGCGACGCTGGTGCGCGGTTATTGCGCCGGTACGAGCCGCCAATGTACGCGTTCGCCGGCCCGCAAAGGAACTACCGTCTCTCCGCCCAACGGATATTCATGGGGCACCTCCCACGCCTGCCGCACCAATGTGATGCGCCCACGGTTGCGCGGTAGCCCATAGAAATCCGCGCCGTGGAAACTCGCGAAGCCTTCCAGCTTGTCCAATGCTCCGGCTTCGTCGAATGCCTCGGCGTATAGTTCGATCGCGGCGTGGGCCGAATAGATTCCCGCGCAACCACAGGTCGACTCCTTGCTGCTGCGGGAGTGGGGGGCGCTGTCGGTGCCGAGAAAGAATTTCGGGTTGCCGGTGGAAACCGCCGCCAGCAACGTTTCGCGGTGGATTTCGCGCTTCAGCACCGGCAGGCAGTAATGGTGCGGGCGGATACCGCCGCGAAACAGTTCATTGCGATTCATGAGCAAGTGCTGTGGCGTCACGGTGGCGGCTACGCCCGCGTGCGCCTGGGTCACGAATGCGACGGCCTCTTTGGTGGTGATGTGTTCGAGCACCACTCGCAGTGACGGCAACGACTCCACCTGCGGCAGCAGTTGGCGCTCTATGAACACCCGCTCGCGATCGAATACATCAACACCCGGGTCTGTGACTTCGCCGTGCACCAATAGCGGCAGGCCGACTTCCGCCATGGCTTGCAGTACCGGACGGACCGATTGCAGTTGGTGCACACCCGCATCGGAATGCGTGGTGGCGCCGGCCGGATACAGCTTGATGCCGTGGACGATGCCCGACTCCTTGGCGCGGTGAATTTCTTCCGGAGCGGTGTGCGGTGTGAGGTACAGCGTCATCAATGGCTCGAAAACCGAACCGGCGGGAAGAGCGTCCATGATCCGCTGCCGGTACAGGTGCGCGGCCGCTACCGTTGCAACCGGCGGTTTGAGATTCGGCATGATGATGGCGCGCGCGAAACGCTGTGCACTATGGGGGAGTACGTCGGCGAGTATTGCGTCGTCGCGCACGTGAAGGTGCCAGTCGTCCGGTTCGGTGATGCTGATTTTGTCAGGATCGTTCATGGACTCGAGCAACGTGCTGATTGACTGGCGCCAGTATATGTCTTTTTTTCATGCATGCGTCACTGCCGCAAGGTTTTGCGTTTCCCATGTTCGCGAGCAAGCGGCTGATTGCGTGTGATAAAGACCGTGGGTCACGTCCCATTCGCGTGCCCTTTTCTTGACCTCAAAGCCCAAAACAAAGATCATATCGCGCTTGTTCTTTGCGGGCAGTCCCGAGGGTCCGGGCTGTCCGAGCGGTTACACCTCCAACCTTCAGACGCAAGGATCCTCTATGACCTCCGAGAATAGTGCTGAGCTCAGCGTAGAGGCAAAGAAACGCCTGCTGCGCGAAATGCTGTTCGCGCGGCGTTTCGAGGAACGCTGTTATGAAGCCTATGTCGAGCGCAAGATCGGCGGCTTTCTGCATCTTTATCCAGGCGAAGAGGCTTGCGCCCATGGCGTGATCGAGGCCGCCCGTCCCGGCAAGGACTATGTAATCACCAGTTACCGGGATCACGTCCATGCGATCAAAAGCGGAGTGGATCCCAAGGCGGTAATGGCCGAATTGTTTGCAAAGGAAACCGGGTGTTGCAAAGGCTTGGGTGGTTCCATGCACATTTTCGGTGTCGAACAACGGTTCATGGGCGGCTATGCGCTCGTCGGCGGACCGTTTCCGCTGGCTGCCGGTATTGCAAAGGGCTTGCAGATGAAGAAGTCCGACGACATCTGCATTTGCTTTCTCGGTGACGCGGCGAACAATCAAGGCACCTTCCACGAATCCTTGAACATGGCGGCGCTGTGGAACCTGCCGGTGTTGTACGTGTGCGAAAACAACCTGTACGGAATCGGGACCCGCATTGATCGGTCGACGGCGGTAATCGATCAGTACAAGCGTGTGGCGGGCTACCACATTCCCTCCAAGCAGATCGACGGTCAGGACATCGAACTGGTCTACGCCGCGGCGCGCGAAGCCGTCAATCATGTGCGTGGCGGCAACGGACCGTATTTTCTCGAATTGATGACCTATCGCTATCGCGGCCATTCCATGTCCGATTCCAATGCGTACCGCGCCAAGGAAGAAGAACGCATGTGGTCCAAACGCGATCCGATCATCATGCTGCGCGATCGGCTGATCGAGGCCAATGAGTTCAGCGAAGACGATTTCAAAGCCATGGACAGCGAAATCCTCGATGAAATCGAACACGACATCGTCAAGTTTGCCGAGGATTCACCCGAGCCGTCCCTCGAACTGCTCGACAAGTACGTTCTCGCCGAAAACGATCCGTGGGTGCATGGGAGGGCGCGCTAATGTCCGAAATCATGTTTTGGGAAGCGGTGCGCAGGGCGCACGACGAAGAACTCGCCAACGATCCGCTGGTAATCTGCATGGGCGAGGATATCGGTGTTGTGGGCGGTACCTACAAGGCCACCCAGGGCTTATACGACAAATACGGGCCTGAGCGCGTTATCGATACGCCGATTTCCGAGAACGGCTATACGGGACTGGGGATCGGCGCCTCGTTCATCGGTGTGCGCCCGATCATCGAAATCATGTCGGTCAATTTCGCTTGGCTGGCATTGGATCAGATCGTCAACACTGCTGCGAAAGTGCGTTACATGTCCGGTGGCCAACTCACCGCGCCGGTCGTCATTCGCTCGCCGGGCGGTACTGCTCATCAACTCGGGGCGCAGCATTCGGCACGCATGGAGAAGGTCTTCATGGGCATTGCCGGGCTACGCGTAGTGACGCCGTCCAATCCGCGCCAGGCGTACGGACTGCTCAAGTCTGCGGTACGTTGCAACGACCCGGTGTACATCAACGAGCACGAACTGATGTACAACATGAAGGGCGAAGTGCCGGACGAAGAATTTTTCCATCCGCTGGAAGGTTCGGAAGTGGCGCGCAAAGGCCGCGACGTCACACTGTTCGGATACAACATCTCCGTTCATTGGTGCCTGCAGGCGGCGGAGATTCTCGCCAGCCAGTACGATATCGACGCCGAGGTGGTGGACTTGTACGCGCTGTCGCCGTTGGATCGTGCGGGAATCGCGGAATCCGTACGCAAGACCCATCGCGCTGTGGTGGTCGAAGAAGCCGAAGCGCAAGTGGGTGTGGGCGCCGAAATCATGGCCATCCTCAACGAAGAGTGTTTCTTCGAGCTGGACGCCGCGCCGGTACGCGTATCGGCCAGGAACGTGCCCATTCCGTACAACCATACGTTGGAGAAGGCGGCGATTCCAAAGGCCAACGACGTCGTGCGTGCAGTCGCGCAGATGTTTGGACGCTGAAGCCGGTTGACGGGTCCGCGCTGCGCGCTTGACCCATCCTATGCCTAGTTCGACGCCGTAGGCGGCGTCAAGGTAGAAAGCAGGACGCAGCGCGGAACGGGCCGTCAAGGTTGCTCACAATCAGGATTGGAACATGTCTGAACCCTACGCCATCAAGATGCCGCAGCTCTCCGACACCATGACCGAAGGTGTCATCGTCAGCTGGGAAAAGAAGCTCGGCGACAAGATCGAGCGCGGCACCATTGTCGCCACGGTGGAAACCGACAAGGCGATCATGGACGTGGAAGTGTTCCGCGAAGGTTTTTTGTCCGGTCCAATAGCGGAAGTGGGTGCTACCGTAGCGGTTGGCGACGCCATCGCCTATCTGGTGGTGGACGAAAGCGACATTCAAAAGGAAGACGCGGCACCGCCCGAGCACGCTGCAGAAGCGGAAACCAAGGCGGCGGCTGAATCGCCTGTCGGCGGCGAGCCTGAAGGCGTCATCCACAGCATCAAAATGCCGCAGCTTTCCGACACCATGACCGAAGGCGTAGTGGTGTCCTGGGAAAAAGAGCTCGGCGACAAGATCGAACGGGGCACCATCGTTGCGACAGTGGAGACCGACAAGGCGATCATGGATGTCGAAGTGTTCCGCGAAGGTTATCTATCCGGCCCGCGGGCAGAAGTGGACAGCGTGGTCGCGGTGGGTGGCACCATGGCCTACCTGGTGGAAAGTCCTGAACAAGTAATTCGAGAAACCTTCAGCTTGACGGGCGGCGGGACCAGCGATGCGAAACCTGCCACTGGGACCAAGAGTGCGCAGCCGGCGACCGCCGCTGCCTCCGCACCGATGGCGACGGATCCCGCCGTCGCACCGGCCCCGCGACCGGACAATAAATACGCCACGCCGTATGCGCGGCAGCTGGCGGCGCAGTTGCGCGTCAATCTGAACAATGTAAAAGGAAGTGGCCCCAGCGGTGAAATCAACGCCGAGGATGTGCGCCGGACCCGACCGGTGGAGCGGCCGACCGAGATTGCAGAGCAGGTTCCGGCGCATGTGATGCCGGAGATCCAGGTGCCCGGCAAAGGCCGGCCAATGACCTCCATGGAAAAGGCAGTCAGCCACTCCATGACTGCGTCGCTGACCATGCCGACCTTTCATGCCACGGTACATGCCAAACCCAATGCGCTGATCAAGGCAGCCAAAGCCATGGGAGTATCGGTGACGGTGGCCATCGCCAAGGCCTGCGCCGAGGCCATCGCCAAGCATCCGAGCATCAATTGGGCGTACCAGCCGGTGGACAAACTGGTGGAACGCAGCAACGTGGACATCGGCATGGCGGTTTCGGCCGATGGTGGCGGCTTGGTGGTGCCGGTGTTGCGCAGCTGCGACTCCGCCGATCTCGATGAACTCAATCAGGCCTGGAAAGGACTGCTCGAGCGCGCGCGTAAACGGCGCCTGTCGCCTGAGGAATACGCCAATCCGACTTTCATGGTTTCGAACATGGGCATGCTGGGCGTGTCCTATTTCGACGCCATTCCCACGCCCGGCACGGCCGCCATTTTGGCGATCGCCGCGGCCGGCGCCGAAGGCATGCCGCTGACCATTACCGCCGACCATCGGGTGGTCAACGGTGCCGAGGCGGCGCTGTTCCTCAACACCCTCAAAGGTCTGATCGAACAACCCGATGAGTGGATCGGGCCCACCGGTCCGGCCATTCCGGAAGGCGACTGGGACTACGATGTGCTGGTGATCGGCGGCGGTCCCGGCGGCGAGGATTGTGCCCGCGACCTGGCCGGCCACGGCCTGAAAGTGGCGATGATCAACGATGCGCCGTTTCCGGGGGGCGAATGCCTGTGGCGCGGCTGTATTCCCTCCAAGGCTTGGCGCGCTGCAGCGGACCGGATTCGCGACCGCGCCCACGATGCGCACCTGGGTGTAGAAGGTACCACCAAGGCCAAACTCAATTGGGAACTGCTGGAGAAAACCCGGCGCAACGTCCTGGAAACCCGCGGAAACATGGCGCTCAAGACCGACAAGGGCGTCAAGATCAACGTCATTCAAGGGTTCGCGTGGTTCGAAAGCGAACACCGCGTGTTTGTCGATACCTCTGCCAAAAGCGATGACCCGCATCTGCGCCAACGCGATGGCGACGGTTCCAAAGGCGAACACGTCAGTTTCGGCTGCGCCGTGATCGCCACCGGCGCGCCGCCCTTCGTGCCCCCCATCGAGGGCGCCAAGGAAGGACTGGCCAGCGGCGCGGTGCTGACCTCCGATACCGTGTGGCAGTTGCAACAGCCGCCCAAGCGCCTCGGTGTTATCGGCGGCGGCGCCATTGGCATGGAAATGGCGCAGATCTTCCAGGACTTCGGCACCAAGGTCACACTGCTCGAAGGCCGCGACCGCATCCTGTTCGAAGTCGAGGCGGAAATCGCCAAACAAGTCACGGCGGTGCTCAACGAAGATCCGAATCTGAGCATCCACACTTCCGTGAAGGTGAAGAAGATTTCCGGCAAGCCAGGCGCGGTCAAGGTCACCTGGGAAGACAGCGAAGGCAAAGCCCGCAATTTCACCTGCGATTACCTGCTCATGGCCACCGGCAAGCGCCCGGTACTCGGGCCGCTGCATCTGGAGGATGCCAACGTCAAAGTGGACAACGGCGTCATCAAAGTCGACGCACGCTGCCGCACCAGCGTGCCCCACATTTTCGCCGTCGGCGACGTCATCGGCGGTTTGATGCTTGCCCATACCGCAGGCCAGCAGGGGCGGGTGGCGGCCGCCACCATCCTCGGCGAAGATCTGAAGTACGATCAGGCCAAGGATTGCGGTGTCATTTTCACACGCCCGGAAGCCGCTTTCGTCGGTTTGTCGGTGGAGCAGGCGAAACAAGCCGGCATCGACGCGGCGGAAGTGAAAGTGCCCATGAATATCGACGCCAAAGCCATGATCACCGATGAGCAGCACGGCATGATCAAGATTGTCGCTGACAAAGCCAGTCGCCGGATTGTCGGCGTGCATCTGCTGGCCGATCATGCCGACACCTTGATCGGCGAAGCGGTGATGATGGTGTCGGGGGAGATGACCCTGGACCAGGTGGCCCAAGCCATTCATCCCCATCCGACCCAGACCGAGTTGTTCGGCGATCTGGCGCGACGGCTGTTGTCGCGGCTGCGGCGCGCAGCCAAGCCCAAGGCGAAGGCCTGACCCGACGCACTACTGGATTGCGGCCGGATCGGAGCCGGCCGCAATCCACGTTCGGGTTAAAAATGTAAAAATTCAATGACTTGCAGGTTGGATTCGCGATTCTGCGAGGGAGCTGGGTTAAAGATCGGCAGCCCGATTCCGCTATAGCGAAAGAGTCCGTCACGCTGGCATTTCTGACCATGGGTCCCACATTGCACGCCCTCGCCATCACTCTGGTGCTGTTCGCGCCAGCGACCGCCGGCAATTTGCAACGCCATTTCCAATCCCCGATCACCGAATCGGTGTGGCGTACTGCTGGCAACGCGCTTGCGTGTCGCCTGGTGCATGAGATCCCCGACTACGGCAAGGCGGTATTCACCCGCCGCGCCGGCGGTGCCCTGGATTTCCATCTCGACCTCAACCAACCCCCTGGTTCCTCTGGCAACGCCACCATCCGTGTGCTACCCCCGCCTTGGAAACACGACGCCGTGGGCCGGGACTTGGGCTCCGTGCCTTTCGCCGACCAAAGCGCGCCATTCAAGCTCGAAGGCTCGCGGGCCGGGGTACTGTTGGCATCGCTGGAAGCGGGTATGGAACCGACGATCTCCTACGACGCCGCCAACGTGGCGACCGATACGGTCATCGTATCGATATCCGCGGTGAACTTCCTAGCCTCCCTAGACGATTTTCATCATTGTGCGACGCAGTTGATCCCGCATACCTTCGAAGAATTGCGCAGCTCGAGGCTGCTGTTCGGCCCGGGCGGTGTGGCGTTGGATGCCCAGGCCCAGAGCCGGTTGGATCAGATCGCGAGCTGGATGACGCTCGACCGCGGCGTTGCCGGTGCCATGATCGAAGGCTATGCCGACACGGCAGGACATCGACGGGATAATTACCTGCTATCGCGGCAGCGAGCGCTTGCGGTCCGCGATTACCTCGCATCAAAAGGGGTCGACAAGAAGCGCATGAAAGTACGCTTCTACGGTGAGGAGCGTCCGCTACACGGCGAGGATGGCAAGCCGGAGGGATGGGAGAACCGCCGGGTGGAAGTGCGCCTGTACCGCTGAGCTCAGCGCTCGGTCGAATGCGTCTTCGGGCTGGATTCGTGTGTTAGCAACTGCATAGCAGCGTGGCCGTCAGCGCCACGAGTTCGCTATAATCCCCGCCTTTCCGGCAATCGATGCCGAATTCAAACTACGCCGACCGCCGACCGATGCGGCACGGCGACTCAGGCTTGCGGAGCGCACCATGCCCAAATCCGATGTCAAAAAGGTCGTACTGGCCTATTCCGGTGGTCTCGACACTTCGGTGATTCTGAAATGGCTCGAAGATACCTACGGCTGTGAAGTGGTCACGTTTACCGCCGATATCGGTCAGGGCGAGGAAGTGGAGCCGGCGCGCGCCAAGGCCCAGCAGATGGGCGTCAAAGAGATCTACGTCGAAGATCTCACCGAAGAATATGCTCGGGACTTCGTTTTTCCTATGTTTCGGGCGAACACGATCTATGAGGGCGAATATTTGTTGGGCACCTCCATTGCCCGGCCGCTGATCGCCAAGCGCTTGGTGGAGATTGCCAACGAAACCGGCGCCGATGCCATTTCCCACGGCGCCACCGGCAAGGGCAACGATCAGGTGCGCTTCGAACTCGGCGCCTACGCATTGAAGCCGGATGTGCGCGTGATCGCACCGTGGCGCGAATGGGACCTGAATTCCCGTGAAAAGCTGCTCGCTTATGCCGAGCATCATCGGATTCCGGTTGAGTTCAAAAAGGGTAAGAAGTCTCCTTATTCCATGGACGCCAATCTGCTGCATATATCCTACGAGGGCGGCGTGCTGGAAGATCCGTGGGCGGAACCGGAAGCGGATATGTGGCGCTGGAGCGTGGCCCCGGAGCAGGCGCCCGACACCGCCACCACCATCGAACTGACCTACGCGCGCGGTGACATCGTCGCCATCGACGGCGAAACGCTATCGCCGGCACAGGTCATGAAGAAACTCAACCAGCTCGGCGGCGACAACGGTATCGGCCGCGCCGACATCGTCGAAAATCGCTATGTCGGTATGAAATCCCGCGGTTGCTATGAAACCCCGGCCGGCACCATCATGCTCAAAGCCCATCGCGCCATCGAATCGATCACCCTGGACCGGGAAGTCGCGCATCTGAAAGACGAGTTCATGCCGCGTTACGCGAGTCTGATCTACAACGGCTACTGGTGGAGTCCGGAGCGGCGCATGGTGCAGGAAATGATCGATGCCTCACAAGCAAGCGTGAATGGCGTAGTGCGCCTGAAGCTTTACAAAGGCAATGTCATCGTCGCAGGGCGCAAATCCGAGAGCGATTCGTTGTTCGACGAAAGCATTGCCACTTTCGAGGAAGACAAAGGCGCCTACAATCAGGCGGACGCGGAAGGCTTCATCAAACTCAACGCGCTGCGGATGCGGATCGCCGCCCGTAAGCGCCAGGGCTAACTCACCGGAGAAATGGTTCCGGCGATATCGGAGGACCACGATCATGCGCATTTTACACACCATGCTGCGCGTCGGCGACTTGCAGCGCTCCATCGATTTCTACACCAACGTCCTTGGCATGCGTCTGCTGCGCCAAAAGGACTACCCGGAAGGAAAATTCACCCTGGCGTTCGTCGGCTACGGCGAGGAAAAAGACGGGGCCGTGCTGGAACTGACCCACAACTGGGACACCGACGTGTATGATCTCGGCAACGGTTACGGCCATGTGGCACTGGAAGTGGATGACGTTTACCAAGCCGCCGAGCGCATCCGAGAAAAAGGCGGCAAGATCCTGCGCGAGCCAGGTCCGATGAACGCCGGTACGACCGTCATTGCCTTCGTCGAAGACCCAGACGGATATCCCATCGAATTGCTCGGTGCCCGCGCTTAGTCGGGCAGCGAGCGCACGATTGCAGCGCGGCGGCGCTTTAAACCTCGCTGAAGCCGACTAGGCTTCGCCCATGGCCGAAAGTGCGAAAACAGTGGATTGCGCACGCAGATCGATGGCCCTTAATCGAAACTCAATTTCGCTCGCACGTTCAACGTAGCGTTGCTTGTCGCGATCGGCGGATCGCGAGCGGATCCATGGGCGTTTCGGCCTGCCATTGGCTTCGGAAGCCAAATGTGCCGCTTCGTCCTTAATTGATCGAGCGCGGCTGCGACGGCGTCAGATCGTGATCCCTGGTCGACTGTGAGCAACACCGACCAGAGGCAGGCACATCGGCCTTGGCGCCCAAGGCTCCGCCGGGCGTGAACCATTTCGGCAACGGATCGCTCCATTGCAACCAACTCGGAAATACCACGGATGAAAGGAATCGTCATCGCGGTCGCTGGCTTCAGCGTGTTTGCCACCTTGATGCCTTTTATTCGTAAAAGTGACTGGTGGGTGCGGGCGTTCGATTTTCCGCGCCTGCAAATTGCCAGCCTGGGGCTCGTTTCCCTGGCACTGTCTCCGCTGGTGTTCGAGTCGGACGTCGTGGACGCGATCGTTCTGACCCTTACAAGTATCGCAACCGGTTGGCAGCTGTGGCGAATTCTGCCTTATACCCCTTTTTACAAGAAACAGGTGCATTCAGCGCATAACGTCTCCGCACGCGACACCATCGGGGTTGTCGTCGCAAATGTACTTACGCCCAACCGGGGAGCGAACACGCTCTTGGCTGAGATTCGCAAGGCGGATCCGGACATCATATTGGCGGTGGAGACTGATCATTGGTGGCAGGATCAGTTGGCCCCTTTGGAGCGGGATTATCGATTCAACCTGAAATGTCCGCTGGACAACCTGTATGGCATGCATTTGTACTCGCGATTGCCGCTCAAAAATCCCGAAATTCGATTCCTGGTACAAGACGATATTCCTTCGATGCATGCCCAAGTCGTGATGCGCAATGGCCACGTGGTCGAGTTGCATTGCCTGCACCCCACTCCGCCGAGTCCAACCGAAAACGATACATCGGACGAACGCGATGCGGAGCTGTTGGTGGTGGGGCGGGATCTGCGCAAGGGGAATCGTTCCGTGATTGTCGCCGGCGATCTGAACGACGTCGCGTGGTCGGACACCACCAACCTGTTTCAGAAGATCAGTGGGTTGTTGGATCCGCGTATTGGCCGCGGTCGCATGAGCACGTTTCACGCAAAATACTGGTTTGTGCGTTGGCCGCTGGATCACCTGTTTCATTCCGATGACTTCACGTTGGTTTCGATGCGGCGTTTGGGTAAGTTCGGTTCAGATCACTTCCCGATCCATGTGGTTTTGCACCACGAGCCGCCCGCTGAAAGCGAACAACAAGGTCCAGACGCAGATCAAGAAGACGAAGAAATGGCGGAAGAAAAGATCGAACGCGGCAATGCACAGCCGCTTTAGCGAGCGATTAACGTCAACGATTCCAGCGAATCAGCGTCAGTACCTGTCGGCGCGTGCAAAACGGTAGTAGGCGCTGTGCGCCAACTCGCTCGTATATCTTCGACGGCGTTTGTGGCGACGTCATTAAAACGAAATCCCTTCTGAATGTGCTCGTAATGTTTGCCCTGCAAGCTTTCGCGCTCTTGTGTTGCAAAACATTCCATGTTCGGGAGGACATTATGCGAAATACTGCAATCGCGCTCGCGATTACTTCGACAATCGCTGTACCAGGCACTGCGAGTGCATTTCAGGCAGCGGGGGATTTGCTGGAAATTTACGGCAAAATTCATCTTTCGGCGGATTTTTACGACACCGATGCGAGTGCGCCCGGCGGAGTCGCGGATGAAACCGGCTACGGTCTTTCCAGTAACTCCAGTCGTGTCGGCTTCAAAGGCAAGTACGCGCTTGATGATGGTCTGAGCGTGTTGTATCAGATCGAACAGGAAATCACCTTGGACGAAGGCGGCGGCGACACATTTACGACTCGTAATTCCTTCCTCGGCCTGGGTGGTGGTTTCGGCAAAGTGCTCGCCGGTTATCACGATACGCCGTTCAAGGATTTGGCGGGCAAATACACGCTGTTCGGCGATAGCATCGGCGACCGGCGTGCCATCCTCGGCGCATTTGTCGGCGTCGGTAATCAAATGAACGATCGCGGCGCCAACTCGCTGATGTATATCGGCGATATGGGGCCGATACAGTTGAAAGCCATGTACGCCGCCGACGCTCAGGGTAGCGCCGGCACTTTCGACAACAATCATAACGATTTGAGCAGCGTTTCACTGGTCTGGGAGAACGACGCGTTTTCGATCGGTGCCGCCTATGAGGACCAGTCCAATCTGCGTGGCGGAGCGCAGGCGAAAGGATGGAGATTGGGGGCGGGTTACAAAATCGCGGGCGTCCATGTCCAGGGTATTTACGAGTCGATTACCAGCGACGACAACAACGTCTTCGAGCGCGACGCGTACGGCGCCAATGTCGCCGTGAAACTTGGCGAGAAAAATACGCTCGGGGTCCAGTATCTGGTCGCGAAGGACTACAAGAACTCGAGTGACACCGGCGCCGACATGGTCAGTGTCGGCTGGAACCGCAAGCTCGACAAGCGTACTTCTCTGTACGCGATGTACAGTCAAACCAACAATGACAGCAACGCCGACTATCAAGGCGTCGACGGCGGGCACGGGGACGAAGTCAAGACCGATCCGGGTGGTAAACCGAGCGCATTTTCAGTCGGCCTGGTGTTCAAATTCTGAGTGCGTTTTTCTGTGTCCGGGGAGCCGTGGTCAAGGCCGGGGCTCCCCGGCACTTTCTGCATTTCGATCTTCTATTCCGATCCGCTATAGTGGTGCATCAGTCGACGCGTTGTTACGCTCGGCGTCATGACCACGATCCGGCAGGCGACAAGATGAATACAAATGCTATACGCATCCACGAATACGGCGATCCTTCGGTATTGCGCTGGGAATCGGTCGATTTGCCGCCCCCCGCTCCGGACGAGGCGCAGGTCCGACATACAGCGGTCGGCTTGAATTTTATCGATGTCTATCATCGCACCGGTCTCTACCCGGTTGGCGCATTTCCGAGCGGCATTGGGCTGGAAGGTGCAGGCGTGGTGGAAGCGGTCGGCGGCGAGGTATCGGATGTCCGAGTGGGCGACCGGGTCGCCTACGCCGGCGGTCCGCTGGGTGCGTACGCCGAGCGCCGAAATCTGCCCGCGGAGCGTCTAGTGGTGCTGCCGGAGGCGATTACCGATCAACAAGCCGCGGCGATGATGCTGCAGGGTATGACAGCGGAGTATCTGCTGCGCCGCGCATATTCAGTGCAAACGGGCGATACGATCCTGGTTCACGCGGCGGCTGGAGGAGTCGGATCCATTGTCTGCCAGTGGGCCCATCACTTGGGGGCGACAGTAATCGGCACAGTCGGCAACGACAACAAAGCCGAGGCGGCGCGCGCCAATGGTTGCGACTATCCAATCGTATACAGCCGCGAAAACTTTGTTGAGCGGGTAAAAGAAATCACCGGAGACAAGGGCGTCGCGGTGGTCTACGACTCCGTTGGCCGGGATACGTTCATGGGTTCGCTGGATTGCCTTCGCAAGCGCGGCATGATGGTGAGTTTCGGTCAGTCGTCCGGCGCCGTGCTAGCGTTCGATATCGGCATTTTGGCCAAAAAGGGCGCTTTGTTCCTGACCCGACCCAACCTGGTCAGCTATACCGGCACACGCGACGAGCTGCGGGAAAGCGCCGCAGCCCTGTTCGATGTCGTGGGACGGGGGATTGTGCGGATCGGCGTCAATCAGACCTTTGGACTGGCCGACGCGGCGGAAGCCCATCGTGCACTCGAAGCCAGGCAAACCACTGGCTCCACCGTCTTGCTCGTGTAAAGCAAACGTCAAGCCGAGGGACCTCCGCGGGCCTGGAGCAGATCACGTATTTCGGCCAACAGAACCTCCTGCGGTGTTGGCTCGGGAGGTGGCGCCGGCGTTGCGGTTTCTTCGATTTTCTTCTCCATCAATCGATTCATGTTCTTCACGACCAGGAACAAGACGAAGGCGACGATCAAAAACGCGACCAGCGCATTGATGAACAACCCGTAACCCACGACCGCCGCCCCCGCTTGACGGGCAGCCTCGATGGAAGTGAACGCTTCGCCGCTGGGATTGCGTAAGACGATGAACAGGTTGCTGAAGTCAGGGGTACGGAAAATGCCCGCGATGATCGGGTTGATGATGTCGCTGACCAGGGATTTGATCACGGTGCCGAAAGCAGCGCCGATCACGATACCGACGGCCATGTCCACCATGTTGCCCTTCAAGGCGAACTTTTTGAATTCTTCGAACATTGTCTGCTCCTTGTCCAAAGGTGTTGGACGCATCGGCGCCTGTCTGGCGTTCCCCGCACGAGGGTGTGTGCTGGGGGGGAGATTGTCAAGATTTCGTACCTTCGACCCTGTGGTGCGAACCTCGCCATGACCGAGCAAAACAACGCAGCGCAAACGCGACACCCGCCGTGGCATGTGCTAACGGGTGACGAGACGCTCGCGCAGCAGCGCGCATCTCCCGATGGCTTGTCGCAATCCGAAGCCGAATCCCGGCTCACGCACTTCGGACCAAACCACCTGGCAACCGCAGCGGGGCGTAGTCCGGCCGCGCGATTTGCGCTGCAATTTCACAATATCCTGATTTACGTTTTGCTCGGGTCCGCGGCAGTGACGGCTGCATTGGCTCACTGGGCCGACACCGGCGTGATTCTCGGTGTGGTGGTGATCAACGCAGTAGTAGGTTTCGTTCAGGAGGGAAAGGCGGAGCAGGCGCTGAACGCGCTGCAGCAATTACTCCCCCAATACGCTACGGCACGCCGCAATGGGCGCTGGCAATCGTTGCTCTCAACCGAGCTCGTGCCTGGAGACATGGTGAGGCTCCAGCCCGGCGACAAGGTGCCGGCGGATATCCGGCTTTTGTCCACGCGCGAATTGCGGATCGACGAGTCCATGCTCACCGGCGAATCCACTGTGGTCGAAAAAGGCATCGGCCCGGTGGACGAAAGCGCCGTCGTAGCCGATCGGGCGTGCATGGCCTATTCCGGCACCATGGTGACCGATGGTCTTGCCGAGGGTGTCGTGGTGGCGACGGCGCAGGAAACCGAGATTGGCCGCATCAGCTCCATGATGCGCGGGGTGCCGGTTCTGCAGACGCCGCTGTTGCGCAAAATGGCGCGGTTTTCCCGTTGGTTGAGTCTCATCATATTGATCAGCGCAGTCGCGACCTTTGTCTTTGGTATGGTCTTCAGAGGGTATTCGGCGGCGGATATGTTCGTGGCGGTGGTGGGTCTGGCAGTAGCGGCAATTCCAGAGGGGCTCCCGGCCATCGTGACCATAACCCTGGCCATCGGCGTCCGGCGTATGGCGCGGCGCAATGCGGTCATTCGCCGTCTGCCCGCTGTCGAGACGCTGGGTGCGGTCACGGTAATTTGCTCCGACAAGACCGGTACGCTGACCCGCAACGAAATGACGGTGCGCAGTGTCGCTTTGTACGACGGATTAATCAGTGTCCTCGGTGAAGGCTACGCCCCCGAGGGCGACTTTGTGTTGGATGGAGCCGTCGCGGGTCCGAATCAGCTCGACGGTGTGGTCGGTTTGGCGCGCGCCGGGCTGTTGTGCAATGACGCGGATCTGCGATTCGTAAACGGTCAGTGGCAGTTAAGCGGCGATCCGACCGAAGGGGCGCTGATTACTTTGGCGCTCAAAGCGGAACTCGACTCGGATGAGGTGCGTGCCGCGTATTCGCGTGTCGACGTGATTCCGTTCCAATCCCAACAGCGGTTCATGGCGACTTTGAATCGTACTGGCGGCGAAGACTACGTGTTTGTGAAAGGAGCGCCGGAGCGCGTGTTGGATATGTGTTCTCATGAGCGCCACGCTGAGCGGGATTTTCCTTTGCAGCGCGCCTATTGGGACGCGCAGATGCGGCGTATGGCGGAAAGCGGCCAGCGCTTGCTTGCGTTCGCGACGAAGCAACGCGCGAGTGCGACCCGTGGCTTGGAAACCGCGGAACTTGCCAGCGGTTTTTCTTTGCTGGGGGTCGTCGGCATGATCGACCCTCCTCGCGCCGACGCGGTGCAAGCGATACGGAACTGCCGCGAGGCTGGTATCAACGTAAAAATGATAACCGGCGACCATGTGGTCACTGCCGTTGCGGTCGGCTTTGCCATGGGAATGCACGGCAAGGCCATCGACAGCGCCGAATTGGATGGACTCAGCGATCTCGACATCCAGCGCGTTGCGGCCGGTACGGAGATCTTCGCGCGTGCGACCCCGGAGCACAAATTGAGGCTGGTGACCGCTCTGCAGGCCGATGGCGAAGTGGTTGCCATGACCGGCGACGGCGTCAATGACGCGCCCGCGTTGAAGCGCGCCGATGTCGGTATTGCCATGGGCAGGAAAGGAACCGAAGTCGCGAAGGAAGCGGCAGAAGTCGTGTTGATCGACGACAACTTCGCATCCATTGCGGATGCCGTGGTCGAAGGCCGGACGGTATTCGACAATCTGAAAAAGTCGATTCTGTTCATATTGCCGACCAGCGGAGGCGAAGCGTTGACCATCTTGGCGGCGATCGCAATCGGGCGTGAATTGCCTATTACGCCGGTACAGATACTGTGGGTCAATATGGTAACAGCGGTGACGTTGGCCCTGGCCCTGGCATTCGAACCCGCGGAAGACGATTTGATGCGAAGGCCTCCGCGACCGCCAACTGAACCATTGTTGTCATCGTTTCTAGTTTGGCGCACCGTATTCGTTTCGCTATTACTTGTTAGCGGCACGTTCGGACTCTATCTGTGGTACCGGGAGCATGGAGCAGACCTGGGGCTGGCGCGCACGGTGGCAGTCAATACATTAGTATTTTTCGAAATATTTTATTTGTTCAATTGCCGCCGATTCTCAGGATCTGGAATTTCCCGGCGCGCGCTGGTAGGCAACCCGTACTTACTCTACGCTGTATGCCTGCTGCTCGGTATCCAATTGCTGTTTACGTATGCGCCACCATTGCAGCGCGTATTCGCGACATCCGGGATCGATGTCGCCGATTGGATGCGCATCGTAGGTGTCTCGTTTGCGGTGTTTGTGATCGTTGAACTGGAAAAATCCCTGATGAGACGCGTAACTGGACGTGCGCGGCCGGCTATCGGTTCATCCAAGTGATGTCATACTGCGGGGCCGTGGACAGAGGTCGTTGATGATCGGCAACAGTAACGATGAGACCGGTGGTTTCATACGCGGCGTCGCCTTCGCGGTCATGTTGCTGGGGGCCGTTGCCGCCTGCTTCGCTGACGTGCCGCCCGAGCAGCGCGCGGAAGTCGCCCACCTGCTGTCTTTCGTACGTTATTCAGACTGCGAAATGATCCGAAATGGGACAACGCACAATGGCGTCGAAGGTTATCGTCATATGCTGGATAAGTACGATTATTTTCGCGACCGGATTCATTCCACCGAAGATTTTATCGATCTTGCAGCGTCCAAAAGCCTGTTGAGCGGCAAGCGTTACCAGGTTGATTGCCCAGCGCACAAACCGCAGAACGCGTCGGTTTGGTTGCGCGACGAGCTGTCCCGTTATCGTGCGTGCATGGAGCGTGGTGCGGATTGTGGTCGAACCGAAGATCGCGTGCATAGTCGTCGCTGAGACAGGCGAAATTGAGCACATTCGAATGAGGCAAGAGCCGACTCGCGGTCCGGCCAGGCGTTTACGGGCCTGGGCTTCGCGCGTGAAGCAGCAAACGTACGCGCTCTATTTGGCAGGTCGGGATCCGCGTGTCCCGACGCTCGCGAAAATGCTCATCGTAATTGCGGTCGCCTATGCTGTGAGTCCAATCGACCTCATACCGGACTTCATTCCGTTACTGGGATATTTGGACGATTTGTTGTTGCTGCCCTTGCTGATTGCCTTAGCGGTGCGCTTGATACCCGGACCGGTGTGGCGAGATTGTTGCGAACGAGCCGAACAAGCATGGGACCGGCGCATCCCTGGTTACCATGGCGTGGTATGGGCTACCGCAGTGGTGTGGCTGGCCATAGTAGTCGCCGTAATCTGGGGCCTTTGGTCAGCGTTTGATTAATTCGGGCTGCAGGCCGCGGAGTACAGTCAACCGGTACCGGCTGGATCGGGAATGGGCAATCAGTTCGCTTGCCGGCTTCGCGGAAGCCGACTAACGTATTGGTGGGCGGCCTAAAAGCCTAGCAAAGGTAGGGCATTCGCGTCCCGCCGGATAACCAAAGCCGAGGAGGAATGATGGCTAGAACCAGTGTTGAATCGCGCAATGGCGTGGTGTTCTTGAGAGGTTTTTTGATGCGGCCGCAAGAGGTCGGCTCGATCATTCCGAGTTCACCGTTTCTGGAGCGGCGTTTGGTGCAGCTGGCGGACGTCGCTGGCGCGAAACGCGTGGTCGAGCTTGGCTCCGGGACCGGCGGCACCACGCGTGCTCTGTTGCGGGCTATGGCGCCCGACGCAGAGCTGATCAGCATGGAACTCAACCCGCTGTTCCTGCCGGTATTGGAGCGAATCGGTGACCCGCGGATGCGAATTCGGCAAAACAACGCCGCGGAACTTCCCGAGGTGCTGGCCAGCTTGAACTGGGACACCGTCGACCTGGTAGTCTCAGGGATCCCGTTTTCCACCATGCCGCGCCACGTCGGGACCGGCATACTGGAAGGGGTTTTCGAGTCGCTGGCAATAGCAGGGAAGTTCGTTGCCTATCAGATGCGTAGCAGGGTGGAAGAGCTCGCACGCCCGATTTTCGGTCCCGCGGAAGTGGAGTTGGAGATTCTCAACATTCCGCCCATGCGTCTGTACCGCTGGGACAAACCCGCGCCGGTCGCCGCCGCCAAGGCGGCATCCTGATAATTGAGGGGAATTTAGTAGCTGCATCTCAAGTGTGCTTGCAGTGCCGGTTCGGTAGCCTACCTTGTAACTCAGGTGGGTGGTATGCACTAAGTAGCTGAAACAATTTTGGAAGTGCAGTGCATCTGCTCACATGGGGATCATCATTTACTGGCGCTTCTGGCCGCGGACGGAACAAGTGAAGCGGCCTGGGGGCAATTTAAGGAGGAAGAGAAATGCTAGGATGGGCGATAACGTTCTTGATTATTGGGTTGGTGGCCGGCGTGCTCGGGTTCACCGGCGTAGCAGGCGTAGCAGTGGAAATCGCGTGGATCCTGTTCGTCGTCGGTTTGATCCTGTTCGTAGTCTTCTTGTTCTTGGGACGCCGTCGTCCGCCAGTGTAGCGTTTACGCGACGCCCAGTACGGGCGTCGCACGATGCTAGAGAACCCGAGTCGGCGTCGCCGGCTCGGGTTTTCTGGTTTTGGTCAGCGGATTTCCGTTTTATAGCTGAAACTATCGGCGCGGCCCTTGGTCGTCCGGACTTCGATGATTTGATCGTTGGTGGTGTAGGTCACCCGTTTCAGCACTACCACAGGTGTGCCGATCTCGATCTCGAGTTTTCCGGCTGTCTGCTCGTCGGCCGCTTCCGCGGTAAGGGTTTCTTCGGCCCGCAGAACGGGTACGCCGAACTTTTCCACTACCACGGCATAAAACAGGTCCGGAATATGCACCTGTTCATTTTCCAACCCCGGCACCACGTCCGCACGCCAGTGGCTGTACTCGACTAGTACCGGCTTACTGTTACTGTTGCTGTCGCTGTAACCGATTCGTTCGATATACAAAAGCTGTGTCTTCGGCGGCACCTGCAACTTGGCGCGAATCTCCTTGCTGCCCTGAACCAGGCGCCGGGCAGTCGTTTCTTTATGCACACGCTGGTCCTTGCCTTCGGCATCGCCGTAGGTGAAAAACCGGAACAAGCTGTTGTTGAAGTCGATGCGGGATACGTAAGTGCCTTTGCCTTGGTGACGAAACAACAACCGCTGCCATACCAGATTGTCGATCGCCTTTTTGGCCGTGCCTTGACTGACCCGTAACTGCTTCGCCAGTTGCGACTCGGAGGGAATCAGGTCGCCGGGCACCAGGGCGCCGGTTTGGATCTGATCACGCAAGTAGTCTTCGACCACTTGGTACAGTGGCTTGACTTGCGGATGATCGGCCGATGTGCGCGCCATTACGAGATCTCCAGTTTCATGTACCAACGTTGGCCAAGTATGCGTCGCGGGTCCCATCGCACCATGCGCATCGATTCATGTCTCCTTGTAGTTTGCGCGGCGTCCATTCTTGACAAGCTTAACACCGACTGCTAGCTCTTATGCATCACAGCTAACTCATCTATATAAGCTAGCCCTACTATTTAAAAATAACAAGAATGCTCAGCGCTCTGGTTCCGCGGGCGCGATGACAGGAGGAGTAGACGGTGGAGTTCCTCGAGTACCTGCCGCAGGTGTTCAGCGGCTGGAATTTCTTGGTGCTGATCCTCGGCACCATCGGCGGCTTGGTATTGGGTGCAACCCCAGGTCTGAGCCCCACCATGGCCGTCGCGCTGTTGATTCCGTTTACGTTCCAGATGGGACCGGTTGCGAGCCTGATCCTGCTCGGCGCGGTCTACACCGCCACCGTGGCCGGCGGGGCGGTCAGTGCCATACTGGTCAACATTCCCGGTGCCCCGGCCAATATCGCCACGATTCTCGACGGCCATCCCATGGCGCAGAAAGGTCGTGCGACGGAAGCGTTGCACTATTGCTTCATCAGTTCGCTGATCGGCGGTCTGCTCGGTGTGGTGGTATTGATTTTCTTCACTCCCGTGCTCGCCGATTTCGCGCTTAGCTTCGGCCCCTCGGAATTGTTCTGGATCGCGTTGCTCGGGGTGACGGTAATTGGCTCCTTGGGTTCGAAGTCGGTCGTCAAAGGGCTTTTCGCCGGCGCGTTCGGGTTGTGGCTCTCCACCATTGGTTACGATCCCGTGTTGGGCGTGGAGCGCTTCGTTTTCACGTCGGATCTTGCCGGCGGCATCAATATCATCGCGGCCCTGATCGGGTTGTTTGCGATCCCGCAGGTGCTGAGCATGCTCGAAACCGCCCATACCGGGCGGCGTACCACCATGTATGATATGGAGGAGCGCAGTGTCTGGTCTTCGTTGGTTGAGAACCTGCGCCGCGTGCGAGCGCTGACGATCGGCTCTGTGTGCGGCATCATCGTGGGGCTGATTCCCGGTGCGGGCGGTCAGATCGCCGGTCTGATCGCCTATGACCAGAACAAGAAATTCAGTCGCGATCCGGACAAATTCGGCCAGGGCGAACCCGACGGCGTGATCAGCGCCGAGTCCGCCAACAACGCCATGGTCGGACCGTCGCTGGTACCGTTGCTGACGCTGGGCGTTCCGGGCAGCCCAACCGCTGCTGTGTTGCTCGGAGGACTGTTGATACAGGGCCTTTTTCCGGGTCCCGACCTGTTCACGCTGCACGCCAAAGTGACTTGGACGTTCATCGATTCGCTGCTGGTCGGGCAAGTCGTGATGGCCATTGCCGGACTCTCCATCAGCCGCTATAGCCGCTTCGTTACGCGGATTCCCAATCATTTCATGGCGGCTGCCGTGACCGTGCTCGCGGTGTTCGGAACTTACAGCGTGCAGAACAGTTTTTCCGACGTCTTGGTCATGATGGTGCTGGGCACCGGCATGTACTTTGCGACCAAATTCGGATTCAGTGCATCACCCGTAGTGCTCGGCATCATTCTCGGACCCATCGCCGAAACCAACTACATGCAAGGCAAGCTCATTGCCCAAAGCGGCGACGGCCTGATGCCTTATTTCTTCACGGGGACGGCCAATATCGTGTTGATCGCGCTGTGCGTCGGCTCGATCGTTTACAGCTTCGTAAGCGAACTGCGCAGTATTCGCCGCCGGCGCCAACAAACGGATAGACAGACATGGCAAAACGCCTGACACCGATACTTTGCACGCTGTTGGGGGCGTTTCTGTTTTGGGCGGCCTCCGGCGCAGACAATCCTCAGGCCTACCTGTTTCCGAAACTGCTCGCTGTGATTATGGTGGTGTTGGGCATTGTCATGGCCGTGGTCGATTGGGGCGCATCGGCTGGAAGGGCTGCGGCGGCGAGTATTCCATGGGGCAAGTTATGGCCGGTACTGTTGATTTTCGTGCTGTACATGGTTGCCGCGCAGCCCCTGGGATTTTACTTGGCTTCCTGGCTGGCGTTCGCCGCCATCGGCACAATCTATTCACCCACCGAATCCAGCCTTGCCAGTGCCAAACGCTGTGTGCCGATTTCGTTCGCATTTTTGTTGGTCCTGTACGGTGTTTTTGTGATGTTGTTGCAGGTGCAGATGCCGAAGGGGGTGATGTTGTAGCGAAAATCGCTGAATCGGCGTACGCCGGTTACGGTCGGAGCCCAGCAGCGGAAGCGGGCGCCGCGAGGTGAAGGGAACTTGGGAATTCCAGCGGAGGAGTCAAATAATGACGTCAATTAAAAAAGTTCTGAACCGGTTGGGCGGCTCGTTGTGGCTAGGCATTGCAGTCGCGTTGATACCTGGACTGGCGGTTGCCGAATATCCGGACAAGCCGGTGACAGTGGTCGTTGCCTATTCGCCCGGCGGCGCGACCGACTTTCAGGCCCGCATCGTCACCATGATGTCGGCTAAAGACGATTATCTCGGCCAGCCGATGGTAATCGTCAACAAGCCCGGCGCGGGCGGACAAGTGGGCTGGAACTGGTTCGCGGAGCAGGCCGGCGACGACGGCTACGACCTGGCCGCGTACAACGTACCCCATTTTATCGCTCAATCGATCATGTTCGACACCAAATACAGCATCGAGAACCTCGAACCGATCGCTAATTGGGGTGCCGACCCGGCAGTGCTGATTGTCGGCAAGGACAGCCCGTTCAATTCGGTAAAGGATCTGGTCGACTATGCAAAGAAAAACCCGGGCAAGGTGACGGTTTCCGGAGCTGGATTGTATGTCGGCCACCACATTGCCACCCTGCAACTGGAAAAAGCCGCCGGAATCAAATTGACCTATGTTCCGACCAAAGGCGGCGTGCCGGCCCTACAGTACGTCATGGGCGGTAAAGTGAAGGCCGGCTTCAATAACCTCTCTGACGCTTATCGCAGTCGCGATCGTCTGAAAATCCTGGCTGTGGCCGACATGGAGCGCAACAAGGAGTTTCTGCCGGATGTGCCGACCTTCAAGGAGGAGGGTATCGATGTGGACGACTCCAGCGTCAATTTCCGTGGCCTGATGGTGCCCAAGGGCACGCCCAAGGCGGTGATCGACAAGCTCGCTGAGCGGGTTCCGAAAATGTTCGACGACAAGAAGGTGCAGTCGAAAATGCAAGCCGGGGGCTCGCCCATGCGAATCATGGATCGCGAACAGGTCGAGAAAATGTGGAAACGTCGCCAGGAATACCTGACCGAGTTATTGGCGGAGTTGAAGAAAAAGTAACCCGACCGGCGGCGCCCGCGCGGGCGCCGCCGGCTTGCGCCGGTTCCGGGCGCTGTGTTAAATAGTTAACTTATATATATAAGTTACACGAGTGGCAGGAATGGAGTGCGCCTCGATGGACAAAGCAGGTCAGCGCAGATCGGTTAACGCGCCGGACGTAGGCTCCCAGGTGGGCGCTTTGTTGGCGCGTGCCCGCGCTGCGCAACAAACCTATGCCGGCTACGACCAGGACCAGGTGGATGAGGTAGTGACCGCAGTGGCCTGGGCCATCATCGAGCCGTCCAACAACCGCGCCCTGGCCACTTTGGCCGTTCGCGAAACGGGTCTGGGCAACGTCGAAGACAAGGTCATCAAGAACCGTCGCAAAACATTGGGTTTGTTGCGCGATCTGAGCCGGGCCCGGACCGTCGGCGTGGTTGCCGAATATCCTGAGCGCGGGATTGTCGAGATTGCCCGCCCGGTTGGCGTGGTGGGTGCAATCGTCCCGTCCACCAATCCGGTGGCGACGCCTTTCAACAAGACATTGAACGCCCTGAAAGGCGGCAATGCCATCATTCTCGCGCCCTCGCCCAAAGGGCAGGTGGTATGCGAGGAATTGGTCAAACTGATGCGCGGTGAATTGCGCCGCGTCGGTGCACCTGAGGACCTGGTGCAACATCTTCCCGCGCCCGTCAGCAAGGCGCTCACCCAGGAACTGATGGCGCAGGTCGATCTGATCGTTGCGACCGGATCGCAGAGTAATGTCCGCGCCGCATACCGCAGTGGAACCCCCGCAATCGGAGTCGGTGCCGGCAATGTTCCCGTGATCGTCGACGTATCGGCGGACCTGGAGACCGCAGCGCAGAAAATTGCCGCATCGAAGACGTTCGACAACGCCACCAGCTGTTCGTCGGAGAACAGCCTGGTTGTGCTCGACGCGGTGTATGAACGCCTGATGGCGGCGTTGCGCGAGCAAGGCGGCGTGCTGCTGGACGTGGAGGAAAAACAGCGTCTGCAGCAATCAATGTGGATCGATGGACACCTGAATCGGGAGATCGTGGCGCAGTCCGCTGCGGCCATTGCTTCCATCGCGGGTCTGGTGCGCCCGGAATTCAATGCAGCGCGTTTACTGCTGGTGGCGGAAAACGAAATCGGACCCGACCACCCGTTCTCGGACGAGAAGCTATCGCCGGTGTTGGCGGTGTATCGGGTCGCCGATTTCGACGCTGCTGTAGCCACTGCGCGTCGCATTCTCGAGTTCAAGGGCGCCGGTCATTCGGTCGGCCTGTACTCGAGCGACGACGCCCAGCCCGTGCGCCTGGGACTCGAGTTGCCCGTGTGCCGAGTCATCGTCAATCAGGCGCATTGCTTCGCCACCGGAGGCAGCTTCGACAATGGGCTGCCGTTTTCGCTCTCCATGGGCTGTGGAACCTGGGGCGGCAACAGCATCTCCGACAATCTCAACTATCGCCATTTTTTGAACATCACGCGCATCGCCAGAACCATACCCCCGGACGAACCGACGGAGTCCGAACTCTTCGCGAAGCATTGGGCAAAATACGGGCTGGGTCCGCAATAGCGCGTGGACCGTATCGGAAGCGATGTGGCTGAGGCAAAGAACATGGACACCATTCGTTCGTTGATCGATACGTGGGCCGAGTCGGACCCGGATGCGATTTATCTGATCATTCCGGAGACCGGTCAGGAATTGCGCGTGCGCGAACTGCGCGAGTTGCTCCAGGACATCGGACTTCGGCTGCATGCGCTTGGCGTCGCCCCTGGTGAAAAAATTTCCTTCCTGCTCGATAACGGACTTTGGAGCACGGTGCTGTTTCTTGGCGCCATGTACAGCGGGCGCGTTGTGGTGCCGCTCAACGCATTGTCTGGTCCGGATGCACTGGCTTACGTATTGGACCATTCGGACACCAAAGTTTTGTTCGTGTCGCAACAATACCGGGAGAAATTTGGCGCCCTGATCGACTCGGCCGCACAACGGCTCATCGTGATCGATACCGATACGGACAGCGGGCCGGCGTGGCCGCGGATCGAGGCACCAGCCGGAGTCTCGGCGTTGCCGACTCCGAAACCGGACGACGTGGGCATTTTGATTTACACCTCGGGCACCACGGGGCGCCCCAAAGGCGTGTTGATGTCACATAGAAACGCCATAGCGGGCGGCCGCAACTGCACCCAGGCCCATGGCTTGACGGCGGCGGATCGTGCGCTTTGTGTATTGCCTATCTATCACATCAACGGCGAGATGGTGACCGTGATGGGTCCGCTCGTCAGCCACGGCAGTGTAGTCATGCCGCGTCGTTACAGTTCTTCCCAGTTCTGGCAGTTGATCGACCGTTACCAATGTACGTGGTTCAGCGTCGTGCCCACCATCATTTCCTATTTGTTGGAACGCGCGGAACAGGACGGCGGTCGACCCAGCAAGGAAACGCTGGCGAGATTGCGGTTCGGCAGGTCGGCGTCGGCGCCGCTCTCGCCATCCGTTCACCGCGCATTCGAGGAATGTTTTGGCATTTCGATGGTCGAGACCATGGGTCTGACGGAAACCGCAGCACAAATTCTTTCCAATCCATTACCACCGGTACCGCCGCGTTACGGTTCGCCGGGTATTCCGTTTGGAAATGAAGTCAAAATCGTCGACGAGTCGGGTAAAGATGCGGCGGACGGTCAGGTCGGTGAACTGTTGGTGCGTGGCGATAACGTCACCAAGGGCTATTATAAGAATCCGGAGGCGACGGCCCAGGCCCTTGATCGGGACGGCTGGCTTCATTCCGGAGATCTCGCCTATCGCGATGCAGACGGCTATTTTTTCATCAGCGGCCGTATCAAAGAGCTGATCATCAAGGGCGGTGAAAACATCGCACCGCGTGAAATCGACGACGTGTTGTATCAGCACGAAGCTGTGCTCGAGGCGGCGGCGTTTCCTTTGGACGATCCACATTACGGGCAAGAGGTCATGGCGTGTGTGGCGTTGAAACCGGGCATGATTTGCTCTTCCGAGGAGCTTGAAGCGTTCTGTCGCGAACGTTTGGGGCCTTACAAAGCACCGAAAAAAATCATGCAGGTGGAATCTTTGCCAAAGGGCCCTTCAGGCAAGATTCAACGCTTGAAACTCGCCGCTCAGTTTTCCACCGAATCCGCTTCGGCCAAGGCCAGAACAGCGAGCGGATCCAATTCTTAATGTAAGGAGGTTGCAAGATGGCGCGCATGACTCCGAGCGAAGCGTTTGTCGAGACCCTCGTGGCGCAGGGTGTTACGGACGTATTCGGCATTGTCGGTTCCGCCTACATGGACGCACTGGATTTGTTCCCCGCGGCCGGTATTCGGTTCATCCCCGTCGTACACGAACAAGGTGCTGCGCACATGGCCGATGGCTATTCCCGTGTCAGCGGCCGCCAGGGTGTATGCATCGGCCAAAACGGTCCGGGTATAACGAACTTCGTTACCGCGATTGCCGCGGCCTACTGGGCGCATTCCCCCGTGGTGATGATCACGCCCGAGACCGGTACCATGGGAGTGGGGCTCGGAGGTTTCCAGGAAGCCGAGCAACTGTCGATATTCGAGTCCATTACCAAATATCAGGCCCACGTGAACAACCCGGCGCGTATGGCGGAGCTGACTGCGCGCGCCTTCGATCGGGCTTTACTTGAACACGGGCCGACGCAGCTCAACATCCCTCGCGATTACTTCTATGGTGAAATCGACGCGACGATCCCGAAACCGATTCGGATCGATGCGCCGAGTGGCGGCCACCGCAGCCTCCGACAGGCAGCGGATCTGCTGGCCGAAGCCAAGTTCCCGGTCATCATGGCCGGGGGCGGCGTCG
The DNA here is from genome assembly GCA_963849825.1 of uncultured Gammaproteobacteria bacterium. GTDB lineage: Bacteria > Pseudomonadota > Gammaproteobacteria > JASBUN01 > JASBUN01 > CAVXJN01. Next base: position 313,534 of record CAWKIK010000003.1, on the reverse strand, counting down.
TCACCGCGGACGGGGTAGATGAAACCCGTGCATTGGCCGAGCGGCTCGGTGCGCCGGTCGTGACCAGCTATCTGCACAACGACGCATTCCCGTGTGGCCATCCCCTTTGGTGCGGCGCGCTCGGATATCAGGGCTCCAAGGCGGGCATGAATCTGATTTCGCAGGCCGACGTGGTGCTGGCCCTGGGTACACGCCTGGGTCCCTTCGGCACCTTGCCCCAGTTCGGAGTCGACTACTGGCCGAAGAAAGCGAAGATCATCCAGGTGGATATCGATGCACGCATGCTCGGTCTGGTCAAGGAAATCGCGGTCGGGATCAACGGCGATGCCAAGGCGGTGGCGATCGACCTGTTGGAGCGCTTGGCCGACAAGAAGCTGGTGGCCGACGACAACAGCGAAAAGCGACGCGAAGAGATCACCCGCCAGCAGAAGATTTGGGAAACCGAATTGGATCAATGGACCCAGGAGAAGGATGACTGGAGCGTCGAAGTCGGCGAGGAAAGCAATTTTCTGCACCCGCGGCAGGTGCTGCGGGAACTGGAAAATGCCATGCCCGAAAACGCCATGGTTTCCACCGACATCGGCAATATCTGTTCGGTGTCCAACAGCTACTTGCGTTTCAAGCGGCCCAAAAGCATGTTCGCGGCCATGAGTTTCGGAAACTGCGGCTACGCTTATCCGACGATCATCGGTGCAAAGGTCGCGGCTCCGGACCGGCCCGCAGTGGCATATGTCGGCGACGGTGCGTGGGCCATGAGCATGTTGGAGACATTGACTGGTGTCCGTGAGCGAATCCCGACCACGGCTGTGGTATTCCACAATCGTCAATGGGGCGCGGAAAAGAAGAATCAAGTGGACTACTACGGACGCCGTTTCGTCGGCAGCAATCTCGACAACCCGAGCTTTGCGAAAATAGCCGAATCCATGGGTGCGCAAGGGATCACCGTGGATCAAATTGGTGACGTGGGGGATGCATTCCGAAAAGCATGTAAGGATCAGGAGGACGGCAAGTCCACCGTGCTCGAGATCATGTGTACCCGCGAGCTCGGCGAGCCGTTCCGTCGCGACGCGCTCCGACCGCCGGTGCGGTTTTTGGAAAAATATAAAGAGTTCGTCTGAGTACGGGTGCACGATGGATCCGCAACAAGAGTCGGCTCCATCCGGCGTTTTCCGCAAAGTATTGGTGGCGGTTGACGGTTCGGCTCATGCAGAGCGGGCGCTGGAGGCCGCGTTCGAATTGGTGCGGCGGTGCCACTCCGAATTGGTGCTGTTTCACGCAATCGAGTTGGGTCCCATGCGGGCTGATCTCGAAGGACGCGTTGATGACACGGCACGAAAGATGTATCGCCGGGTCGGTGAGGAGTTGGCCGACCAGATACTTTCGGAAGCGGAGCGGACGGCGACGGAGCGTAAGGTCGAGCGGGTGAGGCGACTCGCGGCGTTCGGAGATGCGGCCAAGGCGATTGATGACGCGGCTCGGCGCGAAGGCGTGGATCTCATTGTGATCGGGACTCGGGGTCTGACAGGGTTGCACGGCCTGGCATTGGGAAGCGTTGCGCACAAAATCACCAGCATGGCCTCTTGTCCGGTCATGGTGGTGCGTTAGGTTGCCGTTGATATCTTGGACATTGCTGTGACGCCGGGCGTCCTGGTACTCAACGCAGGTTCTTCCAGCGTAAAGTTTGCCGCCTTCGCACTGCGTCGACAGACGCTTGTCGTGGATGCGCTATTTCGTGGGCAGATTTCCGGCGTCGGACGCGAACCCGGCTTTCAAGTGTCTCTGGGCGACGGCACGAAACGGCAACAAGAACTCGACGCTTCTACGGTCGCAAATCATCGCGCAGCGATCGACCATATCCTTGAATGGGTCAAGTCGCAGGATCTTGGCCTTAAATGGGTTGGTGTCGGACATCGCATCGTGCATGGCGGCAGTCGCGCCCAGGCCGCCATGGTCGATGCGGCGCTGATCGATGAACTCGAGCGGCTCTCGCCGTTGGCGCCTCATCATCAGCCGCATAATTTGGCGGCGATTCGCGCCGTCGCCGAAATTGCACCGTCATTACCGCAGGTTGCATGTTTCGATACGGCGTTCCATACGACACAGCCTGAAGTGGCGCGCATGCTGCCGTTACCTGCGGTATATCGCGACCAGGGACTGATGCGCTACGGGTTCCACGGTTTGTCTTACGAATACATAGTCTCCGCGTTGCCAAGAATTGCCCGCGCTCCCTTACCTTCGCGATTGGTGGTGGCGCACTTGGGTAACGGCGCCAGCCTGTGCGCGATCCGCGACGGTCGCTCAGTCGCCACCAGCATGGGGTTTTCGACTTTGGATGGGCTTTTGATGGGAACGCGCTGCGGTAGCATCGACCCGGGGGCGATCCTGCATCTCCTCGATCAGTGCGGTTTGGATACTTCCGCACTCACGGACTTGCTTTACAATCATTGCGGCCTGTTGGGCGTGTCCGGAATCAGTGCGGACATGCGTGTGTTATTGGACAGCAACGACCCCCGCGCCGAGCGCGCGGTGGAATTTTTCTGCTATCGGCTGGTTCGCGGCATCGGTTCCATGGCCGCCGCCTTGGGCGGCTTGGACGCGCTGGTATTCACCGGCGGCATCGGTGAGCACTCGGCCTCCGTCCGCGCGCGCGTATGCGCGGCCAGTAAGTGGTTGGGAATCGAGCTTGATCAGGAAGCGAACGAACAGGCTGCTTCGAAACTGTCCCAACCCTGCAGCCGTGTCGCCGTCTGGACGGTAGCGGCGAACGAAGAGTTGACGATCGCCCGTCAAGTACAAGATGTGCTGGGCGCGCGCACCTGACCCCTCTGCAGTCGACGAAATTTCGCGCTTTCCCAAGCGGAAAATCAAAACTCGAGCACCCAGTCCAGCGCCGGCGTACGATCGAACGGATCTCGTTTCCGGCCTCCATGAACGGCGCATGCCACCCTTCTGCAAACTGACTTTCAATTCGCAACCAGCTATCATCCCGACTGATTGCGAGCCCGAATGTCGAACACCCAATCTGGAGTCAAAGCACCGCCGATTCGATCCCTGCGATCACGATCGTCGAACGGAGCTTCAAGTACACGAGGGACATCCGCCGTGATCGAATTCGAAGATGTCGAAGATGCATATCGTCGCATACGCACGCAGATTCATCGCACACCGGTCCTGCGATCGCGCTATTTCGACCGTTTGTTGGAAGCGGAGTTGTTTTTCAAATGCGAAAACTTTCAGCGCGGCGGCGCATTCAAGTTTCGTGGCGCTTGTAATGCCGTGCGGAGCCTCGACGCCGATACAGCCGCGCGTGGCGTGGTGACCCATTCTTCCGGGAACCATGGCGCGGCGCTCGCGTTGGCTGCGCAACTCAATGGCATTCCCGCCCACATCGTACTGCCCCGCAATGCGGTCGGTGTAAAGCGCCAGACCGTGCGCGATTATGGCGCACAGGTAATCGAGTGCGGATCGAGTCTGGCCGACCGCCAGTCGACCGCAACCGCCGTGGTCGAGAGAACCGGTGGTACGCTGGTGCACCCATTCGACGATCCGCGCGTGATTGCGGGGCAGGGCACTGTGGGAATGGAAATTCTCGAACAGGTTCAGGACCTGGAGTTGTTGATCGCCCCGGTCGGTGGCGGAGGCCTGTTGAGCGGGATTGCAGTCGCGGTGGCGGGCCGTGCGCCCCGGGTGGCGCTGGTGGGCGCCGAACCCGCGCGAGCGGATGACGCCAAGCGGTCCCTCGAACAAGGAACCCGCGTATGCGCGAACGATCCGCAGACGATCGCGGACGGGTTGCGGGCGGATGTAGGCGCGCTTACCTTTCCGATCCTCCAGCGCTACGTCGAGCGTATTGTTTCGGCCAGCGAGGCAGGTATCGCCGCGTCCATGCGCTTGGTGTGGGAGCGCATGAAAATCGTCATCGAGCCTTCGGCCGCGGTCCCTCTGGCGGCATTGATTGAACATCCGCAAATCGCCCGCGGTAAACGGATCGCGGTTGTATTGAGCGGCGGAAACGTCGATTTGTCGCAATTGCCCTGGGCGTGCCAGCGCATGCCCGGGGTGTGAGGCCGGCGACTGCGCCGTCTTGGCGCGCGCAATGCCGAAAATCCCGCCTCGAGCGGCGTCTCGCATCAGGGTATCCGGGGAACAGTGCCCAACAGGGCTTCCTGTTTGCGAAGCTTCTGCAAAATGTGGTGCCCGGTTTGGATAATGGATTCCGGATTCGGGTGTTCCATCGAAGTAGCGATGGACAGCAGCAGTTCCCTGCCCGCAGCACGAGGATTTTCCCGCATGCGCGACAGCAGCTGCCCCGTCGCCGCACTGATTTCGTGAAAATGAATTTCGTCACGCGTGTTGCGCAGTACCAAAAGATGGGTGGTCTCAGCGCTTGGATGTGGCGGTCTAAATGTAGCGCTGATGCGATGTACCGGAAAGCGGTACGCCAGTGGCCAGGCCAGCGGCGACAACACCGGCACGCCGCTGAGCAGATCGCCGTCTGCATCGAGATGCGGCGGCATCACTGGATCCTCGGCGGTCTGCAGTGCAAGTTCCACCCATTCGTAATGCGCCAGTTCCAGCAGAAACGAAGGATCGGCGCTGCACGGGCGGTGTTCGTGTTCCAAATAACGCAGAAATTCCCGGTCGATTTGCGAAAAATATGGTGTTTCGCAATCGTGTAGAGCGAAAAAGCAGCGTACCAGATGACGCCAATCGGCAGCTTCATAGAGGCTTCGCAGCACCGGGAAACCAGATGACAGAAAACCTTCGATATTGTTGAAGAACAATTCGCGGTAAACGGCCATGCGCTGCGGTTCGACGTCCGCCGGCGCCCCGTTGCGCTGAGGGTCGCGGATATGCGCGGCAAACGCCCGTTGCGTGCGCATGAATCCAGATGCTTCAACCATGGCAACTTCCTGCACTTCGGCTGCGTTCCTGATCGCGCTGAAGGTTGCGGATGGCGTCGATTTCGTCGAGGAGTTGGGGCAGCGATGGCAAATTCGAGTCGCGTTCCAGCAGCGTGGGTACTACGCCACAATGTCGGTAAGTTTGTTGCAGCAATGCCCACACCGGGGGCATGACTTCGGCGCCATGGGTATCGACCAACAAGCCATCGGCGTACTGCTCGTGCCCGGCGACGTGGATGTAGCTGACTCTGTCCATTGGTACGGCCGCCAGAAACGCGAACGGATCATAGCCGTGATTGACGCTGTTGACATAGATATTGTTGACGTCCAGCAGCAGCTCGCAGTCTGCTTCTCGCAGCACCGCGTTGGTGAAATCGATTTCCGACATCTCTTGTCCGGGCGCGGCGTAGTAGGAGATGTTTTCGACCGCGATGCGTTCGCCCAGCGTATCCTGCACCTGCCGGATACGGCTTGCGACATATCCGACGGCTTCTTCAGTGAACGGTATTGGCATTAAGTCGTACAGATGTCCCGCATCGCTGCAATAAGACAGGTGCTCACTGTATTTTCGGATGCCGTGCTGATTCAAAAACTGCTTGATGTCGGTGAGCAAAACGGTATCCAGTGGCGCCGGGCTTCCGAGTGACAAGGATAAGCCGTGACAGACGAACGGATAACGCTCGGTGTAAGTGCGCAGTTTGCGTCCCAACGCTCCGCCCACACCGATCCAGTTCTCGGGCGCGACTTCCATGAAGTCGACGCGGTCATGGGGAAGGTCGGCCAGCGGGCCCAATAGGGCCCGCCGCAAACCGAGTCCTGCGCCTGCAACGCAATGCACTGCGTCGTTCATGCAGGCCATTGCGGACCTACTTGTTGCCTCCGCACTTGCCTTCCGGTGTTTTCTTGCCGTCGGAGTCCATGGCGCCGTTGCCGTCTTCCGTATTGCCGCTACCCATGGACATGCCGGCTTGCGTGTCTTCGGCCATATTCTTGCCCGATTTTGCTTCGTCCACGCTGGTCTTGTTGGCGCCGCAGGTGCCTTCCTTGCCTTTGCCCTTGGCATCGGCCACTTGGTAGCCATGGCTGAGTTCGGTCATGCCAAAGGGATTGTCAGTTGCGTTGGCGACTGCACTACCCATCATCGAGGTAGCGAATGCAGCGCCTACGGCGATGGCCAACGGCGAATAGGAATTGTTTTTTGACATGGTGACTAGCCTCCAATAATCCGATTAAGATGACAGCGGTTGTTTGTTTTGCGCCGGAACGCGACGTCCATGTAGAGGCAGCCGCCGATCCGTACGCATTAGGACAGTGGCATTGGGGAAAAGTTCGTCGTCGCTGAGCGAACTGCAGCTTAAATTCTCTACCGCAGACGCTGCAAACACTCGACGTATCCCGCGCATCGACCGGCACGCCGTTTTCCGCTGGATCCGCAAGCAATTTCTCAATGCATTCAGTTATTTGATGCTCCGCAGCGTCTGCATCACCGCCCAGCCCCCGGCAAAAGAATGCCCGAATTTGAGTGCGGTCTGGAGTAAACAACTCGGAGCGCATCGATATCTGCTTCGAGTTCTATAGACTACGATCGGCGGGCGATCAATCGGTGGTCTTGTGCTTGTACTCGCACAGGTCTTCGATCACGCAGGCGCCGCAGCGGGGCTTGCGCGCCACACATACATAACGGCCGTGCAGGATCAGCCAATGGTGGGCGTCCTTCTTGTACGTGTCGGGAACGTACTTTTCCAATTTGGCTTCCACTTCCCGTACGTTGCGGCCCGGCGCGATGCCGGTCCGATTCGAGACCCGGAAGATATGCGTGTCGACGGCGATTGTCGAGTGCCCGAAGGCCGTATTCAAGACCACGTTGGCGGTCTTGCGTCCCACTCCGGGCAGCGCTTCCAATTGCGAGCGCTCGGTCGGCACATGTCCGTCGTGGCGCTCAAGCAGAAGCTGGCAGGCTTTGATGATGTTCTTAGCTTTGGTGTTGAACAGGCCGATGGTCTTGATGTGCTCCTTCAGTCCTGCTTCGCCCAGGTCGATCATTGCGGAGGGTGATGTGATTCTGCGGAACAACGACTTCGTGGCTTTGTTGACGCCGACATCAGTGGCCTGGGCTGAAAGCATCACCGCAATTAGTAGCTGGAAAGGATTGCCGTATTCGAGTTCGGTGGTAGGCGTAGGATTCTCGTTCTGCAAGCGACGAAAGACTTCGGCGCGCTTTTGCGAATTCATCGTCGTACTTGAAATGCGGGCAGTTCAGGTCGCCTGCGGTGCCGGCACGCCGACACCGACGCTCTGCACTGCGCGCCGTTGCGCCCGACGGTCGATCACGTTCTTGAATGCGATCAGGAAGCCGAGGCCGAGAAAAGCGCCTGGCGGCAGTATTGCCAACAGGAAACCGTCGTAGTTCGGGATCACGTGGACGAGAAGATGTCGGGCAGCGTCTCCGAACATCAGGTTGGCTTTGGCGAACAGGGTGCCATTTCCCGCAAGTTCGCGCATCGCGCCCAATACCACCAATACACCGGTAAAGCCCAGCCCCATGGTCAAACCATCGAGGAAGGAGCGCGGAATATTGTTTTTGGAGGCGAATGCCTCGGCGCGGCCGAGAATCGAACAATTGGTGACGATCAGTGGGATGAAAATGCCGAGCACTTTGTACAGTTCATGCAGATAAGCGTTCATAGCCAGCTCGACCGCCGTTACGAACGATGCAATGACCAGGACAAACACCGGCACTCGGATTTCGCTGCGCACGACGTTGCGGATCGCAGATACTGTGACGTTGGATGCAACCAGCACCGCTGTCGTGGCCAGTCCCATGCCAAGGCCATTGATCAATGTGGCGGTCACAGCCAGTAGAGGACACAAACCCAGTAGCTGCACCAGCCCTGGGTTGTTATGCCACAAACCGTCTTTTGCGATATCGGCGTAACTTTCGGCCATTGATCGATCCTATTTCTTGGTGGCGCCCGGGCCGCCGGCGGCGGGGACCTTCAAAGGCAAGTCCTCGGCCGGCGCCTTGAACAATTGCTCGCGGTGTTCGCGAAAGTATATCAAAGCCGAACGCACGGCTTTTACCACCGCCCGTGGGGTAATAGTAGCGCCGGTGAACTGGTCGAATTCACCGCCGTCCTTTTTTACGGCCCAACCGCGTTTGCCGGGATCGCCGAGCGATTTTCCGGAGAACGCGGTGATCCAGTCCGATTTCTGGGTTTCGATCGCGTCGCCCAGTCCGGGGGTTTCATTCTGCGAAACCACCCGTACTCCGGCAATCCGTCCGTCGTAGTAGATACCTACCAGCAGCTTGATGGCGCCGTTGTAGCCGTCGGGCGCGATGGGTGACAGGACGGCCGCTACCGGTTTGCCGTTTTTGCGAGCGCGATATACGGTAACCGGATCCGTCGTACCCAGTAGCTGCGGTCCGCGCAGCTCGATGGTATCGGCAAATATATCGTTGTCGTACTCCTTGGGGTCGATGATGGCATGCAGACTGTCCAGCAGGGCTTCGCGTTCGTTTTCGGCGATCTGATCGACGGTGCGGTCGTAAGTGAAAGCGACCAGCGCGGTCCCGACAATGGCGAACAAGGCCAATAGCACTGTCGATGTGACAATCTGCTTCATGGTGCGAACTACTCTTTGCCGGCGCCAAATACACGAGGTTGGGTGTAATAGTCGATCGTGGGAACGGCCATGTTCATCAACAATACGGCGAACGCTACGCCGTCGGGATAGCCTCCCCAGGTTCGGATGATATAGGTCAGTACACCAATTCCCGCGCCGTAGATGAGCCGTCCCTGATCTGTGGTGCTGGCCGTGACAGGGTCAGTGGCGATGAAAAACGCCCCGAGCATGGTGCCACCTGCGAACACATGGAATATCGGTGAAGGATATCCGTCGCGATCGAACAAATAGAAGCTCAACGCGCAGACCAGCAGTCCGGCGAGCATGCCCGCGGGGATGTGCCATCGGATTACGCCCATGTACAACATCCACACGCCACCGGCGAGAAACGCCAGGCTTACCCATTCCCAGGCCGCAGCGCCGAAAGTTCCGAACACGGCGCTGCCCTCGCGGATTTCAGAGATGGTATGCCGCTGACCAAGTTCGGTCTTGACGGCGTCGAGGGGCGTGGCCGCCGTCACCGCGTCTACGGTTTCGGAGCCGGGCAGGCGGCCGCTGAACTGATACGAGAGCGTCTGCGCGAAATCCAGATGCTGCTGGGCGTGAGGCGTAACCCATTGGGTCATGGGCAGCGGAAACGAAATCAGCGCCACCACATAGCCGATCATGGCGGGGTTGAACGGGTTGTAGCCGAGCCCTCCATAGAGATGCTTGGCGATGATCACAGCGAAGCCGGTAGCAACCACTGTCAGCCACCACGGGGCCAGCGCCGGGAGCGCCAAGGCCAGCAGCGCTGCCGTTACAAGGGCGCTGCCATCGGATAAGAACAAGGACATCTTGCGCCGGCGCAGCCGCAGCATGGCTGCTTCGCTCAGCAGCGCGGTAGCGCTGGCGAGCAGCAGGTTGACCAATACCCCCCATCCAAACAGCCCGATGCAGAGCAGCGCGCCCGGCACCAATGCATACAGTACGCGGCGCATCACCAGCGAAACGCTGGTGCCTGGTTGCAGATGCGGCGAACTGGCGCGGGGAAATAACATGGTCGGCTGTCTGGGGTCCGGCTGAGCGGATCATTCTGCGGTTATTGTTCGTTATTGTCGACTTTTGTGGCGTCCGCCGCAGGCTGGGAATCGCCGCTGCGATGGACGTCGACATCGGACGTTTCTGCGGGCGGTTCCGCGTTGAGGTTTTCGCCCGTGTGTGCTGCGTCCGGGCGTTGTGTCTGCTTGGCCTTGGCGCGCTGCAATGCCGCTTCGATGGCCGCCTTTTTGAGATCCTGGCTGTCCGCTGCGGCTTCCGTGGACTTGAGCGCATCCTTTTTTTTACGCATGCGTTGCTCTTTTTCACGCATTTCCTGCTCGATACGTTCAAGATGAAGTTCATGCCGTACGCGAGCCAGATCAGCTTTGCGTTTATCCCGTTCCTGAGCCCATATCTCAGTCTTGGCGAAACGGAAGTATTGCACCAAAGGGATGTGACTCGGGCAGACATAGGCGCAGCAGCCACATTCGATGCAATCGAACAGGTGGTAATCCTGCGTTCTGTCGAATTCCCGTGCGCGGCTGTACCAATAAAGTTGTTGGGGCAGCAACTGCGCCGGACAGGCGTCGGCGCATGCCGAGCAGCGGATACACGGCAACGCCGGTTGTGGCTCGGGCGCTTCGGCATGGCCGGCCACGAAAATGCAATTGCTGGTCTTGATGACCGGCACGGTGTCGGTGTCGAGGGCGAATCCCATCATCGGTCCGCCCATGATGAGGCGCTTGCGATCGTCCGTGTAACCGCCGCAGTGCTCGATCACGTCGCGGAACGGCGTGCCGATCAGCACCTCCAGATTCTGCGGTTCCCTCACTCCTGCCCCCGTGACGGTGACGATCCGCGAAATCAGCGGTTCCGCGCGCTCCAGGGCGCGGTATACGGATGCTGCGGTGGCGACGTTGTGGCAGACGACTCCCACATCCAAGGGCAGACCTTGACTGGGCACTTCACGCCCGGTGAGAACTTGGATGAGCTGTTTTTCACCCCCGGCCGGATATCGCGTGCGCACTTGAATGACATCGATGCTGGGATCGATCTTCGCGACCGCATCGCGTAGCGCTGCGCACGCTTCGGGTTTGTTGTCTTCGATGCCGATGACGCAATCCGCGGCCTGGAGCGCGTGGCGCATGATCTGCAGACCGCGAACGATCTCATCGGGCCGCTCGCGCATCAGCATGTCGTCGCAGCTGATATAAGGTTCGCATTCGGCGCCGTTCAAAACCAATAGCTCGACTTTGTGGTGGGTCCCCGGGTTGAGCTTGATGAACGAGGGGAAACCCGCTCCACCGAGTCCCACGATACCGGCCTCGCGGATCCGGTTACGCAAGGCGCTCGGGTTCAAAGTTGTGTAGTCGGATTCCGGTTTCGGGCGGGCGAGCCAACGGTCTTGTCCGTCGGGTTCCAATACGATGCAGCGCGCGGCCAGGCCGGAGGGATGGGGAACCGCGTGATCGGCGATTTCGACGATGGTTCCGGATGTCGGTGCGTGTACTGCCGCGCTCACGTAGCCGTCGGCATACGCCAGCACTTGCCCCTTCAGGACCTGCTCGCCGGGCTCGACACAAGGATCCGCGGGAGTGCCGATATGCTGCTGTAACGGCAGTATCAGACGCGGTGCGATCGGTGCGCGGCCGATGGGGCGAGCGACGGATTCGCGCTTATGGCTGTCCAGACGCAGGCCGCCGGGAAACGAATACAATTGTGTCGGATCAATCTTCATTGCGGGCGCGCGGTTGGTAATGACCGTAGCAGTCGAGGTGCCGGGTCACGCACCGGAACTCAATCTGTCGGCCCGGCGTCCAAACGCGGCGGCGGACTCTGCTGGGTAAGGCCACTTCCATTCGCCGATATCCTCTTTGACCGGCACCATAAAGATACATTCCACCGGACATGGAGCCACGCACAATTTGCAGCCGGTGCATTCATCTTCGATCACGGTGTGCATGTGCTTTGCGGCGCCCAGGATCGCGTCCACCGGGCAAGCCTGAATGCACAATGTACAGCCGATGCAAATATGCTCATCAATTACGGCGACCAACTTCTGCTCCTGTGATTCACCGTGTTCCGGGTCCAGGGGCTTGGGGTCACGACCCAGCAGGTCGGCCAACGCGACGATAGTGCTGTCGCCACCGGGCGGACAGCAGTTGATGTCCGCGGCGCCGCCGGCGATTGCCTCGGCATACGGGCGGCAGCCGGCGTAGCCGCACTGACCGCACTGGGTCTGGGGCAGTAGTGCGTCGATTCTATCGACCACAGGGTCGCTTTCGACGCGGAAACGAACCGCCGCATACCCGAGCAGAATGCCGAATAGCGCGGCGAGGCCCGCGATTGCAAGAATTGCCGTCAACATGGTTCGTGTCGCTTAAGACGCCTCCGTGCAACAAGTACAGCTCAGCGCGTCGATGTCAGCCTTTCACCAGGCCCGAGAAGCCCATGAACGCCAGCGACATCAGACCGGCGGTAATGAGAGCGATGGCGTTGCCCCTGAACACTTCGGGAACATCCGCGACCGCGATCCGTTCGCGTATGGCGGCGAACAGGATCAGTACCACCGAGAAACCTACCGCAGCACCGAAACCGTAGATCGCAGATTCCAGGAAGCCGTGCTTTTCCTGCGTGTTGAGTAGCGCTACGCCGAGCACGGCACAATTGGTGGTGATCAACGGCAGAAATATGCCCAGCAGCTGATACAGCAACGGACTGGTCTTGTGCACCACCATTTCGGTGAACTGCACCACCGCGGCGATGACCAGGATAAAACTGATCGTGCGCAGGTACTCGAGGCCCAATGGCACCAAGAGATATTGGTCCACCAGATAGCTGCTGATCGATGACAATGTGAGTACGAAGGTCGTCGCCAGCGACATGCCGATGGCGGTTTCCTGCTTGCGCGAGACGCCCATGAATGGGCACAGGCCTAGGAACTTCACCAGCACGAAATTGTTGACCAGGACGGTGCTGACCAGGATCAGGGCGTATTCGCTCATATCGGCGCGCGCTTGCTCGGCTTCAATTTCCAGCCCGAATCATAACATTCCCGCGCCGCCGCAAGCGTGAATCTGCACTTTGGACGTATCGCACGCAAAACCGTTCGGCGCCCTATTTAACCCGCATTCCGGGCTGCGCTCCGTGATCGGGCTGTAGCACGAACACACCACCGTCGCCGGCGCCGGCCGCCAGTACCATGCCCTCTGAGACACCGAAACGCATTTTGCGAGGCGCCAGATTCGCAACCATAACCGTGAGGCGGCCTTCGAGTTGCGTAGGTTCATACGCGCTTTTGATGCCCGCGAATACCGTGCGGGTTTCGCTGCCGATATCGAGCGTGAGCTTGAGCAGTTTATCGGCGCCTTCGACATGTTCGGCGCGGAGTATCCGGGCCACCCGCAGATCGATTTTTCCGAAATCGTCGATCCCGATGGCGTCTGCGATCGGTGGAATCACGCGTTCGTTCTGTTGGTGCTCGCCGTGCCTTGCCTGGGACTGCGTCGCTTCGCCGCTTCGTTCGGTTTCGAGCCGGTTCTTCTCAAGCATGGCTTCGATCTGCGCCGCTTCAACACGTTTGGCCAGATGTTTATAGGTCTCGATGCGGTGACTGCCCAAGCGCTTGCTGCAGTCTTCCCAGATCAGCGGCGAAATGCGCAGGAATTGCTCTACACGTTCGGCAAGTACCGGCATGATCGGCTTTAGATACAGCGTCAGCAGGCGGAAGACGTTGAGATTGCTGCTGCACAGTTGGTGGAGACGGCGTTCAGCCCCGTCCTGTTTGGCCACTTCCCAGGGTCTTGTCTCATTGATGTATTCGTTTGCTGCGTCAGCGAGATCCATGATCGTGCGCACCGCTTCGCTGAAGCGGCGTTGTTCGTAGAGTTCCTCCAGCGGTTCCGCTTGCGCTTGCAGACGTTGCACTAATGCTTCGCCTTCCGCGTCCAGTTCCGCGCACAGCTGTCCGTTGAAGCGTTTGCTGATGAAACCCGCCGAACGCGAGGCGATATTGATGTACTTGCCCACCAGATTGCTGTTGATCCGCGCCATGAAGTCTTCCAGATTCAAGTCCAGATCTTCGACCCGCTCGTTGAGCTTGGCGGCGAAGTAGTAGCGCAGATACTCCGGATCTAGGAACTCGAGGTAGGTGCGGGCGGTGATGAAGGTGCCGCGGGATTTGGACATCTTCTGGCCGTTGACGGTCAGGAAGCCATGGACGTTGATACGGTCCGGAGTCCGGAAACCGGCGAAATGCAGCACCGCCGGCCAGAACAAGGCGTGAAAATACAAAATGTCCTTGCCGATGAAGTGATACAACTCCGGTTCGGCACCGTCCTTCCACCAAGTGTCGAAATCCAATCCCGCACGGTCGGCCAAATTCTTGAAGCTAGCCATATAGCCAATCGGCGCATCGAGCCAGACGTAGAGGTACTTGCCCGGCGCGTCCGGAATTTCGAAGCCGAAATAGGGCGCATCCCGGGAAATGTCCCAGTTCTTGAGGCCGGCCGCGAACCACTCGTCCATCTTGTTCAGCGCTTCGGGCTGCAGGGGGCTCGCCTGGTCGCGGCCACCCGTTTGCATCCATTGGCGCAGGAAGTCGCCGCATTCGCTGAGCTTGAAGAAATAGTGTTCCGATTCCCGCCGTTCCGGCGTGGCGCCGGACACGGCCGAAAACGGATTGAGCAGGTCGGTCGGGGTGTAGGTCGTGCCGCATACTTCGCAGCCATCGCCGTACTGATCCGTGGCGTGGCATTTCGGACATTCGCCCTTGATGAACCGGTCCGGCAGGAACATGTTTTTTTGCGGGTCGTAGAATTGCTCGATCACCCGCGATTCGATGAGCCCGGCGTCGCGCAAGCGGATGTAGACCTGTCGCGCCAAGTCGCGATTCTCGGTCGAGTTGGTGGAATAATAATTATCGAAATCCACATGAAATGCCGCGAAATCGGCGGAGTGTTCGGCATGCACCCGGTCGATGAGCTGTTCCGGGGTAATACCTTCCAGTTCGGCGCGCAGCATGATGGGCGTGCCATGGGTGTCGTCGGCGCAGACGTAGTGGCATTCATGACCGCGCATTTTCTGGAATCGTACCCAGATATCGGTCTGCAAATATTCCACCAGATGGCCGAGGTGAATACTGCCGTTGGCATAGGGCAGGGCACTGGTGACGAGAATACGGCGGCGCGCGGAGGTGCTCATGGGTCAGAGGATTCCAGTTTAAAGTCTTTGATCGACAACGGCTTGGCGCAGTGACGGGACGTAAGGCAGCCCAATCGGTGAAAGGCTGAACATCTTAGTGTTTATCGCATGTTTATGAAATACTACGCGCCCCGGAAGTTTTGTGTATAATACCTGATCGATTTACTATGGTTTAGGCTGGCTTGCGTCGCAGCAACGCGGGCTCATGAGGAGGTTGTCTGTATGTCCAACGTTACCCAAGCGCAGGTGGAAGAGGCCCTCAAAGGCTATATCGATCCCCACCTCGACAAGGATCTGGTGTCCAGCAAGTGCATCAAGGACATCAACGTCGACGGCGGCAAGGTGAGCGTGAAGGTCGTGCTAGGTTATCCGGCCAAGGGCTTCAAGGACAAGCTTGGCGAAGCGCTCAAGCAAAAGATTACCGCCATCGATGGGGTCGATTCGGCAGACGTCGATGTGAGTTGGAAAATCGATTCCCACGTCGTGCAGAAGAACATCAAGACCATTGAAGGCGTGAAAAACATCATCGCCGTGGCTTCGGGTAAGGGCGGTGTCGGCAAGTCCACCACCGCGGTCAACTTGGCCTTGGCCCTGGCCGCCGAGGGCGCCAATGTGGGCATCCTGGACGCCGACATCTACGGACCGAGCCAGCCGCGTATGCTGGGCGTATCGGGCAAGCCGGAGTCCGCCGACGGTAAGAGTCTGGAACCCATGGTCAGCTACGATCTGCAGGCCATGTCGATCGGCTTCCTGATCGATGAAGATACACCCATGATCTGGCGTGGGCCGATGGTCACTCAGGCGTTGGAGCAACTGCTCAAAGACACCAATTGGACCAACCTCGATTATCTGATCGTCGATATGCCGCCCGGCACCGGCGACACACAGTTGACCCTGGCGCAGAAAGTGCCGGTGTCCGGCGCCGTGATCGTCACCACGCCCCAGGATATCGCCCTGCTGGACGCCAAGAAGGGTCTGAAGATGTTCGAAAAGGTGGAGGTGCCGGTATTGGGCATCGTCGAAAACATGTCGATCCACATTTGCAGCAACTGCGGACACGAAGAGCATATTTTCGGTGAAGGCGGCGGCCAGCGCATGTCGGAGGAATACGACGTCGACTTTCTCGGTGCACTGCCGCTGGATATCCACATTCGGGAAGAGACCGACAACGGCAAGCCCAGTGTGGTCGCCGATCCCGACAGTCGGATCACGGAAATCTACCGCGAGATCGCCCGCCGCACGGCAGCCAAGCTGTCGCTGCAGAGCAAGAACCACGCCGCCAAATTTCCGCAGATCGTCATTCAGAACAATTGATCTGCAGAGCCAACCCAGCATAACGAACGGGCGGGATGTTCTCCGCCCGTTCGTGCATAATAACCCCCGGTTTTTGATAGTCCGGCCCGTCGGGTCACCCGCATCGGCATTATTGTTCACTGACGAATCACGAATGAGGTTGGGGCATGCGCTTGTGTGATCGCGATATCGAGCGGCTCATGGATGAGGGACGGATTCGCATCGAGCCTCGACCGGGCAGTGACCGTATCAGCGGCGTCAGTGTCGATCTTCGGCTCGGTAACCGGTTCCGGGTGTTCAACGATCACGCCGCGCCCTACATCGATCTCAGTGGCCCGCGCGCCGAAGTCGATCTGGCCATCGACCGGATCATGGGTCAGGAACTGCAACTGGCCGAGGGCGACGCGTTCTTCTTGCATCCCGGGGAACTGGCACTGTCGGTGACTCTGGAGTCCATCGGTTTACCCGACGATGTGGTCGGCTGGCTCGACGGGCGTTCGAGTCTGGCGCGGCTTGGATTGATGGTGCACGTTACTGCCCACCGGATCGATCCAGGCTGGGAAGGTCAGATCGTGCTGGAGTGCTACAACAGCGGCAAACTGCCTCTGGCGTTGCGCCCGGGTATGACCATCGGTGCCATTAATTTCGAAACCATGTCCGGGCCTGCAGCACGCCCATACAACAAGCGCGCTGATGCCAAATACCGTGATCAGCACGGCGCCGTGGCGAGCCGCATCGGCAAAGACCCCCGCTAGCAATGTTCAGCGCGGCCTTGATCGCGGCCGAACGCTGCCGTCTATTCTCCGTCCAAAGCTTGTGTGGCCGCCTGGAGCTGCGCACGCGCCGATGGCGCGGGCCGTGTGTTGGTGCATGCTCGATGCCCGCTTCACACAGGGGCGCAGCACACAGGAGCAGTCAGCGTGCGGATGATGGCAAAGGCGTACTTGCAGGATTGATCGGCACCACTGCTTTATCGCTGGTGACAATGCCTAAAAGCGCCCACGGCTCGGCGCCCCGGATAACCCGGCCGTCTGTTGGATC
The DNA here is from genome assembly GCA_963849825.1 of uncultured Gammaproteobacteria bacterium. Lineage (GTDB taxonomy): Bacteria > Pseudomonadota > Gammaproteobacteria > JASBUN01 > JASBUN01 > CAVXJN01. The sequence continues at coordinate 296,450 of CAWKIK010000003.1, read as the reverse complement.
CCACAAAGTTTGGCGCGGCGCGATATTTGCGACCAGCGCATGGCGGCTGATGATGGTTGTGCTGATGCCAACCTCACCTATGGCGCAACCGCACATGGCGCCGAGGGGCCATACGCCGCGCAGAGGTGAGTGCCGATGGCCGCACGTCCGCAATGTTCAGCGTCGATCCAGCGGAATGTAATCGCGCGGCGGAGAACCCACATACAACTGACGTGGCCGTCCAATGCGGTAGTCTGGATCGTCCATCATTTCCTGCCATTGGGTGATCCAGCCGACCGTGCGCGCCATCGCAAATACCACCGTGAACATGTTCAACGGGATTCCCAGCGCTTTGAGTATCAATCCGGAATAGAAGTCGACATTCGGGTACAGCTTGCGGTCGCGGAAATAGTCGTCTTCCAGCGCGATGCGCTCCAGTTCGAGTGCAATTTCGAACAGTGGTTGATCGCGTTGCTCGGCTTCCAATTCGCCCAGTAGTTCGTGACAGGCGCCGCGAATGATTTTGGCGCGAGGATCGTAGTTTTTATAAATGCGATGACCAAAGCCCATGAGGCGGAACGGGTCGTTCTTGTCCTTGGCCCGGGCGATGAGCGCCGGAACATTTTCGACCGATTCGATGGATTGCAACATGTGGATGACCGCCTCGTTGGCGCCACCGTGGGCCGGCCCCCACAGCGAGCTGATGCCGCCGGCAATGGACGCGAATGGATTGGCACCGGAACTGGACGCCAATCGCACGGTGGACGCGCTGGCATTTTGTTCGTGATCGGCGTGCAGGATGAGAATCAACTCTAGCGCGCGGGCGGCTACCGGACTCACGTCGTAGGTTTCGGTAGGCACGGCGAACATCATGCGCAGAAAGTTTTCCGCGTAGCCCAACGAGTTGTCCGGATACATGAACGGCTGGCCGATGGAATATTTGTAACATTGAGCGGCTATGGTCGGCATTTTCGCCACCAGCCGGTGCGCAGACATTTCGCGGTGGACAGGATCGTTGACGTCCAGTGAGTCGTGATAAAAGGCAGACAAAGCAGCGACCACGCTGGCGAGCATCGCCATTGGATGGGCGTCGTGATGGAAGCCGTTGTAGAAGTGGCGCAAGCCTTCATGCACCATGCTGTGACGCTTGATGCTCTGTTTATAATGATCGAGTTCCTGGGCGCTGGGTAATTCACCGTATTGCAGCAAATAACACACTTCCAGATAGCTGCTGTGCATCGCCAACTGCTCGATGGGATAGCCGCGATACAGCAGGATTCCTTCCTCACCATCGATAAAGGTGATCGCGCTTTGACAGCTACCCGTGGACATGTAACCGGGGTCGTAAGTCAACAGCCCCAGTTCCCGAGTCAGGCGTGAGATATCGATCGCGTCGGGGCCGTGCGAACCGCTGAGCAGAGGCAACTCGATTTTGCGGCCGGTCCCGTTGTGGATGAGCGTAACGGTGTCCTGGCGCTTCTGACTGCGGATATCGACTACGGCGTGCTGCATCATAGCTTGTCTCCCTGGGAAGTTGCTTCACGGCCTGCATGAATACCCCGAATATAGCACCCGCAGACCAACCCAGGACCCAATGCGGATATGCGCGCCGGCGCGCCCGCCCGCCGCGCGGGCCGCACCTGCGCTGACTTTGCAAGTCAGTTTGCCGCGGCGGAAGCGGGCGCCTTCCCCGACGCTGAGTTCGAAAATTGATCCTCTTCAGTGGAACCGCTCAGTGCACCCAGCTTTGAGCGGCCGCCAGTGATGGCGTTGTTCACTGCATCGAAATAGCCGGTACCGACTTCGCGCTGATGCCGGGTCGCGGTGTAGCCGTCGGCTTCGGCGTCGAATTCTTCCTGCTGCAGTTCCACGTACGCCGACATCTGACGTTGCTGATAGCCCTTCGCCAATTTGAACATGCTGTAATTCAGCGCATGGAAACCGGCCAGGGTGATGAACTGGAACCGGTAGCCCATTGCCGCCAGTTCCTTTTGAAAGCGGGCGATCTCCTTGTCGCCGAGATTCTGCTGCCAATTGAACGATGGCGAGCAGTTGTACGCCAACAATTGATCGGGATATTCACTGCGAATCGCCTCCGCGAAGCGACGCGCGAATGCCAAATCCGGTTTGCCGGTTTCGCACCACACCAAATCGGCATAAGGCGCGTAGGCCAGACCGCGGGCGATGGCCTGATCGATACCGTTGCGCACCTGAAAAAAGCCTTCCGACGTGCGCTCCCCGGTCAAGAACGGGCGGTCATATTCGTCGATGTCAGAAGTCAGCAAGCTCGCCGCTTCCGAATCGGTGCGGGCTACCAACAAGGTGGGTACACCCATGACGTCCGCCGCCAACCGCGCGGCATTGAGCTTTTGAATTGCTTCTTGGGTCGGCACCAGTACTTTGCCGCCCATGTGACCGCATTTCTTCGCTGAGGCCAGTTGGTCTTCGAAGTGCACCCCTGCGGCGCCGGCCTCGATCATCGCTTTCATCAGTTCGAATGCGTTCAGAACGCCGCCGAAACCCGCTTCGGCATCGGCGACGATCGGCGCGAACCAGTCGATGTCGCCCTGGCCTTCCATTTGCTGGATCTGATCGGCGCGCATCAGCGTGTTATTGATTCGACGAACCACCGCGGGCACCGAGTTGGCCGGATAGAGCGATTGATCCGGATACATTTCGCCAGCGACATTGGCGTCGCCTGCAACCTGCCAGCCCGACAGATAAATAGCCTTCAGGCCAGCGCGAACCTGTTGCATGGCCTGATTGCCGGTGAGGGCACCGAGCGCGTTGATGAAGGGTTCCTCCTGCAGCAGACGCCAAAGCTTGTCGGCGCCGTCCCGGGCCAGGGTGTATTCGATTGCCTTACTACCGCGCAAGCGCACCACATCGGCGGCTTCATAGCCGCGTCGTACGCCGCGCCAGCGGCTTTCGGTTTGCCAGGTTCGGTTCAGTTCCTGCGCCTGCTGCTGCAGCGCCTGCTGGTGGTTGGTCATCGTGTTCCTCCGTAAAGTCGCGCGGATTCGCGCCGCCTATTGCGGCCGGATTGTCCATTACAGGCTATGGAAGAAGGCACTATTTGACTAGGTTGATTCATCAATATGCACTATTGTTTGTAGCAATGGTCGCTTACGGAGCCACGATGGCGCGCTCAGAAACCGCAGGTCGTCACAATCGCTTACGGCAATTGCGCGCATTTTGTCAGGCTGCGCAGACCGGCAGCATCTCCAAGGCGGCGGAACGCTTGTTCCTGAGCCAGCCATCGGTCTCGCTGTTGATCAAAAGCCTGGAGCAGGACCTGCAGACCATGTTGTTCGAACGGCGCGGTCCGCGGATCGAGTTGACCCCGGCGGGCCAAATCCTGCTCGAAACCGCTGCGCCTTTGGTGGAGGGTATGGACCACCTGCCTGAGTTGTTCGCGTCCCGTCTCGGCGACGTCAACGGCGGCAGCCTGGATATCGCCGCCGGTGAGTCGACCATTTTGTACCTGCTGCCGGAATTCCTGCAGCGTTTTACCGCCGAGTATTCCCAGGTAAGAGTGCACTTGCATAACGTCACCGGTCGCGACGGACTCAAGATGTTACGCGGCGGCGAAGTGGATTTCGCGGTCGGTTCGATGATCGATGTGCCGGACGATATCGTCTACGCGCCTATCTTCAATTACGAACCCATGCTGATCACGTCAGTCGATCATCCGTTGGCAAAGCGCAAAAGCGTCACCCTGGAAGACATCAGTCCTTGCGGGCTCATATTACCGCCTCGTCATCTCAGTACATGGCACATCGTCGATCTGGTGTTTCATCAGCATGGCCTGAGCTACGACGTGGTGCTGGAGGCCGGCGGTTGGGAAGTGATCAAAAAGTTCGTTGCGATGGGTCTGGGGGTGTCAATCGTGACCAGTATTTGCCTGACCGGCAATGAAGCGCTGGCGGCGATCCCGCTCAATCGCTATTTTCCAAAGCGCAGTTATGGCGTAGTCATGCGCCGCGGGCAATTTGTGTCGCCCCAGGCACGCTGTTTCCTCGAAATCATGGATCAGAAATTCTTCACGCGCGCAGAACTGCACTCGAAGCGTCAGAACCGTCCCAGCGGCCGCAGCAGGCCCGATTCAGGCACCACCGATTTCACCGGTCACGACAAATCACTGCCCTGACTCAGACCGCGCGTGACTACAGGCGCTCGATGCGGTCGAGTTCCATATAGAACTGGCTGCCGTCTTCTTCGATGTGCTCCAGGCGTACCACCAGATAGTGCAGCGCCGGCGCGCACCAGAAATAGGTTTCCCGTTCGTTGTCCTGGCGGCGAAGCCGCTGCAGTTTCACGGTTTCGAATTCTCCCGCCTTGATCTGCACGTGCTCGGTTCCTAAACGTCGGAATCGGTACTGCTTGAGCTTGCCCCCGTCCGCGACGTCGTAACGCAGCGGTCCGTCGCCCCGTTGCAGGTCGAGCATGACGGCCAACTGCACCGAGAATTTGTCCTGTGTGCCCTTGGGGACGTCCATGGTCCAGGTGTGGCCCTTGGCCGTGTTGGCGACTTCACCGTGCTGCCAATCGAACACCAGGCCGACGTTGCGGTCCTTGTCGCTGCGCTTGTGCACATATTGGTATTCCAGTGGTCTGATACCGCCGTTGTGTAGCTGCCAAACGCTGCGTTCCGTGACTTCGTCATGGCGGAACAGGGCGAGCAGCCCCACTGGCTCGGTGACACTGCTGTAGACGAACTTCGAGCCGCTGCGCTGCAGACGCACAACCGATTCGGCGATCCGCAGTGAGCCTTTATACGCGCTGTAGTGGGCTTGGAATTCCGGCAGCGGAGCGGGTGGCGTAGCGGCCACCGGTTGCGCGGCGCCGGTCGACTGCGTCGCACATAAGACCAGTACCGTCAATGTCCAGTTCCTCAATTGCATGCGCCGACTTCCCCGGTGTCCGCGCGTAATTGATAGGGTGTGGAGAGAACGCGGCCATCGAGTTCGGGTTTGCCGTCGCAAAGGCGCAACCGGCCTTGTACAAACCAGCCGATCACCAGCGGATAGAGCCGGTGTTCCTGTGCCAACACGCGGCTCGCCAGATCGTGCGGTGTGTCGCCTGCGTTGACCGCGATCCGCACCTGAGCGATCACCGGTCCGCCGTCGAGTTCGGAGGTGACGAAATGGACGCTGGCGCCGTGTTCGTGAACGCCCTCCCGCAGCGCCCGCGCATGGGTATCGAGGCCGCGGAATCGCGGCAACAGCGAGGGATGGATGTTGATCATGCGCCCCCGATAGTGGTCGACCAGCGCAGCTCCGAGTATGCGCATGAATCCGGCCAGTACGACGAGGTCGGGATGATGGGCGTCGATCTCGGCGCGAAGTGCAGCGTCGAATGCGTCGCGGCCGACATAATTGCGATGTTCGATCGCTATGGCATGCAGGCCGGCGCGCGCTGCGCGCTGCAAGCCGAATGCATCTGCGCGATTGCTGATCACCGCCGCGATCTGCGCCTGGTTGGCATCGCACGCGAGGCCGTCGATGATGGCCTGCAGGTTGCTGCCGCTCCCGGAGATCAGTACTACGATACGCGGCCGGGACGCGGCTTTTTGCTGCGCGCTGGACATGGCGTGCTGTCAGCGGATTTCGACCCGCGGCTCCCCGTGCTCGCTGCGCTCGATCGCGCCGATGATCATTGCATCTTCACCGGCCTGCCGTAATTCGGCCAGGGCGCGTTCGGCGTGATCGGCGCCCACACACACCACCATGCCGATCCCGCAGTTGAAGGTGCGGTACATTTCCGCGTCGCTGATTTGGCCCTGCTCCTGCAGCCAGTCGAAGATCCGTGGCCGCTGCCAGCGATTGCGATCGATCAAGGCGACTGTGCCGGCGCTCATGACCCTGGGCAGGTTTTCGGGCAGTCCGCCGCCGGTGATATGTGCGATTGCGTGCACGTCCACTGCCTGCAGCAGCGCCAGGATGGATTTAACGTAGATTCGAGTCGGCGCGAGCAGGGTCTGACCCAGGGTCGATCCGCCAAACGGTATGTCGAGGTCTGCGCCGCTCACGTTCACAACCTTGCGCACCAGCGAATAGCCATTGGAATGGGGTCCGGAGGAAGCGAGTCCGATCAGCACGTCGCCCGGGGCCACTTTGGTGCCGTCGATGATGCGACTTTTTTCCACCACGCCGACACAAAATCCCGCCAGATCGTAATCGCCGCCCTCATACATCCCCGGCATCTCCGCGGTCTCGCCGCCTACCAGCGCGGCGCCGGCCAGCTCGCAGCCGCGGCCGATGCCCGCGACCACTTGCGCGGCCACCTCCACGTCCAATTTGCCGGTGGCGTAGTAGTCGAGGAAGAACAGCGGCTCGGCACCCTGGACGATCAGATCGTTGACGCACATCGCCACCAGGTCGATGCCGATGGTATCGTGCTGCCGCAACTGCATCGCGAGTTTGAGTTTGGTGCCGACGCCGTCGGTGCCCGATACCAGCACCGGTTCCCGGTAGCGATCCGGCGGCAACTCGAACAATGCCCCGAATCCGCCCAGACCACCCAGGACCTCCGGACGGCGGGTGCGGCGCGCGATGGGTCCGATGCGTTCCACTAGGCGGTTGCCCGCGTCGATGTCGACGCCAGCGTCGCTGTAGCGCAAACCGGCGCCGGTTGGTGGTGATATGGAATCCGAGGACTTGCTCACAGGATGCTCCTGGCGTGGTGGACGGTTTCGAGGATATGGTACTGTACTGCCTGATTGAAAAGGGCCTGATCGCCGGGGCGGCGTGCGAGCGGACCCGATGGAGCCGGCGAACGGAGAAACCCGCGGCGGCATGGAAAAACAGGGCACCGCTTACGACATGCATTCATTCCTTCGGCTGCCATTCTGCAGTCTTGCCTTCGCTGCGTGGTATTCGCCGACCGGCGCTCGTCTCGATGAGCCCTCGAAGCGGCAAGGCTGCGGCGTGTCGGTGCGCCAACAATAACGAGACCTGGTCCGCGAGCTTCGCTATTTTACACGCCTCCGCCCCGCCGCGTCGTGCGGCTGTGGCGGGAAATCCGCTGGCGGGAGCGCGCGTACAGCACGGCGCGTAGCCGTCGCCGGGTGGAAGAAGGCCGATTCGCCCGGGTAGGGCGCCACTATGCGTGAAAGTGACTCATGATTCGATATTGGTTCATTTTGGGGTTATTGCTCTCGGTCGTCGCGCCGCCGGCTGGCGCAGCGTCCCAGGTCGGCGGCCTGTACGAGGTTCGGGTACCGGTAGCCGATCAGTCGGCGGCGGAACGCGACCGCGCCCTGACTGAAGCCTTGCGCGAAGTGGTCGTGCGCGCGACCGGGTCGCGGCAGGCGGCGAATGACCAAAACCTGCCCAATGGCGCCGGCGCCGTGGATCGCATCGTACAACAGTATGGCTATCTCACCACGCCGGACGGCCTGGAACTGCACGTGCGGTTCGATCCCGCGGCGGTCGAGCAGATGTTGCGCCAGCGGGGCCTTCCGGTCTGGGGCAGCGAGCGGCCGACCACACTGGTGTGGCTGGCAATCCAAGACGGCGCCGACCGGCGGTTGGTCAGCGCCGACGACACGGCGCCGGCCGGGCAGGCGTTCCGCCAGGCGGCGCGTGCGCGGGCCGTGCCGGTGATGTTGCCGTTACAGGATCTGGAGGATCAGTCCAAGGTGCGCTTCGCCGATATCTGGGGCGGATTTTTCGACGACGTGCTGTCCGCCTCTGCACGATATCAGGCCGATGCCATACTGATCGGCCGCCTGCAGCGCCAGAGTGGCGGTTGGAGCAGCCGCTGGAACCTGTACGATCGCGGCCAGCCACGGCAGTGGAATGCCAGCGGGGAAGATCTCGCCGCAGCGACAGCGGCCGGGGCCGACGGTCTGGCCGATACTCTGTCGGCTCGCTATGCCGAGCGGCCGGACGCGACCGGCGCCCTGGACCAGGTTCGGGTGCGCATCGATGATGTCCGCACACTGGACGATTATGCCGGTCTGTCGACCTTTCTACGCTCGCGGGAACTGGTCAGCGCGGCACGGCTGGTGTCCGTTACCGGCGACCAGGCATATTTCGAACTGTCGGTGCGCGGTTCCGCGGAGCGCCTGCAGCGCACGCTCGCCCTCTGGAGTCGCTTGGCGGCGGTGGCGCCGGCGGCCAATGATCCCGGCTCGCCGGTCGACAGTAGCGCCTCCTCCGCAGAACTGCATTTCCGACTCGTGCCGTGAAGCGCCAGGATATTCCTAATCTCATCAGCGCATTGCGCATATTGTTGATCGTTCCGGTGGTGATCCTGCTGGCGCAACGCCAATTCGCCGCCGCGTTGCTGCTGTTTACCGTGGCCGGTGCCTCCGATGCCATCGACGGTCAGCTGGCGCGCCGTTACGGCTGGATCACCCCGCTGGGCGGGTGGCTCGATCCGCTAGCGGACAAAGCGATGATGGTGTCGTGTTTCGTCGTTCTGACCTGGCTCGGGCTGGTACCGCTGTGGTTGTTGGTGGCGGTCGTGGTCCGGGACGTCATTATTGTCTTCGGTGGGTTGGCGTATTACTACCGGGTCGAGAAGGTGCGTGCCAAGCCGAGTTGGATCAGCAAGCTCAATACACTGCTGCAGATCATGCTGGTGATGGCAGTGATGTTCGATCAAGGCGCGGTGCCGCTGCCGGAGTTCGGCCTGCGGCTGCTGATTGCGGCGGTGACGATCACCGTCGTGTTGAGCGGTGCAGGGTATGTCTGGACCTGGGGGATGCGCGCCCTGCGCGTGCGTTCGGCAAGCCGAGGATGAGTGACTCACAAAAATGGTTGTTGCTCGCGCTGCTGTTGCTGAGCGCCGCATTGGTGTACTTGCTGGCACCGGTGTTCGTGCCGTTTCTGGTGGCCGCGCTCATCGCCTATCTCGGGGATCCGCTGGTGGATCGGCTCGAGACGGCGGGGCTCTCACGCACCTGGTCGGTGATTGTAGTATTCACCGGCCTGTTCGGGGTATTGGCGCTGGTGGTGTTGCTACTGGTGCCGCTGATCGAGTCGCAGATCGCCCATCTGATCGCGCGACTGCCAGCGTATCTGGACTGGATTGAGCATAACGCGGTGCCGTGGGTGCAACATACCTTCGGCGTCGAAGTCGGCGACCTCAATCTACAGTCACTGCACGACGCGCTGCGCGAACACTGGCAGAAGGCCGGCGGCATCGCGGCGCAAGTCATCAAGGCGGTTTCCACTTCCGGCGCCGCCGTGGTTGCCTGGGTGGCGAATTTGCTGTTGATCCCAGTGGTGAGCTTCTACCTGATGCGCGATTGGGATCTGCTGGTAGCGCGAATTAGGGAACTACTACCGCGTTCCATGCAGGACAAAGCGGTGCAGATCGCACGGGAGTCGGACCGGACTTTGAGCGCATTCCTACGCGGTCAGTTTCTGGTGATGCTGGCCTTGGGTGTAGTGTATTCCGTAGGCCTCTGGCTGGTCGGACTCGATCTGGCGCTGCTGATCGGTATGCTCGCAGGCTTGGTGAGCTTCGTGCCCTACCTCGGGTTCATCCTCGGCGTGTTGGCGGCGGGCACCGCGGTGCTGGTACAGACGCACACGTGGGTGGATCTGTTGCCGGTATTGGCCGTGTTCGGCGTGGCGCAGGTGTTGGAAAGCGCGCTATTCACGCCCTGGCTGGTAGGCGACCGGATCGGCCTGCATCCAGTCGCCGTGATTTTCGCGGTGCTCGCCGGCGGCCAGTTGTTCGGCTTCGTCGGGGTGTTGTTGGCATTACCGGTTGCGGCGGTGATGGCGGTGCTATTGCGGCACGGCCACGCTCATTATCTGCGTAGCGATCTCTACGAAGGTTCGAAGCCGGAATAACCGGCGCGGGGGATCCATGGGCGCGCAGTTGCCGCTGGGGTTGGAATTGCCGGAACATGCCCGGTTCGAAAATTTCTATGCAGGCCCCAATGCCGGCGCCGTGGCGGCGGCGCTGGCCTGTGCCAGCGGCCGGGAACCGTCCTTGCTGTTCCTCTGGGGAACCCCGGGTACCGGCCGCAGCCACCTGCTGCAGGCGGCCTGCCACCATGCGGCGATCCGCGACCACACGGTTGCCTATGTGCCGCTGGGGGAGTCGGCGGGGCTGTCGGTGGATATGGTCAAGGGAATGGAGGAAACCGACTTGGTGTGCATCGACGACATCGATTTCGTCGCCGGCCAATCGTCCTGGGAAAGGGCGTTGTTTGGCTTGGTCAACGGTGTCTTGGAACATGGCGCGAAGTTGGTGGTCAGCGCGGCTGCCCCGCCTTCGGAATGCGGCCTGCAGCTTGCCGATCTGGTGTCGCGCTTGTCGTTGAGCGCGGTGTTTCGCCTCGTTGCCCTCGACGACGAGCAGAAGCTGTCCGTACTTCGCGCCCACGCCAGCGCCAAGGGACTGGAATTGAGCGACGACGCTGGGCGTTATCTGCTGCGCCACTATCGCCGCGACTTGCCCGCCTTGTTTGCCTTGCTCGAACGCCTCGATCGCGAATCACTGGCGGCAAAGCGCCGCCTGACCGTGCCGTTCGTGCGCGAAGTGCTCGGCCGCGGCGAATCAGACCGCTGATTTGCCGACCCGGCGCCTGCTTCGTACGTAGGCGATGGCACCCGTGAACCACAGGGTACTGAGCACCACCTCGATGAATGCGAACTCCCGTTCTCCGGGCCATGTCCAGCCTTCGCCGATGCCGTGTACGAAATACAGCATGGAAACGAAAATTGACCACTTGTAGGTGTAGGTTTTTCCGCGCATGAGCCCTTTGAACGGGAACACCAGCGGCGCGAGCAGGAACAGGACGAAGTACGCCGGCAACTGAGGCGACGGTGCGAACCACAAATACCACGCCGGCAACAGCGCCCAAAGACCGAAGTAGCCGAGCAGTGTCAGGCCCTGGGCCAGCATCGCGCTGCTCATCGCAATTGCCTTCCGTCGCGCTGGCCGTCGCCCAGGATGGCCGCCGCGATTGCCAGCCGTCGGCCTTGCGCCTGACAAAGGTGTTTCTCCTCGGCCGTGAGCGGTAGCGCGCTGTCGGTTCCGGCGTGATGGGTGGCCCCGTAGGGTGTGCCGCCGCTGCGGGTGGACAACAATTCCGTCTGGCTGTACGGAATACCCAGCACCAGCATGCCGTGGTGCAGCAAGGGCAGCATCATCGACACCAGGGTGGTTTCCTGGCCGCCATGCAGACTGGAACTGGACGTGAATACGGTTGCCGGTTTGCCGCTGAGCTGTGCGCTGAGCCACAGGCTGCTGGTGGAGTCGAGGAAATATTTCAGCGGCGCCGCCATGTTGCCGAATCGGGTCGGACTGCCCAACGCGAGTCCTGCGCAGTCGCGCAAATCTTCGATGGTGGCATAGGGAGGACCGGCGTCGGGAATGTCGTCCTCGACTGCTTCGCACACCGCTGAGACTGGCGGCACGGTGCGCAGGCGCGCAGCTACGCCCTCCACCTGTTCCACGCCGCGGGCCAGCAGGCGCGCCATTTCGGCGGTCGCACCATAGCGGCTGTAATACAGCACCAACACCTCCGTCATGGCAGGATCCCCAACACCTGCTCGGGTGGCCTGCCCAAGGCGGCCTTGTCGCCGACCACGACAATGGGCCGCTCTATCAATATGGGCGTGTTTACCATTGCGGCGATGAGCTGGTCGTCGTCGATGCTGGGATCGTCCAGACCAAGGGCCCGGTATTCCGGTTCCCGGGTGCGCATCAATTCCCGCGGGCGCATACCAAGGCGGCGCAGGAGTTCTCGCAACTCCAAGGCATTCGGCGGTTGGTCCAAATACAGTGTCACCGCCGGTTCCAGATTGTGTTCCTGGAGCAATTGCAGGGTTTGGCGCGATTTGGAGCAGCGGGGATTGTGAAAGATCCGAACCTCGACGGGCTGTTCGGCCATGCGGGCATTCTCCTTCCAAGTAGTTCCGGCTTGACGCAAAAAATTGGTCTGATTAGTCTGGCGCAATCGATTATGGGAATGGGGACCGAGTGTGGTCGTAATCGGGCTGACGGTTTCACGCTAGATGATGGTGAAACATATCAGATTTACTGCAATTTTGCGGCTGCTGGCGCTGGCGCTTGTACTCTTGGGCGCATGCTCCGTGGCGCCGGTTCAGGAAATGAGCGATGCCCGCCAGGCGATTCAGGCAGCAAAGGATGCCGGTGCGCCGCAACGCTCGCCCTCGGAATTCGAACTTGCACAGCAGATGCTTGAACGTGCGCAGAAGGCGTTGGAGTTGGGCGAGTACAAGCGGGCTCGTTCAGATGCGTTGTCCGCCAAGCGCCAAGCGCTGACAGCGCGCGAGAAAGCCATCGAGCATCCTGGGCAATGACGCCGCAAACACGAAATTGTTCACAATTCGAAGGGACTTAGCTATTATTCCTTGACAGTATCGCAAGTGGGGTGTTAGCTTGCATAACACTTACGCGCCTAACGTAAGGCATTAATTCATAAGACAAACCGGTAGCTTTGGAGTCAATAACAATGAATACGCTCTCTCGCCTGACCACTCTGGGGATCATCGTATTGTCCATGGGTATGGTTGCCGGCTGCGCACAACAGCAGCAGAAACCGGAAGCCGAGCCTACCGCCGCAAAACAGGCGGGACCCGACGCGCAAGCGGCCGAGAAGGCCATAGCCGACGCCAAAGACGCACTCGCCAAGGCCAAGGAAAACAATTGGATCTGGCGCGATACAGAGAAGTTCCTGAAGGAAGCGGAAAAGGACTACAAGGAGGGCAAATACGAAGACGCCGTCAAGAAGGCGAACAAGGCGAAGGATCAGGCCAATCTGGCAGTCGAGCAATATCAGAAAGAGCAGCAGATGGATCGCGGTCTGCGCTTCAAGAAGTCTTCCTCCAGCAATTCAGGTAGCTACAAGGTGGTGCGGGGTGACAGCTTGTGGAAAATCTCCGGCAAACCGGAAATCTACTCTGATCCCTATCAGTGGCCGCTGATCTATAAAACCAATGCCGATAAGATCAAAGATGCGGACCTGATTTTCCCTGGCCAGCAGTTCGCGATCGATGCATCGCCGGCTTCGGCCGACGTCGATGCTGCGATTCGCCACGCCAAAACCCGCGGTGCGTGGACCATCGGCCAGATGGAAGACTCCGATCGCGCCTACCTGGGGCGCTGATTACAAAATTCCAGCCCGGTCGGTCGGCAAAGGGCCCCTGGAGGGCCCTTTTGCTTTGGTGCATCGATAACGTGGTCCGTGGACGGGCGATCGGCCCCCTTTGTGGTCGCCAGCCTCACTGTGCAACGCATCGAAAAAGTTGTTCGAATCCTTACTTTGGCGCAGTCGCCTGGTGGTCATCGCTGCGGTGGTGGCGAGTTTGTTCACCGGCTTGGCAATGTTTTATATTGCCACCGTCGACGCCTACTACATGATCGTCCATCTGATCGATTATGCTTCGCCGGCCTTGACCGACCAGGCGCGGGAACAAATGCGGGCCAGCACCGTCACGCATGTGGTCGAAATCGTGGACGGCTATTTGTTAGCGACGGTGATGCGGATTTTTGCCTTGGGTTTGTACGAGTTGTTCATCAGCAAGATCGATCAAGCGGCGGGCGCGGAAACCTCCTCAAAAGTGCTGGTCATCGAAAGCCTCGACGATCTTAAAGCGCGCCTGGGAAAAGTCGTGTTGATGATCTTGATCGTCAAGTTCTTTGAATACGCAGTGGAGGTGCGATTCGGTTCCGCGCTTGAGCTGCTATATCGTGCCGCGGGCATTGCGCTGATCGGACTGGCACTGTATCTGTCCCACGCCGATCACGGTCGGACAGTCGTATCTCACAAGGATTGAAGCTTCTGGCATGAATGCAGTTACGCAAGTCGATTTGCTGCGTCACGGCGAGCCGCAGGGCGGCAGCCGATATCGCGGTCAGAAGGACGATCCGTTGACCGAGCGCGGCTGGCAACAGATGCGCGAGGCAGTCGGGGATCACGTTGCCTGGGACGCGATCGTCAGTTCACCATTACGACGTTGTCAGGCTTTCGCGCAGTGGCTCGCCGATGCGCGCGGGATTCCGCTGTCTTTCGAGGAACGGTTCAAAGAGGTCGGTTTTGGATCGTGGGAAGGCATGACCAAGGACGAAATCGAAGCGCAGGCGCCCGGAACGGTAGCTGCTTTCTATCGTGACCCGCTCCATGAGCGACCGGCCGGAGCCGAGCCTTTGCAGGAATTTTGTGATCGGGTACTGTCGGCTTGGGCATCGCTGTTGACTACACATGCCGGTCGCCGGGTGTTGCTGGTCACGCACGCCGGTGTCATGCGTATGGTGATCGGCGGTGTGTTGGCCGCACCTTTGGATCGCGCCTATCGTATCCATGTGCCGTATGCCGGCGTCAGTCGCGTTGCGGTTCACGGTAGGGGAGTGGAAGCCAGGGCGCAGTTGTTGTTCCATGCCGGCAGCCTGCATGCCCCGGACCATTCCGCCGCAGAACGCGCAAGCAAAATGGGCGGCGAAACCGGTTGAGCAGTGCTGTCACCGATTCCGTCGATGCCGACCAATCGTGCCGAAAGCGGGGCGCCGCTGCCAAGAGTCACTCAGCGAGGGAACGGTCCAGCAGGTAATCCTCGAGATCGTCCACATCCACTTCGCTCACCGCCAGGTTCCGAACCGAGATTCCGGCGGCGTGCACCGTCTCCGGATCGCCGCTCTGTAGCGGGTGCCACGCCGGTAAATCCGCACCTTCGGATATCAGGCGATAAGCACAGGTCACGGGCAACCAGGACAGGTTTTCGACGCTCGCGGGAGACAGTACTTCACAGTCCGAGACGCGAGCAGTGCGTCGAGTGTAATCGGTGCATCGGCACGTATGCAGATCGAGCAGCCGGCAGGCGACGCGCGTGTAGTGTATTTCGCCGGTATCCAGATCCTCGAGCTTGTGCAGGCAGCAACGGCCGCAGCCGTCACAGAGACTTTCCCACTCCGCGCGGCTCAATTCCCCAAGAATTTTGTGTTTCCAGAACGGTTGCGCCATGACGTTCAGCCGCCCTCGCTAGGGAGTCTGCAATGCATGCCGTAGAATAGCACGCCATGTTGCGAACTCTCTTGGCACTGGCGTGTTGCGCGCTGAGCTGCGGCGCCGTCGCAGCCGGGCGAATCGCGGTGCGCGACGACGCCGGTTACCGCGTACAGCTGCAGCGTCCCGCGCAGCGGATCGTTAGCCTGGCGCCGGGCTTGACCGAATTGGTTTTCAGCATCGGCGCCGGCAACCGTCTGGTCAGTGTCGACCGATTCAGTAACTACCCTCCTGCCGTCCGGGAATTGCCCCGGGTAGGAAGCGCCACCCACGTCGACCTTGAACGGCTGCTGGCCGCGCGCCCTGATCTGGTGTTGCTGTGGCAGAGCGGCTCCCCGCCGCGTCTGGTGGCCCGCTTGCGCGCCACCGGTATTGCGGTCTTCGTCAGCGAACCGAAGCGCCTGGACGACATTGCGCTTACCATGGAGCGTCTCGGCCGCTTGACCGGCCACGAGAATGCGGCGCAGGATGCCGCCGCCGAATTTCGGCGGCGGCAAAAAAACCTCGGCAAGGAATTCGGACGCCGACAACCGTTGTCGGTGTTTTATCAGGTATGGGGTGAGCCGTTGATCACCGTCAACGGCACGCAATTCATCAGTGAGGTCATTTCCCTCTGTGGAGGCAGGAACGTATTCGCCGATCTGGCAAACAGTGCGCCACACGTCAGTGTGGAATCGGTGCTGGCCCGCGACCCACAGATCATGGTCGCCGGCCGGAGCTCCGGCGACGACGCGCCGCTGGCGCGCTGGGGCGTCTGGCCGCAGCTGCGAGCCGTGCGCAATCGGCACTTGTTCTACGTGCCGGCGGATCTGCTGCAAAGACCGAGCGCGCGCTTGCTCGACGGCGCCCGTTTGCTGTGTGAACAGCTCCAGGGGATCGATGCCTCAAAAGCGACGGCGCACCGTTAGGCTCAGGTTGCGTTCAGGAAGCGGGTAGGCAGCAAAGCGACCGGGGGTGGTGGTGCTCACTACGCCGGTGTCGTAGGCCCGTTTATCCAACACGTTGTTGACCCGGGCTTCAAAACGCCAATCCTTGTGCTGCTTGGATAGCAGTACATCGACCATGGCGAAGTCTGGAATCCGGTCGGCGGTATTCGCCTGATCGTTGTCAAAGCGCTGTTCACCGACGTAGCGTCCGAGTAGCGACAACAGCAGGTCGCTGCGCGGTTGCCATTGCACACCGAGTGTGGCGCTGTGCCGGGGAACCAGTGGAACGTCATTGCCGGCATTGGCGCCTTCGCGGAACTGAGCGCGCGCGTAGGTGTAGTTGGCGGTCAACTTCCACTGGGCGTTGAATGCATGCTGTCCCCGAAGTTCGATGCCGTAGCGCCGGGTCGGGTCCAAATTGATATTCGTGAACGTGGTCGGATCGAAGTGGATCTCATTTTTCAGCCGCATGTAATACACACCCGCGCTGAATTGCTCGGTGCCGTTGCGGTATTCGGCGCCGATGTCGAGGTGGTTGCCGGTTTGCGGCTCCAAAGGCGAGAATTCCAACGCAAAGGTGCGCGGATCGGTTTCGAAGATCTCATCGATGGTGCCAAAACGCACGCTGCGCTCGAGCTTGGCGAAGCTCGACCAAGCTGAGGTCAATTCACGACGCAGCGCCAGCTCCAGTAACGGTTCGGTATCGCTACGTTTGAGCGACGCCGCCTCGTTGCCGCCGAACGGTTGTCCCGGCGCCGCAGGGTCGTAACGGTCCTCGGAGTCCAAGGTGACGCGCTGGATGCGCGCGCCAGCAGTGAAGTGCGTGCGCTCGTCCAACGCAGCCGACTCATGCACATACACTGCGAGACGGCGCTGACGTACATCGAGGTGATGGATCGGCGCGGTCCGGGAAGTCTGGCCGCGATCCGAATCGTATTGGGAATAATAAAAGTCCAGTCCCGCGATCAACGTATGCTGACCTCCGACACCGTGGGGTACTGTCAGCCGCGGCGTCAGCGACCAGGTATCCAGGGTGGAGTCCACGTAGCGTGCAAATGTGCCCGGCGGATAAAACGGCGGGTAGCCGTCATAATCGTCGAAGAAGGCCTCCTGCTGCTTGCGGCGCACGCCGCCGTCGATGACCAGCTCGGCGTCGTTGGACAGATAGCGACTGACTCCGGCGGTCACGTAAGCGCCCCGTTGTTTGCCCCAATCATTAGGGTTGCCGGTGCCGCGTCGGTCGTTTTCCAGTTCGTTCAGGCCGATGCTCGGGTCGACCAGCCGTTCGCCTGGCAGCCCAAGGGACTGGGAGTCGAGACCAAAACGCAGGAATCGCTCACCCTGGTCGCCGAGCCAGCGCAGATCCCCTTGCACATTGCGTTGCAGTAGCTGGTTGTTGTCGCGGTAACCGTCGGACTGCAGAAAGCTGGTGTGCAGGCGGCCAGTAAACAGTCCCGAACCGCCGGATATGCGCGCTTGCGCGCCGCGGGTGGCGTAGCTGCCTGCATTGGCAGCCAATTCTCCGGACATCTTGGTGCCGGCGGCGCGTTTGGTGACGATGTTGATGGTGCCGCCCGCGGTGCCGTCGCCGTAGAGCACCGCACCGCCGCTGCGGATGATTTCGATTCGTGCAATATCGTCCAAGGGAACGGCCGTGAAATCGATGGCGGCATTATCGATGTCGTTCAGTCGCCGGCCATCCACCAGGATCAGTGTGTTCTGTTTTGCGGTAACGCCGAATCCGCGCAGATCAACTGTCGCCCGTGCGCCCTGGTTGCCATACAGGCTGCGTGCCTGCACCCCTGCTTCCATCGACAGCAGTTCCGCCAAGTTGGTGGCCGGACTGCGGGCGATATCATCGGCGGTAATGACCGTGACGCTCGCGGGCACTTGCTGACGATGGCTGTCGAGACGCGTAGCGGTGACGATCACCGCCGGTTCAGTAACAGTTTCGGCGTTCACGGGCGCTGCGCCTGCGGCGATTGCCGCGGCGGCGACCAAAGACTTGTATTGCATGATTCCCCCAGTGATTACTGGTGCACACCCGCACATTGATAGGAGGGTGCCGCTGGGGGGGAGGGCAGGGAGAAGCAATCATGCTGGCCCGGCTGCACCGCCCGCCGCGGTACCCACTCGCGGACCGCGGCGTTGCGCGCACGGACCCTGCTTCAGGCCGGTCTCCGGGCTCACGAGGGGCGGTGCCTGAGGCGGCGCCTTCCCGCACCTGCGGTGCAGTGGCATATGCCGTCTTTTAACTCGTTTACCGTTGCGGGGGCAGCGCCGGGTTTGTCCGCGAACGCCTCGTGACAAGCGCACAAGAAGTTCAAGCGGACGCACCGGCTTCCCGTTTCACTTCGCCTTCCGACGGACGGCGAAGCACCTGAAGCGGGCGTCAATCTACGGGCAAGCGTAATGCCCTGTCAAGCGCAAGGCTGAATCAGGGATCGATGCAGCCTTGGGGTTCGGGTAGTCCGGCAATTCGCGAGCCCTGACGCGAAGGGCCGCCCGGATACAGCTCGTAGAGAAAAGATTCGTTGATGCGCTCATCGCCGTCCTGGTCCTGCATGTGCTTGACCAGCAACTTCACCATCGGCGTGATGCCGTATTGAAAATAGAAGCCGCGCAGAAAACGGATGACTTCCCAATGTTCCGGCGTGAGCTCGATACCTTCGCGTTCGGCCAGGTAGCGGCCCAGGGATTCGCTCCACACGGATGAATCCACGAGATTGCCGCTGGCATGAGTCTGATAAACCTGGCCGTCGAATTCGAATGTTTGCAATCCCGGGCCGCTGTCGTTGCGCAAAGCGTCCTTCGACGCATGCTGCTCCAGTTCCTGGTCGAGCAGAGGTTCGGGGATTCCGGCGATACGCGTGCCTTGGATCTGGACATCGCCCGGGAATAACTGATCGAGATAGGCATCGGTTGCCTTCTCCGGTCCGAGACGATCCGCGATCGCTTTTTTGAGCAATTTGCGTACCGGGGAAACGTTGTATTCCTGATAAAATAGGCGCATTACACTGAGAACCTCCCAGTGCTCGGCAGTCAGCACGATCCCCTCGCGCAGTGCCAGCGATTCGGCGATATCTTCATTCCATTGCCCCAGATCTGCCAGGCGCCCGTCTCGAGCCAGATGAAAGTCGAGCGCCTTCGCATACATTACGGTCATTGATGGTCCCTCCCGTTTGCGCGGTGCGTAGCCGCGTTTTGTCCTAGGCAATGCCGTAGCGCGCCCAAGTATACCGATAGCCGCGGGCGTTGTCCGGGCCCCGCCGCCGGCCTATTTTCAGGTGGTCGGCCGCAACATCCGGCTCTTTACCATGGTCTCACTGTGCTAAAGCACCTTGTGTACGGGGGATGGCGGCCGCACACTAGCAGAAGCGGTCAACCCATTGATTTGATTAACCTGGATATTTATATGCCCATATTGAAACTCGGCTTGGCAGTGGTATTGCTGGCGCTGGCGCAGCTTGCCGGTGCGGCAGCGGCGCCCCGCAACCCGGACCAGTATTTCTTCGATCAAACCCTGGGCGATCTCACCAGCGAGCTGGCGGCAGCGCGGCAGCAGGGCAAACGGGGCATCGTGATTTTCTTCGAACAGGATGAATGCCCGTTCTGCCACCGCATGAAGGAGACAGTACTGAACCAGCCGGAGGTGCAGGAGTACTACAAGAAGCACTTCCTGGTATTTCCGATGGATATCGAGAGCACTGCCGAAGTCACTGATCCGAAGGGCAAAGTCACCAATCAGAAGGCATTCTTTGCGGATGTGACCCACAACCGTGGCGCCACGCCGGTGTTTGCGTTCTTCGATCTCGACGGCAATCTCACCGTGCGGTACACGGGCGCGACGTCGGGGGTGGACGAGTTCATGTGGCTGGGCGAGTACGCAAGCAACGGCGTCTATAAGACGGAGCCGTTCACTCGCTACAAGCGCGAAAAACGCAAGGAGTCGCGCAGCAATTGACGGCGTGAGTCAGCCGTTCAGGCGTTCGCGGGTAAGCCAAGCGCGCAATTTCTCCTCCTCCTGCTCCAATTCGAACTGGTTGATCAACCCCCGGCGCAGAGCGTGGGACACCGCTCGTGCGCGCATATTCAACACCTCTCCCAATTCCTCGGCGGTCTGTTGTTCCTGATCAATACCGAGCTTGGCGTACAGCGACTTGAGGCGGCTCTGCACGCCGCGCCGCGACAGGTAACGGCGGCGTGCAATGACGTTGTCGGTGAGCCCCAGGGCGATGTCGAGCAGTACCTCGAATTCCAAGTCGGTGATTCCGCTGCCGGGTTTGTTGGCCCGCGCCTGGACCGGCCGGACTTTCTGATCCACCCAGCACTGACAATCTTTGAACACCGCCTCCACGGCCCGTTGCAGTACCTCGCCGGGGTTGCTCTTCAAAACGTACCCATAGACGGTCTCAGGCGGAATGATATCGGTCAGGGCACGGACATATATTTCATCCTTGTGCTGAGACCAGAACACGATACGGGCCGCTGGACGGTCCCGCCATAGCGCCCGCGCAAACTGGATACCGTCCATTTCCGGCATTTGCAAATCGCTGATCACCCAAGGCTGTTCGCCTGTGCGCGCCGCATCGAGGGCTTCGCGGCCATTGGTGGTATAGATCAGGTCGAAGTCTGCCAGGCTGGCGCCGAGAAATTCCCGGTCGCGCGGATTGTCCTCGGCGATCACGATGGGGTGGCGTTCAGTCACGTTGGCCTCCTTTGGTTTCGAGCCTGAGTTCGAAACGTGTGCCGGTCGTGAAGCGCGACGCGCCCCAGCGGAAACTGGCGCCGATCGCTTTTGCACGTGCCTCAATATTGGTCAGTCCATGGCCGCCGTTGTGGCGCGCCTGCTCGTAATCGAAACCGGTGCCGTTGTCCTCGACGATCAGCGTCATGCCCTGGCGGTCGCGGCGTAAGTCGATTTCATACCGTGTGGCGCGGGCGTGGCGCGCGATGTTGTTGATCAGGTTCAATACGATACGGTATACCGACAAACGCTCGAATTCGCTCATGGCTGTATCGGAATCCGGGTCCACGTGCAGAAAATATTCGGCTATGCCCTCGCCGCTATAGCGCTTGTCCAGGTGCGAGCGCAGCGCCTTTTCCAGTCCCAGGATATCCAGCGTCTGCGGATGCAGGTCGTCTATGATGCGGCGCATGTTGTTGGCGATGTCTTCGAGCTCGTCCTGAAGCGCTTCGACGTGACGGGACCTTTGTTCCGAATCCGACTCGCCGCGCAGTTGGGACAGGTTGCGCGAGAGATTGGTAATGTCCGAGAGCGTCTGGTCATGAATATCCATGGCGATGCGCTTGCGTTCGTCTTCCGCGCCCTGCAACACTTTTTCGCTCGCCACCACATTGAGCAACCGCTGCGTCATGGTGGACATGCAAGCAGCCAGTTCGTCGACTTCATCGCGGACATGTTCAGGCGCCGGAGGGGACACCAGATTGCCGGCGCAGATCTTCTTGGCGTCGCGCGCCAAGGCACCCAACCGGCCTTTGGTACGTTGGATGGTCCACACGGAAAGCGCGATGCCGGTGAAAACTGCGATCGCGAGCACATATAGCGAGACGCTCACCAGCTGCGATGTGATGTCGTTTACGTTGTCGTAATAGTCCGTGTAGGCAGTGCGCTTCTGAACGTAGAACTTTCGATAGATTTGTTCCAGTTCGGGCAGCAGTTCCTGCATGCTGTTGCGTATGGCCACCGGGTCCAGATCATCGCGGTAACGCACGTCGTGGATTTGCCGATCCATTTGTGCCCGTACGTCGGGCGCAAGTTTGCCGGCGAGTTCCGGATAGCGGAAATTGTCCGAAAGAGAACGGGATTGCTCCAAATAGCTAAAGTGCAGGTCGTCGTCGACGTTGCCGCCGCGGGCGCTCATCTGCCCGGCGATATCGTACATGCGTTGGCCGGCGGTGATCGCGCCTTGGGCATGGGAGCAGACGTTAACCCATTCTCTAACCGCTTCGTTCTGTTGCTTGATGTCGAGCAGCTTCGCCATGGTGAAGCCGATCAACGCCATGATCAGGAAAATGGTCGCGGCGGGCGCCAGCAGTATCTGTGACCTGAGGGGCAGGTTCCTCAAGGACGTACTCCTCGTTGTTGGCGGACGGTCGCGGCGGTTGGCGTCCCCGCCGCGGCGGCGAAGACCGGTCTGCGGTGTTAGCAGTGCATCCGGGGCGGCCGGCGGTCGGCGCAGCCCGATAGCATACGGCGCTGCGTGCGCTTGCCTATGTGCATAACCACACTGCGCACTACCGAGCCGCGCGTCCGTCCGCTGTGGCTTCCCCCCTGGCACTTCGATAGCCATGCCGACATAGTATCGCGCACCTCACTGGCGGCATGGCCCCCAGCGCTGATAACATCATAACTCGACATGGCGCTATCGACTCGACTCTCCCTGGCAATGCTCCTGGTTCTGGGCTGCACGAATCTTCGTGCCGCGCTGCCAGACGCGGCGCCGTTGCCGGAACCGCTGACTTTGGAGCAAGCCCTATCGTTCGCGGACGCTGAGCATCCCCAGGTGCTGGAAGCGCAGTCCGAGGTGGAGCGGGCCCGGGCGATTCGCGACGGCGTGGATGCCAGTGACAACTGGAATGCCGATGTGGAGGGTCGATTGCAATGGGTCGACCCTTCGCCCAGGGTGGAGGATCAGGGCCACAATGACAGCAAAATCGGTCTCGTGCTCAGCAAGCGTCTCTATGACTTTGGCCGCACCAGCTCGGCATTGGCCGCGGCCGACTCCGCGTTGCATGGTAGCGAACTGTTGTACACCGACGCGCAGGCCAAGCGCCGCATCGCCATCATGCAAGCCTTTTTCGACGTGATACTTGCCGACCTGGCGTTTGCCCGCGACAACGAGGCAATGGCCACGGCTTACGTTGCATTCGACCGCCAGCGCGATCGCAAGGCCCAGGGCAAGATATCCGATATTCAAGTGTTAGAAGCGCAGGCGGCTTATCAGCAGGTGCGCAGCAAGCGTTATGCCAGTGACGTGAGCCGTCGCAGTGCGCGGGCCCGGCTGGCAGCGCTATTGAATCGTCCAGGGTCTTTGCCGGCCACGCTGGTGCAACCCGACCTGCCGAATCTGGAGCGCAAGCTTCCCGAGGTCGAGCGTCTGCAAGAGTTGGCATTGGCGCACAATCCTGAACTCGAGGCATTGCGCGCCCAAGTCGAGGCGTCCCGCGAACGCGTGCAGGCAGCAAGGGCCGATAAGTACCCGACCATAACCGGCGAAGTCGAAGCGGCGGATTATGCCCGCGAACTGGGCTCCAGTGACCGGGTGCGCGCCGGGATCAAGTTCAAGATGCCGCTGTATACCGGCGGCGCCGTGCGTGCCGAAATCGCCCGCCAGATTGCGGAAATGAAGCGGGCAGCGGCCCGTCGGGCGCAACGGGAATTGGACGTTCGGCAAGCGGTGCTCGACGTCTGGCAGGAAATCTACGTGCTGCGTGCGCGCCGGGATGCGGCGCGGGTGGAAACCGATTATCGCGATCTGTACCTGGATCGAAGCCGCGCGCTCTACGAACTGGACGTGCGTACCGACCTGGGCGATTCGATGGTGCAATTCTCCGCCGCCCGGTATCAGAGTGCGCAGGTTGATTTCCAGCTGGCGCTGGCCCTGGCGCGGCTCGAAGCGCTGCTCGGGCAACCAATACCGCAGCTCCAAGCCGGGGCTGCCGCCGCCGATGCACCCGCACAATGAACCGGTGACCGTTAATGAATAAGACGAGACTATTACTTGCAACCCTGTTGGCCTTGTACATCGGGCCGAGTACAGCCGCTGAACTGCAAGGCCAATTGGATTGGGCCCGTCGCGTCGAGTTGAGTACGCCGGTTTCCGGCACCGTCGAACAGGTACTCGTGGACGTAGGTGCCAAAGTGCGTAAAGGACAGCCCTTGTTGCGGCTCGACCAACGTCCGTTCAAAGCCCGCGTGGCCAAGGACCAGGCGGAGCTTGCCAGCGCCAAGGATGTGCTAGAGGAAGCCAAACGTGAGCTGGATCGGGACCAGGAGTTGTTCGAGCGCCAGGTCATGTCCACCCATGAACTGCAGCTTTCCAAAATTGCGCTAACGAAGGCCGAGGCCGACTTCCAGCGCGCCCGTTCGGAATTGGAATTGGCAAAGCTGGACTTGGAATACAGCACCATCGAAGCGCCGTACCCAGCGGTCGTACTACAGCGGCGTGTGCAACCCGGCCAGACGGTGGTCAGCCGCCTGCAAACGACGCCACTTTTTGTTTTGGCCAGTTCCGAGGAAATGCTGGTACGGGCGGAAGTCAGTCCGGAACAGCTGGCGCAGCTCAAACCGGGCAGTACCGTGGACATCAGGATCGACGGGCGATCCTATCAGGGGAAAATCGGCAACCTTGGGCTCGAGCCCAAGCGCACCGACCAAGGTCCCCGCTACCAAGCGGAAGTCGCGATTCCGGTCCAGAAGGAAGGCGAATTGCGCGCCGGCCAATCGGCAACCATCGAGTTACCCTGAGCGGGGGTCGCCCGCCACTAAAGCTGGCGATCGCCGGCCGAAGGAAGCATCTGTGAATTCCAGCCAATCGGACAAGCTGTGTCTACGATGCCGGGTACGCGGCCTGGTGCAGGGCGTGTTCTATCGCGGGTCAACCCGGAACCGGGCGCGCGAGTTGGGATTGAGCGGTTTCGCCCGCAACCTCGACGACGGCAGTGTCGAAGTGCTGGCCTGTGGCGGGCGCGCCGCTGTGGATGAGCTGCGCGACTGGCTCTGGGAGGGCCCGCGAGGGGCGAAAGTGCAATCGGTGGATTGTCAGGAGTCAACGTTTCAGGACCTGAGCGGGTTCAGCACCGTATAGGGCATGGGGCGTGAACCGCCCGCAGCTTATTGCCGGTACCAACGGCTCGACAAAGCTTGGAAGACGCGATCGGGATACCAGCGTTTGCCGATACTGCCGTTGTAACGCGCCAGCGCCCGCTGCAGGTTGCCGTGTTCTTGCTTCAAATAGTATTTGAGAATCGTGCAGCCGAAGCGCAGGTTGGTTTGCACGTGGAACAGGTTATCGCCAGGCTGCCCGATCTCGTCGACCCAGAACGGCATGACCTGCATCAGGCCCCGGGCACCGGCGTAGGAAATCGCGTAACGGTTGAAATTGCTTTCGACGTCGATGACGGCCAGCACCAACTCCGGCGGCAGTCCGGCCCGGCTCGCTTCTACGTGGACCAGTTTCAACAGCTCGATCCGGCTGCGCCCGTCCGGGATTTTTTGCGCCAGGCGACGGGCCATGTCCGTCAGCCAGACCTCCCCCTGGAACCGATCCTTGAAGGCCTTCGAATCCAGCACCGCGTGCTTGAGATAGGTGCGCATCGCGTCGTCGGGGCGCTCCTGGGTGCCTGCCGCGGCGGCCAGCGCCACAGCCGTCAATGCGGCAGCGACGGCCAATCGCAGCCAGATGGCTGGCCAGATGTGGGTACGTGAGCGGCTCATACCGCCTATATCGTCAACTGGTGGCCCCGGCTTTATGGCGCAGAAACTCAATAATGCCCCCTGCTTCGACGTGGGTTGCTTCGCTGTCCCGGCGTCCTTTGTATTCGATCTTGTCTTCGTCCAAGGCCCGCTCGCCCAGTACCAGGCGGTGCGGCACGCCGATCAATTCCATGTCCGCGAACATGACGCCGGGCCGCACATTGCGATCATCCAGCAGCACCTCGAAGCCTGCTTCCGTCAGGCGCGCGTATAAATCCTCGACCGCGGCGCGGAGCCGTTCGGACTTGTGCATGTTCATCGGCAGCAGCGCGACCTGGAACGGCGCCAGGGGCTCGGGCCAGACGATGCCGCGTTCGTCGTGGTTTTGTTCGATGGCCGCAGCCACCACCCGCGAGACGCCGATTCCATAGCAGCCCATGGTCATCACTTGGCTCTGGCCATTCTCGTCCAGCACCGACGCGCCGAGCGCCCCACTGTATTTCGTGCCGAGCTGGAAAATGTGACCGACTTCGATGCCGCGGGCGATGCTCAGCTGTCCCTGACCATCGGGACTGGGATCACCATCGACCACGTTGCGCAAGTCCGCCGTCTGGGGCTGCGGCAGATCCCGCACCCAGTTGACGCCGGTCAGGTGCCGGCCTTCCTGGTTGGCGCCACACACGAAGTCGCCCAGGTGTGCGGCGGCATGATCGACGATTACCTGCAGCGGCAGTCCGACCGGCCCCAAAGAGCCTGGCCCGCATCCCACCGCGTCGCGGATCTCGTCGGCCGTGGCGAAGCACAAAGGCGTGGCGACGCTTGCCGACTTCTCGGCTTTGACGGCGTTGAGTTCATGGTCGCCCCGCACGACCATTGCCACCAGCCCGCCGTCTGCGCCCTTCACCAGCAACGTTTTGACGCACCGCGACGGCTTGACCTTCAGAAACTCCGCCAGCTCGGCGATGGTGTGCTGATTGGGGGTGTCCACCGTTCGCATGGATTCACCGGGCCCGGGGCGAGGCTCGCTTGGCGCCCGGGCCTCGGCGAGTTCCACATTAGCGGCATAGTCGCTGGCGGAAGAAAACGCGATGGCGTCTTCACCGGAAGCGGCGAGCACATGAAACTCGTGGGAAACGTTGCCGCCGATGCTGCCGGTGTCGGCGTGCACGGCACGAAAATGCAGCTGCAAGCGCTCGAAAATCCGCGTGTAGGTGCGGTACATGAGCTGGTAGGTCTGGTCCAGGGAAGACTGATCGAGATGAAACGAGTAGGCGTCCTTCATCAGAAATTCCCGCGCCCGCATGATGCCGAAGCGCGGGCGGATCTCGTCGCGGAACTTGGTCTGAATCTGATAGTACGTCACCGGCAGTTGCCGGTAGCTCTTGAGTTCGTTGCGAGCGAAATCGGTGATGACTTCCTCGTGGGTGGGACCGAAACAGAATTCACGCTCGTGGCGGTCGCGCAAACGCAGCAGCTCCGGTCCGTACTGCTCCCAACGTCCGGATTCCTGCCACAGCTCCGCCGGCTGCACGGCGGGCATCAGCAGTTCCAGGGCGCCGGAGCGGTTCATTTCTTCGCGAATGATGGCTTCCGCCTTGCGTAGTACCCGCAATCCCAGTGGCAGCCAGGTGTAAATGCCGGTGGCGAGTTTTCGGATCATGCCTGCGCGCAGCATCAGCTGATGGCTGATGACTTCCGCATCCGAGGGTGTCTCCTTGAGGGTGGCGAGCGGAAACTGACTAATGCGCATGGCGTACTTTCATCTGAGGACTCATGGAGTGGGATGGCTCGCGTGCTGCGGCGAACCGATCATTGTTGCGCTGGTTTGGCGCCGCCAGGCGTCGGCAACACGTTGGCGTCGTGCAAGTACTGCTGCTCCTGGTATTTCACCCCATTGGGGGGCGGCGCATCGGTCACGTGCCAGACGCCTTTGTCGTCCTGCCACTTGTAGACCGTGGTGCTGGAGCTGGCGCTGCCGGTCAGATCACGCACCCGGTCGAACAGTTCCGGTTTGAAATAAAACAATATCGCCGCGCCCAGCACGATGACAATCAGCCAGAACAAGATGGTTTTCATGCGATGGGTTCCCTCGGCGGATGACTGGTCGAATCTGGCTATTATCGGGAATTCAGCGGCTGGACGCCATGCGTCCGCTTGAGCCGTGAAACTAGAATGTGGCGCCGTTCCAACCCCACATGTGCCGAGCAGCGTCGGCAAATTCGATGTAGATCCGGTCGGCCGGGATTCCCAGCTGTTCGTTCATCAGTGCGCATAAGGCGGCGGATATTGCTGTCGTGGCGGCGCCCGGCAAACCGATGCTTTTCAGCTCCAAATAGGCCAGAGGCGCGTCGCTGCCTGCAAACAACATGTGCAGGTTTGGCCGCCAATCGACCATGACGTAGCGTTCCGGCTTACCGAGTTGCTCGGCCACCAAAGTGGATGCGTGTCGCAGCAGGCTGTCGCGCTGCGCTGCGGTTGGCGTCTGATTGGTCGTGATGCTGAGATAGGGCACGGTCGGCTCCGGTAAAGAGTGAAACTTAACTCAAACCGGTGGCGATCGTCGACGGTCTGGACCCGAATTCGCCAGCCTGGCCCGCTGCGGAGGTGGCGGGAGTGGTAACTGCGCGGGCGATCCTATTGCTGCGTGCTGCAATTGTCCTGAATACGCTTTTCCAGGTCGATGGTCTCCTTGGCCTGTTCTTCGGGGCTCATGATCCGGCTGGCGCCGTTTTCCTCGACCTTGACCCGGGCGTGGGTGCGCAGCGTTTCCAGGTTCTTGCGCATCGCTTCGCAAGCGACCTTTTGCTGTTCCGCGGCTTGTTTTTGCTTGCGTTCCTCTTCCGCGCGGCGGGCACGAATTTGGTCACTGAGTTCGCTGGTCTCCCGGCTCGCGGTGCCGGATTCCGGTTGCGGAGAAGCCGCAGTTCGGGCTGGTATCGAGACCGCCGCCGGGGGCGGCACGGACATTTCCTTGGCGCTACCGTTTTCTGGAGGTTGTTGGCTGTAGTGGGTAACGCCGTCGGCATCCACCCACTTGTATACCTGGGCTTGGCAGAGGCTGGCGGCCAGTCCAAGCGACAGCGCGATTATGAGTCTACCGGTCCGATGCATCGATTGTGCTCCGCGTCATGGAGTGATCCCCCTATGATTCCGTAGGTATTATCGGCAGGCAGAAGCCAAACACAAGATTCGGCGCGTTGGAACCGGCGAACTTATGCTCGAGTTGTGCGCTTACCCGCAATTCGACCTCGTTGCAGCCTTTTTCTTGACGTTTGCGTCCGCGATCAGTAACTTTCCACCATTACGCTGAGCACGCGTGGCGCCCGTTATGCGGGCGTTTTTTGTCGTTGCGCCGCGCTTCCAGCGCTGCCCAGGACCTCTGGGCGGGCGCTCAACGGCGGCGCAACCCGTCGTTCTTAGGAGACCCCGATTGTGGAATTGACCGGTGCCGAGATCTTCGTCCGTTGTTTGAAGGATGAGGGCGTTGAATATGTTTTCGGATATCCGGGCGGAGCCGTACTGCACATCTACGATGCGCTGTACCGCCAGGACGACGTCAAGCATATCCTCGTGCGCCACGAGCAGGCAGCTACCCATGCTGGCGACGGCTATGCCCGCGCCACCGGCAAGCCAGGCGTGGTCCTGGTCACTTCCGGCCCCGGCGCTACCAACGCTGTTACCGGGATCGCCACCGCTTATATGGATTCGATCCCCCTGGTGGTGTTCACCGGCCAAGTGCCGACCAGTCTGATCGGCAACGATGCGTTCCAGGAAGTCGATTCGGTCGGCATCACGCGCCCGTGCGTCAAACACAACTTCCTCGTCAAGGACGTCAAAGATCTTGCCACTACGGTGAAAAAGGCGTTCTACGTCGCGACCACCGGGCGCCCGGGTCCAGTGGTGGTGGACATCCCCAAAGATGTCACCGCCAACCGAGCCGAGTACAGTTATCCGAAAAAAGTGTCGATGCGTTCATACAATCCCGTCGTCAAAGGACACGGGGGGCAGATCAAGAAAGCGCTGGAATTGATCCTGAGTGCCAAGCGGCCGATGCTGTATACCGGCGGTGGCGTCATTCTCGACAACGCGTCTCAGCACTTGATCGATTTCACCCGCGAGCTGGGATTCCCGATTACCAACACGTTGATGGGACTCGGCGCCTATCCGGCTACCGACCGCCAGTTCGTTGGCATGCTGGGCATGCATGGCACTTACGAAGCCAACTTGGCGATGCACAACTGCGATGTGCTGATCGCGATCGGGGCGCGTTTCGATGACCGGGTGACCGGCAACATCGCGAAATTCTGTCCCACGGCGAAAATCGTGCACGTAGATATCGACCCGGCGTCGATTTCGAAAAACGTCAAAGTGGATGTCCCCATCGTCGGCTCGGTTGGCGCGGTGCTCAAGGAGTTGTCCAAGGCCTTGAAGAGTACAGAACAGCGCCCGGACCCCGAGGCTCTGCGCGAATGGTGGAAACAGATCGATGAATGGCGCAGCATGGATTGCCTCAAGTACGATCGCAGCAGCGCTGTGATCAAGCCCCAGTACGTGGTGGAGAAGCTGTACGAGGTGACCGGGGGCGACGCGTATGTGACCTCCGACGTCGGGCAGCATCAAATGTGGGCGGCGCAGTTCTACAAGTTTGATCAGCCCCGCCGGTGGATCAACTCCGGGGGCCTTGGCACGATGGGTTTCGGGCTTCCTGCAGCCATGGGAGTCCAGTTCGCATTTCCCGACGCTACCGTCGCCTGCGTGACCGGCGAAGGCAGTATTCAGATGAACATCCAGGAACTCTCGACCCTGCGCCAATACGCCCTGCCGGTCAAGATCATCAATTTGAACAACCGTTATCTGGGCATGGTGCGGCAGTGGCAGGAGTTTTTCTATCAGGGCCGTTACGCCATGTCGTACATGGAATCCCTGCCGGACTTCGTCAAGTTGGCGGAAGCCTATGGGGCCGCCGGTTTCCTGATCGATAAACCAAGCGACGTGGAAGGTGCTCTCAAGGAGGCGATGAAGATTCGCGATCGTGCGGTGTTCCTGGACTTCATTACCGACCAGAACGAGAACGTGTATCCGATGATCCCGTCCGGAGCGGGACAAAACGAGATGATCCTGGTGTGAACATGCGGCATATCATTTCTATTTTGCTGGAGAATGAATCCGGCGCACTGTCGCGGGTAGCGGGCCTGTTTTCGGCACGGGGCTACAACATCGAATCGCTTACGGTCGCGCCGACCGACGAGGCTTCCATATCACGGATGACCTTGGTCACCAGCGGCACCGACGAGATCATCGAGCAGATTACCAAGCAACTCAATAAACTGATCGACGTGATCAAACTGGTCGACATGACAGAAGGCGTGCACATCGAACGCGAAATGATGTTGATCAAATTGCGCGTCGCGGGCGGAGAAGCCCGTGAAGAAATCAAACGCCTTAGCGACATCTTCCGCGGCAGTGTGATCGACGTCACCGAGGACGCGTACACGATTGAGCTCACGGGCACCGGCGAGAAGCTGGATGCTTTCATTCATGCGGTCGGCAGTGTTCCGATCCTGGAAGTGGTGCGTTCAGGCGCCATCGGTATCGCCCGTGGCGACAAGGCACTGCGTATTTAACCCGTTTCGTTCGAAACCTCAGCACAAGGTCGGTTGTTAACATGAATATCTACTACGACAAAGACGCGGATCTCTCGATCATTCAGGCTATGAAAGTGGCCATCGTGGGCTACGGATCCCAAGGACATGCCCATGCCAACAACTTGAAGGATTCCGGAGTGGACGTGACCGTGGCGCTGCGTCCCGGTTCGAGTTCCGCGGCCAAAGCCAAAAATGCGGGCTTGGCGGTCAATGATATCGAAGCCGCAGTGAAGGGCGCCGAACTGGTTATGATTCTGGCGCCGGACGAACATCAGGCGCGGTTGTATCGCGAGCAAGTGGAACCCAACCTCAAGCAGGGCGCGGTTCTGGCATTTGCCCATGGGTTCAACATCCATTTCGAGCAAGTGGTTCCCCGGGAAGATCTGGACGTGATCATGGTGGCGCCCAAAGGACCGGGTCATCTGGTGCGCTCGACCTACACGCAGGGCGGCGGAGTTCCCAGTCTGATCGCAATCTACCAGGATGCTTCCGGGCGTGCGAAGGACATCGCGCTCTCTTACGCATCGGCCAACGGCGGTGGTCGCGCGGGCGTGATCGAAACCAGTTTCCGAGAGGAAACCGAGACCGACCTTTTCGGGGAGCAGGCTGTTCTGTGCGGCGGCGCCACGGCTTTGGTGCAGGCCGGGTTCGAGACATTGGTCGAGGCCGGCTACGCTCCGGAGATGGCCTACTTTGAATGCCTGCATGAATTGAAGTTGATCGTCGATCTCATGTACGAGGGCGGTATCGCCGACATGCGGTATTCCATTTCCAACACCGCCGAGTACGGTGATGTCACGCGCGGCCCGCGCATCATCACCGAGCAGACCAAAGACGAGATGCGCAAAATTTTGAAGGAAATCCAAACCGGCGAGTTCGCCAAGGAATTCATCCTGGAAAATCAGGCGGGCGCGGCAAAATTGAAGGCGTTGCGTCGGGTCGCGCGGGAGCATCCCATCGAGATCGTCGGCGGCAAGCTGCGCGACATGATGCCTTGGATCAAAGCCAACAAAATGGTCGACAAGAGCAAAAACTAAACCGATCCTCCGTTAGCAACCGCGCGCCCGCCCCATCCAACCGGATTCGGCGGGCGCGTCGTTTTTGTCTAGTCTCTCATCAAGTTTCACTCGCCCCGCTCGCAAAAAACGGTTTTATTAGTACATGATTTTACGGGAAGGTCGCATTTTCATTTTGGTTTTTGCCGGTA
Source organism: uncultured Gammaproteobacteria bacterium (assembly GCA_963849825.1). Lineage (GTDB taxonomy): Bacteria > Pseudomonadota > Gammaproteobacteria > JASBUN01 > JASBUN01 > CAVXJN01. Next base: position 264,259 of record CAWKIK010000003.1, on the reverse strand, counting down.
TCGCATTGCTGCTGCTGGTTATGATCGCAGTATGGGCGGCGATCCCGTTTGCGATCCTCGCAGTGATCAGTGGCTATTTGTACCGTAATCCTGACCGGGAAGTACCCGCCGCGCCGTTGGGAGTGGTCAGCCCCGCGGACGGCACCGTAGAATTTGCGGGCGACAGCCGGGATTCGTTTCTGGACCGGGATGCGGTCCGTATCGCGCTGCGCATGGGCCCCTTCGATGCGTACCCGATCCGAAGCCCAGTGGAAGGCAAGGTCGTGCAGCGTTGGCACCGGGCGCCCGGTGCGGACCGCGAGGGTGACGACGGCGAATTCAATTATGCGGTGTGGATCCAGACCGATGAAGCTGACGATATCGTTCTGGTGATGACCCGGCATTCATCGTGGCGTGCGCCACGCTGCTATGTTCATTCAGGTGAACGTGTCGGGCAGGGCCAGCGTTGCGGTATGATCCGCTTCGGTTCCCGGGTGCAGATTTTTCTGCCTACCGGCACCCGTGTCGGTATACACGCCGGCAACCGCGTTCGGGCCGGATCCGACTTGCTCGGTACCCTGGTGCGTAAACCGTTACCGGCAGCGCGCATGGCCGCCGCGCATTGAACATATCGCAAAAGGGACCTCAGCCCCATCGTGGACCAAAATATGGATGAAGAAATCATAGAGGCCAGACGTCGCCGGCGCGCCGTCTATCTGTTGCCCAATTTGTTTACCACCGGCGGGTTGTTTGCCGGGTTTTATGCCATCGTCGCGGCGATGGGCGGTAAGTTTCATATCGCCGCGATCGCGGTGATCGTGGCCATGCTGCTGGATGGTATCGATGGCAGAGTGGCCCGCATGACGGGCACCCAGAGCGAGTTCGGCGCCCAATACGACAGCATGGCCGATCTGGTGTCCTTCGGGCTCGCGCCGTCGTTAGTGATGTACAAGTGGTCGTTGATCAGCATGGCCCAACTCGGAGGCCAATGGGGCAAGATCGGCTGGCTGGCGGCATTTTTTTATGCTGCCATGGCAGCGATGCGTTTGGCCCGTTTCAACGTCCAAATCGGCAAAGTGGACAAGCGATATTTTTACGGACTCGCAAGCCCGTCTGCGGCAACATTGTTGGTTTCCTTTATCTGGCTTGCGGTGGATCTCGGCTGGTCGGGCAGTGCGTTGTGGGTACCGGCGTTCGTGCTCACCATTTGTGCCGGCGCGCTGATGGTCAGCCCTGTGTTGTACCACAGCTTCAAAACAGTGAAGCGAAAAGACCGGATTCCTTATCTCGGAATCCTGGTGGTTGTCCTGGCGCTGATATTGATTGCGATCGATCCGCCCAAGGTGATTTTCGCAGTATTCTTCGCCTATGCCTTGTCGGGACCGCTGCAATGGCTGGTACGCGTTCGACGAAAACGCATGCGCCACGCCCATCCCGGCGACCACGAGCGGGAGGCAGTTTCGCCTACCCTTGGCAAGCACGACGAATAACGCTATAGTTTCTTGAACCCCGTACCTGCGAGTCCGATGAACGCAACGATTTGCCAAATCGATCCGGATCATTACCGCCAGTCGGCGGCGGGCTCGCTCCTGTCCGTTTCCCTTCTTCTGCTCACCCTGCTGCGACTGCTGCCCTGACGGGCAGATACTCGGCATACCCTGGCGAGGGTAAATCACGCACCCGCAGTCCCCCTACGAGTACCGGCCCAGCCGGTTTGCGCAGCGTATGGCCTCAGGTAAACTGAGCCTGCGATCGGAGCACAAGGTTATGAGCGGAAAAGACAAACTCATCATATTCGATACCACCATGCGTGACGGCGAGCAGAGCCCCGGCGCATCCATGACAAAAGAGGAAAAGGTGCGTATCGCCAAGGCCCTGGACCGCATGCGGGTCGACGTCATCGAAGCCGGTTTTCCGGTCGCCAGTAAGGGCGATTTCGAAGCCGTGCGGGCGGTCGCCAAGACAGTCCAGTACAGCACGGTTTGCGGTCTCGCACGGGCGTTGGACAAAGACATCGATCGCGCCGGAGAAGCGCTCAAGGATGCGCCGTCTGCGCGCATCCACACTTTCATCGCGACTTCGCCAATCCACATGAAAATGAAGTTGCGCATGGAGCCAGACCAAGTCGTTGAGCAGGCTGTGCGCGCGGTCAAGCGCGCCCGCCAGTTCACCGACGACGTCGAATTTTCGGCCGAGGATGCTGGCAGATCGGAGCTCGATTTCCTGTGCAGGGTGATCGAAGCAGCAATCGACGCGGGTGCGCGTACCGTGAACATTCCCGATACCGTGGGCTACAACGTACCGGAGCAATTCGGGCGATTGATCGGCGACCTGATCGAGCGGGTGCCCAACTCCGACAAAGCTGTATTTTCGGTACATTGCCACAACGATCTGGGGTTGGCGGTCGCCAATTCATTGTCGGCTGTGATGCATGGCGCCCGGCAGGTGGAATGCACCATCAACGGTCTCGGCGAACGCGCCGGCAACGCCGCGTTGGAAGAGGTGGTGATGGCGGTGCGCACACGCCAGGACATATTTCCCTGCGACGTGGATATCGATACCACGCAAATCGTGTCCAGTTCGCGTCTGGTGTCGAACATTACCGGCTTTCCAGTACAGCCCAACAAGGCAATCGTCGGCGCCAATGCGTTCGCCCATGAGTCGGGCATCCACCAGGATGGGGTGCTCAAAAGCCGGGAAACCTACGAGATCATGCGCGCCGAGGACGTGGGATGGAGCGCGAATCGCATGGTTCTCGGCAAGCTTTCCGGACGCAACGCATTCCGTACACGCTTGAAGGAGATCGGTATCGAATTCGATTCCGAAGAAGCGCTCAACGACGTTTTCGCGCGCTTCAAGGACCTCGCCGACAAGAAGCACGAGATCTACGACGAGGATCTTCAAGCGTTGGTGACCGAAACCAGCCTCGAAGCGGAAAATGAACGCATCAAACTGGTGGCTTTGCGGGTTTGCAGCGAAACCGGGGAAATGCCCAATGCGCAGATTACGCTGAGCATCGACGGCCAGGAACACGCGGCTGCAGGTGTCGGCGGCGGGCCGGTGGACGCGGCGTTCAAGGGGATCGACAGTGTCGTGCACAGCGACACGGAATTGCTGCTCTATTCGGTGAACAATATCACCAGCGGTACCGATTCCCAGGGCGAGGTGACAGTGCGATTGTCCAAAGGCGGTCGGGTTGTCAACGGTCAGGGTTCGGACACCGACATCGTGACCGCGTCTGTGAAGGCGTATCTGAATGCGTTGAATAAAATCATGTATCCGGTGCAAAGAGCCCATCCGCAGGCAGCTGACGTATAGGAGACGGTGCGGGCGAGGTCAGAATGAACGAGGCACGACGACAAGCCTATCTCTCGGCGATGGATATCGAGGTATGGGAACAGCGCCTGCCAGGCAGCCGGGCGCCGACGGTACGGCCCCCGGCGTCTGCGCCGACGGGCGAGTGCCCGGCGCCGATGTCCGCGCAACCCGTAGGGCAGGCCGATTGGCACACCCTGCGTAGCGCAGTCATCGCTTGTGAGGCTTGCGATTTGCATCGTAGCCGCACCCAAACCGTCTTCGGAACGGGTGATGTGCGCGCCGACTTGATGCTCATCGGCGAGGCGCCCGGCGCTGATGAGGATCGCCAGGGCGAACCCTTCGTGGGTCGTGCCGGCCAATTGCTGAACGAAATGCTGCGAGCGATCGGTCTGGCACGTGAACAGGTTTACATCGCCAATATTCTCAAGTGCCGACCGCCCAACAACCGCGATCCGGAGTCTGCGGAAGTACAGCAATGCGCTGGTTATCTGCGCCGACAGGTGGAGTTGGTGGCGCCGAGGCTGATTCTCGCCCTGGGACGAATCGCCGCTCATAATCTGCTTCATACCCAGGTCAGCCTGACGCGCCTGCGTGGTGCGTTTCACCACTTCGGAGCCGAGAATGTGCCCGTGCTGGTGACCTATCATCCCGCCTATCTGTTGCGTTCACCTCAGGACAAGGCCAAGGCGTGGCAGGACCTGTGCATCGCCCGCGAACTGCTGCGGAGTCCGCAATGAGCGCCGTTTTCGACCGCTCGATGCCGGCCTTTCGCAGCATGTGCGAAGACGACCTGGATTCAATTATGGAGATCGAGCATCTGGGTTACCGGCAGCCTTGGACCCGGGGGATTTTTCAAGACTGTCTGCGGGTGGGATACCTGTGCCAGGTGCTGGAGATCGAAGGCGCGATACATGCTTATGGCGTGATGTCGAGCGGGGGCGGCGAAGCCCACGTGTTGAACCTGTGCGTGCATCGTCATTCCCAGCGGCAGGGCTTGGGGCGGATGATGTTGCGGCAATTGGTGGAGTCGGCGCGCCGCCTGCACGTTGAAGTGGTGCTGCTTGAAGTACGACCCTCGAACATAGCGGCCCTGACGCTCTATGAGCATGTCGGCTTTTCCGAGGTGGGAGTTCGTAAAAACTACTATCCCGCCAAAGGGGGTCGGGAGGACGCGCTTATTATGGCGTTACCCCTGTGATTGGACGCGGTTGCAATTGACCCGCATGGCTCGGCACTTCGTATACAATAGCGGCCTCGCAGCGATCCCCTGACCGTTTTTCTATGTCCGTGTTACCCAAGGAAGTCCAACGCCGGCGAACATTCGCGATTATTTCGCATCCCGACGCGGGCAAGACCACACTCACCGAAAAGCTGCTGCTGTTCGGTGGCGCGATACAGCTTGCCGGAACCGTGAAAGGCCGCAAGGCGGCGCGTCATGCTACCTCCGATTGGATGGAGCTGGAAAAGCAGCGCGGCATCTCGGTGACTTCCTCGGTCATGCAATTTCCCTATCGGGACCGATTGGTGAACCTGCTCGATACGCCCGGACACGAAGATTTCTCGGAAGATACCTACCGTACGCTCACCGCGGTGGACTCCGCGTTGATGGTCATCGACGCCGCCAAAGGCGTTGAGGAACGCACCATCAAACTGATGGAGGTCTGCCGGTTGCGGGCGACGCCGATCGTCACCTTCATCAACAAACTCGACCGGGAGGGTCGCGAGCCGGTCGAGTTGCTCGACGAGGTCGAGGACGTGCTGAAGATCCGCTGTGCTCCGGTCACCTGGCCGATCGGCATGGGTAAGGGTTTCAAGGGTGTGTATCATCTTTACAGCGACAACGTGCATTTGTTCAGTGCGACCCATGGTGGGCGGATCAAGTCCGGTGAAGTCATCGACGGCCTGGACAATCCGCGGCTGGATGAAATTCTCGGCGGCGTGGCTGGTGAACTGCGCGAGGAAATCGAACTCGTACGCGGTGCAAGCCACGCGTTCGATCAGGATGCGTATCTCAAGGGTGAACTGAGCCCTGTATTGTTCGGTTCCGCGATCAACAACTTCGGCGTCAAGGAATTGTTGGATACCTTCGTCGAGACGGCGCCGCCGCCTCGTGGGCGGGAAACCATCGATCGTACGGTCGAACCGGCCGAGGACAAGTTCAGTGGCTTCGTCTTCAAGATCCAGGCAAACATGGATCCGCAGCACCGCGACCGCATCGCATTTCTGCGCGTGTGTTCCGGGCGTTACAGCAAAGGCATGAAGATGCGTCATGTGCGCATCGGCCGCGACGTAAAAGTCGCCAACGCCATCACCTTCATGGCAAGTGAACGCGAACATGTGGAAGAGGCATGGGCTGGTGACATCATTGGCTTGCACAACCACGGTACCATACAAATCGGGGACACCTTCACGGAAGGCGAAGTATTGCAATTCACCGGCATTCCGAATTTTGCACCGGAGCTGTTCCGACGCGTGGTTTTGCGCGATCCCCTGAGGTTGAAAGCGTTGCAGAAGGGTTTGGTCGAACTTTCCGAGGAGGGCGCATCGCAGCTTTTCCGGCCTTTGCGCAACAACGATCTGATTGTCGGGGCTGTAGGCGTTCTGCAATTCGATGTGGTGGCGTTTCGACTCAAGAACGAGTACGGAGTCGACTGTACTTTCGAAGCGGTGAATGTCGCCACTGCGCGCTGGGTCAGCAGCAAGGATCCACGCAAGTTGGATCAGTTTCGTACCAAGGCGCGCGATAATCTCGCTGTTGATGGCGGCGGTAACCTCACCTATCTGGCTCCGACGCGGGTGAATTTGGACTTGGCGATGGAGCGGGCTCCGGAAATCGAATTTCACGCTACCCGTGAACACGGCATGAGCTTGTAGCCGTGATCCGCGCCGTCCCGCCAAAGCCATGATGATCGCCGCGCCGCAGGGCCGCCGTTCGCTTTGGGCCTGGGCTATGTACGACTGGGGGAATTCGGCGTTCGCGACCGCCGTCATGGCCGCGTTCTTTCCCGTATTCTTCAAACAATTCTGGAGCGCCGGCGTCCCGGTTACGGAGAGTACTTTTCGACTTGGGGCTGCAAACTCGGCGGCAAGTCTGGTGATTGTGGTGATGGCGCCCGTCCTGGGCGCGATCGCTGACCGGGCCAGCGCGCGCAAACGTTTCCTGCTGTATTTTGCTGTTCTTGGAATCGCCGCCACGGCGGGTCTTTATTACATCCACAAGGGCGACTGGCAGTGGGCGGTGATTCTGTACGCAACGGCGGCGATCGGTTTCGCGGGCGCGAACGTTTTCTACGACGCCCTGCTGCCTGCATTGGTGCCAGAGGAACGCTTGGATTGGGCTTCGTCGCTTGGCTATGCGCTCGGTTACCTGGGCGGCGGACTTTTGTTCGCGGTATGTGTATGGCTCACAGTTCAGCCGCAACGCTTCGGCCTGCTCGACGCCGCCGACGGCGTACGAGTGAGTTTTCTTCTGGTGGCCCTGTGGTGGCTGCTGTTTACAGTACCACTGGCACTGTGGGTCCGGGAGCCGGCACGGCAGCCATCGGCGAAGGGAAGTGTTCGGGCCGGATTTCGCCAATTGCGCGACACGTTTCATCACGTGCGCAAACTGCGCGTGGTTGCATTGTTTCTACTGGCCTATTGGCTTTATATCGATGGCGTAGACACGGTCGTCAGAATGGCGATCGATTACGGGCTGTCGTTGGGATTCCAGGTGCGCGATTTGATGCTCGCCTTGTTGCTTACCCAATTCGTCGGCTTTCCGTCCGCACTGCTGTTCGGTTATCTCGCCAGTTGGATGGGCCCCAAGCGGGGAGTGCTGATTTGCATAGCAGCCTACATACTGGTAATCGCTTGGGCCCATGGCATGACCAGCACCAGGGAATTTTATCTGCTTGCGGCAATCGTTGGACTGGTGCAGGGCGGAATCCAGGCACTTAGCCGCTCTCTGTATGCGCGGCTTATACCGCGCGACAAGTCCGGAGAGTTCTTTGGCTTCTATAACATGCTCGGAAAGTTCGCCGCAGTGCTGGGCCCGGTTCTCATGGGTCTGGTGGCACTCGAAAGCGGCGATTCCCGGCTCGCGTTATTGTCGACCGTGATATTATTTGCCGTTGGTGCGGTGTTACTGCTGCGCGTGGACGTTGAGCGCGGGCGTGACATGGCCCGCGGTCTGGAGGATCCGGGTGCAGTCGTGCGCTAAATTGCCAAATGAACCTATTCGCCTGCTTTTTTCCAGCTCGGGGATTGCTACTGATGTCGGATTCGAACGAACAGCACAAAGATCGCGATGCACAGGTCGGACTGCTACATGTGGTCGCCAGCGTAATTGCGGCGATGTTTGGAGTGCGGGGTCGCCACGCTCACGAACGGGATTTCACCAAAGGCCGACCGGCCGCGTACATCATCGTAGGCTTGATCTTTACCGCCCTGTTCGTAGGCACCCTGGTGGGTGTTGTGATGCTGGTGATGAAGTACAGCGGTATCTGATCTAAGGTTCCGTCAATTGCTCGCGTTGTTTCCCAGCTTCTTGGAATATTCGATCAGCGCGGTGCAGGCTTGGTGCAAATCACCGCGAATGTCGATCAGCGTCTGTACTCCCAACAGCTCGAAATCCGCACGACTCATGCGCTCCACCTGTAGGCAACTCTTGTAAAGTTTTACTGCGCCTATGCTGCCCGCGTTGCCCTTCAAGGCGTGGCTGGCATCGCGAAAATCCGCATAGTCTTCCCGCGACAGGGAGTCCTGCAGTTTTTCGAGCAGTCCGTTACCGTCCCGGATAAATCCCTGAACGAGCTCGTGAAAGAAATCGCTGCCGTGTCCGAGGCTCTCAACCTCCTGGAGACTCGCGAGATTGAGAATCGGCGCGCCGTCGAAAACTTCGGTTGCAGCAGGTCGTTCCCATTGCCGCATCGGGTCGCGATCATTGCGAAGCCCGGACTGGTCGCCGCCTCTGCGGCGCTCGAGAATGCACTCGATGATTTCCAGCAGTCTGGTTGCTTCGATGGGTTTAGTGAGAAAGGTCTCGATGCCGGCTGCTTCACACTCCAATTTTGCTTCCGTCGTGGTATTGGCAGTCAACATGACGAACGGCAGATCGTTCTTATTGGGGTAAATGAAACGGTACAGCTTGGCCGTTTGCACGCCGTCCATAACAGGCATATGCATATCCAGCATGACCAGGTCGTAGTCGCCGCACTCCAATGCATCCAGCGCTTCTTCACCGTTGTGTACCAGATCCACTTCATGGCCGGCCCGCTCCAGGACACGGGCGATGAATTTCTGACTGGTCGGATTGTCTTCCGCTACCAGTACCCGCGATCGGCGCGCAGTGCGGGTTCGATCGATGCGTCGGCGCAGCGGCACGATGCGTTCGCCGCCGTGCCGCTCCACGATAGGCGCCGAATGCAAGGCGTTGAAAAGCAGATTTTGGTCCACAGGGGACGAAAGCAGGCAAGAATATCCTGCTTCGAGCAGTGAACGATGCTCCAAATCGTTGTCTTCCCTGGTAATGAGCACTAAGGCGGTGTCGGCACTACTGGTTACCTTGCGCAGCGCACGGGCGAACTGTCTGGTGTCGATGTCGATCAACGATTTGTCGACGATGATCACATGGTAGGCGTGGCTGCGCCGTAATTCGGATTCGGCCCGCACGAATGCTCCGCTGGCGCTGTCGTTGATTTCAAATTGCACGCCCCATTCCCGTAAACACCCCGTCACGACTCCAATATTCGGGCTTCGCGCATCGGAAATCAGCAGGACCCGCGTGTGCTGCAACGAGGTGGCTGAAAGACACGCGGCAGAGCTGGGTCCGAACGGCACTTCAAACCACACGGTAGACGTATCGGCCTCTTGCTTCTCGACGCCGATCGTGCCGCCCATGAGCTTGACCAACTCGACTGCGACGACTGCCCGCAGCGCGGTGCCGTCGTAGGGGATCGTCGTCGCCTGCCGCTTGGTCCGGTCGATCACCCGGACAAGGAGGCGCGCCGCCTCGCCGTTTCCGTGTTGTTCGATCTCGAACCGAAGTATTGTGCCGCTGTCGTTTGCACGCAACGGTCGAACGCGTACGTCCAGTTGTCCGTAGCGGGCAAGGGCCATCGCGTTGCTGATCAGGTTGGAAAGGACCTGGCGCAGCTGTGCGGGTGCGCCCATCAGTTGATACGGGGTTTGCGGATCGATCTGCAGACCGAGGCTCATGCTGCGCTCGTTTGCCTGGTCCCGCAACAGGCGAATGGCGCCATTGAGCACGTTGTGCAAATCGAATTCCGTGGTGCGAAGATCGAGCTTCCCCCCTGCAATGGCGGCGTAGTCGACGATATTGTGCATTACGGCCACGGCAGAATTTGCCGATTCGCAGATCGAATCAGCGAATCCGCGTTGCTCTCGACTCAGGGATGTCTCACGCAGCAGATCGGTTACACCCAGCAATCGATTGAGCGGCGGGCGCAATTCGAGCCCCGCTTCGATCAGAAACCGGGCCTGTTCCTTGGTTACGCGTTCGCTGCGTCTGATCGTGCCGTGCAGCCGCTTGAACATGATTGCGACATACACCGGCAGGGCGGCCAGCCCCACCCAGAAGCCGACCGCCAGCGGCATGTGGGCGAGCCAGAACGGCGAATCCATGACCACCAGCGGGTAACCGATCAGGCTGAGGGAAGTGCTGAGATATAGAAACGGTAGACCAAACCGAAAGCCATTGCCGAATGCCGACAAAAGGTAAAACAGGTACAGCGGTGCGCCCGCTTCGCCGCCGAGTTGCATACCCCCAGTGATAACGACTGTATCGAACAGGATCGTAAACATGCGCCGTTGGACCGACTGCTGCGGCAGGAATATGCCGAAGGCGAGCAGAACCATCGCACCGAGAACGGCCGCTGCGGCAGTGATGGTGAGCGCCCCGGAATGCGCATGGTCGGGAACGGAAAAAAGCAGATAGGCGCTCGCGGCACTGACCAGCAGTACGCGCAAGATGTCCTGTTCCCGCGCGCCGCCGACCGTCGGACTAGCTTCGTCGTCCCCGACTGGTATGGATGCTCCGCCGCGCTGGTTTACGTCCGTGATGCCGCGCATGATTATTGAGTCTGTTGAGCTGGCTCGTCCGATAGTTCTCGATAGATATCCATAACCCGGTTCAGTCGCGCCAGGAATCGGTCCACGCACTCAGGGTCGAAATGACTTCCGCGTTGTTTGCGTAGATAGGCGACTGCATCTTGTACCGGCCAGGCGTGCTTGTACGGCCTCACGGAAGTCAATGCATCGAACACATCCGCTACGGCGACGATGCGCGCGCAAAGCGGAATCTCTTCGGCCCGCAGCCCGTAAGGGTAGCCGCTGCCGTCGAATTTTTCATGGTGGCCGACGGCGATTGTGGCGCCCATCTGTAGATATTTGGACGGGCTTTCCTTGAGGATGTCGTAACCGATCAACGTATGCCGTTTCATGATGGCGAATTCTTCAGGCGTATGCTTGCCGGGCTTCAATAGGATCGCATCTGGAATACCGATTTTTCCGATGTCGTGCATGGGAGCCGAAATGCCGATGGACTTGCTTTCCTGCGCCGGTAGGCCTAGCTCCTCGGCGATCAGTTGCGAATAACGTGCCATGCGCAAGACGTGGTTGCCGGTTTCCTCATCCCGGTATTCGCCGGCTTTCGCGAGGCGAATCAAGGTTTCCCGTTCCCGCGTGCGGACCGCGTCAGTGGCTTCCGAGACCCGGCTTTCGAGCCAACGGTTGCGGTCTTTGATAATGTGCTGCTGGCGGCGCATGGTGAGCAGATTGCGACACCTGGCGCGGCATTCCACTTGATCCACGGGTTTGGTCAGAAAGTCGGTAGCCCCGGCCTCAAGCGCCTGGTAGCGGATTTCGCGATCCTCGATACAGGTAACCATGACCAGCGGTACATCCAGGCAATAGGGGATCTGCCGGAACAGCCGGGTGAACGAGATCCCGTCGAGATTCGGCATTTTGTAATCCGTGAGTACGAGGTCTGGCGTGTTTCGTTCGATCCAGGTCAGCGCCTCGATCGGATCCGAAAATGACCGGACCTCTGCGGATTGTTCAATGGTGCCGATCAGTTTGTCCAGCAGCTTTCGACTGATCGCTTGGTCGTCGATGATCACGATACGTGTCATGGCATTCCCGATCTGCTGGTGCCTGCCGACTGGCGAAGGCGGACCAAAGGCCCTGTAAGTGTTGGATATTATTGCAACAAAGTAAACTGCGGCGGGCGATCCATTATACACTGGCGCAGTCCGCGTATCGGCATATCGACCCGTTTACGTGAATTCTGAAGGGTTTCGGGGTCAAAGCCGCTGAATACGGGACAATTGTTCCTGCAACTGAGCCAGGGACGTGCGCATTTCCACCACCTTGCTCCGTTCCTTTTCGACTACGGCGTCCGGGGCCTTGGCAACGAACTCGGGGTTTTCGAGCTTGCGCTCGCCGCGCTCGATCTCCCGTTGCAATCGTTCGATGTCTTTTCCCAGGCGCCGGCTTTCGGCCTCTTTGTCGATTAGACCCGCCATAGGAATCAATACCTTGAGTTCGCCCACCAGCACTGTTGCGGACTCCGGCGCGGACTCGCCGGCCGCCAGCACCTGGATCGATTCGGTGCGACCGACGGCTTCCAGGTAGTGACGGTTGGCCTGCAGACGTCGGCGATCGTGGTCGTCGGCATTGTCCAGCAGCACCGGCAGCGGCTTGCGGGGCTCGATGTTCATGCCGCTGCGAATTTTGCGGATGCCGAGAACGAACCCCATGACCCATCGCATTTCCGCTTCGGCGTCAGTATCCAGTTGCTGTTCACCTTCAGACGGATAAGGAGCACGCATGACCGTATCCCCGCTACGGCCGGCGAGGGGGGCGACCCGCTGCCAGATTTCCTCGGTAATGAACGGCATGATCGGATGTGCCAGGCGCAGGACTGTTTCCAACGCGCGCACCAGGGTGCGACGGGTGCCTCTTTGTGCTTGTGGTGTGCTGTGCGGATTCGTCAGTACGGGTTTGGACAGTTCCAGGTACCAATCGCAGTATTCTTCCCACACGAAGGCATATACGGCCTGGGCGGCCAGATCCAATCGGTATTGCGCGATCGTCTCATGCACCTGGTTGACCGTGCGCTGCAGGCGTGACTCGATCCACCGGTCGGCCACCGACAATTCGATCTCGCCTGCCTGCTGGCCGCAATCATGTTCTTCGGTATTCATGAGCACGTAGCGGGCGGCGTTCCAAAGTTTATTGCAGAAGTTGCGGTAACCTTCGATCCGGCCCAGATCGAAGTTGATATCGCGACCTGTGGTGGCCAGAGCCGCGAACGTGAAGCGCAAGGCGTCGGTGCCGAATGCAGGTATGCCGTCGGGAAAGTCGGCACGGGTCTGTTTCTCGATTTTCTTCGCCATCTGCGGCTGCATCAGGCCGCTGGTGCGCTTGGCGATCAAAGCCTGCAGCTCGATGCCGTCGATGAGGTCGATGGGGTCGAGTACGTTGCCCTTGGATTTGGACATTTTCTGGCCGTGGGCATCTCGCACCAGGCCATGGATGTAGACTTCGCGGAATGGGACGTCATTCATGAACTTCAAGCCCATCATGATCATGCGGGCCACCCAGAAGAAAATGATGTCAAAGCCCGTGACCAGAACGCTGGTCGGATAGAAACGTTCCAGGGCCGGCGTGGCGTGGGGCCAGCCGAGGGTGGAGAAGGGCCACAACGCTGACGAGAACCACGTGTCGAGCACGTCTTCGTCCTGGACCAGTGAAATCGAATCGCCGAGCCCGTGCTTGGCGCGAACCTCTTGCTCGTTGCGACCGACATAGACGTCGCCTTTGTCGTCGTACCAGGCCGGGATGCGATGGCCCCACCAGATCTGACGCGATATACACCAGTCTTCTATGTTGCGCATCCATTCGAAATAGGTGTTCTTCCAGTTATCAGGGACGAACCGGATGCGGCCGTCCTCCACCGCCTGCACGGCAGGTTTTGCCAACGGCGCCGTCTTTACGTACCACTGGTCGGTAAGGAACGGTTCGATCACCGCGCCCGAGCGGTCGCCGCGCGGCACCATGAGCTTATGATCTTCGGTTTTTTCCAGTAGACCCAGCGAGTCCAGCTCCTGAACAACTTGTTTGCGCGCGTCGTAGCGATCCAAGCCGTGGAATCCGCCAGGGACCAGGGCGCCGTTGTCGTCCCCGCTGGCGACGATACGCGCGCTCGCAGAAAAGATGTTGATCAGACCGCCGTTGGGAAGTGAGGCAATTGCAGATTCGTCACGATGCCGCAGCCAGACCTGATAATCGTTGAAGTCGTGAGCAGGGGTGATCTTGACGCAGCCGCTGCCGAACTCGGGATCGACATAATCGTCGGCGATTACGGGGATCCTGCGCTTGGTAAGGGGCAGTTCGATCAATTGGCCGACCAGGTGCTGGTAGCGTTCGTCTTCGGGATGGACGGCGACTGCAGCGTCGCCGAGCATGGTTTCCGGGCGCGTGGTCGCGACCACCACATGCCCGCTGCCATTGGCGAGGGGGTAGCGCATGTGCCACAGAAACCCCGGCTCTTCCTCGGATATGACTTCCAGGTCGGACACAGCGGTGTGCAGCGCCGGATCCCAGTTCACCAGCCGTTTGCCCCGATAGATCAACCCTTCCTCGTGCAGGCGCACGAACACTTCTTTCACCGCTTCCGACAATCCCTCGTCCATCGTGAAACGCTCGCGGGACCAGTCCAGGGATGCGCCCATTCGCCGCAGTTGTCGGGTGATGGCGCCACCGGATTCGGATTTCCAGTCCCAAACTTGGTCGAGGAACGCTTCTCGTCCAAGGTCATGGCGCGTTTTGCCGGCGGCATTGAGCTGTCGCTCCACAACCATCTGGGTGGCGATCCCGGCATGGTCCGAGCCTGCCTGCCAGAGCGTTTCGTCACCGAGCATACGGTGGTAGCGGGTCAGGGCGTCCATGATCGTATCCTGGAACGCGTGGCCCATGTGCAGGCTGCCGGTCACATTGGGCGGCGGAATCATAATGCAATAAGCCGGCTTCGCCGGGTTTTCCTGCGGCGCGAAGTAGCCGCGGTCCTCCCAGGTTTGGTACCAGCGTTGCTCGATGGACTGCGGATCGTAGGTTTTTTCCATGGTGTGGACGTCGGTCTCAAACGATGTGGCAATGAATGATTGCCGTGAGCGCGCTGGCGCTACGGCGCTTCAGCGCTGTTCCGTATCGGTGGAACCCGGAATCGGGCCGAGTTGGGCGGCAAGTTCGCGAAGTACCAGCGCCCGGGCTTTCTCGCGGTATGATGTCAAAGCCAGGGTGACTGCATCGTTAACGGCAATTGTCACAATTTTTTCGAATTCGTCCTGCAGTTCACGGTCGATATTTGCCGCCACGCGTTCCAATGCCGCCGTCGCAAAGGACTCGCCATATTCGCTAACCATTAGCTCCAACGTCGGAATCGTGTGCGTCTCTCCGTCAACGTTTTGATAATCGTCGCTCATACGGTGCCGTCAAAGATTGTGTGTTTGCAGTTCATAACCGCGGTCCCGGTAGAAGCGGAATCGTTCGCGGGCCAGGGCACGCTGCTCGGGTTCGCCGGCGACGAGCTCCGCAACTCGTTCGAAACGGCTGAAAAATCCCGGCACTCCCGCCGCCAGATTCACCAGGACATCGATATGGGACGCCGGCTCGGCGCCGTACCCGATGAGTACCGGCACCTGCTCCACCGAGTCGCCATCCTGACGGCCATGGGGAACGAAACTCCCGGGGCGAAACGTCCACAGCAGACTGTCGAGTCGCTGTGCTTGAGCGTCCGACTCCGTATGTACATACACCTGATGGCCGAGTTTGTAGATTTTTTCGGCCAGTCGGCACGCCAACAGTTCGGCGGCGGTGGCATCGGATTCGGACAGTACGTAGAAATCGATCCGGGTCATGTCAGTGTGCGATCGCCGTCCAACCGGATCACGCTGCATCTCGCAGCCGATCGAGCAAAAACTGGATCAACAACGGTACCGGACGGCCGGTCGCCCCTTTGTCCTTGCCCGACAACCAGGCGGTGCCGGCGATGTCCAGATGCGCCCACCGCATTTTCTTGGTGTAACGGGACAGGAAGCAGGCAGCGGTGATCGTTCCGGCTTCGCGGCCGCCGATATTGGCCATGTCGGCGAAGTTGCTGTCGAGTTGCGACTGATACTCATCCCATAGCGGCAGTTCCCAGGCTCGATCGCCGACTTCTTTGCCGGCACTGAGCAGATCGTGGATCAGTGGTTTGTTGTTGCCCAACAAGCCGTGAGCATGAGCGCCCAGAGCGATTACACAAGCCCCGGTCAGGGTCGCCATGTCGACGATTACCGCGGGTTCGAAGCGTTCGCTGTAGGTAAGTGCGTCACACAGAATAAGACGCCCTTCGGCGTCGGTGTTCAGCACTTCGATGGTCTGCCCTGACATGCTGGTTACGATATCCCCCGGCTTGTTGGCGGCCCCGTCGGGAAGATTCTCCGAACTTGGAACTACGCCGACGACGTTGATCGGCAATTGCAGTTCGGCGCATGCTCGTATGGCGCCGAACACTCCGGCCGCGCCGCACATGTCGTATTTCATCTCATCCATGGCCTGAGCAGGCTTGATGGAAATACCGCCGGCATCGAACGTAAGGCCTTTGCCGACATAGACCACCGGTTTCTGGTCCTTGGGCCCGCCACGGTATTCCATGGTGATCATCTTGGCCGGTTGCCGGCTGCCTCGGGATACCGACAGCAGCGCGCCCATGCCGAGCTTCTCCATGTCGTTTTCTTCCAAAACATTCACTTTCACGCGACGGAATTCCTTGCCCAGCGCCTTGGCTTGATCGGCAAGATAGGTCGGTGTACAAATGTTGCCCGGCAGGTTTCCCAGGTCGCGCGCCAACTTCATGCCATTGGCGATGGCTTGGCCTTGGCTCAACGCTTGCTCGCATTCGGCCAGGTCACGCCGGCTCGGGACGCTGAAGGTGATTTTTCGCAACGGACGGCGTTGCGTGTCCTTCTTGCTCTTGAGTTGGTCGAACCGATACAGTGCGGATTGCGCTTCGATGACGGCCTGGCGGACTTTCCAGATACTATCGCGGCTTTTGATCGGCACGTCGGTGAGGTAGCACACCGCTTCCATGGCGCCGCCATCGTTCAACAGGCGAACTGCGGTGGCAATGGATTTGCGGAATTGGCGATCATCAAAGTCGCGTTCTTTACCGCACCCCACCAGCAGCACGCGATCGCAGAGCGTATTGGGTACGTTGTACAACATCAGTGTCTGGCCGGACTTTCCTTCCATGTCGCCGCGACGCACCAGCGAGGACAGCATCCCGTCGGCAGCACGGTCGAGTTCTTCGGCTGCGGCGGATAGTTTCCGCGGCTCGAACACGGCTACGACCACACAGGCGCTGCGTTGTTTTTCGGGATTACCGCTTTTGACGTTGTATTCCATACAATATGCTCCGGAGCTTTGCCTGGTCGCTGCTGTGTTGACGGGGATCCGGGACCGCGGCGACCACTAAACTTGAAATTTGGCCAAGTTTACCCGAACACATGTTGATTTTCAGTCCAAAACGCAATTTTCATAGAGTCGCCGTGTGTTCACGTTGATCGATCGTTACGTCGCGCGCGAAGTGTTGCAGACCCTATTTGGTGTGCTCGTTGTGCTGCTATTGATCTTCCTGAGCAACCGGTTGGTGCGTTACTTGGCGGATGCCGCGGCCGGCCAACTGCCAGGAGACGTGATTTTCACCCTCGTGGCCCTCAAGGCAGCGAAATATCTCATTCTCTTAGTGCCGCTGGGGCTGTATCTGTCGGTACTGCTGGTGCTCGGCCGTCTTTACCGGGACTCCGAGATGGCGGCCATGTCGGCATGTGGCGTCGGCGAGCCGCGCTTGTACCGGGCAATCCTGATGCTGGCGTTGCCGCTGGCGGCGGTGCAGGGGTGGATGGCACTGCAGGTGGTGCCTTGGAGCGATGCCGAAGAAGTACGCCTGATCGACGCTGCGCAACGCGACATGGAGGTCAACGCCGTGCGAGCAGGCCGATTCCAGGAAGGCATGGGCGGGACGCGTATCCTGTATGCCCAGGAGGTGACGGATGAACCGCGCATGCATAACGTGTTTATTCACGTGCAGCGGGCGGACGGACGCAGCGTCATGCTCACGGCGGCTGAAGGTCACTTGGAGTTCAAACCTGGTGGCCGCTATCTGGTCCTGACGGACGGCTATCGGTACGAGGGCAAGCCGGGGGATGCGAATTTTCGGATTGTGAAGTTTCAACATCACGGCGTTTTGTTGAGACGCAGTGAAGTGGTCGCCGAATCCGGCAAACTGGGTACGCGTCCGACCTCCGAACTGTGGCGTTCAAAGGACCCGGCCGAGGCGGCGGAGCTGCAATGGCGATTGTCGATGCCCCTGGGCGCGCTGGTGTTGGCTTTGCTGGCGCTCCCGATTGGTCGTGTAAGTCCTCGCAGCGGACGTTTCGGCCGCTTGTTCGTGGCGATCCTGTTGTACGTCAGTTATGTCAATTTACTGGCGTTTGCGCAGTCCTGGACCGAACGGGGCACCATTCCTGCTGCGTTGGGTCTCTGGTGGGTGCATGGTTTGTTTTTGCTGTTGACCGCAGTGCTGTTGGTTCGTCAACTCGGCGTGCGCTGGGTATTCGCCGGGCCGCACAAGCGGGAACGCCCGGCGTGATCACTATTCTGGACCGCTACCTCGGCGGCACGGTGATCCGAGGCGCCTTGCTGGCGCTTCTGGTGCTGGCCTCGCTGTCGGCGTTCTTCACCTTGCTTGGCGAGCTCGGGGATCTGCACAAAGACTACGATCTTGCGAAGGCTTCTCTGTATGTCCTGCTGACCCTGCCGCGACGGGTGTACGAAATGTTTCCGACCGCGGTTCTGCTGGGTGGACTGATGAGTCTCGGGGGTTTGGCCGCCAACAGCGAGCTTATGGTCATGCGGGCGGCCGGAGTTTCGGTAGCGCGCATTACCCTCGCGGTGCTTCAGGCGGGCCTCGTGCTGGCACTCATCGCCGGGGTGCTTGGCGAAGTCGTCGCGCCTCCCGGCGAGAAATACGCACAGTCGATGCGCAGCGCCGCGCAGACCGGCTATATTACTTTGCGCAGCGACAACGGTTTTTGGGCGCGCGACGGAAATAATTTCGTGCAGATTCGCCGCGTCCTGCCCGGCGCGGAGTTGCGTGATATCACCATCTATGAGCTCGATGATCAGCTGCGGTTGAAAAGCTTGATACATGCGCAGTCGGCTTCGTACGCCGCTGGCGAATGGCAGTTGGAACAGGTGGAGCAAAGTCAGATCGATCCTAATAGCGTGACCACGCGGACGCTGGACAGTGCCGGCTGGCGCTCGTTGCTGAAACCCGATCTCCTGGAAGTGCTGTCGGTCAAGCCCGAAGATCTTGCCGCGGTTGCGCTGGCGCGCTACGTCCGTTACCTGGACGAGAACAACCTGAGCAGCGATCGATACCGGTTGGCGTTCTGGGTCAAGATCGTGACGCCGTTTTCGACGTTGGTGATGTTGTTGATCGCGATCCCGTTCGTATTCGGTTCGCTACGTTCGGCGCACGCGGGCACACGCATTCTGGTGGGCGTGCTGCTTGGGATGGGATTTTATCTGCTCAACCAGGCGCTCAATCATGTCGGGTTGGTCTACGGACTGCCACCGTTGCTTAGTGCGCTCGCGCCGACATTGATCTTCGCAGCGGGCGGTTTATACGCCGTGTTGCGTATTCATTGAATCATCCGGTGCGAATCACCCGGGTGCGCGCGATGCGATCGTAAAGCGCGCGTCGGTCCGGATCCCAAAGTGTCCACAGCAGTCCGATGCCGAGCGTCGCCATCGCCACCGCCAGACGCACCAACGCCTGCCACCATCGGATCGTAGTCCCGTCCAAGCGTTCCACCCGGATGCGCCAGGTCTGCATGCCCAGCGTTTGACCACCATGAGTCCAGAACCAGCCGTAGAATGCGAAGATGATCGCCAGCAAGTAGCCGCGGTATCCCCAACCGTGGTTGTCGAGCTGGCCTTTGGCGATCGCCAATGCGAGTGCTGTCGCCAAGAGCAGGATCGCGATCAGCAACATGCCATCGTAAAACAAAGCGCCGACCCGGCGCGGGAGGCCGACCGGCTCGTGGGTTGCAGAAATCCTTGCGACGTTCATGTTCTCAAACAGCACTCAATGAACCACTGAAACGTTTGCCGTTATCGTAATGTGGTGTTGTCTCTTCTGCCGCGCATGTGATAAACACTGTGCTATAAAAAGCAACATAACAAAAACGAAAGCCAAGTGAGGAGACATGGCCATTCTAGCAGAGCTGGCTGCACTTCCGGGAGTAACCGCAGTGGGAGAATATTCCTACCGTGGAGATCGATTTTCCTACAAAGGCAACCTCGACGAAGAACAGGCGCGCATGGCCTCGATCATGTGCCGCGCGACAACCATGAGTGTGCACATGCAGGCTGAGATACTGCATGCGTTTTGCGATGACTGCGGACTCGTGCCGGGCAGAGGGTGGGTGGTACGCGGACCGAAATTCAGCGTCTGCGTCTACGCCAATGTATTCTGTTTCCTCGATAACGACGCGGCATCGCTCAACGAAGTCATGCATGCACTGCGTGAGAAGCTGGCGGACGCTTCGGATGACCTGGTTTAGGCAACCTGCGAACATAGACCGTACCAACGCAGGCATACAGCAAGTAGGAGATGAAGGAAGATGGCCGATCTTGATCATTTAATGGCATTGCCCGGAGCGATTGCCGCGTTCAATTTTTCCGATCGCGGCGAATTGTTGTCGAGCAAAATCTCGGACGGCGGAGATTTGAATGACACGGTATTGGATCTGCTCAGCCACGTGTGCGTCGCCAATATCTCCATCGCTACGATGCAAGCCCGCGGGTGGGAAAGCATGACCGGCAGTGAAGGCTTTTATCCGATCGGTGGCTTCACCATGGTCGGCCTGGACTGGTCCGCTGTTACCTTTGGCAATCACGGTGTGGTGCTGGCCAACGATCGTGCCGACTACCAGGCAGCGTACGACGCGCTGGCGCAGTAGGGGGCTCCATGATCAAACGCTTGATGGCACTGGACGGCGTCACCGCTGTTTGCCAGTTTCGTGACGACGGCGCCTTCGTCGAAGGCTATGGCGCCATGCCGTCGCAGCATTTGGAGGCGCTTGCCAAGTTCGCCCACGACTATAAGCGCATCGTCCAAGGCAACGCGGATCAATTGTCGATGTTTACGCAGTTGCGAGGCTGGACCCCTCCTGGCGGCTGGATTGTGCGCAGCGAAGAAATGTCGGTATGCAGCGTCGGCAATCTGGTATGCATGCTTCAGAACGATAGTGCCTCACTTTCAGAAGTGATGCGCGAATTGCAGGAAGCGTCCCACTGGTAGCCACCGTATCGCGAAAGTCATAGTTGTGCCGGTATGCAAGCGAACACGGCTGCAGCGCGCGTGGCAGCGTACGGCGGAGCACCGACAGATAATTTGCAGACAGCGTTCGACTGTCCGGCGATTTCGCCCACGTATTCGGTAAACGATTGCCATAAGTTACGCGGTAACTATCTCGAGGGCGCGGACGATCGACTGTTGGAAACGACTGCGCGCAATTGGATGCAGCCCGTTGCCCCGCTGGCCGATGCGAGTGTCCCGGAACCCGGGACCGGCTTGCTCCTGGCGCTCGGGTTCGGCGCCATGGGTTGGCATAGCCGCCGTCATCGCAATACACACTAACTTCCAGAGAGAATGCGATCCGCGCGGAGTGCGCGGGTCGCATTTCAGTGCGCGATACGTTTTGCGGTGATCTGGACGTCATCCTCGATGCGTTCGGCGGGGTGGGCTATCAACCGGGCCGCCTGCGGAGAACCAGGTCGCAGAATTGAAACACAAAGCCCACGTGAAAGCGCCGAAACTCCGTTAGTTGCTTATCGTCGGCGCCGCTCAATTGCCGGCCTCGATAGCGTAGGGAGCCGGACGTCGCACGATCCAGTCCCCCAGGATGTTGAGCAATGTTGATTTCCCGCTCCAGGAGGGTCCCAGCAACACCACCAGCTCGCCGGTGTACAGGTCCAAGTCGACACCCCGTAAGGCCTGTACGCGAACTTCGCCCATTACATACGTCTTCGTGACCGCCCGCATTTCAAACACCAGTTCGCCGCGGTTCGTGGATGGGTCCAAGGTCTGCACGCTATGCCGGCCCCCGTGATGACTGGCCCGATTTTGACGCTTTGCGCCGCGGCCCGCATTGACGGAGCGCGATCTTGTTGCAGCTGAGCGCTGACTTCGGCGACCAGGGAAGTGTGATGGAGCTCACAATTCGCCGGCAGCGGCCTCGGTATAAATCAGGCATCGAGGGGCGTAATGGATCGCAAGCCTCGAAACCAGCAAGGTCGTATTCTCATGGCTTGGCTAGGAGCGTGAAAATGGATGTGCGGCGTGAAACCGTTGAACGAGCAATCGCCGACATGCAGCGTCAGGCTGCGCAATTGGCCAGTTCGGAAGAGTGGATCGATCAATGCGAGCAAGCCTTGTTGGCAACCGCCATACTGTTGCATCGGAATATGCTCGCCGATGCGCCGGACCAGCCTGCTACCTGAAACGCCGTTTCCCATCCGTTCTTCAACCCGGTGCCTACGCTTAGGGTCCCGGCCGCCGTTCCTCGCCATCCTGGCCAGGCTCCCGAGCGCTGTCATCCGCTTCACTGGCTTGTACCAAGGCAACGATCGTCCACCCTGCACTTGGTTTCGGACTGTCTTCGGCCGTGAATGGTCTCAGCCGACCCCGACCGTCGATGGCGAACAGCGGGATGGCTTTTTTCTGATATTGGTCGTTGTAGTCGTCGAAGCCGAAATCGTCGGTCAACTGCGTGTCGTGGATTTCGGCGCCCTGGGACAGCAAGCTGGCGAGTTTGGAGTAGGTGACATCATAGCCGAACGCAAGCCGCCCGCAGCGTGGCGTGCCGATTCGTTCCTCCTCCTTGTCCTTTTCTGCAGTTGCAGGCAGCGCAAACACGCTTTCGTTGCCCAGTTCACTGCGATAGCGCACACACGCCAGCGCATTGAGTTCTTTTTGCGGCGATAGCGCCAGCACCCGGCCAATGCCGACCAGGTCCAGGTTGCGGTCTGCATGTTCCGAGACCGCGTTGCCGTAGTAGGTTGCCAAGCCTGCCATGCGGGCGGCGCGAATGTTGTCCCAATAGGTATCGGCCAACAGGGTGCGGAATCCTTTTTCACACAGTGCGATCGCAATGGCGCGCGCCACGGGACTGGCGCCGATGATCAGGAAACCCTTCGGTTCCGGCTCGGCGACTTTTAGCAGTCGTGCAATGGGTCGCGCTGTTGCGCTTTGCAGTACCACGGTGCCGATGATGACCAGGAATGTCAGCGGTACCAGTTGCGGCGCCTGTTCGTAGCCCTGAGTCCCCAGCCGGATGGCGAATAGTGCCGCAATGGCCGCGGCAACGATGCCCCTCGGCGCGATCCAGGCGAGTAGGGCGCGTTCGCGCCACGAAAGAGACGAGCCCCAAGTGGAAATCAGGATTTTGAGCGGCCGGGCGATGAATTGCATCGCCAGGAAGACACCGGCGGCGGCCCAGCCCAGTTCCCGGACGTCCGCCAGATTCAGTCGCGCGGCCAAAATGATGAACAGGCCCGATATCAACAGCACGCTCAGACTTTCCTTGAAATCCAGGATGTTGTCGACCGAGACATTGCGCATATTGGCCAGCCAGACACCCATCACGGTGACCGTGAGCAGGCCCGATTCCGGTTGTATGGAATCGGAGACAGCGAAGGCGACGAAGACCAGGGACAGTGTGCCGACGTTGTGCAGGTATTCCGGTAGCCAGTGGCGCCGCAATATGGTGCCGAGTAAATAGCCGCAGCCCACACCCACGACAATGCCGATGGATAGGATCTGGGCGAACGTGAGCAAGGTGTGGCCGAACGCGCCTCCGCGGTGGCCGGAAGCGATGAATTCGAATACCAGCACTGCCAGCAGCGCGCCGATCGGGTCGATGACGATGCCTTCCCAGCGCAAGATATTGGAGATGCGCGCGGTGGGGCGCACGGTGCGCAGCATGGGTACGATTACGGTAGGTCCGGTGACGACCGTCACGGCGCCGAACAGAAATGACAATTCCCACGGCAGATGCAGCAACAAATGGGTGGCGATCGATGTGACCGCCCAGGTGGCCGCCAAGCCGGTCGTTACCATGCGCCGGACGATCCTTTCCAAGCCTTTGATTTCATGAATACGAAGCGTCAGGGCGCCTTCGAACAGGATTACCGCGACGGCGAGCGATACGAATGGGAACAGCAAATGGCCGAACAGCGCTTCCGGGTTCAGCCAGCCGGTCAACGGCCCGGCTACGATGCCGGCGATCAGCAAGAATAAAATCGCCGGCAGTTTCACCCACCAGGCGAACCACTGGCAGGCAATGGCGAGGAATCCGATCCCGGCTAGCGAAATAATCAGGCTTGTTTGCATGGAACGGCTTTGCGCGGCGCAACGCGACCGATGGTAGCGGCTTCGCTGCAGCGCGTCACGCGGTACTATTTCGGAACTGCATGTAGCAAACCGACGGAATACATTGAAAAAGCGCCGGTTGCAACTAAGGTGGCATGGCGGGTCATAAATAAAAAATCGCTATCCGCGGTCAGTTAGAGAAATATGGAACTCTTTTGCGCAGTCCGACGTGTAAACTCCTGAGCCTGCCACCGAACATCAGTCACCATCTTGTCACGCACGTGCGTTACTGTGGCGCGACGGTCACGGACTACTGGAGCACGTCGCCAACCAAATGGGCAAGTTTCTTTGACAGTCGGCAGTTTCGCTGCTTAATTTACTATCCCCGCACGGGGGGTAACTACAGGGAGGGTAAGACAAATGGTTTGGTCGCCTGAGTATGCGTCCGCGGGTTCCGCATTTACCGCAGACGGCAACAGGACCCTCGGCGAAGCGGCGCGGGCATTCGTCCACGCGATGATACATGCCGACGCAGCCGCTCTGGATCTTGTCAGTCGCGGTGCGGCAACTGGATTCCCGTCTCGTTATCTAATCAATACCTTAGGTAGGAATTATGCCAATCGGAGCGTTTCCGATCTGAGCTTCCAAGTGTTCGAAGAGGAGAACCGAGTCCACGTTCGCAGTCAGGACGGCAAGTTGGATGAGGATCTCAAATTCAAGCAGGTACGCGATCGGTTCTTCTTCCTCTATTACAATCGTTGATGCAGTCCACTTCGATTCGAGCGCCGGCATCAGTTCCGGCTCGGCGCTCGGTCTTGCCTTACGCCCGCCGCCGTTCCTGTTGTCCGCGGCGCTGACCGCGCCGTCGATCGTGTTCTACCTTTCGGCCTTCGCTGTCGGTCAGCGGAAAGCGAACGACATTCTCAGGGCTCCGACGGTCAGCTCGACGGCGATCGACACCCGAGCGCAGGCGAAAGGTTTTGCCCGCCACGCCGTTCAGTCCGCTTTGTTCGAATTCCAGTTCTGCGTCCGATACGTTGCGCCGCGCGGCCGATAGAAACACGGCCATTGCCAGGACGATAAACGCCAGTCCCAGCGCCGCCAATATCAGCAAAACCGTATTCATGTATTACCTTTCCAATAATCAAATGGTTTGAGCCGCTGATTAACGTCAGAGCAATATCAGTGCCACTAGCATTTATACATTGCTTTCATGAGCTTGCAAACAGCTGCGCGAATATAGGGCAGACCCATGTAAAAAATGTCGACGCCGGTCACGGCCCAAATGTGATCTGATCCATTGCCGGCGGGCGGCCTGCGGTCGTGGACTCGCTTGCAGACCGCTTCCGGCACAGAATTACCCAGCCCGATGTAATGCTGGGCATAGCCGACTTTCCCTTGCCACACGATATTTCGCCATGGCCTATTTCATCAAGCGTTATCACCCTCCCGGCACTGCGCCCGGTACTCTGGAACGTCCTGCGCACGAACAGCAGCTTCCCTTGACGTTGTCGCTGCTGGATTACGGGAGTGAAAACCTCGAGGAACGCCGGTTGCTTCATGTGGAGGATTGCCGAGAGTTTGCACACCGCGATTCCAATACCTGGATCCACGTGCAAGGACATCCCGACGCCGAGACCCTGCGCGCGTTGGGCGCCGTATTCGAGCTGCATCCCCTGGCACTCGAAGACATCGCCAATACCGGCCAGCGGCCGAAATTCGAAACCTATGGCAAGCACCTGTTCGCGGTGTTGAGCCTGGCGCGATTCGATCAGGCAACTCGCACGGCCAGTACGGAGCAAGTCAGCCTGTTCATGGGCGAGCGATTCCTGATCAGCTTTCACCAGGGCGTGCAGGATCCGTTCGAGCCGGTGCGCAAGCGACTCAGGGAGCAAGCCGGTAAGATCCGCGGCCGGGCCATCGACCATCTGCTATATGCGTTGGTGGACTTGGTGATCGATGAAAGCTTCCCGCCTTTGGAGCAACTGGGTGACGATGTCGAAAGCCTGGAAGACGATTTGCTGGAAAATCCCGATCGAGACACGCTTTATCGACTTCAGCGTCTGAAGCGAAATTTATTGCAGCTGCGGCGTATGCTCTGGCCGCAAAGAGAAGTGGTCAACGCGCTGATCCGTGATGACACTGGCGTGATCAGCGATGAAAGCAAGATTTATTTCCGTGATTGTTACGATCATACGATTCAGATCATGGACCTGCTGGAAACCTACCGCGACATGACAACGTCGATGTTGGATATTTATCTTTCCAGTGTCAGCAACCGGCTCAATGACATCATGCGCGTGTTAACCATGATCGCGACGATCTTTATACCACTGACGTTCGTGGTCGGAGTGTACGGTATGAACTTTCGTAACGACGCGAGCCCGTGGGCGATGCCGGAATTGCATTGGTACTATGGCTACCCGTTGGTGTGGCTGCTCATGATTGTGGTGGCCGGCGCCATGTTGATGTACTTCAAACGCAAAGGTTGGTTCTAGCCGCGCGGGGGAGGCGCGGCGTCCGAATGCCACGTGGGCCAGCATCCGCCAGCAGTTTCTGGCTGATCTGTGACCGGCGGCGCAGCTCAATTGCCGGCAATTCCTTTCGTCGGATTGCACTTCCGCCATCGGTCGAGATCCGTCACGACCAATTGCTCGATCTGCTCCCAGTTCTCAGCCCGCGGGCCGGCCAAATGGCGATTGGTGGAATTGAGTACCACGATGGTGCGGTGGCCGTCGGCGCGCAAAGACTCGATATTGGCAGGGTTGTCTTCGAGATATAGGTTTGCGCCGACGGCAGCCTTGTCGCGCATGAAGCATAGATCCCAATATGGGATGCCGTGTTGTTCGAGCCATTCCACGGTCTGTTGGACCGCCTCGCGATGGAACCATGGGATATACAAACGATGGGTTATGATGCGGATGCGGATGTCACGGGTCGCAAGGCGTCTCAAGACGGCGGGCGCACCGTCAATGGTCGGCAGAGTCCGGAACAGATCGCGTTCCTTGACGGCAAAACGATGCAGCGCTTCATAGCCGCCGCAGGAAGACAGATTCCATTCGCGGAATCCGTAGCTCAACTCTTGCGTCAGGCTCGGTTCCGGCACGCCGAGCCATTCCGCGGCAATCGGTCTCAATCCACGGATGAAATCCGCCACCACACCGTCCAGATCGACGCCCAAAACGAATTGCTCTTCAGTTGCCATCGCTTCCTCGCTGTGAACGCCGCTGCGCACATTACTCATTCACATTTCAGCGCACGACTGCCAAAACGCGGCCGATATCAAGGGCGCGGCCTACACGGATTAGGGGCCGTCGGCCCCGGGGTCACTGGCCACGCAGTGTATCGGATCCGCAGGCTCGGCCCCAGCGGCAAGGGCAGGTTATGCAACGGGCGCGATCTGAGCTACCCTCTTCAACAGCCAAATTGATCGTGTTCGGGTGGCCCAATGTACCGCGACAAAGCACTATTTCACGTCCACAAGGCAGCACTCATCGCCGCTTGTGCAGCGATGACGTCGTTCAGTGCCGCGGCCATTGCGGCGCCGGATTTCAGTCACACCCGCTATCGGTTGGTGCTGAACGGATTGTCTTTTCACTATGACACCGAGACGCCGCGCCAGGACCTGCGCGAGACCAATGGCGGCATCGGATTGGAGGCTCGCTGGCCGGCCGGAATGTTCGCCGTCGCGTCCAGCTATATCGACAGCTACGATGGCGACGCCTGGTTGGCCGGTGTCGGCAAGCGCTGGCCGTGGTGGCACAGTGCCAACGGCGGGGTCTATGTGGCAGCAGGCCTAGTGGCGGGGGTCACTTATCGGCGATTGCAGTTTGGAGAAAGCGACCGCGACCTGACAGGTGGGATACTGCCGCTGTTGACCCTCGGTGCGGGACCTTTCGAGGCGAACGTTTCGGTACTGCCGAAGATTCCCGATTTGATCGATGATCCGGCTGTGGCATTGAATTTCTCCGTGCAACTCAATTGATATTGACCGGTTGGTTGACTCAGACGCATAAGCAAAGCAACGAGAAAGGACCCCATGAAGCGCAAACATGTTCACCTGAGTTTGATTTCAGGCTTAGTAGTGTTGGCACTGCAGATTGGCGCATGCACCAACGTCAAGGAAATGATCGGCAAAGTCGAAAGCAGCGGTGCTATCCGTGCCAGCGAGTTGAATGGCGTCGCAGTACTACCTTTCGATGGCCCGCACGGTGCTGTGATGGCCGATCGGGTGAGCTTCGAATTGCTGGATCGTGGCGCAGCGGTGGTGACTCGCAAAAAGATCGATTCGGTACTCAAGGCGCACGACCTGTCGCAGCAAACTTTCGATCCAATGCGCGACCGCGCGAAACTCGCGGAATTGGCCAAGGCCATGGGCGCCGAGGTGCTGGTTACCGGTTCGGTTGCGCTGTTGGACGACGGCGAAACCCTTGTCGACCAGGCCCGCGGCGTACCCGGTTTCAAGGTGAAACGCGCCGCATTGCAATTCACCCGCTTTCCAGATGGAGTCGCACTGGCCGAAGCGCGCTACGGTACCGAGCGCGAGATGCCGGTGTTGGCGGCAACCTACCACGACGTCGCGCGACAATTGGTGCAAGCGGTGGTCGCACCCTGACCTGACAAGCGAACCCAGGGGGGTTCGTTGTGGGTAGAAGAGATCTATTGCAAGGTGGCGTGTAGCGTTTTCCGCGTGCGACGCCCGGCATCGCCCGAGGCCCGCCGCACGGTCACGGTGACATGGTCGCCCGGCATTTTTTCCCACATGACGGTTCGAACATCGGCCAAATCCGCGACCGGTTCGCCATCGATGGCGAGCAAGCGGTCTCCGTCCCGGGCCCCAGCCCGGGCCGCGGCGCCGGCCTCGCCCACGTCGCGCAACCGGACGCCGCCGCCGCGCATCATTTCTAGGGTCACGCCGAGCATTCCGGCGGGTGGCAACTGTTGCGGCTGCGGTAGCAACAGGTAATCTGCAGCATCGGGGCTCAATTGCGCCTGCCACTGGCTCAGTATGATGGCCGACGTGGCGCCTGTCTCCCGGTGCAAACGCGCGGGAATGCCGTCCCCGTAGGCAAGGTGGCCGCTGCCGGCCAAAATCACCATCCGGGTGCCGGGGTGTGCGCGAAGATATTCTGCAGCCCGCTGCGCCATACCTTCGTCCCAGAGTAACTGAACACTATAAAAGCGCGCGAAGTCGCCGCTTTCGGATTGCGGGTGAGCTGCATAAATTTCCCGTAGACGCGCTTCGTAGCGGGCATTGGATCGATCCAACGTGCGCGGCAGCCATTTTCGGAGCTTTGGTGGCAGCGCATCCAAGCCTCGTTCACTGACCGCGCGCGTGATCTCTGTGGGCAGGTTCAAGGCGATTACCGGGATTCGATGCGCCCGGGCATACCGCAGGATTGGAGCGTAGAGACGGAAATCATACTTCCAGCGATTGAAGTATTCGCTTTTTCTCAGCAGTTCCTGCTCGCCGATATCGCCGGCAATGTATTGGTCGACAACATTCTGGAACGGCTGCTGGAACCACTCGACACCTATCGCGAACGGTCCGCCGCGCGCGGCCAGCGCCTGGATGATGTGAAGTTGGATGAGATGGTGATCGTAGCGAGTGTGGATTTCGCCCACGTACACGACCCGTTTTTCAGCTAACCGATCGATGATACTGTCGACCGAGCCAGTGTCGTCGAGATTCAGCGCCGGAGTGGCGCCCATCGCAGCTGCCGCCTCCGCACCTGTCGGAGCAGCAGTCGAGACCCGACTGACACCGAGCAACACGGCGAAAACCAGTCGTGCACAGCTTCGGTTGGGAAGATTCATGACCTCAAGGTTAGTCGATAGCAGGCAGCGGAATCGACACTGAACAGGGGAGCGCACCCATATGGACTCGATGCGGATTGCTTTGCTCGCCGTGCTGTGCGCCTTGGCAAACGTCGCCACCGCGCAAGTGGTTCACCATGTTATGGCGGTGGAGTTCGACCCCGCTGCGGGCAGCTTGTCGGTCCAGGACCAAGTGACGCTACCGGCCGGCAACGGCCCGCAGTTTACGCTCGACGCAGGCTTGCAGGCGCGGGTTGCGGAATATGAGCTGCGCGAAACCGCTGACAGCGATCCGGCCAGCGGCGTACGGACCTACCGCGTGGCATTGCCGGAAGGGGTGCGAAGCTTCACTTTGTCCTATGGTGGTCGGCTCTCCCAGGGCCGGGGGGCCGATCTGTCGGCCGACAACGTCGTATTGGGACCAGAGTCGTCGTGGTATGCGGATTTCTCCGGTATGCCAGTGCGTTTCTCGCTTCATATGCGGCTTCCCGCGCGCTGGCACTGTGTCAGCCAGGGACGGGCCGGCGATCGACCGGGCGAGGAGACGTGGACCGCCGATACGCCTCAACAAGGCATTTATCTGATCGCCGCGGCTTTCGTGCGCTACCGGCGTGATAACCCGTGGGGGCGCAGCGAAGTGTTTCTGCGTACCGCGGACGATGCCATGGCGCAGCGCTATCTCGACGCCACGGCGCGTTACGTGGCCATGTACAGCGATTTGATCGGCCCCTATCCGTATCCGAAATTTGCGCTGGTCGAGAATGCGCAACAAACCGGCTACGGCATGCCGTCGTTCACGTTGCTCGGGTCACGGGTAATTCGCCTGCCGTTTATCGTGCATACCTCTTATCCCCACGAAATTTTGCACAATTGGTGGGGCAATGGCGTGTGGGTGGATTACGACGCCGGTAATTGGGCGGAAGCGTTGACCACCTATCTGTCCGACTATCTGCTTGCCGAGCAGGACGGTCGCGGCGCGGCGCAACGGCGCGCCGCGTTGCAGAAATTCGCGGATTTCGTCGCCGACAACGATGATTTTCCGCTACGGCGATTCCGCGCCCGGCACGGTGAAGCAAGCCAGGCCATTGGTTACAGCAAAGGTATGATGTTGTTCCACATGTTGCGGCGCCGGCTTGGCGATGCGCAATTCGTCGCCGGATTGCGGGACTTCTATCGGCAGTATCGGTTTCAGCGGGCCGGCTTCGACGCTCTGGAAACCGTATTCGAGCGCACCAGCGGCCAGAAACTGGGCGCTTTCTTCGGGCAGTGGCTGCAACGCAGCGGCGCGCCTGCGTTGGCGCTGGGAGAGGTGGAGGTCCGGCGCCGCGACGTCGGTTATGGGCTGCGCCTGACATTACGACAGCGTCAATCCGGCGCCGTGTACGGCTTGAAGATCCCGGTCGCAGTGCAAGTGGAAGGACGCCAGGTGGCGCAGTTGCGCACTGTTTCCATGGATCGTCGCGAGCAGACCTTCGAGCTTCGCTTCAATAGCAGACCGCAGCAATTGGCGGTTGATCCCGACTTCGACGTATTCCGGCGGCTGGATCGAGGTGAATTGCCGCCATCCCTGGGGCGTCTGATGGGCGCGACACGATCAGTCTTTGTGCTTCCAAGCGCGGCATCGGCGCAGATGCGCACGGCTTACCGCCGCCTGGCGCAGACTTGGGCGCGCCCCGAAGACCGCATTGTCGTCGACGATGATCGAGTCGGCGCGTTGGATGGCGCCGATGCGATCTGGGTACTTGGACGCGACAACCGGCTGCGCTCGCGCGTATTTGCAAACGCGGGTCATTTACCGTTGCAGGTGGATGGCGACACGGTGCGCATCGACGGGCGGATTCTGACCCATGGCGATCACAGCGTGGTCTTGGCTACACCCGCGGCGGCGGGTTCGGCGACCTACGGTTGGATCGACGCCACCTCGGCGGATGCCGTCGCGGCGCTGGCCCGCAAGCTGCCGCACTACAGCCGCTTCGGCTACCTGGCCTTCGCCGGACCGGGCACAGTCAATGTGAGCAAGGGCGAATGGCCGGTAACCGATTCGCCCTTGCGGCGCCGGCTCGTGACCGGGGGCGCCGCTACCCTGGAACTGCCCGAACGCACGCCGTTGATGTCCAAGGCCGGGTTTGGCTCGCAAGTGCCCCAGTGAAACTCCGACATACCCTGGGCTCGCGCGCACGGCGCGACTGGCGGCGCGTTCGCGGTTTACTAGGCTGGGCTTATCTTTCAGTAACGGTAACCGGGAGCGGCGAATGAACAGGCAGAGTTGGAGCGGCGATGCGTTCCGCAGAAGTCGGTTTTTCTGGGTCGGCGGGCCGGGCGTGAGCCAGCCGGGTTGGTACGTGGAGTGCCGCGAAGGTGTGCGCGGTCCTTACTCGTCCCGGGATCATGCGCGGCGCGAATTGGCGGCCATGGTGCGCCCGCGGATTGTGAGCCGGACGCGCACCGGCCATGCCGCGAATCAATGGATGTAGAAGAATTCCATCTGAAAGCCAGCCACTTCGATAATATCGTGTTCCTGTAACTGGCGCGCGTCCTGATCCAGCGGCTTGCCGTTTACCAACGGTACGTCGCTGGCGCGCTTTCCCTTGCTGCTTTTGACCGTGATGATCACGTAGCCCATGTTGCTGCGGGTGATCATGGCCATTTTGATGCCTTTGTAGCCCAGGGTAGTGAACGGCTTGCGCAGCTCGAGCACTTTCTTCGCCAGCGGCCCGTTCAAGATGCGCACACCCGCCAACGGCATCCCTTTGATATCCGCGCCGAAGTCACCGTCTGTGGCGAAAACCTGGGTTTCCGCTACCTCCGCCCGCAGAAACATGGTCGGTTCATAGGCCGCCTTTTCCTCGAGGAAGTAGGTCAATTGATGGGTGCCCACTTGAATCACGTCACCGTGATTCAGCAGCAGCTTGCGCACCTTGCGGCCGTTGACCAGAGTGCCGTTGGTGCTGCCCAGATCTTCGACGTACGTATTGCCGACCAAGGTGGTTACCAGGGCATGGCGGCCACTGACCGTCATGTCGTTGATTTGGACATCATTGCCGTGCTTGCGCCCGACACTGATGCTGTCTGTGGCCACCGGAACCTCGCGCACGATTGCGCCGTCCAACGTCATGATCAATTTTGCCGCCATCGCCTCCCCCGTTCACGCCGCCGCGGGTTTGGTTCGGTCCGCGTCAAAAGCCATACGAAAATAAGTATCTTATACTGCGCCGCGACCGTCTTGTCACGGCCGACGCAGCCACCGGCAGTTCAGACGGGGTTTACACCGCCGTGCTCACGGTACTGCTCGAAATGGGATTTCTGCCGGGCCAGTCGGAAGGCGTCGATTCCGTTGATCAGCTTGTTGTCCAGCAGGCGCCGCAGGGCCGTGTCGAGGCTCTGCATTCCCTGCATGGCGCCGCTTTGGATTACGTTCTCCAGCTGATCCGGCGTGCCTTCGCGGATGATATTCGCCACCGCTGCGTTATTGATCAGGATTTCCACGGCGGCCACCCGGGACTTGCCGTCCGCGGTGCGCAGGAGTTGTTGCGAAACGACCCCGCACAGGGACGTGGACAGCGCCGAGCGGATATAGGGCGCTTCTCCGGGCGGGAACGCGTTGATGATCCGGTCGACGGTGCTCACCGCATTGTTGGTGTGCAGGGTGCCCAACACCAGGATACCCATTTCCGCTGCGGTAACCGCCAGATGAATGGTTTCGAGATCGCGCATTTCGCCCACCAGAATGACATCCGGATCCTCGCGCAGTGCCGAGCGCAGGGCGTCTGCGAAGCTTTCCGTATGCGCGCCTACTTCGCGCTGACTTACGAGGCACCCCTGATTGAGGTGGACGTACTCGATCGGGTCCTCGATGGTCAGGATATGTCCCCTGCGCTCCCGGTTGATCCGATCGATGAGCGCGGCCAGGGTGGTCGTCTTACCGGAACCGGTAGGCCCCGTCACCAGCAGCAGCCCTTTGCGTTGGCGCGCCAGGTTTGCCAGCACCGGCGGCAATCCGAGTTGCTCGAGGGTGCGCACGTCGCCCTGGATGACGCGGAAAACGGCGCCGATACCGTCGATATGATGGAATACGTTTACACGGAACCGGGCCAGGTCCGGCACCATGTACGCGAAATCGATATTGCCGTCGGCTTCGAGCAGTTCCCGTGCCCGCGGCGGCATGATTTCGTACAGCAGGTCCTTGGTATCTTCGGCGCTCAGCGTGCGGAAGCGAACCGGATAGATGTCGCCGAACAAGCGCATCCGCGGCGGATTGCCGGAAACCAAATGCAGGTCCGAGCCCCCTTGCTTGACTACCAGTTCCAGAAAAGTGTCGATTCGGCTCATGATGGGCGCAGGGTCAGGACTCAGCCGACCGTGAGGTCGACCGGCGGCAACAGCTCGGGGTTGGTGACGAAACGCTGAAACTGTTTCTTGTCCGTGGAATGCAAATAGGCGTCATCCGGGTCCAGTTCGCGCTTGCGTAACGCCTCCAGCAAGGCCTGATCCATGAGCTGCATGCCCGCTTGACGCCCGGTTTGGATAACCGATGGGATCTGATGCACCTTGCCGCTGTGGATCAGGTTGGCGATTGCAGGCGTATTGAACATGAGTTCGACCATGGCTTTGCGGCCTTTGCCGTCCGCGGTGCGTACCAGTTTCTGACTCAGGACCATTTGCAGATGTTGGCCGAGAAATACGGCGGCCTGGGATTTCTGTTCGGTCGGCATGGCGTCGATGATGCGGTCCAAAGTCTTAGCAGCGGAGGAGGTGTGGAGCGTACCGAGCACCAGGTGGCCCGTTTCGGCCGCTGTCATGGCCATGGAAATGGTTTCCGGATCCCGCAATTCCCCCACCAGGATCACGTCCGGGTCCTCGCGCAGCGCCGCGCGAAGGCCGTCGGCAAAACTTTTGACATGTGTGCCCACTTCCCGTTGCACAACCAGGGACAGATTGCTCTTGTGCACGAATTCGATCGGATCTTCCAGGGTGATGATGTTGAGGCGGCGGAAATGGTTGAGCAGGTCGATCATCGATGCCAGGGTTGTCGATTTGCCAGTGCCCGTAGCCCCCGTGACCAGAATCAAACCCTGGTGCGCCTGGTGCAGGCGGCTGGTGACGGCGCTCGGCAGCCCGAGTTGGTCCAGGCCTGGGATCGTCGCCGGTATGGCGCGCAATGTCGCGCCCAGGCCGCTCACTTTGCGGTAAACGTTGACCCGGAAGCGGCCGATTTCTTCGTCTTGATAGGAAAAATCCAGGTCGTGACCCGCTGCCAGCATCTGCGTGAGCGCCGGCGTGAGAAGCTCCTTGATCAGCGACTCGAGTTCGTCGGCGGACAAGTTGCGGTAGCGGATGGGCGCCAATTCGCCCATCAGTCGCAGCATCGGCGGCATGCCGACGGCGAAATGGATATCGGAGCAGCCTTGCTCGCGTCCAAGTTTCAAGAATGCGTTGATGCGACTCAAACCTGCATCTCCCGCCGGCACATCGCCAATTCTGCCGTGAGTTCGTCGAAGTCCTGGTAGCGGCGCTCGGGATCTGCAGCCATGGCTTTGGCAATCACGCGCGCGAGCCGATCTGGAACATCCGGATTTCGTTCCTGCAGCGGGGCCGCGTTGCCCTCCACGTGTTGAAACAAAATCGCCATCGGATCATCGCCGGTGTACGGCGGGCGGCCGGAAAACATTTCGTACATCATCACGCCAAGGCTGTAAACGTCGGTGCGGGAGTCGATGCCGTGACCGCGCGCTTGTTCCGGCGCCATGTAAGTGGGTGTGCCGACCAACAAGCCCGTGCGCGTCAGACGCGCGTCATTCTGGCTGGTGGCTGAGGCCAAGCCGAAGTCCACCACTTTGACCAGGTCGCGGTCGTCGATCAAAATGTTGGCGGGCTTCAGATCGCGATGCACGACGCCCGCGTGCTGCGCTGCCGCCATGCCGTCGGCTACCGCGGCCGCTACAGTCAGCCCACGGCGCAAATCCATCGCTTTCTTCGGCGCCATTTCGTCTGCCAGGGAATGGCTCGGAAAGTATTCCATGGAAATGGCATACGATTGTCCGACGGTGATCAGATCATAAATGCGGATCACGTTGGGATGTGTGATTTTGCGAGCGTAGCGCAGTTCCTGGGTGAAGCGGCGAATCACGTTGGCGTCGGAATAAACGTGGGGATGCAGAAATTTGAGTATGAACTGGTCACTGACCACAGTGTCTTCGACCAGGACTACGACCCCGAAGCCGCCGCTTCCGACCTGGCGCACCACCCGGTAACGGTCCGCAAGCAAATCGCCGTCTCGTAACGAGGGTGCATCGATGTACAGGTCGCGCTTGGCCTCACGCGAGGCAAGGTCGAGCATGGCCCCCGGCGTTGCCTGGGTAATGCCGCTGCTGCTGGTGGTGCCATCGTCCAAGCGCATTGCGATGGTCGCCATGGTTTCGTGCGCGAGTTGTTGGATGCGAGGGTCCGAAGCATCGATGACCTGCGTCAGCGCCTCGCGCACGGTGTGCGCTTGTTTGGCATCGGTCAGCTGTCCCAGGGCGCGTATTGCTTCCTTGCGCACGTCGGGGTCGGCGTTGTTTTTCAATTCCGCCAGCAATGGCGCCACCGCATGATGATCGCCCAGGCTCGCGAGGGCCCGGATCGCGACCCGAGCCGTGCGCGGGTCGCCGGACAGCAAGCGCTCCAGGTGTGGCACGGCGCGTTCCTTGCCCAATGCCGCCAAGGCGTCGGCGGCCCGTTCACGTACCCACCAATCCTCGTCCTGAAGCGCTTCGACGAGGTAATCGAAGGCCTTTTCGTGTCGGGAGGAATTCAGGATCTCCACAGCTGTGCGGCGCAGAAACTCGTCTTCATCGCGGATCAATTGCAATACGGCGTCCAGTACCTTGGGGCCGCCGATGCTGCCCAATGCATCCGCGGCCCGGACTTTCACCCACCAATCCTTGTCCCGCAAAGCGTTGAGTAGATCCTTGACCGCGCGCTGATCGCCGACTTCGTTGAGGACTTCGACCGCGGCGCGGCGGATATATTCGGACTCGTCCTGCAGGCTTTCGATCAAATATTGCACGGTCTTGGCGTCGCGAATCTTGATCAGCGCCTCGATTGCTTTGGTTTGCACGGTCAGATCGGAATCACGCAGCAGCGCAAAGACCGGTTTCGCAGACACCGGCAGTTGCAATTCCATCAACGACTCCAGTGCCGTCAGCCGGACTTGCTTCGCCGGGTCCTGCAGCATCTCGAACAAGGTGTCGCGGCTGGCCTCGGTGCTGAAGCGGCCGAGAATCTTGGCCATTCGCGCTCGAATCCCCGGGTCGTCGCTTTTCGCCCTGAGCGCTACATCCGGAATGTCCTGCAGCGAAACGGTCTGGTCCAGCAGCTGATACAGGAACGGACGCAAATTCGCGGGCACCGTGTTCAGGAGTCCCAGGACGGGGCGCGGGTGCAGATGCTTGCGGTGGGCCAGCAGGATGCTGGTAAGCGCTTTTTTTGAAACGTCGGGGTCTTCATACAACGGGATCAACGCCGCCGGGTTCAGACGCTCCGCGTGGCTGAGGACGCCGACGACGCTGTCCACGAGGCGCGCATCGTCACTTCGCAGTGCGTTCACGTAATGCGGCAGGCTGCGTTCGTCGACGAAACTGATCAATAGGTTTTCGATCGCCGGGTTGGGGGCGGAGACTGCCATAGCGTCCAATAGGCGTGGTACCACGGAAGGTCCGACTTGGCGGAGCTTCAGCAGCGCCTGACGCGCCTCGGGTGAGTTCGGGCCGGCCGAACCGAGAATCGCCGCGATCGCCTTGTTGGCTTTATAGCTGTCCAGTAGACCCATGGCGTGCTGCTCGACGATCCAACTGTGGTCAGCGGATCACTCGACCCCTTCGGATCCGAGATCGGTGGCATGGATGATGTACGCCTTATTGACCAAGCATACTCTTTCGTCTTCCAGCCAAAGACGCACAAACCGCGTTTCTGGTAGGTTGAGATAATCGATCAATCGCGCATGGTCCGGAGCCAGCGATTCGTTCACCAGGCCGGAGATCACCGAACCATCCATCAGATACAGCCGGCACTCAAACGGATGGACTTCCTCCATCGGGGCTCCCGCCGGTTCATCGTATTCCGCCCGGACGATTGCGGAGCGCTGATAGAAACGCAATTCGTCGGGATCGTGGCGCTGCACGATCAGAAACGGCGCTGTTTCGTTCAACAATTCCGCCGGGTCCTGCTCACCGGCGTGGCTGCGGCTCTGCGTATGGACGAAAAGGGAGCCGCGAACCTGGCCTTCCGGGTGCACCCACAGCACCACGGGCCGGATTGTCTTAGGTACTTTGAGGAATTCGCTGCTCATAGGATCGCGCCCCTGCCGTGAACCGTGCCCCGGCGGCTCCTGCTGCCGCCGTCTCGACCTGTATATCTATCATAATTAGGCCGCCCGTTTTATGGAAACCGAACCTCAAGCTTCGCCGCAACAGTTCGCTAACTTGTTCTGTAAGGCACAGAATTGCGCGTCACTGCACGGCGTTATATGGCGTTTCCCGCACAATTCCTCGCTATACTGGAGAGAATCGAACCAAAGAGCTGGATGTAGGGAATGACGGAGCAGGCAGACGGACATGGCGAAGCCACGCACAAAGGCCGGGTTCGCGACCTGAACGAAGACAGTTACGTCGCCGACCCGCAGCTGGGTCTGTGGATCGTCGCCGACGGTATGGGCGGTCACGAGAGTGGCGAGGTCGCCAGCCGCATTGCCGCGGATTTCATCCACGAACAGCTCAGTCTTGGCGCCGGACTCCAGGCGGCCGCGGCACGTGCCCATGATGTGGTGACACTGGCGGCGCAGGAAGGTCTGGGCCAGCCGGGCATGGGTTCGACCCTGGTGGCCTTGCAGCTTCGCGGCGCCCGTTACGAGGTGGTTTGGGTGGGCGACAGCCGGGCCTATTTGTGGCAGAACGGTGGCTTGCGCCAATTGACCCGCGACCACTCGTTTGTCCAAAAAATGCTCGACGAAGGCCAGATCAGCAGCGCCGAAGCGGTCAATCATCCCTACCGCAACGTCATTACTCAGGCGTTGGGTGTGGCCGATCTGGATCGGGTCGAGGTGGAGTCCGTGTCGGGGACGCTATGCCAGGGCGAATTGATACTATTATGCAGCGACGGGTTGACCGGCGAAGTCTCCGAAGAAGAGATCGGCACCTTGTTGCGTGGCGCGGGCAATCTCCAGGCCGCGGCCCAAGCGCTGGTGGACTCGGCGCTAGAGCACGGCGGGTCCGACAATATTACCGTATTGCTGGTGCCTGCCCCTGCCGGGGCGCCGGCGCATGGCCAAGCCGCGGCGCAAGCCTCGGGTGAGCCAACCTTGACCCTGGATCTTGAGGATCCGTCAGCGACGAATTCAAATCGCTGATTTTTTCGTCCCCCGCAATGCGTAAAATTTAACCGCGATTGCCGTTCTGGCGGGTGATTTTCCGGACTTCAGCAGCGGGTCGATCAAAGAACCCGGCGTGTCTGTGGTTGGGACTGCCGCTCCAGCGTCTTATGCTGTAGCAATGACGCACGCTCGAAATTGCTTTCGGCGCGCCCGTCCTAGCTATCGCCACGTATATAAATCATGGGCTTAACTAAAATCTGCGACCCCGGCACTTGGCGCGTCGCTTGCTGTTGGGGCGTATTGCTGCTGCTCGTCGTTCCGTCGGCGTGGGCGGCCACCGCACTGCAAGTGCAAATCGAAGGCGTCAAAGACGACGCGCTCGATAACGTGCGTCAGCTGCTCAGCCTTGAGCAACACAAAAATGACGCCGATCTCACCCCCGCGCGTATCCGGCGTTTGCACGGGCAAGCGAAGGAGGAGATCAAACAGGCCCTGGAGCCGTTCGGGTATTACCAGGTCCAGGTGAACGATCAGCTGCAACAGACCGACAACGGCTGGTTGGCGCGTTATGTCATCAAGCCCGGGCCGCAGGTGCGAATCGGCAGGTTGGACGCTGAAATCAAGGGTGATGCCCACGACGACCCGGCGTTCAAGAAATTACTGCAGGATTTTCCCATCCGCAAAGGGGCGCCGCTGCTCCATCAGCAATATGAAAAGGCCAAGACCGCATTGTTGACCCTGGCCGCAGAACGCGGCTACTTCGACGCCAAGTTGTCCAAGCACAAGGTCGAGGTCGACATGCAAGCCTATACGGCGCGGGTCGAACTCGAGCTCGACAGCGGTCCGCGCTACCATTTCGGTCCCATCCAGTTCGAACCGACGGTGGTCGATGAGAAATTGCTGCGCCGTTTCGTTTCATTTCAGGAGGGCGAGCCTTACCTGTCGCAAAAATTACTCGAGTTGCAGAGTGCGCTGATCGACAGCGATTACTTCGAGCGTGTGGAAGTCAGTCCTCAGCCGGGCGAGAGTTCCGGGCTGGCGGTGCCGGTACATGTGACGCTGAAAGCGCGGCCGCGCAGCCGTTACAGCTTCGGCGTGGGCTACGGCACTGATACCGGTCCGCGCGGCAGCGTTGGTTTCGACCGTCGTTATGTCAATCGAAAAGGCCATCGTTTCAAAAGCCAGCTGCAGGTTTCCCAGATTCGTAATCAGATAGAAGCACGCTATGAAATACCAGTGCGGGACCCGCGTACCGACCAAGTATTCTTCCGTACCCAATACACTGATGAGGATACCAAGACCAGCACCAGTAAATCGTTTGAGTTGGGAGCTGGACTGGAGCAGAAGCTCGGGCTGTGGCGGCAGGTGTTTTCGCTGACCTATCTCGACAGTGATTTCACGGTCGGCGCACAGCAAGGGCATACATCATTACTCATGCCTGGTGCCAGTTGGACGCGGGTAAAGACCAACGACCCGTTATATACCCGCAACGGTTCCCGGATTGGCCTGGATCTTCGCGGCGCCTATGAAGGAATTTTGTCGGACACTTCATTCGTCCAGGCACGCGTACACGGGAAGTGGATTCGTTCCATCGGTGACGATCGCATCATTGCGCGGGCCGAGGCGGGTACGACCTGGGTCCAGGATTTCGATCTTTTACCGCCCTCGGTGCGTTTCTTCGCCGGCGGTGATCAGAGCGTGCGCGGCTTTGCCTATCAAGCCCTTGGTCCGAAGGACAGCGCGGGAAACGTGATCGGCGGCCGCCACCTGCTGGTAGGCAGTATCGAGTACGAGCACCGCATCAAGGAAAAATGGGCGGCTGCAGTATTCTACGATGCCGGAAACGCCATCAATCATTTCGGCGACGAATTGGAACACAGCGTGGGCGTCGGAGTGCACTGGCGCTCGCCTGTAGGCTGGGTGCGGGTCGACCTGGCCAAGCCATTGAGTGAACCGGGCGCCGGCATCCGCTTGCACCTGACCATCGGACCTGATCTATGAAGCCTGTACTGCGCGGGCTCGGATGGCTGTTTGCGGCCTTGCTGTTGTTGCTGTTGATCGGCATTGGTTACGTGGCCGGTACCGGTTCCGGGCTGCGCTGGGCGCTGGGCCAGGCTGAAAACCGCACGGGCGATACACTGCAGATCGGCCAGATCGATGGCTCCCTGTTGCGCGGCGTGCATTTGCAGAATCTGCGCTTTCACAGCGCCACTTTGACCCTGCAAATCGATCAATTCCAAGCCCGTTGGCAAGCGTCGTCCATGTTGCGCGGACTGCTCAAAGTGCAGTCCCTCCATGCCCAGGGTGTTCGCGTGCATACCGAGCCCGGCGATCAACAGCAAGCCGGTGAATTTCCGCCGCAATTCAGCACGCCGATGGGTATTTCGTTGGCCCAAGCCGTGGTTGAAGATCTGAGCATCAGCCAGGCCGATCAGGATCCCCTCAAGATCGAGCGCATCGAACTGGGCGCCACGCTTCAGGGCAATCGATTGCACCTCGACCATCTCGCCGTGACAGGCCCTAGCATGCAGCTTTCCGGTATGGGCACGGCGCAACTCGGCGACGATTACAGCACGGACCTGACTGTGAAGTGGGCGTTGCAGACCGATGGAGAGCATTGGCGCGGCGCCGGCACCATCAAAGGCGATCGCACCGACTTGCGGATACACCATCAGCTGGATGCTCCGCTGCAAGCGCAGTTGCAGGCGCAACTGGAAGACGTGTTCGACAAAACCCGCTGGCAGGCGAAGTTGGACGTGCGGCCTTTCGATGCCGACGCCTTGCTGCGGCAATTGCAGGCGCCGGCCGGGAATCAAGCGCCACCATCGGAGCCGGTGGGATTGGGTCAAGTGGAAGTGCACGCAAACCTTCACGGCGACCGGACCAAGGCGGTTCTCGACCCGGTGCTGGTCCACCTGCCAGACGGCGATCGAGATGCGCGGCTCGAAGGTAGCGTCAACGATTGGCTTGACGACAGCCGTACAGCGGACTTGACGTTGCAGTGGCGCAATTTGCAGTGGCCGTTGCGGCAAAGCCCGCAGGTTGCTAGTGCCACGGGTAGCGCCCGTCTGCGCGGTGGAATGGACGATTTTCTGCTGCGCCTGGATGCTGCGCTGTCTCTGCCGGGCGTGGCCAATGCTCCGGCGCAGCTGCAAGTCAACGGTGCTCTGCGAAATGGCGGTCAGGATCTGCGTCTGGAGCAAATAGTGGCACGCGAGACCGGCGGCAGTGCCCGCATCCAGATGCACGGCCAGATC
Source organism: uncultured Gammaproteobacteria bacterium (assembly GCA_963849825.1). GTDB lineage: Bacteria > Pseudomonadota > Gammaproteobacteria > JASBUN01 > JASBUN01 > CAVXJN01. The sequence continues at coordinate 222,054 of CAWKIK010000003.1, read as the reverse complement.
GGTCAATGGCACAGTACGTCGCCGCAGCTGGATATCGACGGAAGCTGGCAGCAATTCCAATGGCCACTGCAGGGAACGCCACAGGCATCCAGCAACCAAGGTAATTTCAGCGTGCAAGGTGGGCTGGACGACTATCGTTTCCAGACCAAGCTCGAGCTGGCCGCACCGCAGCTGCCGTCAAGCCAATGGCAGATCAAAGGTGATGGCAATCTCGGGCGGGTGCAGTTCCAGTCGATCGACGCCCAGCTTTTGGATGGTTCCATGACCGGGAGCGGCTCCGTCGCCTGGAAAGAATCGTTGCGGTGGCAGTTTGCCCTGCAGTTGCAGAACCTCAATCCCGGTACCATCGATTCGGCTTGGCCCGGAAAGCTTGATGGTAGGGTGCAGGTTTCGGGAGCCGCGCCCCAGGACGGACCTTCGCTGCAGTTGACGCTCCAGCAAGTCAGGGGCACTTTGCGCCAGCGCAGATTCGAAGCCGAGGCAAAAGTGGCGTTGGCTGAACAGCGCTGGCGCGTCGAGCAGTTACAGATCCGTTCCGGCGACGCCAAGCTCGATGTTCACGGCGACTATGGCGAACGGCTCGATCTGGCTTGGAAACTCGATGCCAGTCAGCTGGCGGACTTGCTGCCGCACGCCTCCGGTTCGCTGCATGCATCGGGCGCAGTGCAGGGTACCAGCCAAGCCCCGCGCATGCAGGCCAAGCTCGACGGCCAGCAGTTGCGGTACCAGGACTACAGTACGGCGTCCCTGAAAGGCTCCGTGGCTGCCGGAATCGGGCCCCAGCAACCGCTTAAAATCGACTTGCAAGCGACGCAACTCAGTGCCGCCGGTAACGACGCCGAACGCTTGACGCTCACCGGTTCCGGCACCACGGCGCAGCACCAAATGGAATTGCAGATCAAACAGGCAGATGCTGCCGTGAAGCTGGTGCTGGCCGGGGGGGTGCAGTCACAGTCGGTCTGGCACGGCGAGCTGCGCACGCTGCGGTTGTCGACCGACAGGCTGGGCACTTGGCAGCTGCAACAGCCTGCAGCATTGACCCTGGCGGCCGATCACGCCGCACTCGATCGTGTTTGCCTACAACGCCAGCAGGGTGGAGTTTGTATGGCAGGCCAATGGCGTAGTGCCGGCCCCTGGTCCGGCAAGCTCGAACTGAACGAGTTGCCGCTGGCGGCGTTGGCGCAGTTGATGCCGGAGGATATTCACATCACCGGCACAGTCGACGGCAATGTTGCAGTTGCATCCGCCAACGGTTCGCTGTCGAAGGTGGACGGTCAGTTGCGCCTGAGTTCCGGGGCTGTGCGCTACAAGGCCGACGCCGAGCACGTGGTTGACGAATCCTTCGGCGGCGGTGTGCTGAAGATCGGCCAAAAGGGTCAGCAGTTAGTGGGAGAACTGCAGATCGACCTGGCCGGTAAGGATCGCGTGGCGGGCGAGGTGCGAGTTGCCATGCCGAGCGGGGGCACCTGGACAGCGAGCCGGGTCGATGGTCACCTGAACCTGCAGATGGCCCGCTGGGACATCGTGGAGGTCTTCGTGCCCCAGGTCAGCGGCGTCGACGGCAACCTCCAGGGGAGTCTGACGCTTGCTGGAACGGTTGGCGAACCGCAGATTTCAGGCGAGGCGCGTTTGCGCGCCAGCCAAGTCGAGTTGCCGCAGGCCGGCACAGTATTAAAGGACGTTGATTTGCGGATCGCGGATGCCGGTCGCGGTACTTTGCAATTGCAAGGCAGTGCCCATTCGGGTGGCGGCGTCGTGCGCATCCAAGGCGATTTCAAAATGCCGAGCGCAGATCCCTGGCGCACACAATTGCATATCAGCGGCGATCGTTTCCTGGTTGTGAACACCACCGAGGCCAAGGCCTATATTTCTCCGAATCTCGACATCAGAGCACAACCGAAGCGAATCGATGTCAGCGGCGAACTGACCGTACCGGAAGCCGAACTCACGCCCAGCGATGGACGCTCGGCAGTCAAGCCTTCCAGTGATGTCGAGGTCATCCGCAATGACGAAGAGCAAGTCAAGCAGCAGAGCGGGTGGGTGGTTTACGCCAAAATTCGTTTGAAGCTGGGTGACAAGGTGCACTTCACGGGCTATGGGTTTGATGGCCGTATTAGCGGCACGCTCGCCCTTGATGATGTGCCCAACAAAATCACGACCGCAACCGGAACTCTCGACATTCACGACGCCAGCTACACCGCGTATGGCAAGACTTTGACTGTGGACAGCGGCAGCCTGAGTTACTCGGGTAATCCAGTGACGAATCCGGGATTGAGCTTCACCGCGACGCGTACCATTCAGGAAATCAAAGTCGGCGTTCAAGTGAGCGGTACGGCGTCGAATCCACGACTTGAATTATTCTCCGATCCAACCATGAGCGATGGCGATATCCTGTCATATCTAATCACCGGTAAGCCGCTCAGCGGCGCGGGTCAAGGAGACAGTAAAGCGTTGATGGCGGCGGCCACGAGCGCCGGCCTCGCGAAAGGCGCCGCGTTGGCGGAAAAAATCGGTCACCAGCTTGGATTTCAGGATGTCAGCGTTGGCCAGGAAGGCGACTCCGACAAACCTTGGTTGACGGTAGGTCGCTATTTGTCACCGAAGTTGTATGTCAGTTACGGCGTCGGCCTGTTCGAGCCGGGCAATGTGGTGCGCTTGCGCTATGAATTGACCAAGCACTGGAAAGTGCAAGGTGAAACGGGCTCGACCAGCGGCGCCGACCTACTCTACACCATCGAACGTTGACCCGTGGTGTGCTGGCCGGGGCCGGTAAGAACGTCCTCGCCGGTTCGCGCGCGCACCTCCTCGTCATGGCGTTCCTGTGCGTGCTGTTGTTGCAGCGATGATGCGCCGCCGATCCAGCGGTCCATCAATCTTGCCGCAACCAGGTCACCGCTGACGTTGATGGCTGTCCGGCTCATGTCGAGGATGCGATCGACGCCCATGATCAGCGCAATGCCGGATGCCGGTATGCCGACGGTGGTCAGGATCATGGCCAGAACCACGATGCCGACTCCCGGAGTTGCCGGCGCACCGACCGAAGCCCCGACTGATGTTATGACAATCAAAAGCATGCCGCCGAGCCCCACCTCGATGCCGAACACTTGCGCCAGGAAGATCGCCGCCACGCCTTGATAGAGCGCTGTACCGTTCATGTTGATGGTGGCGCCCAAAGGGATCACGAATTGCGAAATAGATGGCCTGACGCCGAGCATCTCTTCTGCCGTCTTGATGGAGAGCGGCATGACGGCGGCCGAACTGGAAGTGGAAAACGCCAACAGCAGTACGTCGCCTACAGCCCGTAAAAATGTTTTCGGCGTCATGCCGGCAGCGAAATAAATCAGTACCAGATAGAGTCCGAACAAGCTCAACAGCGCTAGCAACACGGTGGCGACGTACACCGCCATGCCGAGCAGTGCGTTCAGCCCGAGTCGAGCGGTGAGGGCAGCCAGCAGCCCGAACACGGCCACGGGCGCCAGCCACATCGCCCAGCGCACAACGGTCATGCATACTTCCTGCAGTGAGCCGAGCAAGTCCAACAGGGGCTTGGCTTGCTTCGGGGCCATGATCACCAGTGCAATGCCGACGATGATGGCGAAGATGACCACTTCCAGCATGTTGCTTTCGACCATGGACGTGAGCGGATTCTCGGGGACCAGGGTCACGATGCGCCCGGGGAGATCGTTGAGGGTCGGCGGTGCGGCGTTGGCGGGCACTGTTACCGGTGCGGATGCCGGGATCTGTAGTAGCTGCGGGTCGATGAACTGTCCGGGCCGAATCCATAGTGCGAACGCGATGCCGATCACAATCGCTATCGCAGTGGTCGCGACAAAATACAGGGCGACGCGTAACCCGACCCGACGAAGCTGATCCAGGTCTTCGCTTGCGGCCAGCCCGCGTATGATGGACGCAAAAACCAGGGGTATCACGATCATCTGGATCAACGCCAGGAACAATTGTCCCGGCAACGCTAGCCAGTCGCTGAGCAGACGCGCCGTATCCGGTGCAACCCAATCCACCGAAGGTCCGATCAGAAAGCCGGTTACCAACCCCGCGAACATGCCGATCAGGACCTGCAACCACAGACGGCCGCGGACCAACTGTTGCAGCGTGTTGGAAAGATACTTCAGGGAGCGGGGCCGAAGCTCGGTCAACGCCGCTGCATTCGGATTGCTATCGTTCATATCGATGCCGCCGTTCGGGTTTGACTCTGGTCGGCCAACCGCCGCGCTTCACTGTAGCCTCAGTTCTGCGCGCGGTCGCCCGGTGTCGGTGGTCGCGTTGCGCGCACAGGATTGTAAACGCTCCTGGCCGATGCCGTAGTTTCGGGTCAAAACGTTCATCACCGCCGTAGTACGGTTCTGCGTCAGGGTCGATGCTGCGTTCGCAGCCGCGCGGTCGTTTTCGGTCGTTATGGCGCATATTTGCAAGCGCACCGCAGGTCGCTGCTGCAACAATGCCGCCAGACGCCTCAGATAGGTTTCGGTCACCGGATTAAGCTCCGTCGAACCAGCGCGAAACAGAAGCGGCTCCAGGAGCAGTCCTGTGCCGTTCAGAACGCTATTGCCGGCTTCAGCGATGCCGAATGGCTGCAGCGTATTGCGCACGGTGCTCAGCGCGGCGTCACGCAGGGTGCTGCTGAGCGCTTGCTCGAAGGCTAGGCCGAGATCGAAGTCCGGTGCCTCGAGGTCGCCGCGTAAGGGCATCTCGACTCGCTGTACCTGATCGGGGGCCCGTAGCAGTGCGAGTGCGACCGGCACTGGCATGCCCAGCTGTTCGCGCACCGCGGACGACGGTTCGCCCGACGCCCGCATGCGCATTCCGCGCGAGACAAGCTGGTTGTCGCTGCGCAGGGCCCCGTCAATTACATGAAGGGTCGATTCGACGTCCAGCTTTCCGGCATTGATCTCGATTCCTAGATGCTTTCTGCTGTAGGGGCTCAGGGGCGCTAGCGGCAGGCTATAGATTTTGGTCTTCAGCGCGAGGTTCAGGTGCTCCGCGAACGGACGCAGTTTGCCGACTGCTACGATGCGCGTGCCATCCCCGATGGCACCCTGCAGTGCCATCGGGCTCAGTCGAAGCGGTTCGGCGCTGTCGAGTTCAGCCAGGGAGAAATGCTGTAGTTTTATGGTCCTCGCGAAGGAAGGCTGGACGCTCTGATCCTCGAATTGCAAGGTATTGTTGCCGTTTTCGACGACGACACGGTCGATTCGCCAATAGGTATCGGAACCGGATGTCGCCGCGCTCGATTGCGCCGGCAGGCCCACCCCCAACCATTGTCCGTCGGCTTGTTTGCGTAGCAGAAGATGAAAATCACCGAGTTCGAGGCGCTCGGCGGAGAAGCGCTGAGGACCGGTGAGTGCGAGTTGCTCGAACAGTGCAGACTCACCGTGTGCGAGTGGCGCGCGGGTGTGGGGTGTCGGAACGTCGACACGATAATGCATCAGTTCGAGCGACCTTGCGGTGACGCTGTACGTGCCTTTCATGTCCAGATCGCGCAGCGACGCTTGAGTGGCGTCCAGCAATGCGATTTGGCGCTTTGGACGTTGCACATGCAGATCGAATAGCTGTAGCTGCCCTGCCGCGGAAACGCCGCCCGGAACGTCGAGTGCGCCTTCACTGAGTACGCCTTGCCATTGGACGCGCCGGGTCTGTACCGACAGATCCGTTCGCGTGCGATGCAAGGCAACGGACTGCATTTCCAGTGCGCCGTCGGCGGAGACCGTCGGCGGCCGACCAAGATGCACCTTGGCGTCCAAGCGGCCGTGCCATTCCGTCGAGTCGGTCCGCACTGTCCCGCCGGGAATCGTCAGCTGAAGTTGTGTCGATTTCCATTGCCCTTGCTGGTGGAAACCGGCGCCGCTACCTGTCAGTTGCAGTTCCCCTTCTCCGGCCCAGACGGATTCGCCACTCTCCAGTTTTGCGTCTTCGCCGGCGACGCGCAGGTCATGAACGCGTATCGTGCCCTCATTGGCCAACTGCACGTGGTCTTGGACATCGCGCAGTAATCGCAAGCGCAGTCTGGCAACAGCTAGGCCGTGTAGTTCGCGCAGCGCCGGAGCGACCTGCGCGATGCGAGCCAAATCGAGATTGTCGAGCTCGATTTCTCCTTCGCCTTCGGGAACATCGGCCGCCAGCTTGAATGTCCCGTGCAGGCGTAGCGGAGCGCCTGCGAAATCACCCTCCAGCATCACGCTGCTGCGGTCTTGTGCATTGCTCGACCAGGGCGACAGCGTACCTTCTCGAATGCGCCATGGGATGCGCTGCGCACCGACGGGCAGCAGGAGTTCGACGTCGGAGAGCCGCAAATTCCCGATTTCGACTGGCCAGTCTCGATCGCGGCTGCGACGCAGCGATGCGATCGCGGGCTTGTCAAAACGCAGGTTGGCGCCGTGCAGGGTAACCGTGTCGAACTTCAGGCGATGGCGCCACAGGCTTTGCCAGAGAAATCGCAGCCGAAGATCATCAGCGCTCAGGATGTCGCCATCGTCACCCTCGACCTCCAGCTGACGGATGTGGACCGTGCCTTTGAACGGGTTGCTCTCCATCTCGCCGATGGTGACATCGGTGGCGTTGTGCGCATAAAACCACTGTTCGATCCCGTAGCGCAGTGCATAAGGCATACCCACCAAGGCTATGGCTACCAATAGCAAAAGGAATATAAACGACCACAGCCACGCGCTGCGGAACATCGAGCGAGACTCTATGGTCTGCGAAGACGCCGGCTCGCGCATGGATACTTAGCTTTTTGGCAATGAACAGCGGATGAGTTGCATCCCCCATCGGAGCACACAGGGTGTTGTGCTCCGTCCCGTGCAGAATTCCGGTCGATATTATCGCTCGTGAGCGCTTGATCCCCTACCAATTGTAGCCGACGGTAAGCAGGTAAGTCAGATCGGTCTGCTCGGTGCCGGGGGGCGGGCTGCGATCCCAATCCACGTTCACTTGTACTGAAGTGTCGAGGTTGTGCATCAATGGTACACGCACCCCCGTCTCGCTGCGTATGATCAGATCTTCCGAATTCTCGAGGCTTTGAATGCCTTCATGCTTGTGGAAAAACTGCAGGCGGTCGTTGAAGAAAAACTGGTCGTAATTCAGCGCCCAGCGTGCCGCGATGAATGAATCATCCGCGGCCGACGTGAAATCCTCGTTGACGTAGGTCAGACCTCCCTCGAGTGATAGATTCTTGCGCTTCGATTCGACGAACTGATGTCCCAGACCACCGCCGAGCACGCTGCGCAAATTGAGGTCCTTGAAGTGATCCCGAATGAAGGAGGCGTTGGTATAGAGATAGCGTTTTTCGCTGAGGAAGTGATCGTATTTGCTGTAAATCGTTGATCGGTCTGCGGTCTTGTTGCCGTCTTCGCTGCTGCGTTGGGCGGTGGCGCCTACGGTGTAGCGATTCTCCTTGGTCCTTGCCACCATTTCGGTATCCAGGTACAGATTCTTGGTTTCGCTGTTGCCGGAGGTGGCATTCACACCGAGTTTGACGTGTCCGGTGAACTCTACGCCCTTGCCGCTTACCGCCGGTGACGGATTGATGTAGGCAACTTTGTCCAGAGCGATTGGCGCGGTTTCGATGATCTCACCCGCTTTCAATGTTACCTTTCCTGGCTCATCCGCGTTTCGAAAAGTGGCGTTGAGGCCGGTATCGTCCTTGAGCATGACTTGTACCGGCTTGTCGGTCGTAATGCCACTGATGTCGATCCAGTGGATTTTGATTTCGCCGGCATACGGCGTTTTGAACACCAGATTCTGGTCTTCTTTGCGTATTACTTTGCCGGAAATGCGATCGCCATTGCGAAGCGTAACCGTGTCGGCAAGCACGGAACAGGACATGGCGCCAGCCAGCATCGTGGCTAGCGCTCTAGAGGTAACGCTCGACATAAAATCCCTCGAAAATATGAGTTGGATATTGCCATGATAATGCCTATGGGCTCCGAGGCCAAAAATACGCATGGAAATTGTGTAAACTCGTGCGGCGAATCTTTTCTTGGGCAAATCGGCAACTAACGGGGCTCGTATGTTCACCAATGACGGACTGATTGCTGCCTATTTGTTGGATGGCCAGGGGGGCGCCGCGGCTTGCGACTGGCCGCAGATCGAGGCCTGGCAACCCGAGCGGGGCGTGTTGTGGGTGCACCTGGACTACACCAGTGACAATGCCCGTCGCTGGGTGCGCGAACACAGTGGTCTCGATCCCGTGGCGGTAGACAATCTACTGCAGGAAGAAACCCGTCCGCGCAGCGTGCCGGCGGGCGATGGTCTGCTGGTGCTGCTGCGCGGAGTGAATCTCAATCCCAACGCAGAGCCTGAAGACATGGTGTCGATCCGTATTTGGGCGAACCGTCATCGGATCGTTACGGCGCGGCATCGGCACCTGTTGTCGGTTGAAGACCTGCGCGCGGCGATCGCGGCCGGCCGCGGGCCCCGCAGCGCGGGCGAGTTTCTGGTGCAGATCTCGGATCGGATGGTGGCGCGCATGGCCGATGTCATCGACGGCATCGACGAGCGCGTGGCCGAACTCGAAGATCAGATTCTGGTCTCGGAAAGTTATCGCCTGAGGCCGCTGCTAGCCGATGTGCGGCGTCAAATCATCAGCCTTCGCCGCTATCTGGCGCCGCAGCGCGAGGCCATGGCGCGCCTGATACAGGAGCAGGCGGAATGGCTGCACGCGCAGGACCGCATGCGGCTGCGGGAAGTGGGTGACCGGGTAACCCGATACGTGGAGGATTTGGACGCCGCGCGCGAGCGTGCCGCGGTAACCCAGGAGGAACTCAGCAGTCGTTTATCCGAACAAATGGATCGGCGGATGTACGTGCTCTCGATGGTTGCCGCCTTGTTCTTGCCCCTGGGTTTCGTGACCGGCCTGCTGGGGATCAATGTCGGCGGCATCCCGGGAGCCGAATACCATTATGGTTTTTTGGCGGTGTGTTTCCTGCTCGGAGGTTTGGCGGCGATGCAGCTTTGGTTGTTACGCCGCAAGCATTGGATGTAGCGAAAGGCTTCGGTTAACGCCGCAGCCAGCGAATCCAACCGCTGCGGCCGCGGCGCAGGTTGCGCAAATAGTCTGTGAAGTCGAGTTGCAGACTTCGTTCATAGCTCTGAGCGCGGGCGTGCAGTCGTTCCAACTTGCAGCTTTCCCATTTCCGGCTGGCAAGCGCAATCATGTTGCCTCGTTTCGGCACCGTCAGTTGGAAGGGGGTTTTTGCGAACGCTCGCGTCATTGCCGTCAGCGTGTCGCGATAGCCGGTGGCGCGTCCCCGCCACAGATTGATCGCCAACGCTCCTTGCTCGTTCAACGCAGATTTGCATTGATCTATGAAGGCTTGCTGGCCCATGCAGTGCGCGGCGCCGGCGCTGTCGAAGGTATCCACCAGTACCGCGTCGTATTGTCCGGCAATCGCGCCATGGGCAACAAAATCCTCGGCGCAGACGGCATGCACTTGTAATCGTTCGGACTCCGGCAACGCGAAATAGCGCCGTGCGACGGCGATTACTTCGCTGCTGCGTTCCACGGCGTGGATCTCGCATTGCGGAAACTGGTGCAATAAAAATTTGGCGATGGAGCCGCCGCCAAGTCCGAGTAAGAGCACCCTTCGGGGCACGTCGGGCAGCAGCAGCAGAAAACTCATCATGGACCGGGTGTAGGGCAATTGCAGTTGCAGCGGGTCGTGCAGCCACATGCAGCTCTGGCGCGCCGGCGTGCCGAAGTGCATCGCTCTGGTGGTGTCCGTCTCGACGACTTCGACGATCGTATCTGTGGTCTCGCTGCGGTATAACAGACGGCCGCGATAGCCCTCATTCCGCGCCGTCGTCGTTCCGTTCATTCTGCGCCTGCGGCGTTACCGGTGGCATGCGTTGGGTCAACGGCGTGGCTTCCCGCCCCATTCGCTTTTCGTAAATCGCGGTATATGCGAGGACATTGCGCAGATACTCGCGGGTTTCGTTGTACGGGACGGTTTCCACCCAGATATCCGCGGGCACGGTGTCGTGGGCGGGCAGCCAGGTCTCGACGCGATACGGCCCCGCGTTGTAGGCGGCGGTGGCCAGGACGGGGTGATCACCGAACCGTTGCAGGATCATGCGCAGGTACTCGGTCCCGTAGCGGATGTTGACATCCGCCTTATACAAGTCCGCTACTGCATGCAGCCGATGATTGACGGCGCGCGCAACGTGCCGAGCCGTGCTGGGCAGCAGCTGCATCAGCCCGACGGCGCCTCGATGGGAATGAGCGTCCGTATTGAACGCACTTTCGCGGCGGATAACGGCATAGGTCCAGGCATCGTTGATACCCGCGGCCTCCGAGCGCATTTTCACCGTCTGCAAATAGGGTAACGGGAAACGCAGGTCCAGATCGTCCCAGTAGCCGGCGCGGCTGACCGTCAATATTGCCCGGTCATGCCAGCCCCAATCGTGCGCCAAGGTCGCGGCAAGCTCCAATTCACGGTCGTTGAAGTGCTGCATCGCCGCGTACCATTCGCGCCGAGCGTCCAGCTTGCGATCCAGTATCAATAACTCGTGCGCACGTTGCAACGCCGGGCGCGCCGCGAATCGACGCAGTTCGGACTGGGAAAACTGCAGCGGTTTATTGTCGAGAGAGTAGGGGATCCGCATGCGGTCCGCGGCCAGAAACCCTTCATAGCTCCGCGACTGGGCGATCTCCTTATACAATCGGTCGGCTTCCGATTTCTTGCCGCTCGCCTCCAGGGCGCGTGCTCGCCAATACTTCCAACGCTCCTCGATTTGCTCTGCCGGCGTGAGCTGACCGATCCAATGCAGCACGGCGGCCCAATCCTGCTGCGCCAAGGCTGCGCGTACGCGCCAATAGCGCACGTATCGATCGCTGCTGTCGGCGGGAATTCTAGCGAACCAGTCCAGAGCCGCGGCGTTGCCGGCGTAGGCGAACGAAAGGGCAATCCTTCGCTGCAAGCGATGTTGTTGATCGGCGTCGAACGCGAAGCGTTGCACCAGCTGGGGCCACAACGCCGCTGCCTGGTCCGGGTCCTGGCGTGCCAGTCGGGCCGTTACGTTAAAGGCGATTTCGCGCGCCCGCCCAGCGGCATCGTGCAAATCAGCATCGGCGATGTTCTCCGGGTTACGGTACAGCTCGTACCATGTTTCCAGCAGAGGTCGTTGTGCCTGAGGGAGGTAACGGCGCAGATACCGCGCAAGACCGACGTTGCCTTCGGCCATCGCCAGCCCGATTCGCTGCCACGCCAAATCACTACTGATCCCACCGCTGTCGGCCCATGCGTTCAGGGCATGGTCGCAACTGTCGGGAAGTGAAAACCCGTGCAACCACAGATCCTCGATGCCCTGCAACGCTTGCTTGCGATGATGGAGTTCGAGCAATGCATGACGGCGCATGCAGTCGTCGTCGAGCGAGCCGCTGCCCTGTGCATGATCGACGTACGCTTGCCATTTTCCGTTTTGATACAAATAGGACAACCAGGCCTGCTCCAGCCGCGGGGCCAGAGGGGTGTCGGCATAATCGTGCAGGAATCGTTTGATGTCGGTGGCTGGGTTTGTGGCGAGCCGCTTGCGCAGGTCGTCGTAGACCAAATAAGGGTAGAGCGGATAATTTCGCAGCGAGCGTAGCAAGGATTCGTAGACCGCGCGGTCGCCGTGATCCAGTGCCTGTTCCGCGGCGATGAATTGATAGCGCGCACCGGCCAGCTGGTCGTCGGCTTGGACCGGTAACGCCGGCAGCGCCAGCCACAAGACGATCAGACGAGGGATCCACTTGCGGCAAAGTTCGAGGGACTCGAGGACCGCAGGCATATGAGAGGTCACATCCAGTGATTGTTGGTGTACGCGCCAGTATGCGCACTTGACGGAAGGGGTTCAACCGGCACTTTGTCGGGGTGTTTGCTTCCGTTATGATTGCCCGCTGCCAAGTCATCATCCAGGCCGATCATCGTTCATGGAATCGATTGCTCGAACCCCGCAAATGTTGCTCACATCGCTGCACGAAATGCCATGGCTCTGGGCTTGGGGCGGTGTGCTGGTGCTCGTGTTGTTGGCGGTCGCGTTGCGTTACCGGCGTACCCGGCAAGCCCGCACGCTGCGACGCGCGATACGGGCTCTGGGCACCAAGGTGATGGCCGATGTATTGGTGCCGGATTCAGTCGAGGGTCGAATCCACGCGGATTTTCTGGTGCTCAGTGGCAGGCGTATCCTGGTCGTCGACGTCAAGGACTACCGTGGCATGCTGTTCGGCGGCCAAAACACGGACGTCTGGACGCAGGTCGTCGATGGCCGTAGTTATAAATTCGATAATCCGCTGTATCGCAATCGAGCCCGCGAAGCGGCGGTGCGCGCTTTGGTGCCTGAGGCGGATGTGCAGGGCGTAGTGGTGTTTACGGACGCTGGCCGATTCCCGAGACAGCTTCCTGCAGGCGTATTCATGCTGGCAGAATTAGCGAAGGAACTGGCGGCGAGCGATGTTGCGGTACCGCCCAATTTGCAGGCCAGTTGGGATCGTCTTGAGCAGCGCGTTATGCGATCCGCCTAGCATTCGACCCGGCACACGCGAGCTCGCACCGCAAACGGGTGCTCACCCGAACTCCATCCGACCGCGCCGCAGGCGTTTGTATTTGCGCAACATAATAATGGTTTTGCAGATGGTCGGGGGGTCGATCTGTGCGACACGCAGCCCAACCTTTACCATTACGACGCCTTCTTCACTCGCGCCCTGGGAATTGACTTCGATGAACGGACGCTCTGGCTGCGAGGCCGCCTCGGTGCGTTCATCGGCGAGGCTGATGATGGTCGCCAACCAGCGCACTGGTCGCTGCTCGAACACACCTTCGAACTCTACCGTCGCCTGGCGGGTATCCGATTGCGGGTGCAGTCGGTAACTGAAGTCTCGGCAGCGTTGTTCGCTAGGCGAGCCGGACATGTGGTTCGCTACGCGCGGTCGCTTGCGGACTCACGCCCTGCAACAGTAATGTAGGAAGCGGTGTATGCACGCCTGCAGTATAAACGACGTCCCGCGCTCCGAGCAGCATGAATCAGTCCTACACTGAACTGTGCTTCCGGCTCGACTTGTCCAGTCGGCAATATTTGGCGTACTACTCCGGGCAGGCGGGTTCGATACAGGCGATTAGCCTCGAAGGCCGGCGTGTGCGTTTTCCGGCCAGCATTTTGCGTCCACACGTGCGGCCGGACGGCGTCCATGGGTTGTTTGCGCTGCGAATCGATGGCAACAATCGAATATTAGACTTGCGGCGCCTCGATGCCTGATGGCGGCGCAGGCGCGGAGGTAAACGAAATCGTGAATGCACCCAATATCACCACCGCTATACCCAAGCGGCGTTATGTGATCGGCGAATTCAATAGCGTGTTATTGGCGGAGATTGAATCAACTGACCCGAACCGTTACCAGTATGTGTTTGCGGCTGTAAGGGAAGGCGACACAGCGCCGCTGATGTACGTGATCTGTGAGCGCGCATCGCGAGCGCAGCGCGACCAGGGCTCCCACAAGCTGCGGGTGTTGACCGGCAACGCAGAGAAGGATTTGGGTATATCCGATCGCTGGCGTGACGAAGAAGCGTTCGCCGATGAGGCGCTCGATATCGTGCGTAAAACGCTGATGCTCACCGATGAACCCGTCGCGCGAGTGATGTAATCATGATGCAGGCAACAAGGAGCCGGGACCCGCGCCGGTCGAAAGTGTTCGAGGTGATTCTCGGTTTTTTTCTGCTGTCCGGCGTGTTACTTCCCCTGCCCGGCCACAGCGCGGACGATATCCTGCAACCGGGTTTCGATGACAGCCCATTGAAGAAACCGGTAAAGATCCCTGCTTGGTTCAAGGTGAGCTTTCTCGATATTCGCGACGACGTCAAAGATGCCGCCGACGAAGGCAAGCGCGGCCTCATCATTTATTTCGGCCAGGAGTACTGCCCCTATTGCAAGGCACTGCTGGAACGGGATTTCGGCCAGACAGACATCAAAACCTACACCCAGCGTCATTTCGACATCATTGCCATCGATACCCGGGGCAGTCGCTTGGTCACCGGCCTGGATGGCAAGGTGTTGCCGGAACGCGATTATGCGGCCAAATACGAAGCCCAACTGACGCCGACTCTGGTGTTTTTCGATCCAGAGGGCAAGCAGGTGTTGCGGCTGGTCGGCTACCATCCGCCGTATGACCTGCGAGCCGCCCTGGAGTTCGTAGCTGACGCGCATTATCGGCAAGAGAGTTTTCCTCACTATCTCGCCCGCGGCGAACCGTCGCTGCACGGCGAGGGTGAACTCAACCACGAGTCATTTTTTTCCCCGCCTCCCTATGCCTTGGACCGTTCGAAAGTTGCCGCCCAGCAGCCATTGCTGGTCGTATTCGAGCAGCCCGAATGTCATGCTTGCGATGTATTGCACGCCGGGCCGTTCAACAGCGACCAAACTCGCGAACTGTTGCGTAAGTTCGACGTGGTACAACTCAACCGACTGGCACCGTCGCCGGTGATAACCCCAGGTGGGGAGCACACTACGGCACGGAAATGGGCCAAAGCGCTGGGTCTCTACTATGCGCCGACCCTGGTTTTCTACGACATGCGCGGGAAGGAGATCATTCGCGTGTCATCGGTGGTGCACTTCCACCGCCTGCGTGGAGTACTTCGCTACATCCTGGAAAAGGGCTATCTGAAGTACAAAAACTATCAGGACTGGCGGGAACATAGCCCCTCGGGTGCCGCCGCCTCGTAAGACCGCTTGCAAACCATCGGCAGTTCCACCATATATGACTTGTGGGGTGCCGCGCGTGGACTACGCGATGCGCCCCGGGTCCAAGCGGTTGCTCAATCATGGTGCGCGTGAAGGAAAAGGACGCCGGTCAGCTCGGCGTCAACCAATTCGATACCGAAGCCTGGCTGCGGGACATTTGCGCGGGCCGGCCCGAGGCCGAGTGCGCTTTGATCCGGGAAGCGGCCCGGGTGGCGTCGGAAGCTCATCAAGGGCAGACCCGCGCCTCCGGCGAACCTTACGTCCGGCACGTGTACTCGGTCGCGGAGATCCTCGCGGACCTCGCCCTGGACCACGAGACCATTGCGGCTGCGTTGCTCCACGATGTCGTCGAAGACACCAATGTAACCCTGGAACAATTGCAGAGCCTGTTTGGGGATGCGGTGGCGCGGTTGGTGGACGGCGTCACCAAAATGGCGCTCATCCAACAATATCCCGAGCAGAGTACCGCTTCGCGCAGGGAATGGTCGAACGCCGAGAGTTTGCGCAAGATGCTGCTGGCAATGGTCGACGACGTACGCGTGGTACTGATCAAGCTCGCGGATCGTCTGCACAATATGCGCACGCTGTCTCACCTGAGCGAGGAACGCCAGCGCCGGATTGCACGGGAGACGCTGGACATATTCGCCCCCCTGGCCAATCGGCTCGGCATTTGGCAGTTGAAATGGGAATTGGAGGACCTCGCGCTGCGTTACCTGGAGCCGGAGTCCTACAAGCGTATCGCCCGGTTATTGGACGAACGGCGGGTCGATCGGTCCCGTTATATCGACGATGTGGTAGCGGTACTTCAGAGGGAACTCGCCGAAGCGGGTATTCGCGCCGAAGTTACCGGACGACCCAAGCACATCTACAGCATCTGGAAAAAAATGCAGCGCAAAGGCGTCGACTTCGAAGACATCTTCGATGTTCGCGCAGTGCGCGTGTTTGTCTACAACCTTGCCGACTGCTACGGCGCCCTCGGCGTGGTACACACCTTGTGGCAGCACATTCCCAGGGAATTCGACGATTACATCGCCACGCCCAAGGAAAACCAGTATCAGTCCCTGCACACGGCCGTGGTGGGACCCGAAGGCCGTAACCTGGAGGTGCAGATCCGTACCCACGAAATGCACGCACATGCGGAACTCGGCGTCGCGGCTCATTGGCGCTACAAGGAAGGCGCGCGTTTCGATGCCGGGTTCGAGCAGAAGATCGCGTGGCTGCGTCAGATTCTGGAATGGAAGGACGAGGAGGCCAGTGCAGGCGAGTTTCTCGACCGCTTCAAAGGCGAAGTGTTCGAAGATCGCGTCTACGTGCTGACGCCCATGGGCAATGTCATCGACCTGCCCGCCGGGGCGACGCCGTTGGATTTTGCCTACCACATCCATACGGATGTCGGTCACCGCTGCCGGGGCGCCAAAGTCAACGGCAGCATCGTGCCGCTGACCTATGAACTGAAAAGCGGCGAGCAGGTGGAGATTCTGACCACCCGCACCGGCACTCCCAGCCGCGATTGGCTCAACCCGCATCTGGGTTATCTGAAAAGTTCCCGCGCCCGCGCCAAGGCGCGCAGCTGGTTCAAACAGCAGGATCTCGAAAAGAACACCGCCGCGGGCCGCACCACCCTGGAGCGCGAGTTGCACCGCTTGGGCGTGGTCGATTTGAATTTCGAACGCTTGGCGCGGCGTTTCCGCTTCGAGCGTCTGGATGATTTCCTCGCCGCCATCGGCCGCGGTGAAATCACATCCAATCAGATCGCCGCCGAAGCCCAGGAGCAAGCTCCGGCGCCGGCCAAGGACAAGGTGCGGCCCGCCCGGGTACGCGGGCGCGAGGGGCTGCCGGGCGATATCAAGATCGAAGGCGTCGGCAACCTGCTGACCCACATTGCCCGCTGTTGCAAGCCCGTGCCGCAGGATTCGATTCTGGGCTACATCACCCGCGGCCACGGCGTCACCATTCATCGCAGCGACTGCCCAAACGTCCTGCGCATGCAAAACCAGGCGCGTGAACGTTTGATCGAGGTGTCCTGGGGTGGGACGCCGGAGTCGGTCTACACCGTTGATGTGCAGATCATCGCCTATGATCGGCAGGGGCTGCTGCGCGACGTGACCTCGGTATTGTCAAATGAAAAGATCAACGTCATCGCGCTCAACACCGTCACCGACAAGGCGCATCTGGCGCATATGCGCTTGTCGATGGAAATCAGCGATCTGCGCCAGCTGAGCCGGTTGCTGGACAAGATCGGACAGTTGCCCAACGTGATCGAGGCCCGGCGCGACGGTTGAGCCCCAAGACGTGGTGCCCTTGGCAGGATTCGAACCTGCGACCTACCGCTTAGGAGGCGATTGCTCTATCCAGCTGAGCTACAAGGGCCGGGTGATCAATTTCGAAAGAAAAGCGGGCGCGGACGCCCGCGGCGGGGAAATTTGGTGGAGCGGAGGAGGATCGAACTCCCGACCTTCGCATTGCGAACGCGACGCTCTCCCAGCTGAGCTACCGCCCCGTAAGTCTGCCGAACGCGTCAGCAGCGCCGTATTCTAACACTCCGATCCCCGGCGTCGCCATCTACTGTCGCTAACCGCGCGGCTGCTTGCGGATCAGCTCCCTTTGCAAGTCGGCGACCAGGCGCGACAACGCTTTGCGCCGCTGCGGCTGCAGCTCCACGAACCGGCCGCCGATGCGCACACGTGCTGGATCCTGGGTGGCGCTGCAATGCCGCACTTCCAGTTTGCATCCCACTTGGCGGCCGTCCGGCAGCCGCATTTGGCAGGGTACGATCTCGCCCGGGCGCAAGGTGACGAATTGGCTGAACTCGACGCCGATGCCGCCCTCGGACAAATCGAGGATGCGGCCGCGCAGGGAAGGGCCCTCGCCGTGTTCGAAGATCGCGGCAATGGGTGCGGTCATGCTGACTTTCACCCGGAAGCTGGTGCGCCGCTGAACATACAGCACTTGTTTCGGGAAAGGCAGGCGATAATAGGCGATACCGGCCGAGTCGCCGATTTCCGCCAGGTCAGCGCTGAAGCGGGTTTCAACACCTTGGACCGCGGCGCTGGCATTCAGGCGTCGAACCTCGATCAAACGTTCGTGGCCCTGGCGCGGATTGAGCTCATCCAGGATCAAAAAATCCTGTTGCGGGTCAATGCGCAATATGGCGCTGTTGTAGCTACTGCGAAAGCCCGGCACGGTCACGCGCAACAGCACGCGCTGGTCCGCGATCCGGCGCAGCAGGCTGGCAATGATTTGCGGATCGCGGATGGGATCGCCTTGGGCCAACGGAATTTTCCTCACAGACGAACGGCTCGTGGCCGGCCTAGCCACTACGCTTACCGGCGCGGTCAGCTCCTGATTGGGGTTGTCGGCAGCAGCAGGAAAATGGTTGAGCGCATATGGCACGCTGGCGCAGCGCGCGGCGCCGTACCGAAGGGGATTGGAGGTCGATCCGGAGTCGGTCGGGCGCTGGCCGGCGTTGCGGCCGTGCCCCCGGATTGCGCGGTAGCCCGGTCAGGCCTTTGCCAACACGCGGCTGAATGCGGCGGCTTGGCTTTCACCGCTGGCACTGTAGGTGACCGTTTGCGACGATTGTCCGTGGAGTGCCGCCAACGCCTGGCGCAAGTGTTGTCTGCTCAACTCCACCGCCGCGCCGTTGCTCAGGTTGGCGTCGCGACATTGTCCGGTGATCTCCAGCAGACTCGCCCAACGGTTGCGTAACCGCCCGCCGTGGTCGAACCGGTTGATGAATGTCTCCAAGCCGCCGCGCGATGCGGGGCAGCCGCTGCTTTGCAACAACGCACAGCGCTGGTTGTGCAGGCTTTCCATGCGACTGACCAAGCCTTGCTTACGTTGCGCCGCCTGTTCCAGTGCGTCCGGGTCCCGCCCGAGCGCTCGGGTCTCGTCCTGCAGCGTGTCGAGCAGCGTTCGTGCCGTCTCGATCTCCTGGTCCATCAATTTCGCCAACTGCGGTCCCGGGTGCGTGCTCATGAGCGTAGCCGTTCTCAGTTATTGGGTAGATAGGCTTCGAATTGCATCAATTTGTGGGCCACGGCCCGGTTGTCGACGGTATAGGTGCCGTCGTTGACGCTCTCGCGCACCGAATCCACTCGTTTCGTGTCCACGACCGGGACGTTGCGAATTTCGCTTTCCAAGCGGGACAACTGGCGGCCGGTATCCGTGAGGTTGACGGAATCGACACGCGCCGGGTCCTGGGAAGACGCGGTTTGAGAATGATGAGTATTGTTGCTCGCCGACGAAACCTGTCCGGTTTCCGTCCCCTGACTGCTGGGCCCGTTTAACCTATTGATTTCTATAGCCATTGCAAATGCTCCTCGGTAACTAATGTACCTTTCCGCACTCTGTAACGGCTACTCGCATTAGAACTTTAACGTATAGATGTGGAGTAGTTCACCCAAGTTTAACATCGTCGCCATGCGCGGTCCCGGCGGGATGCGCCTGATGCTCAAATTCGAATTTTGACCACGCCCTCCGCCTCGACTTCGCCTTCGACGATGCGATTGGAGCGGCTGTTGCGGACTCGGATCCGGTCGCCGGCCGCACCGTCGCTCAAGGCCGTTCCGGCCATCCGCACTTCGATGCCCCCAGTTTCAGCGTGCAGGGTGACCTGCTGCCCGCGCTTGACCAGTTTCGGCGCCTGCAGTTGATCGGGTTGTACGACGTCGCCGCTGATGTAGTTCCGTTTCAGGACTTTCCCCGTGGCTGACTGCAGCTGGGTCAGATAACCGTAGGCTAGTTTGGATAAATCTTTGCGTTGCAGGCGCAGATCGCCCGGACGTACTTCATCGCCGCGGTTGACGGCGCGGGCTGCGACGACGACGTCGCCGTATACCACTACTTGAGCGGTGACATACAACGTCCACGGTTTGTGGTCGTCACAGCGAATGCCAACGCTGGTGGCGCCGATGCTCGGCCGATGACCCACGGCAAAGGCCTGCAGGGGGGCGTCGCATTGCCGCAGGCGCAAACGCGGATCGAGCCTTCCGACCTCGATTTGTGCATCGTTTCGCTGCGACGGTTCGAGCCGCGCCGCCAAGAACTCCTTGGCGCGGGCGCGGATACTATCCGTGGACTGTATCGCTGCGCGTTCGCCGTGCGCCCCGAAGCTGCAGAACGCGGCCGCCAAGAATAGAGCGTGCAACCATTTTTTTTCGATGATCAACAATATAACACCCAATTCCCAATCCGGTGGGCAAGCGTCAGAGATGCGACGCGTAGCCCGCTCCGGAGTTCTACCAGCAAATCCCGTGCCGAAAAGCGCGGCCTTAAGCTTCGGCGGATCGCGGCCGATAAACCACCAAAGCCACGATACATTTGGAGATGAAGATGGCAGGGCTCTTGGACAGTGTCGATCAACGGACTCGCCTGGCGGGGCACAATCGCCTGGAACTGCTTTTGTTTCGCGTCGGCGGTTCGCAGTTATTCGGTATCAATGTGTTCAAGGTGCAGGAGGTCGTCCAGTGTCCGCCGCTCACGCGCCTGCCCAATGCCAACCCGGTGGTGCGCGGCGTCGCCCACATGCGCGGTAAAACCATTCCGGTAATCGATTTGGCCATGGCGATCGGACGGGCCCCGGTCGCGGATTTGCAAACCTGCTACGTGATCGTGACCGAGTACAACCGTCGCATCCAAGGTTTCCTCGTCGGGGCCGTGGATCGCATCGTCAATATGAATTGGGAAGAAATCCTGCCGCCGCCGAAAGGCTCCGCCATGCGCAGCTATCTAACGGCGGTCACCCGCGTGGATAACAAACTGGTCGAAATCATCGACGTGGAGAAAGTGCTGTCCGAGGTGATCGGTACCCAGGGCGACATTTCCGAAGATGTGCGTGCGGGCCTGGGTAGCCGCGAAAACGTCCGTCGCATTTTAGTGGTCGACGATTCCAGTGTTGCGCGCAATCAGGTCAAACGCACCCTGCAGCAATTGGGCTTCGACTGTGTCCTCGCCCGCAACGGTCGTGAAGCGCTGGACATGCTCCAGAATTGGGCCAGCGAAGGGGCGATTTTCGACAACGTTTCAATGGTGATTTCCGACGTCGAAATGCCGGAGATGGATGGCTATACGTTGACCACCGAATTGCGCAAGGATCCCCGCTTAAATCAGTTGTACGTGCTTTTACACACGTCGCTCAGCGGTGTGTTCAATAATGCGATGGTGGAAAAAGTGGGTGCTAACAAGTTCATCGCCAAGTTCGATCCCGACGAGCTGGCGACCGGCGTCACCGCGGCGTTGGACGAATTGAGCGGCGCGGCGGCGATAGCGGTCTGATTACACGCTGACGCGCCTTTCCCAACCTGCCCCAGCAACATGGTCCGACTTTTTCTTGCGGCGGCGCGCGTGTGCGTGCTAAATGAATTTGTCGCGCGGCGTGCCGTTGTGAACGGTTGTGCATGCGCGTGATTTCTAACCTTCAGCAACGGAACACGACTTTGTCCGCGACCGTGATCAGCCCGGAAGAATATCGGGATTTTCGCACTTTTCTTGAGAAAGCGTGCGGCATCGTCCTGGGCGAAAACAAGCAATACCTCGTGTCCAGCCGTCTCAGCCGCGTCATGCACGAGTTCGATCTGAAATCGTTCGCAGACTTGGTCGCCGCAATCAAGCGCGATGCGCAAACCCCGTTGCGCAGCCGTATCGTCGAAGCGATGACCACCAACGAAACATCCTGGTTCCGCGACAACCATCCGTTTGCGACGTTGAAGGAGCTGATCTTCCCCGAACTCGGCAAATTGCGGCGAAACCCGATCCGGGTATGGTCCGCGGCCTGTTCCTCGGGCCAGGAACCCTATTCGATCAGCATGATCGTGCACGAGTTCCAGATGTCCAATCCGGGGGTAATGAGCGGTGAAGTCGCCATCGTTGCCACGGATATTTCTCCGGCGATCGTGAATCAAGCCCGCTCAGGGCGCTACGATTCGCTTTCCATGGCGCGGGGTCTGTCCCTCGAGCGTAAACAGCGTTACTTCAGACTCGAAGGCGATATGATGGAAATCATTCCCGCGGTTCGCAAGCGGGTGCAGTTCCGCGAGCTGAACCTACTGCAAAGCTATGCCTTGCTGGGGCGCTTCGACGTGATCTTTTGCCGCAATGTGTTGATCTACTTTTCAGGCGATTCCAAGCGCGACATCCTGGAGCGGTTAGGCCGCGCGCTCAACCCTGGTGGCTACCTGTTCCTCGGTGGCTCCGAGTCCATTACCGGTCTTAGCGACGCATTCGAGATGGTGCGTCACGGCGGTGGTGTTGTGTATCGCCTGAAAGGCTGACGGCCCCGGCCTTGTTCGCGCTCGGCAACCTTGCCGGTCGTGTTATTCGATCTCCCGCAGCGCTGAATCCCGATTTCCGACGAATACCGTCGATTCGCGCGAGCCGCGTTTCCGCGCTCAGGTTCCCGCCGTGGCGTTCGGCCACGCACGCCCCGCCCGGCTTGCCGCAATTGCCGCAATTGCCGCCAGGATGGCAAACACTCGCCGATCCGAGGCCGGCATGCCGCTCATGACGGCACTCAACCGCCTGAAAAATCGATAAAATAAGATTTGGCACGGCAGTTGCTTTATTCGCTCGCAATGGCAATCAGCTATGGAGCGCAAGATGGCAATCAATTTCGACAAGGCCCTGGGCAGCCACGAGCAAGCATTGTATCTGCAGTCGCGTCGTGCCGGTGTATTGGCTTCGAATCTGGCCAATGCCGATACCCCGGACTACAAGGCGCGGGACATCGACTTTCGCAGCGCTTTGCAGCAGGCCGGTCACAGTGTGCGCCTGGTCGCCACCAATCCCAATCACATCCAAGCCCGCGGCGCTGATCTTCCCGGCGGCGAATTGCTGTATCGCGTTCCGAGTCAGTCCTCCCTCGACGGCAACACGGTCGATATCGATGCCGAACAAGCGGCATTCGCCGAAAACGCGTTGCGCTATCAGGCGACGTTGAAATTTCTCAGCGGCCGCTTTCGCGGCATGGTCAACGCAATGAAGGATCAATAAGCCATGTCACTGTTTTCCGTATTCAACATCGCAGGTTCGGGCATGAGTGCCCAATCGGTGCGCCTCAATACCGTCGCCAGCAATATGGCCAACGTCAACAGCATGAGCGGCGATCCCAAAGATGTGTACCGCGCGCGCGAACCGGTGTTCGCCGCCGTTCTCGATCGCGCTCGCAACAGCGACGGCTCGGATGTCGGCGTGCGCACGCTCGGCATCGTCGAGAAGACCGGCGAGCCCGAAAAAGTGCATGAACCCGGCAATCCGCTCGCCGATGCCGACGGCTACGTGTACCACTCGAACGTCAATCCTGTGGAAGAAATGGCCAACATGATGTCGGCCTCGCGCAGTTTCCAGAACAACGTCCAAGTGCTGAACACCACCAAGCAGTTGATGATGGCCACGATCAGGATGGGCGAATAAGCCCGAAGGTGACAGTGATGACGAGTCCAATCGATAGTTCGTATTTGAATGCAGGCTTGGCTGCGGCGCCGACAGCGAAAGCCAAGGATCAACTGGGACAGCAGGATTTTCTGAAGCTGATGACCACTCAACTTGCCAACCAGGATCCCTTCAAACCCATGCAAAGCGGCGAGTTCATGACGCAGATCGCTCAGTTCAGTTCGGTGCAGGGTATTCAGGACTTGCAGAAGTCCTTCGACACCTTCGCCAGCTCCATGGTTTCCAACCAGAGCCTGCAGAGTGCATCCCTGGTGGGTCGCAACGTGCTCGCGCCGACTCAGTACGGGCTCTTGGACAGCAACGGTCTGTCCGGTGCAGTGGATGTGCCGGACAACGCGTCCGATGTCGTCCTCAGCATCCTGGACGGCGCCGGACAGGTGATCAAACACATGTCGTTGGGTGCCCAGGAGAAAGGACTGAAGGATTATCGCTGGGATGGCACCGCGGACGACGGTTCCGCGCTGCAGCCCGGTCTTTACAAAGTGCAGGCTCAAGCCGTGATCGGTGGTGACAACGTGGACCTCGATCGCTTCGCGCAAGCGCCTGTGGAAAGCGTGACCTTCGGCGGCGTCGGTCAGGAACCTCAGGTCAATCTCGCCGGCCTCGGGTCTTTAGCCCTCTCGAGTTTGCGCGAGATTCGTTAAGAGTCCTTTTAGGAGAACACAGCCATGCCATTTCGTATTGCACTGAGCGGTCTGAATGCAGCGTCATCGGAACTGCGCGTGATCGGCAACAATGTCGCCAACGCGAGTACCACCGGTTTCAAGAAGTCGCGTGCGGAATTCGCCGATATCTACGCCACCACCAATCTCGGCGTCACCGCCAATGCCATCGGTAGCGGCGTTAAAGTGTCTTCCGTGAGCCAGCAATTCAACCAGGGCAACGTCAGCTTCACCGACAACAACCTGGATCTGGCCATCAGCGGTTCCGGTTTCTTCCGCTTGAGCGACAACGGCGTCAACGTTTATAGCCGCGCCGGCGCCTTCGGCGTCGATCGCGACGGTTACATCGTCAACAGCCAGGCCCAGCGCCTGACCGGCTATGCCGCCGACGCCAGCGGCAACATCACCGGCGCGCTGGGCGATCTGCAGTTGTCTACCGCCGATCTGCCGCCGAATCAAACCACAGGTGTCGATGTGTCGGCGAATCTGGACTCGCGCGTGACGCCGATCGACTCGACTGCTGTGCCGTTCGACATGACCGATCCCAGCACCTATCACAACTCGACTACTTTCACCGCTTACGACAGCCTGGGCAATCCGCGCCTGACCACCATGTACTTCGTCAAGCAGCCATCGGTGTCCGGCGGCGCTCCTGCGGGCAGCACTTCGGAGTGGAACATGTACATGTCGGTGGACGGTACCCAGGTGAACGCCACCGGCTCCGGTGCAGCTCGTACGGTCAACTTCGACGCTTCCGGCTCCCTGACCAGTACTGCGAGCGTTGCCAGCGGCACCATCGCGGCGTCGGGCGGCGCTTCGGCTTTTACCATCGACGTGGGCTTGGGCAATACCGCGCAGTTCGGTAGTAACTTCTCGGTCAACAGCCTGAACCAGGATGGCTTCAGCACGGGCCGCTTGTCCGGTGTGGACATCGGCGAGACCGGCATCGTGACGGCCCGTTACACCAACGGCCAGTCCTCGACCTTGGCGCAGGTGGCATTGGCGAATTTTTCCAATCCCCAGGGTCTGCGTCAGATCGGCGATACCGCATGGGCCGAAACCTACGAGTCGGGCGCTGCCTTGGTGGGCGGTCCCGGCACCGGTAGTTTGGGCTTGGTGCAGTCAGGTGCGCTGGAAGGCTCCAACGTCGATCTGACCGAACAATTGGTAGGCATGATCACCGCGCAGCGCAACTTCCAGGCCAATGCCCAGGTGATCACCACTGCCGACACCGTTACCCAGACCATCATCAACATCCGTTAACGGATAACGAGGCCGCATCATGGACCGTCTGCTCTATATCGCCATGTCCGGAGCCCGCCAGACCATGGACTCCCAGGCCATGACCGCCAACAACCTTGCCAACATCAATACCACCGGCTTTCGCGCCGACCTGGCAGCGATGCGCGCATTGCCGGTGTATGGCCAAGGGTTGCCGTCGCGGGTGTACGCCCAGGCACAAGGCACCGGCGTAGATCAAAGCGAGGGCGAGACCGTGACTACCGGCCGCGAACTGGATGTCGCGATTCGTGATCGCGGCTTCGTTGCTGTGCAAGCGCCGGATGGCGGCGAAGGTTATACCCGTGCCGGCAATTTGAAAATCAATTCTGCCGGTTTGCTGACCACGGCCAACGGCCTGCCGGTGCTTGGCAACGGCGGTCCGATCGCCATTCCCCCGGCGGAGAAAATCGACATCGGCGCCGATGGCACCATCTCCATCCTCCCGGTGGGACAGCAGGCTTCGACCCTGGCGGTGGTGGACCGCATCAAACTCGTCAACCCGGATCCGAAGCTGCTTGCAAAGGATGCCCAGGGCTTATTGCGTACCAGCGACGGAAGCACGCCGCCGGCGGATGCCCAGGTCACCGTGGTTTCGGGTGAACTCGAGTCCAGCAACGTAAACGCGGTCGAGCAGATGGTTTCCATGATCGACATGGCCAGGCAGTACGAAATGCAGATCAAGATGATGTCCACCGATCGCGACAACGCCGAAAAGGCATCGGAAATTCTGCGCGTCGCCTAAGCGCGCACGCCGCACACAACGCAACCGAACATCAGAACCAAAGGACAACGACCATGAACTCAGCTCTGTGGATCGCCAAGACCGGTGTCGACGCCCAACAACAACGCATGGCGGTGATTTCCAATAACCTGGCCAACGTCAATACCACCGGCTTCAAGCGCAGCCGCGCCGTGTTCGAGGACTTGCTGTATCAGAACGTCCGTCAGGTGGGTGCCCAATCGTCCCAAGACACACGTCTGCCCTCGGGTTTGGCGCTCGGTACCGGCGTGCGCACGGTAGCCACCGAGAAAATGTTTTCCCAGGGCAATGTGGTGCAGACCGACAATTCCCTCGACGTGGCCATCCAGGGCCGCGGTTTCCTGCAAATTCTCAAGCCCGATGGCAATGTCGCGTACACCCGCGACGGTTCGTTCAAGGTCGACGATCAGGGGCAGTTGGTGACCGCTAACGGCTATGCCTTGCAGCCTTCGGTATCCATCCCGGCCAACGCCCAGTCCGTTACGGTGGGTTCCGACGGCA
The DNA here is from genome assembly GCA_963849825.1 of uncultured Gammaproteobacteria bacterium. Classification (GTDB taxonomy): domain Bacteria; phylum Pseudomonadota; class Gammaproteobacteria; order JASBUN01; family JASBUN01; genus CAVXJN01. The sequence goes on along the minus strand of CAWKIK010000003.1, from coordinate 195,675 downwards.
CGGTGAGTGTCGCGGTGGCCGGCAGCGCGACGCCGACCCAGGTAGGCAACATCCAACTGGTCGATTTCATCAATCCCGCCGGCTTGATGCCTGAGGGTCAGAACCTGTTCCAGGAAACCGCCGCCAGTGGCTCGCCGCAAGCCGGCACGCCGGGTCTGAACGGCCTGGGCACGCTGTCCCAAGGTTTTCTCGAGAGCTCCAACGTCAACGTGGTCGAGGAGCTGGTGAACATGATCGAAACCCAGCGCGCCTATGAAATGAATTCCAAGGCCATTTCCACCACCGACAATATGCTCCAGTACGCGTCTCAGTCTCTGTAATGTTTTCAAGTCTCTGGCACGGTTCTGGCATAGCTACGGGATAGTAGTCAGATTTATGACGCGCGAGGTTCCAAAGATTATGAGCAACCGGGGTTTGTGCATGCTGCTGACCACAGCGCTGGCGCTGTTGGCGTTCATGCTGCTGTCCGGTTGTTCCGCCTTGCCGGAAAAGGACAGCGCCGAGTATGCGCCGGTGATTCCCCGCTCTTATGACAAGGAACGGGCCGCCAGCGGTTCGATCTTCCAGGAAGGTTCGGCGCGACTGCTGTTCGAGGACGTCAAGGCCCACAATGTCGGCGATTTGATCACCATCGTGTTGACCGAATCGACCAACGCATCGAAGTCCGCCACCACCAATACTAGCAAGGAGAGCAGCGTCGCCGCCGACGTGCCCACGGTGTTCGGCACCATGAAAGGCAAAGGAATCTTCAATAACGAAATCGGCATGACCCGGGATTTCGCCGGCAGCGGCGACAGCAGCCAGAGCAACAGCTTGACCGGTACGGTGACGGTCACGGTGGCCGAGGTCTATCCCAACGGGAATTTGCTGGTGCGGGGACAAAAGCGGGTGTTGCTGAATCAGGGTGAGGAATACGTGCGCGTGAGCGGCATTGTGCGTTCGGTGGACATCAGTTCCGACAATACGGTGCTGTCCACACGCGTGGCGGATGCGCGTATCACCTACAGCGGGCGCGGGGCGGTCGCCGATTCCGGTGCTCAGGGCTGGTTGTCGCGCTTCTTCAATAGTCCCATCTGGCCTTTCTGAGGGGGTCGCCATGTCTGAACGAGTCGAAGGCCGGGGTCTGCTACTGCTGAGCGCTACGTTGATAAGCGCGGTGCTGATGTGCGCTTCGTTGTTCTACAGCACCTTGTCCTACGGCGAGCGGGTCAAAGACCTGGCGTCGGTAGCCGGCGTGCGGGTCAATCAACTGGTGGGATACGGTTTGGTGGTCGGTTTGGACGGTTCCGGCGACCAGACTTCCCAGACCCCGTTCACGGTGCAGAGCTTGAAGGCCATGTTGGCGCGCTACGGCATTGTGGTGCCAGACAACGTCAAACCGCAGTTGAAGAACGTCGCTGCGGTCGCCATCCACGCCGAATTGCCGCCCTTCGCCAAGCAGGGCCAGACCATCGATGTCACGGTTTCCTCGTTGGGCAACGCCAAGAGCCTGCGCGGCGGCAGTTTGTTGATGTCGCCGCTCAAAGGTGCCGACGGCCGCATCTATGCCATCGCCCAGGGCAACCTGATCGTCGGCGGCTTCGGCGCTTCAGGTAATGACGGCTCGAAAGTCACGGTCAACATTCCCAGCGCCGGGCGGATCCCGAACGGCGCTACCGTGGAACGTGCAGTGGAAAATCCGTTCGATCGCGGGGATTACATTGTTCTCAATCTCAACGACTCGGATTTCACCACTGCCAACCGCGTCTCGACTGCAATCAATCGCACCGTCGGCGCCGGCAGTGCACGACCCTTGGATGCGACATCGGTGCAAGTGAGCGCGCCCCGCGATCCCGGCCAGCGCGTGGCATTTGTTTCCCTGCTCGAAAATATCGACGTCGAACCGGGCGACGCGCCGGCCCGCATCGTGGTCAATTCGCGAACGGGTACTGTGGTGATCGGCAGTCACGTGCGCGTGCAACCGGCCGCAGTCAGCCACGGCAGTCTCACTGTCACCATTACCGAGCGTCCTGTGGTCAGCCAACCGGCGCCGTTGTCCGGCGGCCAAACCGCTGTAGTGCCGCAATCGGACGTCCAGATCACTCAGGAAGCCAAACGCATGTTCCTGTTCAACCCGGGTGTGGAACTGGATGAAATCGTACGCGCGGTGAATCGGGTCGGCGCAGCTCCCGGTGATCTGGTGGCGATTCTCGAAGCACTGAAAGAAGCGGGTGCGTTGCGCGCGGAACTGATTGTGATTTGAACGGTTGCGTCCAGCCCTGCAGGCCCGGAGGCGGGTCAAACATGTAGGTCGGGTCAAGCGCGCCGCGCGGACCCGACGCGGCGAAGCCAAGGACCGGCACGCAAGCCGGATCAAACGCGTAGGTCGGATCAAGCGCGCAGCGCGGACCCGACGCGGCGAAGCCAAGGACCGGCACGCAAGCCGGATCAAACACGTAGGTCGGGTCAAGCGCGCAACGCGGACCCGACGCGGCGAAGCCAAGGATCGGCACGCAAGCCGGATCAAACACGTAGGTCGGGTCAAGCGCGCAGCGCGGACCCGACGCGGCCTGCACCGACAAGGCGCAATGATAACGGGAAGCGATATGGCGAACGACCCACAAACTGCTGTCTACACCGACTTCAACGGTCTGGCCGCGCTGCGGCGTGACGCGAAACAGGATCCGAAAGGCAGCCTGCAGGCGGTAGCCAAGCAATTCGAAGCCATCTTCATGCAAATGGTGCTCAAAAGCATGCGCGAAGCGAGCATGGGCGACGGCTTGTTCGACAGTGAACAAAGCGGCATGTACCGCGACATGTTCGACAGCCAGATATCGCTGAGTCTGGCGGAGAAGGGTGGCCTTGGCATCGCCGACGCCATGGTGCGGCAACTGGGCAGCAATCTGCCCGACGCAGGCAACTCCGATGCATCTGCAAAAGAGAATGTCACCGGCAGTTTGGCGGCGACCTTGCTGCGTACGACCGACGCGGCCGCCAAGTCGCTGTTGGGTGTCGACAGCACGCAACCGCTGGTGGCGCTGGCAGACCCGAAGGCCAACGCGGCAAGCGCAAGCGACGCCGACGCGAAGCGGTGGTTCGACCAGCCGCTGCAGTTCGTACAAGCCATCTGGGATCACGCCAAGACCGCCGCGGCCGCGCTGGGGATCGCGCCGGAAGTTTTGGTTGCCCAGGCGGCGCTGGAGACCGGCTGGGGACAGCACATTCTGCCGCGCGCCGACGGCGTCAGCTCCAACAATCTGTTCGGGATCAAAGCCGACGACAGTTGGAATGGCGACAAGGTGGCGGCACAGACCTTGGAGTTCCGCGGCGGCGTCATGGCCCAGGAACGCGCGGCTTTCCGCGCCTATCCATCGCTGGGAGAGAGCTTCGACGACTATGTGCGGTTTCTGAAAACCAACCCGCGTTACCAGAACGCCGTCGGCGCCAGCGACGCCCATGGCTTTGTCGACGGATTGCAGCGGGCAGGCTATGCGACGGACCCCGGTTATGCCAGCAAAATCAAAAATATTCTCGACGGCGATACGCTTCGGGACGCGCTCGGAGCGCTCAATCTATGATGCCGTCGGCCGTTAAAGGGTTGAGCCGCGCTGTGCGCGGCGCTGGTGCGTCCGACGCTGTCGGAGCAGGGGAGGTGCGCCATGGCTGACTTGCTGGGCACGGCGGTCTCGGGACTGCTCGCCTATCAGCGCGCGCTCAATACCACCAGCCACAACATCACCAACGTCAATACGCCTGGCTACAGCCGCCAGCGTGTGGAACTCAGTGCCGCCTCGCCGCAGTATCTGGGCGGCAATTACGTCGGCAGCGGTGTCGATGTGCAAAGCGTGCGCCGCGTGTACGACGAATTCCTGGGTTCGCAGGTGCGCAGCACGACTTCGCTGTCGAGCCAGAGCAACGCTACCTATGATCTCGCGGTGCAGATCGACAATATGCTGGCCGATCCGGAAACCGGCATCACCCCCGTGATGCAGAATTTCTTCAACGCCGTGCAGGACCTGGCTTCGGACCCGACCTCGACCGCGGCGCGCCAAGTGGTGCTGAGCGAAGGCCAGTCCATGACGTCGCGGTTCAATGATTTGTTCAGTCGCCTCGACGATTTGCGCAACGGCGTCAACACCCGCATCGACGGCCAGGTGCGCGACATCAATTCCCTGGCCCAGTCGATCGCCGACGTCAATAGTGACATCATCAACTCACCCAAGGGGCCGAACGGTCAAGTGTCGGGCGATCTGCTCGACCGCCGCGACCAGTTGCTCAACGAATTGGCGGAAAAGGTATCGCTTTCGACCGTCAAGCAGGACGACGGTTCGGTGAATGTCTTCATCGGCAACGGCCAAAGCCTGGTGGTCGGCAGCTCGGCCCAGAAGCTGGCAGCCGTCAATGATCCCTACGATCCGAGCCGCAAGCAGGTTGCGTATATCGATTCCAGCGGTAACAGCACCAACATTACTTCGCAACTCAACGGGGGCGAACTGGGCGGTACGCTGGATTTTCGCGACAACATTCTCGATCCGGCGATGAACGATCTGGGCCGGGTGGCCATCGCCCTCGGTGCCACATTCAATGATCAACACAAACTCGGGCAGGATCTCAACGGCAACATCGGCGGCGATTTCTTCAAAATCGCAACTCCGGAAGTATTGACCAACAGCAACAATACAGGCAGTGGGGCGGTGTCGGCGACAATCACCGATATCAGCAAGCTCACTACCAGCAATTATCAGATTTCGCGTAGCGGCAGCAATTACACGCTCACCCGTCTCACCGACGGCAGCACTACCGATATCGGCGCCGCCGGGTTTCCCGGTAGCGCAGTGACCGTGGACGGTCTTCAGTTCAGCGTTGCAGGCACCATGAACGATGGCGATCGTTTCCTGGTGCGCCCGACCCGCGCCGGCGCGCAAAGCATCGGCATGGCCATCAGTCACACCAACGATATCGCCGCCGCGGCACCGATTGCGACCAGCGCAGCTGGCGCCAACACCGGTACCGGCTCGATCAGCGCGGGCAGTGTGAATCCGCCGTCACCGGTCAATGCGAACCTCAAGGATACGGTCACCATCACATTCAACAGTCCCGCGACCACATTCGATGTGTACGACGTGACCACCGGCAGCACGTTGGCGAGCGGCGTGAGTTACACCTCGGGTGCCGACATCACGTACAACGGTTGGACCATGCAGCTCAAAGGCACTCCGGCTGCCGGCGATGTATTCACCGTGGCGGCCAACACGGGCGGCGTCGGTGATAACCGCAATGCGGTATTGCTTGCCGGAGTGCCGGACCAAGGCGCGCTCGACAGCGGGCGCACGACCCTGGTGGACGCCTATGGCGGCATGGTCGGAGATGTGGGTTCCCGCACTCGTCAGGCGGAGCTTGCCGGCAAAGCGCAGTCGCAGTTGCTGGATCAGGCGGTAGCGGCGCGGGAGGCGGTGTCGGGCGTCAATCTGGACGAAGAGGCCGCCAATCTGGTGCGATTCCAGCAAGCCTATCAAGCATCGGCCCAGGCCATCAGCGTTGCCAACACATTGTTCCAATCCGTGCTCGCTGCGGTGGGGAGGTAAGTCATGCGCGTGTCCACCAATCTCGTGCAACAGCAGGCCATCAACGCCATCATCGAACAGCAAAGTCGCACCGCGCGCACGCAAATGCAGCTCTCCACGGGGCGTCGAATTCAATCGCCATCGGACGATCCGGCCGCGGCCGCAAGTGTGCTCGATCTGGCCAAAGTCATCGATACCACGAAGCAATTTCAACGCAACGCAGACGCTGCCGAGAGCCGCCTGCAAGTGGAGGAAGGCACTTTGGGCAGCATGGTCGATTTGCTGCAGCGGGCCCGGGAGCTAATGGTGCAAGCGGCCAACGGTTCGCAAAGCGCCGATTCGCGCAAAGCCGCCGCCACCGAAGTGCACCAAGTGCTCGATACGATGGTGAGCTTGGCCAATACCAAGGACGCCAACGGCGAGTATTTGTTCTCTGGTTTCAAGACCGGCACGCAGCCGATTACCGATAACGGCGCCGGGACCTACGCCTACAACGGCGACCAGGGGCAGCGCACCCTGCAGGTCGGACCTACCCGCCATGTGGCAGTGGGCGATGCCGGCGACGGCGTATTCATGAACATTCCGGGCACCGCCGACGATGTGTTCAAGATGCTCTACGACATGGCCGGCGAACTCGATAGCAACGCGCCGGACGCGACACGCCTGAACGATATCGATGCCGCCATGAACAATATCGTCAATGCGCAATCGCGCATAGGCTCGCGGCTCAACGCAATCGACACGCAGCGCGGCGTCAACGATTCCGCGATACTGCAGTTCGAACAGACACGCTCGTCTCTGCAGGACTTGGACTACGCAAAGGCGATCAGCGACTTGAATCTGCAGATGACCGGCTTGCAGGCAGCGCAACAGAGTTACGTGAAAGTGCAGGGTTTGTCGCTGTTCAACTTTCTCTAAGCGCGGCGGCGGTGCCCTAGCCGTCGGTGATGTATTCCATGGCACGCCAATTGCTTCGCATGTCGGTAAGGACGGCGGCGCGGCTCTGCTCTGTTCCACGGGTCGCTGGCAACCGTTCGGGAACGCTTTTAAGTGACGGAAAAATAAAGCATATGAGTGATTCCAAGAGATGTTGGTGATCATCGGCAAGAACGGTTGCATTGCGCGCCGGCTTGCCGCCGCGGCCGCCCACCGGCAAATCGCCGTCAGATTTACGTCTTCCCACCCCAGGGACGGCGACCTGCTTTTGGATCTGGCACGCCCTGAGGCGTTCGATTATGCACAACTGGACGATGATTCCCGCGTCGTGTTGCTGGCCGCGATTTCGGCCCCGGATCAGTGTCGTAAAGACCCTCAGCACTGCCGCTCGGTGAATGTGGACGGCACCATGGCGTTCATCGAAGGGGCGTTGGCACGCGGCGCGCGGGTGTTGTTCGCATCTAGCGATACGGTGTACGGCGAACGCTCGGAGGTGTGCGACGAATGGACATCGCCGCAGCCGGTGGGCGAGTACGCGCACATGAAACGGGAGGTTGAAGCGCAGTTTCAACGTCGCGAGCGGTTCAAGGCATTGCGCTTGTCTTACGTGTTTTCTCGGGACGATCGCTTTACCTCCCTTTTGGCGCAATGCGCCGAGCGGGGCGAAGAGGCCGACGTGTTTGTTCCACTGGACCGACGCGTGGTGCATATCGATGACGTAGTCGATGCCGTGTTTGCGGTCTTCGAACGCTGGCTCACGATCGACGCGCCTTGGGTCAATGTCGGCGGAGAAAATCTTTACTCGCGCGCCGACATCGCCAAGTCCTTTCAAGCTCTATGTGCGCCAGCCTTGCGGTTTACGGTGCGCGATCCAGGAGAAGACTTTTACCGAGCCCGGCCCCGAGTGATCGATATGGATTCGCGCTACCTTGCTGCGCTGCTCGGACGTCGACCACGCAGTTTGCAAGAAGCCATGCGCCTGGAATTCGGGATCGGTGCAAACGGAGGCCAACAGGTCCATGACTTCTAAACGCGCCTTGATCACAGGTGTCACGGGCATGGTGGGTTCGCATTTGAGCGACTATCTGCTGGTCAACACCGATTGGGAAGTGCACGGCATGTGTCGCTGGCGCAGCCCCATGGACAACGTCGAGCATTTACTGGAGCGGGTGAACGCCCGCGAGCGTGTGTTTTTTCATTATGGCGATCTGAACGATTTCGGTTCGCTGTTGAATGTGCTCAAACTGTCACGGCCGGACTATGTGTTTCATCTCGCCGCCCAGAGTTACCCAAAAACCAGTTTCGATTCACCGGCGGATACCTTACAGACCAATGTCACCGGCACGTCCAATCTGTTGGAAGCAATTCGTTTGAGCGAACTGGACCCGGTGGTGCACGTATGTGCGTCTTCGGAAGTGTTTGGCAGGGTGCCGCGCGAAAAGCTGCCTATTCACGAGGAGGTCACCTTTCACCCGGCGTCCCCTTATGCCATTTCCAAAGTCGGCACCGACCTGATTGGCCGCTTCTATGGCGAAGCCTATGGCATGAAGGTGATGACTACGCGCATGTTTACCCACACCGGACCGCGTCGCGGCGACGTGTTCGCCGAGTCCACGTTCGCAAAGCAGATCGCCATGATCGAAGCGGATCTGATTCCGCCGGTGGTCAAGACCGGCAATCTCGACTCCCTGCGCACCTGGGCCGATGTGCGCGATGCTGTGCGCGCGTATTACCTGCTGGTGACCGTGAATCCCACACCCGGTCAGTATTACAACATCGGCGGGGCCTATACCTGCAGCGTGCGCGAAATGCTGGACTATTTGCTGAGCTGCTCGACGCGCAAGGACATTCGGGTGGAGACCGATCCCGAACGTTTGCGGCCCATCGATGCCGATCTGCAAGTGCCCGACACGAGCAAATTCACGCAACATACCGGCTGGCAGCCGGAGATCGGCTTCGAAACCACCATGAATGATTTGCTCGACTACTGGCGCGCCCGCGTCGGTAGAGGCAGCCGGTTCTGGTCCCGGTGATATTGCCGCTGGTTAACGAAAAGGTGACGCCATGGCATCGATCGTCCGCATTCCCAAAACCGCTTTGGCGAGTGACGCCGATATGCCGGGCGTAGAAATCCGAAAGCGCGCTGAACCGGCGCTCAAAGTGCGCGCCCGGGCGCCGCTGCGTCTCGGACTCGCAGGCGGCGGCACCGACGTGTCGCCGTACAGCGAAACCTATGGCGGCTGCGTGCTCAATGCCACCATTTCCATGCACGCATATTGCACCATCGAGCTGCGCGCGGACGCCCAGGTCGGATTCGACGCCAAAGACCTCGGCAAGCAATGGCAAAGCGAAGCTGTGCCCGAGCTTGCCGTGGAAGGCGAGTTGCGTTTGCACAAGGCGATCTACAATAGCGTGGTGGCCATGTTCAACGATGGCGAGCCGTTGCCGGTGCAAGTGACCACTTACTCCGATGCGCCTCCGGGCAGCGGTCTGGGCAGCTCCTCGACCATGGTGGTAGCGATATTGCGCGCCTATCAGCAGCTGCTGCAGCTGCCGCTGGGGGAGTACGATCTGGCCCAACTCGCCTACCGCATCGAACGTCACGACTGCGCTCTTGCAGGGGGCAAGCAGGATCAATACGCCGCCACCTTCGGAGGTTTCAATTTCATCGAGTTTCACAGCGATGACCGCGTGATCGTCAATCCGCTACGCATCCGAGACGAAATCGTCAATGAACTCGAGTGCCACATGATGCTGTTCTTCACCGGTCTATCCAGGGAATCGGCGAAAATCATCGATGACCAGTCGAAGATTGCATCCACCGGCAACAGCGATTTCCTAACCGCCATGCATTCGGTCAAGGAAGCGGCCCAGGCCATGAAAGAATCGCTGCTCAAGTCCGACGTGCGGCGCATGGCGGACATTCTGGCCGAGTCCTGGCAGGCAAAGAAGCATACGTCGAGCTCGGTATCCAATCCGCTGGTCGAATACATTTACGAAACCGCAATGGGCGCCGGCGCGCTAGCGGCGAAATTATCGGGTGCTGGGGGTGGCGGATTCATGATGCTGTTTGTCGAGCCGACCCGGAAGCTCGAAGTCACCGAAGCGCTAAAACCCTTCGGCGGCAGTCCCTATCGGTTCCATTTCACCAAAGGGGGGGCGCAGGGATGGAACGTGTGATGGAAGACAGCATTCGGGCCCAGATCGCCGATTCCATATTGGTAAAAACGCGGATGCTGGATGACGGCGCCTTGATCGGCTTGGTCAAACGGGTTGCGCAAGAATGCATCGAAGCCTTGCGCCGGGGCAATCGGATCTTGTTTGCCGGTAACGGCGGCAGTGCCGCCGATGCCCAACATCTGGCGGCGGAATTGGTCAGCCGTTTTGCTTTCGATCGGCCGGGACTGGCCGGCATCGCGCTGACTACCGATACGTCCATTCTAACGGCGGTCGGTAATGATTACGGCTACGAAAAGGTTTTCGCCCGGCAGGTCGAAGCCCATGGCCGGCCGGGCGACGTGCTGCTGTCACTGAGCACCTCGGGCAACTCACCCAATATTCTCGAAGCCTTGGAAGCGGCCCGATTTCGCGATATTCGCACCGTGGGCTTGACCGGCGCCGATGGCGGCCGCATGCGGGCTCTATGTGACTTTTGCGTGCGCGTTCCGGCGCAGGAGACGGCGCGTATCCAGGAATGTCATATCGTGCTGGGCCATGTGCTGTGCGGCTTGATGGAAGAGGCAATGTTCGGCAAGGAGAACAGACATGCAAGCGATCATACTGGCCGGAGGATTGGGAACCCGGCTGCGGCAAACGGTTCCTGATGTTCCCAAGCCTCTCGCTCCCGTCGCGGGGCGACCTTTTTTGGACCACGTACTCGCCTGGCTTGGCAGTCAAGACGTGACAGAATCGGTGCTGGCCGTGTCCTATCAGTGGGAAATGATCCGTGCGCGGTTCGGAAACCGCGCCCACGGCATCACGCTACGCTATTCCGTCGAAGAGCACCCACTGGGGACCGGAGGCGCCATTCGCCAGGCATTCCAGTTACTGGAAGACGACCATGCGTTGGTGGTCAACGGCGACACGTTGTTTCCCGTGGACGTCGATGCCATGTACACCGCCCACCGCAGTGTCGCGGCACGCTTGTCCATGGCGGTGAAACGGGTGCCGGATTGCGCTCGTTATGGCCAGGTGCTTTTCGATCGTTTCGGGGTGGTGCAGGGTTTCGCCGAAAAGCAGGCCGGGGTGCCCGGTTGGATAAATGGCGGCTGCTACTGTGCGGCGCGTTGGCTACTGGACGATTACGGGCATGACCAGGCATTTTCCTTCGAGCAGGATCTGGTGGCTCCGAATATAACCAGTATTCATCCCTTGGTGCATCGGTCGGATGCCTATTTCATCGATATCGGCGTTCCGGAGGATTGGCAACGGGCGCAGCGGGAATTGGCGATCACGGTGTAGGCAATGCCGGTTCAGCCGAGCAGTGGACACAGCGTATCAAGTACCCGCTGTTGCTCGGCTTCTGTCATATCCGAATAAACCGGCAAGCACACCATGCCGAACGACAACCGATCCGTCACGGGCAGTTCTCCATCGGCGAACCGAGCGAACATGCGCGTGCGGTGCAAGGGCATGTAATAATAACGTCGCAGTTCCACGCCCCGTGCGCCCGCCTCTGCGATCAGTGCCGCGACATCCACCCTCGGCGCGCAAAGCAACGGATATCCCTGCCACGGTGCGATCGCGGCCGGCCAGCAGTGTTCGACACCGGGCAAGCGGCGCAACTCCGCATGGAAGCGTGCAGCGATTCGACGTCGATGCCGAACATCGTGGTCGATTCGGTCGAGCACACTGAGCCCAATCGCGGCGTGAAATTCGCTCAGTTTACCATTTGTGCCCGCGCTTATGACGTCGCCTCGATCAAGACCGAAGTTGCTCGCCCGGCGGATGGCGGCAGCTAGTGAAGGCGGCGCGAACACGACTCCTCCTTCGCCGATTGCAAATACCTTTGTCGCATGGAGCGAACAGACTTCCACCGTTCCCTGTCCGCACACATGAGCCGGGCCGTCGATCTGTCCGCCGAGGGCGGACGCCGCGTCCACGATCAGCGGTACACCGTGGAACGCGCAAAGCGCCGCAATCGGGTCAAGGTCGTGGCCAAAACCGAAAGTACGTACATGAATCACTGCGGCGGCACGGTTGCGCTGGATCGTACGACCGAGATGTTCGGCATCCAGCTCCCAGGTTTCCTGGCTGCACTCGGACAACACGGGGGTGCATCCTGCCGCCAGCACCGCTTGGGCTGTGGCGGCGAAAGTGAAAGAGGGAACTACTACCGGCCCGTTGATTTCCAATGCCTGTAGCACCGCGGTGAGCCCTGCCGTAGCGCTTGACATCGTTACCGCTTCGCGGCCTTGACCGAATCGCTGCGTCAAAGCACGTTCGAAGCGCGCATTCACAGGCCCAAAGTTGGTGAAATGACGGCTACTGTACGCGGCATGCAGATATGGAAGCCATGCGCTAGGTTCCGGAAGCAACGGCCGCGCATAACCTAGGGGCACGGCACAGACGGATGCGGGGGTAGGGTCCGGTCGGTTCATGACGGCCGCCGCTGCACGATGACGCTATAAAGCGTGTTGCCGAACACATCCTTGCGCAAGCGTTTGAGCCACGCATTTTCGAGATAGCACAATGCCGCGGAAAGCCGACGGTTGTATTTGCGTTGGCCGATAAGCGTGAATTCGGGTCGGCGCGCGAGCTGCTGGAATGGCCGCATCGATACGCCGTCTCCGAACATATGCACCGCGACGTCCCGGGCGTCCTCGGCTTTCACCTTGCGCGGCCAAAAACGTCGTTGCATCGCCGGTCGCATGAGTATGCGGTTGATCGCCGCGTAGCGGCGTTCAAGAAAGTCGGCCAAGAACGAAGCCGGCGCACAATCATCCCGATGAATGGGTTCGCGAACGAAATACAATACGCCGCCGGGCGAAAGTTGGTCAGCCAGTGTGGGAATCACTTCTGCGTAATCAGGTAGGTGATGCAGTATCGAGCTGCCCATGATGATGTCATATGGTCCGTCGCCGAAGCGTACATTCTCGGCGCTGGCGCTGCACGTGATTACCTCGAAGTGGCGGCAACGGTGAGAGAACCGCTGGCGCAGGGTCTCGGCCATGGCGCTTGAATGTTCCAGTGCCGTGTAAGCCACAGATCGTGTGGTTTGGTCGAGCAGGTGGTCCAGCAAGTACCCGGTTCCCGGACCGATTTCCAAAATTCGCAGAGGCGAAAGCGAACTTACCCGGCGGAGACAGTTTTTCAGCTCGGCGCGGACCGCGTTTCGCTTGTAGCGGTTGAAGTAATACCACGACGCTGCCTCATAACGCCCGGCGTTGCGGTCGTAATAGGCGCGGTTGCGTTCGTAGTGATCTCTTCGGATCTGCTGCGGGCTGGACTCGGCTTCAGTTCGAATTTGTGCCTTCACGCTGCGCATAGCTCCAGGTTGTGCTGGATTTCCCGGGCCACGGCCGCGCTGGGTTCCATAGCCAGACGTTCCAGGATGCTGGTCTTGGCGCCGTGGTAGTCGGAAAGAAAACTCAATGCCACGCCCGACTGCGCAAACGCGCGCGCCGAGTACAGCGCGCGGCCCCCGGGAGCGTTGATATAACGAGTGGCGCCCAGACGGCGGACGATTTCGAGGACGCGTTCCTCGCCGCGCAGGGCGGGATGCAACTCCAGTTCGCTGGAACGCATGATCGGGCGCTCGACTCCCAACAAACGCGAAATGACGCGCAGCAGCCTGCAGATATAGTCGACGGGACTGCCGCTGAGATCGGCGAAAGAAGCCTGCAATGCCGCAGGAAGGCCGCGCGAAAGGCAGGGGAAGCGGCGTTCCTGGTGCCGCATCCGTTGCGCCGCGTCGACTCTGAACTGCAATTCGAAGATGGCGGTCTCGCGAGGGCACGACGCAACGGGTAACGTCAGCCAGCGTAAATTGTGCTGCGCGTCGGCCAACCGGTTGCGGTGCACCCAGCCGCGCCGGGGAAATTGGACGCAGTCGTAGACCACGAACAGGTCTGCGGCGGCGAATAAACGAAAATAGCCTGCGTATGGGGCGAAATAGGGCTGCATTACCGCAATGGTTGTCACCGCGAGCCTCCGCTTGATGACGAGATCATGTCGTCGGGACCATTTCCGCTCACGCAGCAACTTCCGTGCCACGCGGGGCGGAAGCGGCGGCTCGAATCATCCCCGCTCTGAACCGCCGATCGCCGCCATCGAAGTCGCGCCGGTAAATTGACGCGCAACGAGCACGGTACGGTTTTAAGTTGTTGTTTTTCGGCCGCTATCTACCGTGGCACCAATTTTGCTGTTCTGGGGGTGCCGCCAGGTTCTTGTGAACGATTTTGCGGCATCTCTGCGCACACGGGAAGGATTATGACCAACGACGCCGGGCCTTCAGTGGAAATCCACGTTCCGATCAGCCCTACGGAGCATTTCTACACCATGGTGCATTACTTGGCGGCTTCGCTTCGCAACTTCGGCGGCGGCGCTGCAAGCGCGCGCCTAGTCGTGACGGTAGGGGACGACTGCGAACCGAGGGATTTGTACGCCGAGTTGCCTTGGTCCAGAAAATATCCGATCGAGTGGCGTTGGATGGATCGCGAGCGTTTTCGCGCCTACTCCTATTACGGTACCGCGATTGAGCGCCTGTGCTACCGGTACGACGCCGACGTTGTCATTATGCTCGATGCCGATGTTCTGGTGACCGCCCCGCTGGACGACTTGATTGACGCTGTTTACAGCAAAGGCGTCTTTGCTGGCCTGATTACTCACGTATCGCCGTTCGTTTGCGAACGCGACAAACGCTCAAATGCAGAATGTTGGAACGACGTATTCCGACACGCGGCTCTGCCGCTTCCAAATCTCCACTACGAACACACGGGTTGGGGGGTCATGGAAACGGACCCCGAATATCGTTATGGGCCGGCCTACTTCAACTTCGGCGTCGTCGCCGGCCCGCGGGCGTTGTTCGAAAAAATGGGCCCATCGGTATACCAGGACATGGCGCACGTCGTCCGGGCTGTAGGTCCAACGTTTTTTAGGTGTCAACTTGCGCTTACGCTGGGTCTGTATCGTGCCAATGCGGAAATCATGGCGCTGCCAATGCGTTACAACTTTCCGAACCGTTCTGGATTCGCAGAACGTTTTTCGCACGAACTGGCCGATGTGCGCGTAATCCATTACCTCGGTACGGAACATATGGAGAAGCGCGCCGACTTCGCCACCGTGGATGCAGTCGGTGCTTTTATCGCCCGCTGTCCGGACAGCGACGTTCACGGGGTGTTCAAGAGTAAATTGGCTGAGTTGCATCCACTCGTCGTTGCGGAAGTTGGATTGCAGGGTGGCGCGCCGACCACAGATCTTACCGATCCATTGGTAGTTCTCGGCATGCATCGTAGCGGTACGTCCGCGCTTACCCGGGTGCTGAACTTGTGTGGTGTCGCACTCGGCAAGAACCTGATGCGTCCGCAGCCAGATAATCCGGCGGGCTTCTGGGAAAACCAGCAGATTGTCGACTTCAATGACCGTCTGTTGTCCGCCCTTGGGCTGAGCTGGGACAGTACGGCTCCGCTTCCGGAGCATTGGAAGCGCAGTCACGAGGTCCTGCAAATCATCGACGGAATCTGCGACCTGCTGCGCAGGGAGTTCGCAGGATGCGACCGCTGGGCCATTAAAGATCCCCGGTTATGCCGTTTGTTGCCGATCTGGAAGTGCGTGTTCAACAAGCTTGGGGTTAGGCCGCGCTACGTGCATATCCTGCGCGCGCCCCATGAAGTGTGCCGGTCGTTGTCGGCGCGCAACGGACTGTCCGATGGGCTGTGCGGTCAGCTATGGCTGCGCTACGTAAGCGATGTCCAGAATGCGACTTGCGGAGAAACGGTTGTTACCGTGACCTACGATGGCTTGCTCCGGAACTGGCGTCACCTGGTTGCGAAAGTGGGCGAGTCGTTGTCAATTGCAATGGACCTTGGCGATGCCGCGGGGGCCGTTGATGCATTCGTTCGCCCTTCGATGCGGCATCATCATGACTCCGACGAGTCCGCTCCTGAGACGCTTGTATGGCAGTTGTGTAGACGGCTATTTGGCTCGCTTGTCTCGGCCCATGAGAAACGCATAGCCGCAGAGGCGGCGCGGGACGCAGCCGAATTTCTGGACGGCGACGTTGACCAGCGTGAACGCAACAATGAATACGGGGCAGTGGAAGAACTCATTCACCGCGGCGATGTAGCTGCGGCTGTCAGTGCATTGGAAAGGATCATTCGCGATGATCCGACCCACGCGCTCGCCAGGAACGACGCGGGGGTGCTGCTGGCCGCCCACGGCGATGTTGCGCATGCGACAATGTGGCTGCAACAGGCGCATGCTCTGGCACCGAATTCCTATCTGATTCTCAATAATCTCGTCCAGTTGTTGGTTTCGCAAAAGGAGTTCGCGTCTGCATCGCAACTGGCCAAGACGTTTTTGTTGCGTATTCCAGGGCACGACGATGCGTTGCGGTTGGCGCATTCGCTGATGGGCGATGCGGGCAGTATTGAGTCCAGAGCAGGGCGGCGTGTGCAACTCCTGGGGGAGACCGCTGTCGCTGCGTCGGTCGTCATTCCCGTCTTTGATCAGGTGTCCTTTACACGTAACTGCCTCGAAGCCCTCTTCCAAGTCACGGGCGGTGTGGCTGGATGGGAAGTCATCGTAGTCGATGATGGTTCCACGGACGGAACGTGGGATTATTTACAAGAAGCGGCACGCGGTTATCCGAACCTCCGTGTAGTGCGAAACGACCGCAACCTCGGGTTCAGCGGCGCATGCAACGCCGGCGCTTCACAGGCCCGCGGTAAGCACATTGTATTCCTGAACAACGATACGCTTCCCAAGGCAGGATGGTTGCAAGCGCTGGTAGCGACGGCGGACGACCCGAAAGTCGGGATCGTCGGCGCCAAGCTGGTGTTTCCAGTGGATGCCGATTCCGGCGCTGAATACGTGCAGCACGCCGGTATCGCCTTTGGCGCCGATCGAAACAGCATGCACTTGTACAAGTTCTGTCTCGAGCAGCAACCGTTCGTCAACCGCGCCCGGGAGCTGCAGGCGGTGACCGGCGCTGCAATGCTGGTGCGGGCAGATCTGTTTCATGCAGCAGGCGGATTTGATACCGATTACCGAAACGGCGCCGAGGACCTGGATCTGTGCTTCAAGATCCGCGCTGCGGGTTACACGGTGCGTTATTGTCCAGACAGCGTTATAACCCATTTCGAGTCCGTCACCGTGCGCGCCGCGGGCCAGCAGGGACACAATTCGGCGGATGACAACTATCAGCGTTTTCTACGGCGCTGGGGCGAGCACATCCACGCCGATGAAAGCCTGATCTATCGCCAGGATCGCCTGAACATGCCCGCAGGCGGGATGGCGCGCATCGCCTTGGTGTCCCCGCTGCCGCCGCAGAAATCGGGGGTTTGCTACTACACCCGCGAATTGCTGCCACAGTTGGCCAAACATGCATGCGTAGACCTGTTCGCTGACGGCTTTGCTCCTGACGACGATGAGTTGCTGCGCAGCTACCGGGTGCACGATCTGAAGCATCTGACCTATGTGGACTGGATGTATCAGTACGATCAGATCATCTATCACCTGGGCAACAACAAATTCCACACCGGCATCTACGAGATGGCCAAACGCAAGCCGGGCGTCGTGGTCATACACGAATATGACACGCGCGGCTGCACCGACACGGTCGCCACCAACAAAGAATTGTTCGAATGGGTGGTGCCAAATGCCAAAGGCATCATCGTTCACAATGAACATTCGCAGCGATTGTTGGCCAGTGAATTTTCACCATACCCCATCGAAGTGATTCCATTGATCCTGCACGATCATACCGGCAATATCCGCGGCCGGGATCGCGCGCAGGAAAAAATCGCGTTGGGTTATGAAGCCGATGCCTATTTGGTGGTGTCCCTCGGCTTGGTGCAGTACCACAAACGAAATCACATCACGCTGGAAGCCTTCGCCGAATTCGCCGCACAGCATCCGAAAGCACAATTGGTGCTTGGCGGCGAGGCGCTGGACAAGCGCTATCTCGCGCACTTGGACGGTGCCATTGCGAAGCACGGACTGCAGGATCGAGTGCGGATTACCGGTTGGTTGTCGGATGACGATTTCTGGCGTTATCTGGCTGCCTGCGACGTATCCGTGAATCTACGCTATCCGGCCCGTGGCGAAGAATCAGGGGGCTTGTATTGGGGTCTGGGCTCCGGTAAGCCGGTGCTGGTGTCGAACTATGCTCAATTCGGCGACCTGCCGGATGACTGCGTAGTGAAGATCGATTTTGCCGACGAGGTGGAGCAGATCGTCGCCGCGCTCGAGCGCTTTCACGCAGATCCACGGGCAGCTCAGGAATTGGGCGAGCGAGCGGTTGCCTTCGTGCAGGGCCGCAATGTCGCGGCTCGCATCGGCGAGCTGTATTTCGATTTCGCCATGCGCGTAGCCGAACGACGGCATGGCCGGAGGATCGCCGCAGACCCCGCGTGAAAACGGCGCCGTGCTCTGGCAATCGCCATTGGACGATACTCGCCATTGGGGCCGCGACCTGGTGTTGGCGCTGGATGCTGCCGGTGTGCCGATGACGACCCGGTCTCTGGGCGGCCCAAAGGCGCCGGCGCATTTGGTCGATCCCGCCAGCGAACGGCGATTGCAGGAATTGCATACCCGTCCAATGGCGCCGAACCCAGTACAGATCTTCGCCGGCAACAGCGCCGATTTTCGCCGCGAGCCGAGTGCCGCGCGCGCCATCGTCTGGACCGATCAGGATGACGCAGCCCATTTGCTGGGCGCCGGCGCCGATCAGCTTTGGGTCCCGTCGCAGTACCTGCGCGACAAGCTCGTCGCCAAAGGCGCAGCGGTAGAGCGCGTTGTAGTGGTGCCCTTCGGCGTGGCGGCACTCAACTACGGAACCACGGTCCACGAAATTCCGGTCACCGGCGAGTTTCACTTCTTACTGCCAACGGATTTCTCGGTGGATACACCTTGGCAAACGGTGCTGGCCACTTTTCTGCGCTTGTATGGCGGGCGCAAAGACGTTTATTTGCGTCTGCGTCTGGTAAGTGACGAGTTCGATCCCATGCTGCGCAAACAAATCACCGACCGGCACATGTCAGACTTCGCAATTCGCTATGCGGACATCCCCCTGGAAGCTTTCGAACAGGTGCTTGTGGATCGCGAGCCGCACAGCGAGCGCGAACGCGCGATGATCTATTGGGGCACGCACGCGTGTA
Source organism: uncultured Gammaproteobacteria bacterium (assembly GCA_963849825.1). GTDB lineage: Bacteria > Pseudomonadota > Gammaproteobacteria > JASBUN01 > JASBUN01 > CAVXJN01. The sequence continues at coordinate 176,876 of CAWKIK010000003.1, read as the reverse complement.
TCAGCGTGCCCACCGACCGGGCGTTCAATCGCACCGCGCTCGAAGCTCAGGCCATCGGCTTGCCGGTGGTGGTAGCGGCCCAGGGTGGGCAGGCGGATTACGTAGACGAGCGTAACGGGTTCGTGGTTCCCGTGCGGCGCAAGGGCGGACGCAGCGAGTTGGATGTGGGCGTGTTGGAAACCGTGATGCGGCAATTGGTCGATCAGCGCATGACAACCGGTGCGCGGGGCATTGTCGCCAGGGTTGGAGCATTGAACGGCCGCACCTGGACGCACACTGCGGCGCAGGCGGTCGAGCGTCTCGCAGCGTTAACCGGCGTCCACTGGCAATCCGGGTCTTTCGAACCCGTCGCCGAATCGGTGACCGCCGCGCCTGATCAGGAGCCGATTGCTGCGCCGGCGTTGATACAAGCCGCCACTGTTCCTGAATTGAGCGGTGTCAACGTCATCGGCCACATCAGTGGCAATCTCGGTATCGGTGTCACCGCGCGCTGCGTCGTGCAGGCGTTATTGGACCGCGGGGTCGATGTAACGACCATCGATATCGATCCCGGTATGGAGCGGGCCGGCGCCGACCGACGTTTCGATCGTCTCGCTGTGCAGCGCTACGAAGACCTGCCGCACGCCGTGAACCTGTTTGTTCTGCCGCCGGCGAGCATCGCCGCCATACACCAAGCGCGTCCGGACTTCTTCCAGTGCGGCCACCTCAACGTCGGCTTCAGCATGTGGGAGCTGCCCACGGTGCCGCAAGAATGGGTGCCGGCATTGCAAGCGCTGGACGTGCTGGTGGCAGAGTCTGAATTCATTCGCTACGGCTATCAATTCTCGCTTTCCGGTGTCCAGGTGCTTTCGGCGCCGCATCCCCTGTATCTGCCAGACACGGTTCGTGCCGAACGTGCGCGTTTTGGTCTAGCCGAAGACGCGGTGGTGTTTCTGAGCAGCTTCGAACCCAACAGCGACGTCGAGCGCAAGAACCCGCAGGCTGTGGTCGATGCCTTCCTTCGGGGCGTCGGTCGCGACGAGCGGGCGCATCTGGTATTCAAGCTCAATAACGCCGTTTACAACGGCGCAGTACACCCCAGTGTGCGGGCACTGCAGGCGCACGCCGAGCAGCACCCGCGCATTCATGTGCTCACCGAAACCCTGAGTTATCAGGACGTTCTGAATCTTTACGCGAGTTGTGATGTGTTCGTTTCGTTGCATCGGGCAGAAGGGCTCGGTCTGGCGTTATTGGAGTGCATGGCACTGGGCAAACCGGTGATCGCCACCGGCTGGTCCGGCAACCTTTCCTTCATGGATCACACTTGTGCCTGTCTGGTGGGCTATGAGCTGATTCCGGTCAACGGCACCATACCCGCGTACAAGGCGGAGATGACCGGTGAGGCGCGCTGGGCGGATCCCGACGTGGATGAAGCGGCGGCCTGGATGCGCCGCCTGACGGCCGATGCGCGTTTGCGCAGCGCACTCGGAACGCGGGCACGAAATCGCGCGAGCCAATATCTTGCGCGAGCGGCGCAAGCGGACTTCATCGACGAACTGGCGCGCATCCGCGATCAGCGCGATTTCCTCGCCGGTGGCGCGCCCGCCATTGTCCTACCCGCAGCCATTACCGATGGCGGTGACCTGTATCGAAGGTGGCTGCAACAGCGCGATTTGCGCGCAAGCGAGCTGCGCCTGCTGCCGGAAATCGCGGCTACTTGGCAGCATGAGCCATGGTTTCACATTGTGACTGCGGTAGCGCCCGGCCGCGACCCGCTGTTCGCGGACACCCTCGACTCGATAACCGCCCAAATCTATGGCGGCTGGAAACTCACAGTGCTTGCCTGCTCGTCGGCACCCAGTGCCGTGTTTGCAGAACATCCCAATCTGGAGTGGTTGCAGCTCGCGTCACTGGCGTCGCTGGCGGAAGCGTACAACGAAGTCGCCAGACGCAGTGAATGCGACTGGATCATCACGTTGCCGGTGGGCGATCGCCTCGATCCGCGGGCGTTACTCTGGCTCGGCGATGCAGCTGAACAAAACCAAGGTCTGCAGTTGATCTACGGTGACGAAGACGCCGTGGAAGCCGACGGCAGCCGCGCGCGACCGGCGTTCAAACCCGACTTCAACGTCGAATTGCTCCGTTCCTGGCCTTATCTGGGCGAGACGATTGCGATTCGACGTCGGATGTTTCTGGAGCTGGGCGGCTATCAGGACCGCGCAGGCGCCGAAATCTACGACTTGGCGCTGCGCCTTTATGAGCAAGAGGGCGCGGACGCGTTCGGGCATGTTGCCAGAATTGTGTCCCATGCCTGCGCCGTAGAACGGCGCGGCGACGACGTCGCCCAGGCGATCGATAACGGCCTGCGCGTGGTGCGCGAACATTTGGCGCGGGTTTCACCGGCGGCAGTGGCGCAAGCGGGCGCGCTACCCGGCACGCATCGCATTCGTTACGGTCTCGAGCGCCAACCCTTAGTGTCGGTGATCGTCCCGACTCGCAATGCCAAGACGTTGTTGGCCGCATGTGTGGACTCGCTGCATACGCGTACGACTTACCGCAACTTTGAGTTACTGGTGGTCGACAATAATAGCGACGACGTCGAAGCCATTGCCTACCTGGACTCTTTACCGAGCCGTTTCGAAAACACTCGGATATTGCGTTACGCGGGACAATACAGCTTCTCGGCGATCAACAATTTCGCCGCCCGCCAGGCGCGCGGTGAATATCTGCTGCTGCTCAACAACGACACGCAGGTCGTTCACGAAAACTGGCTGGAGGAAATGGTGTCGCAGGCATTGCGCCCGGACGTCGGTGTGGTCGGTGCCCGATTGCTGTTCCCCGACGGACGGGTGCAACATGGAGGCGTAGTACTGGGCATGGGCGCCAACGGCGTCGCCGAGCATTGCGGAACCGGCCTGGCGCACGAGGATCCGGGGTATCTGGGACGCATGCAGGTCACGCAGGAAGTAGGCGCGGTGACCGGTGCTTGTTTGCTGGTGGCCAAATCGTTCTACGATCAGCTCGGCGGTCTCGATGAGCGCCACTTGCCGGTAATGTACAACGATATCGACCTGTGCCTGAAAGTACGGGAAATGGGCGCGAAAGTCATCTGGACGCCGTTCGCGACCTTGATCCATCACGGCTCTGCTTCGTTGAAGGATAAGCAATACACCGACAACGAACGGCCGGCGCGGGAGGCGGAAATCGCGCTGATGCTGCAGCGCTGGCCGCAGGAGCTCGCAGCCGACCGTTACTACAACCGAAATCTGAGCTTGAAGAACGGCAACTGCGAGTGCGATGTGGAAATCGCCACCGGGTGGGACCCGGACCGGGCGCTGCGTCCCCGCGTGATGGGTATGGGTTTCGGCTCCGAGGGTTCATGGCAGCATCGCGTGGTGTTACCGCTGACCGCCTTCGAACAGGCTGCGGTAGCCGAGATCGGCCTGGTGCCGAAATACCAAGACCGCGTGCGCGTACCAAGCGTTGCAGAACTGCTGCGGGAGAAGCCCGACACGTTGTTGCTGCACAACGCGGTACATGACGTTTACCTGGATGCGTTGCCGCGCTACCGCAAGTTCACCGATACCTTCCTGGTGTTCGGTCAGGACGACTTGATGTTTCAGTTACCACCGAGCAATCCGTTTCACGATCAGGTCTATAAGGATATCAAGAAGCGCTTGCGCCAGGCGATCGGGCTTTGCGACCGCCTGGTGGTCAGCACCGAACCGTTGGCAGACGCCTACCGGGATATGGCGTCGGACATCGTGGTGCGGCCGAACTATTTGTCTGCCGACATCTGGGGTCGTCTCGAGTCCCGCCGTCGGCGCGGCGCCAAACCAAGGGTTGGGTGGGCCGGTGCGCAGCAGCACATCGGTGACCTCGCGCTGATCGTCGATGTGGTGAAACGCACCGCCAAAGAGGTGGACTGGGTGTTTTTCGGTTTGTGCTTCGAAGAGCTACTGCCCTACGTTGCCGAGGTCGTCAATCCGGTGGTATTCGCCGAGTATCCGCGAACTCTGGCAAGCCTTGACCTCGACCTGGCCATCGCGCCTCTCGAGCACAACCGCTTCAACGAGTGCAAGAGTAATCTCAAGGTGCTCGAATACGGCGCCTTGGGGATACCGGTGGTCTGCTCTGACATCGAACCATATCGGAATGCGCCGGTAGCACGGGTACAGAATCGCACCGCCGATTGGCTGGAAGCCATTCGTGCCCGGCTCGATGATCTCGATAGTGCTGCCGCGGAAGGCAATCGCCTGCGGCAATGGGTGCACGAGCATTGGTTGCTGGAGTCGCGTCTCGACGCTTGGCTCGATGCCCTGTCCGCGGAGACGCGCACCGATGCGCTCATCGAGGCAAGTGCATCATGAGCGCGCACATGCAGCTGTCGCCGGATGTCGAAATCGCCGAACGTGAGCGGGATTGTCGCGCCCGTCTGGATCGCGAGCCTTCTCACGTGGACTCGTTGCAACAGCTAGGCGAGTTGCTGCAGGCGCAAGGTCGAGATCGGGAAGCGGTCGATTGTTTTCGCCGCGCATTGGAACAATTGCCCACCGAGCCCAGACTCTACAAGCGGTTCGCCAGCGCGTTACTGGCGTGCGGCGATGCGGCGGGAGCGGTGGAAGTCTATCAGATGGCGTTGGCGCTCGGCGCCGATGCCGCCGCGCACAACAATCTCGCCGTTGCCCTGAAACAACTCGGCAAGTTGGAACAAGCGCAATCTCATTTGCAACGCGCGCTGCAACTGGAACCGGCCTACGCCGATGCACTGCTCAATATGGGTAACCTGCTTACGTTGGCAGGCGATCCCACCGCAGCCATCGATTACTACCGCCGGGCGCTGGAGCGTGATCCGAGTCGCGCGGCGACGTACACAAACGTGGGCAACGCCTGCCAGACATTAGGGCGGTTCGCAGAGGCCGCGGAGCTGTATGAAGTCGCCTTGGGTTTGGAGTCGGAATTATCGGAAGCGCGTTGGAATCGAGCCCTGCTGTGGCTGCAGCAGGGCGATTATGTCCGCGGCTGGCCTGAGTATCGTTGGGGCACGGCTACCGGCGACCGGCCGCGGCGTGAATTGCAATGTCCGCGCTGGGTCGGACAGGACGTGAATGGGAAACGTATCGTGATCTACGCCGAGCAAGGGCTAGGCGACACGCTCCAGTTCGTTCGCTTCCTGCCCAGATTGCGCAGAGACGGTGCGTACGTGATTTTGGAGTGCCAGAAGTCCTTGCGACAGCTCGTGCGCGACAGCGGCCTGGCGGAGGAAATCGTAGCGGCGGGTGACCCATTGCCCGAAGCAGATTTTTTCGCTTCGCTGCTGGACTTGCCGGCCCTGTTCGAAACGACCCTGGAAACGTTACCTGCGCCATCGCGCTATTTGCGCCCGGACGCGGCTCGGAGCCTGCGTTGGCAGAAATATATTGGTGGCTTTTCCGAACTGCGTGTCGGATTGTGCTGGGCAGGCGGCTCTGCCTACCGCGCTAACCAGCGGCGGTCTTGCGCCTTGACGCACATGGCGCCCTTGGCGACTGTCCAGGGGGTCTGTTACTTCAATTTGCAGCGCGGGGAAGCTGCCAAGCAGGCGCTGCAGCCGCCGCCGGGTCTGCGTCTGGAGGCGCTGGATACCGAATGGGATGAGTTTTCGGATATGGCCGCGGCAATTGCCAACCTCGATCTGGTAATCACGGTGGATACGTCGGTGGCGCACCTCGCCGGTGCATTGGGCGTGCCGACTTGGGTATTGCTGCCGGACGTCGCCGACTGGCGGTGGCTGCTGCACCGGGATGACAGTCCTTGGTACCCGGCCGTGAAGTTGTTTCGACAGGTGCGCGCAGGAGATTGGACGGAAGTGCTGAATCGGGTGAGCGAAGCGCTTGCGCGCCTGCTCGCCGAACGCTCAAGCTGCGACGTGGTCGCCGTTGAAGGTATTGAAGACGGAGACGCGCATGCAGCGTTCTCGGATCAGGCGGACTCTTTGAATCAAGCCATGCGATTGCACGACGCCGGCGATCTCGACGCCGCTGCGCGCATATACGAGCAAGTACTCGCGCACGACCGTGACAACCCGGATGCGTTGCGATTGCTGGGGACGATATTCCAAGCGCGTGGTGAGCTGGAGCAAGCCGCAGAATACGTCGAGCGCGCGCTCAAAGTGGTGCCCGACTCTGCATTGATCTATACCACGCTCGGCGACGTCTATCAGAAGCAACATGCTCCGGGACTGGCGCTGCAGTGTTTTCACGCCGCCTTGCAGATCGACCCCGCGTTTGTCGATGCCTGGTTCGGGATCGGCGTTGCGCATCAACTCCAAGCACAGCAGGACAGCGCGATCGGAGCCTATCGGCAGGTGCTGGCGCTGCGGCCCGGTCACCAGCGCGCGTATTTCAATTTGGCGCTCGCATTGCAAGCAGCGGGGCAACGAACAGGGTCCGAGGCGATGTTGCGGGGCCTCTTGGAGCTCGCTCCGGATCACGTCGACGGCAATGTCCAGCTGGGCCAATTGCTGCTCGAGACCGATCAACTGGATCAAGCGGCAGTATATTTCGAGCGGGCGCGGGCCGCGGACGACACCTGTTTCGATGCGCACCATTTGCTGGGCAATGTCCGTAAGGATCAGGGCCACTTCGATCAGGCGGTCGCATGTTATCGAAGGGCGCTGGAATTGCGTCCCGATGCGATGGGTGTACACAACAATCTCGGCAATACTTTTCGTGCCGCGGGTCGTCCGGACGATGCCGAAGGGTGCTATTTGCGCGCCGTGCAATTGTGTCCGGATGCGCCGGAAGCCTATAACAATCTTGGTACCCTTTATAAAGACCGCGGCCAGCTCAGCAAGGCACAGGAGTGGTTTGAAAAGACGTTGGTCGTGGCGCCTGATTTTAATTTCGCTCTGGGCAATCTCGCCAAGGTCTATCAGGAAAGCTGCGCGTGGGACCGCTACGAGCCGGTGTTGCAACGACTGGTCGCCGCAACCGATGAACTGTTGACCGCCGGAAAGCGCGTTCCGATGCAGCCCTTTTTCGCCTTGTCGTTGCCGGTCAGCGCCGAGCACCAACAGCGTGTCGCACGCAACTACGCCCGGACCGTGGTATCGCGCGGTCTGATTGACGTGCAGTTGCCGCCCGGCCCGAAACCGGACGCCAGTGGTCGGCTACGCATCGGATACGTATCGTCGGACTTTCACAATCATGCCACCGCGCAACTGATGTTGAGCCTGTTCGGGCTACACGACCGCGCCGGCTTCGAGATCTATGCCTATTCACTGGGTCAGGACGACGGCAGTGTATATCGGCAACGTATTGCAGCCGACTGCGATCATTTCGTCGACGTGTATGATTGGCATTACACCGACATTGCCCGGCGTATCGCCGCCGACGGCATTCATATCCTGGTGGACCTCAAGGGCTACACCATGGATATCAAACCGGAGATTTTCGCGCTGCGCCCGGCACCGATCCAAGTCAATTACCTGGGTTTTCCCGGCACCATGGGCGCATCCTTCATGGACTATATCGTGACCGACCGCGTGGTTACGCCGCCGGACCAACAGCAGTATTTCGACGAGGCCTTCGCGTATCTGCCGCATTCCTACCAGGTCAACGATCACCGACAGGCCATTGCCGAACAACTCCCAACGCGCCTAGCGTGCGGATTGCCGGAGCAGGGGTTTGTGTACTGCTGCTTCAACAACAATTACAAAATCGAGCCTGAGGGGTTCGGCAGCTGGATGCGCATCTTGGCGCAGGTTCCGGGCAGTGTGTTGTGGCTGTTGCGCGCGTCGCCCGAATCCGAAGCCAATTTGCGGCGTGCGGCACAGGAGCGCGGCGTCGAGCCGCATCGTCTGGTATTCGCTGAACGCCAGCCCAAGGCGGAGCATCTGGCCCGGCACCGGCTGGCGGACTTGTTCCTGGATACCTTTTATTACAACGCCCATACCACCGCCAGTGACGCCCTGTGGGCCGGCTTGCCGGTGTTGACTTGCCTGGGGTCCACTTTCGCATCGCGCGTCGCAGCCAGCTTGCTGCGCGCAGTTGGGCTCGAGGAGTTGGTGGTCCACGATCGCGACGCGTACGAACGGCGCGCCGTGGAGTTGGCTACGGACCGCCAGGCGTTGAATGCGCTGCGCGCCCGCTTGCAAGAGGAACCAGAGCGCAAACCGTTGTTCGATACCGAGCGCTTTGCGCGCAATCTGGAGTCCGCGTATCGCGAAATGTGGCGACGTCACTCCGGTGGAGAGAAGCCATCGATGATTACGGTGGAAGAATCGGAAACCGCGACGACGCGGTCCTCCCTGCCGGCACCGCCGCAGGCGACTTATAACGAATTGTTGATCGGCTGCGGTCGCGAGCACTCGAAGACGATTCATGTCAACGAACGTCCGCATTGGACCAACCTGGTAACACTGGACATCAACCGAGATCACTGCCCCGACGTGGTGTGGGACCTTAACCGCTTGCCGTTGCCATTCGAAGACAACACCTTCGATGAGATCCATGCGTACGAGGTGCTGGAGCACATCGGTACGCAAGGCGACTACCGATTCTTTTTTGCACAGTTCTCGGACTTTTGGCGCATTCTCAAACCCGGCGGGGTGCTGGTAGGGACGGTGCCCTTGCCGACTTCGCCTTGGGCCTGGGGAGACCCGTCCCATACCCGGGTGATACCCAAAGAGAACTTTCTGTTTCTCGAGCAGCCGCAATACACAGCGCAAGTCGGGCGCACGCCGATCTCCGACTTCCGCTACCTGTATCAGGCGGACTTCGAACGCATCCACATTTCGGAGCAGGGCGACAAACTGTCATTCGTGTTGCAGGCAATCAAACCGGCTCGAATTCGCATTTGATCCAGCAGACTCGCGGCGCAAACGGACCCGTTGGCCTGGATTGTAGGCCCGGTCGGCCCGTAGGTCGGGTTAGCGAAGCGTAACCCGACGAAGAACTTCACACAGGCGTGCGCGCGGACCCTGAGGCTCGCACGATCGGTTGGGCTTCGCCATCGTCGGGTTCGCCGTGCGGACTTGCCCGACCTACGAAAATGTCGCGGCACCGGATGGATCTCCGACACCCGTAGGTCGGGTTAGCAAAGCGTAACCCGACAGAATTGGTCGTTCCGCAGCAAAGTAGGTCGGTTCAGCGCAGCGACAACGATCCGTCGCAGATTGATCGTTGGATCGAACGCCGCGGACCGCACAACCGTTTCGGCCCGCCATCGTCGGGTTCGCCCTGCGGGCTTAACCCGACCTACGAATACTACGAATATGTCCGGGCACGTAGGCGGATTTCCACCACCCGTAGGTCGGGTTAGCGCAGCGTAACCCGACAACGATCCGCCCCGAGCATCGTTGGATCGAACGTGGTGGGTCGCATGATCGGTTTCGGCCCGCCATCGTCGGGTTCGCCCTGCGGGCTTAACCCGACCTACGAAAATGTCTCGGCACGTAGGCGGATTTCCACCACCCGTAGGTCGGGTTAGCGCAGCGTAACCCGACAACGATCCGCCCCGAGCATCGTTGGATCGAACGTGGTGGGTCGCATGATCGGTTTCGGCCCGCCATCGTCGGGTTCGCCCTGCGGGCTTAACCCGACCTACGAAAATGTCTCGGCACGTAGGCGGATTTCCACCACCCGTAGGTCGGGTTAGCGCAGCGTAACCCGACAACGATCCGCCCCGGACTTCGTTGGATCGAACGCGGGTCGCATGAACCGTTTCGGCCCGCCATGCGGGCTTAACCCGACCTACGGACGCCGGCACGCGCCACGGATGCACGTCCTAAAGTGACCGGAAACGACCGATAATCAGTAGGCTATGCGCACCGTTCGCGCCGCGTCGACGGCTCCCCACGAAATTCACAGTACCCCTAAAGTTTCTCCGGCTCGCGCCGTTAAGCTGGTCGGAGGCGGTAAATGCTGCATTTGGTCGGCATATCCGCTAGGCAAAAATCCAACGACAGCGCTTGCGCAGACGCGCGCCTGTCGATAGGAGATCTAGATCATGGCACTCGTAATCAACAGCAATATCGCGTCGATGAACGCACAACGTAACCTATCCCGTACCCAGAGCGATCTGCAGACTTCACTGCAGCGTCTGTCTTCTGGTGTCCGCGTCAACAGCGCTAAGGACGACGCTGCCGGCCTGTACCAGATCGCAGTGCAGACGGCCGACATCCGCGGCGTACAGCAGGCAGCTCGCAACGCTTCCGACGGTATCTCCTTTGCGCAGACCGCAGAAGGCGGCATGGGCGAAATCGAAAACAACTTGCAGCGTATCCGCGAACTGGCGGTGCAGTCTGCTAACGGCGCGACCTCTAACGAAGCCCGCAGCGGTATCCAGAAGGAAGTGGATCAGCTGACCCAGGAAGTTTCCCGTATCGTCGCAACCTCCGACTTCAACGGCACCAAGTTGCTTGACGGCTCCACCAGTACCCTGAGCTTCCAGGTCGGCCAGGATGGCGTTGCCAACAACCAGGTATCGGTGACCCTGTCGAGCTTGACCGGCATCAGCGGCTACAGCTCCGACGTGACCGCGACCAAGACCGTTGACGTCAGCACTTCGGGCAGCGCGTCTGCCGCGATTGCCAACCTCGACACCGCGATCACCACCGTCGCTTCTGCCCGGTCGACCATGGGCGCGGTACAGAACCGGTTCGACGCGGTGATTTCGAACCTCAACAACTACGCAGAAAACCTGACCGCTGCCCGCAGCCGAATTCAGGACACGGACTTCGCCGCTGAAACGGCCAAGCTGACCCGTGCCCAGATTCTGCAGCAGGCAGGTGTGGCCATGGTTTCCCAGGCGAACCAATTGCCGCAGACGGCTCTCTCGCTGCTGCGCTAAAACTTAGTCGGGGATCGATAGGGTAAGGCCCGGAGCGTGTGCTCCGGGCCGAGCCTATAAGTAGTGAAAGAGGTGAGCGTCATGTCCTCCGAAACGATTTCCTACGTCCGTAGTGCGCCGGCACGCGTTCCGGAAACGCGTGTAACCCCACGCACGCCAGCCAGCCCGCCACCCTCAACAGCAAGCGGCAATCCGTTGCCGCAGGATGCGGCGAAGGCGGCACCGGACGACGCAAAAATCGCCAACGCAATCAGAGAAATTCAGGATCATGTGCAAACCATTCAGCGTGATCTTGAGTTCACGGTAGATGAAAATAGCGGTCGCATCGTGGTCAAAGTCATTGATGCGAAGAGCAAAGAAGTCATCCGTGAAATTCCGCCGGAAGAGGTGATGCATCTCGCACGCAACATCGAGCACACCAGAGAAGGCACGATCCTGAAAGCCAAGGCGTAGCTGGCATCAAACTTGCTTCTTACCAGTGGCTCACATGAGGAGGCCACATGATCAGTTCACCCGGTATCGGCTCAGGACTCGATGTCAATTCCATCGTCAGTCAGCTGATGGCCGTCGAGCGTCAGCCGGTCGACCGACTGACGGCACAGAAGTCCACCTACCAATCGCAGCTCAGCGCCTACGGGCAGCTCAAGAGCGCACTTTCGAGCTTCCGCGATTCCATGGCCAAGCTCGATTCACCGTCCGACTTCCGCCTTTTCACCGCGACCTCCGCCAACGAGGACTATCTCACCGCGTCCGCGGACAGTACAGCGGCGGCGGGAACCTACAATGTCGAAGTCGTGCGTACCGCCGAGCGTCACCGCATGGCTGCCGGCGACGCCAATACTTATGCCACTACGGACAGCGACATTGGCGCCAGCGGCACCATGTCCATCACGGTCGGCAGCAATCCGGCCTTTTCCATCGATCTTTCCGGCAAGTCACTGGCTGATGTTCGCGATGCGATCAATAGCGCCAGCGATAATCCGGGCGTTACCGCCAGCATCATCAACGACGATGTCGGCAATCGACTGGTGTTGACCGCCAACGATACCGGGAGCAGCAACGCGCTCGCCGTCTCCTACAGTGGTGCGGACCCGTTCGCGCTGCAAACGCTGAATTCGGATCGCGACAGTTCGGGCAGTTTCACCTCATCCGATCTGGATGCCGTGATGGTGTTGGAAGGACAATTCACGGTCACCCGTTCATCCAACACGGTCAGCGATGCAATTGACGGTGTAACCCTCAATCTCAAGGCAGCGGGGACCACGGACCTTACGGTGGCCCGCGACACCGATGGCATCACCAAGCAGGCGCAGGCGTTTGTCGATGCATACAACAATCTAAAAAGCACAATCAACTCTCTCGGCGGCGGCACCCTTGAGGCCGAGAACACGCTGCTCAGCATAGACCGCCAGTTGCGCTCGGTATTCAATACTGCGCCTACGGGACTGAGCGGCCAGTACACCTATTTGTCTGAGGCCGGGGTTTCGTTTCAGAAGGACGGTACCTTGTCGCTGAACAGCGATACGCTGAAGACAGCGTTGAGTACCGACTTCAATGGCGTCGCAGAGTTGTTCGGCAACAATGATCAAGGTTATGCCTACCGGGTCCGCGCACTGGCAGACTCGATGCTGCAAACCGATGGATTGATCAGCGCCCGACAGGACGGCATCAATGACAGCATCAGTTCGATCACATCGCGCATCGATTCGATGAATCGTCGTCTCGATATCACCCAAACCCGGTACCGGCAGCAGTTTACCGCGCTCGACGGTTTGGTAGCGCAAATGACCAAGACCAGCAATTTTCTCACGCAACAATTGGCATCGTTACCGGGCGCAGGGTAACAATAAAAAACATTGCGAACCATTCAGTCCGCGGCTGAGCAACCGATAACTTGGATAGAACTACACTCACACCAATCGTCTTTCTATGAGGTACGCCAAATGAGTTACGGCAACGTCCAGGGGGCATTGAATCAGTATCGCAAAGTCGGCGTACATGCCGGTATTGCGGATGCAAGTCCTCACCGTCTGATCCAGATGTTGCTGGAAGGTGCGTTGGACAAGATTCACGTCGCCAAGGGCCACATGGGGCGCGGCGAAACTGCGGCCAAGGGTAAGCACATCAGCTGGGCCATTTCCATTATCGATGGTTTGCGCTCCAGTCTCGACTTGAAGGCTGGCGGTGAGCTTGCCGAGAATTTGGATGCCTTGTACGAATATATGAACCGCCGACTGCTCGAAGCCAACTTGCACAACGACGAGGCGGTGTTGGAGGAGGTCAGCAGTTTGCTTCTGGAAATCAAACAGGGTTGGGATGCCATCCCGGAAGAACTACGTCACCGTAAGCCGAGCGCCGCGGTACAAGCCGGCGGCGTTTAATCGTTCCACATGACCACAATCCTCACGACCCAGGACACGTCCGAAGCACGAGCGCCGTTTAGCGACCTGGTGGCGATGAGCGAACGCATGCTGCACGAAGCACGCGCCGGGCGTTGGGATGAAGTCATGGATCTGCAGAACGAACGTCAGCATCGGTTCGAGTCGTTCTTTGCAGTGCCGGTAAGCAAATCGGAAGCTGAGCAGGTCGCGGCCGGCATTCGTCAAATACTCGAGTTCGATCGCCAGGTCGTGGACCTGGGCCGTCGGAGCATGGATGAACTGGCCGGGGCAATGAACGATTTGCGCTTCGGCCGTCGGGCACAGCAGGCTTACGGCGCCATCGGCCGCTGATTAGAATTCGCCCCGTTTCCAACCCCGCCCGGTTTGCGTCGGCGCTTGAGCGGCTTCATCGATGCCGCCGACTGCCGGCCTGCACTGCTTTCAGCCCTATCGTCGGATTCAAGCTATGTCCTGACGGTCGCGCTGCAATTTTGCGGTATGCTTGAGACAATCGGACCATTGTGCATTGCACCGACGGCGGCGAACTCCGGAGGCGGCTGACTTGAGCGAATCTGACCCCTTTGACGAAGGCCTGGTGTATCGGTCGGAATTGCCGCTGGCATGGCGTCGGACCGCCGATCCGGCGGAACTCGATGCCGATGCCTTGAACGCCGGCAATGAACAGACACTGCGCTTACTGGCAGCGGTGGAGGAATTCTTTCCCGAAATCGCCGACGAGCATGGCCAGAGCCACGAATTCGCGCGTCTGGAACTCAAACTCAATCTTTTGCTCGAGCTGGTCACCCAGCTCCTGGCGACGCAACGCAGTCTGCCGTCCGCTTCGCCTTTGCGGCTCAATGCCCACGCAGTCGAATGGGACCAAATCGGTGCCGAGCCGCCGAACATAGGCGATCAGTTGCTGCTGGAAGTTTATCTGAGCCCCGAAGTGCCGCGGCCCATCCGTTTGCAGGCCCGGGTAGTTCAAGTCCAGGCGGCCGGCGCAGAGGCGAACGTCACCGCAACGCTGCAGCATTTGAGTGAAGTGGTGGTGGAATTATTAGAAAAGTTCATTTTCCGGCGCCATCGCCGCAGCATCGCCCATTCCCGCCCAAAATCCCGCCCAAGCTCGGACTGACGATTTTTTGACATGCGCGCCGCGCAATGCTTAACTTAACGCCCAGCAAAAACAATAACTAGTGTCAGATTGCGGCAAGTGGCGACGACCACACCGCCAGGGCAAGGTGACCTTATGAGTGATGCAGCTGAAGCGGCCACCGAAGGAGACGGTAAGGTGCTGGTGATCGACGGCAATGCCGCGCGACGCGAAGAACTCGCCACGGTTTTGCAATTCATCGATCACCCCGCGCAGGCGATGGACCCAGCCGACGATTGGAGTAATTGCCTGGATCGCGAACATCCGGTATTGGCCGTGTTGCTCGGCGATTGCGATCCAGCCGCCGTGACCCGGGAATTGCAAAAGCGCGATCCGGATGCGCCGGTGTTGCTCCTCAAAGGCGAAAACGAGGAATTGGCGGAAGGCGATTGGAACCGGCATGTGCTTGGTCATGTCGAGTTGCCGTTCCGCTACGCGAACTTGAACAATGCGCTGCACAAAGCGGCTCTGTACCGCGACAGTCGCGTGAACTCGGGCAAGCGCCGGCCGGTGGAATTGTTCCGCAGCCTGGTGGGCAGCAGCCGGCGCATAAAACAGGTCCGCCAGATGATCGAGCAGGTGGCGCGCTCCGACGCCACCGTGCTGGTGCTCGGCGAGTCCGGCACCGGCAAGGAAGTGGTGGCACGCAACATCCACTATTATTCTTCCCGCCGCGACGCGCCGTTCGTGCCCATCAATTGTGGCGCGATCCCTCCGGAACTGCTCGAGAGCGAGCTGTTCGGACACGAGAAGGGCGCCTTCACCGGTGCCATCAGTGCCCGCCAGGGACGCTTCGAAATGGCTGAGGGCGGCACCCTGTTCCTGGACGAAATCGGCGACATGCCCCTGCCGATGCAGGTGAAGCTGCTGCGGGTCTTGCAGGAACGGACTTTCGAGCGGGTCGGCAGCAATAAGAGCATCACCACCGATGTGCGCATCGTCGCCGCCACCCATCGCAATCTGGAAGAACTGATCAAGGACGGCGGTTTCCGCGAAGACCTGTATTACCGCCTCAACGTGTTTCCCATCGAAATGCCGCCGTTGCGCCAGCGGGTGGAAGACATCCCATTGCTGATCAACGAACTGATTGCCCGCATCGAACACGAAAAGCGCGGCTCGGTGCGTTTGTCGCCGGCGGCGGTCATGGCTTTGTGCCAGTACCAGTGGCTGGGCAATGTACGCGAGCTGGCCAATCTGATCGAACGCCTGGCCATTCTGTTTCCGTTCGGCGTGGTCGACGTCAAGGACCTTCCGGAAAAATACCGCCCCGATGATTACACCGAGTCTCAGGCCTACACCGAACTGCTGCCGGATCCGGTGATGACGCAATCGGCCGATCCGGGCGATGTGCGTTTGCCGCGCGACGGCATCAACCTCAAGGAACATCTCAGTAACCTGGAGATCAGCCTGATTCGACAGGCGCTGAGTGAGGCCGACGGCGTCGTGGCCCATGCCGCCAAGCTGTTGGACATGCGCCGTACGACCCTGGTGGAAAAGCTCCGCAAGTACGGTCTGCATCGTGGCCTCGACGCGACGAGTAATTGACGCCGCGTTGTCAGGCGATTTTTAAGCTACTGTTTTAGAAACACATCCCACCTTAGGCATGGAATTTGCTCCGGCTGGAGCGATGGCGCCTAGCGCCCGAGTTTCGTCAGCCGACCGGAGTCGCCATGTCTGTAGACCAGCCCGCCCGCAGCCAGGAATTGGAAGACGCGTTTGCGCTGTTCAACCGTATGTCCAAACAACTGGAGGCATCCTATCAGGTGCTGGAGAACCGGGTCGCGCACCTGAGCGAGGAACTCGCTTCGGCCCGCAGCGAGCGGTTGCAGCAATTGGCCGAAAAAGAACGTCTCGCCAACCGGCTGCAGCGGCTACTGGAACTGCTTCCGGGCGGCGTCGTGGTGATGGACGGCGATGGCGTGGTGGCGGACTGCAATCCGGCGGCGGCCAGCCTCCTCGGTGAACCGCTGCGCGGCGTCCGTTGGCTCGACATCATAGCCCGCGCATTCGCGCCCACGTCTGAGGGCGGCAGCGAAGTCACATTGCAGAACGGTCGCCGGGTCAGCCTGTCGGTGCGCAGCCTCGACCCGGAACCGGGCCAGATCGTGCTGCTCATGGACGTCACCGAACAACACGCCTTGGGCGAAATGCTCAATCGCCATAAACGTCTCTCCGCCATGGGTGAAATGGTCGCCAGCCTCGCCCACCAGGTCCGCACGCCGCTGGCCTCGGCGCTGCTGTATGCATCGCAATTGTCGAGCCCGGTCTTGGAAGCATCCGCCCGCGAGCGCTTTACCGACCGCGTGGTGGGGCGCTTGCGCCATCTCGAGCGCATGGTCAATGACATGTTGCAATTCGCCCGCGGCGGCTCGTTCGATAAAGAGGACTTTGCCGTCCAGGATTTGATCGACGATCTGCTCAAGACTCTGGAACCGCAACTGGAAGCGGTGTCCGGCCGCCTGGACGTTCACAATCGCGCGCCCGGGGCCTGCATGCGCGGCAACCGTGAAGCGCTGCAAAGCGCCGTGCTCAATCTGGCCACCAACGCGTTGCAGGCGTGCGGCGACCAGCCGTGTCTGCGACTGGAGATTCGCCGCGACGGACCGTCGGTGGTGGAACTGGTGCTGGCCGACAACGGCCCCGGTATTCCCGAAGAAGTACGCGAAAAGGTTTTCACGCCATTCTTCACCACGCGGCCCGACGGTACCGGACTCGGTTTGCCGGTGGTACGCGCCATCGTCCTGGCTCACGAAGGCGATTTGTGGATGCGCTCGGAGCAGGGCGCGGGCACGACGTTCGGACTTCGAATTCCTGCCGGCGGAGAACGGGCGCTGCACAGTGGCGACAGCCCAGTGCAGGTCCAAGCCGCAGCAGCCAGATAGCCTGAGGGGACTCATGATGCACGGTTCTGTATTAGTAGTGGAGGACGATCTTTCCTTGCAGGAAGCACTGTGCGACACGCTGCAGTTGGCCGGTTTTCCGGTGGTGGCGGCATCGGACGGCAACGCCGCCATCGACGTGCTTGCCCAACACGGGGGCCAGGTGCGCATGGTGGTCAGCGACGTGCAGATGAAACCCATGGACGGTCATCACTTGTTGAAGAAAATCAAATCGGCCCACCCGGAGTTGCCGGTGGTGCTGATGACCGCTTACGGGACCATTCAAAAAGCGGTGGAAGCAATGCGAGAAGGCGCGGCCGACTATCTGGTCAAACCATTTGACGCCGAAGTGCTGGTGAACATGGTCAGCCGTTTCATGCACGCGCCGGCAGCCGTCTCCAGCGACGACGTGGTCGCCGAGGATGTCCAGACGCTGGAATTATTGGCCCTGGCCGGCCGCGTGGCGAAGAGCGACGCGACGGTCATGATCAGTGGGGAAAGCGGGACGGGCAAAGAAGTGTTCGCACGCTACATCCATCGCCAGTCGGAACGTCGCGACGGCCCGTTTGTCGCCATCAATTGCGCCGCGATTCCCGAGAACATGCTCGAAGCGGTGTTGTTCGGCTATGAGAAAGGCGCATTCACCGGCGCCTACCAAGCCAACGCCGGCAAGTTCGAACAAGCCAATGGCGGTACGTTGCTGTTGGACGAAATTTCGGAAATGGATCTGGGCCTGCAGGCCAAGCTGCTGCGGGTATTGCAGGAACGGGAAGTGGAGCGCCTGGGCGGTCGCAAAGTGATCGCTCTGGACGTGCGGGTGCTCGCCACCACCAACCGCAGCCTGCGCGAGGAAGTCGCAGCCGGCCGGTTCCGGGAAGATCTGTTCTATCGGTTGAGTGTTTTCCCGCTGCACCTGGCGCCGTTGCGTGAACGCACGCGGGACATCCTGCCGCTGGCCGAACGCCTGATCGGGCGTCATTGGCCGGCCGGCACGCCGTTGCCGCCCTTGTCCGAAGGCGCACGCCAGCGCCTGCTCTCCCATCGTTGGCCCGGCAACGTGCGGGAACTGGACAACGTCATCCAGCGGGCCTTGATTCTCAAGGGCGGCGAGCGGATCGAAGCCGATCACATCTGCGTAGTGGCCGACCAGCAGCCCCAGGCCGCGCCGGGCGCGACACCAGCCACGACCAGTGCCCTGTCCACCATGGAACAGTCGGCCGACGGCCCGGTATGGGACGACGGAGCCGGCGATGGTGGGTTGGGCCACGGCCTGCGGGACCGCGAGTACAGCCTGATCATCGATGCCCTGCGGGCGGTGAAAGGCAGCCGCAAGGCCGCTGCGGAACGGCTCGGCATCAGCCCCCGTACCCTGCGTTACAAGCTGGCGCGGATGCGCGACGACGGCATCGAAGTGCCGGCCTGAACGCTGGCCTGGATTCTGCATATCGATGGCGAAATTCCACCGATGCGCCAAAAGCACTGAGCGGAGCGAATGAGATGAGCAATATCGACGTATCACAAGTGTTGGCCCAGATGCGGGTTATGGCGGCCCGCGCCCAAGGCGCGCCCGACGCGCAAGCAGTTGGCGGCGCCGACAAGCCGGATTTTTCCCAGTTGCTCAAGCAGTCAGTGAACGCCGTCAACGATACCCAACAGCAAGCCGGAAAATTGACGGAGAAATTCCAGGCGGGCGATCCGAATACCGATCTGGCCCAAGTGATGGTCGCGCTGGAAAAGGCCAGCGTGTCCTTCGAAGCCATGAAGCAGGTTCGCAACAAATTGGTGGACGCCTACCAGGAAATCATGCGCATGCAGGTGTGAGAGCAGCCGCGATTCCGAAGCACCAACAATAACAAAGGCGACACGCGAACATGGCAATGATCAAGGCACAAACCGCGCAAGGATTTTCCCAGCTGCCGGCGCTGCGCCAGCTCGGTCTGATGATCGGATTGGCGGCGAGCGTCGCCATCGGCGTTGCGGTGGTGTTGTGGTCGCAAACGCCAAATTACAGTTTGCTCTACGCCAACCTATCGGAAGCCGATACCAGCGCTGTGATGCAGGCCCTGCAGCAGGCTGACATTCCCTACAAGATCGATGACAAATCCGGCGCCTTGCTGGTGCCGGCGAAGAACGTGCATGAAGCGCGTTTGAAACTGGCCGGGTCCGGACTGCCCAAGGGCAACGCGGTGGGTCTGGAACTGTTGCAGAAAGACCAGGAACTCGGTACCAGCCAGTTCGTGGAGCAGGCCCGTTATCAGCACGCCCTGGAGATCGAGCTGGCTCGTTCCATCTCCAGTTTGCGCAATGTCGCCAGCGCCCGTGTGCACTTGGCGATTCCCAAGCGCAGCGTATTCGTGCGCGAGCAGCAGCATCCGACCGCGTCGGTGGTGTTGGATCTCTATTCCGGCCGTCAGTTGGAAGAAGGCCAGATCGCCGCTGTCGTACACTTGGTGGCTTCCAGTATTCCCGATCTCGACCCGGACAAGGTCACGGTGGTGGATCAGTCCGGTCGTCTGCTCACCCAGAACGTCACTGACCGGCAACTGGCGTTGACTTCAAGCCAATTCGACTATACCCGGCGCTTGGAGGATTCCTATATCAAGCGCATCGAAGCGTTGCTGTCGCCGATCGTCGGCGCCGGCCGGGTGCGCGCCCAAGTGGTCGCCGACGTGGATTTCACCCGGGTTGAAAAGACCCGCGAAAGTTACAACCCCGATCTGCCGGCGCTGCGCAGCGAAGAAGTGGTGGAAGAAAGCAATCGTTCTGGTGCTCCCTCCGGCGTACCCGGCGCGCTGAGCAACCAGCCCCCGGAGGCTGGCACCACGAACCCGGCGCAGGCCACGGCGGGCAAAGGCAAAGGGCAGAATACGGATGCGCAGGCCACCGAACCCACCGAAGCCGCTGGTAGCTCGAGTCGCCGCAGCACCCGCAATTACGAGTTGGACAAAACCATCAGTCACACCCGCACCGGCGGTGGCCGCGTGCAACGTCTTTCGGTGGCGGTGGTGCTAGACGATCGGCAAGTAGTGCAGGACGACGGCAGCGTGGTGCGCACGCCGCTGACTGATAAGGAGATCGAACAGATCACCGCGTTGGTCAAGGATGCGGTCGGCTTCGACGTCACCCGCGGCGACACTGTCAACGTCATCAATCAGGCATTCCAGCAGGCCCCGGCGGCCGAACCGTTGCCGGAGCCCAAATTCTGGGAACAACCCTGGGTCATGGACCTCGGCAAACAGTTGCTCGGCGGCTTGGGTGTACTGCTGTTGGTGTTCGGCGTGCTGCGTCCAGTGCTCAAGAGTCTGGCGGAAAAAGGCGCCAAGGCGCCGGTGCGTATGATGGCAGTCGAAGGCGGCGGCGAAGTGGGGGAAGACCAGCTCAGCCTGAGCGGCGGCGCGCAGACGCCGCGGCTACCGCCGGGGGGGCAGTATGAACAGCAGTTGACCATGGCCAAGGGCATGGCGAACCAGGATCCCGGCCGGGTCGCGCAAGTGGTGAAGAACTGGGTGGCGAGCGATGGCTGAAGCACGTCTGTCCGGCGCCGAACGCGCCGCAATATTGCTGATGACGCTGGGAGAGAAGGACGCCGCCGACGTGCTGCGCCTGATGGGTCCCAAGGAAGTGCAGAAGGTGGGCACGGTGATGGCCACCTTGAAGAACATATCCAAGCAGACCGTCGGCCAGGTGCTCGACGAGTTCGTTACCACCGTCGAGGAGCAGACCAACCTCGGAATCGGCAACGAGGACTACATCCGCAAGGTCCTGGTATCGGCGCTGGGGGAAGACAAAGCCGGAGGTCTGATCGACCGTATCCTCATGGGGCACAGCTCCAAGGGGCTGGAAGCTTTGAAGTGGATGGATCCGCGCGCAGTGGCGGAAATTGTGCGTCTGGAGCATCCGCAAATCATCGCCATCGTGCTCGCCTACCTTGACAGCGATCATGCCGCCGAGGTGATCAACTTCCTGCCCGAGCGCACCCGGCCCGATATTCTCATGCGCATCGCTTCCTTGGACGGCATCCAGCCCCAGGCACTGCAGGAACTCGATGAGATCATGGAGCGTCAGTTCCAAGGTAACACCAGCGTCAAGTCATCCTCGGTGGGCGGGCTGAAATCGGCGGCCGATATCCTGAATTACATGGAGTCGAGCAACGAGTCGAGCATCATGGAGAACATCAAGGAAATGGACGCCCAGTTGGGCGACAAGATCCAGGATCTGATGTTCGTGTTCGACAATCTGGCCGACGTGGACGATCGAGGCATTCAGGCATTGTTGCGCGAAGTTTCTTCGGAAAGCCTGATCATGGCCCTCAAAGGCGCCGACGAAAGCATCAAAGAAAAGATTTTCGCCAACATGTCCAAGCGCGCATCGGAGATGCTGCGCGACGATCTCGAAGCCAAGGGTCCCGTGCGGCTCAGCGAAGTGGAGACCGCCCAGAAGGAAATCCTGGCCATCGCCCGGCGCATGGCCGACGCCGGCGACATCGTCCTGGGCGGCAAGGGCACCGAACAATTCGTATAACAACTGGCCGGGCCCGGATCGCGGACCCGGCACTCGCAGCACGCTTGACCGCGCGCTCCAACTCAGCAACAGGCGAAGTGCATGGGGTCCAAAATCATTTCCGGCAAGTCTGTCTCCGAAGCGCGCTCCTGGCAACCACCGCGCATGGACGCCGGCGGGCAACAGGGCGCCGTCGCCCAGCACAACAATCTGCTCACAGCGGCACAGATCGAACAAGTCCAGCAACAGGCTTATGAAGAAGCCTATGCATTGGGCCTGGAGGAGGGACGTGCGGCCGGTCGCGAACAGGTGAAAAGCAAGGCTATGGAGTTGGATCGTCTGCTGCAAGCGCTGCACAAGCCGTTCGAGGAGTTGGACGAACAGGTCGAGCAGGAGCTGGTCACGTTGTCCATCTCCCTGGTGCGCCAATTGGTGCGGCGCGAACTGCGCGCCGATCCCGGCCAAGTAATCGCCGTGGTGCGCGAAGCCATGGCGCTGTTGCCGGTGGCGTCGCGCAATATCCGCGTACACCTGCATCCGGAAGACGCCGCTCTGGTCCGGGAAGCTCTTTCGGTTTCCGACGACGAACGCAGTTGGGTCATAGTCGAAGATCCCGTACTCGGTCGCGGCGGTTGCAAGGTCAATACCGACTATTCGCAAGTGGACGCCAGTCTCGAAACCCGCATGGTGCAATTCTTCGCCCAGGTGTTCGGCGGAGAACGCGAATCCGATCGTAAACGCGGCGATCCTGAAACGTGAGCGCGGTACCGAATCCCCGCCGCGGACCGTTGTGGCGCGCCAAACTCGCCGGCTATCGCGAGCATGCGGGCCAGCCGGCGCGTCTGGTGGTGGAAGGGCGGCTGACCCGTATGGTCGGTTTGACCCTGGAAGCCATCGGTAGCCAGGCCGCGATCGGTGCCCGCTGCATGGTGGTGGGTCCGGACGATTATGAGATCGAAGCCGAGGTCGTCGGCTTTTCCGGCGACCGGCTGTTTCTGATGCCCATCGGCGATTTACAGGGTTTGACACCCAACGCCCGGGTGATCCCCACCGACCGCGTTGCCAAGGCGCCGGTGGGCGAGGCAATGCTCGGGCGGGTCGTCGACGGCGCCGGCAATCCACTGGATGGCAAGGGTCCTTTACGCACCCGCACCTTCGCGCCTTTGACCGGCCGCTCCATCAATCCGCTGTCGCGCAGCCCGATTCGTGAACCGCTGGACGTGGGGGTACGCGCCATCAATTCATTGCTGACCGTGGGACGCGGTCAGCGCATGGGCCTGTTTGCCGGCAGCGGCGTCGGTAAGAGTGTGCTGCTCGGTATGATGACGCGCTATACCAATGCCGATGTGATCGTGGTGGGTCTGATCGGCGAACGCGGCCGCGAAGTGAAGGAATTCGTGGACAACATCCTCGGTCAGGAAGGCTTGTCCCGCTCCGTGGTCGTGGCCACGCCAGCGGACCACACACCGCTGATGCGTATGCACGGGGCCATGCTCGCGACCTCAGTCGCCGAGTATTTCCGCGACCAGGGCAAGCAAGTTCTGCTGTTGATGGATTCCCTGACCCGCTTCGCTCAGGCGCAGCGCGAGATCGCCCTTGCGATCGGCGAGCCACCAGCCACCAAAGGTTATCCACCATCGGTGTTTGCGAAGATTCCGCAGTTGGTGGAGCGCGCCGGCAACGGCGATCAGGGCGGAGGTTCGATTACTGCGTTCTACACCGTGCTGGCGGAAGGCGACGACCAGAACGACCCGATCGCCGATGCGGCGCGCGCCATTCTCGACGGCCACATCGTGCTGTCGCGCAAGATCGCCGAAACCGGGCATTACCCGGCAATCGATATCGAAGCGTCGATTTCCCGCGCCATGACCGAAATCGTCTCCCGCGAGCACCGCCAAAGCGCGCAACAATTCAAGAAACTGTATTCGTCTTACGAACAGAATCGCGATTTGATCAGTGTCGGTGCCTACCAGCAAGGCTCGGATCCGCGCATCGATGCGGCCATTCACATGAACCCGCGGCTGATGGAATTTCTGCAGCAGGACATGCACGAGCCGGTGGCGTTGGACCGCAGCCTCAAGGAACTCGAGGCGTTGATTGGCTGACGCGTGCCGGATGCCTGGTTTGAACATCCAACTCGAGTGATTCGATGACCCGCTCAAAGCGTATCAACCCCGTAGTCAAAGTCGCGGAACATCGCGAGAAAGACGCCGCACGTTTGCTCGGCCAGAGCCAGCAACGTCTGGAACAGCAACAGAATCGATTGCGAGAGTTGATCGGCTACCGCGAGGAATACCACCTCAAATACCAACAAACCTGCGCCCGCGGCTTGGATGTCAAGCAACTGCAGGAATACCGCTTGTTTCTGGCCCGGCTCAACGATGCCATCGCCCAGCAGCAGAAAACCGTGTTGCATGCGCAGCGCGACGTGGAACGTTGTCGGTCCGGCTGGATGCGCACCCGGACCCGTAGCCAGGCGCTGGACAAAGTGCGGGAACGTTACCAAAACGTCGAACGCCAGGAGGCTGAACGGCGGGAGCAGGCCGATCTCGACGAACGCAGCACCCAAAGCGCCAATCGCGAGCCCAAGAACCGCGATTGACAGACGTCGGAGTTAAACGCCCGTTTAAACCACCGTAGGATGCGTCAAGCGCGGCGCGGACGCATCGTTCCGTCACGCTACGAATGACGCCAAGAGGTTGCGTCCGGCCTCCGGCGTTTTGTCTGCGGCACGGCGCCAAGACGTTGCGTCCGGCCCTCGGCCTTGACGCAACCTACGGGTAGCCAAGAGGTTGCATCCGGCCCTGGCGCGACCCCCGGGCCGCCGACCCATGGCACGCTCCTTGCTCCTGTCCCGTTGACCGCATCTCAAAAACAACGGGATTCTACCCATGAACGTGACTTCTTCGATGTTTCCAAGTACCGCCGGCGCTGGTGCGGACGCACCTCCAGGCGCCCAGGGCGCGTCTGGAGCCGGCTCGGAAAGCGTTTCAGGACAAGCAGTTGGAAACACGAATCCATTTGCGCTGCTGCTCGGCGGACAGCTGCGCACCGCGGCCGAACTGGGTACCCGAAAAGACCTCGCAATTACCCTGGCGGACGGCAAGATGCCGACTCAACCGGCGCAATTGTTGCCGCAGAACGGCAAGGCTTTGCCGGACGCGGAAGCTGGCAAGGCGACGGACCAGGCGAATGCCGATAGCGACCCGCAGATGGACAAGAGCGATTCATCGCCGCTCGCGCCGCTGGAACTGAGCGCAATCCTGAAGCTGCCCCAGGGCGATGCCGCGGACCCTAGTCAGCAGTCGGCCCAGAACGTCAACGCCGACTGGACGTTGAACCTGTTGCAATTGGCGATGGGGGAAACCGATGACGGTAATCTCCATAAGTTGTCGCTCGACCGCGACAAACAGTCCGGCGACGACCAAGCCATCCTACGGGTGTTACAGGGCGCGGGGCTGCGGGCCGACGTCGACCGTGCCGGCGTGCTGTTGCAACATGCGGGCGCTAGCCCGCCCCAGCCCACCCGCGACAGCGGCGATCAGACGGGCAGCAGCCAGACCGCGGCACTGACCGCCGACCCCGGCCTCAAGGCGGCGGCAGACACGCAGTCCAAAGTCGCACCGGCGGTGCAATCCACCCTGCAACAGCCGGTGGGCAAACAGGGTTGGGACCAGGAACTCGGCAGCCGTATGGTTTGGATGAGCAAACAGGATCTGCAAAGTGCACAGTTGCGCCTGAACCCGGCCCATCTCGGGCCGCTGGAAGTGCGCTTGTCGGTGCAACAGGACCAGACCGCGACCGTCACGTTCCTGTCGAACCACGCACCGGTGCGTGACGCGGTGGAAGCCGCGATCCCGCGGTTGCGCGAAATGTTGGCCGATAACGGTGTCAATCTCGGCGGCGTCGACGTGTCCGCGCATTCCCACGGCCAAGCGCGGGACCAACAGCCCTTTGCGAACAATTGGCTGAGCCAGGCCGACGGCAGTCTGGATGGAACTGGAACCGAGGACGTGGTGCGCAGCATCGCGCTTGGAATGGTGGACTATTTCGCCTAGCGCGAGCGCGTTTGAATCCAGACAGCCCCGCAGCGCGCAATCGCGTTCGGGGCTGTTTGCTTTTGCGAAAGCGCCGATACGCCCATGGACCGCAACTCCGATATCCATCGATGGGCGTCCGGACCCGGATCGATCGGGCGCCGAATTCTTGGCAGCAATTGCCGCTCCGATCGCCGCAGTGCGAGTCAATCTCCCGGCGCCGCCCGTAAACCATTTATAACTCCCTGTATGGGTGGAATAAATATCCTCGCCTCCTAGTGGCATGTGTCTTGCTACCCCTGTGCCAAGTGCAAGCCCTGAACGGCATGAGGAACACAAATGGCACAGAAAGACGAAGACCTGGACCTGGACGTAGAAACCGATAAGCCGAAAAAGAGCGGCAAGTTGGGCAAGATCCTATTGTTCGGCGGCATCGGCGTACTGATCGTCGCCATGGCGGTCACGATCACGGTGTTGTTGATGCGCGGGGGGCACGACGAGGAAGCGGCGGCACCAACGGTAGCGGAAAAATCGGCGCCGGAAGCGAAGGTCGCGAAAGCCAAGCCCGGCGCGGGCAAGACGCCACTGTATTTGGACGTCGACCCACCCTTCGTGGTGAACCTCAACGACGACAGCGGCGTGCGGTTTCTGCAAGTGGCCGTTTCGGTGATGGCCTACAACCAGGAAGCGCTGGACAAGGTGCAGGCCAACATGCCGCTGGTGCGCCACAATTTGATGCTGCTGTTCAGCAGCCAGAAGTTTTCCGATATCAAGACCCGCGACGGTAAGGTTGCGTTGCAGGAAAAAGCGCTGGCAACGGTTCGCAGCGCGCTGAAGGAAGTCACCGGCCAACCGTTGGTGGACGCACTCTATCTACCCAGCATCGTCGGTCAGTAGCCGCCATGTCAGTCAATGACCTGCTGTCCCAGGACGAGATCGACGCGCTGCTGCACGGTGTAGGCAGCGGCGATGTCGATACGGAATCCGATGGCGGCCTCCCTAGCGGCGAAGCGCAGCATTACGACTTCACCAGCCAGGACCGCATCGTGCGTGGGCGCATGCCCACGCTGGAAATGATCAACGAACGCTTCGCTCGTCATTTCCGTATCAGCCTGTTCAACATGCTGCGCCGTTCTGCGGAGATTTCCGTGGGCGGTGTGCAAATGTTGAAGTTCGGCGAATACGTACACAGTTTGTTCGTGCCCACCAGTCTCAATCTGGTCAAGGTCAAGCCATTGCGCGGCACGGCCCTGTTCGTGGTTGATCCGAAACTGGTGTTCCTGGTGGTGGACAACTTCTTCGGCGGTGATGGTCGTTTCCATACCAAGATCGAAGGCCGCGAGTTCACGCCCACCGAAGTGCGCGTGATCCAGATGGTGCTGCAACTTGCGTTTCGCGATTTGCGCGAAGCATGGTCGCCGGTCATGCAGGTGGAGTTCGATTACATCAACTCCGAAGTCAATCCGCAGTTCGCCAATATCGTCAGTCCCACGGAAGTGATCGTGGTGTCCACGTTCCACGTCGAATTGGAAGGAGGCGGCGGCGATCTGCATGTGACCATGCCCTATTCGATGTTGGAACCCATTCGCGAACAACTCGACACCGGCCTGCAGAGCGACCGCGACGAGGTGGATGACCGCTGGAGCCTGTCTTTGCAGGAAGAGATGAAACTTGCCGAGGTGGAGATCAGCAGCACCCTGGTGGAGACCGATCTTAGTTTGCGACAGGTGCTCGAGCTTGAAGCAGGCGACATCATCCCCATCGATTTACCGGAAAAAGTAATGGTGCGGGTGGAGGACATTCCGGCATTCCGCGCCCGGGTTGGCAGCCACCGGGGACAGACATCCATTCAGATCCTCAACAAAATTGCACATCAATTGCCCGCGACCGTACCGATCGCGCGGCGACAGAGCTAAGCGCTGGAGACGGCCATGAACGACACCACCGATTTGGAACCGAACGAAGCCGAAGACCAGGACGCGCTGGCCGACGAGTGGGCTTCGGCACTGGCGGAACAGGGCGATGTCGACGATCTCGACGTCGATGCCGCGCTCGAAAGCGCAGCCGGCCAGCCGCCGGCCAAGGAAAAGCCCAAACAAACCTATCAAACGGCGCAGTTCGAAGATCTGCACCACGAACCGAGTTCCTCCGGCGAGGACGTCAACCTGGATGTGATTCTCGATATTCCGGTGACACTGTCCATGGAAATCGGCCGCACCAAGATTCCGATCCGCAATCTGCTGCAGCTCAACCAGGGCTCGGTGGTGGAGCTCGACCGGCTGGCAGGAGAACCGATGGATGTGCTGGTCAACGGCACGCTCGTGGCCCACGGCGAAGTGGTGGTGGTCAACGAGAAATTCGGCATTCGTCTTACCGACGTCATCAGCCCCGCCGAACGCGTCAAAAAACTCAAGTGAGAATGAAGTTGATGTCCCGCATACAGCGCTGCATCGTTTTGCTCGCGTGCACGCCCGGCGCCGTATTGGCCGAGTCGATCAAGGCACAATCTGCGGCCGACAATATCAGCCGCTCGCCGGTGGCTGCGGGCAGTGTGCTGCAGATGGTGGCCGGCCTGGCGTTGGTGGTGATTTTGATCTTCGCTCTCGCCTGGGCGGT
Organism: uncultured Gammaproteobacteria bacterium; assembly: GCA_963849825.1. GTDB lineage: Bacteria > Pseudomonadota > Gammaproteobacteria > JASBUN01 > JASBUN01 > CAVXJN01. The sequence continues at coordinate 148,498 of CAWKIK010000003.1, read as the reverse complement.
GCGCCGCTTCGGCAATGTCAACGTCAATGCCCGTGGCGCGCTGCGGGTGGTGGGCGCATTGTCCATGGGCGCACGGGAGCGCGTGGTGTTGATCCAGGCAGGTGAAAAACAGATTCTGCTGGGTGTCGCGCCGGGGCGGGTGCAGACTTTGCACGTGCTCGAGGAACCGATACAGCCCCAAACGGCCTCGGCTGCCCCAATGGGCGCCTTTGCCGAACGCTTACGCAGTGCCATGGGGGGCAAGCGGCCGTGAAGTGGGTGAAGTTCGTACTTGCGTTTGCGCTCGCGTACGCGCCGCTGGGCATCGCCATGGCGCAACCGGGCCTCACCATCATCGACAGCGCTCCGACCCCCGACGGCGGTCAAAGCTATTCGGTCACCATTCAGATCCTGGTGTTGATGACGGTGCTGACGCTGTTGCCGTCGGCACTGCTCATGATGACCTCGTTCACCCGTATCGTGATCGTGCTCGGGATCCTGCGCCAGGCCCTGGGAACGCCGCAAACGCCCTCGACCCAGATCATTATCGGCATCAGTCTGTTTTTGAGTTTTTTCGTCATGGCGCCGGTGTTCGATCGCGCCAATACCGACGCTTTGCAGCCGTATCTTCAGGAAAAGATCAGCGGCGAACAGGCTTTGGAGCGGGCGCAGAAGCCGTTTCGCGATTTCATGCTGCGCCAGACCCGCGAGAGTGACATCGCCTTGTTCGCGGGACTGGCAGGCAAGCAGGGTTTCGACGGTCCGGACTCGGTGCCGTTTTCGGTGCTGGCCCCGTCTTTCATCATCAGCGAATTGAAGACGGCATTTCAGATCGGCTTTTTGATTTTCGTGCCGTTCGTGGTGATCGACATGGTGGTCGCCAGCGTATTGATGTCCATGGGCATGATGATGCTGTCGCCGATGCTGATCGCTTTGCCGTTCAAGTTGATGCTGTTTGTGCTGGTGGACGGCTGGAGCATGATCATCAGCACGCTCGCCGCCAGCTTCTACGTTTCCTAGCGCGCCGTCGCGGACGGCGGAGGTAGCCTGCATGACTCCGGAAATGGTCCTGACAGTCGGTCAGGAAGCGCTGAAAGTGACGGCGCTGTTGGCCGGCCCGATTTTGATCGCGGTACTGGTGACCGGTTTGTTGATCGGTATGTTCCAGGCCGTCACCCAGATCAACGAGATGACCTTGAGCTTCATACCGAAGCTGATGGTGCTGGCGTTGGTGTTGACCCTTGCCGGTTCGTGGATGCTGGACACCATCATCAGCTTCACGCAACGGATATTCGAAAATATCCCCGGCCTGATCGGCTGAGTTTTTGTCGCCGTGGAGTTCACCACCGCGCAGATCGCGTCCTATCTCGGCGGCTTCCTATGGCCGTTCATGCGCATCGGCGCGATGCTCATGGTAGCGCCGATTTTTGGCGCCCGTAACGTCACCCCCGCTCGCATTCGCATCGGCATGGCGGTCATATTCACCTGGGTCGTGTATCCGCTGCTGCCGGCGGCGCCTGCGGCGCAACCGCTGAGCGCCGCCGGCGTGCTGATCGTCGCCAATGAATTGCTGCTCGGTATCGCGATGGGTTTCGTGCTGCAGATGGTATTCAGCGCTCTGGTACTGGGCGGACAGAGCATTTCCATGACCATGGGTCTAGGCTTCGCCACTTTCATCGATCCCAATGGGGTGCAGACGCCGGTGGTCAGCCAGTTCTACACCGTGCTCGGAACGTTGATCTTTTTGGCGTTGAACGGCCATCTGGTGGCGATCCGGGTGTTGCTGGAAAGTTTTCAATCGATGCCCGTGGGCGGGCCGGGGTTGTCCCACGACAGCCTTATGCAACTGGTGCTGTGGGGCGCGCGCATGTTTGTCGGCGGATTGTTGATTGCGCTGCCGGCGGTGGTGACCATTACTTTGATCAACATCGGTTTCGGTGTCATGACGCGCGCCGCGCCGCAACTGAATATTTTTTCGGTGCTGTTTCCGACCACGATGGCGGTCGGCTACGTCATTATTTTTCTCACCTTGCCCAGCCTGCTGCCGCGCTTCACTGATCTGGTGATGGCCGGCTTCGATCTCACCCAGGCGCTATTGCTGCACGGGAGTTGAGCATGGCCGAGAATGAGAATGGGCAGGAGAAAACAGAACAACCTACAGGCAAACGTCTCGCGGACGCGCGCAAGAAAGGTCAGGTTCCACGGTCCCGTGAACTGAACACCACCGTGATGCTGATGGCCGGTGCATCCGCGTTACTGGTCTTCGGCGGCAGTCTGGGCGAAGGTCTGGCGAAGATGATGACCGAGGGCCTGACCATACAGCGCAACCTGATTTTCGACGCTGGGGTGTTGCCCCGCGTGCTCGGACAGAATCTCCTGAGCGCGCTGGTTCTGATCCTTCCCTTCATTGCCGTGACTTTGGCGGCGACCTTCGCGCCGCCGATGTTGATTGGCGGTTTTTCCGTCAGTACAGAGGCAATGATGCCCCAGTTGGGTCGATTAAACCCAATCGCGGGCGTGAAGAAGCTGTTTTCCACCAACGGGCTGATGGAGCTGGCCAAGTCGCTGGTCAAAGTGATGTTGGTTGTGGGCACTTCCTACCTGGTGATCAGTCATGTGTTCGACGATCTCATGGGCATCGGCAACCTATCGGTGCAGGGCGCCATCGCCCGTTCGTTCCAGATCGTCGGTTGGTCGTTTTTTTCGATCAGTTGTTGCTTGATCCTGCTGGCGGCGGTGGACGTGCCTTACCAACTGTGGCATCACAAGCACCAATTGCGGATGACCAAAAAGGAAGTGGAGGAGGAAGCGAAAAATACGGAAGGCAATCCGGAAGTGAAAGGGCGCATCCGCCGGGTACAGCAGGAAGTCGCGATGCGCCGCATGATGGCGGAGGTGCCCGCCGCCGACGTGGTGGTGACCAACCCGACCCATTTCGCCGTCGCCCTCAAGTATGACGATAAGAACATGGGTGCGCCGCGGGTGGTCGCCAAAGGCGCCGATCTCGTCGCCGGCCAGATCCGGACCATTGCCCGCGAGAACAACGTGCCGCTGTTCGCGGCGCCGCCCCTCGCCCGCGCCTTGTTCTACGGCACGGAACTGAACCAGGAAATTCCTGCCGGACTGTATCTGGCCGTCGCCCAGGTGCTGGCCTATGTCTACCAGTTGAAAGTGTCGATCTACGGTTCCGAAACGCATCCCCAGCCACCCACCGACCTGGACGTGCCCGACGAATTTCTGCGCCGCGATCGCGGCACGCCGCGCCCCGACGTACCCTGACGATTCCCGCCCCGGCTGTGGCCGGTCCTCGGCGCGCAGCCGGCGAAATGGCGTCGCAAGTTCCTTCGTCGCGTCCAGAGATGCAGCCTTAACAGAAGGTTATAGGGTTCCGGCGACGCGGGAACGGTTTTTGCACTAGCACCCTACGAGTCAAGACTCCGTCACCATTTTGACAGTAGGCACGCTGGGACCGCTATGGCACTGAATCTCAACCTGCAAACACTGCAACAGACGCTGCGCAGTGGCCTCGGCGCGCCGCTGTTGCTGTTAACCATGATGGCGATGATCGTGGTGCCCTTGCCGCCGATCGCCCTGGACATGTTGTTCTCGTTCAATATCGCCCTGTCCCTGGTGGTGCTGCTGGTGGCGGTCTACGTTCTGCGACCCCTGGACTTCGCCATTTTCCCGTCCGTGCTGTTGATGACCACGCTGCTGCGACTGGCGCTGAACGTGGCTTCGACTCGCGTCGTGCTGCTGGAAGGCCATACCGGTACCGGTGCGGCGGGCCAGGTGATCGAGTCTTTCGGTGAATTCGTCATCGGCGGCAACTATGCCGTTGGCCTGGTGGTGTTCGCCATCCTCGTGATTATCAACTTCGTGGTGGTCACCAAGGGCGCCACCCGTGTCGCCGAGGTGTCGGCCCGCTTCACTTTGGACGCCATGCCTGGCAAGCAGATGGCGATCGACGCCGACCTCAATGCCGGCCTCATTACTCAGGACCAGGCCCGCGAGCGGCGCGATGAAATCCGGGAAGAGGCCGATTTCTACGGCTCCATGGACGGTTCCTCTAAGTTCGTGCGCGGCGACGCGGTCGCCGGCATTCTGATTTTGTTCATCAACATTCTCGGCGGTTTGTCCATCGGCATGATGCAGCACGGACTGACTTTGTCTCAGGCGCTGCACAACTACACCTTGCTGACCATTGGTGACGGTCTGGTGGCACAGATTCCGGCGCTGGTGATTTCCACCGCCGCGGCCATCATCGTCACCCGGGTATCGTCCAGCCGTGAGGCCATGGGCGCGCAGGTGGTGCGGCAGATGTTCGGCACCCCGAAAGCACTCGCCATTACCTCCGGCATCCTCGGTCTCATGGGCATCATTCCGGGCATGCCGAATGTGGCGTTCCTGGGTCTGGCGGCATTGTGCGGCGGTGCTGCGTACTATGTGCAGCAGCGTGGCTTGCAGCCGCGGGACCTGGAGCTGGACGAGGACGCCGAACAGCCCGCTGCCGAGCGCAACGAAGATCTCACCTGGGATGACGTCAACACGGTCGACATGATCGGCCTAGAAGTCGGCTATCGCCTGATCCCCCTGGTGGACCGCAACCAGGGCGGCGAGTTGATGGCCAAGATCAAAGGCGTGCGCAAAAAGCTGTCCCAGGAACTTGGCTTTCTGGTGCAGCCGGTGCACATCCGCGACAACCTCGACCTGGCACCGAGCGCCTACCGAATTTCGCTACTCGGCGTCCCCATGGGCGAGGCCGACGTGTTTCCGGACCGGGAACTGGCGATCAACCCGGGCAAGGTGTTCGGCACCATTCAAGGCATCGCCGCCAAGGACCCGGCCTTCGGCCTCGACGCGCTTTGGATCGAACGTTCGCAGCGGGATCAGGCCCAGACCATGGGCTACACGGTGGTGGATCCCAGCACCGTGATTGCCACCCACCTCAGTCAGCTTTTGCAGACCCATGCCCACGAACTGCTCGGCCATGAGGAAGTGCAGAAGTTGTTGGACGTGCTCGCCAAGTCCGCCCCCAAACTGGTGGAAGACCTGGTACCGAAGGCAGTGTCCCTCGGCCAGGCACTGCGTGTGCTGCAGAACCTGCTGCAGGAACAAATTCCGATTCGCGACATGCGCACCATCGCCGAAGCGATGGCAGAGGTGGCACCTCGCAGTCAAGATACCGACGTTCTCACCGCTGCCGTACGCGCTGCCCTCGGCCGATCAATTGTCCAGCATATCAATGGCATGGCGCCTGAATTGCCGGTCATGACGCTGGATCCCGCACTGGAACAGATATTGCAGCAGGCCGTGCAGTCCGCCTCGGATGGCGGTGCAGGCATCGAGCCGGGACTGGCGGACCAGCTGCATTCCGCTCTTGCGGCGCAGAGTCGCCGCCAGGAAAGCGTAGGTCAGCCCGCGGTATTGCTGGTGCCGCCATTGATGCGCACCTGGCTGGCGCGATTGATCCGCCACAGCATTCCAGGCCTGCACGTTCTGTCCTACGGCGAAGTGCCGGACAACAAGCAGATCAAAGTGGTGGCCACGGTAGGCCAGCAATTGCCGGCACAGGGTGCCGCCTAGACAGGCCCGCGGAAACAGCCAGTGGCGTTAAAGCCGCAACTCCGACGGATTCAGAGACCGAGGTAAGACGCGCATGAAAATAAAGCGGTACTTCGCACCGGATATGCGACAAGCGATTCGCAAGGTGCGCGAAGAGCAGGGCCCCGATGCCGTGATCCTGTCCAACCGTCGGGTCAACGGTGGCATCGAGATCATCGCAGCTTTGGATTACGACGACTCCTTGTTCGGTGAATTGGCGCCGGCGGCGCCCGCGGAGCGGCCGCCCGCCGCTCCGAGCCTCGAAACGCTCGAGCCGGAGCCGGCGAAACAGTCGCAACCCAAAACCGCGAGTACGGAAAATCCGGCACCGCGGATGCCCAATGTGGAATGGACGCAAGATCCGGCGCTGGTGGCAATGCAGCAGGAGATCCGGGTTTTGCGCAGCATGCTGGAGAACCAGCTTTCGCAGTTCGCCTGGGCGGACATGGCGCGTCGCAACCCGGCGCACGCCGGCGTTTTGCAACGTTTCTCCGATATGGGACTGGGTAAGGAACTGGCACAGGAACTGGCCGGCGAAATCCCCGATACCAAAGACGTCGATCAAGCCTGGCGCCACGGGCTTGGCTTGTTGTCCCACCGCGTCCAGATCATCGATGACGATATTCTCGGGCGCGGCGGCGTTGTCAGTGTCGTCGGTCCCACCGGCGTTGGTAAGACCACCATGGTCGCCAAACTCGCGGCCCGCTATGCGCTGCGTCACGGCAAGCGGCATGTGGCATTGATCTCCACCGACAACTTCCGCATCGGCGCCTACGAACAACTGCACACCTACGGCCAATTGCTGGGCGTGCCGGTGTACTCGGCCGCCAGCAACGAAGAGCTCAACCGCTTGCTGACCGACTTGGCCGACAAGCATCTGGTGCTGATCGATACCGCCGGCATGAGCCAGCGCGACATGCGTTTGGCCGAACAAATGGAGGCATTGGCCAGCGAACGGCGGCATATCCGTACGTATCTGGTGCTCTCGGCCAACATTCAATTGGCCACCCTGAGCGAAGTGGTAAGCGCGTTCCGCAACGTACCGTTGGCGGGATGCCTGATCACCAAGATCGATGAAGCCGCGAGTATGGGTGGTGTATTGACCGCGGTGGTGCGCAACGGCCTGCCGGTGGCCTACGTCGGTGACGGCCAGCGCGTGCCTGAAGACCTGCACCCGGCTCGCGCCCACGCTCTTGTCAGCCGCGCAGTAGCACTCATGCAACAAACTTGCGGACGCCACGTCGAACCGAACAGGAACATGGCCAATGCTCATGTCTGAGAACTACTACGACCAGGCGGCGGGCTTACGGCGCATGGCAAAGCCTAAGCCTGTGCGCGTGATCGCCGTCGCCAGCGGTAAGGGCGGGGTCGGCAAGACCAATGTCAGCGTCAATCTGGCGCTCGCCATGACGGCGATGGGTCGCAAAGTGATGCTCATGGATGCCGATCTGGGCCTGGCCAACATCGATGTGCTGCTGGGACTGAAGCCTTTATACAACCTATCCCACGTCATCCGCGGTGAACGCACCCTGGAAGAGATTTTGATCGAAGGTCCCGGCGGTGTGCGCATCGTGCCGGCGTCATCCGGCGTCAAGCTCATGGCGGAACTCAACCCCATGCAGCACGCCGGTCTGATCCGCGCGTTCAGTGAGTTGAGTTTCGACCTCGACGTATTGCTCGTGGATACCGCTGCCGGAATTTCCGACAGCGTTATCAGTTTTACCCGCGCCGCCCAGGAAGTGGTGGTCGTGGTCTGCGACGAACCTGCGTCGCTTACCGATGCTTACGCCTTGATGAAGGTCCTGAACCGGGATCACGGCGTACAGCGTTTCAATGTCCTTTCCAATATGAGTCACAGCGCTCAAGAGGGTAGGGAAATGTTCGCCAAGCTGGTCAACGTAACCGATCGTTATCTCGATGCAACGCTCAATTACCTAGGTACCGTTCCCTACGACGAGTATCTGCTCAAGGCAGTGCGTAAGCAGCGCCCTGTGATCGATGCATTTCCCCGCAGCCGTTCTGCGATGGCATTCAAGAATCTGGCGCAAAAGGCCGATAAGTGGCCCAGACCGGAAGCTGCCGCGGGGCACCTCGAGTTTTTCGTCGAACGATTGATCGGCTCCAGCTACGCCGAAGCGGAGTCACTTTCATGAACGGATACGCCATGTACGCAGCCCCCGCAGTCGCCGGTCGTCAGACGGCTCAGGACGAACTGGTTCACCAGCACGTGTCGCTGGTCAAGCGCATCGCCTACCACCTGGTCAGTCGTTTACCGCCGAGCGTGCAGGTCGAGGACCTGATCCAGGCGGGCATGATCGGCTTGTTGGAGGCGGCGCGAAACTACAACCCTTCGCAGGGTGCGAGTTTCGAAACCTATGCCGGGATTCGCATCCGCGGCGCCATGCTGGACGAGATCCGGCGCTCGGATTGGACGCCACGGTCGGTGCACCGCAAGGTGCGCATGGTCGCCGAGGCGGTGCGCGAGATCGAAAACGCCAAGGGCCGCGATGCCCGGGACAACGAAGTCGCCGAAGCGTTGGGGATGAACCTGGATGAATACCACGCCATTCTGCAGGACGCGGCAGGCTGTCGGGTGTTCAGCTACGACGATCCGGCAATCGTCGGAGAAGACTCCGAAGGCCCGTCCGGTGGATCGCACTCCGGGCCCCTGGAAATGCTGCAGAACGAGGACTTTCAGGACAACCTTTCGGAAGCGATTGCGGGGTTGCCGGAACGCGAACGGTTGGTGATGTCGTTGTACTACGACGAAGAGTTGAATCTTCGGGAAATCGGCGAAGTGCTGGGTGTGAGCGAGTCGCGCGTGTGCCAGATCCACGGCCAGGCACTGATCCGATTGCGCGCGCGCATGAGCGAGTGGGTGCCGGAAGCGGAGTGACGCGCTGTGCGTTACGGCACTAGAGACAGAGATTGGAAATACGGGCCGAGTGCTAGGAGGTTGTCTTGGACAAGAACATGAAGATCCTGATCGTGGATGATTTTTCCACGATGCGCCGAATCATCAAGAATCTGCTGCGGGATCTCGGTTACAACAACACGCAGGAAGCAGACGACGGCAAGACCGGCCTGCCCATGCTCCAGACTGGAAATTTCGATTTCCTGATCACGGACTGGAACATGCCCGGCATGACCGGCATCGATCTGCTCAAGGCGGTACGCGCGGACGAAAAGCTCGCCGGATTGCCCGTGCTGATGGTGACTGCGGAAGCCAAAAAAGACCAGATCGTGGAAGCCGCACAAGCAGGGGTGAACGGCTACATCGTCAAGCCTTTCACTGCTCAGACGTTGAAAGAGAAGATCGACAAGATCTTCGAACGTCTGGCTGCCACCTCTTCGTGAAACGCAGAACAAAAGAACCGGTAGGGGAGCGAGAATGATCGGAGAGGACACGCTGACGCAGGCCCGACTGTTGGTGAAACAGATCGAAGATGGGCATGACGTCGAAGCGAAGCAAACGCTGGAGGATCTCGCCAAAATGCGCGAGACCGACCTGTTCCAGGAAATCGGCAAACTGACCCGTGAACTGCACGAGACGCTGAACAATTTCCGCTTGGATTCCCGCATCGCGGATCTCGCGGAACAGGATATTCCGGACGCCAAAGAACGGCTCAATTACGTGATTTCCATGACCGAGCAGGCCGCCAACAAGACGCTGACCGCAGTCGAGGATTCGCTGCCGGTCTCGGAAAGTTTGCAAAAGCGTTCCAGCGAGTTGCACCAACAATGGGAACGTTTTCGCCAGCGCGACATGTCGGCGGCTGAATTCCGCGATTTGAGCCGCGAGTTGGACGACTTTTTACCTCAGGTGCGCGAAAACGCCCAGACCCTGCAAAGCAATTTGTCAGATGTGCTGATGGCGCAGGATTTCCAGGATTTGACCGGGCAGATCATTCGCCGGGTCATCAACCTGGTGCAGGACGTCGAACAGAGTCTGGTGGATCTGATCCGGATTTCCGGCCGGGCCATGCTGCCGGCGGCGAAGCAGACGGCAACGGCACCGAAGAACATCAAGGCCGAGGGACCGATGGTGCCGGGCGTCGATGACGCCGAGCCCGAAGCTGTGCTGCAGGGTCAGGACGACGTGGACGATCTGCTGTCGAGCTTGGGTTTCTAGGGGAACCGTATGAGTATCGATGTCGACGATGAGATTCTGCAAGACTTCCTGGTGGAAGCCGGGGAGATATTGGAGCAGCTTGGCGAGCAGCTCGTGCAACTGGAGCAGAGCCCCCAGGACAAAGATCTATTGAATGCCGTGTTTCGCGGCTTTCACACGGTGAAAGGTGGCGCTGGATTTCTCAATCTCAACACCATGGTCGCCGTGTGTCACAGAGCCGAGGACGTGTTCAACGTCCTGCGCCAGGGCGACCGCCAAATCGATTCGGCATTGATGGACGCCGTATTGCAAGTATTGGACATCGTCAACGATCAGTTTCGTGAGATTACCGCCGGCCAGGAACCGGTTGCGGCTCCGCAAGAGCTGCTCGAGTTGCTGGAAAGCTATGCCACGCCCGACAACGGCGAAGGCGCAGCTGCCGAGACGGCGCCCGTTGAAGCGCAACCGCAAGCTCAGCCCGACCCCCAGCCGGTCGTGGCGGCCGCTCCTGAACCGGCCAACGGTGGCGACGGCGATATTACCGATGACGAATTCGAAGCGTTGCTCGACGCCATGCACGGCGCCGGCAGGGGGCCGGTCGTGGCTGCGGATAAAGCCGCGCCGCCAGCGAACTCTGCCGCCGGCAACGGCGGTGAAATCAGCGACGATGAATTCGAACAGTTGCTGGATGAATTACACGGCGACGGCAAAGCGCCGAAACCCGCTGCGCAACCGGCTCAGACCAAGACCGGTGACGAGATCACCGACGACGAATTCGAGCGCCTGCTAGATGACCTGCACGGTGCCGGCAAGGCTCCGGTCGTGTCCGTAGCACCGGCGCCGGCCCGTGCGGCTTCGGGCGCACCACGCGCGCAGCCCGCAGCGGTCGCGGTGAAAGCGGATCCGGCCGTGGAACCCGCCAAGCAGGCCGCTGCCCGTCCGGCGGCAGAGACCTCGGTGCGCGTAGACACCAAACGCCTCGACGACATCATGAATATGGTCGGCGAGTTGGTGCTAGTGCGCAATCGCTTGTCGACACTGAAAGCGACCATGGAAAACCCGGCCATGTCGAAGGCGGTGGCGAACCTGGATCTGGTCACATCCGATTTGCAGGCGGCGGTGATGAAAACCCGCATGCAACCGATCAAGAAAGTATTCGGTCGCTTTCCGCGGGTGGTCCGGGATCTGGCACGCAGCCTGAAGAAAGAGGTGGAGCTTGAACTCGTCGGCGAGGATACGGACCTCGACAAGAATCTAGTCGAAGCGCTTGCCGACCCGCTGGTTCACTTGGTGCGCAACGCAGTCGATCACGGCGTGGAAATGCCCGATGTACGCGAAGCCGCTGGCAAGCGGCGCACCGGCAAGGTGGTCTTGGCGGCGGCCCAGGAAGGCGATCACATTCTGCTGACCATTACCGATGACGGCGCCGGCATGGACGCGGAGGTGTTGCGCCGCAAAGCAGTCGAAAAGGGCGTGATGGACGAAGACAGCGCGGCGCGCCTGGATAAAAAGGATTGCTACAACCTGATCTTCGCACCCGGCTTTTCGACCAAATCGGAAATTTCCGATATTTCCGGCCGCGGCGTCGGCATGGACGTGGTCAAAACCCGCATATCGCAGCTCAACGGCACTATCGAAATCGATTCGGAAAAGGGCAAAGGCAGCCGTCTGAGCCTGAAGCTGCCGTTGACCCTGGCGATCCTGCCGACGCTGATGGTGCAAGTGGGCAAGCGCACTTTTGCATTGCCGCTTTCGTCGGTCAGCGAAATCTTCCATCTGGAAGAAGACCGCACCAACGTGGTGGATGGTCAGCTATGCGTGCGCGTACGAAAACGGGCCATGCCGCTGTTTTATTTGCACGAGTGGTTGCTGCGCAATCCGTCGGAACGGGTCGAAACCGAAACCGAGCAAGTGGTGGTGACGCAGTACGGCAGCCAACGGGTCGGGTTCGTCGTCAATCGCGTGCTGGGTCAGGAAGAAGTGGTGATCAAGCCTCTCGGTGCGCTGCTGCACGGTTTGCCGGGTTTTGCCGGTGCCACCATCACCGGTGACGGCCGGATCGCCTTGATTCTCGACGTACCGAGCTTGATGCGCGCGCACGCGCGGCGGATCTGATTGCGCCGCAGCGTACGCCTTCGTCAGGTGTTCTCGCGCGGGATGTTGCAGAGGGATATTAGATGACAGTACGGGTGCTGGTGGTCGACGACTCGGGTTTCTTCCGACGTCGTGTAACCGACATGCTGGGCGCCGATCCGCGGCTGGAAGTCGTCGGCACGGCGGTCGACGGCCGGGATGCCGTGGCCAAGGTACGTGAGCTCAACCCCGACGTCGTCACGATGGACATCGAAATGCCGGTCATGGACGGCATCACCGCGGTGCGCAGAATCATGGCCGCGACGCCGAAGCCGGTGCTGATGTTCTCCTCCCTGACTCACGAAGGCGCGCAAGCCACCTTCGAGGCTCTCGAGGCGGGTGCGGTCGACTATCTGCCGAAAAACTTCGACGATATTTCCAAGAACCGCGACGAAGTGGCGCGCGTATTGCGCCAGCGCGTCTGGTCGATCGGCATTCGCGGGCTGCCCAAGCAAGTGGGATTCGCGCAGCCGGCAACCGCGCGCCAAGCGGTAACGGCAACCGCCGGCGCGGCGCCGGTACGCGCACCGGCGCCGCGCCAGCCGCTGCGGCGTGGCGATTTTCGCGTAGTCGCCATCGGCACTTCCACCGGCGGACCGGTGGCGCTGCAGCAAGTATTGACCCAACTCCCCGCCAATTTCAAAGCGCCGATCGTGCTGATCCAGCACATGCCGGCGTCGTTCACGGCCGCCTTTGCGAAACGGTTGGATTCCATGTGCGCCATCAACGTCCGCGAAGCGGTCGACGGCGATCTGCTCAGCCCCGGTACCGCGCTGCTTGCCCCGGGTGGCATGCAGATGCTGGTGGAAAGTCGCGGCGACCAGATGCGCGTAGCGATTCGCGACAGCGAACCCGGACAAAATTACAAACCGTGCGTCGATGTCACCTTCAACTCGCTTGCCCGCGCCGTGCCGGGCAAATGCCTGGCGGTGATCCTGACCGGCATGGGCGCCGACGGTCGCGAGGGCGCGCGCGCCCTCAAGCAAGGCGGCAGCGCGGTTTGGGCCCAGGACGAGGCCAGCAGCGTAATCTACGGCATGCCCATGGCGATCGCCCAGGCCGGCCTTGCCGATCAGGTGTTACCGCTCGGGGAGGTGAGTACACGTCTCCTGGAGTGCGTGTGATCCATGGACATCCTCACCCTACTGGGCGTCGTGGTCGCGCTGGGCGCGATCATCGGTGGCAACCTCATGGAAGGGGGGCACACCGAGTCGTTGATGCAGTTGACGGCGTTCCTGATCGTGTTCGGGGGCACGGTCGGTGCATTGATGATCCAGTCCCAGCTCAGCATTTTTTTGCGTGCAATGAAATTGGTGTCATGGCTGGTGATGCCGCCGAAGCTGGCGCCGGGGGAAGCGATCGAAAAAATCGTCAACTGGAGCAATATCGCGCGCAAGGAAGGGCTGCTGGGTCTGGAGACCATCACCGAGACCGAAGACGACCCGTTCGCCAGGAAGGGTCTGCAATTGTTGGTGGACGGCAGCGAGCCGGAAACCATCCGCACCATCCTCGAAGTGGAATTGTCGACCAAAGAGCACACCGACACGCAGGCGGCGAAAGTCTATGAAGCCATGGGCGGCTACTCGCCCACCATCGGTATTCTCGGCGCGGTGATGGGCTTGATCCACGTAATGAACAACCTGGCCGATCCTAGCAAGCTCGGTTCCGGAATCGCGGTGGCATTCGTCGCGACTATTTACGGCGTCGGGCTCGCCAACCTGTTTTTCCTGCCGATGGCCAACAAGCTCAAATCGGTGATCCACGATCAGACCCAATTCCGGGAAATGGTCATCGAAGGCATCATTTCGATCGCCGAAGGTGAGAACCCGCGCAACATCGAATCCAAGTTGCAGGGTTATCTGAAGTGACACTGCGGGCGTTCGCCCCGGTTGGAACGGCACTTGCATAGTTTCGGGGCGATACAGCGAGGGGCTGATCCAGAGTCCGGTGCATGGCGCGCAAGAAAAAACATGAAGAGCATGAAAATCACGAACGCTGGTTGGTGTCCTACGCCGACTTCATCACCTTATTGTTCGCGTTTTTCGTGGTCATGTACGCCGTGTCGTCGGTAAACGAAGGTAAATATCGCGTGTTATCCGAGTCACTTTCGGCGGCATTCCGTTCGCCGACCAAATCCATGATGCCGATACAGATCGGCCACACGGCCAAATCGCCCTTGGTCGACAGCCTGGACTTTCGCCAAGTGCCTACGGTAGTACAACTTCCCAATATGCCGATTCCGCGTCCCGAGTCCGGCACCGAAAAGCAACACCCGGAACGGGAAAAGTCCGAAGACGCCAGTAAACCGTCGCCGGAGCAGGCCCAGCAGGCACTGACCGAAATTTCCGATCAGATCGAAAAGGCCATGGGGGCCATGATCGACAAGGGGCTGATCAGCGTGCGCCGCAGCCAGCACTGGGTGGAAGTGGAAATCAACACCAGCATCCTGTTCCCCAGCGGCAGTGCGACTTTGTCGAGCGTCGCGCTGCCGGTACTGCAAAAGCTGGCCGATATCTTGAACAAGTTCCCCAACGCCATTCATGTCGAGGGGTTCACCGACAACGTGCCGATCAACAATGTGATCTTTCCGTCCAACTGGGAACTGTCCGCCGGCCGTGCCGCCAGTGTGGTCCATCTGTTCACGGAAGCGGGCGTCGATCCGGAACGTCTGGTCGCGATCGGTTATGGCCAGTTCCGTCCCGCAGCCGACAATACCACCGCCGCAGGTCGGGCGAAGAACCGGCGCGTGGTGTTGGTGATCCAGTCGACCGCCGATACCCGCGAAGTCGTGGCGGGACTGGCCAAGCTCAATGACGGCCAGGAATCGCGTTCGCCGACGCCGGACGCGGCGGCCGGCACCCACACAACACAGGCAACACAGGCCGCGGTGCAGCGTCCCACCAATCCGGGCGCACTGCGGGCGCCGGGCAAATTCCCGGTGATCGCGCCGCCGATCCGCTTGCCGTTCGATCACGTGCTGCAAATGCCGTACGGCGGGGCAGGAGATTCACAATGAAGATTTGGAGTGTCGCCAATCAAAAGGGCGGTGTCGGCAAGACCACGACCACTGTCACCCTGGGCGGCTGGTGCGCCGCACGCGGCGCCCCCACCCTCATGGTGGACCTCGATCCCCATGGGTCACTGACGGCCTATTTCGGTTATGACCCGGAGTCGTTGGATCACAGTGTGTACAACTTGTTCCGCGCCGAACGCTTGGAGTCCGACGCAGTCATGCGGTTGGCGCGCCCCACCAGCGAGGAAAACCTCTGGCTGTTGCCGGCTGCGACCGCGTTGGCGACCCTGGATCGCCAACTCGGCGCCCGGGACGGCATGGGCCTGGTGATTGCGCGGGCTCTGCAGACAGTAGCGTCGCGCTTCGAATATGTGGTGATCGATTGCCCCCCCATGCTCGGTGTGCTGATGGTCAACGCACTCGCCGCATGTGAACGACTGATCATCCCGGTACAGACCGAATTCCTGGCCATCAAAGGCTTGGAGCGCATGCTGCACACGCTGGTGATGATCGAACGCGCCCGCGGTCTGAACGTGCCCTACACCATCGTGCCCACCATGTTCGATCGACGCACCCGCGCGTCATTGGACAGCCTGCGTTCCATGCGCGAACGCTTCGCCGAATATCTGTGGCCGGCTGTGATCCCGGTCGACACCCGGTTTCGCGAAGCCAGCCGTGCCGGCCGGCCGTTGGGGCAATATCTGGGTTCGTCGCGCGGTGCCCAGGCATATAAAACGCTATTAGGCGATCTGCTGGGCGAGGCCCGTCCGGCGGAGGCGGTGATGTCGTGAACAAGAAGCAGACCTACCAACTTGAAGAGCAACGGGTGGCGCTGAGCAGTTATCTTTCCGCGCTGCTGCAGGACGTACCGGACTACGTCGAAGAACCGCAGCCGGAGGTGATCGAGACTCCGGTGCGGACGCCGGCGGCCGTGGCCGAAGTGGCGCCACCGCCGGCGACCATCGAACCGCCGTTGGCGGCTTCAGCGGAACCCACGCTCGACGTTGCCGCGCAATCGGGCTTGCCCGATTGGGCGCAGGCGCGCTTCCAGTGTCTGGTATTCCAGGTCGCGGGCCTGTCTCTGGCGGTGCCGCTTACCAAGCTGAACGGCGTCATCCCTTGGCAGGAGGGCGTGACTCCGATGCCGAACCGCTCGGCGTTGTTCCTGGGCTTGTTGCGCCACCAACAGCGCAACGTCAAAGTGGTGGATACCGCCCTCATGGTGTTGCCCGAAGGCCGCCAACCGGCGACTTTGATGCCGGCTGCCGATCGGGTCGCGCACATCATCCTGCTCGATGAGGGCCGCTGGGGTCTGGCCTGCGATCAGATCGGCGAAGTCCTCACCCTCGATCCGGATGACGTGCGTTGGCGCAGCGCCCAGGGCAAACGCCCGTGGCTGGCCGGCACTGTGCTCAAGCATCTGTGCGCATTGCTCGATGCCGATGCCTTCGTCGAGCTGTTATTGCACGGCGAGCGCCAAGGCTGAATGGCATAGAACCTGCTTGATTGCGGAAAAGGGGTCAAGAAATGCCTGTATCTTGACGATAACCCGCGTTAGGCAACGGACAAAACCGGCGTGGCAAAGAGGAACCGTTTCATGAGTAATCAAGCTGTGGACACCAGCAACGACCCGATTTTGCAGTGGGTGACGTTCCGGCTGGACAACGAGACCTATGGCATCAATGTCATGCAGGTGCAGGAAGTGTTGCGCGTGACGGAAATTGCGCCGGTACCCGGGTCCCCGGACTATGTGATGGGAATCATCAACTTGCGCGGCAATGTTGTGACGGTGCTCGATACCCGCCGGCGCTTCGGCCTTGCCCCTCAGGAAATGGACGATTCCACCCGCATCGTCGTCATCGAAGCGGAGGACAACGTGGTCGGCATTCTGGTGGACAGCGTCGCCGAAGTGGTGGAACTGAATCGTTCCGCCGTAGAGTCCTCGCCCAACGTCGGCAACGACGAGAGCGCCAAATACATCGAAGGCGTCGCCAATCATGACGGCGAACTGCTGATTCTTGTGGATATCAACAAGCTCCTCAGCGACGAAGAGTGGGCCGAGATGTCGCAGTTCTGACCCGATGAATGATGGCGGAGATCCCCGACGTCAGCCCGCTGCGCCCCGTCTGGCCGACCCGGCCCGATGAGCGCGGACGTGGACAACGGGACCGCGATGGAAATTCCGGCGAAGACAAGCCCGGAGCGGATCCGGAACCACCGCCTCGCCAGCGCAAGCCGGATGCCGATGACGATCACCACATCGACGAATATGTGTAAACCGAGACCCGGGTGTCAGCCATGATCTTTGACAGCGCGTTGCTGATGCTTGCGAGCGCCGCGCTTGCGGTAGCGAGCATGGTCGTGGCGTTGCTCGCATGGCGTTCGGCGCGACGTTGGCGCGCGTCTGCCGCGCGCTACGAAGCCGGACTCGCCGAACTGCGCCAGGACGTGCGCGGTCTGTGCGCCGGGGCGGTGGGGCTGGACGAACGCCTGGCCCGGATCGAACAGTCCGGTCGCCGCCTCAAGGAACGTCAGGAACAGCTCGAGCTGCGCGACGGTGGCGAACGCCTCTACAGCCAGGCGATCCGCATGGTGCAAAAAGGCAGCAAGGCCGACGAGTTGGTATCGGTATGCGGGCTGTCGCGCAACGAAGCCGAACTGATCATCATGATGCACAGCGTCGACAAAGCCGGCTGACCCGCCTTCGTGGGTTGGACCAAGCGCACACCGCGGACCCAACGCCACCACCCTCAAATCACACTTAGGTTGGGTCAAGCGCAAAACGCGGAGCCAACACCACCCAAAACCACCACCCAACTCAAATCACACGTAGGTTGGGTCAAGCGCAAAGCGCGGACCCAACATCGCCACCTCACATCACACACGTAGGTCGGCTCAAGCGCACATCGCCGACCCAACGTCACCATTCGTGTTCCAGGTCCTCGGGCCCGGCCAAGCGGGGTGCTTCGCCGACATCGGCTTCGTTGCGCTGCGCCACTCCGCATACCCGGCCAGACAGCAGATACGCAAATGCGATCACCTCGGCGACGGCGCGATACAGGGCGTCGGGAATTTCCTCTCCCAACTCGATTTGCGACAGCACCACGGCGAGCTGCGGATTTTCATACAATGGCACATCGTGTTCGCGGGCCAGGTTGCGAATCGCTTCGGCGAGTTCGTTTTCCCCTTTGGCGGTTACCCGAGGCGCATCGCGGCCATCGTAGCGTAACGCCACCGCGATGTCGGGATGACTGGGATTGCGGGTGCTCATGCTTGTTCGTCCAAGAGGCCGCTTGTTCTGCCGGGCGGAGTCGATGGTGGTTGAGTTTGACCCACTTGGCAGCTCATGGCGGTTACGTCCAGCCCTGCGGCTTCCAACTGTGTGCGCAATTCGTCCAGGTGCCGTCGGAACAACTCCGATGTGCCTTCGCCTTCGGTCTGGAACGCGGTCGAAACCTGACCATTACGCAGCCCGATCCGGGCTTGCACCGGTCCGAGGCCATCGAGGTCCAAAGCCACTTGCACGGTCCAGCCGCCGCCCTGCTGCCGACGGGCACGTCCGCTGCCGGATTCGTTTTCGCGTTCAATGCGCAGGTGCAACAGATCCAGCGTGGACTGATCGCGTCGTACCGGCAGCTCCAGCATCCATACCTGACGTTGATCGCCGTCGGTATGCTGAGAGGCGAGTTGATTGAGCTGCAACCGGGCGAGCGAGGATTCCACCTGCTGCAGCAATCCTTGCAGGAACTTGGCGGGCTCCAATAGTGCCGGAAACGGCGCGGCGCGGCCTTGAGGCTGCGGCTGGGATTCGCTCAGCGGCGGCAGCAGCGGCGCCACGACGCGCACTGTGGTCGCAGCGGCGGCAGGGGCGGACGGATTCGACGTTCCCGCGGCGGCGGGGGTCGGAGCGCCGTTTTTCGCAGTGGCGGGCGTATTTGTCGGCGCGGCCAGGGGTAGAGTGCGGACCTCTGGCGCGCGCGCTGCGGGAGCCGCACCCTGCGCCTTGGATGGCGCCGGCGGGGTCGATGTCCGCAGCGCTTGTTCTGCGGCCTGACGCAAGCGCAACAGACCGGCTTTGAAGTCATCGCCGATCGGTGCAGCCGGCGTCCGTCCCGAAGCCGCGTGGGCGAGCTTGGCTTCCAGCTGGGTACCGGCGTTCGCCGCGGCGCGGCGCAAGCCATCGGCGGTACTCGCCTGTGAAGCGGTGGCGAGGCGCTGAAACAGCGTCCGCGCGGCTTCCAAAACCAACGGGTGTAACGGTGGTGCGTTTTGCGGTTTCGCCAGTTGAACCAAGTTGGCGAGCAGCGGCGTCAGCGCGCCCTGGCGCGGCAGGGCAGCGCGGAGCGCCGCCTGCACCGGGTCCGGGCTGCGCTCGGCACCCACCGGCCGCAGCAACGGCGTGCCCTCCGTGCGGATGACTTCCAACAACATGCGGTCCCCGGACTGCACCGTGAAGGGTACCTGGGCCCGGTAGGTCTGGCCGCCGATCCGCAGTTCGGCGCTGCCGCCGCGATCGGAACTGGCGGCGACCGCGCTCAGTACCTGCCCGACACGCCAGTTGCGCACTTCGGCGGGCGAGGCGTCCGCGGGCAGGCTGCCGGGTTTCAAATTCGAGTTGGGCGTGATTTCCATGCGCTGGCCTGGGAGCGAGCAATGACTATATCAGTCCGGCGCGGTCTCAGGCATCGTGCCCAAGCGCCGATACAGACCATAGCGGCACGTTTCCTGCTTCATTGAAATTCATGACCGAACGTCAATTGCTCGACAGTCAGATCTGGTACACCCGAAAGGGCGGCACAGCCAGGGGACCATTCCCCACCGGCATGGTGCGCCGGTTCGTGCTGCTCGGGCGTCTGGACGAGGACAGTGATGTAAGCCCGGACCGGGAAACCTGGTTCCGGCTCGGGGACATCGAACGGCTGGTTCCCGAGGAAATGAAGCATCTCGAAACACCCGAGGATGAGGCGCGATTGCTGCGGGCTCGGTTGCGGGAAGACGAACGCCGACGTGACCGCCGTCACGACGACGAACAGGCCGGCCGCGAACGCCGCCGAGGCACTGACCGGCGCGGTCCGGAGCCCGAGATTTTGGTGGTGCGACGAGCCGCCCGCGAGCGGGAGCACGAACAGGCCGCAGGGGCGCCGCGGACCAGTATGGCGCGCGCATGGTCGATATTGGGTTTGGTGCTCAGCGGTCTGTTGATTGCCGGAATCTACGCCGGCATCTCCGCACCGCGTGGCACCGGGCCGGTGCGCAATTGCGATGCCAGCGCTGCACCGGAAGTCGATTGGGGTAACTGCAGCCTGGAAGGCGCGAAACTCGAGGGCGCCGCATTGATGGGCGCGCGAATCGACAACGCCGATTTACACAGCGCCGCCCTTCGGGGCGCCGACCTCACGCGCAGTAACCTCGCCTACTCCAATCTCAGCACCGCCGATCTACGCTATGCAAATCTCAGTCACGCCATCTTGTTGGGAACGGGACTGCGCAGCGCCGATTTGAGCAACGCCATCCTGCGTCGGGCGGATCTATCCTATGCGGATTTGCGCGGCGCCCAAATCGCCGGCGCTGATCTGGAAGGCGCCCGGCTCGATAAAGCGATTTGGATAGACGGCCGGGTGTGCGCTGACGGATCGTTGGGAGCCTGTCGCTGACGGTGACCCTCGCCCGCGACCGGGGACGCACGCGAATTCGTTTGGATCAAGGGCGTTCTGCGACCGACACGGTGGTGTAGCGCCACGCTTTCAGTTTTTGGTCCCAAAAATCCGCCGGCAACCCAGCCTTGCGTTTAAGCTCCCGCAAGAATTGTTCCCGGTCCGGCAATGCTTCCCAAACCGACGGCAGAAAAGTGGCGCGCCGCCTCGCTGCTTCCAGAATCAATCCATCGATACCTGCACGAAGTTGCGCAAGCAACTCCGCCTCCGAGGAAAATGCCAACGGCATGGCCGGTGTCAGAACCGAGATATCCAACAGCACACGGTCGAACTCCTCTGCACGCAACGGTCCGAAACGTGGATCTCGAAACGCCGCGGCGTGCGCATTGAAGGCAACGTCTTCGATCAGCGGCCGTGCTGCCTCCAATGAGCCGATACAGCCGCGCAGTTCCCCGTCCAGATTCAGCGTCACGAAACATGCGCCGGGCTCGAGCAAGGGCTCGGGCATCGCGTCGAGATCCGGCCGCAGGGCATCGCCCAGTTCCAATCCTTGGCGAATCGAACTGCGCGCCGTAGCGAGGAGCACATCCCGGTGGGATAACAAGGCGGGATTCGTATCTACTTCAGTCGAAAACATAGGCTCCGTACCCGACGACCTGGTCCCGCGGTCCCGCAGTATCGCCTGAGTTTCGCAGATCGACGGTGTGCGCGTGTAAACCGTGGCCTTTGGCCGCATGCAGCAAGCCGTTCACCGGATTGCGTCCACACGCATCGTCGTAGCCGATTACATCGTCGCGCAGCGCTTCGATGGCGGCTGTGGTTTTTCCGTCCCGGACCCGGGCGGTTTCATAGTCGTGATAGTGACTGAGATCGGAACTGACCACGACCAGGGTTTCCGGCCCGCCCCATAGTCGCTCCAGCACTTCGGCCACGTCTTCGGCCGATGCATCACCAACCACCAGCGGTACCAGGGAGAATTGCGTCAGGGCCATTTGCAGAAATGGTAACTGGACTTCAAGGCTGTGCTCCCGGCGGTGGGCTTCGTCCAGCACCCGAACTTGCGGCAGATCGGCGAGGGCGGCGAGTGCATCCTGATCCAATTCGACTGCTCCCAAGGGCGTCTCGAAAACCTGGGCGCTGCTGGCGGCCAAGCCGCGAAACGGCACCCGGTGCGCCGGGCCGAGCAATACAACGCGGCGGATGCGGTCACGTACTGCGCGCAATCGCGCATAGGCACTGGCGGCAACGGCGCCCGAATAGACATAACCGGCGTGCGGCGCAATCAGGGCTTTCGGTGCGGGACCTTCATAGGCCACCGTGCCGAGATAGTTGTCGACTTCGCCGCGCAATTGCATCGGGTCCTCGGGATAGAACATTCCAGCAACAGCAGGGCTACGCGTGCGCACGCTGGTTCACCTGTAGTTTTGCAAGCCTTACGGATATAAATATAGCGCTACGGGCGGTTCCTCAACCCTGATCGCGACGCAGTAATTGGGACCTTGCATGCCGGCTCACGCGCCCTTATGTACTACGCAATGAACCAAGATCCTCAAGCCGCGATCGGGAACTGGAACATGTCCGAGGTAATGACCGATACCGTGCCCACTCGCTACTGGCACCGATTGACGGACGGCAAGCTCCAGTGCGATGCCTGCCCGCGGGAGTGCAAATTGCATGAAGGGCAGCGGGGGCTGTGTTTTGTACGTGCTCGCCAAAACGATGAAATCGTACTGACGACCTACGGCCGTTCCAGCGGATTTTGCGTCGATCCCATCGAAAAGAAACCGTTGAATCACTTTCTTCCCGGCACGCCTGTGCTCTCGTTCGGTACGGCGGGATGCAATCTGGCCTGCAAATTCTGCCAGAACTGGGATATGAGTAAGTCGCGGGAGTTCGATACGCTGGCCGATGAGGCGTCACCGGAAAAGATTGCGCGCATCGCTGAGCAACTGGGTTGCCGCAGCGTCGCCTACACTTATAACGATCCCGCGATTTTCATCGAATACGCGGTCGATGTCGCCAAGGCGTGCCGTGAACGCGGTATCCGGTCGGTTGCGGTGACCGCGGGTTACATGTCGGCACGGCCGCGCACTGAGTTTTTCAGCTATATGGACGCGGCCAATGTCGACCTGAAAGCCTTCAGCGACGATTTTTACCGCAAAGTGACGGGCGGAAAATTGCAGCCGGTGCTGGATACGCTGCATTACCTCAAGCATGAAACCAACGTCTGGTTCGAAGTCACGACCCTCTTGATCCCCGGATTGAACGATTCCGAGGATGAGTTGCAGCGTATGAGCGACTGGTTCGCCGAACATCTTGGCGTCGACGTGCCGTGGCATTTCAGCGCTTTTCATCCCGACTGGAAAATGCGCGACCGTCCATCGACCCCGGCTGCGACGCTGAGCCGCGCGCGTCAAATCGCCATGGCCAAAGGCATGCGCTACGTCTACACCGGAAACGTTCACGACAGGGACGGGGGCAGCACCTACTGCCATCACTGCGGCAACCGCATCATCGGCCGCGATTGGTATGTGCTTGACGAGTGGGACCTCGATGAAGCCGGGCGTTGCCGCGCATGCGGCACCTCTTGCGCCGGGCATTTCGAGGCAGCGCACGGGCATTGGGGAGCCAGACGTATGCCGGTGCAGCTCAAACGCTTTGCATGAGCCGCGCGCGATCGATGAAGCCGCGCCGAGCAATGAGGGTAGATCCTGCGAATTTCACCGTTGAAGGCGCCGACGCGGCGCGCACTTCGGCCGTCGCCTCATTCATTGAAACTCATCACCAGACCCGCCAGCGGCGGCACCGTGATTTCGATCGAATACGGTCGTCCCATCCATGGCACCGGCTCGGCCACCACCGGTTCGCCGTTGCCGAGATTACTGCCGCCGTAGTGCATGGAATCGGAGTTCAATAGATCTCGGTAGGCACCTTCGGTAGGAACGCCGATTCGATACCGGGTGCGCGGGATCGGCGTGAAGTTGAGTATCACAACTACGAAGGACTCACCGGCGCGGCGCAGGTAGCTGATGATGGATTGATCGGCATCGTGACAGTCGATCCATTCAAAGCCTTCAGGCTCGAAATCGTAACGGTGCAGGCAAGGTAGTTGCCGATATAGCTGGTTCAGATCCGCCACCAGTTTCTGCACGCCGCGATGGTGCTCGAACTGCAGCAGATACCACGGCAAGGGTGCGTCGTAGTTCCATTCTTCTCCCTGACCGAATTCGCCCCCCATGAACAACAGTTTCTTGCCCGGGTAGGTGTACATGTAGGTGTACAGCGCCCGCAGATTGGCAAACCGCTGCCAGTCGTCGCCCGGCATTTTGTAGAGCATCGACCCTTTGCCATGTACCATTTCGTCGTGGGAAAAAGGCAATACGAAGTTTTCCGTGAACGCATACAACAGCCCGAAAGTGAGCTGATCGTGATGAAAATGGCGGTGCACCGGATCTTTGGACATGTACACCAGGGTGTCGTGCATCCAGCCCATGTTCCATTTCATGGAGAAGCCGAGGCCGCCGACGTATACCGGGCGGGTGACCTGCGGCCAGGAAGTGGACTCCTCGGCGATGATGAATGTGCCGGGGAATTGGCTGTGAGTGACTTCGTTGAGTTGGCGCAGGAATTCGATGGCTTCCAGATTCTCGCGGCCGCCGTAGATATTGGGAATCCAGTCTCCGGCGTCGCGGGAATAATCCAGGTAGAGCATCGAGGCCACGGCATCGACCCGCAGTCCGTCGAGGTGAAATTCCTGCATCCAGTAGACGGCACTGGACACCAGAAAATTACGTACTTCATTGCGCCCGTAATTGAAGATCAACGTGCCCCACTCGCGGTGTTCTCCGCGCCGGGGGTCGCCATGCTCATATAGAGGACTGCCGTCGAACTGGGCCAGGCCATGGGCGTCCTTGGGGAAATGCCCGGGCGCCCAGTCGAGCAACACGCCGATGTCGTTGCGGTGGCACAGATCGACAAAATAACGGAATTCGTCCGGCGTCCCGAAGCGGCTGGTGGGGGCGAAGTAGCCGATGGTCTGGTAGCCCCAGGACGCATCCAGGGGGTGTTCCGTGATCGGCAGCAGCTCGATGTGGGTGTACCCGAGTTCGCGAACGTAGGCGACCAGTCGATCGGCGAGCTCCCGGTAGTTGAGAAAATTTCCGCTGGCGTCGCGCTGCCAGGAACCCAGATGCACTTCGTAAACGGACATGGGCGCCCGCAACCAATCCTGCGTCGCACGCTGCTCCAACCATGCCTGGTCCTGCCATAGATGGGGCTGGGAATCTTCGGGCACGACCGCGGCGGTGGCCGGACGCCGTTCGAACTGGCGACCATAAGGATCGGCTTTTAAATGAATATCGCCCTGTTCGCGATTGCGGATTTCGAACTTGTACAGCGTGCCCGGGGGCAACTCGGGCAGGAACAGTTCCCAAACGCCGGTGCCGCCGCGCACACGCATCGGGTTGCGGCGTCCGTCCCAATGGTTGAAGTCGCCGACCACACTTACACGTTCAGCGTTCGGCGCCCAGACTGCGAACACGGTTCCGCCGACGCCGTCCACTTCGCATGCGTGAGCGCCCAGAAAGCGGTATGCGTGCCAGTGCCGGCCTTCGGCGAACAAATGTAAGTCGAAGTCCGATAGTACCGGACCAAAACTGTAGGGATCGTAGTGTTGGTGTAGGCGTCCGCTGCTGTCCTGCCACGCGATCCGGTAGTGCTGCGGCAAGTCGTCACTGGAACCGCGCCACTCGAATACGTCGCTGTCCGCCAGCCGTTGCATCGGCAAGGCGCCTTCCAGCATACTGGCTTCGGTGGCATCGGGCAGGAATGCCCGCACCGCGCAGCTGTTAGCTTGCTGGTGTCTTCCGAGTACGGCGAACGGATCGTGGTGACGTGCTTCCTGAAGCCGAATCACGGCCTCGCGTAGATGCGGATGGATATGCGCTGGTGTTCCGTGTAACTGCGCTGTCATGGTAAGCGGGGCTGCTACTCAGTACGATCTGTGGGTCGAATTCCAGCATAGCATATCCAGAATGTACGGATCCGTCGCTCGCGCGAGCAGGTGACATGGGTGCTATGTTGGTGTGAAGTGGCGGACGGAACCGTTTGTGTGCAATCGATCCGCTCGCCAAACCGCGCATCACGACATTTGCAAGAGCATAAAGGAGATATGTCAGCCTCATGACGGTTTATCAAGCGCCTCGATTCGTTAGTCTGCTCACTCGCAATACGTTGGCGCTCATCCTGGCCGGCGGACGTGGTACGCGGTTGAAGGAATTGACCCGATGGCGGGTCAAGCCGGCGGTTCCATTCGGCGGCAAGTTCCGGATCATCGATTTTCCGTTGTCCAACTGCATCAATTCGGGTATCCGCCGCGTCGGCGTGTTGACCCAATACAAAGCCCATTCGCTGATTCTTCATATTCAACGGGGCTGGGGTTTCCTGCGCGGCGAGTTCGGGGAGTTCGTCGAGCTGCTCCCCGCACAGCAGCGCTTGGACAAGGAATCCTGGTACAGCGGCACCGCAGACGCCGTATTCCAGAACCTGGACATCATCCGCGACCACAACCCCGATTACGTTCTAGTGCTTGCCGGCGACCATATCTACAAGATGGACTACGGCGCCATGATCGCCCGGCACGTGGAAACCGAGGCGGATATGACCGTCGGTTGCATCGGTGTGCCGCTGGATCGGGCGCGCAGTTTCGGCGTAATGAGTATCGATGAGGACGACCGGGTGATGCGCTTCGACGAAAAGCCCGATCAACCGCAATCGATGCCGGGCGACGACACCCGCGCACTGGCGTCCATGGGCATCTACGTTTTCAATACCGAATTTCTTTATGAACAGTTGATCGCCGATGCCGAGGCGCTTTCGTCGAGCCATGATTTCGGTCGCGACATCATCCCGCGCGCCATCGAGAATTGCCGCGTCAATGCGTACGCGTTCCGCGATCCCATCAGTGGCGGCGATGCCTATTGGCGCGATGTGGGCACAGTGGATGCCTTTTGGGAAGCGAATCTCGAACTCATCGGGGTAACGCCGGAGCTGAACCTGTACGACAAGGAATGGCCGATCTGGACCTACCAGGAGCAGGCCCCTCCAGCCAAGTTCGTGTTCGACGACGAATCACGACGCGGCATGGCGATGGATTCGATGGTGTCCGGCGGATGCGTAATTTCCGGCTCGACCGTGCGCCATTCGTTGTTGTTCTCCAATGTCCGCGTGGAGTCATTCAGCATGGTCACGGATTCGGTGATCCTGCCCGAAGTCAATATCGGCCAACATTGTCAGATTCATCGCGCTGTTATCGACAAGGGTTGCCGCATTCCCGACGGTACCGCCATTGGCGTGAATCCCGAAGAGGACGCGCGGCGCTATCACCGCACGCCGGCCGGAATCGTATTGGTGACACCGGAAATGTTGGATCAGGAGCATTCTCATGCGGGGTGATGTCCCGTTGCGCGTGGTGCTCTGCTGGCATATGCACCAACCGCAATATCTCGATCCGATCAACGGCCGCTACCGACTTCCTTGGACCTATCTGCATGCCATCAAGGACTACGTCGACATGGCCGCCCACCTGGAGCGCGTCGAAGGCGCCAAGGCGGTTGTGAACTTCACCCCCACGCTGTTGGAACAGTTGGATCATTACGGCTCCACACTGCAGCGATTCGTGAGCAAGGCGGAACCGTTACCCGATCCGTTGCTGCAGGGGCTTGCAGCACAGGAATTGCCCGCCGAACCGAAGCGGCGCCTGGGCTTGATGCGCGCCTGCATGCGCGCCAACCAAGCGCGCGTGATCGATCGTTTCGAACCGTACCAACGGCTGATGCAGTTCGCGGTCAAAATCGACCAGGATCCCGAACTCGCGCGCTACGTAACGGATCAGTTTCTGTTCGATTTGCTCACCTGGTACCACTTGGCTTGGATCGGCGAGACGGTACGCCGCACCGACGCGCGCGTGCGGGAACTCATGGACAAGTCCGCGGGCTACGACAGCCGCGACCGCCGCACGCTAGTCGCGGTCATCTCGGAACTGGTGAGTGGCATCGTGCCGCGCTATCGCCGACTTGCGGAAGCCGGACGAGTCGAATTGTCGGTTACGCCCTATGCCCACCCCATCGTGCCGCTGCTGTTGGACGCAGCCAGCGCGCGGGAAGCGGTGCCGGGTTTGGCGCTGCCTGCAACCGAACTGTACCCGGGCGGTGCGGAGCGCGCCCGCTGGCATATCAAAGTAGGCATCGACGTTTTCGAAACCCATTTCGGATTCCGTCCGCGCGGCTGCTGGCCCGGAGAGGGCGCGATAAGTGATGCCACCCTGCACTTACTTGACGAAGCGGGGTTTCAGTGGACTGCTTCCGGCGGCCAGGTGCTGCGCAACAGTCTGAACGCGGCCGGCCGCAAAGCCGCAGCGTCCCACGCCTGCGAACACCACGCCTACCGCTTCGGCGGTCATCCACTGGCATGTTTTTTTCGCGACGACGGCTTGTCGGATTTGATCGGTTTCAGCTATTCGAACTGGCATGCCGACGACGCGGTTGCGAACCTCGTGCACCACCTGGAAAACATCAGAGTCGCCTGCAAAGATCGCGAAGATGCGGTAGTAGCGATCATTCTCGACGGTGAGAACGCCTGGGAGCACTACCCGGAAAACGGCTACCACTTTCTCGACGAGCTCTACCGGCGCTTGGCCCAGCACCCGCAACTGGAACTGTCGACGTTCAGCGATTGTCTGCAGGTCGCGGCAAAAGACCGGGCTCTTGAACATGTCGTGGCCGGCAGTTGGGTATATGGCACCCTGACCACTTGGATCGGCCACGCCGACAAGAACCGCGGCTGGGACATGCTTGCCGACGCCAAGCGCGCATTCGACGAAACGACAGCCCGCGGCGGCTTATCGGACGAAATGCGCGATCAAGCCGGTCATCAGCTTGCCATCTGCGAAGGTTCGGACTGGTTCTGGTGGTTTGGCGACGACAATCCTGCTGAGTCGGTGCGCGATTTCGACTGGCTGTACCGCGAACATCTGACCCGCCTGTACCAACTCCTGCAGCGGGAGCCGCCGCAATATCTGCAGCATGCCTTCACCTACGGCGGCGGCCAGCCCCCGGGCGGCGGTGTGATGCGGCCTGCGCTACCAGCGGTGTCATAGCATGAACGGCCTCGCGAAACGACCGTTCACCGCGTCCGCTCATACTCGCACCGGGCTTTCCGGTCTGCTTGGCGGGAAAAAGGAGCAGTCATGAGCGACGCGAATGTTGTTGCCTCAGAGTCGCCATTCAGTAGACGCCGGGCCGGCATCCTGTTGCATCCGACCTCATTGCCGTGCGATGCGGCCGGTGGCGCGTTAGGTGAAGAAGGCCATAATTTCGTCGATTTTTTGGCTTCCACGGGCGCCAGCATCTGGCAGATGCTACCCCTCGGCCCGACTCATTCCGACGGGTCTCCCTATGCGTGTTTGTCGGTATTTGCGGGCAACACCGCGTTGCTGAGCGCTGCACAGCTACAGGCTGAAGGCTGGCTCGGGGATCTCGGTGAACCGGAAGCCGATACCGTCGCTTGGCGGGAGAAGTTGCTGCAGCGCGCCTTGCAGGGCTTCGCGGAACACGCCGACCGCGCGCAGAAGGCGGACTACCAGGCGTTTCGTGAACACCAACAATACTGGCTCGAAGACTATTGCCTGTATCAGGCATTGCGCCGCAAGTATGGTGGCCGTTCCTGGCTTGATTGGCCCGCACCGTTACGCGATCGGGTGCCCGGAGCGCTCGAAAACGCGAAAGCGGAGCTGGCCGAGGATCGGGAGCGCGTGTGCTTCGAGCAATTCGTGTTCGATCGCCAGTGGCGGGCGCTCAAGTCGTACGCCAATCAACGAGGCGTATTGCTGTTCGGCGACCTGCCCATATTCGTCGCCCACGATAGCGCGGAAGTTTGGGCGCGGCGCGAGTACTTCACACTCGACGAGCAGGGCCGTGCAGTCACGGTGGCAGGGGTGCCGCCGGATTATTTTTCAGCCACGGGACAGCGCTGGGGCAATCCGCTCTACCGCTGGGACCGCATGCGTGAAAGCGGCTACGACTGGTGGTTGCGTCGAGTCGGACATCAATTCGACTTGTTCGACTTGGTGCGCATCGATCATTTTCGCGGTTTCCAAGCTTTCTGGGAAATACCCGCAGAGGCGGAAACCGCTGTGGACGGACGTTGGGTCGAGGCCCCCGGCGAAGAACTGTTCGAACACTTTCGGAGCCGCTTCGACCCGTTGCCACTGGTGGCGGAGGATCTGGGCCTGATTACGCCTGAGGTCGACGCCTTACGTCATCGGTTCGGACTGCCGGGAATGAAGATTTTGCAGTTCGCGTTCGACGGTGGCCCGGAAAATCCGTATTTGCCCCATAACCACGAACGCGATTACGTGGTCTATACCGGCACCCACGACAACAATACCACCATAGGCTGGTTCGATGCTCTCAGCGACGAGCAGCAGGAACGGGTGCGCGAATATCTGGGTTATCCGCAGGAGCCTCAGCCGTGGCCGCTGATTCGTGCTGCGCTCGCTTCGGTATCGGAGATGTGCGTTTTGCCGATGCAGGATCTACTGGCGCTAGACGATCGCCATCGAATGAATGTGCCCGGCGTCACCGAAGGCAATTGGGGATGGCGCTTCGAGTGGAGCATGGTCGACGAACAGTTGGCGCAGCGGTTGCGCGACATGTTGGCGACCTATGGTCGTCTGGACGAACCCGCAGCCTGAATCCAATTCAAAGCCACAGCATGCAGCCGGTTTCCAGCGCGTGACTGAGCAACGGATGGTGCGGGTACATGCGCAATTTATAGCGCTGCAAACCGGGCAGAGGCGGGCGCAGATCCAATGCGAACTCGGTCTGTCCGCTGCTATCGACCGCGCCTGGCGCCAGCAAATAGGTATCGTGCAGTACGAATCCGCCGTCGGTGGTTTCGGTCCCCACCAAGCATTCCACGCGCACGTCACTGGGGCTCAGTTCGTTGAGTTGCGCCTGGACGCGGATGGGAAGCAATTCCCCGGCGCGAATAGCCGGCCGGTTTTCGTCAGTCCGCTGAAGTTGCACTTTGTCCCAATGGGCGCGGATTTTCTGCTTCCACCTTGCCAGCTCGCGGGCCGGCGCCGCATTGTCGAAACTCAGGCGCCGGGTTTGGCGCACTGCTGAGCCGTAGTAGCCGCGAACATAGTCCATCGCCATGCGTTGGGCGTTGAAGCGCGGCAGCAGCGTTTTCATCGACTGCTTGGACATTTTCACCCAGGGTTCCGAATAGCCGTGGCCTTCGCGGCGAAAATACAAAGGGATCACTTGGTGTTCAAGGATGTCGAGCAGTTCCCGTGACTCTTCCTGGTTGCGGAACGCGGCATCGTGCTGCGGTCCGTGGGGCGTGATGGCCCAGCCGTTTTCGCCGTTGTAGCCTTCGTCCCACCAACCGTCCAACACACTGAGATTGATCACTCCGTTGATGCCCGCCTTTTGTCCCGAAGTGCCGCTGGCTTCGAGCGGGTATTCCGGATTATTGAGCCAGACGTCGACGCCGGTAACCAGCTTGCGTGCCAGAGCCAGATCGAATCCTTCGAGCAAAATGATCTTGCCTTCGAACTCGGGTTTGCGCGAGAACTCGTGTATGACCTGGATCAGGTGTTGGCCAGGCATGTCGTTGGGATGCGCCTTGCCGGCAAAGATCAACAGCACGGGCCGCTTCGCATTGCCAAGCATGCGCGCCAAGCGCTCGGGATCGGAAAACAGCAGCGTTGCCCGCTTATAAGTGGCAAAACGACGCGCGAACCCCAGGATCAAGACGTCGGTGAGGTCGGGGTCGAGCAATTTGCTGATGCGCTCGATCTGCGCATCGCTCGAAGCGTTGCGACGATGCTGCAACGTCACCCGCTCACGTACATCTTTCATCAGCTCGGACTTCAATGACTGGCGCAAACTCCAAAAGCTGTGAGCGGGAATATCTTCGATGCGTTCCCAATATTCTTCGTTCAATAGTTCGTTGCGCCACTCGCCGCCGAAGCGCATGTCGAACATGCTGGACCACTCTCGGGCCAGAAATGTCGGGACGTGGATGCCGTTGGTGACATAGCCGATCGGATTTTCCTGAGGCGGAATCTGCGGCCAGACGTAGCTTTCCATACGCGAAGCGACGCCGCCGTGAATGCGACTGACGCCGTTATGGAAGCGCGACCCACGCAATGCCAACGTCGTCATGTTGAAACCGGAGTGATGATCTGCACCGTTGCCCAGGCGCAGGAAGCGTTCTTCGCCGATACCGAGTTCCTTGATGAACTCGCGGAAATTGTTGGTCACCAGGTCATATTCAAAAATGTCGTGACCCGCAGCCACCGGCGTATGCGTCGTGAATACGGTTCCGGCGGCCACCAGTTCCAGGGCGCTGTCGAAATCCATGCCCGCACTGACCAGTTCGCGACAGCGCTCCAGAATCAGAAACGCGGCGTGCCCTTCGTTGATGTGCCAGGCGTTGGGAGCCAGGCCGAGGGCGCGCAAAGCCCGCACGCCGCCGATACCAAGCACGATCTCCTGCTGAATCCGGGTGGTGCTGTCGCCGCCGTACAATTGGTAGGTGATGGAGCGGTCGCGCTCGCTATTGAGGGGCAGATCGCTGTCGAGAAGGTACAAGGTGATATGGCCGGCCTTGGCCTGCCAGACTTTCAATGTCACCTTGCGTCCGTCGATCGACACTGTGACATGGATTTCTTCGTTGTTTGAATCTCGCGCAGGTGAAATCACGAGGTCATCGAAATTGGTCGGCGTGTAATGGGCGATCTGATTGCCGTGACCGTCAATGGTCTGGGTGAAGTATCCCTGGCGATACAGGAGTCCCACGGCAACGAACGGCAGATACAGGTCGCTTGCTGCCTTGCAGTGATCGCCGGCAAGAATGCCGAGCCCGCCGGAATAAATGGGTAGGCTTTCGTGGAAGCCGAATTCAGCACAGAAGTAGGCTACCAGGTCTTTCTCGGGGTCCAAATGCTCGTGCACGGTGCTCGGCATATGGTCCTGGTGATAGGTGTCGTATACCGACAGTGCGCGGTGATAGTCCTCGAGGAAAATGCGATCTTGTGCGGCCTCTTCGAGGCGTTCCTGGGATACGCGGCGTAGGAAAACCTTGGGATTGTGCCCACACCGTTGCCACAGGATCGGATCGAGGCGGAAGAATAGTCCGCGCACCTGACGGTCCCAGCTGTAGAGCAGATCATTGGCGAGCTCGGTGAGGCGCGTCAATCGATCAGGAATATTGGACTGGACTTCCAGTGAATAGCAGGTGCCCGACATGGTTCGCTTCTGGGTTCGGTGTGATGCGCGGGAAACTTCGTGCCGCGGCCGTGATTCTGATTAGTGTGGTTGCTTCACGGACAAGCTGCTACCCGGAATTGGGTGCGAAACTGTCGTATTAAAGATGGTGCCGAGGGAGAGACTCGAACTCTCAAGAGGTTACCCTCAGCGGATTTTGAGTCCGCCGCGTCTACCAATTCCGCCACCCCGGCATACGGCCCGCGGTGCCGGTTTGAACTCGGCGCCGTCGACCAGGCGCCAAAGTATAAGGTTTTCCTGGCGCAGGGCAACTACCAACTGCGCCCGGCGCCGCACGGGCACCGGCTCGTCCCTCGCGCTCGAAGCTGCTACCATCCGCATCGCCATGCAGCGTCAGCAGTTTTCCTATCCACTTCCCGCCGAATTGATCGCCCAGGAGCCCTTGTCTGGACGTGGCGACAGTCGGCTATTGCACCTGGACGGGATCAGTGGGGAGTGGCAAGACTTGCGCTTCGCCGATCTCGAAAGTCTGCTGTCGCCCGCCGATCTGCTGGTGTTCAACGATACCCGGGTGATTCCTGCCCGTCTGTTCGGTCAAAAGCCGAGCGGTGGCCGGGTGGAATTGCTGGTGGAGCGGATATTGGACGCCCATCGCGTCATTGCACACCTGCGCGCCAGCAAGACGCCACGGGAGGGGGCGCGGATCGAACTCGAACACGGCATCGCGGCGGTGGTGGAGGCGCGCACTGAAGACCTGTTCCGGGTCCGGTTCGAGGGTGAAGCGCCGGTGCTCGAGCTGCTGGAGCGCCACGGTCATATTCCACTGCCGCCCTATATACATCGCGCCGATGCCGAAACCGACCGCCAGCGCTACCAGACTGTATACGCGCGAGAACCCGGGGCGGTCGCCGCACCTACCGCGGGCTTGCATTTCGATCGGGCGGCGCTCGATCGCCTTACGGCCCGCGGTATCGAGCAGGCCTTTGTGACGTTGCACGTTGGTGCCGGTACGTTCCAACCAATGCGCGCGGAACACGTGCAGAATCATCGCATGCACAGCGAGCAGGTCGTGGTATCGCCGGCGGTGGTCGAGCGTATCGCCGCGGCGCGCGCGAGAGGCGGGCGCGTGGTTGCCGTCGGTACCACGGTCGTGCGCAGTTTGGAATCCGCAGCGCGCGGCGGGATGCTGCAAGCCTTCACCGGCGAAACCGACATCTTCATTTATCCGGGTTACGAATTCCGTGTGGTGGATGCGCTGCTCACCAACTTTCATTTGCCGGAATCGACATTGTTGATGCTGGTGTGCGCATTCGGCGGATACGACGCCGTGATGGCCGCTTACCGGCATGCTGTCGCCGAACGTTACCGGTTTTTCAGCTACGGCGACGCCATGTTCGTGACTCGTGCCGAGCGTGATCACGGGGTGCGCGGATGATGCGCTTCCAGGTTCTAGCCCGCGACACCGCGGCCCGCCGCGGGAAGCTGCATTTCGAGCGCGGTACGGTCGACACGCCCACTTTCATGCCGGTGGGGACCTATGGAACCGTCAAAGCGATGACGCCCGAGGAACTGCGCGGGTTGGGCGCGCAGATCGTCCTCGGCAATACCTTTCATCTGATGCTCCGGCCGGGTACCGATGTCATCGCGGCCCATGGCACACTGCATGACTTCATGCACTGGAACGGACCGATACTGACAGATTCCGGCGGCTTTCAAGTGTTCAGCCTCGGCGCCATGCGCCAACTCAGCGAGCGCGGTGCCGAGTTTCGTTCACCGATCAACGGCGACCGGGTGTTTCTGGGCCCTGAAGAGTCGATGGCAGTACAGCGCACGCTGGGTTCGGACATCGTGATGATATTCGACGAATGCACCCCGTATCCGGCAGCCGAAAGCGAAGCGCGTCAGTCCATGGAGTTGTCGCTGCGCTGGGCGGCCCGCAGTCGCGCAGCGCACGAGGGCAATGTCAACGCGCTGTTCGGGATCGTCCAGGGCGGCATGTATCCGGCCTTGCGCGCCGAGTCGCTGGCTGGACTGATGGATATCGGCTTCGACGGTTATGCCATCGGCGGGCTTTCGGTGGGCGAACCCAAGGAAGAGCGCGCGTCGATTCTGGAAGATCTGGTAGGGCGCATGCCGGCCGACCGACCGCGGTACCTGATGGGTGTCGGTACGCCGGAAGATATAGTCGACGCAGTATGCAAAGGTGTCGACATGTTCGACTGCGTCATGCCCACGCGTAATGCCCGCAATGGCTTTCTGTTCGTGCGCAGCGGCCTGATCCGTATCCGTAACAGCCGTTACAGCCATGATCCGCGGCCATTGGACGAACAATGCGCCTGTTATACTTGTCGCAACTATTCCAGGTCGTACTTGCGCCACCTGGACAAATGCAATGAAATCCTCGGCGCCCGACTCAACACCATCCACAATCTTTATTACTATCAGTCGCTGATGGCCGAACTGCGCTCAGCGATCGAAACCGGGGGGCTGGCAGAGTATGTGCGCGGCTTCTATGCCGCGCGCCAATCGTCGCCGGAGCCCTGACCCGCATCCGGCCTATGCGCGCGGCCTTCGTTCTGTGCAATAATACGGCGCCGACTGGTCACAGCCACTGTGGGCCGTTTGCCGGCCAAGCCTGTCTCAACACCATGATTGGCGGGACGATGCCAGCGTCACACACGCCGTCTGTACCGGGCTTTGCGGCAATATTGCCAGCAAATTGAGTGTGTTAACATTTGTCGGCCCGGAACTCGGACACCTGAAGGATACGTCATGAGCTTGCTTAGTTTTTTCATTTCCGACGCATTGGCAGAGAACGGCGCGGCGGCGTCACAACAACCTGGAATCCTGGGTTTCCTGCCGCTGATCATCATTTTCATCATCTTTTATTTCCTACTCATCCGGCCTCAGAGCAAGCGCGCCAAAGAGCATCGCAATATGGTTTCCAGCCTCTCCAAGGGCGACGAAGTGGTAACCAACGGCGGTCTGCTCGGTCGCATCGAGGAACTGGATGAGAATTTCGTCACTTTGGAGATTGCCGACAATGTGCGGGTGCGTGTGCAGCGCAATGCCGTGGGGTCGTTGATGCCCAAAGGCACGCTGAAATAGCACTGAGCAGAAGCCCCGCATGATCAACCGCTATCCGCTTTGGAAGTACGTCCTGATTTTGATCGTCATGTTGGTGGGCGTCCTGTATGCGCTACCCAATCTGTTCGGTAAGGATCCAGCGATCGTCGTAAGTCCCGTACGCAACGAGAAGGTGGACGCAACCGCTCGCGATACGGTCGCCAAATTGCTGCAGAACGCCAACGTCAATGTCCGCTCCATTCGGCTCGAAGGCGGCAAGCTGGAACTGCGTTTTGCCGATACCGACACGCAGCTGCGGGCCACACGCTTGTTGACCAATGCGCCGCAATTGGAGGGCCATTTCACCGTCGCCCAGGATTTGGCGCCGGCGACCCCGGCATGGTTGCGGCTACTCAACGCCAAGCCGATGTACCTGGGACTCGATCTGCAGGGCGGTATTCACTTCCAGATGGAAGTGGACATGCAAGCGGCGCTGGACAAGGAACTGGAGCGCTACGCCGGCGAAATCAAATCACAATTGCGGGATAAAACCATTCGCCACCTCGGTGTTCGCCGCGACGGCGAAACCCTGGAAATTCGCTTTCGCGATAGCGATGAACGTCAGAAAGCGCGCGATTTGCTGCAGCGGCAATTTGCCGGGCTGATGCTGGTCGACAAGGAGCAGGGTGGTAATCCATACCTGTTTGCGACCCTGACCGAGAAGCACAAGCGAGAGACCAAGGAATTCGCGCTCGAGCAAAATATCACGACGTTGCGCAATCGCGTCAACGAGCTCGGCGTCGCCGAACCGCTGATTCAGCGCCAAGGCGACAAGCGCATTGTGGTCGAACTGCCGGGTGTGCAGGATCCTGCGCAGGCCAAAGACATTCTCGGCGCAACCGCCACCTTGGAATTCCGCCTGGTGGATGAACGCAACCAGAACGTCGGCAGTATCGTCGCCAGTGGGCATGTGCCTCCGGGCACCGAGTTGTTTCATGAACGTGACGGTACGCCGATCCTGCTGAGTCGTCGCGTGATTCTGACCGGCGATTCGATCACCCATGCGGCTTCGACTTTCGATCAGCGCAGCGGCCCTGTGGTGACCATCAATCTCGACAATCAGGGCGGTCGACGTTTCAGCGATTTTACCAAGGATCATATCGGCGAGCGGCTCGCCGTGGTTTACATCGAAACAAAGGTGGAAACCAAGCTCAAAGACGGCAAGCGGGTGCGCGAGAGGAAAGTCGAACGCAACGTGATCAGCGCGCCGGTGATTCGCGATCGCCTCGGACAGCGTTTTCAGATTGAAGGCCTCGAAAGCCCGGATGAGGCCCACAACCTGGCCTTGCTGCTGCGTGCCGGCGCATTGGCAGCGCCCATCGAGATCGTTGAAGAACGTACCATCGGGCCTAGCCTCGGGCGCGACAATGTCGAGCAGGGTTTCGAGTCCGTCGTTGTCGGTTTCGCGCTGGTGTTGCTGTTCATGGCGTTCTATTACCGTGTTTTCGGTCTGGTGGCCGATTTGGCGTTGGGCTTCAACATGGTGCTTCTGGTCGCGGTGTTGTCGCTTTTGCAGGCGACGTTGACGCTGCCCGGAATCGCGGGCATTGTCCTGACCGTGGGCATGGCCGTGGACGCCAATGTTCTGATCTTCGAACGCATCCGGGAAGAATTGCGCAACGGAAATACACCGCAGGCCAGTATTCACGCCGGCTATGAAAAAGCTTTTTCGACCATCGCCGACGCCAATGTAACGACGCTGATCGCTGCCGTGGTCCTGTACGGCATCGGCACCGGCCCGATCAAAGGCTTCGCGGTTACCTTGTCGCTCGGAATTCTGACTTCGATGTTCAGCGCCATCATGGGCACCCGCGCGGTAATCAATCTTTTGTACGGCGGCAAGCGCCTGCAGAAGCTGCCAATCTGAGTATCGGGACGCTTCAAAATGCGATTTTTTAAGAAGCAGACAGAGTTCGATTTTCTGGGTGTGCGCAAGGTTGCCATGGCCCTGTCCCTGATACTCGTGCTTGGTTCGATCGTATCCCTCGCGGTCCGCGGTTTGAATTTCGGTATCGACTTTACCGGCGGCACGCTGATCGAAGTCAACTATAGCGGTGACGTGCAACTCGACGATGTGCGCACAGCGCTGCGAGGCGATGATTTCGGCGACGCGGTGGTGCAGTATTTCGGCACTTCCACAGATGTGCTGATTCGCATCGCGCCCAAGGAGGGCGTCACCCAGAGCGAGCTGAGCAATCGGGTGATGGACCGCCTGCGCAGCGGGAACAAATCGGAAATAACGTTGCGTCGCGTGGAATTCGTCGGACCGCAGGTCGGCCAGGAATTGACCGAACAGGGCGGCCTGGCAATGCTCACGACGTTGTTCGGAATCCTGATCTACGTGACCCTGCGGTTCGAGTGGCGGCTCTCACTGGGCTCGGTAATCGCCCTGGCGCACGATACCATCATGACCCTGGGCGTATTCTCCGTGCTGTGGATTCCATTCGACCTGTCGGTCATGGCGGCGGTCTTGGCGGTGATCGGCTATTCCCTGAACGACACCATCGTGGTTTTCGATCGGATCCGGGAAAATTTCCGCAGAATGCGCAAAGGTACGCCCGTTTTGATCATCAATGCGTCGATCAATCAAACGCTGTCGCGCACACTGATGACTTCCGGTACGACTTTATTGGTGCTGTTCGCGCTTTATTTCCTGGGCGGGGAAGCTATCCACGGCTTCTCCCTGGCGTTGATTATCGGAATCGTATTCGGAACCTATTCTTCGATCTACGTTGCCAGCGCGCTGGCACTGGCGCTGGGATTGAGCAAATCCGACCTTGCGCAGGTCAAGAAAGAAGGCGCCGAGGTCGACGGCCGGCCGTAGCCGCTTTACCAGTCAACGCGCTTTGCGCAACTCATCGAAGGGATCCTGCTCGTCCGTGCGGGGTTTGATCTTGTTGCAGAGTGGTGCATTGCGGCGCTTGCAACGATCGTCGTCCACCGTATGAACCGCGACCAGGGACCACACGCTGGCGATCGCCCATAGCAGCGCGCCCAGTCCCACGGTGTTCCAGCTCACTGTTTCCAGGTGCAACGGGCCGCCGAAAAACAGCCCATAGACCAGTCCTGTGATCCCGGCAATCCAGAAAACTGCAATCGGTGCTGCGCAGCACCCGGCGCAGCCGTAGCGGCATACTGCGTAAGGCGGCACGATAAAGCAAAGGGCGGAACGCGTCATCGAAAGTCTCTCCGCAACTCGTCTTGCGACCAATCCAGAATAGAACAACTCTGGTTGGCTCTTGTATACCACAGCCGATAGCGGGGTGAAACTGTGATGCGGCCCTCGGCCGCGGAGTGGAACGTGGACGCGAGGCTCGTCAGCCAGCCTTGCGGCGGCGGGATGTGAAGGCGACGACGCGCGACTCGCCGTCTGCCGCCGGGCGGCCGGATTTGGCTGCGGGTTCGATGGCGATGATCTCGACCACGTCGGCACCCGGCTGATAGCCTTTCATCAATGCCAACTCTTCCATGCCGCCGAGCACGTCTCGCATGATCATTTCCAATGCTTTCGGGCCGACAACGCGGGGGGTGCGGGATTTAGACATGGTTGCTTCCAAGCTGCTGGGCCGTGCGCCAACGGCGCGCTTAGCAACTGTTTCGGAATTACGGGCTAAAACTTGAGGACAACCACTGCCAACCGCTCACCTTGCCAGCGCTTTCCCCCGGTGAGGCGCAATCGATTGCAGCAAAATGTGATGCAGTTTTGGGGTTGCGGCAACGACATTACCGCTTTCGAGATAATCTTCACCACCTCCGAAGTCGGTGATCAGGCCGCCCGCTTCGCGAATCATCAGCGCGCCAGCCGCCATATCCCATTCTGATAGACCGATTTCCCAGAAGCCATCCAGGCGGCCAGCGGCGACATACGCCAGATCAAGAGATGCCGCACCGGCGCGCCGGATACCTGCGGTATCAGCGAACACCGCTCGGAACATTTCCAGGTAGGCGTCGAGATGTTGTTGCTGACGAAAAGGGAATCCCGTCCCCAGCAGTGCGCCCTCGAGCGACTTGCGACTGGTGACGCGGATTCGCTTGTTGTTGAGTTGCGCGCCCGCACCCTTGCTGGCAGTGAACAACTCTTGGCGAATCGGATCGTAGATCACACCCTGATCCAGACGGCCGCGGTGCTTGAGCGCGATGGATACCGCAAACTGCGGAAAACCGTGCAGGAAATTGGTGGTGCCGTCGAGGGGGTCGATGACCCATTGATATTCGTCGTCGCGACCTTGCTCACCGCTCTCTTCAGCGAGAATCCCATGGCTGGGGAAGGCTTTGCGCAATACCGCAATGATTTCCTGCTCGGCCAGATGATCGACTTCGCTGACGAAATCATTGCGCTGCTTGCTGGTAATGGAAAGAGTGTCCAGCCGGCTGACGTAGCGCGTAATGACGTTGCCGGCGCTGCGGGCGGCGCGCACGGCAATGTTGAGCATGGGGTGCATGAAGCGGTTCCGGTGTAGCGTGTCGGCGAGCAGTTAAGGATAACAGAGAACCGACTGCGGGATAACCGGGACGGCTTGCCTCGGCGGGCGTGAAGTCGGTATCGTGCCGCGATGCAAAGGGACAACATCCAAACGGTGCTGGTGGAAACGACCCATCCCGGGAACATCGGCGCCGCCGCGCGCGCGCTCAAGAACATGGGCTTGACGCGCTTAACCCTGGTGCGTCCCGCGCAATTTCCCCACGCAGACGCAACCGCGCGCGCTTCAGGAGCCGATGACCTGCTCGCCCGGGCGGCGGTACATGACTCCCTCGAAGCGGCGGTCGCCGATTGTCATCTGGTCATCGGCGCCAGCGCCCGGCTGCGCAAACTGCGTTGGCCCCAACTGGACCCGCGCGAATGTGCGGCATTGGTCACACGCGAGGCGTCACGCGGCGCCGTCGCGCTCGTTTTCGGCCGCGAGCGCAGCGGCTTGAGCAATGAGGAACTGGAGCGGTGTCACTACCTGGTACACATTCCCTGTAATCCCGAATTCAGCTCCCTCAATGTCGCGGCTGCGGTGCAAGTCCTGAGTTACGAACTCATGATGACCGCCGGCCAGCAACCGGCGGACGCTGCGCTGATCACCGACACTGTCGATCCGCTGGACCGCCCGGCGGGCACCGAGGAGCTGTTGCGCTTCTACCAGCACCTGGAGCAAGTGCTGGTGGCGGTCGATTTTCTCGACCCGGCGCACCCCAAGCACCTCATGCGCCGACTCAAGC
Source organism: uncultured Gammaproteobacteria bacterium (assembly GCA_963849825.1). Classification (GTDB taxonomy): domain Bacteria; phylum Pseudomonadota; class Gammaproteobacteria; order JASBUN01; family JASBUN01; genus CAVXJN01. The sequence continues at coordinate 107,380 of CAWKIK010000003.1, read as the reverse complement.
GCTTGTTCAACCGCGCCCATCCGGATTTGCGCGAGATCAACATCCTGCGCGGCATGTTGAGCGCGGTACAACGCCAATCTGAAACCCGTCCGCCCCCATCCGACGATGCAGTATGATGTTAGAGGTCTGCCTCTATAATGATGGTTTAGAGCGCTTCGAAAATGGATTGAAGTCCGTCTGCCACACGGCGAAAGAGAATCATGTTCGAACGTCTGCGGGAAGATATTAACTGCGTATTCGAGCGCGATCCGGCGGCTCGCAATCGCCTGGAAGTGTTGACCACTTATCCTGGTGTGCACGCTGTGCTGTGGCATCGGATGAACCACTGGTTGTGGCAGCTCGGTCTGAAATGGTTGGCCCGTTGGCTATCCAGCATCGCGCGGTGGCTGACCGGAATCGAAATTCATCCGGCAGCTCAGATCGGCCGGCATTTTTTCATCGATCACGGCATGGGCGTGGTGATCGGTGAAACAACGGAAATCGGCAACGATTGCACCCTTTATCACGGGGTCACACTGGGCGGTACCAGTTGGCAGAAGGGCAAACGCCACCCGACCTTGGGCAACGACGTCGTGATCGGTGCCGGGGCGAAGATTCTTGGGCCTATCAGCATTGGCGACGGTGCGCGTATTGGTTCCAATGCGGTGGTACTGCGGGACGTGCCGCCCGGGGCGACGGTGGTCGGTGTGCCGGGACGGATCGTCTCGCCGACGACGGAAAAGACCGAACGTGACCGTACCCGCGAGGCCATTGCCAAGAAAATGGGCTTTGATGCCTATGGGATGAGCAAGGCTACTCCCGATCCCGTCGCCCACGCCATCAATTGCATGCTCGATCATATCCACACCATGGACAAGCGTTTGGAGGATATGTGCGGTGCGATCAAGAGCTTGGGTGCGGAAATGGGGGATACGCAGCTGCCGGAGCTGGAGCCGTGCGAAATCAGTAGCGCGACGGAACGAATGGCTCAGGATGCCCGCTTGGATAATGCGCCGGAGGATCCGCCCGCTGCGCCCCATAACCGTGAAGTTGACTAATGGAGGGCGGGGGGTATAATACTTGACCAAATTAGTCAGAAATGCATAACCTTGTTCATATTATTATGAAAAGCAGGACGGATCAATGAGACTGACGACCAAAGGCAGATACGCGGTGACCGCCATGTTGGACTTGGCGATCCACTACGACAACGGCCCCATTTCGCTCGCCGACATCTCCGAACGGCAAGGAATTTCGCTGTCATATCTGGAACAGCTGTTCACCAAGCTGCGGCGCACCGGGTTGGTGAAGAGCACGCGCGGCCCGGGTGGCGGCTACGCGCTCAGCCGACAGGCCAGTGAGATCGCCGTGGCCGATGTGATTACTGCGGTCGATGAAAAGGTCGACACGACCCGTTGCGGCGGATTGAGCAATTGCCAGGAAGACGAGCGCTGCCTTACGCACGAACTGTGGGTTGATTTAAGCGATCAGATCTATAACTTTTTGAGTTCGATCAGCCTACGGCAACTGATGGACCGGAAGGGTATCCGGGAAGTGGCCGACCGTCAGGACTTGAAGAGCACCGGTAGTCATCCCGTAAAATTGGAACGGACCGCCAGTGCCGGCAGCGCGCGGGTCTGAGAGCGCGCACCTGGCGCGCGCCAGTCATCGTAACCGCGGGAAGCGCTGATCGAGGTTGTCCGGCCGAAGTAGATGGCCGAAAAGGCCGAGGCGATGGCGTCCGACAACCCGCGGCCAACGGGGCTCTCCCTCTCTACCGGAAGTAAAGGCGCCCAGCGGGTCACCTGTGAAATCGGGTCCCAAGGGCCGCGCGGTATGGCCCGCGATGGGAACCCTGGCGAATTTCGAGATGGCTGATCTCGACCCCAACCAACGAGTTGCTGCACCGGGCGCACGTCAAGGCGGCAGCTCGCGCCCAGACGGCATTTTTCTCCATCATGCACGTTGAAAGTTGAATCGGGTGAGCTCAACCGCGAGTGCAGCGTGCCGTTTAAACGACCCGTTGACTTGCCCGCGTATAAGACTGCGTTGCCGCTTGAGTGAACACACCGAAGCGGGCGCACTGGAGCCCAGAGGCGCCGCCAGCAGCGCGGCATTCGATTATTGGTACCCAGTGACATTTCGAAGCGCGGAATGATGCGGCGGGGCCATGTGCACGGCGCCCGAAATCGCCGTATCGACGACACCGGCAAAGGGTCTCATTGCCTGCGTGCGTGGGTGGCGGTAAACTACCGCAAACCCGCGGCATCACGCGGGTTTATGCTATGGAAAGTGTGCGGCCACCACGGCTCGTAAGTGGTTTGCGCTCCACCGTTTCGCGACGGGTTCCAAATCTGACAAGTGTGCAACTGGGAGTATCGGATGGCTATTGAACGAACCCTATCCATCATCAAGCCGGACGGCGTGGCGAAGAATGTCATCGGTGAAATCTACAGTCGCTTCGAGAAGGGCGGCTTGCGCATTGTCGCCGCAAAGATGGTTCATTTGAGCGAAGCGCGGGCGCAGCAATTCTACGCCGTTCACAAAGAGCGTCCTTTCTACAACGATCTGGTAGCGTTCATGACCTCCGGTCCGGTGATGGTACAGGTCCTCGAAGGCGACAACGCCATCGCGCGCAACCGTGAAATCATGGGCGCGACTAATCCGAAGGACGCCGAGCCCGGCACCATCCGAGCCGACTTTGCCGAAACCGTTGACGAAAACGCGGTGCACGGATCGGATGCTGCAGAGACCGCCAAGCAGGAAATCACGTTTTTCTTTCAAGACGACGAGATTTGCCCGCGCACCCGGTAATCGAAATTGCAGACGCACCCGGACAAGATCAATTTACTTGGCCTGACCCGCAGCCAGATGGAACGCTTTTTCGCCGAGCGCGGCGAAAAAGCGTTTCGAGCCCAGCAGGTCATGCGCTGGATCTACCATGAGGGTGTGACCGATTTCGACGACATGACCAATTTGAGCAGGGCCCTGCGAGCCACGCTTGGAGAAGTCGCCGAAGTGCGGATGCCGGAACTGGTGCTCGACCAACCTTCCGCGGACGGCACCCGCAAATGGGTGTTGCGCATGGGCGATCACAATGCCATCGAAACGGTATTCATACCGGAGGCGGATCGCGGCACCCTGTGCGTATCGAGCCAGGTCGGTTGTACGCTGAACTGCACCTTCTGTTCGACTGCGACCCAGGGATTCAATCGCAACCTCAGCGCAGCGGAAATCGTCGGTCAGGTGTTGTTCGCCGCCCGCGCCCTGGGTATCCCGAAGAATCGGGGCGAGCGCGTGATCACCAACGTGGTGATGATGGGAATGGGCGAGCCGTTGATGAATTTCGACAATGTCGTTCCCGCCATGGACGTCATGATGGAAGATCTGGGTTTCGGTATTTCCCGCAGACGCGTGACGCTGAGTACGGCCGGCGTCGTGCCGCAAATCGATCGGCTGCGGGAGTTGAGCGGCGTGAGCCTGGCCGTATCCCTGCACGCGCCGAACGACGAATTGCGTAATCGTCTGGTGCCGCTGAACAAGAAGTACCCGATCGCGGAGCTGTTGGCGGCCTGCAAACGCTATGTGGACGGTCAAGCCCATCGGCGTATCACGTTCGAATACGTCATGCTCGACGGCGTCAACGATGGTGTTGAGCACGCAAAACAGTTGGTGCGGGTTCTGGCCGACGTACCCTCTAAAATCAATCTGATTCCGTTCAATCCTTTTCCGGGCGCCCCCTGGCGCCGATCAAGCGATCGAGCCATCAACAAATTCCGCGACGTACTGATGGAGGCCGGCATCATGACGGTGACGCGGAAAACCCGCGGGGACGATATTGCCGCCGCATGCGGTCAGTTGGTCGGCGAAGTACAGGATCGCACCAGCCGGCAGGCCAAACATCGCGTCAAAATCGAGCTGGACCGACCGGAGCTGGGCGTATGAGTGTCGCGCGCACATTGTGTTGCGCTTTGTTGCTGACGCCACTGGTGGCTTGCACGCCTGACAATGCGCGCGAGGAAAGCATCAACAGCCCGGCGCGTTTGAATGTCGAACTGGGCAAGGCCTATATCCACGAAGGCGATTTCAAGCAGGCGATGGTCAAGTTGCAACGGGCTATCGACGATGCGCCGAACTACCCCGAGGCGCACGGCACACTGGCCATTTTGAACTGGCGACTGGGCGAAAAAGAAAAGGCCGAGCGCGAGTTCCGTGAAGCCATTCGGTTGGATCCCGACGACCCGCAGTTCCACAACAACTACGGCGTGTTCCTCTGTGAACAAGAACAGTACGACAAAGCCGAAGAGCAGTTCATGGGCGCGCTGAAGAATCCACTGTACGAGACACCGGAACATGCCTATACCAATGCCGGCCTTTGTGCGCTACGACACTCGGATGCCGAGTTGGCGGAAAAGCATTTCCGCGCCGCATTGCGCAAAAATCCGAAATTCCCGGTGGCGCTGTTGAAAATGGGCGAAATCAGCTATCAGAGCGCGCACTACATGCAGGCGCGCGCCTATCTGCAACGTTACTCCGAGGTGGGACAACCCACGGCTGAAAGCCTATGGTTGGGAGTTCGGACGGAGCGTAAGCTCAACGACCGCGACGCGGCTTCTAGCTACGCTTTGAGGCTGCGGGCGAAATTCCCGGATTCCGAGCAGACCCGGTTGTTGCTGAAATCGGACCAGCATGGCCAGTGAAGCTGAAATGGAAAGCGCCGACCGCGGCATGGCGCCGCCCGGCGCGCGGTTACGTGCAGGACGGGAAGCCGTCGGCCTCAAGCTGGCGGATGTGGCGCTGGAATTACGCCTGAGCGTCGAAACGATTAACGCTCTGGAGCACGATGCCGCGGACAAGCTGCCGGCACCGATCTTCGTGCGCGGCTACGTTCGCAACTACGCCGTGCTGCTCGGATTGCCGCCCCAGGAACTCGTAGAGGCGTACAACAGTTCCGTCGCTGGCCTCCAGAATCAGGGTCTGCGTGCCGGGCCGATGCAGCAGCAACTGGTCGGCGCGCGGCGGCGCAATTATCTTGTCTGGCTACTGGTGCTGGTGGTTGCCGTCGCCGCCGGCTGGTGGTTCCAGCAACGTACCGTTCCGCCTCCCGGCCGGGCGTCGATCACGGGCCAGACGTCCGATCGAAACGCCGATCAAGCGCAAGCGCCGCCTGCGGCTGCCAATAGCGCCAGCGAACCAAACCAAGGTGGAATTCCGCCTGCGGTGCAACCCGTGCAGCCGGGAAGCAATCCGGCTGAAATACGCGAGGGCGATGCCAACCTGCCGCCCCAGGCAGAGCCGGTGGTGCCGCCGCCGGACGATGTCGGGGCGCCCGGCGAGAGTACTGCGGCAGTGCCCGCTCCCACGGAACCAGCGGCGCCTACTGCCGCGCCTCCGTCGGCCGCACCGCAATCTTCTGAAGCTGTCGCTGGCGATACGCTGACGCTGGCGTTTACGGACCGCTCCTGGGTCGAAGTGCGCGATGCTGCGGGGCAACGGCTGCTGTATCGGCTGGCGAACGCGGGCGAAACACATACGGTCCAGGGTAAACCGCCGTTCCGATTGGTGCTGGGGAATGCACCGGCGGTGCGGGTCGAATTCAACGGCAAGCCGGTTGATGTGGCATCCCACACCAAGGGTCGTACCGCACGATTCTCGGTCGCGCCCTGACGGGCCCCGGGGGCCGCTGCGCCTCCAAATGTCGAGTGGAACCGATCATGCACAATGAGATTCAGTTTGCACTCGGTGAATCCCCAGCGATCATGGTCGAGCGGGTCCGGGTCGGCGGTTACGATTGCCCAGTAATCACCGAATCGCGCCACGCCCATCGACTGCATGACGTCGACGCCGGTGTCACGCCCCGCGACCTGAGGTGTGGAGTCACCTGCATGGTGCATGAAGCCTGTCAAGCCCGCGCGCGTCCTGGTGCCGTGCCAAGTGCCTAACAAGTAAGGTTCGCAAGTGTCGAAGAACATTCAGGCCATCCGGGGAATGCACGACCTGCTTCCGGACCAGAGCCCACTGTGGCAACACCTGGAGAACCAGGTTCGGTCCGTGTTACAGGCTTACGGCTATCGCGAAATCCGCATGCCGGTGGTGGAGAAGACCGAGCTGTTCAAGCGTTCCATCGGTGAAGTCACCGACATCGTCGAAAAGGAGATGTACACGTTCGAAGACCGCAATGGCGACAGCCTGACCCTGCGTCCCGAGGGTACTGCGAGTTGCGTGCGTGCCGGCATCGAAAATGGTTTGCTGTTCAACCAACAGCAACGACTATGGTACATGGGACCGATGTTTCGCCACGAGCGTCCTCAGAAAGGGCGCTATCGACAATTCCATCAAGTGGGCGTCGAAACCTTTGGCATGCCGGGCCCCGACATCGACGTCGAACTGATCCTGCTGAGTGCGCGTATCTGGCGGGCACTGGGCCTGCATGACCTGCGGTTGGAATTGAACACCCTCGGCACAGCGCCGGAGCGCGCGGTATACCGTGACCGGCTGGTGGCGTATCTGAGCCAACAGCATCAGCGGCTCGATGAGGACAGCAAGCGCCGCTTGAAATCGAATCCGCTGCGCATTCTCGACAGTAAGAATCCCGACATGGCCGACGTGTTGGCTGATGCGCCGCGGTTGATGGAGGATCTGGGAGGCGAATCCCGGGGGCATTTTGAAAGCCTGAAAGCCCTGCTGGATAGCGCTGGGATTGGCTACTCGGTCAATCCGAGACTGGTGCGGGGTCTCGATTATTACTGCCATACCGTATTCGAGTGGGTGACCGATCGGTTGGGCGCGCAAGGGACTGTGTGTGCCGGCGGGCGCTATGACGGACTCGTGGAGCAGCTGGGTGGCAAGCCCACCCCGGCGGCCGGGTTCGCGCTGGGTATCGAACGCCTCGCTTCGCTCATGGAGGACGGCAACGCCGAAGTACCAACGACCTCGCCCCATGTGTACATCGCCATGTCCGGCAACGCCGCGGAGCGTTACGGCATGCTGTTGGCTGAACGCTTGCGCGATCGACTGCCGGGGCTTCGATTGCTGATGAATTGTGGCGGCGGCAGTTTCAAGGCGCAGTTGAAGCGAGCAGACCGCAGCGGTGCGCGGTTGGCGCTGGTAATTGGCGACGATGAGATTGCAAACGGCAGCGTGGGTGTCAAATCGTTGCGCGCGAAAAGCGAACAGCAAAGTTTTAACGAGGACGAGTTGATGTCCTACCTATACAATGAACTGACGACCGGTGTTGATATTGCCGGCGCTGCGACCGGAGAGTAACGAAATGGTGGATATATACGCCAGCGACGACGAAAAAGGCGAGCAGCTCAAACAGTGGTGGAAAGCCAACGGTCGCTCGTTGATCGTCGGGCTCGTAATCGGGCTCGGGGCCGTGTTCGGTTGGCAAGCGTGGCAGCGCCATCAGACCCAGCAGGCAGAGCAGGCGTCTGCGCTCTATAGCCAGATGATGGTGGCACTCGGCGGTGACAACAGGGATGCCGGACTCGAACTGGGCAAGCGCATCATGACGCAATACAGCGGTTCCAGTTACGCGCCCCTGAGCGCCCTGGCGGTGGCCAAGGTGCGCCTCGAAGCAGGAGAAAGCGCGGGTGCACGGGATAATTTGCGCTGGGCGATGGAAAATGCCGACGATCCCGCTTTGGCGCGACTTGCGCGTCTCAGACTGGGGCGCCTGTTATTGGCCGAAAATGATGTCGACGGCGTTCTCAAGCTGGCGGCAAAGGATTCTGGGGCCTACGGGGCCGCATTCGCCGAATTGCAGGGCGACGCCTACGCAGCCAAGGGCGATCTGGACCAGGCTCGCGACGCGTACACCCGAGCCTTGGCGCAATCGGTGCCGGGCAGCCCGCTGCAAGCGACACTGCGCATGAAATTGAGCGATGCCGGCGGCGAGAATGGAAAAGGAGAGGGCGGATGAAGTTGAAGTTTCTGCTGTTACTGCTGGCGCTGCCCCTGGGGGGTTGCACATGGATGACCAATTGGTTTGCCGGCAAGGACAATTCCGAACCTCCGACACCGCTCACTGAAGTTGTCCCCAAGATCGACGTGCAGCAAATGTGGACCCATTCGGTCGGCCACGGCGGCGAGGAACGGCGCCTGGGATTGCGACCGGCGGTGGCGGGCGACCTGGTGTATGCCGCGGGCCGTGAAGGCGATGTGACCGCGGTCAACTTGAAGACCGGGAAGCAGGCGTGGCGGACCGAGACCAAGACTGCGATTTCCGCAGGGCCCGGATATGGCGACGGATTGGTTTTGGTCGGCACGACCGATGCCCGCGTCTTGGCGCTGCGCGCCGACACCGGTGAAGAGGCATGGGAAGCGCAGGTTTCCAGCGAAGTTCTGTCGCCGCCGCAATCCGAGTCCGGCGTGACCGTCGTACACACCATCGACGGCCGCGTTGCGGGATTGTCCGCCAGCGACGGCAAGCGGCTCTGGATCTATGACCGCAATGCCCCGGTGTTGACCCTGCGCGGGACCAGCATGCCGGCCCTGGAACAGGGAGCGGCGGTGGTTGGATTCGACGGCGGCCAGATCGCCGCACTGGCATTATCCGACGGCCGGCCGCTGTGGGAACGCAGTGTCGCCATTCCGAGCGGACGTTCGGAGTTGGAACGGCTGGTCGACATCGACGCGGATCCGGTGATTTCCGACGGTGTGGTGTATGTCACCACCTATCAGGGCCGGATTGCGGCATTGACGCTGAACACCGGGCAGTTGCTGTGGGCGCGGGAAATGTCGTCCTATGCCGGTCTGGACGTGGGTCCGACCCAAGTGTTCGTCACCGACGATACCGGTCAGATCTGGGCGCTGGACCGGCGCACGGGCGCTACCTTCTGGAAGCAGGACAAGCTTCGCTACCGGCGCGTAAGCCGCCCGGCGGTGATCGGAGACTACGTTGTGGTCGGCGATTACGAAGGCTATTTGCACTGGCTGTCCCAGGACGACGGACGCCTTGTGGCACGCACCCGCGCCCAGGATTCGGGTATTTCCGCGCCGCCATTGACGGTGGCCGGTGAGTTGCTGGTATTAACCAACGACGGCGAGCTGAGCGCCTGGCACGTAAACGGCGCGGCTCGCCCGTAACCATGCCGTATTCCCCAGGCTCGGGGCCGATTCTGCTACCATAGCCAGCTTTCGGAGAACCCGGGCCTGGAGCCCACAGCCGCATGTTGCCGGTTATCGCCCTGGTGGGTCGCCCTAACGTGGGCAAATCCACGCTGTTCAATTTTCTCACCCGAACCCGCGATGCGCTGGTGGCGGATCTGCCCGGCCTTACCCGAGATCGCAAATACGGTCGTGGCGAAGTGGGGCCGATGCCCTACATCGTGGTTGATACGGGCGGATTGTCGGGGACCGAAGAAGGCATCGACGAACTCATGGCGCAGCAGACCAGGCTCGCCATTTCCGAGTCCGACCTGGTGATGCTGATGGTCGACGGCCGTCAAGGCCTGACGCCGGTCGATACTGAAATCGCCCTGTTCCTGCGTCGGACCGGCAAACCGGTCCTGATCGTTGTCAACAAGAGCGAGGGATTGGACGCGGCGGTGGTGGCCGGCGACTTCTTTTCTCTTGGCTTCGGTGAGCCGCTCGCAATCGCGGCCGCCCACGGACGCGGCATCGACCACTTGATGCATGCCGCGCTGGCGGGCTTTGAGCACGCGGACGAGCCCCTCGAATCGCCGGCGCAACAGGAAACCAAAGTCGCCATTGTCGGCCGTCCGAATGTCGGCAAGTCCACGTTGGTCAACCGGCTTCTCGGCGAAGAGCGGGTCCTTGCCTTCGACATGCCCGGCACTACCCGGGACAGCGTGTTCATACCATTCGAACATCACGGCAATCGTTATGTCTTGATCGATACGGCCGGTGTCCGGCGTCGGGCGCGGGTATCCGAGGCGGTCGAACGCTTTTCCATCATCAAAGCCATGCAGGCGATTGAAGCAGCGCACGTCGTGGTGTTGGTGCTCGATGCCCACCAGGGGATCTCGGAGCAGGATGCCACGCTACTCGGTCAGGTGTTGGACAGTGGCAGGGCACTGATTGTTGCGGTCAACAAATGGGATGGATTGAGCAGTGACCAGCGCGAGCGCGTGCGCAGCGAACTTCATCGGCGTCTTTCATTCGTGGATTTCGCTGAGATCCATTTCATTTCGGCTCGACATGGGACGGGCATAGGGCATCTGTTTGAAGCCGTGGATCGGGCATACGACTCCGCGACCCGGGACCTGTCCACCTCCGAACTGACGCGAATACTCGAAGACGCCGTTGCCACTCATCAACCGCCGCTGGTACGCGGTCGACGCATCAAGTTACGTTACGCCCACCAGGGCGGCCGAAATCCACCGGTCATTATCATTCACGGGAATCAGACCGAATCGGTGCCGGACAGTTACAAACGCTTTTTGGTCAATCAGTTTCGTTCCGCATTGCGGCTGCGGGGCACGCCGGTGAGAGTCGAATTCAAATCCGGAGCGAACCCGTTCGCGGGACGCCGCAACGAACTCAGCGGGCGTCAGATCGCCCGCAAAAAGCGCTTGGTCAAACACGTGAAGAAATCGAGACGCAGCTGATTGGATGTAGTTTGCACAGCGCGTTCGCGCGTGCGATTGCAGCGCCTAGGCTGGATACAATCGACCAGCCACAATAGAGCGGTTATGGAGAGCGTCGAACACCGAATTGCCGATTTGATTCTGGAGTTGGAGCGCGAAATGCGCGCATTGGGGCTGTGGGAGTCGCTGGCGCCGCCATCCGCCGCGCTGCGTAGCGTACAGCCTTTCAGCGTCGATACGCTGGATTTCACGCAGTGGCTGCAGTGGGTTTTCATACCCAGAATCGCCGACCTGATCGCGGTGGGCGACTCATTGCCGCGCAATTGCGAGATCGCGCCCCTGGCGGAAATGGTCTTCGACAATATCGACGCCGATACGAGGCGACTGTTGGGACTCATTCGCAACATCGATCGCACCTTGACCGATTGATGTCGCGCGTGCCACGCACGGAACTCTACAGCCGACCGTCGACCGCATTCGCTGGAAGGACGTATTTGACGTCATACAGCACGTGCTTCGATTTCCCGAGCGCACGCATGCCATCGACACCGAGGCTCTGGAATTGGCGATGGCCGACCGCGAGGATGACCGCGTCGTAGGCACCCGGTTGCGGTTCTGAGATTGGTTCGATGCCGTACTCGTGCTGCGCTTCCTTCGCGTCCACCCACGGATCGTATACGTCGACTTCGGCGTGATAGTGCTTGAACTCATCGATCAGATCGGTCACCCGGGTGTTGCGCAGGTCTGGACAATTCTCCTTGAACGTCAATCCCATGATCAGGATGCGAGCACCCACCACGTGGATGCGTTTACGGGTCATGAGTTTGATGACCTGTTCTGCGACGTAGGAACCCATGCCGTCGTTGATTTGCCGGCCTGCGAGGATCATTTCCGGGTGATAGCCGATTTCCTGCGCTTTGTGTGTCAGATAATACGGATCGACCCCGATACAGTGACCGCCTACCAGGCCCGGACGAAACGGCAGGAAGTTCCATTTTGTGCCTGCGGCTTCCAGCACTTCCAAGGTATCGATTCCAAGCCGGTTGAACAGCATGGCGAGTTCATTGATCAAGGCGATATTGACGTCGCGCTGGGTGTTTTCGATGACTTTCGCCGCTTCCGCGACGCGGATGCTGCTGGCCTTGTGGGTGCCGGCGGTGATGACCCGGCGGTATACTGAGTCCACATATTCGGCCACCTCGGGGGTCGACCCGGAGGTCACCTTCAGAATGGTCGAAACCCGATGTTCCTTGTCCCCCGGATTGATGCGTTCCGGACTGTACCCGGCGAAGAAGTCGACGTTGAAGCGAAGTCCGGACTCGCGCTCGAGAATGGGGACGCAGACTTCTTCGGTCGCCCCCGGATACACGGTCGACTCGTAGACGACCACGTCTCCTGCTTTCAGTACCCGTCCGACGGTGCGGCTGGCGGATTCAAGCGGTGTGAGGTCCGGTCGTTTGTGGCGATCGATGGGGGTCGGAACGGTGACGACATAGAAGTTGCATGACTCGATTTGCACGGCTTGATCGGCATACTGCAGTTTTGTCGCAGCGGCCAGGATCTCCGGTTCCACCTCCAGGGTGTGGTCGATGCCTCGTTTGAGCTCGTCGATTCGGCGGCTGTTGATGTCGAAACCGACAGTATCGAAGTGTTTGCCGAGTTCCACCGCCAGCGGCAGACCCACGTAGCCCAACCCGATGACGCCGATTTTGATCTTGTCGATGCTCAACATCCCTTTTTCGCTCCCGTCTGGCTCAAATCCGAAATCCGGTCCGCACCGGGCGGACAAATGAACACCGGATTATCCTCGTAGTCGACGCGTTTTTGAATAGGTCAAGAGGCATAATTGAGGATGGAGAACGGGGCGACTCCGTAACAAATCGGAGCCGCTACTAGAACACGCGGTCTGCTTGTTTCTATACTTGTCGGATGGTGGAGACGAGGGTGAAAGCGTGAATAAAACCTTGCGGGCGCTGCTGGAGCATCCCGATTTCGTGGAGGGGCAGCATTGGTCGCGGGAATGGTATTTGGCGCACCAGCCGATTGTCGAGGAAGGGGCGACCGGGTCGCAGGTCTATCTGTTGCTTGACGGCAAGGTGCGCGTGCTCGGGGACGTCGCATTGGACGAGGCCCGGCACATTCGCCCGGGGTTCTTCGAATTTGAAACCGGCGAGGTTTTCGGTGAATTGGCATTGTTCGACCATGGGCCCCGCTCGGCGTCAGTGGTGGCGGTCACTGATTGCGAGTTGGCAGTGATCGACGGCGATCGGCTGCTGGCATTTCTCGACCAGCACCGCGAATTGGGGTACGAGGTATTGCAGGAGTTGGTGGGCGCGCTGGTCGTTCGGCTGCGAAAAACCAATCGTAAACTATTCTCTCTGATGGCATGGGGGCTCAAGGCCCGCGGATTCGATGAGCATTTGTAAGAATTTTTCGTAAACGACTGATAAAATAATGTTTTCAAGATCGATCGGGTGAGTTGATCAATTCGGACCAAACATAGATCAAGCGGTCGATATGTGAAGTGGTTCAACTTTCTTCACCTACGGCCGCTACGCACGAATACATTTGGTTCGCGCTAACAATCCGAGCGGCATCCGCGGCGCGGACGCTTTTGCGCGGCCAGCGCAGAGACCCGGTCCGCGCGTCGACGGACTGCACAAGCAAAAAAAAGGGGCCGCCGCAGCCAATGATTCGCCTATTTCGACACTACATCCCGGAGTCCATGATTCTTCTCGGACTGGGCGAAGCGGTTTTGCTGGTGGCGTCCATTTATCTGGGGGTCTATATCCGGTTTTACGACGGCGGCCTGCCGGTCGACGATCCGTCGGTCGACGGGCTGTTTTGGAAAGGCATTTTGTTCGCCGCCATTGTCGCCCTCTCCATGACCACGATGGGCCTGTATTGGCGCCACCTGCGGGTGGACAGTCTTTGGCACATCGTGCTGCGGCTGTTGGGCGCGTTCGCGCTTACAGTGGTGATACTCGCGCTGATGTTCTACGTGCTGCCGGATTTGTTCATCGGCCGCGGCGCACTCGCCCTTTCGCTTTTGATTGCGCTGGGCTTTGTTCTTGTCGCGCGCGCGCTGCACTATCGTTTCGCCGACATGGAGGCGTTGAAAGCGCGTGTACTGGTGGTCGGCGCCGGCCGCAAAGCAAGCCTCCTGGAAAGCCTTCGGCGCCGAGTTGATTGGCACGGCTTCAAACTGATCGGCTACATACACATTCGCGGTGAACGCGACTCGGTCGATCCTGCGAAAATACTGCAATCCGAGACGCCCCTCGATCAACTCGTCGACGATTACCAGATCGACGAAATCGTGGTGGCGATCGATGACCGGCGAAAAAGCTTTCCGGTCGACGAAATTCTTGAATGTAAAATGAAGGGCGTGCAAGTTGTCGATCTTATGACGTTTTTCGAGCGTCAAAGCGGCAAGATCCGCCTTGACACGTTGCATCCCAGCAGCTTGATTTTCGCCGACGGATTTTCGCAAGCCGTACTGCGTAAGAACAGCAAGCGCGTATTCGACATCGCCGCCAGCCTGTTCCTACTGATGTTCGCATGGCCCTTCATGTTGATCACGGCGCTGGCGATTCGTATCGAGTCACCCGGTTCGGTACTGTACCGCCAGATCCGTGTCGGTCGTTTCGGAATTCCCTTCGAAGTACTGAAATTCCGCAGCATGAGAGCGGATGCCGAACAGGACGGAAAAGCACAGTGGGCGCAGAAGGGCGACAGCCGCGTCACCCGGGTGGGCGGCTTTATTCGTAAGTTTCGAATTGATGAGCTTCCTCAGTTGCTTAATGTGGTGCGTGGAGATATGAGTTTCGTGGGGCCACGGCCGGAACGGCCGGAGTTCGTCGAGCAATTGAAGCAGGAAATTCCGTTTTACGACCTGCGACACAAAGTTGCCCCAGGCATCACCGGATGGGCGCAGATCTCCTATCCCTATGGCGCTTCCGTGCGGGATGCCATGGAAAAACTCCAATACGATCTTTATTACATCAAGAACTACAGTTTACTATTCGATTTCATGATCCTCTTTCAGACCGCCCACGCGGTAGTCTGGGGGAAGGGCGCACGCTAAGGGTTGGCCGCCTGACGCAGGTCGAGGCACCAGCGGCAACGATCTGCCGAGCCGGCGGCGGGGGACGGGAATGCAAGCGGTTGACATCGGCCTGGTGAGCTACCTTGTCGCAGCGGGCGCATTTCTGTTGCTTGCGTTGTTGCTGCTGACGAGTTGGCGGGGCCGACTTGAAGGCGCGGCGTTGGTCGCCGCCGTGATCACCAGCACGGTCTGGGGCGTGGTGGCAGCGCTGGGGCCACAGCTGCAGGCGCCAGTGTCTCCAGTTGCCTATCACACGCTGGAAATCGTACGCAATATCACCTGGTATGTGTTCCTGTTCCGGCTGCTGCGGCCATTGAAAGTCTCGGGGCGCGAACACACAAATTTGTTGACGTTTGCTGAACCGGTGGCGCTGGTCACCGCGGGCGTGGTCCTGCTGATCGACTTGTTGCCGGAACTGGTCACGAAGGTAGTACCGCTGGCATCGCCGCCGCAGGCCGCAATTACCGGCCATTTGATTTTGGCGTTGATCGGCATGGCGCTGGTGGAACAATTGTTTCGCAACACCCGCCCTTCGGGGCGTTGGTCGGTTAAATATCTGTTCTTGGGCGTAGGCGCCATTTTCGCGTACGATTTTTTTCTGTACTCCGACGCATTGCTGTTCAAGCAGATCGATTACGATTTATGGACGGCACGTGGGTTCGTCAACGCGTTGGTTGTACCGATGCTCGCGGTTTCGGCGGCGCGCAATCCGGCCTGGTCTCTGGACGTATTCATCTCCCGCCGGGTTGTGTTTCACACGGTCACCCTCGCCGGGGCCGGGGTTTACCTGCTGGTCATGGCGGCGGCGGGCTATTACATACGCCAGTATGGAGGCAGCTGGGGCACCGCCGCACAGGCGACGTTTCTGGCATTCGCGCTGTTGCTGCTGGGTGTATTGCTGTTTTCCGGCCAGATGCGAGCCAAACTCAAGGTATTTCTCAGCAAGCATTTTTTCAATTACAAGTACGATTACCGGGAAGAATGGTTGAAGCTGTCGGGAAGTCTGTTGGCCGGAGACGACGAACTGAACCCGCGACAACGGGCGATTCGATCGCTGGCGGATATTGTCGAGAGTACCGGTGGCATGCTCTGGACTCAGACCGAGGCCGGGCACTATGCCGGCGCCGAGCATTGGAACATGAATGAAACGGCCCATGCGGTGATCAAGGAGGACGCGTCGGTAATTCGTTTTTTGCGTACTCGGCAGTGGGTCATCGATCTGGACGAATTCAGAGAGAATCCGGAGTTATACGAAGATTTGATTCTACCGGCCTGGCTCGAGGATTTGCCGCGGGCTTGGCTCGTGGTGCCGCTGCTGCGCGATGAGACACTTATCGCTTTCGTGGTATTGGGAAGGCCGCGCGCGCTGCGTAATATCAATTGGGAAGACCGCGACTTGCTGAAAACGGTGGGCTTGCAGATTGCCAGCTACATCGCGCTGGTGGAGACCAGCGAAGCGTTGATGAATGCCCGTCAATTCGAAGCATTCAATCGACTTTCGTCGTACGTGGTGCATGATTTGAAGAATGTCAGCGCGCAGCTGTCGCTGGTGGTGAAAAACGCGAAGCGTCACCTCGATAACCCCGCATTCGTAGCGGATGCGATCAGCACGGTCGAAAACGCGACTGCGAAGATGAACAGGATGCTGGCACAGTTGCGCAAGGGTGGTACAGTAGAGTCCGCGAAGTCGATCGTCGATCTGCAGCCGATCCTGCGCGATGCCGTGTCGACCTGTGCCGGCCAGGACCCTGTGCCGTCGCTGGAATCCGAAGACGGGCAATTGCTTTTGGTGATTGACGCAGAGAAATTGACCAACGTCTTGTCCCATTTGATCCAAAACGCCCAAGAAGCCACTACGCGACAGGGCCGTGTACAGGTGAAGGCCGGCGTCGACCACGACGATGTTCTGATCGAGGTTACGGACGACGGCTGCGGCATGGACGAAAAGTTTATTCGTGAACGCTTATTCCGGCCGTTTGAAACCACCAAAGGCAACGCTGGGATGGGGATCGGCGTCTATGAAAGCAGAGAATTCATCTGGTCGCAGGGCGGCGACCTGCTGGTCACCAGCGATCCCGGGAACGGAAGCAAATTTCAGGTCCGGTTGCCGCTGTACCGCGACGCGCCCGGACACGACGCTCAACGCGCTGCAGAGACTGCGATTTGATAGCCAATAAAACACTACTGGTAGTTGAGGACGATCCCGGCTTGCAAAGCCAGCTTCGCTGGTCGTTTGAGGGTTATGACGTGCTGATCGCCGGCGACAAGGAGACGGCTATCAATGAACTGCGCCGGCATGAACCGGCGGTGGTGACCTTGGATCTCGGTCTGCCGCCGGATCCGGCAAATGCCAGCGAGGGTCTTGCGACGCTGGAAGAGATCCTGCGACTCGCGCCGCACACCAAGGTCATTGTCGTGACCGGGAATGAAGATCGCGAAAATGCCGTGCGTTCCATCGCACTTGGAGCTTACGATTTCTACCAAAAACCCATCGAGCCGGAAATCCTGGGGTTGATCATCGAGCGCGCTTACCGCTTGTATGAATTGGAAGACGAGAACCACCGTCTCGCCGCTGCAAAGGGTGATTCCCCTCTGGAAGGGATCATTGCCACCAGCCCGGAAATGCTCAAAGTGTGTCGGACCGTGGAAAAAGTAGCGCCTACGGACGCGACGACGATCATTTTGGGTGAGAGCGGCACCGGCAAAGAACTGGTGGCAAGAGCGATTCATAATCTGAGTAGCCGCGCGCAGGGCAGTTTTGTCGCCATCAATTGCGCCGCAATCCCTGAAAACCTTTTGGAAAGTGAGCTTTTCGGTTATGAGAAGGGCGCTTTCACCGGTGCGGCGAAGCAGACCAAAGGTAAAATCGAATACGCTGACGGCGGCACACTGTTTCTCGACGAAGTGGGCGATTTGCCGCTGGCGCTGCAGGCCAAGTTGTTGCGCTTTTTACAAGAGCGCGTAATCGAGCGCGTTGGTGGCAGATCCGAGATTGCCGTGGATGTACGGGTCGTCTGCGCGACGCACCGTGATCTGACGCAATTGATACAGGAAGGCACATTCCGCGAGGATCTTTACTATCGAATCAGTGAAATCAAGCTCATTGTGCCTCCGCTTAGGGAACGACAAGGCGACGCGGTCGTGTTGGCGAGCACCTTTCTCAAGCGCTATGCCGACAAGAACAGCCGGTCGGTGCGCAATTTCAGTAAAGAAGCATTGGCCGCGATCGAGCATTATCAGTGGCCGGGCAATGTCCGGGAGATGGAAAATCGTGTGAAGCGTTCGGTCATCATGGCCGAGGGAACGCAGGTTACGGCAGAAGATCTGGAGTTGGCCGAGGCCCAGGACGACAGCATGCCGTTCAACCTTCGTCAAGTGCGGGAGCAGGCCGAAAGGCACGCGCTCTCGCGTGCATTGTCCGTCGCCGATGGGAATTTGTCGCGTGCAGCCGAATTGTTGGGGATCACGCGTCCAACGCTGTACACGTTGCTGGATAAATTCAATATGCGCTCTTGACAGTGAGCCGCACTGGGCCGGATGCGCCGGCCATGGCCCGTCCTGATCCAGGCGCGGATCCTGCGCGGCATTATCAGGCGCCACCATGCCAATCGTGGTCAAAATCGCTACACGATCAGGCGTTCTTGCGGGAGGGAATCGATGGGAAAGCCGATCAATCGTAAGGCGTGGCCGAAGGCATTGTTTTTAGTGTTAGCCGTAATGGTTGCGCCGTGGGTGGCTGTACCGTCGTACGCGGCGCAAAGTCACCTGGAATCCGCAAAGGACGCTTTAAAGGGCGATCAGCTGCGCACGGCGGTGATCGAACTCAAAAACGCGCTTCAGGAAGACCCAAAGAATGCGGAGGCACGCCTGCTTCTCGGCAACACCTATTTGCGGGCCGGCGATGTGATGTCGGCTGAAAAGGAATTACAGCGTGCGGGCGAACTGGGCGTTCCTCGAGACAAGTGGCTGATTCCGCTTGCCCAGGCCCGCTTGTGGCAAAACAAAGCCGGCGAGGTGCTCAAGGATCTGCAGGTGGAAAAGGAGGATTCCAAGGCGCTTCAAGTCGAGATTCATGCTATGCGTGCCGATGCTGCATTGATCGATCGGAATCCGAGACTGGCTCACGAAGAATTCGAGCTGGCGCGTCAACTGGCTCCGAAAAGCGCAAAAGTATTGTTATTGGAGGCGGAATTCGCCCGCCAGGACGGCGATGAGGCGCGGGCGGCTTCCCTCGCGGAGCAAGCAATTGCGGCCGACCCGAAATATCTTGAGGCCTACCTTTTCAAGGGCCGCATGCTGCAGCGTCAGGGCAAATTCAAGGAAGCGCTGGCGGCGTACGACAAAGGCGTGCAACTTAATCCGCGCCACATCAGTTTGCGTATCGCGCAAGCTGCAGCTCATCTGGGATTGAGACAATACGAGGAGGCGGAGCAGGATCTCAACGCGCTTGGCCAGATCTCCAACCGTTTGGTACTTGCCCGCTATATGCGTGCCTTGATCGCGTTGGGGCGGGATCAGAATGACGACGCGGAAAATCGGCTCACGGAAATTTTGCGCAGCGCTCCGGATTACGCCCCGGCAAATCTGCTGCTCGGGGTCCTGAACTATCGGAAAGAGCAACTGGAAACTGCGGAGAGCTTTTTATCGAAATTTGTCTCGATGCAACCTTCCGATCTGCGCGCGGCAAAACTGCTGGCGGTCGTGCGACTAAAGCGGGGGGATCCCAAAGGCGCGCTGCGGATGCTGGAGCCCCGTATCCAGACCGTTGGGGACGACCCCCAGTTTTTCGCGTTGCTGGGCACGGCCTATATGAAGAGTGGCGACTTCACAAAGGGAAACGAGTACCTGAATCGCGCCGCGGATCTGGCGCCCAACGAAGCTGCTATACGTACCCAGCTCGGTATCAGTCAACTGGGTAGCGGAGATACCGGGCGTGCGGTGTCCGAACTCGAGGCGGCCGTGCAGTTGGACCCCGACCTGATTCAGGCGGATCTTTTGTTGGTCATGGTCCACTTGCGCCAAGGGCAGTATGACAAAGCACTCGAAGCGGCACAGGCCATGGCAAAGCGGCACCCGGATAATCCCATGCCCTATAACGTAATCGGCGCGGCGTATTTGAGTAAAGGTGACCGTAAACAGGCGCGTGATTATTTTCTCAAGGCTTTGAAGATCGATCCCAAGTTCAACGCCGCGCGAATCAATCTGGCTCGCTTGGAGCAGATGGACGGTAACCGAGATGAGGGGCGCAAGTGGCTCGAGCGGGCGCTGGAGCAGGATCCAGGCAACTTGCGGGTGCTGCTCATGCTTGCGCAAATGGCGGAAAACAGCGGCGACGATCACCTGCTGCGTAGGCGGTTGGAAGAGGCGCGCGATGCCAACCCCAAGGCGATCGAGCCACGTGTCCTGCTCGTGCGGCTGGATCTGTCTCACAACGAGCCGTTGAAAGCGCTGTCCACAGCGCGTCAACTGGTCAACGATCACCCGCGCAATCCGTTAGCGCTGCGTTCCCTGGGGCAGGCCCAACTCGCGGCAGGCGAAACCGCGAGCGCCGTGGTGACCTTCGAGAGATTCGTGGAGGTGCAGCCAAAGTCGGCGGAGGCCTATTATCTGCTCGCAGCGGCACGGGTGAAGGCAGAGGACATCGCCGGCGCGAACCGCGCACTCGATACTGGGCTCGGCGTCGATCCCGATCACGTGCCAAGTCTGCTGCTGCGAGGTGAACTGCAGGCCAAACGCGGCGCTACCGACGATGCTCTGAAGTCAGCACGACATTTGCAGGAAAAGTTTCCCAAATCCACAGCCGGGTACCGATTGGAAGGAGACATCGAACTCCAGCAGAAGGATTACAAGAAGGCGGAAAGCGCGTTCAAGGCTGCCTACGCGATAGGTCCGGCACGTGACCTGGCGCTCCTGCTGGTGAAGATTCGCCAGCAATTGGGCGACAAACAAGGCGTGGAGGCAATTCTCGAGGATTGGTTGAAGAAGAATCCAGGCGACGTCGAGTCCCGGCTCTTGTTTGCGTCGATCTTGCAAGCCAGCGGTCAGGCGAAAGCCTCCATCCGGGAATACGAAGCGAGCCTCAAATCACGCCCGGAAAGCGCCGTCGCATTGAACAACTTGGCGTGGCTGTACCTGCAAGAGGGGGCTCGACAGCGCTCGTTGCAATATGCGACCGACGCCTATCGCATCAGCCCGGACCGGCCGGAGATCGCCGATACCTATGGTTGGATGCAAGTCCAATCCGGCGATCCCGCGTCGGGCTTACGCGTGCTGGAATCAGCCTCGGCGAAGGCACCCCACATTCCCGCTATTAAATATCATCTTGCGTATGCGCGTTACAAAACCGGTGACGTGCAACAAGCGCGCAGAGAGCTTAAGCGGCTGTTACGAACGACGCCGAATTTTCCGGAAAGCGACGACGCGCGCGCCTTATTGCAAAAACTCGGCGGAGCCTGATGTAGCTTCTCATTGTCCTGGGTCTCAGGGATCGCTGCTGTCTAGATCCGTTGAACTTCGCGCTGAGGCACTCAGGGGCGGGCTGCCTACTCCGGACGCGGGCACACAACCGCTCGGGCGCCAGCTCGTGCCGGGTATGTGGTAGTACGAATTCACTTCTACGAGGTCAGTGTGAAAATGAAGTCTGTCTATCCTGACGGTAAGCAAGCGTTATTTTTGAAGCTTCGGCGTTTATCATGGACGTGCCTTCTCACTATGATCCTCGTTGGGTGCGGGCACGATTTTACAGATGCACAATATGTCGAGCGCGCAAAAGATGAATTGGATAAAGGAGACCTGCGTGCGGGTGTCATAGAACTGAAGAACGCAATCGGCAAAAATCCGGAAAATCCCGAAGCGCGTTGGCTGCTCGGTAAGGCCTATCTGGAAGTCGGAAATGGTGCGGCCGCGGAGAAAGAACTGGAACGGGCAAAGGAATTCGGTATTCCCGAAGACGTGCTTGCGCCTTCCTTAGCGCAGGCGAAGTTATTGCAAAATGAGTACAAAGCGGCACTGGCGCTTGCGCATGAGCGCGAAAAACTTTCGAAGAAAGAAAATGCCGGGCTTCTGTCGATTCGCGGAAACGCGTATCTTGGTCTTGGAGACTTTGAACACGCTAGTGAGGAATATTCGCGCGCCCTTTCTCTTGTGCCGGCATTCGAAGAAGCCCTGATCGGAAAGGCCGAATTGGCATTGGCGCAGGATAAGCCCGAAGACGCGCGGAATTTAGTGAAATCTGTGCTGGATGCAAACCCTACATCCGGAGAAGGTTGGAGCATCCTCGGTGACATCGAGCAGCGCGAGGAGCGCTTCAAAGAAGGCATTGCAGCTTATACAAATGCTATCCAGCACCGGGCCAATAATGCAGGCGATCGGATAAACCGGGCGCTGTTGAATATCGCGCTGGCGCATTACGATGCGGCGGAAGACGACATCAAGGTATTGAAGAAATTCGGTATCCGGCATCCCGGCGTGAGTTTCGCGCAAGGTTTGCTGTACTACGCAAAGAAGGACTTCACCTCTGCACAAACTTCATTTGAGCAGGCATTGGCGACCGCTCCAGACTACGAGCTTGCGCAATTGTATTTGGGCACGACTCATTTCGTGCTCGGGCACCTGGAGCAAGCGCAGCAATATCTGAGTCAATACCTTGAGCACGCCGGCGACTCAATTTCCGGGCGCGAGTTACTGGCGGCGACTTATCTGCGCTTGAAGCAACCTGCAGCTGCGCTGAAAACGCTGGGGCCTGTGCTTGGGCCGGTGCAATCAAACTCGAAAATCCTGGCGTTGGCCGGTGAGGCCAGCATGCAGCTAAAACAATACAGTCAGGCTACCGCGTATCTGGAGCGGGCCGCGTCGTCCGATCCGGGCGATGCCGACCTGAGAACGCAGTTGGGCGCCAACCGGCTGCAGTTGGGTCAGACGGACCGTGGCATTGGCGATCTCGAATCAGCCGTGAAGTTGGATGCAGAAAGTTCGAAAGGGAATGCGCTGCTGGTAGTGAGCTACATGTCCAAAGGGGAGTTAGGGAAAGCCATAGAGGCGGCGAAGGCTTGGCAAAAGAATCAATCCGACAACCCCGTGCCATACAACATGGCTGGATTTGCGTATTTGCAGCAGAAACAATATGCAAAGGCGCGGGAGTCTTTCGAGCAAGCAGTAAAAGTGAAACCCGATTTTGTCCCTGCCATAGTGAATTTAGCCCGTGTGGATGTGCAGGAGAACCATATTCCCGAAGCGAAAAAACGCCTGGAAAGTATTGTTGATCGCGGAGACTACGTGCCGGCGATGCTGGCGCTGTCCAATCTCGCGGCGATAGGGGGTGATGACGGGGAAGCCGTTTCTTGGCTCAATCGCGCCATCAAGGCCGATCCATCGGCGATGCAGCCTCGGCGGTTGTTGGTGGCACACTATCTCCATGGCAAGGATTTCGAGGCTGCATTGGATGCTGCGCGGAAGTCCAAGTCGGACAATCCACAGGCGCCTTGGGCCTGGGATCTCCTCGCGAAAACCGAAATGGCGGCCGGACACGATAATGAAGCACTGGCCGTCTACCGCGAAATCGTGCGGCGCTCGCCCGCTTCGGCGTGGGCGCACTACGAACTCGGCTTGGCACAGATTTCGGCCGGCAACGTTGAAGATGGTCGCGCGTCGCTCGCCAAAGCCTTGCAGCTACAGCCGGGTTATCAGGAAGCCCAGCTCGCAATCATATTGATGGACCTGCGCGCCAAGAACTTCGAGCGGGCGGTCCAGGGCGCGGAACGCATGCAGGCGCAGCACCCGAGTCTGCCCGCGGGTTATGTCGTGGAAGGCGATGTTCGGATGGCGCAGGGTCGGTTCGCACAGGCATCCGCAAGCTACGAACATGCGTACAGGCTGAAGCCGAATAATCTATTGGTCATGAAATTGCACCAGGCGCTGACAAACGCGGGTCAAGCCGACAGTGCTTCGAAAGTTGTCAAAAGCTGGCTCGCAGATCATCCGGACGATAGCAGCACCCGTTTGTACTTGGCGTCTGCGTACAAGGCTGCGGGACAGCCCGAGAAGGCGATCCAGACGTACGAATCCATTCTTGGCCACGATGCGAGGAATATCGCGGCCCTCAATAATCTCGCCTTGCTGTATGAGGACCAAGGAGATGCGCGCGCCGCCGAAACGGCTGAGAAAGCCTATCGCGCTGTTCCAGGCAATCCGATGGTAATGGATACCTACGGTTGGATCTTGACCAGGAAGGGCGATCACGAGCAGGGATTGGAGCTGCTACGCAAAGCCGCCGCCGGTGTGCCCCAATCGGGAGAGGTCGCCTATCATTTGGCGGTCGCGCTGTCTCAAACGGGACATAAAGACGAGGCGATAGCCGTGCTGGAAAAAACATTGAAAGCCGCCAAGCACCCGTTCCCGGGTCAGCCCCAGGCAGAGAAGCTCCTCGAAACGCTTCGGTGATCGGGTACTTTCAGTCGTACAGTACGGGCGCCTCCGGGGGATGCCCTAATTGCCGCATTCAGCGGTTATGCCAATGCATCCCCGGCAGAGCGTCGGGATGTACGCGACGATAGCTGTGCGCGAATGTAGGTTCGGATGACGGCCACCTAGCTCGTTCTCCACCGGCCGCAGCGTGCTGTTGGCGCCGTGACCGGATCGTCTTCACCGCGGGCTGCTCGGCTCGCTAGGCATGTCGGGAACTGCGCGAAGTGCCTTGCTGATTCCGCTCGGGGCGAAATTGCGAAGGCGAGAGCGCGGGCCGACGCCAGAGAGCGGAATCTTCCCGGAACTTGGCGCTAATCCCGCTGTGAAATAGGTTGGCGCGGTTTGGCGGCGAGTACGGTACCGTATCGAAATTATGGCGCAGCCAATGCAAGGCGCGGGGAGGTGCAATGCCGGGAGCGTGTCGAATTGCAGTAATCCGGGACGATCGCGGCGGCAATGGCAGGACGTAAAGGCGAGGTACCGTTCCCAGCGCCGGTACCTTGTATCTCGGCCTTGGAGAGTTGAGGGCCCGCGGCGCCCGCGCCCCTCTCAGCGAAACCCCAACCCGGCTTGGCGAAGCTGACAGTATCCTATCGTGTTATGCACGAGCCATGTCCAGCACGACGACTGGCTGGTCCACCGCAAAAGATTCGGTTGGCTGCGCCGGCCCAACGCCATTGCTTCACTTGCAGCGGTCACGGACAAAACCTGTCTGTGGATAAAACGCGAACAGTCAGTACCGGCATACGCGCACAAAAAAACCCCGGCCGTTGGGCCGGGGTTTAGGTCTACTGCTGACTTCTGGATTTACGATTTCTTGCGGGCCAAGCTCAGGCCACCCATGACGGCCAGGCCAAGACCCAACAGAGCGAGTGGACCGGGTTCCGGCACAGCAGCAAATTGGGCGGTGGTGTTGCTGCCGACCAACCAGCCGGTGTTGATGCCGGGGCCGCGCTGATAGGCACTGGCGTTACCCACCACTGCGTGGAGGTTGCCATCCGCACCGACAATGCCGTTGGCTTGGATCGGCAGGCTGCCCGGGTTAGCCAGAACGCTCAGACCAAACTGACCATTGGACACTTGCGGGTCCTGCGCGCTCAGGCCTGCCGCGGCTGCGATATCAAGCAGGCTGGTAACGGTCCAGAAGTCGTCGGCTTCGCCGATACCCAGCTGTGCGATCAGAGTCTGACTCATCACATTGGAAATACCGGTAGTAGGCGCTACGGTCTGGTCGAACGACGGCTGCACTGCGCTGGTGCGCTCGTAGATGTTGGCGAACACGCCTGCGCCCAGATTGCCGCTCGGTGCGAACGTGATGCTGGCAACACCGCCGCCAAGGTCTGTGATATTGGATACCGTCAACTCGGCGTACGTCGTGAGCTGATAAGGCGATGGCAGCGCATCGCTGATTACTGTCGCGTTTACCGTATTCCAACGCAGGATGGTCTGGATGGTGTCGCCCACAGCAAAGTCGCCCGTGGTTTTCACTGCGCCGCTGGAGTCAATGATGCGCTCGACGTCGGTATCTTCGATCTGGTTCACACCCAGTGTGAACTGACTGTTGATCACTGCGGCCTTGCTCCCGAACGACGCCAACGCCAAAATGGCGAATGACGCTGCTACTAGGGAGGTCTTAAACTTCGTGTGTTTCATGGCAATCTCCACTTGTTTAGTGTTGTGAAATCCGTTTTCCAAAACTGGCAACTTGCTGGCCTACGAGGAAGCATATCCTGTGCCAAGTAATAAAAGAACTTTAAATACAATAGGATAACGCGAATCCGCGGCCACTTGCGGAAGGTCGCCGTAAAAGAACCTGACGGTCTGAGAATGCGAAATTTGTGCACAGAGCGTCGGCTCGATGCGTTACCCCAAAAGCCGTAAAAATTTCCGACGATTCCCGCGCTGGCAATACGGCTGTGGCAAATATCGAGACGCCAGTCGCAACGCCGGCGCGTGCTTGGTGCCATACGGGTTTACTTGTGATTACAATGCGTTCGATCAGCGCGTCGGGGGGTCCGTAATACAGGACCATTTGTCTGCGCCGAAGTGAGCGATCAGCGATGCGGGTGACTTCGGTCTAACCCCGAGCCACCGCGCGGTGCGACGAGGAGCGCCATGCTTCCGATAGCCAAAATCATATGGAACGAAGCGACTGCGGCTGGCCCTGCGACGCGCCGGCCCGAACCCACCGAAACGATGGAGGGGGCTGAGCAAGTACAATCCTATGTCCAGGCGTACGCGTGGGGCGGACCGACGTCGGCGCTGCAACTGCATCATTTGAGGGAACTTTCTCATCTTATCCGGCCGGGCGACACGGTTTTGGATTTGGCTTGCGGCCCCGGGCCGCTGCTGTTGGAGCTGGCGCCTTTATATCCCGATGTAAATTTTATCGGTGCGGATTTGTCGGAGACGATGTTGGGCTATTTGCGTGACGAGGCACGCGCCCGCGGACTGCACAACATTTCCATCCTGGAAGAGGATATCCGCGTTTTGCCGTCGCTGGGTAGCGGCGAAATCGATCTCGTAATCTCCACTTCCGCATTGCACCATCTACCCGACGAAGATGGGTTGCAGCGGGTGTTTCAGCGCATCCGGTCACTACTCAAACCTGACGGCGGATTCTATTTATTCGATTTCGGTCTTCTGAAGTCGCGGCAAACACGCGAAATCTTCGTGGCCGAGGTGGCGAAGCTGGCTCCGCCGATCACGGTCGAGGACTACGATAATTCGCTGCAGGCGGCGTTTCCGATCCCGCTCGTGTATGAATTCGCCAGTAACGAGCTTCCGCGTCCTTACCAAGCCGTGGCCAGTGCATTCGTCAATTTCTTTTACTTATTGCAGACATTGCCGCGGGCGACGTGCTCACCACGCGCACGCGACCACATTGCGCGGATTTGGAAAGAGTTGTCGTTGCAGATGAAACTGGAGCACGTGATGCTGCGCCGGTTGCGGAAGCGCAAACTGATGAAATAAAGAACCGTGCAACGAGTGTGGTTTCCGTTGCGCACGTAAACGGTGTCCTGCCGGCGACAGATACCGCAGATGCTGTGCGTCGACCGAGCTTCGCTGGAATCCGGTCGTCGCGACATGGGAGTACAGATGGCTGACGACAAGGCAAAACCGGCTAAGACCCGTGATGAAATCGCCGAGGCTTATTCTTCGGAGCCTTGGTGGTATGACATTCGGGGCTTCTTGATTCTGACTTTCGCCTACAACAGCTCTTTGGGCACGCAGCTACGCTTTTTCGGCCCCAATTTTGGTAACAATCACCTTGAATTGGCTTGCGGCACAGGAACGTTATTGCAAATGGTGTTGCGCTGGCGCAAGCGTCGTAAGTTGCCGCGGGTTCACGTGGTCGGGGTGGATTACGCGGAGTCGATGTTGGCCGGAGCCAAGCACCGTTTTGCGGGGAATCCCGATGTCGAGCTTCGCCATGGGGATGCCGCCGAGTTGCCGTATCCGGACGGCACTTTCGATACCGCAAACATTGCCAATTCCGTGCATTGTTTCCCGGATGTGGATGGGGCGCTGCGGGGTACTTTCAGAGTGCTCAAACCCGGCGGGACGCTCGCGGCCAACGTGCTGCTCTATCCGCGTGGTCCCTGGCCGTTCCAAAACATTGCGGACCGCATCAATCACTGGGGAATGCGCAAAGGCATTCTGTATACACCTTATCACCGCGAAGCAATTCGGGCTCGTATCGTCGCGGTTGGTTTCGAGATCGCATCGGAAAATACATCGGGAAACTGCTACAACGTCTTGGCGCGAAAGCCATTAGCTGGGAATTGACCGAATAAGTACAAGCGCCGCGTGCTGTGGAGGCTTTGACAACCAAGCGCGATGTGTTTGCCGCTAGCCGCGCTTGGAGAGAATCGACCGCGCAATCATCAATGCCAACTTTTGCACTGGATTGCGATTGCCGAACGGCCTCCAGGTCCGCTTCAACCGGTTGCGGTAGGCGTCGTAATGCAACCCGCTGGGGGCGCTGACGACTTTGCCGCGATGGAGGACCAGTTTGAGCACTTCGGTGGACGCGAATCCCGCGCACAAATCGCAGGCCATGGGGGTGGATGGGCCCGTGTGGCGGCCCAAGTCGACGGCTGTCGGATCGACCAGATATCTGCGCTGCAACATGGCAGGCGACAGCCCTACGAGAAAGCGCACCAGCTGCTCGCTTTCGGGTTGGCCATCCAATTGAAAATATTCTTCGAAGCTCATCCCGCCGGGCACGAAGCTCAACAGGGCGGCTCCCATTCCGAGGGGGGCCGCAGTCACTGCCGGAATCTTTTTGCGGTGGCAGGCAGCGAAAACGCTGCGCCGGGCGTGGACGGCAAAAAAGTCCAAACCGTCGACGTAAACGTCCACACCATCCAAGAATTCATCTAAGTTGTCGTCGGTAACGCCTTGGGTGAACGTCTGAATTTCGATGCCGGGATTGATGTCGCGCGCCATACCGGCGAGTACATCCACCTTGGGTTGGCCGAGGTGGGAGACCGTCGCCCCCGCTTGGCGATTGAAGTTCGCCACTTCAAAAACGTCGAAATCGGCAATGTGAAATGCACCGATACCGAGCCGCGTCAATGTCAGCAAGTGGCTCCCGCCGACTCCGCCGCAGCCGGCAATCGCAATACGGCAGGAACGCAGCACGGATTGTTCCTGTTGCGTTACCCAGCCGATATTGCGTGCAAAAGCCGCGTTGTAGTCTACGCTTGGTGCCATCCTGGGAGCTTTGTCAGCGTGTGCGCAACTGCCGGTTCTGCCGGACGCTCGGTTCCAAATCATGTTGGATGGTGTCCAGCAAGGCGCTAATTTCCGGTTTCAAACCGTGCAGCAGGTCGTCGCGCGTGATGTAAAAGGGTGCACGCGGACCATGATAGTCGGTGACTTGGCCGACTTGCGTGAAGCGTATACCATAACGGCTCAAATGACGCGCTAGCCGGGGTTCCATCATTGCGAATACGCCTTCAAGGCCGGTGAGCATTCCGGTGGAGGCTGCGCATAAATACAACCCGACGGCGATGAAGGGGAACTGTCGCTGCTCAACCAGACTAAAACTCGCCGCCTCTGGACCACCTTCCGGAGTTCGATCCTCGTGCCGGCGCCGGCGGAATTCGCTGATCACCGCAAGCCGCGATATTTCGCCGATCGCGGCGCGATTGGCCAACAGCGGTTCCGCGATGGCGCGGTCCAAGCTGTCGATACAGTGTTTTTCGAATGGCAACGGCGCTTCGGGATTCGCGCGATCCGGCAACACCAGGCGCACGCACCCGGCGGCACGACTACTCGGTTGATGGATCAGCAGACAGAGCACCGACTGCGCGTCGTAGGCGTCGGTTTCCATGCCATCTGGATGTTCCTCTGGTCGCTCAAACCCAAACTCGCGGCAATAGACATCGTATCGGATCCGAAACGCCTGTTCGCGCTGTTCACGCGTATTCGCCAGCATCGGCATAAAGTACTCGTGGAACGTCGAACTGACGGTAATTTGCGATGGGGTACTGGGTGCATTCATGGCGCTACCTCGAAGTTTGCCGCGGCCTCGGTGGCACGGGACGGCGGCACTCCCGCCCCCGGGGCCAGCACCAATTCGGCCCATGGCCGAAAGCCGCTTTCTCCAGTCATTAGCGGCGCTCATCGCAGATGCTTGATTGGCTGTGAAATATTTCTGACACATCCGTTGTTCGAGACTGTGAATTCGCGCACAGTCGTGGAGGCTGGTGGGTGTTTGAATAGCGTCCACGGGTGAAGCAAAGCTATACGCTGCATATCGCAGCCAGAGGGTGGAAACCCAGCGGTTGCCGCAAGCGAGGACCAATGCTCAGCGATCATTATGAAGTAATCCTGGCAGATTCGGCCGAAGCGCGCCGGATCCACTATCGACTCCGCTACCAGGTGTATTGCCTTGAGCAGGCATGGGAACCGGTCAGCCGATTCCCGGACGGCGAGGAGAAGGACGAATTTGACGACCGCGCCGTTCATTTCATGATTCGAAACCGTTTTACCGGCGATTGGATCGCAGCCCTTCGAGTAGTGCTTCCCGGCGAAGATCTCCTCCCCATTGAATCCCTGGGCGTTCTCAAAGAGTCCGTCCGCGCGATGATTCCAGCGGGCGGTGCCGCAGAAATCTCCCGAGTTTGTCGACCGAAAAGTGCGGCGGAGCCGGAGCACCGCATCGAGGCTCGCCTGAAGTCCGATCTCCTGGGTGGCGCCTCCGAGATCCTGCTTCGTTTGCTGCGTGCGGCCGCCCAGTATTGCTGTGACCGCGGCATCAATCACGTCTATATGCTTTGTCGTCCCGCCATGGCGCGGATGATGAATCGTCTCGATATACCCATGAAGCGCGCGGGCATTCCCTCGGAACATCGCGGTGTGCGCGTTCCCTACCTGGTGGATTTGCGCCAGGCATTCGCGCAAGCGCGTGCTGCTTCGCCGCTGCTGGCGGAACTGTTGAGTGAGCCCCACGCGTATCGATTGTATTCGGATACGCAATCTCAGCCGCTGGTAGCCGCAGTCGCCGCCCGGACCCGCGGACTGCGTGTAGCCCATAGTCGGGCTGCGTAGTCGCGTTCTCTGCACATTCGCAAGGACGTCGCCTGCGTCGGGCACAGGGGCGTCCGCATTTCCCATCCCAATTCCCTTCGTTATGCCGGCTCGACATCGGGTCGGTGCACAGTACCGTCATGAAAGGTTCTAGATAAGCGTTGCGACGCACGGTAGTATTTGACCCCGGTTCCCGTTCGCAAGGCTAGAAAACGGCGGCATGATGAAAATTCACTCGCGCATCCTTCTCATCGTCCTGCTCGCGGCCGCGAGCGCATTGCAGTCGGCCGGGGCGGGCGACGATACCGTTGCCGGTAAGGCGTTGGCCCAGAAAGTGTATGACCGGCCGGACGGCAACGACGCAGTCAGCAGCGGCGTGATGGCCCTGGTCGAGCCGGGACACGAGCCCCGCGTGCGGCAGATGTACGTATTTCGCCGGGACGCCGGCGACGGCACGGTGGATTCACTGATCCGGTTCACGTCGCCGCCCGACATTGAAAACACGGGCCTGTTGACGTTGGATCGGGCAAATAACGAAACCGATCAGTGGATTTATCTACCGGCCTTGGATCGCTCGCGGCGTATCGCCTCGTCGCGCAAAGGCGGCCAGTTCGTGGGTTCCGATTTGACCTACGAAGATTTGCGCGATCGTCCAGTAAGCAAGGATCAATACCGGTTGCTGGGCCAGGAAGAGATATCGGGAGTCAAATGCGATGTGCTCGAAAGCGTGCCAGTGGAACCCGATAATTCGATCTACGGTAAGCGTGTCAGTTGGATTCATCCGCAGACTTTGATTCCCTTGCGGGTCGATTTCTACCCTAAAAACGGGAACGAACCGATCAAACGCTCGGAAGTACATCGCATCGAAAAGATTCAAGACTTCTGGACCGTAATGGACAGCACGATGACGGACCTGAAATCAGGCCATCAGACCCGAATGACAGTCGAAAAAATCGTCTACGATCAGAACCTGCCTGCGGATTTGTTCTCGCGCCAGACGCTTGAAGATCCCGCTCGCGAAACCAAATTCAGACCCTGAAGGAGAACCCTGTGACAGGGACGGTCGGTATTTCCTGCTTGTTTACTAATTCATTGCTGCTGATGGCGTTAGCCGGCGCACCGCTGATCGGGCCGCAAGCAATGGCAGCGGTAAAAGAGTCCGACGCGACACGTTACGAATTTCTGGATCGCAACAAAGCAGAAGACAAAGCAGCGAAACTGCGTGCGCAGGGACAATCGGCAAAAGTTGAAACGCACCAGCGCAATGTAATCTACCGTACTCTCCAGCTGCGGGTGTTCCAGGACTGGTCGGTGGCCAAGCGTATCGAGGCGCGGTTGCGCGAGGCAGGCATCGACGCGCTGGTAATCAACGATCCGTATGAGCGTGGTTATGCGGTTAGCGCAGGTGCGTTTCTGACCGACGAAAATCTAGCGCAACAAGAGCGCAAACTACGCGAATTGGGGTATCGGCAGTTGGCAGTGGTGCCCATGCGGGGCGCGCTGACACGCTATGTGGTGTTGGCGGCCCCCCAACCTGAAATCACGCCGAAGCCAGTCCCGGTACCGGCGCCCGGTCTCGCTCCCGCACCCGGGGAAGCGCCGACCCAGCAGGCGGAAAAGGCACCTGAGGTGATTGCGCCGTCGGGTGAGCCGGAGGCAGCCCCGCAGGTGCTGGTGTTCGGCGCGCCCACGGACCCGCTCACCAACTATGGGGGTGCCCGCGCGAGCGCTGAAGCGCAGCCCGGATCTTTCCGGTTCGGTTTGGACGAACTTCGATTGGAAGGCGGTTGGCTGACCAAGGGCGATCAGCCGGTGGATGGAAGTCACTATGCCCATGCCAGCGCGAGTATGGACTGGCGGCCATCGTCGGCCTGGGAATTCCGAGCCGGCGCACGACTCGACGGTTATCGCCAAACTGGAGATCCTTCGTTCAGTGATGGCGACGCGGATTACGACGAGACCTATATCCGCTACCGGGGCGACAAATTCCGGGTTACGGCCGGCGCGCAGAAGGTAATCTGGGGGCGCGTCGATGAAGTGCCGCCCAATGATCGACTGAGCGTGCAGGACGCCCGCAGGTTCTTGCTGGATAGTCTCCAGGACCGGCGGCTGGCCGTGCCGGCACTTCGCTTGGAGACCTTTCATTCGGGATTCAAGACCGATCTGTTGTGGGTGCCTGAATTTCGAGCCGCTGAGCTGCCGCCTATCGACAGCATTTGGTCTCCCGTGGACAAACGCAATGGACGCTTGATCGGCATCGAGCAAAACCCGGTGCTCGCAGCCCTGGTGAAGGGCGGGACGTTCGATGAGGACGAGCATGGTTCTGGAGGCGCGGGCCTGCGGTTGAGTCGCGCCGGCGAAGGTTACGACTATGCAGTCACGGTCCAGAGAGCGCGTCACTCGCTGCCGTATTATGAATTGGACCCGGCGGCCAGGGCGGCATTGATTACGACTTCCGACCCGGCCGCGGCGCTGGCTGCTGCAAACGGGGCCACGTTCACGGCCCGTCATCCATATACCTGGGCGTTCGGCGGTGATGTGGGCTTCGAGTCCCATGGCGCTACTTGGCGTTTCGAAACTGCGTATTTGACCGATGTGCCGGTAACCACCACCGATCTGCGGATGGAGACGGTAAAAGGGATCGACTGGGTGGCGGGCGTCGAGTTCTACCCCGGCGACGCCAATGCGCGCGTGAATCTGCAATTGGTCGGCCATCATTTGCTGGACGCGCCTGCCGTGCTGGATCGGGAAAACGTCTATAGTCTCAATGGCGCCATCGAAGACGTATTCGGACATAGCAAATGGCGGGCGAAGATGCGTTTTTCCGTGGGGCTCAATGAGCACGACGTCTACGTGAATCCCGAAATTGCCTACCTCGCAATGGAGCCGCATGAATTCTATATCGGCGCCCATTATTTCGCCGGTGACCAGCAAACTTTCGGTGGTTTCCATGAGGGTCACGACCTCATCACAGTAGGCTGGCGCGCACATTTCTAATGGCCGCGCGGACGCGGGCATACTGGGTCATTGCGCTGTTGGTGTGTCTATTCGTCGCGGCCGGCGCGACGCTTTCGCGCTTGCGAGTGGACAACACACCGAATGAATACGCTCCCGCCGATTCCGCCACGGTAAAGCTGGATGAGGATCTGCGCAGACAATTCCCAAGGGATTGGGGATTGGTGCTGCTGTTCCGGAGCGAGAATCCTTATCGTTCGCAATTCTTGTCTCGCTTGCATGCGTTGACGCAACGTCTTGCACTCGATCCACGCATTGAGCGTGTTTTAAGCCCAACTACGTTGGATCACATCAGCGGCACCGAAGACGGATTTGCCGTGGAGCCTTTGATCGATCCCGCTGGACTCGGTTCGGGGGACCCAGAGCAGCGACGCAAACGCGTACTCGGGGATCCGTTCGCACCCGGACTGGTCGCCTCACCCGATGGCCATGGCTTGGCGCTCATCGTGCGCTCCAAGGAGCTGCACGATAGTCTCGAGCGGCTGCGGCTTTACAATTCCGTACTTGACAGCATTCACGAGTCAGGGCTGGACGGCAGTTTGGTCGCCACGGCGGGGGAGATCGCGCTCGATGTCGCCGAACTGAAGTCAGTATTGCGCGACAGTGCCGTATTCGTTCCGATCACGACCGCAGCGGGACTCGTGCTGTTGTGGTTTCTGTTCCGACGGCGCGTCGCGATCGTGCTGGCGATTGTCGCGATTTCATTCAATGTCACAATCGCAATCGCGGCGATCGCAATCTGGAATCGTCCGCTCACCTTGGTGACCGCCATGGCGCCCCCCTTGGTCGCCGCGCTTACGATCGCCGCGTTGATTCATCTTTACAACGCTATTTACAGCGCTTCTGCGCGCGGTTTGGCAGGCGCTGACCGCATGAGCGCGGCCTTGGCGGAACTTCGCCGGCCGGCATGGTACACGTCGATTACCACGGCCGCCGGGCTGTTTTCGTTGGGACTGAGTCCCATCCCGCCCATCCAGACCTTCGGGTTTGCAAGTGGAATTGCGGCGCTGGCCATCTATCCGCTGACAATATGGGCTTTGCCGGCGTTGCTGATCGTATGGGATCGCAAACCGTGGCCGGGACGTGGCAGGGTCGGTGCAAGTTTGGACTTCGTGGTCAGTCGTAGCGCCAAGCTCGCATTGCGTCGACCGGTCTGGGTCACCGGAATCGTGCTGGCATTGCTCGCGGCGGGTTCGCCGCTACTGATGAAAGTTCAAGCCGAGACCGACGTATACCGATTCTTCCGTGATTCCCATTGGCTAACCCGTTCGACCAACGCGGTCGAGCGCGACTTGGCCGGCATCTGGATGTTGGAGATCGTGTTCGACGGGCCCGGCCGCGATGCGCTCAAAGACCCCGAGCGCCTGAAGGCACTCAAAGACTTTCAAAATTGGCTCGACGGCTTGCCGGACGTGGATCGAACCTATGGGATGACCGATATTGTCGAGCAAATGAATTGGGCGTTTCACGGAGAAGATCAACAATTTCGCCGCTTACCGGACGATCGCCGCCTTCTTAGCCAGTATCTGTTCATTTACGACGGTCGCGACCTATATGAATTGGTCGACCGGGATTTCCAGCGCACCCGGATGACCGCCAATCTGAAGGTGCATGGCGCCACTGCCATTCAGGGCGTTATCCGGCAGATCGAGGCGCACTTGCAGGATCATCCGGTTGCAGACCTGCATTGGCAGATAGGCGGCCGCGCCAAACTTTTCGCGGAGCAGCAGGATCGGTTGGTTACCGGCCAAATCCGCAGCCTGGGTCTGGCGCTGGTGCTGATGTTCGGCCTGATGCTGCTGTTGTGGCGTTCAGTGTCCGCAGCTGTTCTCTGCATGATTCCGAATGTCTCGCCGATCATTTTGATATTTATAGCCATGGGTGCGCTCGACATCCGGCTCGACATGGCCACGGCGATGATCGCATCAGTTGCTGTGGGCATTGCCGTGGACGACACCATCCACGTTTACGAAGGATTCAGCCGGCAACGAGCCCGCGGCGTGCGGGTATTCGCCGCATTGATTCGGACTTACAATCGCGCCGGCCGGGCTGTTGCCGCCACTACAACGATCTTGTCGGCGCAGTTCCTGCTCCTGATGTTCTCCGCGTTTGTCCCCACGGAGCAATTCGGCTTGCTGACCAGTATCGGCCTCGTTGCCGCTCTGCTGTTCGATCTCCTGCTGCTGCCGGCGCTCATCGTGCTGTTCTACGGCCGGCGAACCGCCCGGGTTCAGGGTGGCCGATGAATTCGTATGACTTACGTAATATAACTTAAATAAAAATATAGGCTTATGCCCGCTTATTTTGATTTTAATCCCGCAGTTATGTGGTACATTTGGCACCCAGATCCGCTATAAATTCAGATGTTGATTAGCCACTACTGAAGTGTGTACTACATTATTCGGACAAATACCGAAGTCTCGGGCCCAGGCCCGGGAAATTCGGCGGCCACGACCCGAAACTCGGGCGCGGCAGTAACGGTCGGGGCGACCAAGACAAGGTTCCAGATCAATGGCTGGCGGTCGACTTTTTCAGGTTGCGCCGGGTAATCGTAGCGTTACCGGCGTGTCCGGTCCCAAGTGCTGTGCAATAAATCGTGCCTAGGGAGGGCATTTCCGTGCGACAAGCAATTTCTACCCGTTCATTTTGGATACGTGTCCTCACTGCATTAGCAGTAACGGTGTCCCTGGCAGGATGCGCAAGCAAGGGCGGATCCACCGCCTTGGAAGGCACAACTAACGATCTGGCGACGCCGGACTACATAATTGGACCAGGCGATTCAGTAAACGTTTTCGTATGGGGTAACCCGGACCTGTCTGCCAACGTTCCGGTGCGTCCAGACGGAAAGATCACCACGCCCCTGGTCGAAGACGTGCAGGCGAGCGGGAAGACGCCCACGGAACTTGCGCGGGAGATGGAAAAGCGCCTGGGAACGTATATAAAGAGCCCGGTTGTTACGGTGATTGTCACCAGTTTCGTGGGTCGTTTTAGCGAGCAGATTCGTGTAGTGGGTCAGGCTGCCAAACCGCAATCGTTGCCTTATCGCGAAAATCTGAGCTTGCTGGATGTCATGATTTCCGTAGGGGGTCTTACCGAATTTGCGAGCGGTAATAGTGCCAGCCTGGTGCGAACCGAAGATGGCAAACAAAGGCAGTACCGCCTTCGCATCGATGATCTACTCAACGATGGTGATATCAGTGCCAACGTTGCGATGCGACCAGGCGATATCGTCATTATCCCCGAAGCTTGGTTCTAGTCGAATTTGCTCTTCAAGGAGCTAGTAAGCAATGAAAGAATTAATGGACCAGCTAATGGCGTACATACGCGGTATCTGGCGATATCGCTGGTACGCCATGATTCTTGCATGGGCTCTCGTCTTGGCTGGCTGGGTAATCGTCGCAAAATTACCTGATCAATTCCAAGCAAGCGCGCGAATCTACGTCGATACCGATTCCATTCTGCGCCCGTTAATGAAGGGGTTGGCGGTGCAGACGGACCTCGACCAGCGTGTCCAGATCATGACACGCACCTTACTGAGCCGTCCGAATCTGGAAAAGGTCACGCGCATGACCGATTTGGACATCA
The DNA here is from genome assembly GCA_963849825.1 of uncultured Gammaproteobacteria bacterium. Taxonomy (GTDB): domain Bacteria; phylum Pseudomonadota; class Gammaproteobacteria; order JASBUN01; family JASBUN01; genus CAVXJN01. The sequence goes on along the minus strand of CAWKIK010000003.1, from coordinate 70,138 downwards.
CTGCGCGTACACCTGAGGACCTTGACCGTCTTGTCCAGCGCCTTACTAACGATATTCAACTCAAAAGCGCAGGACGACGCCGTGAAAATCTGTACGAAATCACGTATGAGGACAGCGATCCGCAACGGGCAAAGCGAGTCGTACAAGCATTGTTGACCATTTTCGTGGAAAGCACACTCGGCCAAAGTCGCCAAGATTCGAATTCGGCACAGAAGTTTTTGGACCAACAATTGCGCGAATACGAGGCTCGCTTAGTCGAGTCTGAAGAACGTCTAAAGGAATTCAAGCGTAAGCATGTAGGTATGATGCCCGGCGACGATAAGGACTATTTTGCGCGATTGCAGGACGCAGAGGGCGCGCTTGCCCAGGCGAAACTGGAACTGCATGAGGAAGAGCGCCGTAGGGACGAACTCAAGAGTCAATTGAGCGGTGAGCAACCGGTTTTCGGTTTTGGGGGGCCTACCGCTTCCGCGGCCCCGAAAACCGAGTTGGATGAGCGTATCAACAAGCTTCAGCAGAATTTGGACAGTTTGAAGTTGCGTTATACGGACAAACATCCCGATGTGGTCGCGACCAAGGAAACCCTGAATGCACTCAAGGCGCAGCGTAAGGAAGAACTCGCGGCCATGGGCGGGCCGGGGGCCGGCGCGGACTCGCAACTCAACGCCAACCCCGTTTTCCAACAGATGAAAATCTCGTTGGCGGAATCCGATGGCAAGATCGCTTCGCTTACGGTGCGCGTCCAGGAGTATGAAAAGCGGGTCGCGTCACTGCGGGAAATGATCGATACTATTCCTGAAGTCGAAACTGAACTGAAACGTTTGAACCGTGACTATTCGGTTACCAAACAGAACTACGAAGCTTTGCTGGCGCGCAGAGAGTCGGCGCAAATGGCCGAAGACGTGGAGCAGACCGGCGACAATGTACAGTTTCGGGTAGTTGATCCTCCACACGTCCCGTCAGTCCCGTCGGGGCCCAATCGTTTGTTATTGAGCACGGGCGTGCTGTTCGCAGGCTTGGCCGCGGGCGTGGTTTTAGCACTCCTGCTGTCGCAGCTTTGGCCGGCTGTATATGACCGCCGTGCGCTGCGTGATGTTACCGGATTCCCGGTATTCGGAACTGTTTCGCGGATATGGACCCAGGATCTGCTGCGCAAACGGCGACTTGAGGTCATGGGGTTTGCGACGGCCGGAATGACATTGCTCGCGGTGTACAGCTTAATTATGTGGCTCCATAGCTCGGATCAATTCCGCCAGCTACTGGACGTGGCGCGGAGGTGGGTATGACGAGTATCGAAAAAGCAGCTGAGATGCTCAACCAGCAAAAGGCTGGCGCTAAACACGGAGAGCGGACGGATCTACATCAACAGCGTACAGTAGAGTCCGAGTCGGCCGAGGGCACCGAGGAAGGCGGCGGACGCATTTGTCACCTGGACTTCGAAACACTCAGGGCAAAAGGATATTTGACCCCACAATCCGCGCAAAGTCAGCTCGCAGAGGAAATGCGCTTGCTGAAACGCCCGTTGCTCCGCAACGCGTTCGGCAAGGGTGCTGCTCCGGTGCGCTATGGGAACCTGATTTCAGTTACCAGCGCTTTGCCGGGAGAGGGAAAGACATTCACCACGCTGAATCTGGCGATGAGCATGGCCATGGAAATGGATACTACGGTACTCATGGTCGATGCTGATGTGGTTAAACCTTCTCTCACCCGTTTGCTGGGGCTAGAGGAAGAACCCGGTTTAATCGATGTTTTGCTGCACCCGGAATTGGACATCGGATCGGTGATCGTCCCGACGGATATGCCGAAATTGCGAGTCATCCCAGCCGGCCGTCGCCATGCCCATTCCACCGAATTGCTGGCTAGCGATCAGATGGAACGCATTGCGGTGGAATTGTCGGAACGGTATCCAGACCGCGTGGTGGTCTTCGATGCGCCACCGCTCCTCGTGACGAGTCAGGCCGGCGTGCTTTCGCAATTGGCCGGCCAGATCATGGTCGTGGTCGAAGCTGGACGTACGCCGCAGAGCGCGATCAAGGACGCGGTCGCACATTTGGACAAAGATAAAGTCATTGGCATGGTGCTGAACAAGGGCCGCCGTGCGTTCGGAACCGAGTATTATTACGGGGGCTATTATGGGTCTTACGGGGAGTGAGCTGCGCACGTTATCTCACTCGTCGGTTTGGTTCCTGCTAACGGTACTTTCGTTCTCCGCCTTGGCAGCACCACCGGATTCTGCCGAAGATGAAGTGGCGGGACGACGATGGCATATCGTACCTAGTATCGAAGTCGCGGAAACCTACAGCGACAACATCAACCTTGCGCCTGCCGGACGCAAGGAGTGGGATCTAGTGACGGAAGTAACGCCGGGCCTTTCGGTTCACGGTCAAAGTGCTCGGTTGAAAGCTGACGCGGATTACCGTCTTCAGAACTTACTTTACGTGCACGACCCGAGCCGGAGCACGGTCAATAACCGGTTCAAGGGTAACGCCAGCGCCGAAGTGGTTCAGGACCACCTATTTTTCGATACCAGCGCAGTCGTAACCCAGGTCGCCATCGATCCGAGTCAGAGTTCAGAGCACGACACCATCAACAGCGTACCGCGTAGCGATGTTTACAGTCTGCGCGTGGGTCCGCGCTATCAGCAGAACCTTGGCGGCTACGCCAAGATGAATGCCAAGTATTCCTATGGCATCGTTCGTTACGGTAACGGCGGTGCCTCTGACGCCGACCTCAGTCGGGCCGACCTCAATATCGGCAGTGGCCGCCATTTCACCCGCTTGGGATGGAATCTTTCCTACTACGACGATCGTGTGAACCGAAGCAGCAAGAGCCGGATCGGAGACGTTAAACACCAAGTCGCCGTGGCGGATGTCAGTTATGCGCTGACCCGTCATTTCAGTGTGATCGGCCGCGCGGGATACGAACATCACGAATTCGATACCCGCCAGCAGGGTTTTGAAAACGGCTCCTATACCGCCGCCGGTATCCAATGGCGGCCGAACCGGCATACCAAGATCGACGCGCTGTATGGCGACCGCTATCAGTCGGCATCGATTTCCTGGGTGCCGACGCAGCGCACTTCCGTGCGCGTGGGCTGGCGCGATACTAAGGTCGGCGCCAACATCGGGCAATCCTGGAACGCCGATATGTCGTTACGCACCAAACGGACGAGCTGGGCATTGGCGTATTCGGAACAGCCCGCAACGGTTCAGGAATTAGTGTTTAATCAAACCGTCTTTCTTTATTACGATTTTGCCACGCAGACTTATTATCCAGATCCAGGCCCCGGTCGGGTCTTTCTCGGTTCGGTCGATACGTTTACGCCTACCGATGAAATTTTTATACGGAAGCGGGGCCAATTTACGTTTGGGATCAGGACTGCACGTACCACCGGTGCCGTGATCATCTATGATGAGGAGCGCGATTTCACCAACAGCGGTGCTACGGAAACCGATAAAGGTGTCAATACCGCGGTCGATTGGAAATTCGCGCCCCGCACCAGCTGGATCGGAAATGCCAACTGGTCGCGGCGGAAATTGCGGACCTCCACTTCCGAATTCGATTTTTGGCGCGTCGAAACCGGCCTGCAAGAGCAGATCGGCCCCAAAACGTTCGGTCTGTTGACCGTCAGCCACGGCGAACGCACTTCAGCCGGCCGCAATAACGGCTATGAAGAAAACCGCATTTCGGTTCGCCTCAACATGCAGTTTTGAACTATGTACGAAACATTTTACAAACTGGAAGCCAAGCCGTTTCAGCTCAACCCGGATCCGAGATTCTTTTTCGGTAGCAGCGGCCATAAACGGGTACTTGCCTATCTGCGTTATGGAATCGCGCAGGGAGAAGGTTTCGTCGTGGTGACGGGCGAGGTGGGGGCCGGGAAGACGACCCTCATCCGCACTCTGTTGCAGGAGCTCTCTAAGGATCGCAAACTCGTCATCGGCCAATTGGTCACGACGCAGCTTGATCCTGATCAACTGCTCGGTATGATCGCCGGAGCATTCGGGGTCGAGCACGACGGTCTGAGTAAAGCGGCCCTCATCCGCAGGCTGGAGGCGTTTCTGATCCGCCAGGCACACACAGGCAAACGAGTTCTGTTGATCGTGGATGAAGCGCAAAATATTCCGCTGAAGTCTCTCGAAGAAATGCGAATGTTGTCGAATTTGCAGGTCGGCACCCGCTCTCTTCTGCAGAGCGTATTGTTGGGTCAGGCCGAATTTCGTGATTTGCTACGTTCCCAGGATTCGGAGCAGCTGCGTCAACGCATTATTGCGTCTCACCACCTGGGTCCGCTCAATCTCGAGGAAACCCAGGGCTACATCGAACATCGTCTCGGCCACGTCGGCTGGAGTGGTGATCCGGAGTTCACCACGGAAGCCTACGCTGGAATTTACGATTTCACCGGCGGCGTTCCGAGACGCATCAACACTTTGTGCGACCGCGTTCTGCTTTACGGGTACTTGGAAGAGTTGCATCAGATCGACGGCGAAATAGTGCGCCGCGTTACGGAGGAACTGGACCAGGAATTTCCCTACATTGAGCCGGGCGAAGTTCCGGCCGCTCCGGCCGCGGCAAGCGGGTCGCAGTTCATCGAACTCGAGAGACGCGTAGCCGCGCTGGAAGAGGCGCTCCATCGTACCCGCGCCGTACTGAAGGCCGCGTTCGCGGACAGTAGTGAAGTCGAGGCAGCACAGGGCAAGGACCGAAGACATGAACGATAGTGGTGGCCGTATTACGGCCCGCGAAATCACCGGAGCATCGGACGGCGCGGGAGCGCCGTTGTCGACTCTGCCGCGAGGATCGATTCTGTGCATAGTCGGCGCGCGACCGAATTTCATGAAAATTGCGCCGATTATGGCGGCGTTGCGAGGCTCGGCGGAGCTGCCGGCCGCGGTGTTGTTACATACTGGTCAGCACTACGACAAGGATATGAAGGAATCGTTCTTCCTTCAGCTGGGTATCCCCGAGCCGGACGTCGATCTCGGAGTAGGGTCCGCTAGTCATGCAGTGCAAACGGCGGAAATCATGCGTCGTTTCGAGCCGGTGGTCGACGCGTTGGAGCCGCGTGCCGTGTTGGTCGTAGGCGATGTGAATTCCACTATCGCCTGTGCCCTCGTGGCATCGAAGAAACAGGTTCCCGTAATCCACGTCGAGGCCGGTTTGCGAAGCTACGATCGGCACATGCCGGAGGAAATCAACCGTGTGCTGACGGACCAGTTGTCCGACGTACTGTTCACGACCGAACGTTCGGCTCTTGTCAATCTTCAGCGCGAAGGCATTTCTGAAAAGCGGGTCCATTTCGTGGGTAACGTGATGATCGATACCTTGTTGGCGAGAAAATCGAGCGCGTTGGCGCCATCCACGACCCTCGCGAATTATGTCGATGCCGATGCGGCTCGGTCCTGCGAGAGTGGCTATGCGGTTTTGACGCTTCACCGTCCATCCAACGTTGATGATCCGGTCGTGCTTGCGCGGTTAATGGATACGATCCGGCAGATCGCGCAGCGGCTGCCGGTGGTTTTTGCGGTGCACCCGCGTACCCGCGGTGCGCTTTCGAATGCGGGCTTGCTTGAGTGTGTAGAGTCGAATCAGTCAATTCATTGTCTGCCGCCGCTCGGGTATCACGAAATGTTGGGCATGATGGCCAACGCGTCTGTGGTTTTAACGGATTCTGGCGGGATACAGGAAGAAACGACTGCGCTCGGTGTTCCCTGTATTACGTTAAGGGAAAACACCGAGCGGCCGATTACAGTTGCTGAAGGAACCAACACAATAGTGGGCACCGACGCCGTCAAAATCCTGGCCGCATTCGGGGAAGTCATGGTGAACGGTGGCAAAGCCGGACGCATCCCCGAAGGATGGGATGGTCAAGCGGCGCTTCGTATCCGCGACCGGCTGATCGCCTGGCTGGCCGTGTCACAGGACGGCAAATCGGCGTCCATTTGAACCGAGCCAGCGACGAATTAATGCAGTGCGAACGGCAAATAAGCTGTTCGTCGGCATCGCTCAATATCTGGGTTTATGCAAGCCTCTGAAACATGGGGATGGCGGTAGCGTGCCTAAATCCACGTGAATTCGGCGAAACCTATGAATCGAAATCGAATCACCAACGCGCTCACGGTCGACGTCGAGGACTACTTTCAGGTTTCGGCTTTCGAGCCGCACATTCGCCGGTCCGACTGGGAAACGGTTCCATGTCGGATCGAGCGGAACATGGACCGTATCCTGGATATCTTTGGCGAGTCCGGCGTGCGAGCGACCTTTTTTACGTTGGGTTGGATCGCTGAGCGCTATCCCCACTTGATTCGGCGGTTGGTGAAGGAAGGACATGAGCTAGCAAGCCACGGTTACGAACACATACGAGTCGTGAATCATAGCCCTGAGGATTTTCGAGCCGACGTGACCAAGACCAAGAAATTGCTGGAGGATCTATCCGGAGTTGAGGTGCAAGGTTACCGAGCGGCCAGTTATTCGATCGGGGAGAAAAATCTCTGGGCGCTCGACGTTCTACATGAAGTCGGTTATCGGTACAGTTCGAGTATCTATCCCATCAAACACGATCTGTACGGGATGCCCAACGCACCGCGCTTCGCGTTCCGGCCAAAGCCCAATGGTATTTTGGAAATCCCGGTTACAACGGTCTCGCTCGGAGGCCGCAAATTGCCGTGTGGCGGCGGCGGATATTTTCGGCTTTTCCCGTATTCGCTTTCGCGCTGGGCGATTCGGCGCGTGAATGATCAAGATCAACAGGCATGTCTTTTTTATTTCCACCCCTGGGAAATCGACCCGGAACAACCGCGCCAATCCGGCCTGCCCGTCAAGACAAGGTTCCGGCATTATCTGAATCTGAAGCGCACGGAAGATCGGTTGCGGCGGCTGTTGAGCGATTTCGAATGGGATCGCATGGATCGCGTATTTCTTCAAGTTCACTAGGAACCATCGATGTCCGCAGTTCAACCCACCGCATTGCGAACGCCGCCGAAAGTCCGGGAACTGCAGCAAACGGAAGCGGCTACGCTCGAATGGAACACGTTCGTTGCACGTTCTTCGGCAGCAACGTTCTTCCATCTGTGCGAATGGCGCGAAGTGATTCAACGTGCGTTCGGTCATCGGGCGCATTTTCTGTATGCGACGCAAGACGAGCAGATTACTGGTGTGCTGCCGTTGGTCCATGTGCGCAGCATGCTGTTTGGTACTTCGTTGAGTTCGATGCCCTTCTGCGTTTACGGAGGTATCGTCGCCGATAACGACGAGTCGCGATTGGCTCTCGAGAGCGAGGCAGTGCGACTTGCTAAAGAATTGAACGTCGATTATCTGGAGCTTCGCAACCGGGAACGTGTGCAAGACTGGCCGGAAAAGTCGTTGTACGTGACTTTCAGAAAGACCATCTTCGGCGATACGGACGAAAACATGAAAGCCATACCGCGTAAACAGCGGGCTATGGTTCGCAAGGGAATCAAAGCGGGGCTTGTGAGTGAAATCGATACGGACATCGATCGATTCTTTCCGGCTTACGCGGAAAGTGTAAGAAACCTTGGAACGCCGGTGTTTTCCCGTAAATATTTCGCGATTTTGAAACAGATTTTCGGTGACCGTTGCGAAGTGCTCACTGTTTTGCACCAGGGACAGGTCGTCTGTGCCGTAATGAATTTTTATTTTCGCGACGAGGTATTGCCGTATTACGGCGGCGGTGGTGATTTGGCCCGTGACCTGAAGGGTAACGATTTCATGTATTGGGAAGTCATGCGCCGAGCGGCGGAGCGCGGGCTGGGAGTATTCGACTATGGGCGCAGCAAAGTGGGGACCGGTTCATTTCATTTCAAGAAGAATTGGGGCTTCGAACCGACTGCATTGCATTATCAATATCATTTGATAAAGGCCGAGTCGATTCCCGAAGTCAACCCGATGAACCCCAAGTACAAGTTGTTCATCGATGCCTGGAAGCGATTGCCGCTGCCGATCGCCAATCGGGTAGGACCGATTCTGTCGCGGAATTTGGGTTGAGTTTGACGTGACGCCGATCTTGTTCTTGGTCCACCGCATTCCTTTCCCCCCGAACAAGGGAGACAAGATTCGGTCCTTTCACCTATTGCAGCAATTGGCGGCTCAACACGAAGTGCACCTCGGCGCGTTCGTGGACGACGAATCCGACTGGGAGCACCAGGCGGAGCTCGAGCGCTGGTGCGCTGAGTGTTATCTGCGCCCATTGCGAAGCAATATAAGACGATTGATCAGTCTGCGCGGTCTGTTATCCGGAGAGGCACTGACTCTCCCGTATTACCGGGACCGACAGATGGCCGCGTGGGTCAAACAAAAGCGTTTGCAGGAAGGTATCGACCAAGTCGTCATTTTCTCGGCTGCCATGGCCCAATACATGTTGGGCTCCGAGATGGGTTCATGCGAACGGATCGTGGACCTGGTGGATGTCGACTCAGAGAAATGGCGTGCGTATGCGGCGCGCCATCGCTGGCCAATGAGCTGGATTTACCGGCGCGAGGCTCGACTGTTATTACATTTCGAACGCACGGTTGCTCAGCATTGTGACGCCACGGTATTGGTCAGCACTCACGAAGCCGATCTGTTTCGACGACTCGCGCCGGAATCGGCGGATAAAATTCACGCCATTCACAATGGGGTCAATACGGAATATTTTTCACCTGTGCATCGAGGACAATGCCCCTATGAATCCGCCGCAAAGGTGTTGGTTTTCACCGGCGCGATGGACTATTGGGCGAACGTCGATGCGGTAGTTTGGTTCGCTGAAGAAGTGTTCCCTGCGATCCGAGCTCAACAGCCCCAGGCGCAATTTTTTATCGTCGGAGCACGTCCGAGCGAGCAGGTGAAAAAGCTCGGGCGCATGCAAGGGATCACGGTGACAGGGGCTGTGCCTGATATTCGTCCTTATCTCGTTCACGCTGCTGCTGCGGTGGCGCCGTTACGAATTGCGCGGGGAATTCAAAACAAGGTGCTGGAAGCCATGGCAATGGCAAAGCCAGTGCTGGCGACGAAATCGGCCATGGATGGGATCGACGTGCCACGCACTTTGTTCGCTTTGGTTTGCGAACAACCGCAAGAATTCGTTTCCCGAGCCGTAAGTCTACTGGCAGAGGGCGATGTGAAAGAGCTGGGGAAGATCGGGCGCGATACGGTTACGAAACATTATTCTTGGACAGAAAGCTTTGCACGATTTGACGATTTGCTCTCCGAGCCAGGAGTGCATCGCGGGGGTGGAAGCGGGTCATTCAACTCACGCGCTGGGAGAGCAACAGGGTGAATAAAGCTGAAGTCGTTGCGGATGATGCCGCGAATCCGCGCGTAGATGAATCTCTTCCGGGCGATGAAGAAATGTCCGAAGTCAATCCGCTCCTGCTGCGAGCTTGGCGCAAGCATATGCTCGCCTTCGCGTTATTACTTGTCGCGACCGTGGCGATGTTTCATGCCTCCTATTGGTCAATGGTGACCACGTGGTGGCGGTCGGAAACCTTCGCGCACGGCTTTATCGTGGTTCCCATCAGTATTTACTTGGCATGGCGCAAGCGTCATTTGCTCGTACGGATTGCGCCGATTGCGCGCCCCTGGGCGTTGCTCGGGATCTTCGTGTTGGGATTTTTCTGGCTGTTGGGCAACGCCGCCGATGTCCTCGGAGTCGAGCAGCTGGCCGTAACCGGGATGATACCGCTTCTGGTGGGATTGGTCTTTGGATGGCGGACGGTGCGGTTGCTCGCATTTCCGTTGGCGTTTCTTTTCGTGGCAGTTCCCATCGGTGAGTTTCTGGTTCCTTACTTGGTCGACTTTACGGCTTCATTCACCGTTCATGCCTTGAAGTTGACCGGGGTGCCGGTCTATTGGGAAGGTAACCGCTTCAGCTTGCCCAGTGGCGACTGGTCAGTGATCAAGGCGTGCAGCGGTGTTCGATATCTTTATGCCACGTTGACGGTGGCACTCTTGTATGTGTATTTGAATTATCGCAGCCGATGGCGGCAAGTGCTGTTCGTGGCAATCTCGGCGATATTCGCCATTTTTGCCAATGGAGTGCGCGCTTATGCGATTGTAATGATCGGTCACTTGAGTCAGATGCGCCTCGCGGTCGGGATCGATCATTTTATTTATGGGTGGGTGTTTTTTGCCCTGCTCATGGTGATCTTGTTTTGGATTGGTAGCTTTCTTCGAGAGCCGGAAGCGGGCAACACGAATGAACGCAAACCATTGCTCGCGGGCACGCCGGGATCGGGCGGTCGACTCGCGATTGTGGGTTTGGCCGGAATTGTCACGCTCGGCACTTTCCCCGCGTGGGCGCACTTGGTCGAAGCGCGCCCGACGCAACTACCGTCAATGCAGCTAAGTGCGCCGTCAATCGGTGATGGATGGCAGCCGACGCCGAACGCGAAATTCACGGACTGGGCTCCGGTATACGTGAATCCGACTGCTACGATGTCCGAGGCATATCGTCGCGGCGACGAGCGCGCGGGATTGTTTGTGGCCTATTACGGCGCGCAACGGCAGGGAAGTGAGTTGATCAATTTCCAAAACGTGCTTGCGACTGAAAAGTCGGCGTGGCATATCACCGGAAGACGGACAATGGCAATCGATCTGAATGGGGTGACCCGTCATGTCAGAGAGCGCCGATTACGGGCCGGGGAAGGAGACTTGTTGGTGTGGCAGTGGTACTGGGTGAATGGAAATCACCTCGACAATCCCTACACGGTTAAGTTTCACGAAGCGCTGGACAAGCTGACGGTGGGACGGCGAAGAGGCGCCGGAATTGTGCTGTATACCCCAGTGATCGAAAGCGTGGAGCGCGCCCGGGACCGGTTGCTTGATTTTTCAGTGAGCGCCATGCCGGCTCTCGATCGCACTTTGCTGGCTGCGGATTCGACGTCGAATTGATCGCCATCGGCCGATTATTGAATGCGTGACGTTCCCCTCATCGCCCACGTTTTGTTCCGGTTTGATGTCGGTGGACTGGAAAACGGTGTCGTGAATCTGATTAATCGCATTCCGGAGAATCGGTTCCGGCATGTCGTCGTTGCGTTGAGTGAATTCACCGATTTCAAGAACCGGCTCGACCGCGCCGTGCCGGTTTATGCATTACACAAACGTGAGGGCAAAGACTTGGGATTGCACTTGCGTTTGTATCGACTTTTTCGGGCAATGAAGCCGGATATCGTGCATACGCGGAATTTGAATGCCCTCGAGGCGCAGCTACCTGCCTGGCTCGCGGGCGTGCGAGGACGAGTGCACGGCGAACATGGGTGGGACGTACACGATCTGGATGGGATAAGCCGCAAGTATCGCATTTGGCGCCGCGCCTTTCGCCCGTTCGTACAACAATACGTGCCGCTGTCGCAACATCTCGCGGCTTATTTGCAATCGGAAGTGGGCGTGGCGCCGGAGCGTGTCGCTTGCATTTGCAACGGTGTGGACACGGTCAAATTTCACCCACCGGCGGGGCTGCGCGAGCCAATACCCGCGCGCGGCTTTGCCGATGCCAAATCAATCGTGATTGCAACCATCGGCCGCATGGAGGAAGTAAAGGACCAGATGACGCTCGCGCGCGCATTCGTACGGCTAATCCAGGTTCGACCCGGTCTCCGTAACATGTTGCGGTTGGTCATGATCGGCGACGGGCGTCTTCGGGAAACGGTGGCGGGATATTTGCGTGAACAAGGCTTGGCGGACTCTGCGTGGCTGCCAGGGCGACGTGATGACACTGCCGAATTGCTGCGTGCATGTGATGTCTTCGTCCTGCCTTCGCTGGCTGAAGGTATTTCCAATACGATTCTCGAGGCCATGGCCAGTGGCCGGCCGGTGGTCGCCACTCACGTAGGTGGCAATTCGGAACTGGTTGAATCGGGTTCGACGGGGACGCTCGTAGCGCGTGACGATCCGGAAGCGATGTGCGCGGCCCTGGCAAGTTATGTGGATGATCCGCAGCTTCGGCGTGTCCACGGGCACAATGGACGGCTTCGGGCGGAAAGACTCTTCAGTATTGACGGAATGGTGGAGCAGTACGTTCGAGTCTACGAGTCCCTGTTGAGTCCCCTACGAAAACCCCGAGCGGCAAGCGCCCGCAACTGAACGCGCGTAAGTGAGTCTTGGCCATGATTGACGGAACGATTGGGAGCGCACTTTAAAATGTGTGGGATCGCAGGAATCGTAGACCTCCGCGGTAACCGGGAGATCGATCGTGACCTTACCGCGCGGATGAATGATGTGCAGGAACACCGGGGACCCGACGAACAGGGTTTGCATTTCGAACCGGGCGTCGGTCTGGCTCATCGACGTCTGTCGATCATCGACTTATCAAGCGGCCAACAGCCGCTGTTCAACGAAGACCACACCGTGGTCGTCGTTTTCAACGGTGAAATCTACAATTTCAAGGAACTTGCGCTCGAATTGCAGTCGTGTGGGCATCAGTTCCGAACACATTGCGACACGGAAGTCATTGTGCATGCCTGGGAAGAGTGGGGCGCAGCGTGCGTGGAACGTTTTCGCGGGATGTTCGCGTTTGCGGTCTGGGATCGCAATCGCAACACCGTTTTTCTGGCGCGCGACCGCGTGGGGATCAAGCCGCTGTATTACGCAGTTGTGCCAAGCGGATATTTGATATTCGGATCGGAGCTCAAAGCGCTACGTGTGCATCAGGAACTCCCTCGACAATTGGATCCGACCGCGGTCGAGGACTATTTCGCCTACGGCTACGTGCCGGAACCCAAAACCATACTGTCGGGTGTTTACAAGCTCGCGCCCGGCTTTACCTTGGAACTCAAACGGGGCGGACCGGTAGCGAGTCCGCGACAATACTGGGACGTCCCGTTCGTGCCGCATTCCGGGCTCAGCGAAGAAGATGCGAAACGGGAGCTGGTCGAGCGACTTCGCGAAGCGGTCCGCATCAGACTGGTGGCCGAAGTACCACTTGGCGCATTTCTTTCCGGAGGCGTTGATTCGAGCGCGGTCGTCGCAATGATGGCGGGTCTTTCCGACAGTGCGGTGAACACTTGCTCAATATCATTTGGCGATCCCAAGTTCAATGAAGCGGACCACGCCGCGAAAGTGGCCAATCGCTATCATACGAATCACCAAGTGGAAACGGTCGATCCGAACAATTTCGATTTGGTGGATCGCCTTGCGGCGCTTTACGATGAACCGTTCGCCGATAGTTCGGCGATGCCGACCTATCGCGTCTGCGAGCTCGCGCGCAAGCGTGTAACCGTCGCCTTGTCGGGAGATGGAGGCGATGAAAATCTGGCGGGATATCGCCGTTACCGGTGGCATCTTTACGAACAGCGTATGCGCAACTGGTTTCCGCCCGCTTTGCGTATGCCTTTATTCGGTGCTCTCGGTAAGATCTATCCCAAAGCTGATTGGGCGCCGAAAATATTTCGGGCCAAAGCCACTTTCGAAGCGCTTGCGCGAGATGCAGAGGAGGGCTATTTCCATAGCGTGTCGGTTCTGGGCGATGCATTGCGGAGTCGGCTTTTCAGCGCTGATTTCAAACGGAAACTGGGCGGGTATCGCGCAGTCGAAGTGCTGCGTGAGCACGCTCGGCGCGCACCCACCGACCACCCGTTATCGCGGGTGCAGTATTTGGATATGAAGACTTATCTGGTCGGCGATATTCTGACGAAAGTCGACCGAGCGAGCATGGCGCATTCATTGGAAGTGCGCGTGCCGATTTTGGATCACAAGCTGATGGAGTGGATGTCGGGGCTTGCACCGGATCTGAAACTGCGCGGTCGTGAAGGCAAGTTCATCTTCAAAAAGGCGCTGGAGCCCTTTCTGCCGGATGATATTCTCTATCGCCCGAAAATGGGATTCTCGGTTCCGTTGGCAGGTTGGTTCCGTGGACCGTTGCGCAAGCGCGTACGGGATGCAGTGCTTGGGCCAGTCTTGGCGCAGACCGGGTTTTTCGACGCGAAGTTTCTACGCGAACTCGTAGATCAGCATCAGTCAGGGCGTCGCGATAACAGCGCCGCACTGTGGTCACTGTTGATGTTCGAGTCTTTCTATCGGCAGATGGCGGGCACAAGTCAGCACTCGTCACCTGAAGCTCTGGTCGCTGCGCGAGGTTAGGTCGTGCGGGTACTTCATATTTTCGACCATTCGATACCTCTGCACAGTGGCTATACATTTCGAAGCCGGGCAATTTTGCGTGGGCAACGGAATATGGGATGGGAAACCCATCACTTGACCACGCCCAAACATAACAGCGCCGCCGGCACGCTATCGGGTGAGGAGCAAGTTGAGGGGCTGACGTTTTACAGAACGCCAACGCCCGGTGGGGCAATCAGCGCGCTTCCCATCGTGAATCAATGGTCGATCATTGATGCGACCGCCAAGAGACTCGCTGAGCTGATACCGCGTCTGAAACCTGATCTGTTGCATGCACATTCTCCTGCGCTGAATGGTGAAGCGGCAGTGAAAGCAGGAAGAAAGTTCGGGATCCCGGTTGTATACGAAGTGCGCGCGTTCTGGGAAGACGCCGCAGTCGACCACGGCACCAGCACCGAAGGCGGCTGGCGGTACCGATTGACGCGCGCATTGGAAACTCGGGTATTGCGCCGTTCGGACGCGGTAATCACGATCTGTCAGGGTCTTCGTACCGAAATCGCATCCCGCGGTATACCGGCATCGAAAATCACGGTGGTGCCAAATGCCGTGGATCCCGATCAATTCCAGTTCGACACGCCAGAGGACCCGGCCTTGCGGGAGTCTTTGGGTCTGGTAGGGAAAAAGGTTGTAGGGTTTGTTGGTTCGTTTTATGCGTACGAAGGGCTGGATCTGCTGCTTCAGGCCCTTCCCGCAGTTTTGCAGCGAGTGCCGGAAATTCATCTACTCCTCGTTGGCGGTGGTCCTCAAGCGGAACGGCTGCGGGACATGACGCGCGCCTTACAACTCAGCGACCATGTCACCTTCGTAGGCCGGGTGCCGCACTCGGAAGTTAAACGCTATTACGATCTGATCGATGTGCTGGCTTATCCGCGTATCGACATACGGTTGACTGACCTTGTCACTCCTTTGAAGCCCCTCGAGGCGATGGCGCAAGGCAAATTATTGGTGGCATCGGACGTCGGTGGGCACCGGGAATTGATCAAGGACGGGGAAACGGGGTCTTTGTTCAAGGCAGGAGATCCGCGCGCGTTAACAGACGCGGTCGTGAGTCTACTGTCACATGAAGAGTGGTGGTCTTCGCGGCGCGCGGCAGGTCGGGCTTTCGTCGAACGGGAACGTAACTGGACTATCAGCGTCGACCACTATCGGCCCGTGTATGAGCGACTGCTCGGTAGCCGCTTCGATGGTTCCAGAGTCAGTGCCGACTAACGAAGCGGTGGTCTTGAACGGTTTGGATCTCGATCAAACCGAAGCGAACCCGCGCCTGATCGTGTTTGCGTCACTGTTTCCGAATAGCGGTCAGCCCACCGCCGGATTATTTATCCGCGAGCGGATGTTCAGGGTCGGTGCCGAATTACCGCTCATGGTGGTTTCCCCCAAGCCATGGTTCCCATTCCAGGGGCTGTTGCGCCGTTTCAAACCGGGTTACCGGCCGAAGGCGCCTGTGCGCGAAAATCAGGACGGTGTCGAGGCGTATTACCCACGATTTTTGGCGCTGCCCCTAATTGGACGCGGTCTCGATGGATTGAGTATGGCGGTATGTTGTTTGCCGTTGATGCGGCGGCTCAAGCGAAAATTCGGCTTTCAGATCATCGATGCACATTTCGCCTATCCAGATGGATACGCTGCAACGCTGCTGGCGCGCTGGCTGGGGGTGAAATCGACCATCACCTTGCGCGGAACGGAGGTTCCTCTTTCGAAGAGCCGGGTTCGCCGGGCGTTGATGTGTAAGGCATTGTCGCGTGCCGAACGTGTATTCTCAGTCGCCGATTCGTTGAAGCGTCACGTCGCGAGTCTGGGTGCGGATGCCGAGAAAATTCGGGTAGTGGGCAATGGTGTAGATGTGCAGCGATTCAGCCCCGTCTCCAAGGCCGACGCGCGACGTCGTTTTGAAATACCGGATAGCGCGCAGGTTCTGATCACGGTTGGCGGCCTGGTCCCTCGCAAAGGCTTTCATCGCGTTATTGAATGTCTTCCCGACCTGCTGCAGCGATATCGGCAACTGCATTACCTCGTCGTCGGCGGGGCCAGCCCCGAGGGCGATAATCGCGCGGAACTACAAGCATTGGCCCAACGACTCGGGGTCGAGGACCGAGTCCATTTTCTGGGTCCAATCGCGCCCGACGATCTGAAATGGCCGCTTTCAGCGGCGGATGTATTCGTGCTGGCGACCAGCAATGAAGGTTGGGCTAACGTAATTCTGGAAGCGATGGCATGCGGCTTACCCGTTGTGACCACGGACGTCGGCGGCAACCGTGAAGTGGTCGATGACCCAAGCCTCGGGATGGTGGTCCCGTTTGGCGACCGGTGTGCCCTGTCGGACGCACTGTCGCGGGCGATGTCGCAGCGCTGGGATAGCGCTCATATTGTCGCACATGCGCGCGACAACTCGTGGGATACCCGTGTCGATGTACTCGTGGACGAATTTCGGAGTTTGAATCGGAACACTCCAATGGAAAAAGGAAGATCAGCGTGAGGCGCAATTCGTTTCCAGTGCGGGTGCAGCGAAAGGTTGCGCGCTGGTCCATGTTGACGCGTAAGGGACTGCTTCATTCACTTCGCGGGAAAAAGCACGCTGGCCAACGGTTCGTATTCGTCGCCGGGGCGCAGCGCTCGGGGACGAACATGCTGATGGATATTTTGGAGCGCAGCTGGGTGACCGACGTCTATCATGAGCGCGATTCTCGGGCATTTCAGGACTACATCATGAGAGACCCGCAGGTTATCCAGGATTTGGTACGACGATCGAACGCCCCCGTGTTCGTGATCAAGTCGTTGTGCGAACTGGACCGCTTGCACGAACTCATGAATCAGTTCCGGCCATCGAAGATGGTTTGGATCGTGCGGGATTACGTCGACATGGTGAATTCGGCGTTGGTATCGTTCCCGAGTCTTCCGAGATCGATGGCCCGAATCTATGACGATCGCAATGCATCGGATTGGCGCAGCAGGGGAATGTCGGATGAAACGTACGGATTGATCCGTGAGCTGTATCGTCCTGGTATCGATGATGCGTCGGCGGTGGCGTTATTCTGGTACATGAGAAACGTGCTTTTTTTCGAAATGGGGTTCGACCGGGATACGAACGTCGCATTGACGTTATACGACGCATTGGTCACGGAGCCGAACGAGGAGTTGAGATCGGTATTCGAATTCTTGGGGTTGGAATACTCCAGCTACGTTTCGCGACACGTGTTCGCGAGCTCCATACGCCGAAAGCCCCCTCCGGGTATCGACCCGGCTATCGATAAGCTCTGTGCACAGCTGCTTGAGCGCTTCGAAACACTGCGTTACTCACTCAGCTCGAACGCCGCGGACCGAATTCGTGCCTAGGAACCTGTGGACTGTATTCGCGTCCAGTATTGCTTTTCCGCTTCACGAGCGTCTCAAGCACCATCAAACGGTTAGCGTCAGACGTGCCTTGGAGCGTTCGCAATGGTTGCCACGCGAGCAGATCGAGACCCTGCAGAGAGAGCGGCTGCGACACTTTTTGGTCGATATTTCCAAGCACGTACCGTACTACCGGGAGCTGTTTCGGGAACGTGGTTTCGACCCGCAAACCGTCGGTAGCATAGAGCTGTTGATGCGGTTGCCGCCGCTGACGAAGGCGGACATCAGACGGCATAGTGAACGCATGCTGGCGGATAACGCGGGGCGGGTGCAGCGTTTTAATACCGGGGGTTCGAGCGGCGAACCGCTAATATTCTATCTCGGTGCGGAACGCATCAGCCACGACGTTGCAGCAAAATGGCGGGCGACGCGCTGGTGGGATGTCGATATCGGCGATCCGGAAATCGTATTGTGGGGATCTCCCATTGAACTGGGAAGCCAGGACCGGATCCGTGCGGTGCGCGATCGTTTGTTGCGCAGCAAGCTGTTGCCCGCATTCGAGATGTCGGAAGACAAGCTACGCGGATTCGTTCATGAGATTCGCAGGATGCGACCGAAGATGCTGTTCGGCTATCCGTCAGCGCTGGCGCATGTGGCAGGTTTTGCGAAACAGTACGAACTCCGTATGGACGACTTGGGCATAAAAGTGGCCTTCGTTACCGCGGAGCAGCTGCAGGAAGAGCAGAGAGCCCGCATCTCGAGTGTGTTTGGTTGTGCCGTGGCAAACGGATATGGCGCCCGCGACGCCGGTTTCATTGCGCATGAATGTCAGGCCGGGAGTATGCATATCTGTGCGGAGGATATCGTGGTCGAGACTCTGGATCCGCAGGGTCGGCCGGTTGATCCGGGGTGCCCGGGAGAAATCGTCATTACTCATACTGCGACCAGAGCGTTTCCGTTTGTGCGTTATCGCACCGGAGATGTTGGTGTGTTGTCCGATGAGCCATGCGCATGTGGCCGCGGCTTGCCGATCTTGAAATCGGTGCTAGGCCGTACCACGGATTTTATCGTTGCCCAGGACGGTACGGTGATGCATGGTTTGGCATTGATCTATATTTTGCGCGATATGCCGGAAGTGGATAGTTTCAAAATCCTGCAGGAAAGCCGAAATCTTGTGCGCGTCCAGATTGTACCCAAAGAACATTGGGCCGCGGAGTATGGCGAGCACATTGAAAAGGGTTTCGCACGGCGTTTAGGCAAGGATGTGACTATTGAAATTGAACTAGTGGATTCGATCCCCCCCGAGCCGTCCGGGAAATATCGCTACGTGGTCAGTAAAGTCCCGGCGGATCAAGTTCGCGATTCGACATGGACGGTCTGAGTCACATGCTGAGGACCATTGCCTGCGGACATCACCGCATTAGGGAGTTGCCGGTGGAGGAAAGAGATGCCAACTGAAGTCAAAGTGTCGCGCGGCGACGCGCCGGAGCACTGGGACGAAGAGCTCAGTGCGCTCGGTGGAGGTTTGTTCCACAGTTCCGGATGGGCAGAGTATCAACGGGATCTGCGAGGCAGCACACCGCTTTATGCGACTATTCGAGACGGAAAGGGCGCAATAATTGCGATGGCGGTCATGCAGCACACGCGTTCGTCGACACCGATCCTTGCGCAGATCAGCGGTCAGGTCGAGCTATCCGCGCATCCAGCGTTGCAGGACGCGGAACAAGCCGATGCGGTCATGAATATGTTGGAGAACGAAGCCCGGCAGCTCGGCTGCGCCAGATTCGTGCTGAATTCCAATATGAGCTGCGACAGTATGTTTTCACCGCTGGATCACGGTTATGAATGCACGAAGCGACTGGAGTTTTTGGCTGATCTGCGTAAAGACGAACAAGAACTATTGAACAACATTGCCAAAGACCAGCGCGCGCGCATCCGCAAGATGGAGCGCGAGGGTATCCTGATCGAGGAAAGCTCAGATCGCGCGGACTTGTATGGTCTGCGGGTTGCGCGCGAAACGGCACAGGAGCGGCGTTCGAAGCGGGGCCAGGGCTATGAGTTGACCAAGTCCGATCTGTTCTATGAGCGGATTCAAAAGTATCTTGTTGAACCGGGAATCGCCAATCTTTTCGTGGCCCGCGAGGGAGACGAAATTGTCGCTGCCATATTGTTCGGCGCCTTCAATGGGAGAGCGTATTCGATTTTCAGCGGAAGCACCAAGGAAGGCTATAAAATGGGGGCGCAAAGCGGCCTGTATTGGTGCGCGGTACAGTATTTCCGCACCCGTGGCTTTCATCAACTCAATCGAGGCGGTCTACCGGCATCCGCTGAGATGGAGGGTGATCCGCTGCACGGCATCTACCGCTTTAAGAAGCGGCTTGGCACCGAACCCGTGTCATGCACGTCGGGCGTTAAAGTGCTCAGTCCCATGAGAGAGGGGTTGAATCAGTTTCGGAAGAAACTTCAGGCACGCATCAGCGTCGGTAGCTAGAGAAAGCGGGGCATCAATCGTCCATTGAATACCCGAGGCGTTGCATCATGGGTGCAATCCGGTCTTGAATGCGTCCTATTTCCTGCGCGTTGCGAGTGCGCCATTTCTGTTTGCGAGGTCCTCCGGATATCGTGCTGGTATGGTGCTGCTGAAGGTCTCGGCAATGCGCCTGGATTTCAGGCGTGAATTCGAGACCCAGTTGCTCGAATGTAGATCGAAACACCTCTGCGGGGCTGTCAAACAGGTCTTCATACCGAATCTCGGTCCACTGGCTTTTCGGAACAATGAGTTTGGCGTCCAGTGCCAACGCATTGGTGCTATTCCACTGAAATGCACAAACTTGCTCGAGTGACGCGCTGTTATAGGATTTCCAACCCGGTGGAAGTATGAAATGCCAATCTGTGTATTCGCCTTGGTTGATGTTGACCGGCTCGGGAAATGGGCCGAGAAATTGCCTGAGGCCGAATGGACCGCCGACGCGCCAACCGTCGATCAGTGAACTGACGTTGTCTCGCCCGTCGCGATAAATGAATACGAAATGAGCGCGGGGGAACAAAGCGAGTAGGTAAGGGACACGGATCACGTTGATGCAGGTTTTGTCAATGTACCGCCCCGGACCAAGTCGGGCGTAGAAGAAGGCGAAAGCGCGGATGCGATGATCGGGTTTCGCGTCGGTGGCCTCTGCGGCCTCAGAAGCCCAGCCGTTGTGATGAGGGCCGTACAACGAGTCCCAAAATTCGGGCGTGGAGTAACCGAGTGTATGCAGCTGCTTCGATCGCGCGATCGTTTCGAAGGTGATGGTGGTACCCGCTCGACAACAACCGATAACGAAGATCGGATCCGGAATGGCGGGATCGCGTAGGCGAAAATACTGCTCACGAACTTTGATTCGTAGGGCATCGATATTCTTGGCTCGGATATCGGGGTCCAGTAGTTTCGGAAATTTGGCAAATATGGACATGGTTGAACTGTTGGTTTGGCTTGCGGGCGAATGAAGCTACATGAACCAAAAGAGTGTCGGGTTCTTATAGTCGTTCTCGGGTTCGCACCGGATGCTTCGGCGCACCGATGGAATGTTACCGATTATATGCGAAGCTTGATCACGGCGAAATGTACAACTGATGATGGCGGTAATCCGCGCTTATCACGAGATACGAGAAGACAATGGGGGACGGGCGAGACCGATGGGCAACGTCAGCATCAAGCAAAAAATCATAAAAACTCTGCACGCGCATCCGTTCGTGTACTTCACCGGGCGGGAGGTGTTTGCAGAATCCCTGCGTGACTTTTTTGGCATACTGCCCAGGCATTCGGACGACAATAATGTGCATTTAGCCGAGTTGGCGCGGTGGCTTTGCCGAGCCCAGGATGCGACTCCTGATCGGGGTGTTGCCCGAAGCTACTCGCTGGTTTATAAGCCCTTTTTTGCAAAGCGGAAATGGTTTGGATCGTACCCAGAGACGACCGGATACATCATCCCGACGCTGTTTGACTACTACCATTTTACCCAGGATGCCGAATATCGTCGCCGAGCACTTGAAATGGCCCACTGGGAAGCGGAAATTCAAATGTCCAACGGCGCGGTAATGGGCGGTACCGTCGACTTCACGCCCAGCCCCGCGGTCTTCAACACAGGTCAGGTGATTTTTGGTTGGTGCCGGGCGTTTCGGGAAACCTCCGAGCCGCGCTTTCTCGATGCAGCGCGAAAGGCCGGCGACTTTCTGGTCGCAAACCAGGATCCGGAGGGATTCTGGCGCAAAGGAACATCGCAATTCGCGGCGCCCGGCAGCACCGTGTACAACACGCGGGTTGGCTGGGCGCTGGCGCTTCTCGCGCAAGTGTCCGGCGATGATCGTTACGCCGAAGCGGCGTCAAGGAGCGTGGAATGGGCGTTGAGTCGCCAACAAGCGAACGGCTGGTTTGCCGACAATTGTCTGAGCGACGCCAAGCGGCCATTGGTTCATACGATTGCGTACGCGGTACAAGGTGTCTTGGAAACCGGCGTTGCGCTAGGGAACGACCGCTATGTCGAGCATGCGGCAATTGCCGCAGAGGCGTTGGCCGGCGTCCAGCGTGACGACGGACGCCTTGCCGGCCGCTACGACCAACAATGGTCCGCGGCAGTGCGCTGGAGTTGCCTGACCGGCAATTCGCAGATGTCGATTGTCTGGAATCGTTTGCATCAGCTGGGAATCCGCACTGGTCTGGACGCGGCGGCGACGAAAGCAAATGCGTTCATGCGTTCGACCATCAATCTAAGGACGCGGTCGTCCGGCCGACGCGGTGGTGTGAAGGGTGCTTACCCGGTATACGGCGCGTACGGCGAATTCGAATATCTCAATTGGGCCGTGAAGTTCACAATGGACGCGTTGTTACTGGAAGAAATCGGGCGCGGCAATCCGGCATTGCGCGAAGCGCCCGAATCCCTGTGCTGGGCAAGCTGATGTCATGAACCAAAAGTCATTCTTCGCTCTAAGGATGGGAGCATAAAATTGCTGCTTGGCGCTATTTCATTTTCCGACACGGTCGATGCGGGCATGTTTGCGAAGGAACTGGCGGCGCGCAGTTGCCGCATCGGTATGTTGCGCGCAGACAGTGTCGCTCGATCCGCCAAATTCGCTTGTTTTCGGCTTCATAACGGAAAGCAAGTGTCTCAGTTTGCGCATGCTGAACCCGCCGCCGGGCAACTTGTGGCGATCAGCGGCAACATACCCTGCCCGCAAAAAGAAATTGAAAGCACGGTGCAGGCGCCGGAGCCGCTCTGGGAGAGGCTCCCGGGTCACTGGGTTGGCGTACATTACAATCAGGCCACACACTCGCTGCGGATTGGCAATGACGTGCTCGGTGTAGGCTGGACATTTGTGGCAAAAATGCCCTGGGGGTACGCGTTCGGGCCGGATTTCGGCGCGCTTGCATCGATGTTACAAGGGAACGTCGAACTCGACTACGAGCACATGCTGATCACGCTCGCGGTCGGATATGCGCTGGACGACTCAACCTGCTTTCAGAATATTCGCTTGCTACCTGCGGGGGCGACCTTTCACTGCAATGCGGATGCCGTATCCATTTCAAGCCGCCAGGTCTGCTATGGAGAACAGCATCGCGATTCCTACGTCGAACGTATGCGCCGATTCGGCGATATCCTCGACCAGGCGGCCGCGACCTGGATCCGGTCGACGCCTCACGATCTCGACATCTCGCTTTCGGCTGGATTGGATTGTCGCTATGGGCTGGGTCTCATGCTGGAAGCGGGATCGCAACCGCGCGCATACACGTTCGGGCACTCGAGCAGCGGCGAAGTCAGGGGTGCAAAACGGGTCGCCCGGTCCGCGTCGCTGACGACCAGCGTATACGATCCGGGAAGAACGCATTGGGAAGGCTGGCGGCTGTGCGTAGAGCAAACGGGAGCATTGGGCGGTTTCCACTGGCCGGACTGGTTGGGGTGGCTCGAATACCTGGGCGCCCGCAGCAATCGCGTCCTGATCGGTTTCATGGGGGACGCGGTCTCAGGGAAACATTTGCTTCCCGCACGCGGTGACAGCGTCGAGTCGCATCGAGACGCATGGAGCCGCGGCAACGTGGATTGGAACTGGACCGAATCAAGCATATTGACTCCCAAGGCACGCCGAGATTCCACGGACGTGGTCGAAGGTGCAATCCGGTCCATGCTTGATCCGGTCCAGTTCGCGCATGGACACCAGGCGCAGTTGCACCTGGACTGGTACGGTCGGCAGCGCCGCTTCACCGGGGCGCAGCCGAACTTGATGCAAAATGTAATCGGTGTGGTGCCATTTCTGTACGAGCCTCATATGCTCGAATACTGGTCGGCCGCGCCCGTTGAGGACTTGACTGAGCAGCGGCTTTATCTGGACTACGCAGCGCGGCGGTTCCCAAGGCTATTCGGCGGATCTTTGCGAGGCGCGGCGTTTGGGCAGCGCCTGTCAGGAAGCGTTCGCAATGCGCTCGCCTCGCTCGGTCCGCGATGGAAAGCGCGATTTGCGGCTCCGGTGCTGGATCCCGCAAGCATGATCGTCGACCAAGCTCAAAATATCGAGGCTGCGGTGGTTGCTGCTGAGGAGGATCTGTCGCAGATACTGGATGTCGCGCAGTTTTGCGACGGCGTTCGAGCTTTCCCGCGCTCCGGGGGGCTGTCTGCCATGCAGATTCGACGAGTGGCGAACCTGGCGATTTTGTTGAATACGAATCGTGGCGAGTGGCAGTCGCGCGTGTCGTCGGAGCAACATCCGATGGCGGCCGAGGGAGCGCGACACAATTGAGCTTGTCAGCGTACGGCACACGCTGTTCCGATCGTGGCACGCGTTCAGCGTTTTGCGCGTGATTCGATTCGTCACTTGGCCCGCGCGCAAGGCGCGAAGACAACTGCGCAAGCTGCGAATCGCAGCGCAACGCGCGAGTGCGCGTAACGGATTCGTCGGCGGCGTTGGTCGGTCGCATTTGGCCAAGGTTGTCGATTGGAGTGGCCTTGGCATAACAGCCGGCAACTATGTAGACCTGGCGACATTTACCCTCCACGAAAAGCGCAGTACAGTTCGATATTTCGTTGATGAACAAGATCTGGATTGGTTTCGAAATGCGAACCCGTTCGCCAGCCACGAGAATGCAATCGAAGAAGCAGATGAAGTGCTCGCGGGAAGAATCAGGCTTGCAGGACTCGGAAGCGTCCAGCTCGAATCACCGGTACGCTGGACCATCGATCCACTCACCCAGGAGCGTATCTGGCATTCGAGCATGTCGCTTCGCCCGCGGCGCGACATCGACACCCGGTTTTGGATCGAGTTGAATCTGCACCGTCATTTCGCGGTCGTGGCGCGTGCCGGACTCATCACGGGCGAAGCGAAATATGCCGACTACATGCAGATCCAATGGAATCACTGGCTTCGCGACAATCCGCCTATCGATGAAGAATACATTTCGGACGGCCTGGAATTGTCCCTGCGTGCGTTTATGTGGACGCATTGTTTGTATGTCGCCGACCGCAGCACGTGGCGTGAACAGGACGTGCTGCGGATGCTGGCGCTGATCGCGCGCTACGGGGAAATGATTGAACGTCAATGCGCTCAGAATACGAACCGCAACAATCATCTTGCAGCTGAAGCCTTCGGACTGTTTTTTATTGGGCTGCTGTACCCGGAGTTCAAAAACGCCAGCCGTTGGCGCGATACGGGCCTGACGGTTCTCGGTGAAGTCGCCGACGAACAGTTCTCAGCGGGCGGCGTACACAAAGAGGAAGCGTTAGGTTATCAGTTGTTCGTGACCGAACTGCTCCTTACTGCGACCTTACTCGCTGACCGTAACCAGCTGACGATACCAGCCGTGATCCGCGAGCGGTTGGCCCGCTGTGCGGAGTACCTGTTCATGCTTGTGCGTCCCGACGGCTCCATGCCGGATTACGGAGATGAGGGCATGCCATTGTTCAGTCCCACGGGCCGCACGACCATAGAACCGATGCGTGTGCTCGCGCTGCTCGAAGCGGTATCCGGATTTCAAGCACCATTAATTTCGCGGCCGGCGTGGGTTCAGGAAGAGACGTTCTGGTTTACCGGGAGGACGGTATCAGAATTCCCGACTGCGACCGGCCATCAGGTCGGTCCGCGCATATTGGCGCGCCAGTTCGATGGCCACGTCGTGCTTCGTACCGAGAGCGCCCATGTGCATTTCGACTGTAGTGTTCACGGTATGGGAAAGCGTGCCGGTCACGGCCACGACGATGCGCTCAACATCGACTATTTTGCCGCGGAAGTACCGTGGCTTGCGGATGCCGGTACCTTCAGTTACGCGCGCGGCGAATCGCGCCGGGCCTATTTCGCCAATGCCTGTGCCCACAGCAGTTTACTGGTGAACGGACATGGCGCCGGCGTTCAGGTAAAGACCGGCTCTTTCGGTTGGCTGCAAAAGGCCGATGCGCAAATGATCGCGATCGGGGAAGAAGACGGTTTCGTGTGGAGTCGAGGCCGTCATTTGGGCGTCAGCGCCGCTGGGCAGGACAGGTTTCCCGAAATCGACCGCTACGTGATATTGACCTCGGACGGCGCATTGCTGATTGTCGATAGTGGGACTCTTCGTGAAGATGGTGCGATTGACAGCTTGTGGCACATGCACCCGTACGCCGAGTTGGAAGCCCAGTCCGATACACCGCGGTTTCATGCCGGCGGGCATACGCTCCGCATCTTCTCGCATTGCTCCGCCCCTCAAAGCATCAGTCTTCATCGCGGCAGCGACGTCGAACAACCCGGTTGGCATTCTCCGGCCTATGGCGTGGTAGTCCCGACGTGGGTGGTACGTGCACGCGCGACCGTAAGCGGACCGTTCTGGCGGGCGACCCTGTTGGTAACGAATGCAGATTCCGAAATCGATTTTCCCCTGGCGGTGTCGGAGTCTTCTCCGGATACTCTGATTTGTAAGCTCGATTCTCCGGTTAACCCCGCCATTGCGCTGAAGATCGATCGCACTGCGAGTCCGATGTCTTCCGTAGAGCGTCTTCATTAATCAGCGTGTCCCACTTCGAGTTGTCAGTACATGCGTTCCATTGAATCCGAAGTCCAAACGAATCGATCGCCGGATCATGCGAGACCGGACACAAGCCGGCTTCGCCATGCGCTTTTCGTGGTCTTTCATTTCCCTCCGGAAGCCAGTTCCAGCGGTGTGTTGCGTACGTTGAAATACGCCAAATATCTGGCGGATTTTGGCTGGCGTGTGACCGTTTTGACATTACAGCGCAGCGCTTATGAAATCGTCGATGAAACGCTCGAGAAGCAGATTCCCGCCGGCGTCAAGGTGATCCGCACGCGGTATCTCAATACCAAGCGGCACTTGTCGGTGCTACGCCGGTATCCTGCGGTTTTGGCCGTACCGGATTCCTGGATCGGTTGGTTTCCCTGGGCGGTTCAGGCTGGAAGTCGAGCGTATCACACTGACCCCTACGACCTTATTTACTCAACGAGTCCACACGCAACTGCGCACTTGATCGCCGCTCGTTTGGCGGCCACGACCGGGCGTCCGTGGGTCATGGACTTTCGCGACCCATGGTACGAAGAGCCCCCCGAACCGGGTACGCCATGGATCGTGCACTGGTTTGCCAGACGGCTTGAGCGACGCGCGGTCGCGCGCGCCACCGCAATCGTGACCAGCACACCTCAGTTGCGAGACGATTTGATGGCGCGCTACGGCGATCTGGTACGCAACAAAATTCGGTGCATATTCAATGGCTACGATGAAGCCGATTTCGACGCATTGCCGCCACGGGCGGCAGCGGCCGGCGGCAACCTACAGATCGTACATGCTGGCAATATCAACGCGGAGTTTCGTGACCCGATTCCATTGTTTCGGGCGCTGCGGCATGCCGCAGACGAAGGACTCATCGATCTCGATAAGGTGCGGCTGCGCTTCATTGGTCCCGGCGATTATGCGTCGTCCGCAGCCGTGCGGTCGACGATCGAACAGCTGGGCATGCAAAATCAGGTGGCGTTCGAAGCCCGTATACCCTACGAGCAAGCCCTGGAGCAGATCGTCAGCGCGGATCTGCTTTTGCTGATGCAGGCATCGGATGACACCGTCGGGCTGGTACCGGCCAAGCTGTTCGAATATCTACGGGCCGGGCGTCCGGTTATGGCGTTGGTTCGCAAAGGCGCCGCGCAGTCGGTTCTAGAGCAGACGAACGGCGGTTGGGCGATTGATCCGGCGGATGAGTCGGCTTTGCAAAACGCAGTGAAAGAAGTGTTTGAATCGTGGAGCAACGGTACGTTGGATGAAAGATCGGCGAGTCCGGAAGCGCTTGCGCACTACAGCCGCCATAGTCTGACCCGCGAATTGGCGCACACATTTGATGCCCAACTTTCCAGCGTCGCCACTGCGCGCTCCAGACGTCCTCAGTAGCGAATGCCATGGCCGAACAAGCGCCTCCAACAAAGGAAGGGGTACGGAAGTCCGTTGTCGTAACGGTTATTACGCGCTATTCCATGCTCGTGATTTCTACCATTGCGACCATGATTTTGGCGCGCCTATTGACCCCGGCGGAGATAGGAGTCTTTTCGCTAGCGGCCATATTCGTGAACCTTGCTCATTCCGTTCGAGGGTTCGGTGTCGGCCAATACATTGTCCAAGAAATTGATCTGACAACAGATCGCATCAGGTCGGCCTTTGGCATCACGCTAGTCATTGCGTGGACCATTGCAATCGTATTGATACTGCTGAGCCCGCTTGCGTCGAAGTTTTATGGTGAGCCTGGCGTTGGCAGCGTATTACGTGTCCTTGCGCTTAATTTTGCGATTATCCCGTTTGGCTCGGTTCTGTTGGCCCTCGTGAACCGCGAGATGCGATTCGACGTCATATTTCGCATCTCTGTTCTTAGTGAGCTGTTTCGGCACTCAAGTTCTGTTGTATTGGCATGGATGGGGTTTGGTCCGCTGAGTCTCGCGTGGGGTGCAGTCGTTGGCGTTGGGTCAACCGTACTCTTGACGCAAATCTTTGCTCCACAACGGCTGAAAGTGCGTCCCGGCTTCAAGGAGTGGCGACGCGTACTGAATTTTGGCGGTTCGGCAACCCTGGCTGCAATCGCGAAAGACCTTCAGGAAGGGTCGCCAGAGTTAGTAATTGGCCGTGCCATGAATACGTCTGCAGTGGGCTTCTTCGGTAAAGCTATCGCGGTAAACAAGCTTTTCGACCGAGTTGTGTTGTCTGCAGTCCGACCGGCAGTCTTACCGCACATGTCGGCAAAGCACCGCGCAGGCGAATCCATCCGAGGATTTTACGCCCACGGCTTGAGTTTGATCACGGCACTTGCTTGGCCATTTTATGCATTCGTGGCAGTGTTCGCCTTCCCGATGATCAGAGTACTGTATGGAAATCAATGGGATGCCGCTGTTCCCTTAGCGCGCTTGTTATGTATATATGCTGCAGTGGATGTCATTTTTGCATTCGCGGGGCAAGCGCTCGTTGCAGTCGGCGCGGTTTCCCGACTGGTGCGCTTGCGTATTACCGTTTTTGCGGCAACGATTATGGTGGTAGTGGCGACTGTCTCCCTTGGGCTCGAGACCGTAGCGCTGGCCATGGTCATACCCTCGGTCATCGGCCTTATCTATTCTTATAAGCTCTTGAACCACGCTATGGGGCTAAGAGTCCGAGATTATGCGCAAGCAATTATACCGGGACTTGTGATAACAGCGGGATCGATCGCGCTGCCCTGGATATTTTGGATCCGGAACCCGTTGCAGTGGGAAAATCCGGTGGCAATGCTGATAATAGGAATGTTGGGATCGGCAGTTGGTTGGCTTCTAACCGCCATTGTTATGAAACATCCAATTTGGGAAGAAGTTGCGCGCCTGTTTGCCGGTTTTACTGCCAAGGTGCGCTCGTCACGCTAGTCAACGGTCGGATTAATTGATCCTTCGGCGGTGGTTTTTGAGTTAAGGCTGATGGCACGGATGATCTGTGCGCGGAGAGCACGACAAATGTTGAACCAAGTAAAGCGTAGATTCACTGGTGCGGTAACTTTTGTGCGCGCGGCACGAAGTGCGTTGAACCAGAATGGCGACGCGATTCGGCATGCGAACGGCAAAACTCGAACCCAGCAGTTTTTTGAAATGGCTGCGCTGAACTTCGGAAAAGGATGTGTGTCCCCCGATGAGTACTACGACTTCAAGCTATACGAAACACGCAGTTTTGGGGACTCCGTATCCAGACGCAAGTTCTTCGGTAAAGCCATGGAGCGTCGCTTAGCGCGAGCATTCGACTCGGCGGGATGGAGCGCGATCGCAAACGACAAATTAATAACTTATGCGTTGTTGCAGTCTTGGGGATTCCCCATACCAAAAGTGATCGGTGTAGTTCATCGCTTTCGAAAGTACGGCGAGGTGCCGACCTGTTGGGGTTTGGAATCAATGCCGGCTTTTTTCGCGAGCTTGGGCGATAGTCCTTTTGTAATCAAGCCTATCACGGGTATGTACAGTCGCGATGTAATCGCTGTTGAAAAGGTGGACGAACCTGCCAAGCGTTTCAATACATCCGATGGAAATACGTTGAGTTTTTCGGAATTTGCTCAAATCGCGGAAGTCCATGGCGAAGACGGCATGGTCATTCAGCAGCTCATCCGGCCGAATGCCAAGCTTGCCGACATCGGCATCCAGAGAATTTCCAGTGTCCGGATGATTGTTCTTGTGAGCGACGCGGGGCCACAATTGTTTCGAGCGGTTTGGAAGATCGCGTGCGGCGACAATATCGCCGACAATTATTGGAGGCCAGGGAATATGATGGCGCATTTGGATGTAGCCACCGGCAGGGTGTTGCGAGTTGTCAGCGGTCGGGGACGCAATATGAAGGAAATTGCTGAGCATCCATCGACTAAGCATTCGTTTAAAGATTTTCAACTGCCCGACTGGGATGCAGCCGTAACAATGTGTCTGACGGCGGCTGCTTCCTTGCCTGGATTAAGAATGCAGGCGTGGGATGTGGCGCTCACTGACCAGGGGCCTGCGTTACTTGAAGTCAATATCATTGGTGGGCTCGATTTACCGCAGCTGGCACTTGGGGAAGGGATCTACGAAGGTCACTTTCAGCGATTTGTAGATCAATACGCGAGGTTGTGAGTTAGATCAGGTGACTGCAGAGCCTTTGACAAGCACGGTGACGTGATGACCAAAATGCCGGCGGTGGGCATTGCCAAAACGCAGCTCTTCCGGGAGTTAGCAGAAGCAAAGGCTGCCGACTACGATTGGCGGCGGGGTAAGAGTTGGAGCCTTGTGTACTATGGAGGCGAAGAGCACTCCAGATTTCTACAGGAAGTCTACGGCCTTTATTTTTCCGAAAATGGATTAAGCTCGGCGGCTTTTCCGAGTCTCGGTAAGTTGGAACGTGAAGTGGTTGCCATGGTGGCGCCGTTGCTGTCGTCCTCGCAACCGTACGGCACCATGACGTCCGGCGGTACCGAGAGTATTTTGCTTGCCATCAAAGCATATCGCGACTGGAACCGGGTTCACCGTCCCGAAGTGACCTCGCCGGAAATATTGGTCGCGGCATCTGCACACCCGGCATTTCTCAAGGCCGGTGAGTATTTCGGAGTACGGGTGTGTCAGATACCGTTGGGTCCGGACTATCGTGTAGACGCCGATGCAGCTGCATCATTGATACGCCCTGATACCATTGCGGTGATTGCGTCTGCTCCGTGTTACCCCTATGGCACCATCGATCCAATCGAAAAATTGGGCGCGATTTGTTCCAACGCGGGCGTCGGCCTACATGTCGACGCGTGTCTGGGCGGGTTCCTGCTGCCGTTTCTTGAACGTATCGGGTATTCCGTCAAAGCATTCGATTTCCGGGTCCCCGGCGTGACGTCGATCTCTACGGATCTCCACAAAAACGGTTACACGGCGAAGGGTGCATCGGTCGTTCTATATCGAGATCCGGACTTGTTTGAGCAACAGTTTTTCGTCAGCACTGATTGGTCTGGGGGCCTTTACGGGTCTCCCACCATGCTCGGGACTCGCCCGGGTGGCGCGATCGCGGCGGCTTGGGCGGCGATCATGACCCTCGGCGAGGAAGGCTATAACAGAATCGCCGCCGAGACGATGGCGGTGACAACGAAGTTGATGGAAGGCATTCGAGACTTGAGTCCGCTATCGATCGTCGGCGTGCCGGACATGAGCGTATTCGCCGTGCAATCAAACGAGCTCAATATTTTCGCGCTCGCGGATCGGATGGAAGCCACGCAATGGCGACTGGATCGGCAGCGCAATCCCGACGCCATTCACATGATCGCAACCCCGAATCACGCGCAGGCGGTTGAACCGTTCCTGAGCGATTTGCGCCGCGCTGTGGAAGAAGAATTGGCGAACCCGCTAGCAATGGATCCGGCCCAACAGACGGCCCTGTACGGTGTTACCACCCGTGCCTCTGCGGATTCGGACGTGGAAGCGTCCATGCGCGCCGAAATGCGAGAACGCTACCGGCTTGTAGGCGAGCCTAATGACTGTTGAAGATCAATTGCACCATATAGCGCAGGTCGGCCAGTTCCGTACGGATCCAGACGATTATTTTCGCGCACTCGCGAGAGAGTCGGCAGCGCTGATCGGACTGCTTCCTCCGACCCCAACCGCCGCCGAGTGGCTGTTGGTTCGCAATCGGCCGGAGCTCGGTCTTTTTTTCAGCGACATATATGTGCGCTTCGAAAAGCCGCGGAGTGCGCCGTTTGTGGTGCATGATTGGTATCGTGTGACTCTTGACCCGGGAGTACTCATGTCGCCTTCACTCGGGGCGTTCCACCTACGTCACGCATTCGAACTCGTGTTGCTTAGTCGGCAAGTCGTTTCGGGTACTCCCAGGGTGCAGTCGTTAGTGCGTGCCGTTCTCGCTGCGCATACAGCAGCCCAATATTTCGAGCTAATGGTATATCCGGCGAAACAGTCTGTTGCGTCGGAGTTGCCCTCGTGGTGCCAAGAGCTGCTTGGAAACGACGGCGGATCCGTCAGCGCCAGAGAGTTGTTTCATCGCCTGTATGGGCATCGCAAGGACCTGATTGCATTGCAGTCCCGGGAATCTACGATGTGGGACGCGCTCAGCGGCGAGGAAACGGAGGCAGCGGTCGCGCTGGTGGAGGGGGCGCTGAAATATGCGTATCCGGTCGAGGCACTGTTGACGTTAGGTGGCGATGCGCGACTAAAAATCAACGACCGGACCGGATTGAACCAGTACGGCTGCAGTCCGCGCCCTCGGCCTTGGGCAATCACTTTTTCATCGTGTACCGCATCCTCAATATCGGATGGCGCTTATCGAAACGCGGAAATCGTGCGTCGACGGTTGCTTGCTCACGCTACAGCCGGTGACTCGCCGAATGCGCTTTGGTCGGAACTGGATCATATACGCTCGGAACTGGCTGACCTTTTCGAACTTTCGCAACTGCCGGATACGGAAGTGATATTCGCCGCTTCTGGAACCGATGTCGAATTGTTTGCGCTTCACGTGGCGCTGGAGCGCGCAAAAGAAGCGAAGTTCGTATTGAACATTCTGATTGGACCGGACGAAATCGGCAGCGGATCGAAGCATGCAGCAGCTGGGCGGCATTTCTGCAATATTACACCGTCGGGGCGCGTGGTCAGAGAGGCTGAAAATATCGACGGCGTCGATTGCGCAAGGATTCGGGTGTTTAACGTAGACCTCAGAGACGCGGTTGGACATCCGATTTCAGGCCAACAGATGGATAATCTGATTGAAACTCAGGTTGCTGCGGCAATCGAAGACGGCGGAATCGTATTGCTCCATCTATTGGATAGTTCGAAAACCGAATTGTCCGCACCAAGCAGAGCGTGCGCTATCGCACTAAAAGAGCGCTACCACGACAAGCTGATTGTATTGGTGGACGCGGCACAAATGCGTTTGGATATTGCCACGTTGCATGAATATCTCCATGCAGAATTTATGGTCATGATCACGGGTTCGAAATTCTTTACGGCGCCGCCTTTCGCGGGCGCTCTGTTGGTGCCGCGCGAAACCGCGCGCACGATCGATTGCAGCGGCCCTTTGCCCGTAGGTTATAAGGACTATGTGGCGAGTACCGACTTTCCGAGCCGCTGGCAAAAGTTGACGGTGCATTTGGACAAGTCACCTAACCTCGGTCTGCTTTTACGATGGAGCGCGGGGATTTGGGAAATGGCGATGTTCAAGCGTGTGCCGCTTAAGCGGCGCCTAGAAGTGATCAAGCGATTCGGCGCAGCGATCGCTGATATTATGCAGGCAAATCCGGACGTTGCGCGGGTCGAAGGCGGAAAGTTCGGCAAGATCGAGGCCGCCGACTGGCACGAACTGCCGACCGTATTCAGCTTTCAGGTTTTCTTGCCGACTGATGGGGGCGGGCACGCAGCCGCAAGCTACGAGGAGGCGAGGACGATTTACCGCTTGCTCAACGCGGATATATCACCCTTACTGGCCGATGAAGTCAGTGAACGGGCGCGCACGTTGGGTGCGAAACGTTGCCACGTGGGGCAACCGGTTCAAGTCTGCAAGGATCGGGACATGCCGGTTTCGGCGCTCCGCGTCGCTGCGGGCGTTCGCTATGTCTACGGCGTCGAATATGATGTCGGTCTCGGTGAGAATCGAGATATTCGCTTGGCGTCCGAATTGCGCGATCTGAGGACGGTTTTCGATAAAATTTCACTGATTGCCAGGTATTGGTCGACATTGCGTGGAGCTGACCTGTCACTCGCATCGCCAAGACCGCCGGATTATTCGTTCTAATTTCCAGCTCAGTATCTTCGGACATGACTGTATGAGAGACATAATTGTAACGGCCGTGATTTTCGGTTTCGTGCCGTTTATTTTTACAAGACCGTGGCTGGGCGTACTGGTTTGGTCGTGGATCGGCTATATGAATCCGCACAGGTTGACCTGGGGCTTCGCGTATAGTTTTCCTTTCGCCTCCGTGGTAGGTGCCGCGACCCTGTTTGCATGGTTGATTTCGAAAGAGCCGAAGAGGATTCCGTGGACGCCGGTAACCGTGGTTCTTTTGCTTTTCACCCTGTGGATGAACGTGACCACGCCTTTTGCCTTCAATCAGGACGCAGCATGGTTCCAATGGGACAAGGTCATGAAGATCATGCTCATGACATTCGTCACTATTTCGATCATGCAGACCAAGCAGCGCATCCAATGGCTGGTTTGGGTGATCGCACTTTCGCTGGCCTTCTTCGGGGTAAAGGGTGGCCTGTTCACGGTTTTGACCGGCGGCAAGTACATGGTACTTGGCCCGCCGGGTTCCTTCATCGGCACCAATACAGAGGTGGCCTTGGCGCTCATCATGACGCTCCCATTACTACGATACCTGCAATTACAGGTATCGGATAAATGGGTCCGACGGGCGTTTACGGTCGGAATGATTCTGATCGGGCTGGCGATCATCGGTTCGTATTCCCGCGGCGCGTTGTTGGGAGGCGGCGCCATGGTGATATTCCTATGGTTGAAATCCCGAAAGAAGATGCTTCTCGGACTCATATTGTTGCTCGCAATCCCCCCGATGCTGATGTTCATGCCGTCGAAATGGTATTCGCGCATGTACACAATTGAAACTTATCAGCAGGATGGATCGGCGATGGGCCGGATCAATGCATGGGGTTACGCCATGAACATGATCAAAGACCGGCCGATTACCGGCGGCGGTTTCGAATGTTGGACGCCAGACCTGTTTGCGCGTTATGCGCCAATCCCGGATATGGTGCACGACGCGCACAGCATCTATTTCGAAGTCTTGGGCGAGCAGGGGATACCGGGTCTCGTGCTGTACTTGTTGTTTGGCGTTCTGGTGTGGCGAACGGGAACGTGGATCATTGGTGTAACCAAAAGTCGGGAAGATTTGAAGTGGGCGCGCGACCTGGCGGCCATGGTACACGTGTCCATGGTCGGCTATGCCGTGGGTGGTTCGTTCCTGGGGCTGGCTTATTTCGATCTTTATTACAGTCTCGGCGCACTCTTAGTTATGACGCGCGTGGTTGTGGAGCGGCAGCTTAGTATCGAGTCGCAAGCGCCAATTGAGTCGCGAGATGCCGAAGTGGAGCTTGCGCTGGGTAAAGGGATTACGGGTCGGATGGACCGTTATTGATGGTGATTATTGAGTGGAAGCGCGGGCTGCGAACGATTCTCGCTGCACTAATTGCATTCTTTGTCACCGGCGAGAGCGTCCATGCGGCGGCGCTTGACGATCTCCCTGTTAACCGTTGGATACCGATCGAAGTGACTTGCGAAGGGGGCGATCCCAATTATAACGGCGGATGCCCGACCGGACGCGGCTGGACCCAATTGACCTATGACTTAACGCGCGACCGAGTGGTCATGTTTGGCGGTAGCGGAGAGTGGTATTTCAACGACCTTTGGTATTTCGACCCCGTAAACCGAGTATGGTCCCTGGTGCTACAGGACACCCGGCTTGCGGGTGTCAAAAAGGATTGGTCGCAATATCCTCGTGGTCGTGACAATCACGAGTTTGTCTATGATCCCAAGCACGATGTCTATTGGATGTACGGCGGCACAGGCAAGGGAGGAATGTGGAAGTTCGATCCGAATGTGCGTAACTGGGTGCCTCTCTGGCCTGAACATGGTATGGGACCCCTCGAGATGGCCAGCATGGATCCAGGTTTCGCTTTGAGTCCAGACACGGATCACATTTTGCTTTTTGGCGGTACACGCTACAGTCCGCGTGATGCGACATGGCTATTCAACACCAACTCCCAACAATGGCGTGAACTGCATCCGCCGCAGGCACCGCAGGCGCGTGCCCAAATCGAAAACGCGATGACGTACGATAACTTTCGGCATCAATTCATCTTGTTTGGAGGTCAAGCGAAAGGCCGCACGCGCCAATCGTTGGGAGATACGTGGATCTTTGACCCGTCCGCAGGAGTTTGGCGCGACATGCGGCCGAACCATGCCCCGCCGGCACGTGATCGACATGTCTTGGTGTTCGACCAAAAGAACGGTGTTGCAATCATGTTAGGTGGTTATAAATCCGCTGATACGTGGATATATGACCCGAAGGATAACCGTTGGCGCGAGTTGAAATCCGCTCGCGGGGGTTACGACCCGACCAATGCATATGTCTCTAGCGCTGTGTACATCCCAAAATATGACGTCACTCTTTTCAGAGATAAAAAAGGCAAAATGTATTATTTACGCTTAAATCTGCAAAAGCTGAAGGCGTACTCCAATGAGGCTCTTGAACATTAAACCCTAGGTTGGGGCGAGAGCACCATTCATAAGAAACTGGGAAAACTGACGCTATGAAGATTGAATACGTTGAGATGCCGGATTGGCCGGAGCTGGCGTGGATCGGCATCGCGCGCGCAGGAACTTTTGCCCTTCGCTTTATGCACGGGCCTAGCGTGGAAGTTGCCGAATTTGGTGCTTGCGAGGCGGTTTGGGATGGGC
The DNA here is from genome assembly GCA_963849825.1 of uncultured Gammaproteobacteria bacterium. GTDB lineage: Bacteria > Pseudomonadota > Gammaproteobacteria > JASBUN01 > JASBUN01 > CAVXJN01. Next base: position 33,285 of record CAWKIK010000003.1, on the reverse strand, counting down.
CTTTCGAGAACGGAGATTTCGACGAAACAGATATCATTGCGGGGTCTGGAATGCGGATCAGAAATGAAGAGTTGGTATTCGTTTCCGCCGGATCGACCGTAGATCGCCTTCAATTTTTGAGGTCAGGCGAATATTTTTATATATCAAACTCGCTGCCATGCCTTTTAAACGTATCAAAAGCGAAAGTTAGCGCATGTTATACGGAATACTATCCGGATTTCGCGACTGTGGTGAAGGGCTTACATGATTATAAAAGGCATATCCAAAGCACCCTTGGCCCGGTAGAGCTAGTGTATTTCGACAACGTCAAGTGGGACGGGTCCGAAGCTACCGTAATCGCCAAGCCAGATTGTCCCCGAGATTTTAGGGATTTTGGACGGTACATAGAATTTTTGCGGTGTGCACTCGCACAGGTAGCGTCGAACATGGGTGCGAAGGCACGTACTCGTCCGTTTCAATTGTTGGGGACACTTTCCAGTGGTTATGACTCGACGATGGTGTCAGTCCTGGCAAGGGAGGCCGGGCTGCGCGACGTCTTGTGTTTCGATCAAGCGAGAAAAGGAGATGACGACAGCGGCGTGCATAATGCCGAACGGCTCGGATTGGAGCCTCGGCTGGTGCCTACAACCGCATGGCGCAATCTTGATCGGCCGGAGGTGCCGTTCATCGCGGCAAACGCGATGGGCGAAGAAGTACGTGTGAGATCCGCCGAAAACTGGCTCAGGGGTCGGGTATTAATGACTGGCTACCACGGCGATAAAATTTGGGATAAGCACACGAAAAAATTGGGCCCGGAGATCGTAAGGGGTGATCCCTCCGGCGGCTCGCTGACCGAGTACAGGCTTTGGGCGGGATTCATCCATTGCCCGTTACCGTTCTGGGGTGTACGCCAAATCAAGGATATTGTCGAAATCAGCAATTCCCCCGAGTTGGCGCAGTGGGATGTCCCCGGCAACTACAGTCGCCCGATTTGTCGTCGGGTGGCCGAAGAGGCGGGCCTGCCGAGGGAGAGCTTCGGCGTACGAAAATTGGCCGCATCGGTGATGTTGCACGACTACGAGCACTTCCTGACTTCGAGCTCGATCGACGACTATTTGCATTGGGTACGCGACAATCGAAACCGTTGGCGAGAATGCGGGCGGAAGGCGCCATGGGTGAGTCGAAAACTGCTGGACTGGGATTCTTCGCTGTTTCGCGCGATTGACCATGTTGTCGTTTGGCTAAAGCGCAGACCGGGCGTTTGGCGCGCTGGCCACTGGTTGGATAAGAATCACCATCACCACTACTTACGCAGCTACATATTTCCGTGGGCCGTCGACCGCGCGATGGAACGATATCAATTTGCGTTTGATCCGACACGGGACTAAGTGAAGCAAACTGTTTCGGCCGCGCAGACAGAATCGGCACAAGGAGAAGTACGCGTTCGCCGAAGCTTCCGAGCCTGAGTGGGCTAGACTAACGGCCAGTCATTGTTTACTGCTGGCTTGCGGTTTGGCCGATTTGGCGTCTGCGCCGGGCTTCCATGCGCCGCGTTGTTGAAGTTGGTCGCGCAAACCGGGAAGGCCATATCCAAGCTTGTAGGCAATCTGTGCCTGTTCGTTGGCTTTCTCGAGGTCACCGGTATCGATGTAAGCAAGCCCGAGATTGTAATGGGCGTCGCTCTGGTTTGGGTCGAGCTTGAGCGCCTTTTTATATTTTTCGATAGCCTCAGGCAAGCGATGGCTGCGCTGCAAATGAATTCCGTAAACCACGTAGACGGCGGGGTCGGTGGGTGCAAATAGAACGGCGTTATCTAGATACGTGTCTGCGCGCTTTGCTTTCCCGAGACGGATTTCCAATGCTGACATCTTCATCAACGCATAGGGGTGGTTCGGGACCCAATTTAGAATGAATGACAAATTCTGTTCGGCGCATCGGGTCCGGGATGCAGCGAGGCATTGGAGAGCTGGCTGCCAGTGGTATTGCTCGACGACATGGACGCGGCGCGTGGTGGCGGCGTCCGAATCCCGGTAATCGACGCGTTTGATGGTTTCGGGCGGTTGGATTGCCGCAGCGAATAACGAAGCGAACGCATGCGCAGGGACGAGCGTGATTAGGGTGAGAAGCAAAATTTCGCCCGCTTTGAATCTGCTGATTAACATGTGACGCCCCTTTGTGCTTATAGGATTGAATTTAAATGATTATAGAGCACCCGCCGGGGCTCGAAAACCGGACGAAACGTTATCGCCAGCGGATCGTCCAGTATGGTGTCTGGCTGGTGTTCTTTCTACACGCGCTCGGTGTCAGTGCCGGTTTCGGGTGGGCTCCAGAAGTTCATGCCCGAGTTTTGATCGGTGACGAATCCAATTACCAGAACTTGGTGCGTCAGCTCCAGCCCGGCGATCTACTTTCGCTCAAGCCGGGAATATACACGAAGAACCTACACATCCGGAATTTGTCAGGTCGACCGGATGCGCCGATTATCATAACTGGATCCGTCGGGGCGGCTCCTTCGGTGTTCGTCGCTCAAGCCCACACTAATACGGTTAATATCGTCGATTCCAGTTATATCACGGTTCGAAACCTAGTACTCGAAGGGCGCGGACTCAATGCCGACGCCGTAAAATCCGGGCCAAGGGCCAATTGGTCGCACGACATCGCCATTGAAAATCTGGTTATCCGGGGGTATGGCGGCGATCAACAGATCGTGGGCATTTCGACCAAGTGCCCGGTCTGGAATTGGATCGTTCGCAATAACATCATCATCGGCGCCGGCACGGGAATGTATTTCGGAGATGCCGATGGCTCCGCGCCGTTTGTCGGCGGGCTGATCGAGCACAATCTCGTGATCGATACCCTTGGTTATAATCTCGAGATCAAACACCAGACGGGCCGACAAGGTGTCCCGAACATGCCGACCGAGCCCACTCAGACCGTGATCCGGTACAACACCTTCGTTAAGGCGCACAACGGATCCACGGCGCCGCTCGCGAGACCGAATGTATTGCTAGGGCATCTGCCGCTGACAGGACCCGGTAAAGACGATCGCTATTTGGTGTATGGCAATTTTTTCTACCAAAATCCCACCGAGCGGTTGTTCCAGGCGGAGGGCAACGTCGCCATCTATAACAATCTTTTTGTCAATGATTCCGGCGACGCCATCGCGATCCAGCCTCATAACGATGTGCCGCGGCGGATCTGGATGTTCCACAACACGGTCCTGGCGCGCGGCGCAGGCATCCGTTTTACCGCTACGCCGGAAACGGAAATCCAGGATATCGCCGCCAATGCGGTATTTGCAGTACAACCGATATGGGGAGGCGACCAGCGGGGCAATTTGGTTGGTACGCTGTCGGATGCACCGCGTTTTCTGCGCCATGCCGGTCTGAAATTGCCGCTGGATTTGCATCCAACCGCTGCTGCGTCGAATGGCGCGGCCAGTGTCGAGGCGCACAATTTTCGTGATGCGCAGTGTGACTTTGATGGAATGCGCCGCGACAGCCCCGCGCCTGGCGCTTATATTTTAGACGGGACCAAATCGGCGTGGCGTCTTTCGGACAAGGCCGCGCCGCCAATCCACGTGTGCGCGCATTAGCATGCGTGGCCGAGCGCGTCCCAATAGCACATCGATTTCGATTTATTTGTATGTATTGGAAGCTGAGTCCACATGACACCGGATCCTGGATCGTTCGAACGACAATGGCGTAATCGGTTCACGAATTTTGCAGCGAGTAATGAAGACGACGCCGGGATCGCCGGGTGGTCGCCGACCGGACTCGAAGCCCGCGTGCGTCGCTTTGCGAAAGTGTGGCCTGGTGATCGTGAAGGAGCCCTGTGGCTCGACGCGGGCTGCGGCGCGGGTACCTATGTGCGATTGTTGCGCGATCGAGGCATAACGCCCATTGGATTGGATTATTCGCCGGTTTCGGTGACGAAGGCACGGCAACGTAGGCCCGGCGCGAATATTTGGACGGTGGGCGACGCAACTTGTCTTCCGATCCGGCCGCAACGATTGGATGGAGTACTCTGTTTTGGCGTGACGCAGGCGCTTTCGTCGTCGCAAACCGTCGTAGGCCAACTCGCACTATCGGTCAAGCCCGGCGGTCAGGTTTGGATTGACGGGCTCAATAGCTGGTGTCTTCCGCACTTGCTGGAACGCGCGCTTCGTCGGCTGCGCCGGCAGCCGACTCATGTAAGATACGAATCTCCGTTCCGCTTGCGTAGATTGATGTTGAATGCCGGAATGGCCGATGTACGGATCCATTGGTTGCCGATTCTTCCGGGACGCTTCCAGCGCTTTCAATGGTTACTGGAAACCGGCTTTGCGGACGCTGTATTGCGTTATGTGCCGGTCGTCGGGGCCTTGCTTAGCCATTCCATGATCGTAAGCGGAAAGGTCTCCAAGCCGCTATGACGGATGCTTCCTCCTGGATTCATCGCCCTTTGAGCTGGATGGCGGGTATGTTGTCGCCCCGTGGTCGGCGCGCGCGCTTGACGATCCTGATATTTCACCGGGTGCTCGACGCGCCGGACCCGATGCTTGCCGGCGAACTGGACCGCGACGCATTCGATTGGCAGATGGGTCTGCTGGTGAAGCATTTTACCGTGCTGCCATTGCGTGAGGCCTGCGAGCGATTGCGCGAAGGAAGTTTGCCGGCGCGCGCCGCGTGTGTGACCTTCGACGACGGCTATGCGGATAACGAGGCGCTCGCGTTGCCGATCTTGCAGCGTTATGGCCTCAGCGCAAGTTTCTTTGTCGCCACAGAATTTCTCGATGGCGGGCGGATGTGGAACGACTCTGTCATCGAATGGGCGCGCCGGATCGAGGTCGACGAGGTGGATTTGAGCGATTTCGGTTTGGGAGTCGTACACCCGAGCGACGTCGCAGCGCGGCGCGAGCTCGCACGTGGCATCATCGGCGCAATAAAATACCTTGAACCGGGCCATCGGTCCGATCGGGTCGCCTCTCTGGTCGAACGGGTTGCGGTGAAATTGCCGGACAATCTCATGATGACCAGCGCGCAGGTCAGGCATCTGGCGCAAGCCGGTATGGAAATTGGGGGTCACACCCACAGCCACCCCATTCTCGCGAGCCTGGACGAGGTCCAGGCAAAGCGCGAAATAGAAACGGGCAAAGAAAAGCTCGAACAAATTATCGAAGCGCCGCTTCGACTGTTTGCATATCCGAACGGCAAGCCGAACAAGGACTACCGGCTTCGGGACCGGAATCTGGTGCAATCTCTGGGATTCGAAGCAGCGGTTTCAACCCACTGGGGAGCGGCGGACCGTACCTCCGATCCGTACCAATTGCCGCGGTTCACGCCGTGGCACGGCAATGCCTCGCGCTATCATCTGGCTTTGTTGCGCAATTTTTTCGTGCGTGACCGCAAACGGGCCGCGACTTGAGCTGAGCCCGGCTGTGAAGAACGTTTACTGCGTCCGGTTCAATGATTGCGCGTGCGCTGCAGTATTGCCGAGTTTCATCACGTACATGTACTGATCTTCATGCACGGGCGTTTGCGGTTCGTCAAAGCCGCCGATTGACACGAATCCGAGTTGCGGTACCCAGCAGCCGATATTTCCGAACGCCGTAACGCCGGACTGGGGGTCATTTGCCGACAGCCAGTGGAAGCTGCCGTTTTCGGACCAGACCCAAGGATGAAATTGGCCATTAAGGCTTCCCGGTCCTGGGTTCGGTCCGCCTTGCCACGTGGAAAAGCCCAGCACATGGTCCCCGGTCCAGGCAAGCATTTGCTGGCCGTAGATCACCGCGCGTTCGCGCCCGTTGATGTATTTCAGTTTCGGGATCGGCAGAGCCTGCCATTCCCATCGCGAAGGATTGTCTAGATTTACCCGGATTAGCATCGATTCGGTGGGTTCCAGCACATAGATCCAGCGGCCCTTGGTGTCGATTGCAGTGTATTCCTTGCGGATGTCCATTTTGCCGACCTGGGCCAGCAGGGCGGCCGGCGCTTTGTAGACTTTCTGTACGTTGCGCTCACGGTTCACCACGCCAAGTTCGTGGTTGCTGAATCGCAGCATGTTGTCCCGTACCGGATCGTAGCGCATGTGGTAAGTGCCGCGACCGGTCAATTTGTCTCCGCTCGGATTCGGTAGTTTGCGCCATTTGCCCGTGGCTATATCGAACTCCATCCACTGGTGGGTGCCGGTAATCTCTGGGTGCTCCTTGCAAGGTCCCGCGTTACCGTACATGAATCCGCCAGCAGCCATCACGAGCAGCTTGCGCCGAGAGTCGTACGCGAATGGCACTTCATCGGGTCGCCCCGGCATCACTGTCTGATCCGCACCGCAGTAGGAGACTAATCGCTGCCAAGGCGCGGTCTGACCGGCCGAAAGGGCTTGGGTGTCCAACCGCCACAATTCGCTTCGCCCCGACTGCATGCCCGGGCTTCCGGCGTAGTCACCACCAAGTTCGTATACGTAGCGCCCATCGGTTGCGAACCGGCCGTGTTTACCGCCCCGCGGAAATGGGCCCTCGCCCGGCGCGGGCAGTGGAAAATGCAGCACCCGAATCGTCAACCCGCTTGCGCTGTCCCCGACTGTTCCGGGCTCGGCATATACGTGCGGAATCGCGATCAAAAGGCTGAGCGCAGCAATTGATAACACTACAATCCGATGCACCATTCCCATCACTCCATATTTATTGCCGCGATCCATGATTTCGCTGCACAGGTATAGTTTATCCTGGTGTTATTGCACGTCTCTCACTCGTCGCTTCCGGGTTGTCCCGTCTGCAGCAGCGCATCAGAGGTCGCGGCTTTCGAGCCATTGTTCCAGCATCATGAGTATCCATACCATGGTCCCGAAGTAAGCAGCGTGCTGCTCGAGATGCTTGCTGGTGAGGTCGTCGATGAATTTCGGTTGGATGATGTCCCGGTTGCGCAGCCGCAACAAGCTGTCGTTTGCCAAAGCGTGCAGCGCCGCATCGCTTTGCAACCAAACGCCGAAAGGCAGACCGAAGCCATGCTTGGATTTGGAAATGACTTGCTCGGGCAAGAAGTCCGACAGCGCGCGTTTGAAAAAATCGCGTAACTTCGTCCGCTTCACTTTCCAGTCCGGAGGCAGCGTTTGTGCAAATTCCATCAAGCGCCGATCCAACAACGGAAAGGTCACAGCGACTCCAGCCGCATCACACGCACGTGTGACCTTGCGTAAATCGTTATCGGCCAGGGTCAGACGCATGTCCAGCGCCAACATACGATTGAGAGTGTGGTCGGCCTCGGCCTCGTGGTAAATTTCCTGAATCAAGCGAATCGGCCGTTCCGGGTCGATTTCGGCGACAAATTCCGGTTTGAACACCCGCTCGACGCCGAGACGCTCCAGCAAATTGTACGATTCCATGCGATCGGGCATGCCGAGATTAGCCTGCTGGACATAACTCTGCGCTTTACGCACAGGACCAGAAGCGGGCATTGCCGAAAGCATCGGCTCCACTACGGCTTTTCGCAGTGCCTTGGGAACTTGATCATACAGTGAGAACACCCACTGTTTGGCGTAGCGTGCGTTGCCGCCGAATAGTTCGTCGCCGCCATCGCCGCCGAGAAGAGTGTCGATACCGTCTTCCGCGGCGAGTTTCGCACAATAGTATGCCGGTATTGCGGAAGCATTGCCGAACGGTGCATCAAAAGCGCTTGCCATGAGCGGAACGGCGCGGACTACATCCTGCGGTGTGACGTAGTATTCGCGGTGATTGGTTTTGAAGTGACGCGACGCGGTGCGCGCGAATTCGGATTCGTCGTATCCGGGAGCGTCGAAGCCGATCGAGTATGTCGGTGCGCCCTGTTCAAGTACCGCGCTCAACACCCCGGCGATGGTAGAGCTGTCCGTCCCCCCGCTGAGGAATGCACCGACACGGCCGCCGCAAAGCGCGTCCGAAACGCTGTCGCGCAATAATGTCTGCAGCGTCCGCTTGCGTTCTGCGAAACTTTCGTAGGTGATATTTCGGTAGTTTGCCTGCCAGTATGCGTTGACAGCTGCAGACCCGTTATCAATCTGCAGATAGTGACCCGGAAGCAATTTGCGCACGTCCTTGAACACCCCATGCGGCCCCGGGACCACGTGAAAATAGACGTAATTGAATATCGCTTGGGGATCCAGTTCGCGTTTGATCGCGGGATGGGCCGTGAGCGCGTCGGTGAGCGTTCCGAATACGATGCCGTGCGGCGTCTGTAGATAACAAAGGGACTCGGTTCCCGTTCGATCCAGCGCCAGCAACAGACGTTGTTTCTCGCAATCGATCAGCGCCATGGCGAAGGGGCCGTCGATGTGCTTGAGGAAATCGGCGCCGGCCTCGTGGTATGCGGCGACACAGCCCGCATTGAAGTCTTCAAATCGCCGCCATGCTGGCGATGCGGTTGATGCCCAGATCGGACAACCTTGAATCGCAACCATGATTTGCCCATGGCGGTTCGCGGAACTGGCTAAACCCGCAGCCGCGAGCGCACCGGTCGTGGTCGTTTCGCGCGTTACGGTCTCCGGACGGAAAGGCACGAGCTGTTCGACCATGGAGTCGACCGTGGTCTCGTTCCCGAAGCCGGCCTGTGTTGAGGAAAACCAACCGCAAATTCCGCTCATGACGCTTCCTTATGGAGTTTTTTTATAGCTTGAAATCGATCGCGAACGTGACGAGCAAGTGGGCGCAAGCGAAGATCCAACCACGCCTGCCAGCGACCGCGCGCGGTATTAGCGTACATCACGATACGCATGACGGGATCAAATTCTTCGGCCCAACGCAGCTTGTAGGCGTTATCACCGGGTCCCATGAGATAACGGACATATCCGGACTCGAAAAGCTGCTCCAGCATTTTCCAGTTCAAATACGTGCCGGGTGAGAGTTCACCGGCGGAATCGTCATAGTCGGAACGAAGCGCGTGGATCGTGCCGTCGTATTCTAATTGGTATTCCATTGCCAGAGCGCGGCCGTCGATCTCGAGCCGCCAGACCGACAGCCACCCTTGCGCCAGCGCAAGTTCGCTCAGACGCTCGATGAATGCGCGCGGTCCTGGAAAGTCCAGACTCAGGCCGGTATGACGTTTCCATGAATGGGCGGAAATGGTCACGATGTCGTCAAGAAAGGCCGTGGTCTCGCCGAGCTCGCGTAAGCGCGCTGGCGTGAGGTGATCCAATTGAAATCGATGACCGCCTTTTTTCAATTTGTTGGCGATCAGATTGTTGCCCTTTTTCAATCGGCGTGTGCGGCGTCCGTAGTATTGTTCCCACGTACCGCGCAAAGCGACTCCTGGGTTGTTTCCCTGGTCGTGAATGGCATAGGGCCTTCCGGCGTCACGCGCCAGGGCCCCCAATTCATCGGCGGCGGTTGGCGACAGATGCGTGAGTTCAAGCCGGTCCCAGTCATTCCGCTTGCGCAGCTCGGACCATACGTGGCCCAGGACAAGCGATCGATGTTCGGGCACCGCGAGTATGTCGCAGACCTGGGTATCGGGCACCGCCAGAAAAGTAAGCTTTCGTACCGGCGATCCTTTTTTGCCAGGGTACAGGACCAGCGGCGCAATTCCGGCGAGGCTATCGCTCAGGTACACGGCGATGAGGTACAGTTGCGCGTCTGCGCGGACCCACTCCCAGGCAGCGTCGAACCATTCGTGACGGAGAAACACGGATCCATCCGGCATTTGCGCGCAGATCCGGTTCCACGGATCGCGACCAGCCAGGAATTCCTGCTCGGTGCGCCACAACTCGACGCGCGGGCGAACGTCAGTGGGGCTCATGGAGTCGGTACGAAGAGATTGGATTGAAAGGTCACGCGCGTCGCAGTCACAGGGTTCGAATTTCAGACTATTCTTTTCGAGATAATATCAAATCGAGGTCGAGAAGTGGTAAACAGCCGTCTTGTATTATTGTTTGGCATGCCTAGATCCGGCACAACCTGGCTTGGAAAGATCTTCGATAGTCATCCCGAAACCTTGTATCGGCACGAGCCCGATGCCTGGGGCCGATTGAACGCCATCCCGTTGCTCGCCGATCCCGCGCAGGGGGAACGGTATGCGCGCATCGCTTCCGAATTCATCGCCAGCCTTTCCGGTATGCGCGATGTCAAGGTTAGCGCCACTTTGCCCGTGTTCAAGAAGCGATATTACTCCGCTTTCGATCATTATCTCCAGGTGGGTTCGGTCAAGGTGTCGAAGGCGGCGTCCAAGCTGGTCGGGGAGTTTCCGGTTCCGTTGCCGAGGCCCAAGGGGGTGGCTCCGGTCATGACTTGGAAGTCGATCGAATCGATCGGTCGACTCGGCCTTCTCGCACGTCTGTTTCCCGGAGCGCGCTGTGTCCATATCTTGCGTCACCCCTGCGGCTACGTCGCATCGGTCAAACGGGGAGAGGCGAAAGGCAAGTTCTCTGAGCGTCTTCAAAGTAGTGAGGATTACGGAGTCTACGAACGCCTGTTGGAGACTCCACAGGCAAAGCGTCGGAGTTTGAATATGGACTCGATACAACGCATGCAGCCTATCGAGAGGCTGGCACTGCGTTGGCTGCTGTTCAACGAGAAAGCGATGGAGGATTGCGAGAATCTCGGAAACTGTATGAGCATCTGTTATGAGGATGTTTGTCGCGATCCGGAGGCGGGAACCCGCACGATGTTTGAGTTCGCGGGATTGGACTGGGCGGAGCAGACCGCGCAGTTCGTGGGCGCGAGTACTGCAAGCGAGCGCGACTCCTATTACAGCGTTTATAAAGATCCGCTGCGAGCGGCCAACAAATGGCGGCTGGAACTAAACGACGAGGAAGTGGCGCGCATTCGCGCTGTTGTAGAAGGGTCCAGACCCGCCCGCCGCTACCAGTTGGATGATGACGCCAGCGCGGCCTGACTGTCGGATCCAACGTCCAGCCGGCCCACAAGCATGACTTTTAGATCCATCCCGAACGGACGCTTCGAACACGTCGGCACGCGCTGGGTGATATTGGCGGCTTGGCTGTATTTTGCCTTTGTCGTCTACGGCAGTCTGGTGCCGTTTCATTTCTACGACCTGACGCCTGGCGGCGCATGGTCTCAATTCATCCACATTCGTTTTTTGAACTTGGGCATGGCGGCGCGTGCCGACTGGATCGCGAATCTGGTACTGTATGTGCCGTTGGGATTCCTGTTGCGCGCCGCGTTGGCGGAACGGGGCCCCAGATACGCATCGCCATCAGCGCTCGGGCTGTGTCTGATAACTGCTGTGGCCGTGGAATTTCTGCAGGTCTACGCGCCCGCGCGGACCGTCTCACTCAATGACTTGATGGCCGAAGCGGTGGGAGCCCTGCTTGGTGTGTTGGCATACCGGTTTTCGGGTAACCCTGTTTCAGGACTGGTCGAACGGCTCGCCGCCGGCGGTGGTGCAACGTTGCGCACCGCACTTTTGTTATATACCGCCGCCTATTTGATCTTGAGTGTGTTCCCGTTCGATTTTGTGCTTTCCGGCGCTGAACTTTCCGCGAAGTTCGCGGCTGCACATAGCCACGCCGCATTTCTGGCTGGGGGTTGCGAACGGCTCGTGCGCTGCTTTGCGAAGCTGGCTGCTGAAATCATTGCGGCTGTTCCGATCGGTGCGTGGCTTGGTTTGCGGGCGCGCCGGGGTTCGTCGGTGAACGTGCTCGGCGCACTGCTGTTGGGAACCGTCCTCGGCGTCGCGATCGAAGGCGCGCAATTGCTGCTCGTGTCAGGCGTTTCCCAGGGAGCGTCGGTATTGACCAGGGCGTTCGGCGTGACCGCAGGTTTCGCCGCGACCTGCGCCTTCGATCGCGAACAATTACACCGTTGGCGAGGGTATCGTCATTGGCTGGTGGCGATTGCCGCCCTGGCCTATGTGCCAATGTTGGCGGCGGTCAACGGCTTGTTTTCCGGGTCTTGGCGCGGGATGGAAGCTGCGGCAGCGGAATTGACGAAATTGCACTGGATTCCGTTTTATTACCATTACTACACCAGTGAAGCGAGCGCATTTGCCAGTTTGCTGGCCGTCGGAACCATGTACGCGCCGGTCGGCGTGGGGTACTGGATCTGGTACGCGAGCGGTCGTTCGGGCCAGGGCTTTTCTTTCGTGCCCGGCGTTTTGTCGGCATGTCTGGCGCTATTGATGGAAGCGGGAAAATTATTCATCGAGCCCCGGCGCCCGGATCCGACGGACCTGCTGGTTGCCTTTGGTGCCGGTTTGCTGGCATACGGAGCAACTCAATTGCTGAGCAGCCGCTCATGGCGTACTGCAGCTGTTGACGCGCCCGATACCGACCCGCGCCCGGCTTACGACAGCCTCCGCTTTCCCGGGCGTGTATTGCAAGTATGGCCGGCGATCGCAGTGCTCGCCGTGATCGCGTTGAATTGGCCGTTCGCGCCAGTCCCGATATTGCTCGGGACGCTTACCTACGCCGCAATATTATGGTTTCGCCCCGGGTGGTGGGCTTGGGCCTTGCCCTTGTTGCTGCCAGTTTTGAATCTCTCGGTATGGAGCGGTCAACTGTTTTTCGACGAGTTCGACTTAGTCGTGCTGGCCACTCTCGCAGTGTCTGGCTTGCGGATACCGCCTCCGTCCGTACGCTATGTCCACGATCGCACTTTTTCACTGATCTTGTCGCTGCTCGCGCTGTCATATGGTATCGCGCTGGTGCGCGGCATCTGGCCGTTGCAGAACTTGGACGGCAACGCATTCAGCACCTATTTCAGTCACTACAATGCACTGCGCGCCGTAAAGGGATATGTCTTCGCGTTATTACTTGGTTGGGTCATGCGCAGGTGGCGCGGTGCGCAACCCTTCGCATGGGATACGCGCTGGAACGGCGGACTGATCGGCGGGCTCCTTGCGTTTGCGGCTGTGGTGGTGTGGGAACGCTATTTGTTTCCCGGCGTTTTGGACTTTAACGAACACTACCGCGTAAGCGGTTCTTTTTCGACGTTGCACACGGGAGGCCCGCAAGTTGAAGCTTATGTCGTGCTGACGCTTCCAGTTGCAGTGGCTTGGTTGTGGCAACTGCGTGCAAGGTGGAGTGGAAGCGCTCTCATCGCCGTCGTCGCGTTGGGCGTTTATACCGTCTGGGTAAGCTATTCACGAGCGGGATATTTGGGGATGGGCGTGGCAGCGTCGGTCTTGTTATTCATCGAAGTGCTGCGCAACCAAAGCCCGAACAACATCCGCCGGGCAGCGACGGCGACACTGGCATTAACCATCATCGGCGTAGGCACACTGTTTGCCGCGAGTGGCGGCTATCTGCAGGAGCGTTTCCAGCGAAGTCATGCCGATCTTGAGCGGCGATTACAGCACTGGCGATTGGCCCTGGGAGTGATGCCCGCAGGGTGGGATTCGGCGATATTCGGAACCGGGCTCGGCACTTTTCCCGAGGCTTACCTGGTGCGCAACCCGGCGGGCGATCTACCAGGTAATTACCGATACGTTGAAGAAAACGGCAATCGTTTCCTGCGTCTGGGCGGTGGGGGCATGTTGTATTTCGGACAGCGTGTATCCGTGCGCCCCGACCACCGCTATCGTCTCGACTTCGATGTACGCGCGAGTGCGGCCGGCGTTCTGGGCATGCATCTTTGTGAGAAATTCATTACCCAATCCTACAATTGCCGCAACATACGGTGGACCGCGCAACAGGCCGGACGATGGCAGCATGTACGCACGACGGTTGATACCGGCGCATTACCGGTCTCCAGCGGTCGGTGGCGACCGGTTGAATTCGCGTTCAGTGCCGGCGGCAGCAATATAGTCTTCGATTTGGACAACATTACGCTTGGGCGGCCGAATCTGATCCACAACGGTGACTTTTCGCGGGCCTGGGAACGCTGGTTCTTCACAACTGACGATATGTGGCCATGGCGCGTTGAGAACCTGTGGCTGCAACTATATTTCGAGCAAGGATGGTTTGGGATGTTGATATTTGCGGCATTGATTTTACTGCACGTAAAACGACTGATCGGTGCCGCATGGAGCGGCGACGTAGTATCGCTCGGATTGCTGGCGTCCGTTGCGGGATGGTTGACAATTGGAATCTTCAGCAGCGTACTCGACGACCCGAAGCTTGCGTTGTGGTTCTATTTGCTCGTTCTATACGGTGAGTCGCGTCTGCTACGCCCTGCGACTGCAAGCGCATTGACGCGTCACGGGCGCCGCGCTAGCGTCTAGTTGCATTCGCGTACTGGTGCCGATTTTCGAGGTAAAATGATGTGGAAGCTCCGCTTGCTTTTGTCGGTGATGTTGTTCGTTTCGTGCGCGAGCGCCGCTGCGCGCGATACTGGGATCGCCGACACGATCGATCGCATCCGCCCCAGCATCGTAGGGGTGGGCTCGTACTCGCCTGCCCGCAGTCCGAGGGTGGCGCTTTTCGGAACCGGATTCGTCGTGACCGACGGGCGCCATGTGGTGACCAACGCGCATGTCGCGGAAAAGGCGTTGGATGCGACCAAACACGAAAAACTCAGCGTTTTCGTGGGCCGGGGCGCGCAGCCCCAGATCCGGTCGGCGACAAAGGTCGCCGTGGATTTGCGCCACGACCTGATGCTACTCAGTATCGAAGGCGATCCATTGCCGCCCATGGTGTTGGGCGAATTGACGCTCGCGCGTGAGGGGGCAATGCTCGCGTTTACGGGATTTCCCCTCGGCGCGGTACTTGGATTGTACCCCGTGACCCACCAGGCCATGGTGTCTGCGATTACTCCCATCGTTGCGCCCAAAGACACCGAAGGCCAATTGACCGCTGAAGTGATCGCACGCTTGCGACACCCCTTCGATGTATTGCAACTCGACGCCACGGCGTACCCGGGCAATAGCGGTAGCCCGCTGTTTGATCGGCACTCCGGGAAGGTGGTGGGGGTGGTCAACATGGTATTTGTAAAAGAGACGCGCGAAAACATTGTCGAAAAACCGAGCGGGATCGCGTATGCCATCCCAGTTCGATACGTGCGCGATTTGTTACAGCAACAACAGCAGAGGCGCTAGTAGCGATATGAGTGCACACAAATGTATGAAGTTGCCGTTTGCTTCCGCTGGTTTCGGTCGTTTGCTTGCCACAATTCTGCTGACGTTGACTATTACGGCTGTTTCCGGCGTTTCAGCTGCTGCCGATGTCGCCACGATGCTGAAGCAGGCCGAACAGAATCTCGAGGCCGGTCAACCGCGCACCGCGGAGATTCAGGTCAAGAACGTACTCCAAGCAGATCCGGACAACGCTCGCGCATTGTTGCTGTTGTCTAGAGCCTACGTGGAACTCGAACATCCCGAGTCCGCGTTACGCGAACTCGAGCGGGCGGATCTTATGGGAGCGGACCACGCGCAAGTCCTGGCGTTGACGGCTCACGCGTATTTACAGCAACAGAACTATAAAGGTGTGCTCGATCATGTGCGCAACGACGAGAACATGCCCAAATCGGGGCAGGCGGACGTAATTGCGCTGCGGGGTATCGCGGAATTGAATCTGGGGCACGACGACAAAGCTGAGGAAGCATTTGCTACGGCGCTGAAATTGGATCCGAATTCCATTGAAGGTCACATCGGTTCGGCGCGGCTGAATCTGAAGAATCGGGAATTGGATTCCGCTGAGCGCCATGTCGAATTCGTGAAATCCCGTGATCCGAACAACGTCGACAATCTTTTGGTTGTCGGAGAGCTCGCGCGGGTGCGCGAGCAGTATGCGCAGGCGTCAAAAGCATTCGAGCACGTGCTGCAGCGCCGCCCGGAGAATACGCTGGCCCACCTGGGTCTGGCAGCCGTATTACTCGATCAAGACCGTCTAGACGACGCAGCAAAACATATCCGCCTTGTATTGCACAACTGGCCGAATCATCCGATCGGCAATTACCTGCGAGGCGAACTCGCATACCGAGCCGGCAAGCGCGACGAGGCGAAGGCGTCATTGAAGGTCGCTTTGGCCGTGATGCCGGGCCATCTTCCCAGTCATATGCTGCTCGGCGGTATTGAATATGCGGACGGCAACTTCGCCGACGCTGCGGATCACCTGTCTCGATACATCGCGGCGCGCCCCGATCAATTGGCTGCGCGCAAGCTGTTGATCTCGAGTTTTTTGAAGTTGGGCCAACCCGATAAGGCACTTAAGGCCCTCGAACCGGCGCTGCAGAACCATCCCTCCGACACCCAGGTGCAGTCGTTGGCAGGGGAAACCTATATGCGTATGGGAGATACCAACCGGGCCGCCGAACATTACGGCAAGGCCGTTGAATTGAATCCGAATGCAGCCGATGCGCGCCAGGAATTGTTCGTGAGCTTGCTGGTGTCTGACGATACCGAGGCTGCCGATAAGCAGTTGCGAGAATCCATTAAGCTCGGTGCCGATCCGGTTCAGGCTTCGATTATGCGCACGCAGCTGCTGCTGACGCAGAAGTCGTACCAAGAAGCGCTGGACGAGGCGGTGCACCTGCAGGATCAGGCGCCTGACAATCCCGTCGGATATAACTTGGCGGGCGTCGCGTATCTGGGGCTGAGCAACCGCGGCAAAGCCGAGGAACAGTTCCACAAAGCATTGAAGAAGGCGCCCGATTTCGCTCTGGCGGCCATGAATCTCGCGGCGCTCGCAATACAAGCGTCGGATCTGGAAGCGGCTCGTTCCTATTACGACGGGATACTCGAGCATCGGCCGGATCACGCGGGAGCGCTGCAAGGACTGGCGGAACTTGCCCGGCGCGAAGGAGATACGGAAAAAATGGTGCAGTGGCTGGAGAAGGCCAGAAACGCCAATGCGGGCGCTTTGGCGCCACGCATGCAGCTATACGAATACCGTCTCAAGCAGGGAGATACCCAGGCCGCGCTGGATCTGGCGCAGGAGATGGCGCGATCACATCCCAACGAGCCCAAGGTTCTGCGCGCACTGGGAATCGCTGAGCAGGGCGCGAACCTGATCAAGCGGGCGGTAGGCACGTTCCAGCACTTGGTTGCCGTCGAACCCGACGTCGCCGAGGGGCACGCTTTGTATGCCGACGCATTGGCTAGTTATGGCGATGTGGCGGGCGCGCGCAAACAGTTGGAAACCGCGCTGAAACTTGATCCGGGATATTTGCAGGCGCGCATTGCGCTGGGGGCGCTTGAAGCCCGCGCCGGCAATCGAGACCGGGCGTTGGAGATCGCCAAGGAAGTGCAGCAAGCTCACCCGGAGCATTCGGCGGGGTTTGAGCTGGAGGGCGATCTGCGGATGGCCGCGGGCGCGTTCGATCCAGCCGCCGATGCCTTCGGAAAAGCATACCAGCGCACGCCGAGCGCGCGCCTGGCCCAGAAGCGATTTACCGCCCAACGCCGCAGCGGTGATAACGAACAGGCGTATCAGAGTTTGAAGACATGGCTCGACCAGCATCCACAGGATCTCGATACGCGCATTTTATTGGCCAAGTCCTATCAGGTCGACGGCGCGTTTGACGACGCGATCCGTGAATATGAGTTGGTATTAAAGACTGCTCCCGGGCGCGCAGATGTGATGAACAATCTCGCCTGGGCGTACATCGAGCGCGATCCCAAGAAAGCACTGGCGTGGGCAGAGAAAGCCTATGCCCAGGCTCCCCAGAACCCGTCCATCATCGATACCTACGGCTGGATTGTGTTCAAGCACGGCGACCCGCAGTCGGGACTCGGGCTGCTGCAGGAGGCGCTCCTCAAAGCGCCCCAGGACTCGGGTATCCGCTTTCATGTGGCGCAAGCGCTGGAACAGGTAGGGGATGTCGACACCGCGCGCCGGCACGTAAAGCAGATTTTGTACACAGACCCCGAATTTCCCCAAAGGGCGCAAGCCGAGGCGATGCTGCGCCGTCTTGAAACCAAGCCGTCCGCAGAATAGGCCGTTATATGTAGGCCGAAATATCTAGGCGCAGCCCAGCAGGCGCGTAGTCCAGTTGCATGCGCCGTCAAGTTTCCTTACAGTTTCTATGCTCTAGTTTTCATAAGGGTAAGTTCCGTATGGAATTACGGACATTGGCCTGATTCTTGTATCGGTTTAGTTACAACGCAAGAGCCGGCTAACGGCTTGGCACTGATCGGGGACGCGCGTCGTCAGACGCGCATGGGGAAGCAAATGAAACGGTTCTATTTGGCTGCGGCCCAGATTATCGGGCTATCGTTGGTGCTGACGTCCAATGTTTGGGCGCTACCGTCACTGCAGTTGGGGCCCGGCAGCACGAGTGGCTGGAATTACGTCGCGGGCGGCGACGATACGTGGTACACGGGCGACAGTACCTTTTCTCTTGCCGCCTATGCCAATGCGGTAGGAGCGACCGGGGGTGATGCATTTTACAAGAGCACCGGCCCTGCCGCATCAAGGACCGACAATCAGGATCGCACCGCCTACTTGGTTTTTTCCGCTGTACCGAGCACCACTTCCACGACTCCGTTTGCGTTGAGTGTGATCGGGGATTCGGGTCCCTTGACGCTGGTTCAGCAGGGTTTCGGCAGTCCCCCTGATCCTGACTCCGGCAACAGCACCGACGACCTGGCGTCGCACAGTATCTACGACACCTATTTTTACGTCTACGAATTCAATTTCGATGGCTCCGTGGGCACCATTTCCGACACCCAGCCAGGCCAGACGGGCAGCGGAAGCGGCTACACCGAGATGTTCAATGTCACCGTCAACAGTCTGGAGTCCGGTGTCAATGGTGTGCACATGGATCTTTTCACGGTGGTCGGTGACGGGAAACTGAAGACTACCGACAGCAACGGCGATCCGATCCAACCGGGCGACTTGTCGAATCAAATCTATGCCAATGCGCCGTTTTCCCACGATGCCCAATACAGCGTGCCCGAGCCGTCGGTACTTTCCTTGCTGGCGTTGGTTGCGCTGGGACTAGGGTGGCGTAGCTTGCGGGCCGCCTGACTTCGGAGAATCAGCGCTGGCCGGCGTAGCTGGCGGTCCAGCGCGACAATAGCCAGCGCCCAGCCAGCACACCCAGCAAAGCGCCCGTCCCGTCGAGCAAGACGTCGGTCAAACTGGCGTAGCGTCCCGGCACGAAAGCCTGGTGCCATTCGTCCAAGAACCCATATGTTACCGTCAGCGCCACGGCCAGCGCGTCCATAAGGGCCGGGTGCGCGGCGTTTGGTCTAAACGCACGCTGCCATAACCAGGCCAACACCGCGAACACCGGTACGTGCAGCAAATTCTGCAGATCCGGTGGTAACCAGACGAAAAGACTATAGATTTGATTGTTATCTGGATGGACAACACCGGGCATCGAAGATAGCCCGAATATCAGCGTCATCCAAGCCAGCGCCGCGAGCACGGCGCCCGCGGAAATTCCCTCGAATATTTTCATAGGTCGAAAGCCTAGTTCGCTGTCGGCGGCATACGCCTTCCGTGCCGGATATTTTTACAACCCATTGCCATGTTTTGTACTCTAACGTTTGAAAATATTATAAGAGTATGTTTCCTAAAGAAAGTTCAAAAGTGGCACAGGAAATGCCTCCACGCGCTGGGGGAGCTAGCGCTCAACTGTAGGCCGCTGACGGGAAGCGTGCTCGCAAATTCAGGAGGCGGCAGTGGATCTTAAAATTAACAGCCCGACGGCACCGGAATCCGAACCGGCCGAAGCCGTTGGTCACTCCTCGGCCACTGTGGCGACCCACCCCACCGCGCGCCGTCGCCGCCGCGCGCGCCATCGGCGATCCAGCATCTCCAGACGCGCCCTGATCAAGACTGTCTCCGTTGCCGGTGGCGTTGTAATCGGCCTGGTGATCATGGTGATGTCAATCGGCCTGTCGAGTCTCTCGGCGGATAATGCGCGACTGGTGACCGACAACAACCGTAAAGCGCGGCAACTGAGCGAGTTGCAAGCACAACTGAACCAAGTGACGCAGGAGCGTGACGTACTGGTGCGCGGCCGTATTCCGGGCTTGAAGTCGTTGCAATACGATCAGGCCATCACGTTGAATCAAGCGTATGTCCGAAACGTGATTTTCACGTTGACGCGCAATGGCGACGCAGTTACACACGAATTTCGGATGGTGTTACACAACGATTCCCTGTCGGTGGTGAATCCCCAGGTGAAACTCGTTTTGTTCGACTCGGTCGGAATCCAGATCGGTATGACTTCGTTGCACAAGTCGGCGTCCACCACACAAACGGATCGCAACCTGCTTGATCCTGGTGAAGTGCGCTCGTATTCCGGCGTCATTCCGGTTAACGGTCACGAAACGCCGAAATATTTCCTGGTCCTGGCGGATTAGCGCAGCGCCGCTACTCGTGAGCGAGTGGCGCGCCGCACAGGCGCGCTATTGGCCGCCGCCCGCGCCTGGGCCGTTGTCGTTGCCGGGCGTATCGTCGACGAACAGCGCCGGGTCGACCATGGTGTGATTGAGACTGACCGCCCAGTGAAGATGGGGCCCGGTCGCTCTACCTGTCATACCCACCGTGCCGAGAACGTCTCCTCGGGACACATTCTGGCCTGGTTCGACCTGTACGGTATCGAGATGGCAGTACATCGTGACCAAGCCCTTGCCATGGTCGATGAACACCGTATTCCCGGTGAAGAAATAGTTCCCTCGTTCGACCACTGTCCCCGCTGCCGGCGCCTGAATCGGCGTGCCTTTGGCCGCCGCAATGTCCATGCCGCTATGGGGATTGCGCGGCTGTCCGTTGAGGATGCGGCGCAGACCGAAAGAACTGCTGCGCGGGCCCGGTACGGGAGGTTCGAAACGCAACGGCACGGAAGGCGGCTCGCTCCATTGGTCCAGCGCCACATTGATGGCTTTGCGATCCTTGCGGATACGCACCAGGTCATCGGCGTTGGGGTTGACCATGCGTTTGTTTTTGATGGTCAGGCGCTGCGTGCGATATTGTTTGTCGTGAACGGTGAACAGCCGGGTCTGACGGCCACCTTCCGGCAGCCGGACTTCGATTCGCTCGCGTCCCGGTTTCGCGCTCAGCGGAATACCGACCAACGCCAGCCACTGGTCCTGTTCCCGCAGCACCATGACCCGGTGGCCGCGATAGCGTACCTCCGGGGCGGACGCTCCATCGCCGAGCGGCACCAAGGCGACGCCGCCCGGTGCCGGCTCGACCTGCGGCAGCGGTTCTGCGGCCGCGGAGGCGATGCCCAGTATCGACCCCGCCAGTACAAGTACCCAAAGTTTCATAAGCTTACTCATCGCGAGTTTCATCGACCGTGGACACTAACACACCTTTCGCCAATCTTGTCTCGACCCGTGTCCCGATCTGCACTTGACGCGCCGAGCGCACGATCTGGCCGTCTTCGGTGCGAACGATGGCATAACCTCGTTGCAGGGTGGCGAGGGGGCTGACGGTATCCAGCGCCCGACCCAGGGAGCCCAAGTGTTGCTGCTGGCGCGTCAATTCATGATCCAACGCCGCACGTAAACGTCGCTGCAATTCGTCAGTCCTGCTCCGCGTCGCCCCCAGGCGCACGGTGGGGGCGTGTCGCTTCAGCGCTTCCTGCAACTGCTCCAGACTCGCGCGATGATGGCGTAACCTGTGCACCCAGTCCCGCAACAGACGGTTTTCCAGTTCATCCAGGCGCTGCGCCTGTTGCCGCAGTCGCACACCCGGATGCTGCAACCGCAGGCGAGCCATAAGCCAGTCCAGGCGCTGGTTTCCCTGCCTCAACCTCCGCTCCCAGCACTGCCGTAATTGGCCGGCCAAGGCGGTAAAGCGCGCATGCCAATCGCCAATGTCCGGCGTCACCGCCTCGGCGGCCGCCGAGGGCGTCGGGGCGCGCAAATCGGCAACGAAGTCGGCGATGGTGAAATCGATTTCGTGGCCGATGCCCGCCACCACCGGAATCGTGCAGCCGGCTACGGCGCGCGCGACGACGTCCTCATTGAAGGCCCACAGGTCTTCCAGAGAGCCGCCGCCACGCGCCAATATCAACACATCGCACTCGGCGCCCAGAGACGCTGTGCGCAGCGCAGCGGCGATCCTTGGCGCCGCGTCCTGGCCTTGCACCGGTACCGGATAGATCAGCACGGGTATGCTCGGGAAGCGCCGCTTCAATACGCTCAGCACGTCGCGGACGGCGGCCCCGGTGGGGGAGGTGATGACGCCGATTCGGCGCGGCAACTTCGGCAGCGCCCGTTTGCGCGCCAAATCGAATAAGCCTTCGTTCGCAAGTTGCTGTTTCAGCTCTTCGAAGCGCCGCCGTAGCAAGCCGTCACCGGCTTCCTCCATGTGGTCGACGATCAGCTGGAATTCACCACGGCCTTCGTAGAGGCTGATCCGGGCGCGGGCCAAAACTTGTTGTCCATTCTCAGGAATGAACCGTAAGTACGTATTTCTGCTTCGAAACATCGCGCAGCGTACCTGGGCGTTTGCATCCTTCAAGCTGAAGTAGAGATGGCCCGAGGTCGGCTTTGCCAAGTTGGATATTTCGCCTTCTATCCACAACAGCGGAAAGCTGCCTTCCAGCACGGTGCGCGCTTCCCGGTTCAAGCGGGACACGCTATACACGTCACGACTGAATGGCTTTTGGTTCAAAGAGATTGGCGTGCGTTGGAGGGATCGGCAGAGCATCATACCCAATGCGGGCCGTTCTACCAATCACGGGCCGAACCGCCGTACATCCACACACCCACATCGCCCATCGCGCGCAAAAAAAAGCCGGGCGTCGCCCGGCTTATGATGGTGTTGGGCTAGGTTAGAAACGCGGTTTGGCGTCGTCTGCTATTGCCGCCTGCTGGAGGCCGAGCTGGGCGTGGCTGGCGGCCTTGTTGGCCAGTGCCTCGGCCTTATCGTAGTCGCCCTTGTGGTATGCCTGCTTGGCTGGGCCGAGTAGCTTTTTGTAGGTATCGCGCCATTCGAAGCCGGCGGCGTGAGCTTGATTGTTCATCTTCACCGCGTGCAGGATCGCTTCGCTGGCTTCCTGCTGGCTGGCGGCCAGGACTGACGGAGCGGCAAAGACCGCAAGCAAAGGCAATGCGTAGGCAAATTTCTTCATTGCTTCCTCCATTGGTGTAACTTCGTTGTTATTCTGATGTCAGCGCTGCAAACATGCTGTACAAGGCGGTAGGTGCTGTACCGGCTGTGGCCCGAAGGGCTTTTGTTATTGTCGCTCAGTACGTAGGGGATTAGGCTACCCAGTTTACCCGGAAGCCGTCAAATTCTATAATGACTGGCTAATATATCGCTTTGCGATACAGCCTCTTATCGTAACGGGACCCCTCATGCGAATTCTCCAGGAAGCACTCACCTTCGACGATGTCCTGCTGCTGCCGGCGCATTCCACCGTGCTGCCGCGCGACGCCGACCTCACCACTCAGCTTACCCGCGGCATTCGCTTGAGAATTCCGTTGTTGTCCGCCGCCATGGACACCGTTACCGAAGCGCGCTTGGCGATTGCAATGGCGCAGGAAGGCGGCATCGGCATCGTGCACAAGAACATGACCATCGAGCAGCAAGCCACGGAAGTACGCTCGGTGAAGAAATTTGAAAGCGGCGTCATCAAAAACCCGATCACAGTGGCGCCGGAGACGAGCATTCGCGACGTGCTCGAACTGACCCGCGCCTACAACATTTCCGGCGTGCCGGTGGTGAAGGGCGAAAAACTGGTGGGAATCGTCACCAGCCGCGATCTGCGCTTCGAGACCGGCCTCGATAATCCGGTCTCGAATATCATGACGCCGGAACAACGCCTGGTGACCGTGCGCGAAGGGGCGGCGCAGCGCGAAGCGCTGGAATTGCTGCACAAGCACCGCATCGAAAAGGTGCTGGTGGTCAACGAGCAATTTCAGTTGCGCGGCATGATTACGGTCAAAGACATCCAGAAGTCGCGGGACTTCCCGCTGGCGAGCAAAGACGAGCAGGGCAGTCTCCGGGTCGGCGCCGCGGTCGGCACAGGCGCGGAAACCGCCGATCGAGTAGCGGCACTGATCGAGGCTGGAGTCGACGTGATCGTGGTCGATACCGCGCACGGTCATTCCCAGGGCGTGCTCGATCGCGTGCGCTGGGTGAAGAATAATTTCCCCGACGTGCAAGTGATTGGCGGCAATATCGCCACCGCTGAAGCGGCGCGCGATTTGGTCGAGGCCGGGGCAGATGGCGTCAAGGTGGGTATCGGACCAGGTTCGATATGCACCACCCGCATCGTAGCCGGGGTCGGTGTGCCGCAGATCACTGCCGTTTCCAACGTCGCTGAAGCATTGAAAGACACCGACGTGCCATTGATCGCGGATGGCGGTATTCGTTTTTCGGGGGACATTGCCAAAGCGATTGCCGCCGGCGCGCACAGCATCATGATCGGCAGCCTTTTCGCCGGGACAGAAGAAGCGCCGGGCGAAGTGGAGCTTTACCAGGGGCGCTCCTACAAGTCCTATCGTGGCATGGGCTCTTTGGGTGCCATGCAGCAGGGATCGAGCGATCGGTATTTCCAAGACGACAACGGTGGCAATGTCAACAAGCTGGTACCGGAAGGGATCGAAGGTCGGGTGCCATACAAAGGACCGCTGTTGAATATCGTCCACCAACTATTGGGCGGACTGCGCTCCAGTATGGGTTATGTCGGCTGCGCCAACATCCAGGACATGCGTACCCGGCCACAGTTCGTCAAAGTGAGCCCCGCCGGCATGCGCGAGTCCCATGTGCATGACGTGACCATTACCAAAGAAGCACCGAATTACCGCACCGATTGATCACAGAGAAGCCCGCCGCCAACCGTCGCAGCGCGACGGTTGGCGGGGCTGTTCCGTTGCCTGAGGCTCCCGCATTGACCGATTCCCGTGCCAATATTCATCAAGACCGAATTCTGATCCTGGATTTCGGGTCTCAATATACGCAATTGATCGCCCGTCGCATTCGCGAAGCGCGCGTATATTGCGAAATATATTCATGCGACTGTGATCCGCAGGCGATTTTGGATTTCAATCCCAAAGGCATCATTTTGTCAGGCGGCCCAGAATCGGTGACCGCGGAGCAAACACCGCGCGCGCCGCAGGCGGTTTTCGATTTGAAGGTGCCGGTGCTTGGAATTTGCTACGGCATGCAGGCGATGGCGACTCAGTTCGGCGGCAAGGTCGAAGTCTCGGATCATCGCGAGTTCGGTTATGCGCAAGTGCGCGCACGCGGCCATTCCACGCTATTGCGCGAAATCGAAGACCACACCAACGCCGACGGTTGGGGGCTGTTGGATGTGTGGATGAGCCACGGCGACCGGGTCGCGGAATTGCCCTCGGGATTCAAAATCATCGCCTCCACAGACGGCGCGCCCCTGGCGGGTATGGCGGACGAGGAGCGTGGCTATTACGGATTGCAGTTCCATCCGGAAGTCACGCACACCACCCAGGGCGCGCGCATCATTGCTCGTTTCGTACATGAAATCTGTGGCTGCGGTGCCCTGTGGACGTCGGGCAACATCATCGACGACAGCATCGCACAGGTGCGTGAATTGGTGGGCGAGGGCAAGGTCGTATTGGGTCTGTCAGGCGGCGTTGACTCGTCGGTGGTCGCGGCACTATTGCACAAGGCGATCGGGAGCCAACTGACCTGCGTGTTCGTGGACAACGGTTTGCTGCGTTTGCACGAGGGCGACCAGGTCATGGCGACCTTCGCCGAACACATGGGCGTGCGCGTGATTCGAGTGGATGCGGAAGAGCGATTCCTGCAGGCACTGCAAGGGGTCGACGATCCGGAAAAGAAGCGCAAAATCATCGGCAATTTGTTCATCGAAGTGTTCGAAGAACAGGCAGCGGAACTCAAAGACGTGGACTGGCTCGCCCAAGGCACGATCTATCCCGACGTGATCGAGTCGGCCGGTTCGAAAACCGGCAAAGCGCACGTCATCAAGTCCCATCATAATGTCGGCGGTTTGCCGGAGTTCATGAAGCTGAAATTGATCGAACCCTTGCGCGAACTGTTCAAGGATGAAGTGCGTAAGATCGGGTTGGAGTTGGGCCTGCCATCGGACATGATTATGCGCCATCCGTTTCCCGGCCCGGGGTTGGGTGTACGAATTCTCGGCGAAGTCAAAAAAGAATACGCCGACATTCTGCGCAAGGCCGATGCCATCTTCATCGAAGAGTTGCGTGCCGCGGGTTGGTACGACAAGGTGAGCCAGGCCTTCGCGGTGTTTTTGCCGGTACGTTCGGTGGGGGTCATGGGCGATGGGCGGCGCTACGATTACGTGGTTGCACTGCGCGCGGTGGAGACCATCGATTTCATGACCGCCCGTTGGGCCCATTTGCCCTACGATCTATTGGACAAGATCTCGCGGCGCATCATCAATCAAGTGGCCGGCATTTCACGCGTGGCCTATGATATTTCGGGCAAGCCGCCGGCCACGATCGAGTGGGAGTAGGCAGAATTCATAACATATGGAAATATAACAATAATAAAACTCCAATCGATAATATAATCTGCATCAGCAATGGTATTTTTCATGGTATTTATTGCGCGTAGCAAAGCGGCAGACAGCGATACCATGAGAGGCGAACTGATGCAGTCATGGTATTTTGTGAGCACCGTTCAGTTGCGAGTTCTTGATCGGGGATGGCGTTATTGCGGGCTATAATCGCGCCATATACCTGCAGTAATATGGCGTGAAAAAGCGCTACAATCACGCCATGACAAAGTGGCAGGATCGACAGTTTGCACGGCCGAAGGCCGCCCCTAAGGGTGGGGCACATGGATGTGCCGCATGAAATGGATCTGGCAACAACCCGATTGGCCCGATTTCCGCTATAACGAGAGCGCGCTCAAAGACCGAGAGCTAGAGTTTCGCCTGAACTCAGAGCGCCTGGCTGGCAGCTTTGATGCACTACCGATGGCATCTCAAGAGGATGCCACGATTGACTTGATGCTTTCCGAAGCCATCAAAACCAGCGCCATTGAGGGCGAGGATCTGGATAGGGAATCGGTCAGATCATCGTTACTCGCTTTGATCACGTCGGATACACTGCCGGACAACTCAGACCAGAAAGCAGCGGGGGCCGCGATGCTCCTGGTGGACGTTCGCAAGAACTGGCAAATACCGCTGACACATGATCTGCTGGGCAAGTGGCAATCCATGGCTGTCCCGGAACAGCGCTACACGCCTATCCTGCGAGGCGCATACCGCAACGATCCTTCACCGATGCAAATAGTGAGTGGGCCTTACGGGCGCGAAAAGCTTCACTATGAAGCCCCGCCAGCGATTCAGGTGCCTGATGAAATGGTGAGGCTTATCGACTGGTACAATCAAACCAGTCCTTTGCGCGGGGCTAAGACCATACCCGGGATCGTCCGGGCAGGTATTGCCCATCTCTGGTTCGAAGTGATTCATCCTTTCGATGACGGTAATGGGCGAGTCGGCAGGGCAATCGCTGACCATGCACTTTCCCAGTCTCTCGGTTATCCAACCACCGCCTGTCTTGCCACGGCGATAGAAGGGGATAAAAAAAACTATTACCTGCAACTGGAGAAAGCGAGCCGTGGAAGCCTGGATGTTGATGTTTGGCTCGATAACTTTGCCGACAGGGTCATCAATGCACAGGAAATTGCCAGGGAGGAAGTGAACTTTGTCCTGGCCAAGACTCGTTTTTATGAAGTCTATGGCAATCAGTTGAATGACCGGCAGGCCAGGATGGTATCGCGGGTATTCGCTGAAGGTCGAAAGGGCTTTGAAGGTGGAATAACGACCAGAAAATATGAAGCCATCACCAAGTGCCCCAATCGAACAGCCAGCCGTGATCTTTCTGACCTGGTTGCCAAGGGTATAATCTTTCCGTTACCAGGTGGTGGTAGAACAACGCGATATGAGTTGACGATGGTTAAACCGGCTCGGCCTGGTACGACGAAGAAATAATTTACCGTGTGAGTTGGTGATTATTGTGTCGATCAGCAGGAATTTCTGAGCATGGTATTTTTCATGGCACTGGCATTAGTTCTGAGAAATAACTACTGGAAAATAAGGATAAAAAAGTTCTCATTAACAATCGAGTGGGAGTAAGCGGTGCTGGTCGATGTAGGCCTTTGCGCCGGCTGAGTCGATTTCGACGTGCTTGACCCAATCCAGCGGTGTCTGCGGCAGGCAGCCGATCTTAGGTGCAATCGACTCGTCCACTGCCAACGGTGACGGGTGCCCGCCACGGACTTTTTGTACCAACTGCCCGCGCACTCTCGGCCCTTGGGAGAAGACTTTTCTGGTTCACGAAGTCGGAGCCTCCTCAAAAGCTCCGGGGGCGGTTCCATCCAACCGGGCAAGCTGAATCAAAATGCCGAACGCGCCTAAGTCAGCGGGAGAATGGCGTGCGATTTCCGATACAGCGTGATCAGTCAGAGAGCTGTCGCAGTGCGCCCCAGTGGCCAAGAAGATCTGCGGCTTCAAGGTGCTCGTCGACTAAGCTACCTCCCAGCGGGCGGTACCCGCCTCGCAAGATGCATTCGCCGGCGACGGCATACCCGCTAAACTTTCTCATGTCGGGATAGACGTGTAGTTACTCAGCGTCCTGGAGCGGGTCGGACGGACCTGGGGGCGCATGGGCGACGACATTCTGCGAAAGGCTTTCGCCCAATCGTGCCGAGCATCTCTGAACCGGTTCTTCAGCGCTGGTGCGTACGATGAGCCACTGGGGTGATGCTTATTTTGGAAGCCGAGTCGATGCGCATGTGGGAGATTGTACTGGATCAGCGAATCTTCCGGGCTGGGGAGCCCGGTAGGGAGCGGCGGGTGCGTATCTTCTGCCCTGCTGTTGTCTGTGGTACCCCACGCAGTTGCAGATCGCGGGAGCCTGCACACCGTGCAGGATGTTGCCTTGCCTGAAAGCCCGGCCCGCTTCGATTACCAGAGCCTGGATCCGTCTTCGAGACGCCTTGATATCAATCATATAGGCGACGGCGATGTAATCGTCTTCGACCTGGACAAGCAGACAGTTGTGGCGGACGCAGGCGGCTTTCGCCTGAATACCGGTATCCTCGTGCTTCCTGACCTCCGGCGTCTGTATGTGAGTGAGGCGGCTGCGGACACGCTCGCCGTGGTGGACACGGATACGCTGCGGGTGTTGACGCACATCGACACCGGCAAATTTCCCGACGGGATTACTTACGATCCCAAGCGTCGGCGCCTGTTTGTTTCTGACGAGTGCGGTGGGGATCTCGCGGTCATCGATGCTGCCCGCAATCGCCTGCTCGATCGCATAGTCCTCGGTGGCGAGAGTGGCAATGTTCCGAGTGTACGTTACCGTGCAGACGAAAGACGAGCTGGTGACGGTCGATCCGCAGGCTTTTCGCATCCTGGCTCGGCATCGGCTCCCGCACTGCCGTTATCCGCACGGCTTGCGGCTGCTGATGGTGGACGGTTGGCGTTGATAGCCTGCGCGGGGAATGCGAGGCTGCTGCTCTTGGATCTTGCGAGTTTCGCGGTCCTGGACCGCGCATCGGTAGGCGAAGACCCGGACGTTGTGGCCCTCGACACGCAGTCGAGCCGTGCATACGTCGGCTCGGAATCGGGAACGGTGACGACAATCCGGCTCCGTGGTGATCGTCTGGTCCCTTTGGATGAGCGATTCGTCCATGCTGCAGCCCACGCTGTGGAAGTGGATCCCGAGACTGGCGGGATCTACTTGCCTTTGGAGAACGTTGGCGGCCGCCCGGTATCGCGCATCATGTCCCTGGTCCGGTAGCCGGCGCAATGAGGCGATGCAGGTCCGAAGTGACGGCGACCCCCGGCGCTTTCTCGGTTTGAATTGCATCGCGATCGCATCCTCTGCGGTCGTGGCGAGGTTGATCCTCGCGAAGCAGCGGGGATGTGGGCTGTGCTGTCGAGGGCGAATGCAGCGCGGCGAAGTCCAAGTTGAGCGCCCCCCTTCGGACCGAAGGATTCGATCGGCACGCTTGATGCGACCATGACGCCTGTGATGCGGCGCCGGTGGCACCATGGAATCGACGCGGACAGTATCTGCGAGCCCGCATCTCCTCACCGGAACGCATCGCGCGATGAAAGGACAGGCTGCCTGATCCGCGTCGCGCGCCTCGATCATCGCGGGCAATCTCCCTTCCGTGACGCCGAGCTCCTCGATTCCCGTTCGCATTGCTGCTGCACATCCGACGAAAATCGCTCGGATTTGCCTGCGACTGGAAGACAATTACTGGGGGAAATGCAGTATACCTGCTCCGGTCGTGTCCCCATCGCGGGAGTGTCGTCTGAGTACGTGATTTAACTGAAAGTAAGCAGCGCGAGTCGCGGCGCGCATTTCAGTACGACCGCGCGCCGCGGCCGCGCCAGGTATGCGCTCAGAGTCATTAGGGATTGATATAGAAGTTCGACCGCGCGATGTATGAAGAGAGGCCGAACGCCTTCAGGTCGTGGGCGTCGCACACGCCGTTTCCGTCGGCGTCCGGCAGCACCGCTGGCGCATCGTTGAATATACTGTCGCCATTGTGATCGGCGGCGACGGCCGCATAGACTGTGCTTTCCGCGTCCACGCCGAAATTGGGCGCGCCGATGATCCAGGCATCCCCGATTTGCGCTGAGTTGTTCGCGACATCCGTCACGCTGATCAGATTGAACAGGTTCGCGACATTCTGGCAGCTACCGGCACCAATGCCGGTCGTGCTCCCGAGGACGATCAACCCCGGCAGGCGATCATCGATCCCGGGCGAAAATGTGCCGGGGAACGGTGGGGCGTTGTCATGCACGCCGGGTCCCGTAAGCTGAAAGCCGCTGAAACCGGAATTGGCGAGCGGCGTCCGGAAGTCGATCGCCAGGTCGACGAACCATCCTCGCCCACCGATTCCCGCCCGGCTACCGTTCTCGGGGGCGAACATCTTTAATTTCACATCATCGGCCAGCACGGGCAGGCTCAGGAGACCGAGCAGGGCCGCGGCCCAAATGCCAAACTTGATCTTCATGTTGTTTCTCCTTCTGGTGTTCAGGGGATACGCTGCGACGGACTCTTGTGCGAGCCCTGCGTGATGAACACCTCACTGGGTCGATCTATTCCGAGCGCCGCACAACAAGGGTGTGGTGGATTCGGTTTTGGGCAGAAGATCAACGAACGCAACCGTCAAGCGGCGGCGCCGTTAATGGAAGCCCGCATTCAACACGTCAAAGCCGACCGCACCGTTGGTTGCCGCTGGGAGGATCGGTCAAACGAGTTCACGATTATGATTGTCATCCAAACGCAACGACCGAGAGATTGCGAACATTCACTGAGCGTTCACAGGACCCAAGCATGCGCAGCGAATCTCTCCGGGGTGCGACTTGTCTAGTGGTACATCGGCTTTGTGCCGAAACGCAAAAACGCTTCGTTTCTAGAGTCCTAACTGCTTGTAGGTGGCTTCCGCAATTGCCAACAGGGCCTGTCGATCGATCTTTCCCGACAAGGCGTACCCGAGCCGGCCGTCGATCCAATAGAACACCGACACGTCATTTTCTCGGGCGAAGTGAAACGCAGTCTGACCACTGTCGCGGTCGCGTGCTGAGACATATAGCGTGAGGCGGTTGCCGGGGCGTCCTCGTACATGAACTGCGCGGCTGGACCGCGCTCACCGGGCAATAGGCGGCCACCCACCAGGTTGTAGCCGAAGCGCGCGAGTCGGGTGCCGGCACTGGACTCCCGAGACGCTTCGAGAGCCGACGTCACTAACTGCTCTCCCGGGCTGCGGTCACCTCCACTGGGTGCAGGACCTCCGGTGTAGACACGGTGTGGGGAATAGCCGCTTCGCGCGGCAGAAGGTGCGTACGCGTTCGGAGTCGCGAGCCATCCAGGCATGGCCGAGCGAACCTGCGACGGGTCCGACGACGAGCCACGCGACCAGGGCCGCACGACCGACTGTCCACCTGCGCCGGGGGCGAAGAACGTGGCGCGCAGACGTTGGGGCACCGGCTGCTCGAGCACTGGGTCGAATACGCGTGCAAGCTGCGTTTCTGACTGCGGTAGGCTTCCAGCCTCGCCGCCGCTTGGGTATTGTCGCGAGCAGCGCCTCGACCTGTTCACGACGAGCGCGATCCAGCTCCCCATCGAGGGCGCGTGCAGACCCTGCTCGTCGAGACGATCCCTCTCGCTCATTTGACTCTCCGAAGCTGTGGACCGCTCTCGCCGCCCAGCGCCAGGCGCAGGCGCTCGCGCGCGCGGGAAAGGCGCGACATTACCGTGCCGACGGGCACGCCGAGTCCCTTGGCGGTCTCTCGATAACTGAGCTCTTCCGTCCCACTAGCAGCAGCACCTCGCGGTTATCCGGATGGAGGCTGTCGAGGGCCTGTAGCAGTTCCCGAACGTGCAGATCGTCCTCCTGGGTCGAGCCGCTTGACGTGTGCTCGCCGGAGGCAGTGTGCAGCCGACCCGGCTGACGATATGTTCATGGCGCAGTTGATCGTGAAACTGGTTGCGGATGATGCGAACAGCGATGTGCCCAGGCTCGAGCTGTGCCGCGAAAGCGAGAATTTCTGCAGGGCGCGCTCGAGGGTGTCCTGGACCAGGTCGTCTGCGCGCGCTGGCTCGGGCGAGCAGCGCCATCGCGAGCGGTGCAGACCTGGAATGCGGGGGTCGAGCGAGCCGGCATCCATCCGAATCGGCGCGCGAGCCCGGGCAACTCGCCCGGTATCTCCTGGAGATCGATGGTAGGTCGCACCTGTGCCCCCTGATACTAGCGCGCACGACGCCTGGCGCAGTTTCCGACCTGAACAAGGTCCCGCGACATGAACACGCGGGGGCGCCCGATTATTCCCGCTACGGTCGGGCTCCGCCGCAACCGAGGAGTGCGGCACGACTCCCCGTAGGGTCCCACACGGTATTGATGGAAGTGGGTCGGCAGCAGGAGTTCCCGTTTCGGTGGAATAAAGCCGAGCCGGGCGGTGTTCACAGGGTGCAAGGTCGTTCACGTCGGGCCGGGCGCGCGTCCGCAAAGCCCGGGGCCCGCTGCGATGCAGGACACCGCAATTTTAAAACTGGAGGAGACCATGAAAAGAAGAGAATTCATTCGCATCGGGGTCGGCGGTACAGCCGGCGCACTGTTCGTTCCCAAAGAGCTGATGGCAGGGATGGTGGAACCGGCCCTGAAGACCAAGCTGGCAGGGGGCGTATATTACACGGCGGATTCGTTCGGTCGCTGGAATCAGGGCTTGGCGGATCATCACCTGCCGGAGTTCGAGCGGCAGGACGGTCGGCTGCACGTCGTGACCCACCATCCGATGAACGCTTATGAGCATTGGATCATCAAGCACCAACTGCTCGATTCCAACTTCAACTTCATCACCGAGCACCAATACGATCCCAAGGCCGACAAACCGGAGACGACGTTCGACGTGGGCAATCACAAAGGAGTGGTCTACGTCCTGACCATGTGCAATGTACACGATCTGTGGGTGAACGCGACTGAGGTCTAACCGGAGTCGGCCCGGCGTCGCATCCGCACCGGGCGCGCTGAGTCTTCGTTCCGGACACCGGGCCTGGG
>CAWKIK010000002.1:0-107556 GCA_963849825.1 uncultured Gammaproteobacteria bacterium | reverse complement strand
TCGGACCCCAAACGGCTTGGGGGGTTCGAGATGATCAAGAAGGAGGGGTGTATGGAGATCAAGATATTGCAGCGCCAGGGGGTGGGTATCCGGGAGATCGCCCGGCAGATGGGCGTGTCGCGCAATACGGTGCGCAAGTACCTGCGCGGCGAGCCCGAACCAGGCTACGCGGCCCGTCCTGCGCGCGCGGGCAAGCTGGACCCCTATAAGGCATACCTCCAGGACCGGATCGAAGCAGCCCGGCCGCAGTGGATCCCGGCCACGGTGCTGGATCGGGAGATCCGCGAGCTTGGCTACCAAGGCAGCATCCGGTTGCTGCGCTACTTCGTCGCTGAACGGAAGCCGCTCGCGAGGCCCGATCCGGTGGTGCGTTTTGAGACCGAACCGGGCCAGCAGATGCAGGTCGACTGGGGCGTATTCCGGCGCGGCAAGCAGCCGTTATCGGCGTTCGTGGCGACCCTTGGCTGGAGCCGCTACTGCTACGTGGAGTTCGTTGCCGACGAACGCTTCGACACGCTCAAGGGATGCCACCATAATGCTTTTGCCTATTTCCAGGGCGCGCCCAAAGAAGTGCTGTATGACAACATGCGCACGGTGGTGCAACAGCGCAATGCCTACGGCAGCGATCTACACCGCTTCCACCCCGGGCTCTGGGACCTGGCCAAGCAAGTGGGGTTCACACCCCGGCTGTGTCGCCCGTACCGGGCCAAGACCAAGGGCAAGGTGGAGCGGTTCATTGGCTATCTGCGCCGCAGCTTCTATGTCCCGCTAGCCACACGCCTGAAGCAGGCAGGGCTGGCGCTGGACGTGGAGACCGCCAACCTGGAAGTGCTCACATGGCTGCGCGATGTTGCCAATGCCCGCGTGCACCGCACCACCCAGGCCGTCCCCACTGAACGCTGGCAACAGGAGGTCGCAGCCTTGCTGCCTGAACCGTTGCCACCGAAGGTCACTCCGCTGCGCCGGGTGGCGGCACCCGTACCGAGCGCGCATCCCTTCGAAGCGGTGGACCTGCAACACCCACTCTCGGTGTACGAAGCCGTGCTACGGGAGGCCCGATCATGAGTCTGCAAGCCGAACGCATCACCGAGGTCTGCGAGAAGCTGGCGCTGTCGGGTATCGCTCACCAGTACGATGCCCTGGCCGAAGCGGCGGCCAAGGCCGAGAGCAGCTATACGGATTACCTGGAGCAGTGCCTTAAAGCCGAGCAGCAGGCACGCCAGCAACGCAGTCGCACCGTGCTGGTCAAGATGGCGGGCTTCCCGGCGCTGAAGCTGCTGGATGACTATGACTTCAAGGTCGCGGTGGGCACGCCGCGCAAACAGGTGCAGGAGCTCGCTGCACTGGCCTTTGTGAATCGCCGGGAAAACGTAGTGCTGCTCGGGCCGAGCGGCGTGGGCAAAACGCACCTGGCCATCGCTCTGGGGTACCTGGCCACCCAAGCCGGGCTGAAAACGCGCTTCATGACGGCGGCCGATCTGATGTTGCAGCTGGATACGGCACAACGTCAGGGACGTCTCAAGCAGGTCATGCAGCGCAGTGTGAACGGCCCCAGCCTGCTGATCATCGACGAGATCGGCTACCTGCCCATGAACAAGGATCAGGCGAACCTGTTCTTCCAGGTGATCGTCAAGCGCTACGAGAAGGGCTCCATCATCCTGACGTCCAATCTCTCGTTCGGGCAGTGGGATGAAACCTTTGCGGGTAACACCGCACTGACCTCCGCCATGCTCGATCGCATCCTGCATCACTCGCACGTCATTCAGATCAAGGGCGACAGCTACCGACTGCGGGAAAAACGAAAGTGCGAAACTGGCTGCGTAGTGATTAGCAACATATCCCTCTAGCGTCGAGCCAGTCACGACGCCCAATGCGAGGCTGGCGTAGGCGTCCCCCTTCTGCGCCAAGTAATTCCAATAACGGTATCGATCCCCATTATCTGCGTATTGCTGCAGGATCATTATGTCTTGATCTGTCAACGTGCCCGCCATTGTTGTTATTCTCCCTGACTCTAGTGATTATCCTTGTCGATCCGCGTTTGCGGCGCGATGAAGGACTGCAACAAGTTCTCAACTCTTTCTTGAATGGACTTCCAATATCGCAGGTACACCCGTCGATAGCGAACCTTAACGAGCGCGTTCAGTGGCTCAGAGCGGAAGTGTTGTTCACAAAGCGGATTGAAGACACCGCTGGCTCCCGAAGTGGGCGCCTCGTCCGGCGTGCACGTGATATAGGTGCGAAGGTCGTCACCTAGGCTTGGGGCATAGTAGATGTCCTCATAGCGGTAATACAGCGCCCGCGGCACGTCCGGTACGACCGCAAAATCCACCCCCATGTGCTGCAGCCCAAATCGTACGGGCTTTTCCGAGAGGACATCAAAGTCGTGGCATTTCGCGTCTCCGGGCAACCGCGGAGGCGGTACACATACGTGCTTCGAAGAGCGGAGGTCAACGCCCAGATTGACATGTAGGCGATCCGTGGCATGTGAAGCGGGATCCAAGTCGCCAGACGTCACTTCTATGCTCAGCGTTCGCCCTCCTCCCGGAGCGCGAAACTCACCGTTGTTCTCAGAAGTCCGGGGCGCCATGTCGGGCCAAAGAGTCTCAAGCAACACGATCTCCACGTCCCGTCCGCCACTTCCACGGCCGTGTGGAAAAAGCCGCCGTTCAATTGCGTCTGATGCCGCACCCGCGTTGTAACCAGCAGGAATCTGTAACGTGATTGTTTTGGCCCCTGCCCGGTCCAATGGCCATATAACCGAGGCCATCGGCCAGATCGCGCGATCTGCCGATCCAGCAGATGCAGCCATCGCCAACAGCAGCAGCGCTATGGACAACCATCTCACCATCCGACCCCGCGCGAGCGACTTCTGGTCATGCATTCTGAGCGTCACTATGAGTCCTTGAACTGTCGTGCGCGTATATCACCGCCAACGCATAGTTCCCACCGGTCTGCCGAAACCCAAGTCGGCGAAGGAAGCGGTCCATTTTGTCGATCTGAATACCGCTGTTCACCCCGACTGACAGCTCGAACACGCCACGATTCTCCGCCCAATTGCGAAACGCCACGAGCAGTCGGACGCCTGCCCCGCTCATCCGACGGTCCGGCAGCACGTCGTAGTGCACCACGCTTGCCACCTTCTGATCGGAGAAGAAATGTTGTTCGATGCATGCAATGAGTCCGCCGATGGCATCGCCTTGGCTGTCCTCGGCCACCAGGAAACAATGCGTGCCCTTGCCGTTCTGGCCGATCTCGATCACAGCCCGCAGGTTCCGCGCTACACGCTCCGGATTGTAGTCATAGGCAGAAAACCGCGTCATCGCATGAAACTTTCGACCCATCTCCACGAACACGGGCACATCGGCCAAAGTGGCAAAACGTATCTTCATACCCACTCACCCAGATTCTGGCGCAGCTTGCGCGATCTTGGCAGAGCGCTCTGCCGTAATGACCGATACGCGCTCGCCGGTAATGCGCACAACTTCGTCGACGTGCAGGTTTCTCGGAACCGCATGCGTGATGAACAACATGGTGGCTTTCCCACGCAGTTGGTTGACGGTTGCCGCGAACTGCTCCGCAGTCTGCGGATCCAGCGCGCTCGTGGCCTCGTCAAAAATCAGGATCTGCGGCCGCTTGAGCAACGCGCGGGCGATGGCCAGTCGCTGCCGCTGACCCCCTGAGAGCCCGCTGCCGCGTTCACCGATCTCCGACTGATAGCCGCCTGGCAAGTGTTCGATCGCCCCGTGAATCTCTGCCAGCTTGCATGCGTGCACGATCTGGTCGAATGTGGCGTGGGGGTTCGCTGCCAGCAGGTTGTCGTAGATGGTGCCCGAGAACAGCACGGTTTCCTGAGGCACAACTCCGAAGTGGTTGCGTAACTCATTAGCAGTCAGGTTCTGGATGTCGATTCCGTCGACACGGATCACGCCCTCGCTAGGCTGGTAAAATCCTTGCAGAAGCTTCGCAAACGAACTCTTCCCGCATCCGGAAGGACCCATGATGGCGACTATGCGCCCGGGCTGCACCGTAAGATTGAAGTTGCGGAACAAATACGGCAGCTCAGTGCCGTGCCGGAATGCGAGGCCTTCAACTTCGATTAGTCCGTCCCCGTCGCGACGGCGCGCCGGCAACACCGAATACGGCTCCACAGGTGCATTCATTACGTCGCCGAGCCGCTTTACTGACAATCTCGCCTGCTGGAATTGCTGCCAAAGACCGACCAAGCGCATCACCGGCTGCGACAATCGCGCCGTGAACATCTGAAACGCCACCAGCATCCCAATTGTAAATTCCGCCGTGGTCATAACGGTGTAAGCACCGACGACCAATATCAACAACGTCATCAGCTGTTCGAGCGTGCCTGCGGACGTGTTGTACGTATTGGCGAGCTGGCGCGTGCGGAATGTGGCATGCAGGTAATCAGCCAAATAGTCGGCAAAACGGTGTTTGAGTTGCGGCTCCATTTGCAGGCTTTTTACCGTTTCCACACCGGCGATATATTCGGTGAGGAAGGCTTGATTCCGCGCGCCGAGCAGGAACTGATGGTTGAGCTGCGCCTGGAACTGCGGTGCGATTGCCAGGCTGATGATGTGATCACCGCGAGAATTGCGAGTGCAATCAGGGTCAGCTGCACGCTGTACCAGAACATGATCCCGACGAAGATCAGCAAAAAGGGCAGGTCCAGTATCAGCGTCACCGCAGCGCTCGCAATGAACTCCCGAATGGTCTCCACGCCGTGCAGACGCGCGGCGATAACGCCGGTAGGCCGTTTCTCGAAGTACCGCGGCGGCAACTTGAACAGATGATCGAACACCGCAGCGGCCAGCACCGCATCGACCCGGTTTCCGGTATGCAGCACCAGGTACTGCCGCACCCAGGAGAGGAGCGCAGAGAACACCATGAACACCACCATGCCGATAGCGATCACGATCAAGGTGCTCTCTGTTCGGTGCACCACGACTTTGTCGATGATGGTCTGAGTGAAGATCGGCGTACCCAGCGCCAGCAGCTGGATTACCAGCGATGCGGTCAATACGTCCCGCCACACCTTTTTGTGCTTGAGGAGAGCGGGAATGAACCACCGAAAGCCAAAACTGCGCGTTCCGTCGCCGTCCGGGTCATCTACGGCGGGTCGCTCTTTCGCAATGAGGAAGACGTCGCCCAGGAAGCGTTCGGCAAATGCTTCCAGGGGCATTTCGCGCGGGGTGTTGGTGCCGGCTTCGAAATAGACAATTCGCTCGCCGGATACGTCTGTGATCAGGGCAGGAACGGCGCGGCGGCGCTCCGATGGCTCGGTGGTCGGTTCCGTGACACTGTCTTGATCATGCCCCAGCTCGTCGATCGAATCGACGTGTTCGAGCAGGGCAAGCAGTGGCGTGGACAGTCGTTCAAGCTGCGCAAGGCTTTTGTGCGCACGTTTGATCCGAAACCCCAGCGCCCGCGCGCCCTGGATCAGCACGTCGTCGACGTGCGGTGGCGGAAACTGCTTAGTCAGAATCCCGGCATCGAAGGGCACTTGGTTCAGCGCACACACGCTGCCAAGCGTCCAGACGAGATCCGAAGATTCAATTGTCCAACGAAAGCCGGCGCTGGCACGTGCTCGGCCGCGCGCGCTCCCTTCCCCATTCGTGCGATTCCGAAAGCTTATTATTGTGATGACTCCCGCGTCCTATTCTCTGCTGGACGTCGGACCTTCCCTTGCACCAAAGCCTCGCTACGTGGTTCCCCGATCCCGCGACGGCTCGTCATGGCGGAAACTATCCCGAGTCCGCCCTCAGGTCAACAGTCGTCCAGGTGGCGCGCGATGAAGTCCGACGAGCCCGATCTGGGCTTGCGGAAGGGTGACTTTCTTTGGAATACATGAAACTAGAGGAAGTCGCCTGTGTAGCGGATCTGCGCGTGTAGGATTTTTCCTACACAAAATTCGGAATAATCCTACAAAGGTGCTGCGCTCTTTGAGCTCCATGGCCTTCACGAACGCTCGCAGAAACGAGTACGACACCTGCTTGTGAGCGAGCGAGTCTTTACGGAGGTTTACGCCATGAGATTTCAGGAAGTCGTCAATCTCAAATTGCAGCAGCCCCGTATCGCCTCGTGCCAATCGTTCCTCGCTCTCTGAGGTCACGATGTCGAGGGTTTCACTGATTCGGCGGTATTCTCGCGCGCCTAATCCCATCATCCTCAGCTCTTCATCCTCCTCTAGCAGATGCGAAAGCCACGCCTCAGCCAGACGCTCGGAATCAGCGCGAGAGATTTCAGATATTCCGGCGTGCTCTAGGCGTTTCGAGCGTCCGCAAACAGACGTTCGCACTTCGCTAATTCGACGGGAGATCTGGTTTTAGCTTCGCTCGGGTCTTTGGTGCGGAGCGAGCGCTTGTACACGGTAGTACCAATTACCGGCCGGAGTTCTACGGGGACCGCCCGTCTTATGTAGTACGTACCGTGCGAAGATTTTTCCAGGAATTGCTTATTGCTGCCATATCTCTGTACCCAACCCTTTGTACCCAAGGAGAGGGCTGAACGCTAGAAACAAAAACAACTTGCGAATCATCAGAGACTTAAGAGGAATTGGCGTCCCCAAGGGGATTCGAACCCCTGTTACCGCCGTGAAAGTCCTGTTTCGGGTATGTACGCGGATTCCGGCGGACAACCATATACGTTATTCCTCAATCAGTTATGTCCATTACCGTCTCCCCTCCTCCCCCTTTATCTGCTATACTCTTTTCCGTACGAATTCCGTACAGCGTTACCGGAGTGCCACATTGGCAACCATTCGCATTGATTCAAAGACCGCGCGAGCGCGCCTCAAGCCACGCCGAGAGCCTTATTGGTCGAAGCTGCGCAAGGGTTGTTATCTCGGGTACCGGCGCACCCCGGACGGCGGAACGTGGATCGCGAGACGCCGAACCCCTGAAGGCAGCCAGCAATATGAATCCTTGGGCGCCTTCCCTGACGTACCGCAGGACGAGCAATTCGAGCACGCCAAGGAACAGGCCGAAACCTGGATCAAAAATTGCGGTGAAGGCACCAAGGTCGGCTACACGGTCAAGGACGCCATCGACGACTATGTGGCGCACTTGAAGGTCCACAACAGCGCGACCGCGGCTCAGGAAGCCAAGCAGCGCTTGCACAAGCACGCCGATGACACACTTGGCCATATCCGCCTGACAAAGCTTACAACCGCACAAGTCACGAATTGGCGCGATTCGCTCGTAAGACTCTCCGACGACGAAGACGACACCCGCAAATCGAAGGACGGTGCAAACCGCGTGCTGTCCATGCTCAAGGCCGCGCTCAATCTCGCCTACAGAAAAGACATTGTCGGCACCGATCAGGCATGGAGACGTGTTCAGAGCTTCGCTGAGGTGGGATCTGCCCGCAAAGTGATACTGAACGACGCCCAGATCAAGCGCCTACTCACGAACACCACAGGGGGTTTTAAGTCGCTTCTCTTGTCGGGCCTCTTGACCGGCGCACGCTATGGAGAATTGACCGCCACGAAGGTCGAAGACTTGGACGTGAAAAACGGCAGCATTCGGCTATCTGGCAAGACTGGAACGCGC
Source organism: uncultured Gammaproteobacteria bacterium (assembly GCA_963849825.1). GTDB lineage: Bacteria > Pseudomonadota > Gammaproteobacteria > JASBUN01 > JASBUN01 > CAVXJN01. Next base: position 99,994 of record CAWKIK010000002.1, on the reverse strand, counting down.
GATTGCTACCTATCAGACGAAGCACTGCGGCACTTCAAGGAACTGGCAAAAGATAAGTTGCCCGCCGCCTACCTTCACATGAAGGACGACGGCGAACCATGGGCGAAATCACACCAGCACCGCCCAATGAAGGCCGCGATCAAGAAAGCCAAACTACCCCGAGAAACGACGTTTTACGCGCTGCGGCACACGCATATCAGCCGTGCGTTACTGGCCGGGGTGAATGCCCAGGTGGTGGCCGAGAATTGCGGGACATCCGTTCGCATGATCGAAAAGCACTACGGTAAGTTTCTGCGCTCTGATCGTCGGGCAATGTTCAATCAGGTGAGGCTGACGAAGTGACCCGTAAACGCAAAGGATCCGAATTCTTTAAAGAAACCATTGAGCCCGCGGGGCTAGACGTTCATCAAAATTGGTGGGATCAAAGGCGCACGTCCAACTCCGTATTGAAGTCTCTAAGGGAGTGGGAAACGCGCGCGAATTTGGTTCTTGAAGCGCATGGGTACCAAGGGTCATACGAAAGCCACGGGGCCTCCTTAAGTCGGTTCTACCGCCTATATCAGTATGACAGAGAGGAAATGCCAGTCAGCGCAAGAAACGCACGCGACGTGCTTGAGCGAATCGCTGATGTTTTGAAATTCCTAGGCGGTAGCGAACCGTGGAACCTTGCCGAAGCTGCGTTCTCACTCGGTTTAGCGGTCGCTCGCGCAGACATCGAAAACAAGATGCTGGAGCGACGCAGCAACGGAGGCAAAGAATCCGGAAAAACCGCGGCCGATCAGCTATGCGTTGAATACTCGAACGTCGACAACGCAGCCGTAGAGCTACGAGCGGCCGGCAAAACCGACCCGGACGTGACCCGGATTCTTGCGGAGCGGTTCAAGCGCAGCCGAAAGCAAATGCGCCGGATCCTACGGGAAAAAGGATTTTTGCCGCCCGCAAAAAAAAGGACATGAACTAAGCGCACGTCCCTTTCGCTATGTAGTCTTCTGGCATCCGCAAGAACAACGAAGGATGCCAAATGAACCTCAAACCCGCAAACACGATGCCTGAGACTTGTGAAGCTCTGGGCTTCGGCCATCAAAAACTATACGACGAAATCAACGCAGGCCGGCTGAAAACCTACAAAGTAGGCCGCCGGCGCTATGCCTCCGAAGAGGCTATCCGGCAATACATCCGAGATCGCGAAGCCGAATCTGGCAACAGCAACGCGGCAGCCTGATCATGGCGCCCCAACGAAAACGGCCGACGCCCGTGGGAGGGACGCCGGCCGGATATTTTGAAGCCCGTGGGGAGCTCGCAGGCAAGAATAGCGCACCCCGCCGGCTGCCGCCGTTCGGCAAACCCCTCGCAGACGCTCTTCGCGCCGGCCGCGTTCCGGCGAACGATATTCGGTTGTACATAGGCGTAGATGCCTGGACAGCAGCCGAGCGGCACACTGCGAGCGCTCCGAAACTCGTACTGCCGCCTGGTGAACCACCCGATAGCTTCAGTTGGCCCGTACAAGGTTGCAGCGTTTGGGTCATCCAGGCCGGCGACGCCAGCGACCACCAGCTGCTGACCCTCACGCAAACCCTCCTGGACGCTGGCGCCGAAGTCGTGCGTGTCTCTCAGGGAATTGACCTGGCAGTATTCCGCGGAGGTGGTCATGGTGCTAACTGACATGACCACGGCCGAGCTTGAACGCCTGGTCGGGCCAACACGTGAAGCTGTTTCAACAATACCGAAACCATTGGTCGATCCGGCAACTGTCGGCATTGGCTCAATGCTGGACACCGAGCCCCAGCCCCGGCGAATGCTCATTCCAAAAGTGCTGCCGGCAGCGATCGCAGGAATCCTAGGCGGTGCGGGTGGCGTGAGCAAATCGACTTTACTACTGCAGCTGCTTGTATCTCTTGCCGCCAAGCATGAGTTCCTGGGCCTGCAGATCGAATCACCCGGCGGCGGACTGCTGATCGCCACCGAAGACGAACGCGAGGAGCTGCACCGCCGGCTTCTGGACATCGTGCGCGCCTACGAGTTGACGCGCGAGCAAATAGAACTGCTACGCGAGCGCTTATTCATCGTGAGCCGAGTCGGTGCAGACAATCGCTTGACCGCGGTTGTTGATGGCGAGTGCGTCCAAACAAGCATCGGTCCCGCAATCGCAGCCCTTGTCGATCATCTGCCCGCCCTCCGAATCATCTGCCTCGATCCGGCGTCGCGTTTCCGCGGCGGTCAGGAAAATTCAAACGACGATAGTACCCGGTTTGTTGAGGCGATCGAGCGACTGAGAGCCGATACCGGCGCCGCGATAATTCTGCCGCACCACATGGCGAAGGGCGCCACGATTGGCGGCGCGGAGCGGCTCTCACAGGACGCCATTCGCGGCGCATCGGCGCTGGTCGATGGCGTGCGCTGGGCGGCCGCCATGGCGACGTTGCGAAGGGACGAAGCCGAAGACTACGGCGTTGCACCTGAAGACGCGGGGCGATTCGTGCGGTTCGACGTGGTCAAGAACAACTATTGCGCGCCCTGGCCCGGAATGTGGCTCGAGCGAACCGACGGCGGCGTGTTGGTGCCGACGACGCTGGAGCGCCGACGCAGCGAGCGACAACAAGAGCGGGCAGAAGATCGTTACCGCGAAGTATTGCCCCGCCTGGTGCAGCTCGTGCGCAACGAACAGGAATCGGGGCATCCGATGACCCGCCGGCGGTTACGTGACTATGCGGGCAAAGCTGGCCTTTTCGGAGTGGGCGATCAGACGTTGCGCGGCATTCTCGAACGGGCAATCGGCGAGGGGCATATCTCCGCAACCGAGTCGGGCGATTCGCGCCGAGGCATGGAACTGAGGACATGGAAATGAACTGGATTGAGCGGGGTGATTTGTGGGGTGCGGGATGCGGGGTGAATCACCCCACTAAACCAAGCCACCCCAACGCACCCCGCATCACACGGGGCTTCCGGCGTTGTAGTGGGGTGAAACGGAAATCACCCCACACCCCGGCTGAAAGCCGCGTCACACAAGGCTTTGAGCGGGGTGGGGTGGCTACCCCCTACGGGGGTACCTGGGATTTCACCCCGGTACCCCGCGGGGCGGCCATTCCGAGCCGCACCGACCCCGGATTTTGATCAACGGAGACCACCCATGAATTTGGCTGAGCAAATGAAAACCACCCCACAAATTCGAACGGCAACGATCAAGCCAGGCGATCACGTGAGATTGGCCGGCGGCCCTTCGATCTGGTTGACGGTCGAAGACGTGAGCGACCCGGCGCTGGTCACGCTGCGAGCACCGGGCGGCGCACTGGTCAAAGCGGGCCGGCAGACGATCAGCGAAGTCAGCAGGCCGGCGCGGTGAGTGGTGCGCCGAAACTTTGGGTCCTAGGACGCCAATGCGCCGTAGGGGTCCGTAGATGCGCGAGATAGCGCTAGTCACAGAACATGCCTAGGGGCAACAACAAAAGGCGCAAACGATGAAGAAACAAGACTTGACCGAATTGACCATCAACCAGCTTGCGGAGCTGACCGGCTCGACGAATCGGACCGTGAAGAAGCGGCTCGCTGAGGTGGCGCCCGTGCGGGTAAGTGCCAATGCCAGCTATTACAGCCCGCGGGAAGCGTTGCCGGCCATCTTTCTCGGCGATCCGAGTGCGAATGACAGCCGGGATTTGACACGGGAGCGCGCCCGCCTGGCCAGAGAACAGGCCGACGCCACAGCGCTGAAGAATGCACAGGCCCGCAACGAACTGGCGCCCGTAGATCTGATCAGGTGGACGCTCAACCGGGTAGGCACTCGGATTGTCGCAATCCTCGACACGATCCCCGGAAACGTGAAACGGCGTGTACCGCACCTTTCAGCCGCGCACGTGGAGTTGATCAAGCGCGAAGTCGTGAAGGCGCAAAACGCAGCGGCACGCATCGAAATCGATCTGAACGAATACGAGGGCCGATGACATGGCGAAAGCAAAACCGGAACTCTCAGAACTTTCCATTAACCAACTGGCAACGCTGTCGGGCTCAACGCATCGGACCATTCGCAAACGTCTGGCAGACCTGGCACCGGTGCGGGTTACGGGCAATGCGCTTTTGTACAACCCAAAAGATGCATTACCGCTTATCTATCTCGGAAGCGACAAGGGCGAGTCGTTGGACCTGTCCCAGGAACGGGCGCGGCTCGCAAAGGTACAGACCGAGCGACAGGCCCTATTGCTCGAGCGCGACCGTGGTCGTCTGATCGAGATCGAGGCGGTGGGCGAAGTGGTGGCCGATGAATATGCGCGAGTGCGCTCCCGGTTGCTGGCACTACCGAACAGGTTGGCGGCCGCATTCCCCGAGCATCGCGCGAACGTGTTCGCCAAGTCCGAAGCGATCGTGCACGAGGCGCTCGAGGAACTATCGCAGGACGTTGCCGGCGAACTGACCAAGGAGTCGAACAATGAATGACGCGCCTCCGGAAATCTGCCCCGAGTGCGCCCAGCAAAAGCAAGCATCGGAATGGGTCGCAATCTTGTACTGCCAGCATTCTCACGTGCTCGCGGCGCGCCTTTGGTGTGATACCGAATGGCGCATGGTGCTGCGCGGTATTGATCCCGAAAACGCGGCGATCACACGCAGCGAAATCGAGCAAATGGCGCGACGTGTTGCCGAGCAATACAAGGGCGAGCATTGAGGCCAGAGGCAAAATATACGGCGCTGCGCGTGGCGGCTGCATGCATGCGTGATGGCGTGCCGGTACCCGATCCGGCCGCGTCTTGGCTCGCCGAAGGATTCGCATGGTTTCTCGATCACGAAGGCGAGACACTGGAAACAGCCTTGCTGCTATCGGTCGAATCGGGCGGCGCGCATGGCACGATCTGGCGAGCAAGCCGCTATGCCAAACGCAATCAGCTATTGCACGAGTTGGCCGCAAGCGTCGACGGCGTTACCTGGAAGTCGGCAGAACAGATCAGCGTATGGCTGCGGAATATTGACGAGACCAGCTGCATTGACGCATCGACCGAAGACCAACGCTTGGCGCTGGGCCTGCTGCTACTCCTGAATCCGCCGCGATCTGCCTCGCAGATTTGGCGCATTCTTTCCGAAACGCGCTACTTGCATGAAACCCCCGACTATTCGCAAGTAGACGATGGTGCGCTGTAATCACGTTATGGACATGATCACACGCAAAGCAACTTTCCAACCGGCCACCGTCAACGCGGAGGCGCGCACCGTCAATCTGGTGCTTTCCACTGGCGCCCGGGTATTACGCGAACGCCTGTTCGATGAACCCGTTTTCGAAGAGCTTTCCCTTGATCCGGCGCACGTGGATCTGGATCGCTTGAACAACGGCGCGCCGCTTCTCAATTCACATCGTCGCTTTGATCTTGCCGACCAAATGGGCGTGCTGGAACGGGCTTGGATCGAAAATGGCGTATTGCATGGTACGGCGCGATTCAGCGACCGGCCCGAGGTTGACCCCTATTTCCGCGACGTGCAAGCCGGCATCATCCGCAACGTCTCCTTGGGCTACGTGGTGCACCAGTGGCGCGACATCACACAACCTGATGACGCGCACCCGGTACAACTCGCGATCCGCTGGGAACCGTTCGAAGCATCCCTTGTGACCATTGGCGCCGATGCCGGCGCCCAAACCCGAAACCTGGAGGCCGACATGCCCAAAGAACAGAACACCCAAGAGCGGGCCGACCGTGGCCCAAACGCTGCCAGCGCTGTCGAGCGTAAGCGTTGTCAGGAGATCATCAAGAGCGTGCGCGCTGCCAAGTTGTCGTCGGATCTTGCCGACGAATTGATTGCCGAAGGCTTGCCACTGGACAAGGCCCGGGAGCGGATCATCAACGCGTGGGCCGACGAAGGCGACAATTTCGAAATTCGAAGCGCAGTGCACCCGGTGCCCGGTAACCAGAACTTCGAGAACCCGGAGTTTCGGGTGCAGGCGATGGCCGAGGCATTGGCGAGCCGTTACGTGCCGGTAGCGCCGTCCGAAGCGGCCCGCGAGTTCACGGGCATGCGCATCCTGGACATGGCCCGCTACTGTCTTGAAGCGCAGGGCGTGAGCACCCGCATGATGCCCGCCAACCGCGTTATGGAACGTGCCCTGGCCGGTCATACCACGTCCGACTTTCCGCAATTGTTGACCGCCACCGGCGACCGCATGCTACGCAGTGCGTATGATGCCGCACCGGCCGGCCTGAAAACAATTGGCCGGCGCACGACCGCGATGGACTTCCGGGCCAAGTCGCGGTTGCAGTTGGGCGAGGCGCCGGCACTCTTGGAAGTGAAAGAAGCGGGCGAGTTCCAGCGCGGCACCATGGCCGAAGCCAAGGAAAGCTATCAGCTGGCGACTTATGGCCGGATGTTCGGTCTGAGCCGCCAAGCGCTGGTGAACGACGACCTGGGCGCGTTCGCCGATGCGTCGGTGAAATTCGGTCGCGCCGCGGCCGAGTTCGAAGCGCAATTCCTGGTTACGCTGTTCACGTCGCAATCGGGCGCCGGACCCGACATGCATGACGGTACCGCGCTTTTCGATGCTTCGCATAGCAACCTGGCCGGCACCGGCGCCGCTCCAAGCGTAACCACCCTGGGCGCCGCACGCCAGGCCATGCGGTTGCAAAAGGGTTTGGACGGTAGCACCCCCATCAATACCGCTCCGCGTTTCCTGATGGTCCCTGCAGCGCTGGAAACCACCGCCGAGCAATTGGTCGCACAAATCACGGCCATGACCGCCAGCGACGTGAACCCGTTCAGCGGACGCCTCGAAGTGGTGGTCGAACCGCGCCTCGATGCGGTGAGCGCAACCGCTTGGTATTTGGCGGGCGACCCGGCCGTAATCGACGGTCTCGAGTATGCCTACCTGGAACAGGCCAACGGGCCGGAATTCTTCATTCGTGAAGGCTGGGACGTCGACGGCGTAGAGTTCAAGATTCGACTCGACTTCGGTGCGGGCTTGCTGGACTGGCGCGGCTTCTTCAAGAACGCAGGCGCGTAATCGGTAACCGGGACGCTGGGTGCCAACCGCCCAGCGTGACGCGCCTCCCGACGCTTTTTCTCCTCAGGCGGCACGGCGCAACCTATTCGGGGTCCTGGCAGGGAAGCCGGTACCCAGGGGCAACGTAGGGCGCGGTGCTCGACAGTTTCGCTGCCCCCTATGATCCACCACAAATGCGGTTCGTGTTCTAAAGAGTACGGGCTTGCGCCAGTTGCGCGTTTTGCTGGCTTACTGACAATCTTCGCGCTTCATGCTTTCGTAGTATTCAATATTGCGATCAATATCCGCGCATCGACTTGGGTGGCAGCCTTGTCGCCGTTCATCCTTGTATTCTTGCAAGGTGAGTTTCAAACGAAAGCAATACTCTTTCCAGTTGTTTCGATGGCTTCGCTCGCTATCGCTCGCACGAGCGGACGCCCCACGAGCGCGCAACCTTTCCCGTTCGGCTTGCTGCGCGCGGTTGAGCATAGCGCGTTCCCCTGGACGAAGCCCCGAGCGCGGGCCATCCGATTGCGTCGCTTCATCCGTCTGAACGCGTTCGGCACGCGTCGACGGTGGGCTGTCTCCAAAATGCACATGGCCCTGCGCGTCGGTCCACTTGTAGACCCCGCCGGCAGTTGCTGTGCCAGTGATGAAAAGTGCTAGTAAAAGTCCCCGCATGGCTTGCCTCCCTTGTTGTTCTTCTCCGGGAGGATACCCAAATTCGGCGGGCTGGCTCAATTCACCGGCTTGATTTCCCTGTCCGGGGCGGTATGCTTCCGGTACGGGGCTTGAACACCCCAGCACAAGGCGGAGCTGCGACGACAATGCAGGCTTTCCCTAAAATCGATCAATGTCGGGTGGCGTACGCTATACAACAGCGCGCGAGCGTGAAGGCGTGCGGCCGTACCTTGTGCACGGTGTTCAACCACCCGGCGCCTTATCGGGCGTCCCATTGAACTAAGCACAGGAGAATTCTTCATGACCGATACACTCTACTTTCAAGAACTGCTGAGCCGTGTCGAAGTGCCGTCCGAGCATGCCTCTGACGTACGAGACGCGGTCCTGGATGCACGAGACGCGGCGCACGGTGCGATTGATTCGCTTTCGATGTTCATGCAGTTTGCGTCGAATCCGCAGGGCGGCGTGCCAACCACGCTTTCATATCAAGAGGCAGCGTGGTCGCTACAGGTGCTTAACGATTTGGTGAAGGGATTGACTGAACTTGAGCGCAAGGTTGAAGCGAAGGATCGGCAAGAAATTGCATCACAAAGAAACGAAGCCGAAAAACGTGCGTAATGCCGCTGCAACAGGCGGCTGCTAATCTGCTAATCGATCTCTAGACACTCCTCTGACTTTGCCCCGGCTCCCCGCCGGGGTTTCTCTTTATCTGGTACGCGTTCTGACGCACTGTAGGCCGATTCCTGCAACTCGGTGAGGCGCAGCCCTACAGACAAAGGTGCGCGGCTGTTCGAGGCTTAGAATCCCCGAGCGACTGCAGGAGTGTCGCGCTTGCCAGGAGGCTCAAGGGGTGCCCCGCTTCGGCGGGGTTTTCTTTTCCGTACTAGATTCCGTACAGAGTGCTTCGAGTACGCTAAGTGATTGAAATGATTGGCGTCCCCAAGGGGATTCGAACCCCTGTTACCGCCGTGAAAGGGCGGTGTCCTAGGCCGGCTAGACGATGGGGACGTCGGGTACTGCAGGTGCCCTGGCGGGCGAAGAACGGGACTTTACGCGACCAGACCGGGCCCGTCAAGGCAGCCGCTCAACATCGGATCCGGGTGGCCGAGAATTCTTCCAATGGAACCACCGCTGTGGTAGGCGTCATAATGCGGCGCAGATCCTGCGTGCCGTACTCGAGTGCCAGGCGGAAGCCGAATTTCTCGAAAAAACGGTCGAACATCTCGCCGCCGCGGGTGGCCACCGCCGCCAGCGTGTCGTGATCCGGATCATATTCGAGCTGAATCGCGGCCAAAGGCTGAGGCGCCGGTCCGCCCAATACCGCAGCGCCGTGCGCAGGATCGTAGACACTCTTTTCGGAACAGCAATAGATGACGCCGCTGCGGCGCTGCTGCTGATAATCGCGGTCATAAAAAGTCGCCGAATCGTCACGGTAACTGATGAAACTGACCTCCTGCGCCGGATGGGTCATCTTGTGCGCGCAAATGGCCGAATAGGCGACAATCGAGCGCTTCGGCCCCACCCCGCCTGGACACCGGTATGTTGCGCCGTTTTCCGTGTGCAGCAGTTCCTGGCTCGGTTGTTGATCGAGATTCAGCAGGAAACACGGCGTCGCCAGATAGGGATAGTGGAAGATGTAGTTTCTGCCCGACACCAGATCGCGCGCGCGCACGGGCGTTCCGTCATGCGCGACCAATTGCGCGCGCGGATAATGGTGTTCGGCCTGCTCCGAAACATCGCCGCTGGCATCCCGCGCGGCCAGACATGTCGCCGCCGAGGCACACCAAGCGATGAAACCGCGACGGGTAAACTTTCCGGCATTTCCCATGGCCTGCTCCCAGGAGTCGGGTTACGGCTCCACGCGTGCGAATGCGTCCGTCAGACTGATCCGGTCGACGACATCGCCATGACTCAACAGCACACCGCCATCGGCAGCGATCTCCAATAAACGACCCGTATACCGGTTCCCGGCCACTGCAACTTCGAACTCGCCGCCGACCCCAACCATGCGTTGCTGCCAAGCCTTGCGTACCGGCTCGAAACCGTCATTGGCCCAACGGTCCACCCAGATGAGAAACTGGCGCGCAAAGGAGCTCAACAATTGTCCAGCACCGACGGCGCATTCTCCGTCCGCTTGCACAGAAGCAGCGTCGTGACCCAGAAGCGATGGCGGCGCACTCACATTGGCGTTGATGCCAAGTACCAACCATTCGGTTCTGCCGGACTCGGTCGCAGACCAGCGCAACTGGATACTGGCCACCTTGCCTTGACGCAGAAATAGATCATTGGGCCAACCAAAATGAAGTTCAGTCAACGGCAACACATGTTCGGCGACCGCACTGCCGAGCGCTACGACCCCCACGACGCCGAGTTGCACCGCAACGGCGGGAATCTCATCGGGTCGCAGCACCAGGCCAGCGTACAGACCCCCTGCCGGTGACAGCCAGTTCTGCCCACAGCGGCCCAATGCTTTGGACTGGGAATGGGCGTGTACCAGCGTGCCCTCCGCGGCACCGGCCTCAGCGCGGCGCACGGCCTCGTCAAGGGCGCTGTCGAGCTGCTCCATTGACACGAGTTCATACAGGCGCGGCAATCCGTCCGCACCCGACACGGTCTGCGTCGGGCTTGTGGTCAAATCCAGATCCATACCGCCAGCCACAGGCAACCCAAAGCATGGATTGTCAGCGTGATTTCGATGGCACGGCGCATCGCGCCGTCGGCCCTACCGACCGCGATTACTCTCCTGGCGACATCGAGGCCAAGCAACGACAGCCCGAGCACCGGTAAATAGCCCCACAGCGGCAGGCGTGCGTAGACCGCGAAGCTGAGCGCCGCAATGGCCGCGATCACTGACAACGAAGCGTACAGAGTGCCGCTGCGGGGCGCGCCCAAACGCACGACCAAGGTCCGTTTACCGGCACTTGCATCGGCGATGGCATCGGGCACTTCGTTCAACAACAGAATATTCGCCACCCAAATACTGACCGGTAGTGATAGCACCACCTCCGGCCAACCCGCAATGCCGCTCTGCAACCAAGCCGAACCCACGACCGGCAAAATGCCGAATCCCGCTGCAACCGCCGTCTCGCCAAAGCCACGGGAAACCAGGGAGAAAGGCGGAGCCGAGTACAGTACACCCAAGGCCAGGCCAGCCAGTCCAAGCCAAATCACCAACGGACCTTTGAGCGAGTAGAGAACGATGCCGAGCAACGTTGCGACGGCGAACAACACCAGCGCCCAGCGCCGCATCTGTTGCGAAGTCAGCACGTTGTTTTGAATGAACCGTGAACCGCCGGTATAGGGGAATATCCGCGCACCGTTATCACGGTCTGTGCCGTTGGCGTCGTCGCAGACATCGTTGAGCACGTTGACCCCTGCATGTACGCATGCCACTGCCAGTACACCGATAAACACGGCTGCAACGTCGATCGAACCCGAGAGCTTCGCCCCCCAGCTGGTTCCTACCACCACCGGCAAGACCGATGCGGGCAAAAACATCGGCCGCGTTGCCAATAGATATCGTCTTGCAGTGCGCGTCGGCGAAGAGCCGGTCAGGGCCTGAACAGAGGGTTCCATTTGAAATTACTCATTTAAGGGGAAAATCATCCGCGCAAATGGTCCGCATCGCAGGGCTCGCCGGGCAACGCCCGGGAACGCTCCACGAAGATGTCGATGAGCCGCTGGCCAGTGTGCATAACCGCTGCATCCAGTGACGAGGCCAGCAAACTGTGCGAGGACTGCCCGAATATACGTAACGATACGTTGCAGCCCGTACTGTCGTGCGGTGCGAACGACCACTCCAGGTTCAGTCCCGTAGCCCGGTCGTCCAACGGCCGCACCCGAATGAATGACGGACGTTCGAACTTGGCTACCGACCGCAACTGTGCACTGAATAGTCCAGACCCCAGCCGTTGATCCACCACCATTGTCGTCGCGTCCTGGTGCAGCACACGGACCTCTAGCCAGCCCGGGACGAATTCCGGATAGCGCGCCACATCGAAGATCACGTCATAAAGACGTTCGCAGTTACAGCCTACAACCCTGCCGTTGGAAAACAAAGCCGGCTCAGGTTTTGAACGTAAATAAACGAAGCAGATCGGATTGAGCCAGCATACCGGCAACGCTGCCGTCGGCATGGACGACCACAAGTTGATGAACCTGCCGTTGATCCAAGACTTGTGCGGCATCCTGCAAGCTGGCCTCCTCCGGGATAGTCGCCGGCTCCGTGGACATGACGTCGTCCACAATCGTGCCCATTTTTTTGTGATGGTGCCCGCCGGGTAGCAGGTCAGCCAACGCATGGGCGAGAGAATGAGGCTGGAGATCCAGAGCGGACACCAAATCGGATTTACTGACTATGCCGACCAGCTTCGCATCAGGATCCAGTACCGGGACTGCCGAGATCCGGTGCTCGATCAGCAGCTGCGCCGCATCCCGCAGCGCGGCGCCCTGCTCCACACATACCGGTTCGCGGCTCATGACTTCGCTGACGCGCATGTCGTGGGCGTGGCGCAATGCGGGTGCTTCATCGACCCGCTTACCGACGAAATTCATATGTGCCGGCAACATCGGCACGTGGGGCAGATATCCCGGCAACAGCATGTGCCAATACACCCACTTGAACGCGATCTTCCCGACATGATTCATATACGACTCGCTCAACAATGAAAACGGCCCAAATCCCGGTGTCGGAAAGCGACCCTCTACCGGCTCCAGGTCGTAGTTGAAGTCCAGCAACAAAGCCTTGTGATAGCCGGATTCGATAAAGCAATTGGCATGTCCATCGAAGCTTGCCATCGGCTTCTTACCGTCCATCTCCCGCAGCAGGTTATCCACTACGGTCTCGGCTTCGAAATGGGCTACCGAGCCGGCCTTTGAAGTCGCGACGTTGGAATTGTCACCCAGAAAATAGATCCGTTCCGCTTCACGGCTCTTCAAAGTCCGCGCATCGGTGAACGCGTAACCCGACGCGTCGCCGAGTCCCGATTGCTCCAACACCTCGGGGCCGAGATTGGGTGGAATGATACACAGCAGGTCGTAGCCCACTTCCTTGCCATCGAAGGAGCGGATGGTACGATTCGCGCTGTCTACGCTTTCGATCGCGAAGTCCGCCACGATATGAATGTTCTTGTCGGCGGCGATTTTGCTAAGTACGCGATTGGCGACCGGCTTGGTGAACGCTCCGCTATAGGGCGTAACCAGGGTGATCTCCACCTGGTCGCGAACACCGCGCTGTTCGAAATAGTAATCAGCGAGAAATGCGAATTCGATCGGAGCCACCGGACACTTGATCGGCATATCCGCGATGTCGATGACAAGGTGACCGCTTTCGAATTCGGACAACGCCTTTTGCAATCTGAGTGCGCCCTCGAGCGTGTAGAACGTAAACACTTCGCGGTTCAGCACTGCCTCCAGACCTTCCACCTCGTCGGCCGCAACGCGACATCCAAGGGCACATACCAACCAATCGTATGACAATTCGCCTGCGCTCGTAGCAACTTTGCGTTGCGCGTGATCGATTTTTTCGACCTGCGCCTGAACGAATTTCGCCCGGCTGGGAAGCGGTGAACGGATGTCATGCTCGATGTCGCGTGCATCGTGATAGTCATACAAACGAAACGGTATGAACAGAAGACCCGGTTGGTACAAATGATGCTCGGCGGCATCTACCACGGTCAGGTTCCACTGTTTCGGATCCAGCTTCCGCGCGAGCATATTGGCGACGATGGTCCCGCCGGTTCCGGCTCCCAGAATGACGACTTCACCCATGATTCGACCCCATGGCAGATGGTGTTCGGTGTCGCAGCAATCGAGCCAGGGCCCGGTCCCCGCGTGCGTCGGCGATCTCTGCCGGAGTGAGTCCGGCATGGTCCACTATATTGGCATCGGCGCCTACTCGCAGCAATCCACGCACAGCATCGCGATCGCCGACAACCGCGGCAATGTGCAGCGCCGTACTCCCCTGGTCGTTTTCGGCGTCCAAATCGAGATCGGCAGCTTCGGTCAACGTGGCGACGACACGGCTGCGTCTTTCGTATACCGCCCGCATAAGCGGCGTCCAGCCGTAAATGTCCGGCAGGTTGGGGTTTGCGCCTGCGTCGAGCAAACGCTGTACGACGGCAACATAGCCTTTGGCGCAGGCGATCATCAGCGCCCCCCAGCCATTCACACCCTGCGCGTCGACGCGCGCACCGTGACGAATCAGTAAATCCGAAACCGTGGCGTGTCCGCCCAAAGCTGCGTACATCAAAGCAGTGCCGCCGTTGCCGTTTGCCTGATTGACGTCGACTCCACGCGCCAGCAACCTGCGCACCCGCGCAACATCACCTGCGCGCGATGCGACCATGAGCGGAGTCTTGCGCGGCGTGGAAGCCGGCTTGGGGTCTGCAGTCGAGTCGGACAGCGTGGAAGCCCGGGTGTTGGCGCTGAAAACGAGCCCGAACAATACGAGCAAGCAACACATTGACACGAACCCCGGCCGGAGGCCGTCGGAACCGAGAGTGGCGTGGATTCCTATAGGATTGGGTTGGCAATGCCGGCTCGGGGTATTCACCATACGACGCGCGGGACCTCGATCAAATCGCGTCCGGCACCCCACGGGGCACATCACGAAACTTAGTCACCGCCGCCACCGATCACCCCGCAGGCCTCACGGGAACCGCCGCCGCCCAATGGCTGCGGCTGATCGGAATAATTATCGCCATCGGCGTGGATCATCAAAGCATGGTGGCTTACATCCGCGGTTTTGAGTCGCGGCGCGAATACCGGCAGGTTCGCCGTGCCCTCCGAATTCACCAGGAGCACCGGCAGATCGCCGAGATGGCCATTGCCCACCGGCCCTTCGTGCTTGCCGGTGTCGCTCGGATCGAAGTGGCCGCCTGCGGCCAGCCCGGGAATCTGTTTGCCGTTCTTGCTGGCAGCACCGCAGTCCGCCTTTGCATGGATGTGAAATCCGTGGGCACCCGATTGCAAACCCGACAGATGCGGGATCAGCATCAAGCCATATTCCGTGTCTTTGAGCGTGACGGAGCCGATGGCCTCGCCGGCACCCTGGGGCTCTAGTTTGTGCATCTGCACGGTCAGCTCGGCGCCCGTTGCGCTCCCGGCGGCGAGTGCCAGCGCCAACGCCCCAATCGATTTTAAAGACTTCATACGACCTCCGCTGCGCAAATGCGCGCCAGGTCTCGAGTCTAGCTCAGTGTGGGGATGCAGTGCCGGGTCGCGTGGAAGCGTGTTCGCCCGATTCGCCAGGTCTCGAAGGCACGCGGCCGCTCTTGACCTCGTCGTACCAGACGCTGTGATGCTCGCGCATCCACTCTTCGTCCACATAACCTTTGCTCATTCCTTGGAATGAGCCCTTCAGTCCCAGCGTGCCGAGATAAATATGCCCGAACGAAATCGCAATCCACAGGATCGCCAGCGTCGCATGGATCACATTGGCCAGTTGCATGGTGCCGCGGTCTTGACCGAAGTTGGGGAAATCGAGGACCAGACCCGAGATGCATACCCCGATCAGGCCGAAAACGACGATAAACCAAAACCACAGTTTCTCACCGGCGTTGGTGCGCCCGGCAGGCGGATGTTCACCCTTCTTGAACATGCCGCCGGCGCGTTTCAACCACTCCCAGTCGTAGGACTTGAACAGGTTGTAGCGCATCCAAACGACCACTTCGGCGATGATGCCCACCATGAACAGCGGACCAAGGAAGTTGTGCAAAGTGATCGAGATTTCGGCCCAAATGGAAAAGCCGGCAAGCCCAAGCAGCGGCACCAGCACTGCGCGCCCGAACAACATGCTCAATCCGGTGATCGCCATCAGAATGAACATGACCGCTGTGTACCAGTGCATCAATCGTTCACCGGCGGTCCAGCGCAACATCAGTTTGCCCGACGGGGGGCGGTTCAAATCCTTGGAACCGAAGATCAGAAAATAAATTGCGATCGCCAGCAGCACGCCCGCCAGTACCCATGGCGCGATCACGGACACCGGGCCATTGCGTGTCTCTCGCCAGATCTCACCGGTATTCTGGATCAGACTGTCGGTGGTATACGGTCCGCTTGCGGCCGTGTAACCCTGGGTCCCGTCACGCACGGCGCGCCAGTAATTGGCACGTGGATTCGCGCCGGGCTGGTTCACTTCCTGTTGTTCGGCGGCCTGCGCGTCTCTGATCGCGAGATAAACGTAACCGCTCAGCGGCAACACCATACTGCCGGCCAGAACGATCAGCAAACTCCATAGCATGATTTTGGCGTGGCGCTTGCGCGACATCTTCTTGCCCTCGGGCTTGGCCATGGAAACGTCCTCCGTCGCCGCGTTAGCGGTCGGTTTGCGTGTATTCCAATCGGTGACGCAGTTGAGCGTCCGGCGCATTGGTGTCGAAATGCTTGAGTTTGTATTGCGGCGCGTAGTCGGTCCACGGTTCCTCGATGTGCTCGCATGCAGATAACACGGAAACGCACAGACCGAGCACCCCGATTCGAAGAATCATTGCCAGCTTCATTCCATCAAGCTCCTCGCCGCCGGAAGGGACACCAGCCACCGCTCTCAGCGGTCGGTTTGTCCCATTTGGAACCGATCCACCAGTTGCTCCTGGCGTTTGTCCGAATGCAACTTGTCCAACAAGGGGTCGCTTTTCCCCTTGTAGACACCCGGCTCGTACATCGTCACGTCCGGGGATTCATAACACCCGCCCAAAATCGCAACCACCGGTACGCAGAACAACAAAAGTGTGACGCGTCTGATCATATCGGCCTCCGGCTTGCCCTCACGCCAATCATCCGACTACGACCTGCTTGCCGGATAAGCCGTTTCCCAGCCCCAGGTCTTAGGCCGCCCGCCGCGCTTGATGACGCGCTTGCGGTAGATATCGGCGACTACGTTACCGTCTCCGGCCAATAGCGCCTTGGTGGAGCACATTTCCGCACACAGGGGCAGCTTACCGTCCGCGATGCGGTTGGAGCCGTACTTTTCGTATTCCGCGTCGGAATTGTCCGGCAGTGGACCGCCCGCACAAAACGTGCACTTATCCATTTTGCCGCGGACGCCGAAGGCCGCCTTTTGTGGATACTGCGGTGCGCCGAACGGGCAAGCGTAGAAGCAGTAGCCGCAACCGATGCACAAGTCCTTGTCATGCAGCACGATGCCATCGGCGGTGGTGTAGAAACAATCCACCGGGCAAACGGCAGCGCACGGTGCATCGGTACAGTGCATGCAGGCGACTGAAATCGATTTTTCGCCCGGCTGCCCGTCCTGCAACGTGATCACCCGGCGGCGATTGACGCCCCACGGAACGTCGTTTTCGTTTTTACAGGCGACCACACAAGCATTGCACTCGATGCAGCGCTCCGCGTCACAAAGAAATTTCATTCGTGCCATGGTCAGTCACTCCTCTCAAGCGGGCCGTATCTGGCACAGCGTGGCTTTGGTCTCCTGCATCTGAGTCACCGAGTCGTAGCCGTAGGTGGTGGCCGTATTGCACGCCTCGCCGCGTACATAAGGCGCAGTCCCCTCTGGATACTTCGGCTTCAGATCCTCTCCCTGGAACCAACCGCCAAAATGGAACGGCGTCCAAATCACCCCCCGCCCGACTCGCGGCGTGACCATGGCCATCACCAGGATCTTGCCGCCTTCGGGGGACTCGATCCAAACCATTTGCCCGTCGGTGACGCTGCGATCGTTGGCGTCGGCCGGGTTGATCTCGACGAACATGTTTTGCTGCAATTCCGCCAGCCATTTGTTCGAGCGGGTTTCCTCGCCACCGCCTTCGTACTCGACCAGGCGGCCGCTGGTGAACACCAACGGGAATTGTTTGGAGTAATCCTTCGCTTGAATCGTGGCGTACAGCGTGGGTAGGCGCCAGAACGACTTGCGGTCATCGTAGGTCGGCCACTTCTCCACCAGGTCATAGCGCGGCGTGTACAACGGTTCGCGATGTATCGGAATCGGATCCGGGAACTGCCACACCTCGGCCCGCGCTTTGGCGTTTCCGAACGGCGCGCAACCATGCTTGATGGCGACCCGCTGGATGCCGCCGGATAGATCGGTTTTCCAGTTCTTACCTTCGGCAGCCTTCTTCTCATCATCAGTGAGATCATTCCACCAACCAAGTTGCTTGAGCATGTCGGCGGTGAATTCCGGATAGCCATCTTTGATTTCCGAACCGGCGCTGTAGACGCCTTCGGCAAGCAAGGTCTGACCATCATGCTCGACACCAAAGCGAGCTCGAAAGGTCAGGCCGCCCTCGGCCACGGGTTTGCTCGGGTCATATAACACCGGCGTCCCGGGGTGTTTCATTTCCGGTGTGCCCCAACAGGGCCACGGCAGCCCGTAGTACTCGCCATCACAAGGCCCACCCTCAGCCCGCAGCGTCGTGGTATTGAAAGTGTGCTTGTTCTGCATCTGCAATTTCAGACGCTCGGGGCTCTGGCCGGTGTAGCCGATGGTCCAGGTGCCGCGGTTGATTTCCCGCAGGGTATCCTCGAGGTTCGGCATGTTGTTCTCGACTTTGATGTGCTTGAACATCTCGTCGGCAAAGCCGAGCTTTTTGGCCAGCACATACAGAATTTCCGCATCCGGCTTCGATTCGAACAGCGGCTCGACCACTTTTTCGCGCCACTGCAGCGAGCGGTTGGACGCAGTCACCGAACCGTCTTGCTCGAACTGCGTGCAGGTAGGCAGCAGATAGACTCCGTCTTTGCGGTCGCTCATTACCGACAACACGGTGGGATACGGGTCTGACACCACCACCATTTCCAACTTGTCGCTTTCCAGCGCCTTTTTCATTTCCACACCGCGGGTCTGACTGTTGACGGCGTGGCCCTGGAAAAGAATCGCGCGCACATTGTCCTTTTGCGCGAGATTCGCCTTATCTTCCAATATGCCGTCGATCCAACGCGACACCGGCATGCCGGGGATGTTCATGCTATACGCCATCTTGCCGCCGCCGGAATCGTATTGCTTCGACATGTCGAAACGCTTCCGCAGCCACTCGTAGTCGACATCCCAGACTTTGGCCCAGTGCTTCCACGCCCCTTCCGAGAGCCCGTAATAGGCCGGCAATGTGTGGCAGTTGGGGCCGACGTCGGTGGCGCCTTGCACATTGTCATGACCGCGGAAGATGTTGGCGCCGCCGCCCGATACACCGATATTGCCGAGCGCCAATTGGAATACGCAATAAGCGCGGGTGTTGTTGTTGCCGATGTGGTGCTGGGTGCCGCCCATGCACCAGACCAGCGTTCCCGGGCGGTTTTCAGCCATGGTCTTGGCCGCCTGGAACATTTCCTGTTCGGGGACGCCGGCGACATCTTCAACCGTGCGCGGATCCCATTTCTTGACCTCTTCGCGCACCTTGTCCATGCCGTAGACGCGCTGGCGGATGTACTCCTTGTCCTCCCAGCCGTTCTGGAAGATGTGCCAGAGCAGGCCCCAGACGAACGGCACGTCCGTGCCAGGGCGGATGCGGATGTGTTGATCCGCATGGGCGGCAGTACGGGTGAAACGCGGATCCACTACGATCATCTTGGCGCCGTTTTCCTTGGCGCGCAGAATATGCTGCATGGCGACGGGGTGCGCTTCGGCGGCATTGCTGCCGATGAAGATCATCGCCTTGCAGTTGTGCATGTCGTTGTAGGAGTTGGTCATGGCACCGTAGCCCCAGGTGTTGGCTACGCCGGCGACCGTGGTGGAATGGCAGATACGCGCTTGATGGTCGACGTTGTTGGACCCCCAGAACGCCGCCCATTTCCGTTGCAGATACGAACCTTCGTTGCTGGCTTTCGACGAACCCGCCCACCACAGGGAATCCGGTCCCGACTCTTCGCGGATTTTGAGCAGCTTGTCGCCGATCTCGTTGATCGCTTGATCCCAGCTGATGCGTTTCCATTTCCCGTTTTCGAGCTTCATCGGGTATTTCACCCGCTTGTCGCCGGACGCGTGCTCACGTACCGATGCGCCCTTGGCGCAGTGCGCGCCGAGGTTGAATGGCGATGCGAAATCCGGCTCCTGGCCGACCCATACACCGTTCTGGATTTCCGCGACCACACCGCAACCCACGGAGCAATGGGTACAAATACTGCGGCGCACCTGTGTTTCGACGCCCTGCTTAGGGTGGCCCATTTCGGTGTCTGCGGCACGTGCTTTGCGCATCATCGTCAACGGCAGCCCGGTGGCCAACGCTGCACCCCCCATCACCAGTCCGGAACGCCGCAGAAAAGTGCGCCGGTCGATACCATCGCCGCCCATGCCGGCTCCCGGTCCCGCGCCGGTTGCGCGGCTGTCTTGATCGCGTTTGCGGATAAGCTTCATCGCTCGATCTCCCCGTGCATCTTCGATTAGGCGGCAGGGTTTCTAGAACCGCGCCTTGTCGTAATAGGACTCAATGTGCGCCGTGACGTGATATCCCTGATCGGGCTGCGGCGCTGTGTCCGCCTTTGGCAGCGTCGTCTCGGGTTCGGCGTCCACCATGGCTTCGCGCCCCACCGCGACCAGCACGGTAGTGCCGCCCACCGCCATCACGCCTTTGAGAAATCGGCGCCGTCCTTGCCCAGCTTTGTCGGTTGGTGCTGTCATCGATAACTCCTCCGCGCGGTTCAACTCCGCACATCCAAGTAACGGGCTTCAAGTTCGATAAACGCTTCTCCGAGCCGCCCTACGGTCGAATAAAAGCATGCGCAGCGGGCTTGCTGCAGGTCGCGAAAAAACAATCCCATCCAGGTGGCGATATGGTCCTGAAAGAATTTTCGTTGCCATTGCCGGGAAATCTCCTCCGGGGCACGGATGACTTCGTGCATGGCCTCGCACAGCGCGGCGGCGTGATCCTCGGGTTCGGAAACGCCTTCCTGGCGCTCGATTCCCAGATAGCGCAGGTCCTGGCGCAAATACGCCAGTGGGCGATCCATCAGGAAGCCGGTCAAGTACCACGAGGCATAGGGCACCAACTCGCCTCTGCCGATGCCGATGAACAAGTCGTGATATTCGTCATCCAACCGCTCGGGTTCGGAATTACGGGCGGCCAGGCGCAACAACTGCCAGGCTTCGGCCAAGGGCACTGCGTCCCGACCGAGCGCGCCGTCGTCGCCGATCCCGGCCTGCTTGACGACTTCCAGCACTTCGGCGTTCGG
Source organism: uncultured Gammaproteobacteria bacterium (assembly GCA_963849825.1). Taxonomy (GTDB): domain Bacteria; phylum Pseudomonadota; class Gammaproteobacteria; order JASBUN01; family JASBUN01; genus CAVXJN01. The sequence goes on along the minus strand of CAWKIK010000002.1, from coordinate 79,248 downwards.
GGGCGCCGCGAGCAGCGCCGCAAGAAAGCGGTAGGTATCGGCACGCAATTCGTCGATCGGATCCAAACCGCCTGCGGTAGACGCCGGCGCTCGCGGAGGGGATACACTGATTTCAGGACTTGAAGCCATAGCTATAGCACCTGGTAGCAAGTCTTATGCCCGCGTGTGGGGCAACAGGAACCGAACAACGGAACAATTCGCCGAACGTTTCCGGGGATCGCGCGGCGCGATTCGCCCAAGCTGGACAAAATGTCTCATTTGTCGGTCCCACCGGGACAATCTTGCTCACCCGGGCCTCGGGCCCGGTTTGTTGGAAAGATCAGGTGTATTCGGGTCCGTGAACATATCGACGACCCGGCATTGCTCGCACATTTGCAGGCGGCGCAAGGCCACCTCGTCCTGGAACATCCAATGCCCGGCAAGCTTGGCGGTCATTCGCTTCATGATCGCCTGGGTGGCGAACGGCTTGCCGCAGTTGATGCAGCAAAACGGATCCTCTTGATGCAGGACGCGCTGCTGGCGATAGGTGTCGGGCTCATAAGCCATGCGCGGCAACAGCCGTATCGCATCTTCCGGGCACGCCGCGTGACACAAGCCACACTGGACGCAATTGCCTTCCACGAACCGCAGTTGCGGGCGGTCGTCACCGTCGTACAGCGCTGAGGCGGGACAGACCGAGACGCACGCCATGCACAAGGTGCATGCGTTCGTATCCACCTCGATGGCACCGAACGGCGCGCCGTCCGGCAGTTCCGCAACGGCTTGCGGATCCGGCGCACAGCCGTACAAATGATCCACCGCCATGTGCAGTGCGGCGCGCTTGCGTGCGAGTGCTGCGAATGACGCCGGCGGAATCGAGACCTCATCGGCGGAACTGTTGAGCATGGCCGCTGCCGCTTCCCCGTCCCTTTCGGCTACCACGAGCTGCAGCAACGAGCGCGGATAACCGAGTCCGTCCAGAATGCCGCCCGCGTAGCTGAGCTGCAGGGACAACTCCCGCAACACGGAACACGGCACGCTGGGCGTCGCCAGCAACGCAACCCGGCGCGCGCCGTACGCTATGGCGGACAACCATACTTCCATTCCGACGGAACCGATTTCCTCCACCTGAAATGGCAATACGCTTTCCGGAATGCGATCGCGCAGTCCTGCGAACGCCTCGCTGCCCGCGCTGGCGTCGATGAACAGCACTTGTGGGTCTGTGCCGCCGCTTTCGCGGTACTCGCGCAGCGTCGCTCGCAAGACCTCGATGACCTCGTCCGCGGAGGGGTAGTTGTAGGTGATTGCGCCGCTTGGGCAAGCAGTCGCGCAACTTCCGCCACCCTGGCACAGGTATGGGTCGACTTCGATCCGTTCTTTGAGGGAGGTGATGGCTTGGGTCGGACAGGCATCGATGCATCGATGACAGCCCTCCAGCCCGCTACGGCCATGGGCGCATATCGCCGGATCGTACTGAAAAAAGCGCGGCTTTTCGAATTCACCCACCAGCTCGGGAAGGTCCGCCAACGCGCGCTGCAAATCGTCCTCGGTGCGCGGTGCGAAATAACCGAGCGGAGGTATTTCGCTACTGATCGCCGGATGAGCACTCAGATCGAGCACCAGATCGAAATACGCAGGTGCGTTCGGGCATAAATGGGCGGGGTTGAATTCGCGACCATCCACTTGCACAGTGGCGGAGAATCGCCCGAGGTGACCACTCAATTGCTGCAAGCGTCCTTGCAGCATCGTGACGTCCGCGGTGTGCGCTAACCCCGTGACTACGGGTTCCGCCAGGATGACACAGTGCAGGCGTTCTCCGAGCTGCTGGGCGCTCGCGATCGCGCGTTTCGGGTCGCCGATCAGCAGTAGATTGCCGCGGGAACGGTAATCGACGGTGGTCACATTTTCCGGATGCAATGCCGCATGCGCGGATAGCGCTTGTACGCGGGCGCGACCGTCAGCCGTGTGGTGCGGTAAGTCGTCTATGAAAGATGTATCCGTGGACATGCGTCCTCCCACGAGCGCAGCGCGATCGTGTCGTCAACCGCTGTGCGGATCGCGTTTGTCAGCAGCATCCGCAACCGTTGCCGGCTCGGGTTCGGCCGTCGTATCGTTGCGCTCGGTTTGCATATGGTCTTCGGCTGGATCCTCAGCTTCGGCTTGCTCCGGTTCACTCAAGGCGACCCGCTTGGCCTCCATCTCCATACGGTGTCGCATGTCGGCGGTGAAGAGCCCTCCAAGAGGTTCGAAGCTGCGGTAATCTTCGTCGTAGTCGTCCAAGCCATCGCGGATATGGAACTGGCTGCCCGCAAACAGTTGACGCAGCGCTTTCCGGCGCAGGCTCTCGCTGACCTGCGGCGATAAAAAGCCACTGTAATCGCTGTCGTCGCCCAAAGTATCGAGGGGCGGCAGGTCATCGTCGGTCAGCGACGCTGCGGGTTCCGGCGTCGGCGGATCCGAAGCCGCAGCGGCTGGTTGCGGCAACGGCGAGTCAGCGGCTTCACCGACGGCGCCGGCTTCGCGTTTGCGCCGGTACCAACGGTTCAGAAAACCCTCCTCCGTATCAGTGGCGGGTGCGTTGGGGTCCTGGCGCTTGCCCACGACTTGCCTCCTCCGTCCAATTCTTGCGTTGGCGCTTCTTCGGCGGTGCCGGTCTGTAGTTGTCCATCACATAGCGCTCCAGCCAATCGCGGATTTCCGGCGGCATCGGCGCGGAGAACACTTGGTCGTCCGCCTCCATGTGGGAGCCCGCCTCGTCGTGGTTGGCGGTCACCAGGAACGGTTCCAGTTCGCCCTCCGGGTCTTGGCGACAGATGAGAAACAACGACGGTTTCTGCCCGACCAGGTTGTACCAGTAGCTCTCGGCCCCGTCGCGATAAAGCCGGATCCGGAATCCGGTCCACAGTAGTTGTTCGCGGCCGTGGTCGTCGTGGACGACGGTGGCGCCGGGGTTTTGATCCGCAATGTGCTGCCCGGCCACCACGCCCACCAATCGCCAGCGCGGCACCAGCCAACTACGGTGCTCGATGTGCTCGCGTTCCATGACGACCGATACCGGGAATTCGCTATCGTTCACAATGTAGCTCCTGGATGCTATGCGCATCCCCAAGAGCAAGACTCGTACCACCGATCATGCGGTTGATTTTGTTGTAATTATGGAATAAGGGGCCACACCGCGCTGGGACAATTTGACGCACCTTCCCGCCACGGCGCAGCGGCACACAGACTACTCGAGTTCGATTTCGCCCTCGATCACATGGTCCAGGCCCAGTTCCGGCAACTCCAAGCGCATCTGTGCGCGCAGCGGTTTGCTGGAATCCAGCCGCCCGGCATCGTGGGCTTCGCGCACTGCTTGTTCGATTTCCCGCTGGGATGTGACTCCGACCTTTTTCAAGAACTTCCGCAATTGTTGGTTCAATACGTCCTCGTCCACGGTCGCCTCCTCACTCACGGTTCCAAGCGTTGAACTTACGCTCCAGCGTCTTGCGCGACACGCCCAGCCGCCGCGCCGCTTCCGATTTGTTGCCGCCGACGCTGTCGAGCACGCTCATCATATGATGCTTCTCCACTTCGGAAAGCGTCCAGTCGTTGGGAAACGCGGCACCGGAATGATCGCTTCCGGACTTCGCCCCGGCCTCCATCCGCGCCGGCTGAAGATCATCCATTGGCAAGTGCCCCAGCAACAAGGCGCGCTCGATCCAATTACGCAATTCACGCACATTGCCCGGCCAAGCATACTGTTGCAAAGCTGAAAAATCGCCATGATCGAACAGCAACGGCGTCATGCCCAGATCTTCGCTCAACGCATGCGTGAAATGCTCGGCCAGCGCCGGAATATCCTCGATGCGCTCCCGCAAAGCCGGCACGTTGATTGTCAGTACATTCAGACGGTAGTACAGGTCCTCACGAAAAGCGCCTTTGGAAAGCTGATCGGACAGGTTCAAATTGGTTGCCGCGATCACCCGGCAATTGACGGGCTGCTCGCGATTGGCGCCGACCGGTCGTACGCAGCGCTCTTCCAGGACGCGCAACAGGTTCGCCTGCATCCCCAATGGCATTTCACCGATCTCGTCGAGGAAAATGGTGCCGTCGTTGGCGCAGCTGAACAGACCTTCACGCGCCGTATGGGCGCCGGTGAAGGCTCCGCGCGTATGGCCGAACAATTCGCTCTCGAGCAATTCGGCGGTGATGGAGCCGCAATTGACGGCGATGAATTCCCCCTTGCGACCGCTGCGCCGATGGATGGCGCGCGCAATCAATTCCTTTCCTGTGCCCGTTTCACCTTGAATCAACACCGTAGAACTGGTCGGGGCAATACGTTCCACCAAGCGCAACACCTCGCGCATCGGTGGGCTGTCACCGATCAGACCGTGGACCCGCGGGGGGTCGGTCTCCCGACGGCGCAACAGGAAACTTTCGCGCAACATCTGCCGCCGTCGCAGGCAGCGCTGGATTGCGCTCGACAATTGCGCATCGCGGTAGGGTTTGACCAATAAGTCCGATGCCCCGGCCCGCAACGCAGCAATTGCACCATCGAGGTCGGCATAAGCGGCCGTGAGGATGACGTCGGCCCGCACCCCCTGTTCGCGCAAGGAACGCAGCCAGTCCAGGGCCGGCGCTCCCACCGCGTTCAGGGCAATGACATAAATATCGAAATGACAGCGTGCACGGAGTGCTTCCGCCTTCTGCAGCGTTTCGGCGGCTTCGACCAAGGCGCATTGCGGATCCAGCACCTCCCGCAGATGTTTGCGTTCCAGCGGATCCTGATCGACGATCAGGACCGCTGCCGGGTGTCTGGCATGCGTCGTTGGGGAATTCGCGAGACGCGATTGATCACTGGTACCGCAGGAAGCGCCAATGCCCATCCATTGCCCTCCTCGGATCAGCGCGGAGCTGTCTCGACTGGATTCGGATGCCCTAAGTCAAATGGACTCAGGTCGTAGTTCGGTTGGGTCATTTTGATCCATTTTGCACTTGGACGATTCACCGAACTGTTCAGCCTTTACGATCTATTTACCGGGGTCGCCCCATAGACCCTAGCGTACGCCAAGATTCCGTCAAGCAAAACCAGGGTGCTGTAATGCACTACCGATTCCATAGGATGAAAATAACCCTCCGCTCGTTTGTGGCACCCGTTTTGCTTTGATTGTTATGATTGGACCAGAACATGCACCACAGGTTCGCTAGCTGCGACATTTTGACCGGCATCCGGCCGCGCGCCATCGATGGACGGCGGTCATTGTGCTCTTGCAGCCCATTTCTGGAGATAATTCCTTGAATCCCCATGCAGATATTACCGGCGTCGTACTCGCAGGCGGGCAGGCTCGGCGCATGGGCGGCAGCGACAAAGGGCTGATCGAATTGGCGGGCCGCCCGATGGTAGAGTACGTGCTCGAACAGCTGCGCCGGCAAGTCGAGGCCGTGCTGATCAACGCCAACCGCAACCTGGATCGTTATCAGGCGTACGGCTTTGCGGTGGTACCCGACCGCGACGGCGAATTCAGCGGCCCGCTGGCAGGGATGGCCAGCGCCATGGGCGCCGCCCACACTCGGTATATCCTAACCGCGCCCTGCGACAGCCCATTGCTGCCGGGCGACCTGGCGGCGCGACTGTTCCGCGCATTGAGCGACGCCGACGCCCAGATCGCGGTCGCTCACGACGGCGATCGGATGCAGCCGGTTTTCGCACTGATCGACACGGCCCTGCGCGCCAGCCTTGAGCAGGCACTGGCGGACGGCGAACGGAAGATCGACCGTTGGTATGGCCGTCATCACCCGGCTATCGCCGATTTCTCCGATCAGCAGGACGCGTTCCGCAATGTCAACACGCCCGAGGACCTCGAACGCTTGGCTGCACGGCTGCAACAACCTCGGCATGAATCCGCATCATGAATCGAGACCCGATCATCAAAGCGCCCAATTGTGAACAGGATCGTGAACCGGAGATGCTGCCGTTGACGATCGCCCGCGAGCGGATCCTTCACGCAATCGAACCCGTGCCCGGAATCCTTCGGCGGCCACTGCGCAGCTGCCTCGGCGGCGTCCTGGCGCAGGACGTTCGTTCCAATCTCGATGTGCCGACGAGCACCAACTCGGCGGTTGACGGCTACGCGCTCGCCGGCGCCGACCTCCCCGACGATCACCCGGCGCCTTTTCCGGTGCGCGGCCGAGTGCTGGCTGGACACCCATACACCGGCGAAGTCGCCCGCGGCGCGTGCGTGCACATCATGACCGGAGCGGCGTTACCGCGGGGAACAGACACCGTGGTAATGCAGGAACACGTGGAACGCAGCGGCGATACGGTACGCATCGGTCCCGGCCACCGTCTCGGCGAGAACGTGCGCCTGGCGGGCGAAGACCTGGCGCGGGGACAGGTCGCGCTGGCGGCGGGCACGAGACTCACGCCCGCGGAACTGGGACTGTTGGCGTCTCTGGGGCACGCGGAAATCTCCGTGCGTCGGCGGCCGCGGGTGGCGTTCTTTTCCACCGGCGATGAATTACGCCAAGTCGGGGAACCCCTTGGCGAAGGCGAGATCTATGACAGCAACCGCTACACCTTGCACGCGATGCTCAACCGCCAAGGCATCGACGCCCTGGATCTCGGTGTCGTCGCCGATCATCCCGACGCCTTGCGGGCTGCCCTAGCACGAGCCGCGGCGGATGCCGATGCTGTGATCACCACGGGCGGCGTGTCCGTGGGCGATGCCGATTACGTAAAGCAGGTACTCGGCGAACTGGGCGCAGTGGATTTCTGGAAGATCGCCATGAAACCGGGGCGGCCGTTCGCGTTCGGGCATTTGGGCGATGCGCTGTTTTTCGGCCTGCCTGGAAATCCAGTGGCCGTCATGGTGACGTTCTATCAGTTCGTCCAACCGGCGTTACACCGGCTGGCCGGCGGTCAGGGCGAAGGGCTGCCGCCGTGCTTCGAAGTGACCTGCAGCGAGCGCCTGCGCAAAAAAGCCGGACGCACGGAGCTTTTGCGCGGCGTACTGGAACCCGGCGCCGATGGCCGACTTCAGGTGCGTAGTACCGGCCGCCAGGGCTCGGGCATCCTCAGTTCCATGAGCAAGGCGAACTGTTTCGTGGTCCTGCCCCACGAAAGCGGCACGGTTCTGCCCGGCGATCGGGTGTTGGTACAACCTTTTGAGGGGCTGGTGTGAACACCATGCCGCCCGGAGCAGCGTAATGTCGAACGAACGCGCTTTCATCCCTTTGAATATCGCGGTTTTGACCGTGTCCGACAGCCGCGACGAGCGCACCGACAAGTCCGGACACGCCCTGGCGGAACGCCTGCAGGGCGTGGGCCACACGCTGGTCGAAAAACGCATCGTGACGGATGACATCTACCGCATCAGAGCAGAGGTTTCGCGCTGGATCGCCGACCCCGAAGTGCAGGTGGTCATCAGTACCGGCGGCACGGGTGTCACGGGGCGCGATGGCACACCGGAAGCGGTGCAAGTATTGCTGGACAAGCGCATCGACGGCTTCGGCGAAATGTTTCGCATGTTATCCTATGAAGAGATCAAAACTTCGACCATTCAGTCCCGAGCTGTGGCCGGGGTGGCGAACGGTACGTACGTTTTCTGCCTGCCCGGCTCTTCCGGCGCCTGCCGCACCGCCTGGGACAAGTTGATTCAACATCAACTGGACTATCGGACGCGGCCCTGCAATCTCGTGGAACTGATGCCGCGGCTGACCGAGCGGTGAGCGCGCCGGTACGGTAGACGACCACCCGCGCTCGGCCCATTACGAATTCGGCAATCGAATACTAGTCTTATCATCAGGCTATGGAAAAACGGCAAGCCATCCGGCAATACACAACGCGCGCCGCGTTATCGAGGTCCGTTCTCCGGACCGCAAGGAGTCGACATGACCGCCGCTGAAACCGTGCTACCCGACACTCTGGTCGATCGTTTCGGCCGTCGCGTGAGCTATCTGCGCATTTCAGTGACCGATCGCTGCAACTTCCGCTGCGTGTACTGCATGAGCGAGGAGATGGAATTCCTGCCGCGCAACCGCATCTTGACCCTCGAGGAAATGGCGGACATCGGGCGCGCGTTCACCGAACTCGGCGTGCGCAAAATCCGTATCACCGGCGGTGAACCGCTGGTGCGCAGCAATGTGGTGTGGCTGTTCGAACAGCTCGGCGCCCTCGACGGTCTGACGGACCTGACGCTGACAACCAATGGCGCCCTGCTCCCGAAGCATGCGCCCGCGCTGCGCACGGCGGGGGTAACACGGATCAACATCAGTCTCGACAGTTTGCAGGCGGAGCGCTTTCATCAGATTACCCGCACCGGCGAGTTGGCGCCGGTGCTGGCGGGCATCGACGCAGCCCTTGAACAAGGATTCGAACGCATCAAACTCAACAGCGTCATCCTCAAACATCGCAACCACGACGAAGTGACAGATCTGGTGCGTTTCGCCCAACAGCGCGGTATCGACATCAGCTTCATCGAGGAAATGCCCCTCGGCGAAATCGGCGACCATGACCGGGCGGAAGCGTACTATTCCAGCGATGAAATTCTGCGCGACCTGCGCCAAGAGTTCGAACTGACGCCCACCACCGAGTCTACCGGCGGTCCTTCCCGCTACTACCGCCTGAATGATGGCGGCACCCGGGTGGGTTTCATCTCACCACACAGCCACAACTTCTGCGACAGCTGCAACCGCGTGCGCCTGACTACCGAAGGACGGTTGTTGTTGTGCCTCGGCCAAGAACATTCCGTGGACCTGAAGCAAGTCATCCGCGCCAATCCCGGCGACCGGGTCGCACTCAAACAGGCCATCGCCGAATCCATGGCCATCAAACCCAAGGGCCACGACTTCTCGCTCCAGGGGCAGCCGGTGATCCTGCGACACATGAACGTCACTGGAGGCTGAACGGCCATGAGCGCGGTGACACAATATCGTCCGGAGATGACCAACGCGGGGCTGGCGCCGACGCACCCGGTCGAGGCGGTCGATGAATACGGTGAGGTGCGAGCGGGACAGGTTGCCGGCGAATTTCCGCTCACCATCAAAGTGGACGGCCGCGAAGTGGTCACATTAATGACCCTCGGCACCCATCCTGAAGCGCTGACCTTGGGTTATTTGCGCAATCAGCGATTGTTCGAAGACTTGCGCAGCATTCGTGCGGTGGAAGTGGATTGGGATCGCGACCAAGTCAACGTTAGCACCCGCAGCGGTCACGGCATCGAGGATTGGGAGAACAAGCTCGCCAAGCGCACGGTTACCACCGGTTGCGGTCAAGGTACGGTGTTCAGTTGCACTCTGGACAAATTGTACGATGCGCGGTTTCCGCCGGTGCAGCTGCGCCAGTCGACGCTGTACGAACTGCTCCATGCCATCACCGACTATAACGAAATCTACCGCCAGGCCGGCGCCGTGCATGGGTGCGCGTTGTGCCGCGGCACCGAGATCCTGATGTTCATAGAAGACGTGGGAAGGCACAACGCAGCCGATGCCATCTCCGGCATGATGTGGCTCGACGGCATCGACGGCGGCGACTGCCTGTTCTATACCACCGGTCGCCTGACGTCGGAAATCGTCATGAAGACCGCCCACATGGGTATACCCGTACTGTTGTCGCGCTCCGGTATCACGCACATGGGCTTGGATCTGGCCCGTGAACTTTCCATGACCATGATCGCGCGGGCCAAAGGTCGACATTTCCTGATCTACAACGGCGCCGACAACGTTACGCTCGATGCCAAGCCCCCGGTGCGACCAGCGTCGGCCAACGCAAAGTCGGCATGAACAGCGCGGCGCTTCCGGACGAATCGAATGAAAAGGCCAATGCGGCGGCCGCCTTCCCGCCGCGCTTCATGAGCGTCAAACAAGTCGCCGAATACCTGCATATCAACGAGAAGAAAGTCTACGCCCTGGTCCGAGAAGAACGTATCCCGGCCACCAAGATCACCGGCAAATGGGTTTTTCCCCGGGATCTGATAGATCGTTGGCTGCTGGAATCCAGCCACGGAGGACTGCTCGCCGACCGCCTCTTGATCGCCGGCAGTGACGACCCGCTGCTCTCCCATCTGGTGATGCGGTTGGCGCAATCGGTGGGTCCGCGCGCAATGCTCAGCTATACGCCGACAGGCACCCGCCTCGGTCTGAGTTTGCTGGCGGCACTGCGCGCCGACGTGGGTTGCATTCACTGGGGACCCGAGAACGAGAGCCGGATCCGGCATCCGGCGCTGCTGCAACAGCACGCGCCGCACAAGGACTGGATTCTGGTGCGCGCGTTTCGCCGCGAACAGGGTTTGATGGTGCGACCCGAAATCATGGCAAAACACGATGACGCCAACGCGTTGTTACAAGCCGACCTGCGCTGGGCGATGCGCCAGAACGGTGCCGGGACCCGTCGCTTTCTGCAGGAACTTTTGGCGGAGCACGGTCATCCGGAAGAGCGTCTGCGCCGCACCGTCGATGCGCTCTCCGAACGCGAAGCCGCAGCGCAGATCGTCATGGGCAGCGCCGACATCGCTGCCGGTGTGCGGGCTAGCGCTGCGGAATTCGGCCTGAGTTTCTTGCCGATCGGTTGGGAGGCTTTCGATCTCGCGCTGGGTCGCGGGGTTTATTTCCGCACGCTGTTTCAGAGCTTGCTCGCCGCGTTACGCGCGCCGGAGACGGATGCACTGGCGCAGCAGCTGGGCGGTTACGATCTCACTTGCGCCGGCGATCTGATTTGGGGGATGGATTGAAATTTCTGCGCGCCATCCAATTGGACACCTCAGACCGGCAGGTCTATCGGTATGCAGCCATCCCGGGGGAGTGGGCGATCCCGGGCAGCTTCGCGCTTTGGGATGCCGATCCGGATACCCCCGACGGCAAGATTCGCCAAGCGTTTCAGCATGGGTTTCTGGGTACGGAAAGCTTCGGCTACAGCACGTTCGTGGTTATCGCCCAAATCGACGATCGAGAACTGGAGCAAGTGCGCGAACGCATTGTCGAACACCTCTGCGCGCACTACGGCGCACCTTCGGCCGAAGCGGCATTGCCGGTTGCAGACGAGGAGATTCGATTCGCGCAGAGTTTGACTGAGCACCCACTCGGCACGATGATCTCGGTCGAACGTGCATTCGGTGCCGATGGTATCGAGGAACAGTTTCGAGTCGTTAAACCCGACGCGGGCGACCACGCCCAAGTGAAACTGTGGGCGCTGGTAGATGACTGACGAAGCGAGCGACGCCACGGCCGCTGCGCAAAATCGCCGTTAGTGGTACCCCCCTTCTTCGACCCGCGCTTTGCCGCGAAACACCAAATACTGGTAGCCGTTGTACACCATCATGATCGGGATCAGAATACCAATCCCCGCAAGCATGAAAATCAGCGTCTTACTCGACGAAGCGCCATCCAATGCAGTGACGGTCGGCGGCACCAGGTAGGGATATAAGCTCACCGCCAGGCCGCCGAACGACGTCAAAAAAATCCCGACGCTCCAGAAAAACGGGCTGGTCTCGAAACCGCGCTTAAGGCCGCGCAGCATCATTACAAAGCACCAAGCCGCAGCCAGCGGTAGCGGCGCCAGCAGAGCCATGTTCGGCCAGGAAAACCAGCGCTGCGCGACGTAGTCGAAGCGCATCGGCGTCCAGATGGAAACCCCGACGCCAGCCACCACCGTGAGCCAGGCCGCAATGACCGCAACCCGCCGCGCCCGCGCCTGCTGCTCGCCCTCCGTTTTGAGCACTAGATAAGTAGCCCCCAGCAGGGTGTAACCGAACACCACTCCCAGCGCAGTGAGCATTGCGAATGGCGACAGCCAGTGCCAGACGCTGCCGCTGAACTGCAGATTTTGCACTGGTATGCCGCCCAACACCGCACCCAGGGCGATACCTTGCATGGCGGCGGCGCCGAGGCTGCCAAGACCGAAAGCCAGGTTCCAACGGCGTTTATGGCGGCCGTGTTCGCGGAATTCGAAAGCCACGCCGCGAAAGATCAGCGCAAATATCATCAGCATGATCGGGATGTACAGACCGTGCAACGCAATGCCATAAACTTCTGGGAACGCGCCGAACAACGCACCGCCGAATACGACCAGCCAGGTCTCATTGGCGTCCCAGACACTGCCCAGACTCGCCATCATCACGTCGCGGCGGTGCTCATCCTGGGCGAACAGGGACAGGATCCCAACCCCGAGAGTGAAGCCATCCAACACGACGTACAACACCAGGATGAAGCCCAGCAGGAAGAACCAGATGTCAGCGAGAAAGGGTTGTACCGTATCGACCATCAGGAATGCTCCCTCGACTCCGCGGACCGCCCGTTGTCACGAATGCCCAGGTTGAACGGCGCAAAGCGGGGGGCGCTTGGCTCGAGACTCAGGTCCGGGCCCTGAAACAAAATACGTCGTGCGAATATGACGAACGTCACCAGCAACAGGATATAGACGACGGTGTAGGCAACCAGACTGCTGGCCACAGTGCCCGCGGGCAGTGGCGAGACACCCTGCGCGGTGCGCAGCAAACCGTAGATGATCCAAGGCTGGCGACCGACTTCGCGCACCACCCAACCGCATTCGACCGCGGCGTAGCCCAGCGGGATCGACAACATCCACGCCGTCATCAGCGCCCGCTGCGTCGCGACTCGTTCGGGGCTGAGATGTCCCTTGCGCCAGGCCCATACTCCCCAAGCCATCAGGAATACGAACCAAAAGCCGATCGCCACCATAATACGGAAACTGTAAAACAACAGCGGCAGCGCCGGCGGCTGATCGGCTGGCGCAAATTGCCGCAGCCCAGTGACTTGCCCATCCAGACTGTGGGTTGCGATCAGACTCAGCGCATAAGGAATCTCGATGCTCCAGGCATTGCCCTGGGCCGCTTTGTCCGGCCACGCCAACAGCGCCCATGAAGCGGGCTCTCCCGGCGGATTGGTTTCCCAGTGTCCTTCGATGGCCGCGCCCTTCGCCGGCTGATGCTCGAATACACTCAGGCCGCTGCTGTCTCCCAGAAATACCTGCAACGGCGCAACCAGAATCGCGGCGAACAGTGCAAGCCGGAACGTCTTGAGGAAGAATTCGCGGTGCTCGCCGCGCAGGATGTACCACGCCGAGATACCACCGACCACGAACAATGTGGTTTCCAGGCAGGCGAACCACATGTGGGATACGGCCCACGGCATATTCGGGTTGAAGATCGCCTGATAATAGGAATCGACCACGAACTTGCCGTTCACTAGACGGCCGCCCGCCGGAGTCTGCATCCAGGCATTGGCCGTCATGATCCAGAATGCGGAAAACGAAGCGCCGGCGGCGACCATTGCCGTGGCAAACAGATGTATAGCCGGCGCCACCCGGTTCCAGCCGAACACCATGATGCCGAGGAATCCGGCCTCGAGCATGAATGCCATCGCCCCTTCGAAACCGAGCACATTGCCGAAAAAGTCGCCCGCCGCGGCGGAAAACGGCGCCCAGTTGGTGCCGAACTGAAATTCGAGCGGCAGGCCCGTCACCACTCCGACACCGAAGTTCACCAGAAATAGCCTGGTCCAGAACCGGGCGTGGTGATACCAGGCGACGTCACCGGTCTTCAGCCACAGCGCCTCCAAAAAGACGATGAACAGCGACAGACCGATGGTGAACACCGGCCAGATGATGTGCAGAACCGTGGTAACCGCGAACTGTAGCCGGGCCAGCAGCAGCGGGTCGGAAAACAACTCCATGTGCATCTCGGATTGCGGAGGTGGTTGCAGTGCAGCGTGAATCGGTGTCCAGAGCATAGACGACTCAGCCCGGACGTGTATCCATGCCGAATGATTCGAGACGGCCGAGCCCGTCCTTCGCTGTGCAGCGCACCCCGCCGCCTACTATAAAGAGGGCTGGACGATCTGCATTTTGGAACACTGGAGCGCGCTGCAAATGCCGGACAAGCGAATTGTCCCGCGAATCGTGATGCTGATTTCGTGCCTATTCCTGTTGCTCACCCAATCGGCAATGGGTGACCGTGGAACCCTTCCGGATTTCATCCAGCTCGTACAAGAAAACGGCAAGGCGGTGGTGAACGTGAGCAGTATCCGCCTTGCGACCGAAGCCGAGACCGCGGAGCCGCCCCAGGGTGCTCCCGAGGGCCCGAACGAGCAACCTTTCAACGATTATTTTCGGCGCTATTTCGATCATCCGCCCGGGGGCGCGCCACTCGAACCGGTGCATTCGGTGGGGTCCGGTTTCATTCTCTCCCATGACGGCTACGTATTGACCAACGCACACGTGGTCAAGGACGCACAGTCGCTGGTGGTGCGCCTGAGCGACCGGCGCGAGCAACCGGCGACACTGGTGGGCTTTGACGAACGCAGCGACGTTGCTCTCCTGAAAATCGACGCACCGGATCTACCCACGGTGAAAATCGGCGACTCGGACCGCTTGCAAGTGGGCGAATGGGTACTCGCGATCGGTTCGCCCTTCGGTCTGGAACACACCGCAACCCAGGGCATCGTCAGCGCCTTGGGTCGTAATCTCCCCAGCGAGAGCTACGTGCCCTTCATCCAGACCGACGTAGCGGTGAACCCGGGCAACTCCGGCGGACCGCTGTTCAACACCAAGGGCGAGGTCGTGGGCATCAATTCCCAGATCTATTCCAATACCGGCGGTTATATGGGGTTGTCGTTCGCCATTCCGATCAACGTCGCGATGAATGTCGTCGCGCAATTGAAACAACAGGGCCATGTTACCCGAGGATGGCTGGGGGTATTGGTACAGCCCGTGGACCAGGAATTGGCCGAAGCGTTCGGATTAGACCGGCCGCGCGGCGCGCTGGTCACCGAAGTCATCGACGATAGCCCGGCGGCGGCGAAACTGCATACCGGTGACATTATCCTGAGCTTCGATGATCGCGACATTGACGAGGCCGGCCGATTGCCGAAATTTGTTGCCGACGCGCCGGTTGGCAAAACCGTTTCAATGACTATCCTCCGGGAAGGTCGACAGCACCATGTTTCGGTTGCGATTGGGGAACTGGACAAACCGCCGCAAGCGCAGGCGCCGCAACCGCAAGAGAATGCACGACTCGGTCTCGCGTTGAGCGAGCTGTCGAACACGCAGCGCGAAGAGCTGAAACTGGGCCAGCGCGGTGTGCGGGTCGAGGGCGTGAATCCCGGGCCGGCTGCGACCGCGGGCATTATTCCCGGAGACATCATCTTGAAAATCGACCATTCGGAAGTGGCGAGCGTGCAGGGATTGAATGAAATCGTCGCGCGGCTGCCGACATCGGCATTAGTGCCGGTGTTGGTACAGCGCGGACAAACTCCCATGTTCCTCGTCTTCCGCCTGTCCCCCGATCGGTGACATGTACTTTCCCATGTCACCCCCTGGGCGGCCCCCCGGCCGCCCTTTTTTATGGGCGATCGAAAAACAACGTGGCGGGCCGAGGCACTTGATCAGTGCGCGCGCTAACCCACACTGAAGGTAACCACAAACGCGCGCGGGGTTCACGGATGAAGAACTTACAGGACAACAAATTGGAATGGATGGCCCGCCTGGGTTACTCCGCCCGCGGCGCAGTCTATCTGATTGTCGGATGGATGGCGCTGGTGGCCGCCTTCGGCAGTGGCCAGACCGAAGACACCCGCGGCAGTCTGCGCCACCTGCTGGGACAGCCGCTGGGTCAGACCATGCTCGCCATTGTCGCATTCGGCTTGGTCTGTTACGCCGCGTGGCGCTTCATACAGGGAATCTGGGATGCCGATCGTCACGGCACGGACGCCAAGGGACTCGTCATTCGTGCCGGATTGTTGATCAGCGCCATCACACACTTGGCGCTGGCCTTTTTCGCCGTCAGCCTCATTTTTGGCTGGGGCTCCGGCGGCGATTCCAGTCAAACGAGCAATTGGACCGCGAAATTGATGTCCCAGCCTTACGGCCGATGGCTGGTATCCGGCGTCGGCGTGGCCGTAATCGGCGCTGGCATTGCACACATCGTCAAGGGCTGGACTGCAAAGTTTCTGAGACGATTCGCCATGGACCGGGAAGCCATGCGCTGGACCAAACCTGTTTGCCAGTTCGGTCTGATTGCACGCGGCGTGGTGTTTCTGATCATCGGCGGGTTCTTCGTCGTCGCCGCCGTGCAATTCAACCCGGACAAAGCACGGGGCCTGGACGGCGCCTTGCGAACATTGGAACAGCAACCGTTCGGGCCCTATCTGCTCGGCTTGGTGGCATTGGGGCTGATCGCCTTCGGGATCTACAGCATACTCGAATCGTTCTATCGCCGAATCGGTCAGCCTTCGTTCAACA
Organism: uncultured Gammaproteobacteria bacterium; assembly: GCA_963849825.1. Taxonomy (GTDB): domain Bacteria; phylum Pseudomonadota; class Gammaproteobacteria; order JASBUN01; family JASBUN01; genus CAVXJN01. The sequence continues at coordinate 63,038 of CAWKIK010000002.1, read as the reverse complement.
CCGTGACGCCGCAGACTTCCCATTGATGCCGCGAAGTTCGGCTACGGTTTGACAGGCGTCATGAAGTGAACCCGAAACACATACTTTTGATCGCCAACCGCAAAAGCGGCCAAAGTGAGCAACACCAGATTCAATCTTGCATCGAAAAACTGCGGTCCCGAGGTATTACCGTAGATGCGCACCTCACCGACCAGCCGGCCGCGATTCCCGAACTGATTCGAAAATGCCGGGATCGATGCGACTTGATCGTGCTAGGCGGCGGTGATGGGACCATCAACACGGCTGCGCCTGCATTGCTGGAGACCGGACTCCCGTTCGCCGTGCTACCCCTGGGAACGGCGAACGACCTGGCGCGGACCCTGGGCATCCCCGATGACCCGATGGATGCATGCGACGTCATACTGGACGGCCGAGTGCACGCCATCGACTTGGGCAGGGTCAATGGACATCTGTTCTTCAATGTCGCCCACATCGGCTTGGGCGAAAAAGTTTCCCGGCAGCTGCACGACGGCGAAAAGAAACGCTGGGGAGTACTCAGCTACGTGCGCAGCCTTGTGCGCGTAATCCGCAGCTACCGCCCGTTCCGCGCCGCCATAATCTGCGATGGCCGCAAAATCCGCCTGCGCGCGATTCAGATAACGGTTGGCAACGGACGCTTCTACGGCGGCGGTGTTCCCGTAACCGCGGAAGCACGTATCGACGATCAGCAACTCGACCTGTACAGCATAAGACCGCTGCCCTTGTGGAAACTCGTTTTCCTGGCACCGCTGGTCCGCTTCGGCCACCACACGAAACTCGACTACGTCCCGGCCTATTCCGGCCAAAGAATCGAAATCCGAACCAGCCGCCCGCTGCGCATCGATACCGACGGCGAAATCACCAGCTCGACACCAGCCGTCTTCGAAGTGTTGCCGCAGGCGCTGCAGGCCATCGTATCGCGGGATTACTTCGCCCACCCACCGCCCGGCTGAACCCCAGCAGCGAAATTGACGCTCCCAAGCCGGACCGCTAAACTACCCGCCTCCGATCCGATCGGGCGGTTAGCTCAGCGGGAGAGCACTGCCTTCACACGGCAGGGGTCGCTGGTTCGATCCCAGCACCGCCCACCAAGAAAATCAAGCACTTGAGCGGCCTCGATCGGGCCGCTTTTCATTTCTGTGAAAAATCTGTGAACAAGCTCTGACTGGTCCTGCGATTGGGAGGGCCCCCACCCCGTGGGTGAGGCGACGCCGGCCAGACGGTGATCGCGGACCAGCCGATGCATTTGGGCGATGGCGCGCTGAATCTCTGGTGAAAGCCGCACCAGAATTGCCCTGTCGTATCGGCTGCGCTCAGAGGTACCTTTTCGAAGGAAGACCGCCACCTGCCGATTCGCCAGCGGCAGTAACTTCTCGGTCAGGGCACTGACGATCCGTAACGCCGTGCGCTCGTATGCGGGAGAGGCACCGGCGGTCCACTAACGATAACGTTTCTGCGCAAGGATCAGAATTCTGCCGGCCAGCTGCGGATTCAGCCTTCGAATGGAATCGTGTAGGAGCTGGACATTCCCAGTCTCGATCCCCGCATTGGACAACTCGTCCAAGGCTTTCTGCACGTATTCTCGCTGTTTCGGAGAAAGCGTAAGAGCTCCTGGTTCGCCTGTTTTCCGTCTCCCGCCGACCATTCTCCCGCCATCCTCTCGGAAGGCTAGGAGCGGTGGACGCCGAAGCGTCTGACCAGCCTTGATTCGGGCCCAGTAGGCTCGCGGCGGCTTCGGCACCTGGAGACGCCGGCAGAGCTTACCAAGAGCGACGTCGGAGATCCCAAGGTCTTCCGCTACACGCGTCGCCGGTCGCTCCCACATCAGGGCGAACAGCTCTTCGCGCGTGACTTGGTTTCGAGTCACTATCGTCCTCCGTCAAGTCGCCTGACCTCGCAGCCGTGGATCGTCCGCGACGTTCTCCAGAAAGCTGGGGCCGATCGGCGCCCGCTCGTCTCGGACTTCCTTAGGAGGACCCTGGTTCCAGCAGAGCGACGAACTCTTCATCCGTTACTTCCCTGTCTTCGTAGACATGCTCGTGGTGAACCATCCACCTCTTTGCATTGTACTCGAGTCTATGATGTGGCCCCACAAGCATACAGTTGGGCAAGATGATCGTCTTCACAAAGGGCCACTCCTCCGCCCTTTTTTGATATAGGCTGCCCCTCTGCTCCCAGGAATAAACCACGGTTGCGCACCGAACGCCGAGAATTGGTCTCGGACGAGTGGACAGACCATCCCGCTCGCCGGTGTCGATCTCGGCCCGCTTGACCCACTCCAGCAGCATTTGCGGCAACGCGCATGCCGAAGCAGCTGCGTTTCGACTCGTTCGCTCCTTGCCATCCTTCTGACTACAACCATTTGCATATATTTTAGGTGGTTGTAAACTGGCAGAATAAATCCAGGATTTTCTGGGGGGAGTCCGGTGCTGTTCAATTCTTACGAATTCATTTTCGTGTTTCTACCGCTGGCGCTGCTCGGATTCTTTAAGCTCGCAAAATATTGGGGACGACAAGCGGCGATCGCCTGGCTAGTGCTTGCATCCTTAGCGTTTTACGGATGGTGGAACCCCGCGTACTTGGTGTTAATCGTCAGTTCGGCGCTATTCAACTACGCGATCGGTACAACTTTGTCGCGCCAGTCGCCTAGCGCACGTCAGGGATCAGGAAGGCGGCTCATCCTGACTCTGGGCATCGCCGCAAATCTAGGGCTCTTGATTTACTTTAAGTATGCGGCGTTCCTTGTTAGCACCTTTTATTTTTTCGCGGCTGAAGGAGGCGCTGGTAACGTCCCCGATATTCTTCTTCCACTCGCAATATCGTTCTTCACCTTTCAGCAGATCGCGTACCTCACAGATGCCTATTACGGAATGACTCGCGAGTACGGGATTCTCTATTATTTTTTGTTCGTCACATTTTTTCCGCAATTAATTGCTGGGCCAATCGTACATCATAAAGACCTCTTGCCGCAGTTCATTCGAGGCAATATTTGCAAGTTGTCGAGCCGAAATTATTCGATTGGCACCACGATTTTTGCGATTGGCCTGTTCAAGAAAGTAATTCTTGCGGACGCGGCTGCGCCCTACGCCAACGACGTGTTTTTGCAAGCACACTTGGGAGACGGTCCTACTCTGCTCGCGGCGTGGGCCGGCGCATTAGCATACACATTTCAACTGTATTTCGATTTCTCTGGCTACTCCGACATGGCCATTGGGCTGGCTCGTATGTTCGGCGTGCGGTTGCCGGTTAATTTTCGCTCGCCTTATAAATCGAGCAGCATTATTGAATTTTGGCGCCGATGGCACATTACGCTTTCGAGATTTCTAAAAGACTATTTGTATATCCCTCTCGGCGGCAACCGGAAGGGAAAAGTGCGACGTTATATCAACCTGTTTCTTACGATGCTCTTGGGCGGACTATGGCATGGAGCGGGCTGGACGTTCGTTGCGTGGGGCGCATTGCACGGAGTATATCTCGCGATCAATCATGGGTGGCTAAGTCTCCGAAAGGCGTTCGGACTTGCCTCCGAGCCAAAGTCATGGCTCATGCGCGGGAGTGCCACCGCATTGACCTTCTTTGCAGTTGTGGTCGGCTGGGTGTTTTTTCGTGCGCCGGATTTTGACGCCGCGATTCGAATGCTATCAGGCATGATGGGCGCGAACGGTGTTGCATTGCCGGCTGCAATCGGGGATCAGCTTGGCTCCGCAAAGACTTTCTTGGCGTCTCAGGGCGTGATGTTCACGATGGGGGGAGGATGGGAATTCATCGAGATGAATGCGACGGTGTTTTCTCTAGCTATAGTCGCATTCTTATTTCCGAACACTCAGGAAATAATGAGATTCTTTCGACCCGTTTTCATGGACGATGTTAAGGGGAGAGGAATTCCGACGCGGGCTGTCGATCCGCGTCTGCAGACGTCGATTGTTTGGCGTCCGACGCCGGTATGGGGGTTCGCAATCGGTTGCGTGCTAGTTGCCGATATTCTCGCGCTTACGCGTATAAGTGAGTTTCTGTACTTCCGGTTTTAGCTTATGTCGGTCACTTCGCGCTATTTGAAAGTGATGGCGTCAGTCATGATTGCCGGGCTTGTACTCGCGATGATTGTCAATGCTGTCATCGATCCCTACGGTGTCGTGATGATGGTGCGTGTATCTGGAGTAAATACGCTGAAGCCCTATGCCAGTACGCGGGTTCGCATGTTCAAAGCATATGGTGTTATGCGTTCCCATGCAGACGCGATAGCGCTCGGAAATTCGCGTGTCGAGATAGGCGTGGATCCGTCGAGTATTTACTGGCCGGCGAGTTCGAGGAAGGTATACAACTTAGGAATTCCAGGTAGCGGATTGTACACGGCATATCGGTATCTACAACACGCCCTTGCGGTTCAGCGGCCTCGCATTGTCGTTCTCGGGCTGGATTTTATGGATTTCAATTTAGGTTCCGGCGCGTCTAGGCCAGACGTGTATGCTTGGGAGAAGCGCCTACTCGTGGACGCGAATGGGCAAAAAAAAGCAGGGCGGTTCAACACCCAGGTCGTGGACTTGTTTTCGAGCCTAGCCTCACTCGATGCGTTGTCGGCAAGTGTGAGAACGGTATGGAAGCAGTCGGATCGCCTTGCTGCAACATTGCAATCAGACGGATTCAATCCCTTGCGGGAATACGCGCGTTACGTGCGAGAGCAGGGCCACTATTATCTGTTTCGTCAACGCGACTTTGAGAATATGAAGTTTTATCTTACCGGCTCCTGGAGTATTCATACGCAAAGTTTAGAGCCTAGTCGCGCCATGACTTCGCTGAAGGCGATACTGAAACTATGCCGCGATCGAAATATTTCACTTTATTTGTACATCCACCCTGTCCATGCTCACTTAAATGAGACTATTCGCATTGCAGGACTCTGGCCGATGTTCGAACAATGGAAGCGCGAGGTCGTGATGTTGGTCGAGAGTGAAAACAGGGCTCACCCCAACGAGCCGAACGCCCGGCTGTGGGACTTCAGCGGATACAATCCGGTTACGACCGAACCCGTGCCTAACCGAAACAACCGCGACCCAATGCAATGGTATTGGGAGGCGGGCCATTATAAGAGCAGTGTCGGCGATCTAGTGCTACGGCGGATATTATCCGGGACTCTGCCGCCTCAGCTAAGAGGAACAGAGTTCGGGGCGCCGCTTTCCTCGGACAACCTTGAGCAGCACCTGAACCGAATCCGCGTGAATGGCCGTCTTTACCGAGAAAATATGCCGACTCCAGTCAACCAATTATTACGCATGGCGGAGCGCATAAAAGCGCATAGCGTCGTTCGTGTCCGGCGATAGTGACCGCGCCCTCAAAGCCCGGTCATAGTAGTTTTTTCGGCGCTTCGGGTTGCTTAGACGCTCGGCGGCAAGCCGCCCAGCGCACCATGTGTCTCGGTGTTCCTGACACCATGCGCACCGCACGCTCGCGGACCTCAGGGGAAAACTTGTTGGTCTTGTTCATGGCTCCATTCTCTCAGACGTTGGAGCCTCCTCAAAACCCGGGGCGATTCAAGCAGTCGATCTCACAGGCCCTGAAGGGGCAGGCTGTCCAATACCTCTCAGGAGCGCAGTACAGCGGAATGCCGGCAGCCAAGTTCATCGGCCATTGCTACACCGTGAGGAGCAAGCTAGTACATACTGGAAAGGTGGATTCCAGCGTCCACCTAGGGGCCCTGGCAGCAAATCTCGACTTGTACTTATCCGACCTCCTCCGGAAGCTCACGGGCACTTGAGGCAGCCACTGTGCCAAGAATGTGCCTGCGACAGCCCAAAAATGACTGATTTCGACTGATTGTGACTGACCAAGAGGGGTGGCAAGCGGCGCAAGTGGTTGAATCTTAGAGCCCCTATGGTCCCCTATCCTGGTTCGATCCCAGCACCGCCCACCAAGAAAATCAAGCACTTGAGCGGCCCTTTGCGGGCCGCTTTGCGTTGGCATCCGCGAACGAGTGGGACAACTCAGGCAACCAAGTCCCGACCGCTCGATTGTTCCGACCGTCAGTATCGTGAAGGAAACCGGATGCCGTGAATTTCGAATTTTCCGCTCGACTCACGGCACCAGCCGCTACGCTGGGGTTACCTGCTCCGATCCCGAACAAGCCCCTTCCGAAAGCCCAGCCAAAACAGTTCACCTGGTTTAGCCGGACGACTACAACGCGCGTCCGGCGACTCAATATCGAACCGACCTTGCCTACGGTTCGCACAAGAGGGCATTAAATGGCGTGATGGTGCGACGGGTCTGCCATGCCGTTCGGAGCGCGGCGTCGGTTGTTTGGGCCGTTATCGACGTGTTGCGCCCAAAGGCCTGTCCGTGCAGCGGCAATATCCGCGTTGCAGGGGGATTGAGCTCGCGCCAATGAGAATTGGCGTTCGGTGACTTTCGCAGGTCAAACAACCCCGGCACAAGGCCGGGGCCAAATTTTTGCGTGGAGAATCGCGCAAGGGGGGATCGTGGGTTTTAACGCGATGCACCGCAACCGTCTGTCGAATGACGTTCGTGGTCAATCTTGATGTACCGTAACCGTCCCGGCTTGGGGGTCCACAGTGACGCGGTCGCCAGTTTTGATGACGTCGGTGATATCGCTTTCAAACCGGTCCACGAAGGGTAGCGCGGCCAATGCCGCACCCTGGGCCATGATGGGGTTGGCGCTGTTGAGCACCAGCGCGGCCGGCGCCATGTCCCGGGATTTCATTTCGTGCAGCATCCACGCGGTGGCGACGCCGCCTTTGGCGGTGTTCAGCACCAGGATCGTGCCGACGTAGCTTTGACCGTGAAGCTTATGGGCTTCGCGGGAAAATATGCCTTTGATCCGATCGAGATCGTAGCGCGCACTGAAATTGTCCTTCGCCACTAACGCCACGCCGCTGACCTTTTCGCCGATGCCCACGTGTCCTCGATAGACGCTGTCGCTCATGATCCCATCCTCCCGTTTACGGCGGCTTCGACGCAGGCTTCCATGGGCGCAAGCACGGGATCGTAACCGTAGCCGCCGATGATGTTGACCAGCTTCGCCGAGTTGCTGAGCAAACGCTTCCAATGGTTTGCCTCGCCGGTCTCGCGCGCATACATCTGGTAAAAACAAACCCCGCTCAACACCACGCCGCCCGACTGTTCGATGGTTTCCGTGATGCCCATGCGATCGCACGCGGATTTGTTTTCCGGGGAGGTCGCCACCATCAGTGCGGTGTCTTTGTGCACTTTGCGCCCTTTCAGCAACTCCGCGACTCTGCGCATCTCAATCAGCGACAACTGCGGTGCGGCGAACACCACCACATCGACGCGGTCGTCATGACGGCCGAAGGAGCGGTAGAACTCGTCCAAGTCCTTTCGTGTTACGCGCTGCGCGGCGGGCGGCGGACCGTCAAACACCGTTTGGAGATCGTTCGCTTCCGGCGTAATGCCTTCGATGTGGAACATGGGCACCGAACCGTAGCTCGCCATCGCAGCGCCGAAATGCTTTAGCGCATCGGAATCCGCTTCGCCATTGAGGCCGGTCAGCACAGGCACGGTCCAGTAGGAACCGCTAGAGCGGCCGACCAAGGCGCCGAGCGCACCCCATTCGGTCAGATTCTGGGGCTGGAAGTCGATCTGGAACAGGTGCGTGCCGCGCCGATGTCGATCCAGATGGTAGCCGTAGCGCGGCGTGCGCCCGGTCAACGCGGCCGAAAGTGCTGCCGGCCCACCTTCGAAATTGCTACGCGCGCCGCAGACGCTGTTGGAATAGATCACCACCCCGGTATCGCCGAACGCCAGGTGCTGGCCGAACACCGGCGCCTGGATGGTTTGATAATTGATGCAGGTGTCGGTCATCAGAATGCCGATCTTGCGCATGGCGTCGACGGCGCGCAATTCCAGGATCGCCCATTCGTCGCGTTGTTTGAGCATTTTATAGCGGCACTGGTCGATGCCGCGCGGATCGGTAATGGTGGGCACCATGACCTGACGTTCCTGTTCCGGAAACGACGCCAAACGCTCCAGGAACGCGACACCCGCTTCGCCAAGGGACTCGGTATCGCCCATGATGTGCGCCTGGTCCACTTCGACAAAGTCTTCGGCATCGAAGAAGCGCCCTACTTCGACTTGCTGCTGCAAGGCAATGCGTCGCGGCTCACCCATGTCGCCCGCCAACATGGCCTGTTCATAATCGGTCAGTTTCATGCTCGTTCAACTCCCGTTGGATATCGGTTGCTCACATGGTGTGCGGCAGCCATGTGGTGAGCCCTCCGAAGAAATACACCAAATACAACATCATGATCTGGATCAGCAGAAACGGCAGCGCGCCCTTGGCGATGGTCCACAGCGGGATACGCGATATACCGTGGATGGTGAACAGGTTTACGCCCACCGGCGGCGAGATCTGTGCGATCTCCATGGCGATACAGGCAAAAATGCCGAAGGTCAGTGGATGCATACCGGCCGCTTCGGCAACCGGGAAAAAGATGGGGATCGAGATCAGCAGCATCGCCGCACTCTCGAGAAACATGCCCAGCACCAGGTAGGTCAGGATCATCAGCGTCACTGCAAACACACCGCCAGCATTGGCGACGATCGCATCGGCGATGGCCTGGGGAATTTGTTCGAACGTCAAAAAATGCGCGAAGTACTGCCCGAACACGATCAGCATGAATAACATGCCGGTGGTGGTGGTCGCCAGGCGCGTGGCTTTCATAAGCTTCGCCCAGGTCAATCGCCGCTGCAGTACGCCCAGGACGGCGACGTATACCACGGACAACGCTCCGACTTCGGTGGGCGTGAACACACCGGTATAAATGGCCGTGATGATGGCGACCGGCAACAGCAGCACACCGACGGAGTTGCGGGTGATCTGCCAACGTTCGGCGCTGCTGATGTGATGTTCGACCACGACCCGCGGGCGGCTCAACCACACATAGATGGCGAACAAGCTCAGCATCAGCAGACCGGGTACGATGCCGGCAATAAACAATTGGCCGATCGAGGTCTCGGTCACGACACCGTAGAGGATCAGCGGAATCGAGGGCGGAATGATGATACCGAGCGTACCGCCGCCGGCAACGAAACCGCTGGCGCGCCTTTCGCCGTAGCCTTCTTCCACCAGCAACGGGATGGCCACGAGGCCCAAAGTCGCAGCGGTGGCGATACTCGAACCGCTGATGGCGGCGAATATACCGCACGCGACGATGGTCGCGACACCGAGGGAGTTGGAAAGTGCACCGACCCATGCCTTGGTCACCGCGAACAAATCGCGCCCGGCATCGGTCTGCTGCATGATGGTGCCCGTGAATACGAACATCGGCAATGCGACCAACTCAAAGATCGATGCGCTCTGCCAGGTGGTCTGTACGAAACTGCGAAACACCAGTTCCGCAGGATCCAAGGCGAGTGCTGCAAAAAACGCCGACAGCGCCATGGACACGAACACCGGCACGCCCAGTACCATGAATAAAAACAGCAAGCCGATGGCAATATAACCGGCGTAGTCGAATATGAAGTCCATAAGAAGCGCTCAGTCTCCGATCGACTCGGCGGCGACGTCTTCTTCTTCGCCGGGGGACTGGCCGCTGAGCAGCAACGCAAGCGTCTGCAGGAACAATCCGACGCCGCCGATGGGAAGGGCGAGTTGGGGAATCCACAGCGGCACCTCGAGCATGGTGGCGGACAGGATGTGGTTGTGCCACGCGTACCAGACGAAATAAAAGCCCGTGCCGATCAGCAACATCGAGAACAACAACGTCATCAACAACGCGAACACGTCCAGCGCCCGACGCAGGCGAGGAAACAGCTTGTGCAGAATGGTGACTCGAAAATGCGCTCCCGTACGCAGGGCGACGGGGTTCGCCAGAAACCCCGCCGCGATCAGCGCATACACGGATACCTCGAATACCCAGATGGTGGGATGACCGAAGGCTCGGGCTGTGGCGTCGTAGGTGATCGGCAACGCCAACATCAACAGCACCGCCATGGATACCGTCGTCATACCGCGGCACAACGACGCGCAGCCTGTGGTCAACCAACGCTTCATCGACTGTTCCCGCTCGGCTAAATCTCAGGAACCGCCTTTGCTGGTCACCATTTTCACCAGTTCCGGCGGGTAGGTTTCGCGGGCTTCCTTGGCGAGCGGGTCCAGCGCCTCGCGCCACTTGTCCCAGCGCTCACTGCCCTGCTCCAGCTTGACCACGTTGTTGCCGTGCTTGCGTACTTTGTCCAGCAACTCGTCGTAGCTGTCGATCATGTACTGCTGCGCCTGATTGCGGGCGTCCAACGCCGACTGCATGACGACCTTCTGCAGGTCTTCGGGCAAGGAATTGAATTTGTCGACGTTCATCACGTAGGCGTGAATCAGTGTCCCCAACGCGCCCATGGGCGCGAACATGTGCTTGGTTACTTCGTAATGCTTCAAGCCCACCGCGCCGCCGAGGCCACCCATCGCGCCGTCGACCGTGCCGCGCTGCAGAGCCGAATAAACGTCGCCCACGCCCATGGTGACCGGCGCAGCACCCAGAGCCTGCATCACTTCGCCAGCACCTTTGGAATAGACGCGCATGGTCTTGCCCTTGAGGTCGGAGGGTACTTTGCATTCGAAATTGGTCGATAGCACGGGGGGCCCGATGTCGAACATCGCAATCATCATCGCGCCCTGCTTTTTCAGCTCGTCATTGAAATGATCATACACAGGTTTGCCCGGCACCAACTCATCGCGCGAGCGCTGCATCGACCAGGTCCACAAGGGGCTGGTGAGAATGGAAACATCCGAGATGCGTCCGGACCAATTGTCCAGCGTGGTCAGCGAAATATCCACGGTCCCCTGAGGCACCGCAGTGGCGACGAATTGCTGCTTGACCATTTCGCCGCCTTCGAAGACGCGGAATTTGATCTGGCCGTTGCTGCGCTCCTCTACCAGTTTCACGAATGTGGGCACGAACTGCGTGACTTGCGGGTGTTTCGGGCTGCCCCAGGTCGATATCGACAGGCGATAGCGGTCCGCTTGCGCCAAACCCGGAATTGCCAATATCGCGCCCAGCAGGACAGCGAGCACTCTGGATTTTTTCATGACTCCTCCTCGTGTATTGATGCTTACCTTCTTATTGACCGGCAGTTGATCTGCCGGAGCGTCCGGAGCGATGCTGCCTCCGGAAAACATTCACGAATCGATTTGAACCCGTACCGGCGGTGGCGTGAAACCGAGATCACCGAGGGCCAGCGCTGCCGCCCGTCCGCCGTTCAAGGCCAACAGCTGCTGCTGGCGCTGCTTGGCGCGGGCATCCACCTGCTCCGGATCGCAGATCGAGCGCAATCGGCGCTCTCCTTGTTCGAGTATGCTGTTGTAGGCCGGATCGCCGGCCAAGTCCTGCAATTCCTCCGGATCGCGCTGCAGATCGAACAGCTGCGGCGCATAGCCGACGTAGTACACGTATTTGTAGTGATCAAAACGCAGCATGAACGCGCCGTGCCTCGAACCCATGCCGTGGTATTCGCACAAGACGCTGCGTTGCGGCCTCACGCCTTCTGCCAGATCGAATAGCGAATGACCCGGATGGTCTTGCATCAGCTCTGGGTCGGTTTCACCCACTGCATCGAGAATGAACGGATAAACGTCCACATGACTGACCGGCGTCGCGCAACTCGTACCGCGGGATATGTCGGGTCCGGCGATCAGCAACGGAACGCCGGCCGCTTCCTCATACAGTGTCGACTTGCCCCACAGACCGCGCGCGCCGAGATTGTCACCATGATCGCTGGTGTAGAGGACCCGGGTGTTTTGGGTCAGATCCGAGTCCTCGAGCGTCTGCAGGATCTTGCCCATTTGCTCGTCCATGAACGAACACAGTCCCATGTAACCGGCAACCGCGCGGCGCACCGCATCCTCGTTTTGAAAATGCTCGTCGTATCCGAACGCCGATGCATAATCGCGCACAAAGGGATGATCCGGCCGATCCGATTTTGCATACAGCTTGGGCATGGGCAGATCCGGGTCCGTATAATAGCGATAATAATATTCAGGCGGAGCGGTCAGAGGAAAATGCGGCGCTACCAGGGATACGAGCAGGACCCAGGGTTTTTCCCGATGCTTGGGCGCCTCTTCGCGCAACCAGGTCTGGGCGCGGGCGGTCACTTCACGATCATAGTAGGTATAGGGGGTTTCACCCGGGCCTGCGAGTCGCGCCATTTTCCAGGATTTGTCGCGTACCGGCAGCTCGTCGCGGATCAAGCCCAGCAGATCGCCTTTGCCGTTGAGCACGTGCATCGACAACAACTCCTCACTGAAGCCGTTGTCGTCTTCGCGCGAGCGAAAGTGCAACTTGCCGATGGAAACCACGTGATGTCCGCGCTCGCGAAGTTCATGATGCCAACTCCTCACCGAGCCGTCGTACGGGTCGGCGTTGTCCCAGAAGCCGATCTGGTGATTGTATTTTCCGACGGCGAATGCCGCGCGAGCGGGCACGCATACGGGCACCGTGGTATAGGCGCTGTCGAATCGCACCCCGCCGGCCGCCAAACGGTCCAGATTCGGGGTCCGCACCAACGGATGGCCGTAACAGCCGCTCATTTTGCGACTGTGCTCATCCGACATCAGAATGAGCAGGTTCATCGGCGTGCGGGCATTGCGGTTCGGCATTTGGGCTCCAGCAAGATTACTTTATAGTAATAATCCATTACTATGTAGTAATCTCAGGGCTAAGAGATACCCAATCATCCATTGGCTGTCAAGGAATACATCGCTGCGATGGCTTCGGAAGATATGAACTTGCAAGGCATGCAGTTCCTGGCCGGGCGCCCGTCCGAGGGGCCCGGCCCCAAGTACATATTGTTGCGTGATGCGCTGGCTGCGGCCATCAGCGAAGGCTACTGGCCCCCCGGTTCAAAGCTCCCGACCGAAGCGCAACTCGCCGCACACACGCCCTACAGTCTCGGCACCGTGCAACGGGCATTGCGCGAGTTGGTCGAGCAGGGATTGGTGCAGCGGCGGCGCGGTTACGGGACCGTCGTTGCGGATTCGCGCCACCAACTCGAAAGTCCGTGGCATTGCCGTTTTCTGAGCAGCGACGGAAAATCGTTTCTGCCGGTTTACGCGGTAGTGCTCGACCGCACTCTGACTCACCGGCGTGGCGCGTGGTCGGGACCCCTGCGGCAAGGCGATCAGAATGTCATCCGTATCGACCGGCGCATGGTCATCAACAACGAATTCGATGTTTACAGCCGATTTTTCGTTCTCGCCGATCGCTTTCCGGAATTCATGAAAATCCCGCTGGACAATCTGATGGGGGCGAACCTGAAAGTGCTCATCGTACGCAGTGCCGGCCGGCCCCTTACCGCACTCAAGGAGCAGATGCGCCAACTGGAACTTCCCGCTTACGTCTGCAAAGCAATCCAGGTTCCCCGCGGCACCACCGGTATGCTGGTGGAGTGCACCGCATACGCCGGCGACGATACGCCCATGTACTATCAAGAGATGTACATCCCGCCCACTGAACGCAAACTCTACGTCGACAGCCGGGTACCGTCGCTGCTCTGAGCGCCATCAAACCACGGCGCGCAAAACCAGCGTGATGCCGGTTACCATCAGCACCAGCGACATCACCTGAATCACGCGGTCCGGCGACAGGCGCGCATGCAGCCGCACGCCCAGGCGCATCGCGATCCACATGATGGGAAACATCGCGAGCGCGCCCAGCAGCACTTCCTTTTGCAGCAGCAAACCGGTGACGAGGTACATGACGATGCGTATGGATCCGTGCGCCGCCAATAACGTGGCCAAGCTGGCCTTCAATTGCATAGGCTCGAGAATGCGCCGGCTCAGGTAGATCACGTAGACCGGGCCGCCGGTGCCGAACAAGCCACTGAGCGCGCCTCCGACCAGACACATGGGCACGCCCCAGATGCGGCTGATGACCGATAACCGCTGAGGACGGGCAAGCGTGTAAGCTCCGTAGAATCCGATCAACAAGCCCAGACCGAGAAGTGCCTGATCCCGCGGCAGACGGATCAACAGCATGACCCCCGCCACCATGCCGGTCAAAACGAATGGCGCGATGAATGCGAGTTCGCGCCACTGCGCGTCACCTCGAAAACGGGTGCCTACCATCGCTGCGGCGGAAAAATCCAGCAGCAGGCTCGCCGGGACGACGATGGTCAAGGGTAGAAAGTGAGCCAGTATCGAGACATTCACCAGGGCTGACCCGAAGCCCGACAATCCGTACACGACATACGCGGTAAATACAACCAGCGGAACGATGATCAAAAGTTCTGGGCTGTAGGTCATGAGTGCGCGCCAACGACGGGGATTGCGATGGCGCAAGACGGATCACGAGCAGTGCGCGAAAGAAGTTGCTTGCGGATACTGATTTTCGTGTTTGTCACTGAGTTGGGAACATGGTTCGCGGATACGCGCCAGCATTCTCTGGGTTTTGCGGGCGAAAACCACGCCGCATGGAATGGAATTGCGAAAAGAGTCATGCTTCAACGCGGACGATCGACGGAACGTGCGTCGACGTCACTTCGATCGCAGCGGCGCTTCGCTGCCGCTTTCCGCGGGACAAGTCCCCGGATCACGCTCCATTCAACCGCTCTGGCCTCGAGCACCGACCGCACGTCTGGTTCCGCCGCGGCACGCGCATTTTGACAGTCGCAAACCGGCATGTCCAGGCAGCGGCCGGACCTCACCAAGCTTGATGGCCGTGCGACCGCCTCGGTTCGGAGGGGGCTCACATTGGACTTCCCGGCCCTCCGTCCGCGCGGCGAACTGGCGCCGCGATGGGGCCAGCCGCGAACCTATGCAATTAGATATAGATTGAGAAGTCGACTTTTTGCAATTTCCGCAATGCGATGGCTTCGGTCTGGTCGCGTTGTTCCTGGTTCAACGCCACTTGCCTTGCACCATCCAGGCGGTATTTGGAACGCAGTACTGATTCTTCTTGCTCGGTAAGTCCGGCGATCTTCATCACCTGCTCGGTCACGCTGATCAGATCCATTGCAGTTTCCCCTCAACCAACAGAACGACGACTTTGGTTTTTTTAGCCGCTCACAGCGAGCTGCTAGCCGCGCACCGGCGCTGCTTTTCACTATAGGGCGGAGAAACTCTGCTTCCACTACACACGTGAAAATTTCTCTGGGTCGAAAAAGATCGCAGCTCGGACGATGCGGGCCGATCCCCGGTCAACCCATGTCCGTGTCGCCAAGCACATCCTCGATATACAGCATCCGCACGGCCACCATGAGCGCAACCGTGAGCGGCGTGGCCAAAAAAATGCCGATCACGCCGACCCAAACACCCATGATCAGCTGCACGATCAGTAACAATGCCGGCGGCATGGCCACGGCACGCTGCTGAATGAACGGCGTAATCAGATAGCTTTCGACTGTCTGCACCAGGACATAGACGCCGATGACATAGACCGCCATGATCGGGCTGACCGATAGCCCGACCAACACCGCCGGCAGCGCCGACAGGATCGGCCCGATATTGGGCACGAAAGATAGCAACCCGGCTATTACGGCCAACGTAAACGCCAGCGGAATCCCCAGAATCATCAGGCCCGCCCATGTCAGGATGCCCACCACAGTCATGGAGCTGATGCGCCCGAGGAGCCACCAGCGCAGACTGTGTCCTTGCGCGGATATCACTTGGCGCAGACGCTGACGATAGCGCACGGGCGCCAGTCGGATTACGCCGTTGACGTAAAGCTTCGGATTGATACTCAGGTAGACACCGATGGCGATGATGATCAGAAATCCCGTCAATCCGCCCAAAGCAGTGGAGAACATGCCAGCCAGGCGGGATACCAAACGATGCTTGATGCCATCTCCGAACGAGTCCGTTGCCCGATGAATGGCCCTCTGCAACCACTCGACGTGTTGCAGCTTCTGGTCCAACTGCGCTACCGATTGGGGAATGTCATCGCTCAGCCGTTCGATGCCCTGCACCAAATGAGGCCCCAGTATCCACGCCGCCACTCCCAGGATCACGAAGAAGCCGAGGACGGCGACAAGCAACGCACTCCACTCGGGCATGCGCAATTTGTGATGCAGGCTGTCCGCGATGCCGCGCAGGCCGACGCCGAGCAGAATACCGGCGAAAAACAGCAACAGCACTTCGATCGCTTGCCATGTCAGCATCAGCAACACGGCGAACAGGCTGACGATTGCCGCCGCCGCGAGGGTTCGGCGCAGAAAGTCGGACTTCCTGAGAGTCGGCTCGGGTTCCATTTAAAACACGCTGCTTGTTGGTATCACTTCCATGTTTTGGTAGCGGACGCGGTCCTGACAGCCACCGCAGATAGCCCGCTCAAAACGAACGACGGGCCCGAAGGCCCGTCAAAAAAACAGTTCAATTGCGGAGCCGGCGGCCCGAAACAACGCCCGGCGGCATCAGCTGCTTTTGGGCGCGAACGCAATGCACCAGCCCTCGGGGCTGATATCGCCTTCGACGACCTTGCACTTACCCATTGCGCCCTTGGAGTCTGCGGGAATATATTGCGTACAATCCACGCATTTTTTCCCGTCTTTGGGCTTGTCCTGATACTGCATCGCCTGTTTCGACGCCTTAGTCGCTGCCGATGCGCTTTTCATGCCCAGAATCGGCAGCATGACGGCGCCGGCAACGGCCGCTGCACCGATCTTGAGTAAACCCCTTCGGGAAAGTTGATCGCGTTTGGTGTCCGTCATATTCAGGTCTCCTTATACCCAGTCCTGTAGTTGCAAATGCCGTAGACGAGGGCGCTCAGCAAATCGTTTCGCCCAGATTCGTGCGACGCTCGGTGCCATTCCAATATAGATCCTCTAACCATCCCTGCCAGACTGGCAAGCAAGCACATCACCCTAACCAAAACAGGCTTCGATCACAATCGGAACAACGGCTTATGGCAACAACTTGAAACAGTTTGAAGGTCGGATAGCGCGCTCGCGCGGCAGGGAAATCCTAGCTGACACAATACTGTCACACTGCGTTCCTACACTGGCTCCCATGATGTCCCGGCGCCTGACACATTAATGTCACGAAACCACCCTACACTGCGCCACATGAACGTTCCAGCACACGTTTCGAGACCGGCAGTCGGGATGATCGCCGAAAAAATTTGTTCACACACCGCGAGGAGACCTAAAACCATGCTTACACGCATCGCCAAGTCAGTGCTCACTGGAGCTGCGATCGTTTCGTTCGCGTTGGCCGCGCACACCGCTGCCGCGGGCGAACCGCAGTCGATCTCGGGCGCAGGCGCCACCTTCCCCTATCCGGTCTACGCCAAGTGGGCCGACGCCTATGCCAAGAAGACCGGCGTCAAGATGAACTATCAATCCATCGGCTCCGGCGGCGGCATCAAACAGATCAAAGCCAAGACCGTCGACTTCGGCGCGTCCGACGCACCGCTCAAGGCGGAAGAACTCGACAAGGCCGGCTTGATGCAGTTTCCGATGATCATGGGCGGTGTCGTACCCGTAGTCCACATTAAAGGTGTAAAGGGTGGCGATCTGCATCTGAGCAACGAAGTCCTGGCCGACATTTTCCTCGGTAAAATCAAGAAATGGGACGATCCGAAAATCAAGCAGGACAACGCCGACCTCAAACTGCCGAGCAAGGCAATTACCGTCGTGCATCGTTCCGACGGTTCGGGCACTACCTGGATCTTCACCAACTACCTGTCCAAAGTCAGCGACGACTGGAAGAGCAAGGTCGGCAATGACAAGTCCGTTGCCTGGCCGGCCGGCGTCGGCGGTAAAGGCAACGAGGGCGTTGCGTCCTATGTGAAACGTATCGATGGGTCGATCGGCTACGTGGAATACGCCTATGCCCTGCAGAACAAGATGGCCCACGTCAAGCTGCGCAATCAGGCCGGCGAATATGTCGAGCCCAACAGCAAGACCTTCCAGGCGGCGGCTGCCAATGCGGACTGGAACAATGCGCCCGGATTCTATATGGTCCTCACCGATCAGCCGGGTAAAGAAAGCTGGCCGATCACCGGTGCAAGCTTCATCCTGGTGTACAAACAGCAGCAGGACCCGGCTACGGCCGCGGCGGTGCTGAAGTTCTTCGACTGGTCGTACCACAACGGGGATAAGATGGCGGAAAAGCTGGACTATGTTCCGATGCCACCCAAAGTCGTGGAATTGGTTGAAAAAACCTGGCAGGAGAAAGTCGCCGGCCCGGATGGCAGTCCGATCTGGACGCAAAAGGTGGCACGTCAGGTACAATAGCCACTTTCATTTTTCAGATCCGCGCGGCGCTGGCCGCCGCGCACGTACGGAGGCGCTTCCCTCGGGGGCGCCTCCGTACGCATGATGGACACACCACATGGCGAAAGATTTAGCGCTAGCAACAGACGGTCCTCAGGGCGGCCCATCATCCTCGAAAGTCGCCGGGCGCGCTAGTCGCGGCGCATTGCTGGACCGCGTGTTCCGCCAATCCACGGTGCTGTTCGCCACCCTGGTGCTGATCATCATCACCGGCATCATCGTGACGTTGCTGGTGGGCGCGCTGCCCTCTCTCGAGAAGTTCGGGTTCGGATTTCTAATCAGTAAAGAGTGGAACCCGGTCACCGAACAGTTCGGCGCCCTCGTGCCCATATTCGGCACCCTGGCCACCTCGGCCCTGGCAATGCTGATTGGTATTCCAGTGAGCTTCGGTATCGCCGTGTTCATTACCGAGTTGTGCCCGGTGTGGCTGAAGCGCCCCTTGGGTGTGGCGATCGAACTGTTGGCGGCGATTCCCAGCATCATCTACGGCATGTGGGGCCTGTTCGTATTCGCGCCGCTGTTCGCCGACCACGTCCAACCGTGGGTCACCGACCATCTCGGCGATTGGCCGCTGATCGGCGCCTTATTCCAGGGACCCCCGATGGGCATCGGCATGTTCACCGCCGGCCTGATCCTGGCGATCATGGTGATTCCGTTCATGACCGCGGTGATGCGCGACGTATTCGAGATCGTGCCGGGCGTACTCAAGGAATCCGCGTACGCACTCGGCTCCACTACGTGGGAGGTCGTGCGTTACGTGGTGCTCCCCTACACCAAAGTGGGCGTAGTGGGCGGCGTAATGCTCGGACTGGGCCGCGCGCTGGGTGAGACCATGGCGGTGACCTTTGTGATCGGCAACGCCCATGCCATCAGTGCCTCTTTGTTCATGCCCGGCAATACCATTTCCTCGACCCTTGCCAACGAATTTACCGAAGCGGTCGGGGAAACCTACAGCGCGGCGTTGATCGAACTCGGTCTGATTTTGTTCGTGATCACGTTCATCGTGCTGGCAGCAGCGAAATTGATGCTCATGCGCCTGACTGCGCGTGAAGGCAAAACCACCTAGGCGACCATGTTCAACCTCTACACCAAGCGGCGTATCGTAAACGCCTTCAACCTGACCGTATCGGCGCTGGCTACCGCATTCGGCTTGTTTTGGCTGGCGTGGTTGCTATGGACGCTGCTCAGTTACGGCTTGCAATGGATCGACTGGTCCGTATTCACTGAGAGCACCCCGCCGCCCGGCAGCAGCGGCGGCCTGGCCAACGCCATCGTCGGCAGCCTCATGCTCACCGGACTTGGCACGCTGATTGGCGCTCCGTCCGGAATCCTCGCCGGTACGTTCCTGTCGGAGTATGGCCGCGGTACCGCCATCGCCTCCGTGGTGCGCTTTCTCAACGACATTCTTTTGAGTGCACCGTCCATCATCATTGGCGTATTTATCTATGCTTTGGTAGTGGTTTCCACCGGTCATTTCTCCGGTTGGGCGGGCGCACTCGCGTTGGCGCTGATCGTGCTGCCGGTCGTCGTGCGCACCACCGAAGATATGCTACGTCTGGTACCCGATAGCTTGCGCGAGGCGGCCGCCGCATTGGGTGCACCGCGATGGAAGATCATTGTCAAGATCGTCTACCGGGCCGCGCGGGCCGGCATCCTCACCGGTGTGATGCTGGCGGTGGCTCGGGTCAGCGGTGAAACCGCGCCGCTGCTGTTTACAGCACTGAACAACCAATTCTGGAGTACCTCTCTGAGTGAACCGATCGCGAACCTGCCAGTGGTCATTTTTCAGTTTGCCATGAGCCCCTATGAAGATTGGCAACATCTGGCTTGGGCCGGCGCCTTGTTGATCACGTTCAGTATTCTGGTGCTGAACATCTTGTCCAGAGTCCTGCTACGCAGGCGCGGCATGGGAACCTACTGATGAACCACGATCGACCCCAAGAGGAACTCGCTTCGCCCGCGGTTCGGATCAAACAGCCCAATGAATCGAATACCCGGGTCGCGAAACCGCCGTTGCAGCCGGCGCCGCGGGTGCAGGAAAGCGCTACCGCCAAGCTCGCGGTGCGCAACCTGAATTTTCATTACGGCGCGTTCCATGCTCTCAAGGACATTTCGCTGGATATGCACACCAACCGGATCACGGCATTCATCGGCCCGTCCGGATGCGGCAAATCGACCTTATTGCGCTGTCTGAATCGAATCTATGAGTTGTACCCGAAGCAGAAGGCAAGCGGCGAGATCCTACTCGACGGCGTCAATCTGCTGCGCAAGGAGCAGGACTTGAATTTACTGCGGGCACGCATCGGCATGGTGTTCCAGAAACCGACTCCGTTTCCCATGTCGATTTACGACAACATCGCCTTCGGCGTGAAGCTCTATGAACGCCTTTCCAGGGGGGCGATGCAGGAACGCGTGGAATGGGCGCTGGACAAGGCTGCCCTGTGGGATGAAGTCAAAGACAAGCTGCATCAGACCGGCACGGCGCTGTCCGGCGGCCAGCAGCAGCGACTGTGCATTGCCAGGGCCATCGCGGTCAAACCCGAAGTGCTGCTGCTGGACGAACCTGCCTCGGCCCTGGATCCGATTTCCACTCTGAAGATCGAAGAACTGATCACTGAATTGAAAGACGAATATACGATCGTCATCGTCACACACAACATGCAGCAGGCGGCACGGGTGTCGGATTACACCGCCTTCATGTACCTCGGCGAACTGATCGAAGTCGGCGCCACGGAAGACGTATTCACCAACCCGCGGCGCAAGCAGACGGAAGACTATATTACAGGGCGCTACGGTTAGCCGGCCATCTGCCGTTCGCGATTATGGACGCCGGGCACCTGGCCGGTGATCTGACCGATCGCCGTGTCGCAGTGATTGCCGTTCGCACCGCCGCTTCGAATGTGGTCGGATTGCCGGTGATACCTGGCGCGACCAACTCGTCCAAGCCGCCGGTGGCGATCAACGCTCAATGTAAGTCCAGACCGTTTGGTTGAGCGTCGGCAACGCGGTCAGTGACGACCGAAGCCATAGCCGCGCCCCACCCCGAGACGATTCGTACGAGGACATCCGAGCCCGGCCGCCGTTCGCGACCGCCGTCAGTACGGCAATTTTTTTGGTTCGATTCCGCGCACCTTCACCTCCGGATGATGTTTGGCGATGATATCGGTGACTTCATCGATCCGTTCCTTCGGAACGTCGACGAGCATCAACAATTGCCCCTGTTCGACGGCTTCCTCGAACTCTTTGATCTGCGCATTGGGCGCGGAAATTCCCACCATCGGCGCCATCACGGCGCCGAAACCGGCGCCGGCGACCGTCGTTGCAATGATCGCACTCCCGCCCAGGGCCAGACCGGCACCCGGGATGGTGACTGCGAGGATGCCCGCAACGAGTCCGGTGGCGCCGCCCATTGCGACCCCCTTCTCCAGCGCCGGGACGATATCGCGCTCATGCATCAGCCCCGCTTCTGGCAATTCATGCTGTCTCAACAGGTGATGGTCCTTGGCGACGATATGGATATCTTTCTCCTGCACGTGGGAAAGCAGCAGATCCGCAACCGTGTCCTTGGCCGTCTCGACCGTCGGCAATAAAAAATAGAGTCTGTGTTTCATGGTTACCTCCTTGATGTCGATGGCTCAACCGTCCGTGTCCGTAAAAGCCGCTCTCGATGTTTGCGGGCCGGTGGACGCAGCATTCGTTGCGGCATCGTTGTCCTCGACCTGGCCGTGACGCTGCAACCAGCGCGCCAAAAGCCAGCACATCAATGCCCAGCCAGCGCCCGCTGTCCAGCCTCCAAGCACGTCAGTGGGCCAATGCACGCCCAGGTACACGCGACTGGCGCCCACCACTAAGGTCGCAAAGATCGCGACCAAGAGAATGTATGCTTTTATCCGGCGTCGACGCTGGACGCGTGCCAACAGCGCGCCGAGTGTCAAATAAGTGCTTGCTGAGAGCATCGAGTGGCCACTGGGAAAGCTCGCGGTGTAGACGCGCATGCCGTGCGGCACCAGATCCGGCCGGGGTCGATCGAAGCCGGTTTTAAGGACGGTACTCGCCCCCAACGCACCGAGCGTCGCCACCAGCACCACCAGTGCGAGCCGGCGTTTTCCGTCCAGCAGCAGATAGCCGACCACTGCGAACGTCACCATCGCCAACACGCCCATGCTGCCCAACGCAGTGAAATCACGCCCCATCTCCTCGACCCAGCTCGGACCGATTGGATCTTTGAGGTCGGCCGGGTTGCGCATGGCCAACAACACCGTGTGATCAAAACTCTTGGTGCCGCCTTCCACTACCGCATCGGAGATCTCGACGAAACCCCACACCGATCCCATCAGCGCGAACAAAACAACCAATACCGATAGCTCGCGGCTGCCGATCCAGCGTAACGTCCGCATCAGCGCGCCGGTTTCGCCGCGCTCAGCGGAGGCGTCGATATGCGCTTCGGAATCCGTCATCGGCTCTCCCCTACCGTATCGGCTACGTATGCCTCACGTTCGCCCATCGGCTTTGGATGGCCGATGGTGGTATCCACCTTGGTCTGGTGTTCCATTTCGGCGTTCAGTTCCGCACCCAGCAGCACCGCATATGCGGAAATGTAAAACCACATCAGCAACACGATCAACGCGCCCACCGAACCGTACACCTTGTTGTAGTTTCCGAAATTTTCGACATAAATCGAAAACCCATACGAGACCAACAACCACAACACGGTCGCGACTATGGAGCCCCAGCTCACCCATTTCCAACGAGGATGGTTACGGCTCGGCGCGAAGTGATACAACGCGCTCAGGGCGACCAGCACCGCCACCAGCATAAGCGGCCAGCGCACCATGGACAGAACCGTTCCTAGGGTCCCGGAAATGTGCAGTAAACCCACCACAGCCGGCACGACCACCACCAGACTGAGCATGATCACCAAAAATACGACCGATGCCAGCGTGAGCAGGAAAGCCAGGATATTGAGCCGTATGAAGCCGCGCTTTTCCCGTTCGTCGTAAGCAATGTTAAGTGCGGTAATCACGGCTTTTATCCCCTTCATGGCGCTCAACAGTGCCAACAACAAGCCGCCGATGGCGGTTATACCGAGCGCGGCGTGGGAACTTCCAGCGAGCGAATGGACTTGATCCAGCAACACGGGCCGCGCCTCAGGCGGCATCATCACAGCGAGGTTCTGCAACTGGCGCTCGATATCCATGCCATTGGTGAGCAGGCCGTAAAGGGAAACCGACGCAGCCAGTCCGGGAAATACCGCCAGCAGCGCGTAGAACGCAACCCCGGCCGATACTAGGGATAAATTGTCGGCGCCGATCTGATCTTTGGTCCGCAACAGGATGTCACGCCAGCCGCGCTTCGGGATCTGGTGCGGTGTTCGGGCCTCACGTCCGCGGATCCGGTCGTCTTCGGTTTGCGTTGGCACTGGAGCAATCCTCTTTCCGTGTGCGGCGCTATTGCGCCGAAATCGAACGCTAGAATTCTAGAATAGTTGTCACATGGACTAATGCAGTGGCCGAGCGGACCCGGCTACGGCTCCCAATGGCATCAAGACTCTCCCTGCAACGGGGTTATGTGGCTCGCCGCGCAGTCCGCCTCAATCCCAACGTTGACCGACCAAAATGCGGCGTTCCGCGCGCACCAGACCCTTGGGCTTGCCGCGCAATACCAAAACATCGCCGTTGCGTACCAGCGTATCCGGCGTCGGGTCCGGGCCGCGGATACCGTTTCGACGTACGGAGGCGATTTGCACTTCGTAGCGCTCCAACTGCAGTTCGGACAGCCGTCGGCGGGTGGCATAAGCACCGTCCGGAATTCTGATCACGTGCAAGCGTTCACCTGCCACCGACGCCGAGCGTTTGCCGTGAAACATGCCGCGCAGCAATTTGTAGCGGTCCGCTCGGATGGCGTCAGTGCGCTGATTGATGTCCTTTGCCTGAACCCCGAGAACCAATAACAACTGGGCTCCCAACATCAGGCTGGCTTCGAGCGTGTCGGGCACGGCATCGGTGGCCCCTGCTTCGATCAACGCCTCCAGATGTGATTCGTCAGTGGTACGCACCAGCACCGGCAGTTCGGGGTATTGATCTCGAATCCGCGCCAGGGTTTTCAGCGCTGCGGCGTGGTCGTCGAAGCTGATCACCACTGCACGCGCACTGCCGATGCGGCATGCCTCCAGAATGCCGCTGCGCGACGCATCGCCGTACATTACTTGTTCACCCGCGGTCAACGCTGCTCGGATACGGTCGGGATCGAGGTCGACACACACGTAGGGAACGTTTTGATCCTCCAGCAGGCGCACGAGGTTTTGGCCGATGCGGCCGTACCCGCACACGATCACGTGTCCTTGCGGTGTCACTTGCGCAGGTAATGCGTCGATACCGTCGCTGTCCGCCCCCGACGCGATGCGGCTGGCCCAGCGCAGGTTCCAACGGATCAACACAGGCGCCGCCATCATGCTCAGCACGACCGCGCTCAACACCACCTGATTGGCGTTCCCTTGTAGAATATTCAGATCGCGCATCAGATACAGCACCACGAGGCTGAATTCGCCGGCTTGCGCTAAAACGAATCCCATCCGTAGTGCAGTAACCCGCCCCACACCCCGCAGCCAAGCCACGGTTCCAGTAATCACAGCTTTGCCGAGTATGAGCGCTAACGTCACGCCAAGGACCAGCGGCCATTGAGCGACGAGCACCTTCAAATCCAGCAAGGTACCGACCGCGACGAAGAACAGACCCAGCAGTACATCCTGGAATGGCCGGATATCGGATTCCACCTGATGGCGGAACTCGGTCTCGCCCAATACCATCCCGGCCAGAAACGCACCGAGCGCCGGGGACAGGCCGGCGATCTGCGCGATACTCGCGGCACCCAGACTGGCGAGGATAACCGCAAGCATGAAAATCTCCGGGGAACGCAGCAATGCAACCCTGCGGAAAGCCGGGCGCACCACCCAGCGTCCGATCACCAGAAGACCGGCGAACACCAGAATTCCCCGGAACAGGACCCAGCCGGCTTTGACTGCCAGTTCCATCGGCGACGCGCCGGGAAGCACCGGCAACAGCAGCAACACCAACACGGTGGCCAAATCCTGGAACAGCAGCACGGCGATTGCCGCACGCCCAAGGCCGGTATGTAGCTCGCCCCGTTCCAGCAGTTGCCTGCTGGCAATGGCGGTGGAGGACATGGCGAGTGCGGCCGCCACCGCGACAGCCGCGACGGGAGATAGGCCGAACGCCCATGCGCACAGTGCAAATAGCGTCGTTGTGGCGACCACCTGCAGGCCGCCTGTGCCAAGCACCATGGAGCGCTCGGCCAGCAACCGCGGCAACGAAAATTCCAGCCCGATGGTAAACATGAGGAACAGCACACCGATTTCGGCAACTTGCTGTATGCCATCGGAGTCGTGCACCCAACCGAGCAGATCCGGTCCCATGACCACGCCGACCATGAGGTAGCCGGCAATGGGTGACAGCCCGAGCCGCCGCGCGGCAATGGTGGCGAGCAGCGAAGCGGCTGCGTAAACGAGTATCAGATACATGAACATCGTCGGAACCGAAGTGGGGATGACGCGAGCGCAATGGTAGTCCACGGCGCGTTGCCGCGTCCGGTTCCGGGACGGACAAGTGGAGGATTCAGTTCAATCGTCAGTACCGCGGGCGCCGGCGGTGCCCGGCCGGGCCCGCGGTCCAATCTTATCGCGGGGATTGATCGCCACCGCTTTCCGGCTTCGGTTGCTGGTCCTGATGCTGTTGTTGATTTTTCGCCGACCCCGTGTCCGCGTTTTCGAAGGCACTGAATTCGGCGCGGTCGATCTTGCCGTCGCTGTTGCGATCGAATTCGGAAAATTTTCGGTCTAACTCGTTAGACGCCTTGGCTTCCTTGCGATCGAGTTGACCGTTGGAGTCGCTATCCAATTGCCCGAACTGCATGCGTTGCTGTTCTGAACCCGGTTCGCTGTCCTTGGCAGTCTGACCGGCGGACTTTCCGGTATTGCCACCACCCTTGGAGGCCTTGCTGTCGGTTTTTGCGTCCTTGGTGACGTTCTGCTGTTCGCTGGACTGCGCAATACTTTCGCGCTGCTTTTGCTGTTCCGGCGTCAGCGACGCGCGCGCCTGCTCGCTTGGACTTTCGGACGGCTCGGCTGCCGCCATTCCAGCCGGCTGCCGATAGGCGTTGAATTCCCACTGCGACAACTTGCCGTCGTCATTGCGGTCCAACTTCGCGAAGCGCGCATTGATCGCTTTTTCCGCCTGCGCTTCCTCCTTGCTCACATGCCCGTCGCGGTTCGTGTCCAAGCTTTCGAACGAAACTTTCGTGTCTGGCGCATTGACTTCGTGCTTTGCTGCATAGCGGTCGGTGAACGTGCGCTCCTTCGTTTCCCATTCCTGCGCGCTCATGTCAGGCCACTCGTCTTTCTCAAAGGCGGGCGCTTCCGCCAACTGCGCTCGGGTAACATCCATGACTACGTGGTCCTCGTCGAAAGAAATCCGGCTCGGCTGCCACGGCACCGCAACTACTTTGTCGCCGATATCAAGAAACCCGCCGTGGGAAATCACCACGTATTTGATTTTGCCGGTCTTATCCAAGACCAATTCTTCGATTTCGCCCAAATCCTCGCCCTGGCGGTTCTTGATCTCGGCGTTGAGCAGCTGCGCGCGCGCCTTGATCATCGAGTCTGCAGGCTGATCGGCCGCGACTGCGGAACCGCCGATCCACACTGCGCTTATGGCCGCCGCAAGCACCGAGCGGCGAATTCGTTGCACTGTACGTGTCGTATACATGGCTCCCTCCTTGTCTCATGGTAATGCGCATCCGGTCCCTCGAAGCCTAGAACAACGCCGGAAGCACGCAGTACGGGGGCTTGACAGGGTGTCGCTACGAACTAGTGTCAAGTTACGATTTGACCCCACCCCAAAAGGACGCGCGAAGGAGGTCTATCATGCAAATGACCATCGAAATGCCAATGGTTTCAGAGTGCGCGGCAACCGAATGCGCTTACAACGTGGATGCTTGCTGCCACGCGCGCGCCATCACGGTCGGAGACGGCACCCATCCCGGCTGCGACACCTATATGGATTCCGCCGGCCATACCCGGGAAGCGAAACGTATGGCGGGCGTGGGCGCGTGCAAAGTCACATCCTGCAGTCACAACGACGATTTCGAATGTATGGCCGACAGTATCGACGTCGGCATGAAAGGCGGTACCGTGCGTTGCCTGACTTTCGATACGCACTGAACTGCATTGGCCAGCCCGGTGCCCCGGGCTGGCGATTCCACCTTCGTCAGAAAAATCCTACACGCGAAGTCAGCACCAACTGACGTCTCCGTAATCCTAAGTCCATAGCTTGCGCGGGTCGGATACCCCTACCCTATGTGCTCCAATGATCGAATCACAAGGAGCGCCATCGCATGGACGCAAATCCCATACACCGCGGCGCCGCCCGCTTGCCAGGACGTTGCATGAGCATTGCACTGATCTGCGGCTGCAGCAATCTGGTTTCGGCGGGCGTGATCATCAACGAGGTGGATTACGATCAGCCGGGCGCGGACACCGGCGAGTTCATCGAATTGTTCAATAGTGGAATTGCGACATCGTTGACCGGTTACACGCTCGTGCTGATCAATGGCAGCACCGGAGCGACCTATCGGACCCTGCCACTGGCGCCGATGATGCTACTCAGCGACGAGTACTACGTTCTGTGCGGCAATCGCCAAGAAGTGGTCAACTGCAATCAGGACACGTCGCCCGACGCCAATCTGATCCAGAACGGCGCTCCGGATGCCATCGCATTACTATTCGGCGCGCAGGTGGTCGACAGCTTCATCTATGAGGGCGACATTCCCGGCGTGGGTGGCGGCGCCGGCCCGGCCGCAGCGGACAGCAATCGCGACGCGAATCTAAGTCTGGCGCGCTTGCCCAACGGGATCGACAGCGGTCGTAACGCCGTCGATTTCGCGCTTGCTTGCAGCACGCCGGGGTATGGCAATGAGGCGGCGGCCTCGTCCTGCCCGCGCCCCGTAACCGCACCCGTCATACGCGGCATAGACGAGCCTTCTGCAGTCAGTTTGTTCGGGCTCGGTCTGTTGGCAGTTTGCACCGCGCTGCGCCGGTACGAGCGCGCGGCGCGGGGGATCAGCGACCGCCCAAAAGCGCCACAACCGTCCCGGTGAGCAGCACGACGAAGCCGAGCGGGATGAGCGCGATCGCTTTTACCAGGGTACTGCCGGGGGCGAAGAACATGGCACCGAAACCGAGTATCAGGCCAGCCGCGATGAGCGCGACGCCTGCGAACACAGTGTATCGGCCGAGATGCTTGTCCATTTCAGGAAGTACGGGCCTGGGAACCCGCGGAAGATGGTGGAGCTAGGCGGGATCGAACCGCCGACCTCTTGCATGCCATGCATCAGTCTTCACTTTCATATTTTCACTCCACATTCGTAACGGTTTTAGCCTGTAATAGCAGCATTTCCGCATTCCATAAGGTTGCACTGGTTTTCATACGCCTGCCACCATATCAGGTGTACCCCAGGTGTACCCCAGGTGGGAAAATGGCGTTTACAGCGAAGCAGATCGACGCACTCAAACCTAAAGCCGCTCGATACGAAATCTATTCAGATGGCGAACAGGGTTTCGGCGTAAGAGTCTCACCCAGCGGGGCGAAAACATGGATTACCCGTTACAAGCATCGTCAGTCTGGCAAGCTGGTCAAGCTTACAATCGGATTATACAAGAACAAGCCCGCCGATGATCCTGTAATCACGCTGGCCGAGCGCACGGCTGCGCCACCAGGATTACAAGCGATTTGTTAGCCCAGGGTATCGACCCAAGGGAAAACGAGCGTATAGAGGCTGAGAGAGCGCGACAGGCGCATTTAGAAGAACTGCACGCCGACACTGTAGGGGAACTGGTTAAAGAGTTTATGCAGCGTGAGGTATCGCCGCACCGTAAGCGTCCAGAGTATGCGCAAGCGGTATTTGATCGCGATGTTGTGACCCGAGTGGAAAGACCGCAAGGTTAAAGACATTACCCGCCGCGAGTGGTGAGCCTGTTGGATCGAATCGTCGATCGTGGTTCCCCTGTAATGGCGAATCGCACCTATGCACTCATATCGCAGATGTTCGCATTCTCAGTCGGACGGGATACCGAGACGATACGCCTTGTGTCTTGATTCGACGTCCTGGCGGAAAAGAGAAGCCACGCGAGCGCGTGTTATCGAAGGCCGAAATCAAGAAGTTCTGGAACAGAATTGACGATACAGAGATATCCAAGCCGACTGTTGCAGCGTTGAGATTATTGCTCGTACTCGGATTGCGGAGAGTCGAGATCGCAACCGCTGAATGGTCCGAGATCGACTTCGACAAGAGGGTGTGGACGATACCCAGTGAGAAAACGAAGAACGGGCGCACGCACGAGCTACCGTTGCCAGCGATAGCAATACGCCTGCTTAAGGAATTGAGGAAACACGCGGGCCGTAGCCGTTACGTTATGCCCTCGCCTACTGGAAAGGAACACGTCACGCCAATGTCGTTAACGCGAGCGGTGTCGCGCAACCTGGAGAGCTTCGGCGTTGGTCAGTTCACGCCACATGATCTACGGCGCACGGTATCGACGCAGATGCGGGCGCTGAAAGTACCCGGCGAGCATATAGAACGGGTACTAAACCACCTTCCCGCAAACAAACTGGAACGCGCCTATAACCAGCACGACTATTTTCAGAAAAGCGTAAGGCATTGAATCAATGGGCCAAATGGTTAACAAGCGCCACTGCGGGGCATTAGAGGCAAAGACCACAATATATTGTGGTGTATGCACGCACAGGCCCGTCTGCGCTATCCGCATGATTTAACGGAGAATAACCATACGTTACTGATTTTACTAAAATAAATACACTCGCGTGCGGTGTTGACAGGGTTTTTACATCCTGTTTATAAGTTTCATGCATACACAAGATATGGGATAGCTAGAAAGTTAGAAAACCGAACCGCGTATACGAAAAACCCCACCAAGGCCTGGCAGAGCACAAGGTGGGGCGTATTCGCAAACCAAGCCGGTTAGGGCAAGGTTCCTCCAAGACCGATTCTTGCGCGCCGCGCGCACTGAGTCAAGCCCGCCTTAACCGGCTAACAACCCTGAAAAGGAGAGTTAGCCGTGTCACTGAAGAAACCTACCCGAATAATCCGCCCCAAGGAGCTGCGCGCTCGCGCGGGCAATATCTCCCATGCCACGGAATGGCGCTGGAGAAAACTTCCCGATTTCCCCCGACTCATTCGATTAGGTCCGAACTCGGTTGGCTATGACGAAGCCGATTTCGAGCAATGGCTGCAAAGCCGTCGGGAGGCAGGATGAGTATCCGACGGGATTTTATAAACGACTTCAGCAGGTCCGCCTTTCATGTCATCGACGGCGAACAGCACATCGTCGGCAAGTGGGGCAGAATCTCTCAATTCGATGACGGCACTTATGATGTGTGGTTCATCGGTCCCGATCTAACTCCGCTGAGCAATCAAAAACTCGCCGCCATTCGCAAATCCGTTTCGCTAGAGAGGGGTCTGCGAGTCCTAACCGGCGAAGCCTACGTCCAAGGTAGGGGGCGAGCCTTTGTTTTAGAGATGGCCCCAATCTGCGGAGTGCGGAAGAAAAAGCGTAGACCAAGCAACTTCCGACTTGCGAAACAAAAGGCGGAGGCTTGCATACAATGACCGCCAGCGTTCCGGAATACCTGCTATCCCTCGAATGGTTGCTTGATCTCGAAATGCTAGCGATTCGCTATGCACACTTGGGCGTTTACGCTGATCTTGCGTATATGACCTTGCCGGAACTCTGGGGAGCCTACCAGTTCATATTGCGGTTGGGACACTAGCTATGGGATGGAACCGAGCTAAGAGTAAGGGGCGAGCTAATGGTCCGACATTCGTCGCACTCCCGCACGAACTCCTGACGCATGATAATTTCAAACGGCTCAGCGCTCGTGCATTGAAGCTGTTCATAGACATGTACAGCGAATACAACGGACACAACAACGGAGACTTCAGCGCCACTATCTCCGTAATGCGCAAGCGCAACTGGAAATCTAAGCAGACTCTCGCGTTAGCACTGGACGAACTCTTGCACTACGGGATCGTGATGCAGACCCGGCAGGGACAAAAGGATACGAAACTCTGCTATCTGTACGGCGTCACGTTCAAGCCGATTGATGAATGCGACGGCAAGCTAGATGTGAAGCCGGATGTGGTGGCACCTAGAACCTGGCAAGCCCGCCAATCGGATTGGCAGGAGCCAGAGTGGTACACGAAGTACAAGGCCAAGAAGAAAGCGAGACGAAAATTAAAATCTGATACCCGGATTCCGACCCAGACTAGGACGGAGTCCGACCCAGTTAGCGCGGGAACTAGGACGGAGTCCGACCCAGACATGCCCGGAGTCCGACCCAATAACGCCCCATTTGAGCATTCCACTAGGTCGGAGTCCGACCACCTTTCTAGAAGTATACCAGGCAGTACCCACCAATCTTCAGGAGCAAAGCAGTGAACGAAGCGACCGGACGGAATTCGGGTCCTTCCCGGAGCCAAAGCGTGCCGGTAATTCGCGTTCCCGTTTTCCGTTAGCGACAGGAATCTAATGGATGTCCGTCTTTATTTGCCTTGTGCCGGTCAAGTCCAGGCCGGGGGAGGGTCGAAAGTTTATAGCGCAGCTTGTGGCACCGGCGGCATAGCTTTGGTTTGATAAATGCCCCGAAAAAAAGTTTTTCGAGCCGCATAGTCAAGGAACTGGGAAACGAATTTGATT
Organism: uncultured Gammaproteobacteria bacterium; assembly: GCA_963849825.1. GTDB lineage: Bacteria > Pseudomonadota > Gammaproteobacteria > JASBUN01 > JASBUN01 > CAVXJN01. The sequence continues at coordinate 31,006 of CAWKIK010000002.1, read as the reverse complement.
GATGATTTCGGCAAAATCTGAGGGAGCGATATGGGCGGGATCGGTAGCGGGAACCGTTGGCGCTGGGGTGCTAAGAACACAACGGCAGATTACCTCAGCATCGATGTTAGACGCTGGCACCGGGAAGGGAAGATTAACGCCGGGTCAATATTTCGCATGGCAATGGACACGCGAAGGCGAGCGCATTGGCGATATACGTGTGCGAACAGAAACCGACCGCGTGTTTCTAATTTATCGTCACCGCAACGGCGGAGAATGGCAGGATAAGAACTATCCCGTTTATCTGGATTGGACCGCGTTGCAACTATGGAGGACAGCAGGCCGTGGTTTCTCTGTCCTGCCTCAGGCTGTGGCGCGTCGGGTTGCTGTTCTCTACGGCGGCGGAGTGTTCGCCTGTCGGCACTGTCACCATCTTGCCTATCCGAGCCAAAATGAGAGCGTGTACGAACGGGCAGCTAGGCGCAGCCGGAAGATCGTTCAGACTGCTAGGCGGCGATCCGTACGACGAGTTTTATCCCGGACAAGCCTAAGCACATGCACTGGAGCACCTATGATCGGCTGCTATCAGAGGCGTACTACTATGACGAGCTGTCGTACGCAGGAATCATGCAGTTGCTCGCATCGAGGGCCTAGCGATACGGTGTGCGCACTCCGACCTTGCCCTTCGCGCCAGCTTTTATTCATAGCCGAATTTCGCCATCTGGATAGACAAGATTGGTTGCAGCTGTTTGAGTACTTGACCGCTTAGCTCCGCACGTCCTTTGCCTATTGATGCGGTACTTATCGGCTTTCGGACCTGCGAATAATGGGCTTTGACCGAAATGTCGCCCAGCTCGTCCAGTTTCGCTGCGTAGTCTCCAGCATGTCAGAAGAGTAAGTGAGTCCGAGAAAGCTACAAATTGACTGAGTAGTCGGAATCGGTTGCCGACATAGATCCTCGTAACGAATCTCCATTACTCGCCTGGCATGTTTGACGGCAAAGTTGTGGCAATCGTCCGTAGCCGCTATCCATCGGCGAGCAGCTTCCTCAGGGTCGGAATATCGACCCATCTTGAGGTAGGAGGCGACAACGTCATATCCGTCGCGGATGATGTGAATGTATCGCGCTATGGGAAAGGCTTCGTCAATCTGGGGAAGACTCTGGGCGTTTAACGGGGTCTTGTCTCCCCACCTGAGTGCCGTAGGTTTTGCCTGCCGCATCATGTATTCATAGAACGCGGTAATTATTAGCGCCAACGAACGCTCCGCCGCTGGGACTGCTACGAGTTGTTCGTAGACTGTGTGCAGATGGGAGCTTGGGAATGTGTGGAAGTCTTCACTAGTCGCGAAGGCGCCAAGCGTCAGTTGGCACAACTCCGACCACGGGAGGCTGGCGCGCGAGCGATGTTTTCTGATGATCTGCCCTAACACGTAGGTTTCCGGGGGGATATAAAGTTCTGGGCCGCTGCACAGAATACGCCGCAACAGTGTGTTGCCGGAGCGGCCCGACGCAATGATGAACACGGGCGAAACATTTTCAGCAAGGGAGACCGGAACTTTGTATCTGGAGACTGTTTTTTTGATAAGCGGTTTGAGACTTCCTAACATGGCCCTTCCCCCTGTGGCGCCTATTGCCGGCAGCCCGAAAAGCGTATTGTTATGACAGTAAACCGGAGCGAGGCGCTCAGCGGCGGTGTGGAATTCATATCCCACACCCTTTAGCGGCTTGTACCGAATACCCTTTAGTTTTTCATACGTTAAGTAACTGATTTCCAGGTTGCTCATTTCTATGGACGCGGTATACTGAAAACAGTTCTTTTCGGTATAGGGCAGACACATGAAACGGGCAGCGATTTACGCCAGGGTCAGCACACACGGTCAGACCACAGAAAACCAACTTCGGGAGTTGCGTGACGTAGCCGAGCGGAGCGGTTGGAAAGTGATCGGCGAATATGTGGACCACGGTATAAGCGGTTCCAAAGGACGAGAGCAACGCCCGCAGTTAGATAAGCTCTTGAAAGGCGCTGTCCGGCGGGAATTCGATGTAATCCTCGCGTGGTCCGTGGATCGGTTAGGCCGGTCGCTTCAGCATCTTGTGGGTTTCCTAGATGAGATCCATGCCAAGGGAATAGACCTTTATTTACATCAACAAGGGATTGATACAACTACCCCGGCCGGTAAGGCCATGTTTCAGATGGCGGGAGTGTTCGCGGAGTTCGAGCGTTCAGATGATTCGAGATCGCGTAAGGAGCGGACTTCAGAGAGCAAAGGCTCAGGGGAAGGTTTTAGGCAGGCCGAAGGTCGATAAGTCTGTAGAGGCCCTTGTAGCGCAACTTAGAAAGCAAGGAATGGGGATCCAGACGCATAGCCAAAGAGGCGGGGTGCGGCGTTTCAGCAGTTCAGCGGGTGTTGAGGGATAGGGGTTTATCCAGCTCATAATCGGCGAGCCGATAAGCTGCTGCTCTGGTTGGTATTCGTTATTGATTATTCCAGTAGTCAATTGCGCCGCACTAAAACCCCACCAAACGCAGTTCAAGTAAATCCCGGTGAAGATGCAAGCCAGGCAACCCCTAGGCCGATGTTGTAGATTGCGGTCCCCACTACCAAGGAACCGAAGAACAGCGTCCATGGGATCACGTACCGCTTCATATCCTAGCGACTCATGCACTGCACGCCAGTGATCGTGTTGTAACAGTTCGTCGTTTGCGTGCCGAGCGTTCTCGGTTGAGACATTTGCAGCAATTGCATACTCATCTGCTCCGAAGCGCGATGTTGCGGCTTCTTGTTCGGCAAACACAGCACGCAACTTGAAAAGCGCGGGTCCGATCTACTAATTCCCGTCTTCTCGCAATATGGCCCATAAGTGTCGACGAACCTTTGTGCTCGTTGCTCTGTTGTAGAGTCGCGCATCCATCTAAAAGCGCAGAAACCTTATTAGGTATTTCATATCTTTACCCTTCTTATATGTGGAAAGAATAGCCCTATAGACACAGCCCGCAACCGCTGGACTTTTCTCGACACTTAACAAGGATCTGCCTTGCGCAACAGCACTAATAAGTACACGATGCGATTAAAGCTACTAACCTCAGAAAGCGATAGCCCTCTTATCGAGTCTTTCCTATGTATGCATCCTACATGAGAATCAGTATCTCTGACAGACGCTCCTAGACGTAATACCTAAACCACCCACACTGTATTTTCACCACCAAATTCAAGCCCGCTTCCTTTCTCATTACCCAGATATACCCAACAATCACCTCACATAAAAAGCTCAGTTCCTGAAACCCTTATCTTCAACCTGGTGGAGCTAGGCGGGATCGAACCGCCGACCTCTTGCATGCCATGCAAGCGCTCTCCCAGCTGAGCTATAGCCCCGGAAAGGCGGGTACTCTACGCTGCGCCCCGAAACCTGTCAAGCGTGCGCCCGCGCGACCTCGGCGATGTAGTCGAGCCCGCGATCCAGCCGGCGCAACGTGGTTTCACGGCCCAGCAGAAATACCGTGACGTCGATCGGCGGTGACACCGTGCCACCGCATACGGCGACGCGCAGGGGCTGTGCGAGTTTTCCCAATTTCAATTCGAACTGCTCAGCGATACCGGTTATTGCGTCATGAATCGCTTCGCGGTGCCACTCGGTCGTCGCCAATCTGTCGCGCAACGCGCGCAGGGGCGCGTCGATATCGGCGCTGAGATTTTTGCGCGCCGCCTTTTCATCGTAGTCGTCGAAATCGCGATAGAAGAACGCGCTGTTCTGCGCCATTTCCACCAGCGTCTTGGCGCGCTCCTGTTGGCAACGAACGATTTCGACGATGTCCGGGCCGTCGCTCGGATCGATACCCAACTTGCCGAACTGATAGCGTAAATGGTGCGCGACGTGCGCCGCATCGCTGTTCTTGATGTATTGCTGATTCAGCCACAGCAGCTTTTCAGGATTGAACGTCGATGCCGCGCGGTTGACATCCGCGATCTCGAACAATTCGATCATCTCTGGGCTGGAAAATACTTCCCGGTCGCCGTGGGACCAGCCCAACCGGACCAGATAGTTGAGCAGCGCTTCCGGCAGATAACCGTCTTCCCGGTACTGCATCACGCTCACCGCGCCGTGGCGTTTTGACAAGCGCTTGCCGTCGGCACCGAGAATCATCGGCACATGTGCGTAGGCTGGTGGCTCGGCACCCAGGGCCCGGAGAATATTGATCTGCCGCGGCGTATTGTTCAAATGGTCGTCGCCGCGGATGACATGGGTGATCTCCATATCGAGATCGTCCACCACTACCGTAAGATTGTAGGTGGGCGAACCGTCGCTGCGGGCGATCACCAGATCATCCAATTCGCGGTTCTCGAACACCACGTTGCCGCGAATCAGATCGTCCACGGCTACTGTGCCTTCGGCGGGATTGCGGAACCGGATCACGTGGGGCTCGCCGGGCGAGCGCGGCGCCGCATTCCGGCAATGGCCGTCGTAACGCGGTTTTTCCTTGTTCGCCATCTGCTCAGCGCGCAGCACCTCCAGGCGCTCCTTGGAACAGTAGCAACGGTAAGCATGGCCCGAATCGAGCAAGCCTGCGATGATTTCCCGATAGCGGTCGAAGCGCTGGGTCTGATAGAACGGCCCTTCGTCATATTCGAGCCCGAGCCAGGTCATGCCCTCCAGAATCGCGTTCACGGACTCGGCCGTGGATCGCTCCAGATCCGTGTCTTCGATTCTCAGTATGAAGCGCCCGCCGTGCTTGCGGGCGTGCAACCAGGAAAACAACGCGGTGCGGGCGCCGCCGATGTGCAGATAACCGGTGGGACTGGGGGCGAAACGAGCTCTGATGGTCATGGAATCTGGCTGGATCTGGGAACGGGCGCCAATTGTAACCTGAAGCAGCGCTGATGTTGACCACCGGGCTATGGCCACTGCTGGCCAACGCCGTTATGATGGCTTTCGGCCCGTATTTTTGCCTGGAATTGCAATGACCGCCTGCTGCCCGCTGCGTTTCCGCCGGCCCCTGGCGGCGCGGATTCCCCTTACTCGCGGCGACAGCCGGTACCCAATCGTCAATGAACCTGCTGCTGATTCCGCTGATTCCCTTAGTAGGCGCCGGGTTGCCCGCGCTTTCAATTCGTCTCGGCCGTAACCAGAGCGCGTGGACGGCGGGCGCCGTGGCGGCACTCGCCCTGACCGTGCTGCTGTTCCAGGCGCCCACGGTCTTTGCCGGCCACGTCGTCTCCGATGTCTGGGATTGGTTGCCGCAAGCCGGATTGCAGCTGTCGTTTCGCCTGGACGGGCTGAGCCTGCTGTTCGCGTTGTTGATTCTCGGCATCGGTCTGCTGGTGATTCTGTACGCGCGCTATTATCTGTCGCCGGATGATCCCATGGGCCGTTTCTATGCCCTGCTGCTGCTGTTCATGGGTTCGATGCTAGGCGTAGTGCTAGCGGGCAATATCCTGCTGATGCTGGTGTTCTGGGAACTGACCAGCTTGAGCTCGTTTCTGCTGATCGGTTACTGGAAACACCGAGCCGATGCCCGCCAAGGGGCGCGTATGGCGTTGGCGGTCACCGGCAGCGGCGGACTGGCGTTGCTCGCCGGCCTGCTGATCCTCGGACAGATGGCAGGCAGTTATGACCTGGCTTCCGTTCTCGAACGCGGTGCCCAGATTCAGGCCGATCCCCGCTATCCGCTGGCACTGGTGCTGATCCTGATCGGCGCGTTCACCAAGTCCGCGCAATTCCCTTTCCATTTCTGGTTGCCCCACGCAATGGCGGCGCCGACGCCGGTCAGCGCGTACCTGCATTCGGCCACCATGGTGAAGCTGGGCGTGTTTCTGTTGGCGCGGTTGTTTCCGGCGCTTGCGGGCACCGAGTGGTGGCTCTACCTGGTGGGTGGGGTGGGGATGATCACGTTGCTGTTCGCCGCCTACACGGCGCTTTTCCAGCATGACCTGAAAGGCCTGCTCGCCTATTCCACCATCAGCCACTTGGGGCTAATCACCTTATTGTTCGGCATGGGCACGCCGCTGGCCGCCGTGGCCGGCGTGTTCCATATCATCAACCACGCCACGTTCAAGGCTTCGCTGTTCATGGCCGCGGGCATCATCGACCATGAAACGGGCACCCGCGACATGCGCCGCATCAACGGGCTGTGGAAATACATGCCGCACACGGCCGCATTGGCAATCATTGCCGCGTCCGCCATGGCGGGTGTGCCGTTGCTGAACGGCTTCCTATCCAAGGAGATGTTCTTTTCGGAAGCGGTTGCCCTGGCGCCGCTGGGCGAATGGGGCTGGCTTTTGCCGTTGTTGGCGACCCTGGCCGGGGTGTTTTCGGTCACCTATTCCGTGCGCTTCATCCACGATGTGTTTTTCAACGGAGAGCCGATCGACCTGCCGCGCTCGCCCCACGAACCACCGCGCTACATGAAAGTGCCGGTGGAGGTACTGGTCACGGTCTGTCTGCTGGTGGGCACCCTGCCCGGCTTCACCATCGGCGCGCTACTGCAAGTCGCGGCCTCGAGCGTGGTCGGCGTCACCCTGCCGAATTATAGCTTGAACATCTGGCACGGATTCAGTCTGCCTCTGCTCATGAGCACCATCGCGCTGGTTGCCGGTGTCGCGCTTTATACTCAGCGGAGATGGATGTTCTATATCTTCGAGGAAGTGCTTCCTCCCTTGAGCGGCAGAGCCGCCTTCGACTGGGCGCTGCGACACCTGCTGAACTTCGCCCACAAGCTGACTGAACTTTTGGAAAATGGTTCGTTGCAGCGTTACCTCGCATTATTGGCCGGCTCGGCGTTGGCATTGGCCGGCGCACAGTGGATGCGAAATCAAACCGGACTTCCGGTCCTCCGATTCGCAGCGCCTACGACGCTCGACCCGGTCGCGGTAGTGGCCTGGGGTTGCCTGATGCTCACCAGCATCGTCGTGGTTTTGTTTCATCGACAGCGTTTGTTCGCGTTGATCGCCATGGGCGTCATCGGTTTGGTGGTATCGCTGACTTTCGCCCGGCTTTCGGCGCCTGACCTTGCATTGACGCAGTTATCCGTGGAAATCGCTACCATCATCCTGATGTTGCTGGCCCTGTACTTTCTGCCGCAGCAATCGCCAGCGGAAAGCAGCCTCTTGCGGCGCGGCCGGGATGCAGTATTGGCATTGTGCGGCGGGCTGGGCATGGCCCTGCTGGCCTGGGACGCGATGCTGGCGCCAGGAAAAAGCATTTCCGATTTCTATCTACGACACAGCGTCGGCGAAGCCGGCGGACGCAACGTGGTCAATGTCATTCTGGTGGACTTCCGCGGCTTTGACACCCTTGGCGAAAGCACGGTGCTCGCGATTGCCGCTCTCGGTATTTTCGCGTTGCTCGGCAGTCTTTATATGGACCGCCCACATGGCGACGATGCAGACGAGCGCTGGTCGCAGGACCCTCACCCACTCGTGCTGCAGGTACTGTCCCGGCTGCTGCTGCCGTTGGCGTTGATGGTCTCAGTGTTCGTACTGCTGCGCGGCCACAACGCCCCGGGCGGCGGTTTCATCGCTGGGTTGGTCACGTCAATCGCCCTGATTCTTCAGTATCTCGCCAGCGGCGCCACGTGGGCGCGCGATCGCCTTCACGCAGGGCAACGCACGATCATCGCCCTCGGCCTGACGCTGGCCACTGGAACCGGTTTAGCGAGCCTCTTGTTCGGCGCTCCGTTTCTCACCAGCAGTTTCGGTCATTTCACGCTGCCTTTGGTCGGTGATATCGAGCTGGCCAGCGCCATGGCTTTCGATATCGGAGTCTTTCTGACGGTTATCGGTTCGGTGATGCTGATTCTGGCAAGACTCGGCCGCGTCAGCGGTCCGCAACAAGCCGGGGAGCCAACATGGAGTTCCTGATCGCCAGCGCAATCGGAATGCTCGGCGCCTGCGGTATTTATCTCACGCTTCGGGCGCGTACATTTTCCGTGGTGCTCGGGCTGACACTGTTGTCCTACGCAGTCAATTTGTTGCTGTTCGCAAGCGGCGGCCTGCGGCTCAATCAACCGCCCCTGATCGACGCGCATACAAGCGCTTATACCGACCCGCTGCCCCAGGCATTGGTACTGACCGCCATCGTGATCGGTTTCGCGATGACCGCGTTCGTATTGGTTCTGGCGCTGCGCACCCGTCACGTGCTGGGTACCGATCACGTCGACGGCGTTGAACCGCCGCCCCGGGACGAACCGTGAATCATTGGCTGATCGCGCCCATCGTACTTCCCCTGTCCACGGCGCTGGCGTTGCTGTTCGTGAGCCGCGGCGCGCGCACCCGCCAGCGGATCATTGCAGGGGCCTCGACGCTGATGCTACTGGGCGTGAGTCTCGGTCTGTTGATGCTCACCAATGACGGCGCGTATCGCGTTTATGAATTGGGTGCTTGGCCGGCACCGTTCGGAATCGTCCTGGTGCTCGACCGACTGAGCGCGTTGATGGTGACGCTCACGGCCTTGGTGGCGTTTTTCAGCTTGATGTACGCGGCGTTGGGCACCGACGATCGCGGCCGCAATTTTCATGTCCTGTTCCAACTTCAGCTAATGGGTCTGAACGGCGCATTTCTGACCGGCGACCTGTTCAATCTGTTCGTGTTTTTCGAAGTACTGCTGATCGCTTCCTACACCTTACTCCTGCATGGCGGCGGCTCGCCCCGCCTGCGAGCCGGGCTTCATTACGTGGTCTTCAATCTTGGCGCATCGGCGTTGTTTTTGATCGCCGCCGGATTACTGTATGCCGCGCTGGGCTCACTCAATCTCGCCGATATCGCCCAGCGAGTCGCAGCAGTGGATCCGCAACGCGCAGGGTTGGTGCGAATCGGCGGCATGCTGTTGTTCGTGGTATTCGCTGCCAAGGCTGCGTTACTGCCGCTGTATTTCTGGCTGCCGAACGCCTACTCCGCCGCAAGTGCGCCGGTAGCGGCGCTGTTCGCGATCATGACCAAAGTCGGCGCATACGCCATCCTGCGTGTCTACACGCTGGCCTTTGGCACACACGCCGGCCCGGGCGCCAACTTGATCGAGCCCTGGCTATTGCCCACGGCGCTCGTGACCCTGTCACTCGCAAGTCTTGGCGTGCTCACCGGCCAGAGCGTTCGCCGTGTCGCCGCATATTCGGTGGTGGTGTCCGTTGGCGTCATTCTCAGCGCGTTCGGCATGTTCACGGTGCCTGGCGTCGGCGCCGGGCTCTATTATCTGGCTCAGAGCACGTTGGTGTTGGCCGCCTTGTTCTTGCTCGCCGACCTGGTGGCGCAGCAGCGCCCCGGCCACGGCGACCGGTTTGACTACGGGGTCGCTGTCGCCCAGCCTGCGCTCCTCGGTATCCTGTTCATCCTGGCAGGCACCGCGATCGTCGGAATGCCACCGTTTTCCGGTTTCATCGGCAAACTGCTGTTGCTCCAAGCTGCGTATCACAATACGCATCTAGGGCCGATCTGGACCGCGGTACTGTTGAGCAGTGTGTTGACTCTGTTCGCTTTCAGTCGCGCCGGCAGCGCTTTGTTTTGGAAAACCATGCCGCCCGAACCCGCAGAGCATCCACACAGCGCGCGCTTTCTCGCCGCGCTGCCGTGCGCAGGCCTGCTGGCCATCAGCATCGCCTTGAGCGTCTGGGCGGGGCCGGTGGTTCAGTTCATGGCCGATACCGCACGCCAGGTGCTCAGTCCGCACGGCTACATCGAAGCGGTACTGGCAAATCAGGTGCCAACTTCCGGGGGCGTGCGGCGATGAAACGCTGGTTCCCGCATCCACTGTTCAGTCTCGTACTCTGGGTATTCTGGTTGCTGATCACCAACTCAGTCGGAATCGGTGCAATGCTGTTGGGCGCCGTCCTGGCGATCGCGCTTCCGCACTACAGTCATAATTTCTGGCCCTATCGATCCAGCGTGCGTCGTCCCGCGCGGCTGCTGTTGCTGTTCGGCCGAGTACTGATTGATATCGTCACAGCGAATTTCCAGGCGGCGAAACGCATCCTCGGACCACGTGCGTCACTGCGCCCCGGCTTCATTCGCGTTCCCCTGCAATTGACCGATCCGGTCGCGATCACGATGTTGACCAGCTTCATTTCACTGACGCCCGGCACCGTATCGGCGGAACTTTCTCGCGACCGTCGTCAGCTGACAGTACACAGCCTCGATATCGATGATGCGCAAAAGCTGATTGCAAACATCAAGCAACGATATGAAGCGCCATTGCTGGAGGTTTTCCCATGTTGAGTGTCGCCATCGCAATTGCATTTGCTGCAATCAGCACCGCCATGGTGTTGAATCTGATACGCCTTTTGCGCGGTCCGAGCGCGCCGGATCGAATCGTGGCGCTCGATACGCTTTATATCAACAGCATTGCGTTGCTGGTGCTGCTTGGCATCCATTTGAACACCCGAATATATTTCGAAGGCGCTCTATTGATTGCCATGATGGGTTTCGTCAGCACCATCGCCCTGTGCAAGTTCGTATTGCGCGGCGACATTATCGAATAGAGGAGCGGATATGGTCGCGGAAATCTTGAGTACCGTTTTGATTCTGGTGGGAGCGGCTTTCGCACTGATCGGCTCGATCGGGCTTTGGCGCATGCCGGACTTCTTCACCCGTCTGCACGGCCCGACTAAGGCCACGACCCTGGGCGTCGGCGCCATACTGCTGGCCTCATCGATTCATTTCAGCCAGACCGGGGCCGTCAGCGTACACGAAGTGCTGGTGACCATTTTTCTATTCATCACGGCGCCCGTCAGCGCACACCTGCTTTCACAGGCTGCATTGCACCTGCGCCTGCAAGCGATCGACGTAACCGGTCAGCGGCCGGATCGTGCGGCCGCGCCGCAACCACCGCAGGACTGATCGCTTCACTCCGGCTTCTGCAGCCACACGCAGGTCCCGCTAACTTTTTCGATCCACTGCAGACGCGCCGCATGGGCCTCCAATTCTTCCGGGCTGGCGGCGATCACCGCCAACCGGGGCCGATCCGTCCGCAGACGGCGAATGCTTTCGCTATGGGTTTTGGAACCCAGCTCCGCGCCGCCCAGGGAAAGCGTCACCTGCCCGCCCGTGAGCGCCAGATACACATCGGCCAGAATCTCAGCGTCGAGCAAGGCGCCGTGTTTGACACGTTGGGTATTGTCGATCTGATAACGTTTGCAAAGCGCGTCGAGACTGTTCTTCTGCCCCGGATGCATCTGTCGCGCCAGGGCAAGGGTGTCCAACACGGTACAAACTCCCGCTACCGCGCCCCATTTCGCCCCCAGCCGCTTCAGTTCGTGGTCGATGAAGCCGACGTCGAATGCGGCATTGTGTATCACCAGCTGCGCGCCGCGGATGTAGGACAGAAAATCTTCGGCAACATCGCAGAACCGAGGCTTGTCGCGTAGAAATTCGTCCTTGATGCCGTGCACCTCGACGGCCCCGGCGTCGATGGCCCGGTCCGGCTGCAAGTATTGGTGGTAATCGTTGCCGGTTCGACGGCGATTCAACAGCTCGACACAACCGATTTCAATAATACGGTGACCTTCGGCGGTTTCCAGACCGGTGGTTTCGGTATCGAGTACGATCTGTCGCATCGGTAAGCCCCCAGCGCACACCTGTTCAATTGGGAAAATACAAGCGGAGCCAGCGCATCAGCGCCGACATGCGCATTCAAGAATCTGCCATCAGTTCGTCAATGGCTTGGTTGGCCAATTGGTCCGCCAGCTCATTTTCCGGATGGCCGCTGTGACCCCGCACCCATTCCCACCGCACGCGGTGGCGAGACGCAGCGGCATCGAGACGCTGCCACAAGTCGATGTTCTTGACCGGCTTGCGACCGGCGGTCTTCCAGTTGCGGCGCTTCCAATTCTCGAGCCACTGCGTGATGCCGTTGCGCACGTACTGAGAATCCGTGGTCAACACCACATCACATGCGCGCGTGAGCGACTCTAACGCGACGATGGCCGCGGTGAGTTCCATCCGGTTGTTGGTGGTATCGGTCTCGGCGCCTCTTAACGTCTTCTCACTGCCGTTGTAACGCAACAGCGCACCCCAGCCTCCCGGACCCGGGTTCCCGCGGCAAGCGCCGTCTGTGAAGATCTGAACTTCAGCCACGGCCCACAGCGCCCGACCGTACACGTGCCGCATTGCGCGATGCGGTGTCCACCAACCCGGAAACGAGTCTACGGCGTGGACGCCAACGCGGTTTCACCGGCGTCATGTTAATCACTTTCTTACGCGCCACCATGACATATACGCCACCGGGCCCGGGCGCGCATTCCATGAACGCCAGCCGGTCAAGCAGCGCCGCACGGTGCAGCGGTGGCCGGCGGAACAACTGTCCGGTCGAAACGATTTCGAAACCCAGCAGACTCAACCAATCCCGCAACCGGCTCAGACCCACGAATCGTCCGCACCAGGGCATGCCGCGACGACGCGCCAGCGCGTGCCACACGCCCCACAGACTCCACGGATTGAACCCCAACACGACGATACTGCCTTCCGCCACCAGGACACGTTCCGCCTCGCGCAGCACCTGATGAGGGTCCGGCGCGAAATCGAGGGTGTGGTAGAGCACCAATGCGTCGAGTGAGTCGCCCGAAATCGGCAACCGCGCGGGATCGCCGCACAAACCGGCGCCATGTTCGCCGCGGGGCTCGTCCCCTACCGCCATTACAGCGCGATGGAGCACTCTACTGGCCGACAATACGCCGTCTGCCAGAGCACCCACTTGCAGCAAGTGGTAACCGAACAGGTCGGGTAGAATGCTTTCGAGCCGCTGCTGCTCGCAGGCGCGCAGCGCCTGGCCGAGAGGTAGTTCATACCACTGGCGCAACTGGCTGCCCAGGCTGGCGGACTTGGGGCAATTGGGTCGGCGCGTTCTCATGTTCGCCGCTGAGGATATCACAGCGTTGCGGGTGCGAAATCCAATCCCCAGCGGCATTTGCGCTACAGATCGACCACCCGCGTCCGATATGCTGGACATGGGTCGTGGCGGCAGGCACGCTTGCGTCGCCGCATCAGGTTGCGTACCGTATGGACCACGTACACAGACCATAAAAAAAATGGGGTTAATGGCCGATGCGGTTGCTCGCAGTTGCTTGTTCAATGATGTTTGCGCTCTCCGCCTGCAACACGCTGGCGACGCGCGATCATGCCCAATCCGTCAGCGCGGAGGCCCGAGACGGCGACAACGCGGCACAGGATCTCAGCGGCACCGATTCCGAAACCGTCGATCGCGCCCAGGCGTTGCAGCGTGCGGCTGCCGAAGCCGAACGCAATGTAGCCGCAACTGCCGAGGCGGAAGAGGCGCAACCAGTCCTTCCGGAGGCCGAGACGGATCTTTGGCAGCGGCTGCGCGACGATTTCCGCCTGCACGGATACGATCACGCTCGGGTAACACCCCATCTGGAGTGGTATGCCCGTCATGGCGACTACCTGGAGCGGGTCACGAAACGGGCCGAACCGTTTTTGCACTTGATCGTCGAAGAGGTGGAACGCCGCGGCATGCCGGGTGAAATCGCGTTGCTGCCGATTGTGGAAAGTGCCTTTCAACCGTTCGCCTATTCCCATGGCCGCGCCGCCGGCATCTGGCAGTTCATTCCCGGTACCGGGCGCCGTTATGGGTTGAAACAAAACTGGTGGTACGACGGCCGCCGCGACGTACTCGCGGCGACCAACGCGGCGCTCGATTATCTACAGAATCTGCACGATCAATTCGACGGCGACTGGTTGCTGGCATTGGCGGCGTACAACTCCGGCGAAGGCACCGTGCAGCACGCGATCGAGCGCAACCGGCGCAAAGGTCTGCCGACCACATTCTGGTACCTGGATCTGCCCCGGGAAACGGAATCCTATGCCCCCAAACTGCTGGCTATCGCAGCGATCGTCGCCGAGCCGGAAAAATACGGAGTATCGCTGGCGCCCATCGCCAATGAACCGCAGCTCGCGGTCATCGATGTCGGCGGGCAAATAGACCTCGCCCTGGCTGCCGATATGGCGGGGCTCAGCATTGAAGACCTGTACAGCCTCAACCCCGGCTTCAATCGCTGGGCGACGGATCCGGACGGACCCCATCGCCTGCTGATCCCGGTCGATTGCAAGGATGAGTTCGAACAACGTCTCGCGGAACTACCCGAAGGCCAGCGCCTGCATTGGGAACGCTACCGCATCCGCAGCGGCGACTCGCTGATCGCGATCGCCCAACACTATCGCACTACGCCTGCGGTTCTGCGCCGGGTAAACGATCTGTCCGGCAACACGATCGTCGCGGGCAAGCATTTGCTGATTCCAGTCGCGAGCAAATCGTTCACGCAATACACCTTGGCTGCGGAGCAACGACGCCAGTCGTTGCATGCACGCAGCAACGACGGCCGAAAAGTTACGCACGTCGTGGGTCACGGCGATACGTTCTGGGACATCGCACGCCAATACAAAGTTTCGGTGCGCAAATTGGCGAGCTGGAACGGCATGGCGCCGCGGGATGTGTTGCACCCGGGTCAGAAACTGGTGCTGTGGGTAACAGGAAACAGTGGTCGCGGCAGTCGCTCTGCCCACGCGCTGCCAGTGGCGGCCACCGTGCGCTCCATACACTACACGGTGCGTCGCGGCGATTCACTGTCGCGCATCGCCAGCCGATTCCGCGTGTCCGTGGATCAGCTACGGCGCTGGAACGGCCTGAGCAAGGGGCATTACCTGCAACCGGGCCAGCGCCTCACGCTGTACGTAGACGTCACCCGGCAGTCCGGGAGCGGCTGATGTCTGCGGCGGCCAACGCCGGGCGGCCCGCGCTGGTGCCCGAATATACGGCCCGGGCGGCGCTGATCGCAGAACCGGGTCGCAAATCGGCGCCCATCTCGCTCAGCAATGCTTCCAGCGCGCCCAGAGCAAACAGCACGTTGCGCTGATTGGACCCATAGCCCATCAACCCGATGCGCCATACTTTGCCGGCGAGATCGCCCAGCCCCGCACCGATTTCCAAGCTGTAATCCATCAGCAGTCGCTTGCGCACATCGGCGTCTTCGACCTGCTCGGGAATGGTCACTGCATTGAGCTGCGGCAGCCGCTCGGCTTCGGGAACCACCAGGGCCAAGCCCATCGCCTCCAGCCCGGCGCGTAGCGCCTGGTGATTATGGGCATGGCGCTGCCAAGCGTTTTCGAGCCCTTCTTCCTGGAGCAGCACCAATGCTTCATGCAGTCCGTACAGAGCATTGATGGGCGCCGTGTGGTGGTATGCGCGCTTGGTTCCCGATCCCCAATAGCCCATCACCAGATTCAGGTCCATAAACCAACTTTGCACTGGCGACTTGCGGGCTTTCACCGCTTCCTGCGCCCGTGCGCTGAAAGTCACAGGCGAGAGTCCAGGTGTGCAGGACAAGCATTTCTGGGTGCCGGAATACACGGCGTCCAGGCCCCACTCATCCACTTTGAGCGGCGTGCCGCCGAGCGAGGTCACCGTGTCGACGATGGTCAGGCAATCATGGCGGCGGGCGATTTCAGCCAAGGACTTGGCGTCGGACTGCGCACCGGTGGATGTCTCGGCATGCACGAATGCCACCAGTTTGGCATCCGGATTGGCTTTGAGTGCGTCTTCCAGTTTATTTGGATCGACGGCGCGGCCCCAGGGATCTTCGACCATCACCGCGACACCGCCCGCCCGTTCCACATTTTCCTTCATGCGCCCGGCGAATACGCCGTTGCGGCAGATCACGACTTTATCACCCGGCTCAACCAGATTTGCGAAGCACGTTTCCATGCCGGCGGAACCCGGTGCAGACACTGGGAAGGTCAGTTCGTTCTCGGTTTGGAAAGCGTACTGCAGCATGCTCTTGAGGTCTTCCATCATGTCCACGAACACCGGATCCAGATGACCAATGGTCGGACGGGACATCGCTTCCAAAATGCGCGGGTTCACGTCGGAGGGGCCCGGACCCATCAGGGTACGCTGGGGCGGATGGAATGACCTCGGGTTGCTGCTCATGTGCGCCTCGGGTTGATTGCAGAGCGTAAAAAAAAGCGGCCGACACGGCCGTGGAAAGACGGAAATCATAGCAAATGCGTCAGATAAGGGGAATCCGGAGGCGCCGAGCGCCTCGAACATTCGGACGTATCGAGAAATTTAACTTTTTAGTATCTGAATGTTACGTAACTTTTCTAGATTACACTTCACGTGCTCGAAGCACACCTGCATCAATGCGGCAGGTACAGAAAACAATGCGTACTGTGCTCACCGCCGGTCGACTCGGGATAGCGTTGCCGACAGATCGGCATCGCCTGCGGACAACGTGGATGAAAGTGACAACCGGACGGCGGATTACTGGGTGACGGAATATCGCCCTCCAAGCGGATGACTTTGCTACCGCCGCGCTCGTCGTTGACCACGGGTACGGCCGCCAACAGCGCCCGGGTGTAAGGGTGCTTCGCGTTGTTGAGCACGTCGGCCACCGGGCCCCGCTCGACGATTCGGCCCAGGTACATCACGGCCACTTCGTGGGCCAGGTAGGCCACCACAGAGAGGTCGTGGGTGATAAAGAGATATGACAGGTCGAAATCGTTTTGCAGATTTTTGAGCAGATTCAGGATTTGCGCCTGGACGGAGACATCGAGGGCACTGGTGGGTTCGTCGCATACGATCAATTTGGGATTCACTGCCAGCGCCCGCGCAATGCAAATGCGCTGTCGCTGACCACCGGAGAACTCATGAGGATAACGGCGCGCCATATCAGGCGCCAAGCCCACGTGCTGCAGAAGTTCGGCGACTCGCGCCTGGCGCGCCGCGCGGCTGCTGCCCACATTTTGCGCGGTCATGCCCTCCTCGATGATGTCGCCCACGCGCATGCGGGGGTTCATGGATGAGAAAGGATCCTGAAAAATAATCTGAAAGTTGGCCCGCGCCCTTCGCAGCCGCTCGCCGCGCAGGTGCATGAGATCAAGACCGTCGTAACGCACGCTGCCCTTGGTGTAGCCGCGCAGCAGCTGCAGGATCCCTTTGCCCACAGTGGTCTTACCGCAACCCGATTCGCCCACCAGTGCCAAGGTATGCGCCTTTTTGACCTCGAGCGATACCCCGTCCACGGCGTATACGTAACCTGCCGTGCGTTTTAATAAACCTTTGTGAATCGGGAAATGCACCTGCAGATCAGCGACTGAAAGCAACGCTTCGGCGCCGTTCGGTGGAACCGGCGCCGCTTCGCCGCCGACGCGCGGGCGCGTACGCGCGCCGTCGCCGGCATACTCCGGATCATGCAGATGACAGCGCACTCCCTGTGCTGCGCCCAGCGCGGTCCAGCGCGGCTCGATTTCGGCACATGTGCGCCAAGCGTAATCACAGCGCGGCTCGAAACGGCAGGCGCTGAATGCTTGAGTCAGCGCCGGCACGGAGCCGGGTATGACCTCCAGTGTGCGCGTGCGTTTCTCCATACTGGGAAGGGACTCGAACAACTTGCGGCTATAGGGATGGTGGGGATTGCTGAAAAACTCGTGCCGCTCGGCCAGTTCAACCACCTGGCCGGCATACATCACAGCGACACGGTCGGTCATCTCCGAAACCACCCCCAGGTCATGGGTGATCAGCAGAATGGCCATGCCCGTATCCCGCTGCAGACGGCGCAGCAGATCGAGCACCTGGGCCTGAATGGTGACGTCCAAAGCCGTGGTGGGCTCATCGGCGATCAGCAACTCCGGGTCGCCCGCGAGGGCGATCGCGATCATGACCCGCTGTTTCATGCCGCCGGAAAGCTGATGCGGAAATTCACGATAGCGCCGCTCGGGATCCGGGATACCCACGGCGTCCAGCAGATCCAAAGCTTTGCGCTGCTCCGCCCGTCCGCGCAGGCCTTTGTGCCGACGCAACGACTCGCCGATTTGTTCCCCGACGCTCAGCACCGGGTTCAGCGACGTCATGGGTTCTTGGAAGATCATTGCGATACGGTTACCGCGAATGCCGCGCATGGCCATCTCGGAGTAACGGGTCAAATCCTGGTTCTGCAACCAAACGTGGCCACTCACGATGCGACCCGCCGGCGTCGGCACCAATCCCATGATGGACAACGCCGTCATCGATTTGCCGCAACCAGACTCCCCCAGCAAGGAGAATGTTTCACCGCGTCGGATGTCGAAACTCACGTCGTCGACGGCGCGCACCTGGCCCCGGGCCGACGCCAGCCAGGTACTCATGTTCTCGACTCGTAGCAGCGTATCGCTCATGGATTGTCTCGCAGTCGCGGATCGAAGGCATCGCGTACGGCATCCGAGAACACGTTTGCCGACAACACCAGTGTGAACATGAATATGAACGCAGCCAAAAGGGTCCACCAGACCACGGGTTCGCGCGCCATTTCCAGGCGCGCGCTGTTGATCATGTTGCCCCAACTGATGGTAGACGGATCAACCCCGACGCCGACATAGGACAACACGGCTTCTGCCAACACCAGACCGCTGAAATCGAGTACAACGACAATCAAAATGATATGCATCACATTGGGAAGGATATGGCGCCCAATGATCGTGAAGTGCCTCACCCCGAAGGCCGTGGCTGCCTCTATGTAGTCCATGCGGTTGAGCTTGAGAGTCTCACCGCGCAACAACCGGCACAAACTGGTCCAACTGGTAATGCCGAGAATTCCGCACAACGCCAGCAGGCGGAGATCCGCCCGATGGGCGCCGGTTTCGAACATCTCCGGATGATTATTGATAACCAGCTGGATAGAGAGAATCGCTGCGGAAATCAGCAATACGCCGGGGATCGAACTCAGGGTGGTGTAAAAGTACTGAATCACATCGTCGACCCAGCCGCGAAAATAACCCGCGGCGATTCCCAGCAATATCGCAAAGGGCAACATAACCAGTGTCGTGAGCGTGCCGATCACCAGACCGGTACGTATGCTCTTGATCGCTTGATACAGGACGTCCACGCCCACCTTGTCTGTGCCCAGAATGTGATAGTAAGGCCCTAATCGGACTACACAAAACACCAGGAACAGCAGCACCAACAACGTATAGAAAGCCGCTTGCCACGGCAGTGCCGCGTGGCCGCGCATCAGTAGACGCCACGCTGTGGATATCGGCTGCCTGGAGCGTCGCCCCCAGACCGCGGCGGCAATGCCGCTTAAAATCAACCACGCAACGACTGCTTCCACAGCGGCGCGCAGCGTACGTAACGCGATGTCGGGTATCCGTTGGCGGTGTGGATCTTGTAAATGAGCACCGCCGAAGCGCAGCCGGGGAAACACGCGCTGGCGGCCACTTTCGGTTTCGACGGTTTCCTTACTGTAGAGAAAAGCCGCAAACGGTGCGGAATAGGTTTTCTCGAGCTGGGACGCCAACGGTCCCAGGGCAACATCCAACAAACTGCGCACGTTCGGAGAATACGCCACGGCGTCGCTGCCCCGAGCGGACAACGGCGTCCGAAAGTGCATCGAATCCAGTAGTCCCACGACGACGTAGGCGAACAGGATCACTGCCGCCACCATCGTCAACCGTCCGCGCAATACCCGCGACCAGGGCCCGCGCAAATGTTCACGGTGGCGAATGTAACCGGCCAAAAAGATGCTCATGATCACAAGCAAAAAAATCAATCGGTCGGTCCACAAATAAACCGGCAGCACGCCGGTCACGAGCGGAGCGAAAAAAAGCAGCGCGACCAACCCCAAGCCCGAAATCGACGGCCAAAACCACCAATGCGCTGTCAACTTGATTGCCATCAGCTCAATCGGATCCTTGGATCCACCAACGTATACGACAGATCGGTCATCAATAGACCCAGGATATAAAGTACCGAACCCAGGAACACCATCGCCCGGACGATCGCGAAGTCCTGTTGGCGGATAGCATCGATGGTGTAACTGCCAAGACCTGGAATGCCGAAAAAAGACTCAGTCAACAAACTGCCCAGGAACAACAGCGGAATCACGACTACCGCACCGGTGAGAATCGGCACCATGGCGTTTTTCAACACATGTTTGAACAACACCCGGATTTCGGACAATCCCTTGGCGCGAGCCGTGCGCACATAGTCGCGGCCGATCTCCTCCAGAAAGATGGTCCGGTACCAACGGGTCCCGGCGCCTATACCGGCAACGATTCCGATCACGACTGGTAAAATAAGAAATCGCACGCTATCCCAGCCATCGGCGCGAAAGCCTGAGATTGGAACGAGTTCGAGCATCTTTCCCACCACGAACTGTCCGGCGATGATGTAGAACAGCGTCGATATCGACATCAATGTGACACACAGCACGACGCCCCAGACGTCGACGTAGGTCCCGCGAAAAAAGGCCAGCAACATCGCGAAAGTAATATTTACAAGCAATCCGACGATAAACACCGGTATCGCGATGGCAAGGCTCGGCCACATACGCTGATGGATATCGCTGCTGATATTGCGCCCGTCATCGGCACTGCCAAAATCGAATACGAACAGGCGCACCGACTTCTCATAAAAGATGGTGTCGGTGAATTTCGCAACGCCTTTTGCCTTGGTATTCAGAAACAGCGGCTTGTCGTAACCTCGCGACTCTTTCCAACGCTCGATCGCCGCGGGTGTGACATGTTTGGCGCCCAGCTGCATGCGCGCCATATCGTCCGGACTATTGACGATGAAGAACAGGGCAAAGGTAAGCAGATTGACGCCGATCAAAATCGGAATCGCATACAAAACCCTGCGCAGAATATAAGCCAGCATCCCTGTTCTTACCCGTTCCGAACCGCGGTCTGCTCGGTTCCGATCGCCGGTGCCCGTTCCTTTCGACGGTAGATGATCACCGCTGGCATCACCAACAGCACCAATAACACCAAGCCGACCCAAAGCGGCGTGAAATCGGCCTGATTCCACTCCAGCCGTTTCCGGGCCCGCAATTGCGGGTCGATGCGCTTATACTTCAGCGCGTTGTGCGCCATCTGGTTGGGTTTGGCATTGTAATACCACTGATGATGGAGAACGAATTCACGAGGATGAAAACCCCACACCCAGGGTGCATCACGGCGCGCGATTTCGAGCATCTTCTCGATCAATTGCCTCCGCTCCGGCCCATTTGCCATGTTCTTCATCTGCATGAACAGCTTGTTGAACTGCGGATTGTCGTAATTGCCGGCGTTTTCGCCGCCGTGCTCAACTTTCGCGTTCGGGCCGTAGAGCAGAAACAAGAAATTTTCCGGATCTGGATAGTCCGCATTCCAGCCCCAAATGAATAGCTGCTCGGTACCATTGCGCATCTTTTCCTGAAACCGGTTGTAATCCGTGGGCCTCACCTGCAATTGCAGATTGAGCTTTTCGAATTGTTTGCGGTACCAATCGAAAGTGGATTTGTCCTCCGGTCCGCCTCCCGGCACATCCAGGTTTATCAACAACGGCTTTCCCGTCTTGGCGTCCCTGCCGCCGGGATAGCCGGCTTCCGCCAGCAGTTTGCGCGCCTCCTCGATACTGCGCCGTTTCGGTTCACCGTTCTCCCATTGATAGACGTAGTGGTTGATGCCTGCCTCGCCCTTCTGGTAACCGAAAATTCCGGGCGGAATCGGCCCTTGCGCCGCGATACCCCGGCCGTTGCGAAATATGCTGACATATTCGTCGTAATCAACTGCGATGGAGATTGCACGCCTCAATTTGCGCGCCTGTTCGCTTTCCCCACCGACCACTGGATCCATCATGTTGAAGCCCAGGTAATAGGTGCTAGGAGCTACGTCCGTGTTCAAGTGAATGTTGTGCGCCCGCATGGCCGGAGTCAGCGTTGGATCTCCTTCGCCGGAAAACTGAATAGCCTGATCGAAACTATCCGAAGAAATGCCTGAAACGTCGTAGTAGCCCTGCAGGAATTTCGTCCAGTAGGGAATGGTTTCCTTCTCCAGGCTGTACACCACTTTGTCGATGAACGGTATACGTTTTCCCGCGTCGTCCAGCATGCCACTCGCCTCGTCTTCCGCGGAGCCGGTTTCCGGATAGAAATCGTCGTGGTAGTTCGGATTGCGCTCCAGCACCATCCGCTGGTTGGGGTTGTTCATCGTCAGCATGTACGCGCCGCTGCCTACTGGAAACCAATCCAACGTGATGTTACGTTCTTCGAGGCCAGGTTGATCGTAGAAACGGTCCACCTCCCAGGGAACGGGACTGAAGAAAGGCATCGCCAGCCAGTACAGAAGTTGGGGGTACTTACCCTTTACCTTGATGCGGTAGGTGTAGCGGTCGACGACTTGCACGCCAGCAAGTGGGTACTTGCGTAGATCGAGAAATGCGCCGGCGCCGCCCTGCTCTTTTGAGATTTTTGCAAGCTGCTGGCTGTAGTCCTGCAACCCGACGATATAATCCCCCATGATACTGAGCACCGGCGAGTTGAGTCGCGGAGATGCCAGTCGCTTGATTTCGTACACGTAGTCTTCCGCAGTCACTTCGCGGGTGGCCTGCTTTGGTAGATCGCCCGGCGCGGTCATTCCGTCGAGTTGTTCCTCACTCAAATGCTGATAAGGGTAATGCCCCGAAGCGTCCTGTACGAACGCAGGATGGGGCTGGTACATGATGCCATGACGAATATGGATTTCGTAAACGCTATAGGCAATCTGGTCCGCGTCGGCGTCCGCGGGCAGACGTCGCTCCTGTTCGTCATAATACGCGGGATCCGGCATGGACTGTGCTGTCAAAGGTTCCAGCGTATAGGGCCGCTTCAAAAACGAATACTGCAGCGGCGGCTCGTAGACCTGTCCGATGATGGCGTACTCGTTTGAACTGTACGCCCGCGCCGGATCGAGATGCTTGGGTCGTTCGGTGAATGAGGAATACAGGATGTTTTGGCCCAGCTCCTCGGCCGGATAAGGGCTATTGAGCGGCTCGCGGCCACAGCCACCTGTCATGATGCCGACGGCCACCAAGGCGCCCAGCAGCCAGCGCCGCGGCTGTAGCCATACGGATCTCACCCTGCCGGGTATACGGGTCGCTATAGGGGACATTGTCACGAGCATGAATGATGGCAATATAAACATCAACTATCAGGGCCGGCGTCGAGGCAATCAACGCTGGCACGCGGCGGCGACTTTGTTAAAATCCCGAAACCGTTTGGGTAAAAACCGAGCTCGGCGCATCCGCGCACGGGTACAGTAAAGCGCAACTGCAGAGATATCATCATGGGATTCCTTTCGGGCAAGAATGCACTGATCGTCGGCCTCGCAAGCAACCGCTCGATCGCCTGGGGCGTCGCCCAGGCGATGCATCGCGAAGGTGCCGAACTGGCGTTCAGCTACCAGAATGAAAAATTGCAGGACCGGGTGGAAAAGTTTGCCGCCGAATGCGGTTCCGAAATCACGCTGCCGTGCGATGTGTCCAGCGACGAGCAGATTGAGGCGGTGTTCGAGCATCTGGACGATTATTGGGACCATCTGGACATCATCATTCACTCAGTCGCATTTGCACCGCGCGAGCAGCTCGAAGGTGACTACCTGGATGCGGTCAGCCGGGAAGGTTTCGCGACCGCCCACGACATCAGTTCATACAGTTTCGCGGCGTTGGCAAAGGCCGGGCGCAATATGATGCAGGGACGCAACGGTGCGCTTCTGACTTTGAGCTATCTCGGCGCCGAACGCGCAATGCCCAATTACAACGTGATGGGCTTGGCCAAAGCGAGCCTTGAAGCCAATGTGCGTTACATGTCCAACTCGCTCGGACCGGAAGGCATCCGCGTCAACGCCGTCTCCGCAGGTCCGATTCGCACACTGGCGGCAGCGGGAATCAGCGACTTTCGGCGCATGTTGGACCACGTCGAACGTACGGCGCCTTTGCGCCGCAATGTGACCATCGAAGAAGTCGGCAACACGGCCGCATTTCTCTGCTCGGATCTTGCTTCGGGCATCACGGGTGAAATCGTATATGTCGACGGCGGTTTCAATATCGTCGGCATGGCGCTGTGACACTTTACACAGCGCCGGAATCAGGCGCGCGGTCGCGCCTCCCCCAGTATGCCTTGTTCGCCTTCGGTGCGCGCAATCACAACTGCCCCCACCGAGTCACTGAATACGTTCACGGATGTACGCATCATGTCCAAGACCCGGTCGACCGCAAGAATCAGGCCTATTCCTTCAGCGGGCAGACCAATGGTACTCAAAATGATTGCGATCGCGACCAGGCTCGCGGCGGGAATGCCTGCGACTCCGATCGACGTAAGCAGCGCCACCAACACAATGGTGAACTGCTGGACGAAACCAAGCTCGATGCCGTAGGCCTGGGCGATGAACATCGCGGCCACGCATTCGTACAACGCCGTGCCGTCCATATTGACCGTGGCGCCGAGCGGCAGCACGAAACTCGAAGTTCGATTTGATACGCCCGCGTTCTTTTCCACACATTCCATGGTCAACGGCAACGTCGCCGACGAGGACGCGGTAGAAAACGCCGTCAACAATGCAGGCGCCATCGCTTGGTAGTGCCGTCCGGGCTTGACCCTGGCGAGGAACCGCAACAGCAGTGGCAGCGTGACAAACGCGTGCACCGCGAGCGCCGCGACCACGCTCAAAAAGAACATCCCGAGCGTGCTGGCCAGTTGGCCGAGATTTTCCCCTTCCATTCCCGCAACGACTTTCGCCACTAAACCGAACACGCCGATCGGCGCGAAACGCATGACCCAGTCGGTGATGCGCATCATCACTTCGAACAATCCGTGCCAGAAGTTGTACTGCGCTTCTGCATACTGCTCGTTGATTCGGGTGATGAAGAACCCAAACAACAAGCTGAAAAAAATCAAGCCGAGCATTTGTCCGTCGGCTGCGGCAGAGAATATGTTCGGCGGTACGATCGAAAGCAGCACACCCACGATGTCGTGCACGCCGCGGCCTTCGACCTTAGCAGCCACCGCTGCGCTGTCCGCGGTGTGGAGTCCGAGGATGTCACCAGCCGGCTGGCCGTTGATTATACCCGGCGATGTAATATTCACGATCACCAGCCCAACCAAAATCGCAAACAAGCTGGTGGTCAGATAATACAAGACGGTCTTGCCACCCAAGCGCCCGAGGTTGCGACTACCGCCGATACTGGCCACACCTGTCACGATCGAGGACACGATCAGTGGCACAATGATCATCTTCAGCGCATTGAGAAACAACGTGCCGAGAAATACATAAACCGAATACGCGCTGATTCCCATTACTCCCGCCGAAGTGCCGGTGAGCACCCCGGCCGGGACGGCCAGCGCAAGGGCGATCAGAATCTGCCAATGCAGTTTAATTCTCATCACCCCGCGCAAGCGCTTGCTCGTCTACGGTCACGTCGGCGCGGCTCCGCATATCGTCGATGAGCGCTCCGGTTTCGGTAGTACCGTAAGCACGCACCAGCAGACGCTTGATGAATTCCCGTTCCTGCTTCGCGACCTTAGCAGGATCGCCGTCGTGAACCTCGGTAACCGCCAAGACAGCCGTGCCGCCTCCGGGTAGCGTTGCCGTGCCGTAACGGCCTTCGCCCTTGGCAGGTTTTCCGAGCGCGAAGGCGGCACGAATCACCGACTCAGGCTTGGAATCTTCCCGGCGTCCGACCAGTCCGGCATCGATGACGTTGAAGCCCCCCTGTTTTGCCACCACGTCAAGACTCGCACCGCCACGCAACTGCTGCAGCAGGTCCTGCGCTTGGGCTTGGGCTTTTTCATGCGCTTTGTGATCGCGCAATTCGTCGACAATCTGATCGCGCACCTGATCCAATGGCTTCAGTTCCGACGGCCGAAAATCGCTTACCCTAAAGACGACAACCGGGTTGAGTTGCTTGTCGTCATCGCCGTTTTTCAATTCGATGAGCTTACTGTTCACGGCATCGGCGAGATTACCGCCGCCGAGCAGCTCATCGCTGAACGCCGCCTCGAGGACGTCAGGCTGCGAACCCAGCCCGTCCTTCGTACCCTGATGCTCGATCCAACCGGTTTCCTGAACTTTCAGGTTGAGGGCCGATGCCGCGACGTCGAGGCTCATCGGGTTTTCGTATGTGAGGTCGTAAAGCGATTCGGAATTCTTGTAGAACTGTTCCTCCGCCTTCTGCCGCCGATACTCCTGCGCCAAGCGGTCCTTTGCCTGGGCGAAAGTCGGCTGTCCGGCCGGGATCCGTTTTGTCAACTTGACGATTTCGAAGCCATTTGCTGTGCGCACCGGCTCGCTCACCTGACCTTCCTTGAGGTCAGCCAGCGCGAGTTCGAATGACTCGTCTCGACTCCCCGCACGCACGGTGCCGATGTCGCCACCCTGGGATGCAGATGCCTTATCATCTGAATATTGTTTGGCAAGCTTTGCGAAATCTTCGCCCGCAACGATACGTTTGTGGATGTCTTCTGCGCGTTGGTGTGCAGCATCGACTGCCTTTTGATCCGCATCTTTCGGGACCGCAATCAGAATGTGCGCTGCCTGAAGCTGTTCGGGTTGAAACAGACTGTCCTTCCGTTCATTGAACATTTGTTTCAAGTCCTGCTCGGTGACGGGAACGGACGAGGCCAGTGTCTCCGGATCCAACTTGAGGTACTTCAATTTGACTTGTTCTGGTGTTTTGAACTGCGCCGCATGCTGATCGTAATAGCTTTTGATCTCGGCGTCGGACACTTCGATGGAATTTTTGAATTTGTCTGCTGCGATTGCCACATAGGACAACGCCACTTTGCGGTCCCGCAAACGGATGAATTCGTCGACATCGCGCTCAGTCGCGAACGCACTCTCGCCGACCGCACCCAGCAGTTGCTGACGCAACAAGTCGCGGCGTTCCTGCGCCCAGAACTGCGATGGGTTGATGCGGTTTGCATTCAGTACCTGGATATAGCGTTGTTGGTTGAATTTACCGTCCACCTGAAATGCCGGCACCTGGCTAATCGACGCATTGACCTGCGCCGCCGGGATGCGCATGCCTTCGTCTCGCGCCGTCTCGACCAGCACCTGTTCGGCGATCATACTGTCGAGGACGCGGCGCCGGAGTTTGACCGCCGCCTCACCTTGCGGACGCTCTTTCGCGTCGCGCAGAACTCTCTGCACTTGTTGCGATAGTTCGATTCTGGTGATATCCGCGCCACCGACGCTGGCGACAACAGGCTCCGATCCGCCATGCAGGTATTGCTGGATTCCCCATAAGGCGAACGGAATAATTAGCAATATAACAATAATCCACGCGATCCAACCGGTGGCCCGGTCTCTAATGGCTAACAGCATCGGTGCTCTCGACTTCGGTTTGGGCTAACGAATTCAATGCCCTATGGTCCAGGCATTGCGGGCATATCATAGCGCAGAAAAAAAAGGGCGCTTCCTGCGAAGCGCCCTTGATCAAACTTTGGGATCAGACTCTGGGTCAAACAAACTTGGCGGAGTGGACGGGACTCGAACCCGCGACCCCCGGCGTGACAGGCCGGTATTCTAACCAACTGAACTACCACTCCGAACACTGGTGGGTGCTGAGGGACTTGAACCCCCGACATTCGCCTTGTAAGGGCGACGCTCTCCCAACTGAGCTAAGCACCCCGGGAGAGCGCGCTAGTTTACGGCATCCTTCAGTGCTTTGCCAGCCTTGAAGCTGGGCACCTTTGCCGCCGCGATGTTGATCGTCGCGCCGGTCTGCGGATTGCGACCCGTGCGTGCAGCGCGCTCGCGTACCTGGAACGTACCGAAGCCGACCAGGCTCACTTGGTCTCCGCCTTTCAATGTACCGGTGATCGAATCCAGCACTGCGTCCACAGCGCGGGTAGCCGACGCCTTGGACAAATCAGCCGCCTCGGCAACGGCCTCGATAAGTTCTGCTTTATTCATACTCCTCCCCTTTCTGTCGGGACAGGATGCCGTCCCACGCGGGCCAATCGATTACACGGACGTGGCGAACTGCCCCATCCGCATACATAAAAACGAGCGGCTTTTATACCAGCCGTGCATTTCACATGTCAACCGAAATCAGCTATTTTTTCGCTATTTACAGTATGTTACAGGAACCACAAAACAACACACCTGCTTCGATCTGGCGAAGCAGGTGTGCCTTGTTGCTAAATCACTTCGGGTACGAGTCGGTACTCAGTGCGCGCGGACGCCGTTTTCCTTGGTCGCGGGTTCTTCCTTCTCCTTCGAGCCGAGGTCTTCACCCGCATCAGGCAACGGCACGGGCCGATGCTGCAGCGCCACGTCCAATACTTGGTCAATCCATTTTACCGGACGAATATCCAACTGTCCCTTGATATTCTTCGGGATCTCCGCCAAGTCGCGGCGGTTTTCCTCCGGAATAAGCACGATCCCGATACCGCCGCGATGGGCTGCCAGCAGCTTTTCCTTCAATCCACCGATCGGCAATACTTCGCCGCGAAGCGTGATCTCCCCCGTCATGGCGACCGCGGATTTCACCGGGATCTTGGTCAGTGCCGACACCAACGCCGTACACATGGCGACGCCTGCGCTCGGGCCGTCCTTGGGAGTGGCCCCTTCGGGCACGTGCACATGTATATCGAATTTCTGATAGAAATCCGGCTGAATACCCAGCGCTGCCGCGCGGCTGCGCACCACCGTCATCGCAGCTTGAATCGACTCCTGCATCACATCGCCAAGTTGTCCGGTGTAGGTCAACTTTCCCTTACCCGGTACCAATGCCGCTTCCACGGTCAGCAATTCGCCGCCGACTTCGGTCCAAGCAAGCCCCGTAACCTGACCCACCTGGTCGTTCTCTTCGGCTTTGCCGAAGCGAAACCGTTTCACGCCGAGATACTTCTCCAAGTTCTTGGGCGTGACACTGAGCTTCTTGTCGCTGCTCTTGAGCAGAATCTCCTTTACCACCTTGCGGCAGATTTTGGAGATTTCCCGCTCGAGGTTACGCACGCCCGCTTCGCGCGTGTAATAGCGCACGATATCTCGGATCGCCGCTTCAGTGACTGCCAACTCGTCTTCATTGATGCCGTTCGCCTTGATCTGCTTCGCCAGCAGATAGCGTTGCGCGATATTGACCTTTTCGTCCTCGGTGTATCCCGGGATGCGAATGACTTCCATACGGTCCAACAACGGCGCGGGGATATTCAACGAATTCGCCGTGGCGACGAACATCACGTCGGACAAATCAAAGTCGACCTCGAGATAATGGTCATTGAAGGTATGGTTCTGCTCGGGATCGAGCACCTCCAGCAGCGCCGAGGAAGGATCACCACGGAAGTCCATCGACATTTTGTCGATCTCGTCAAGCAGGAACAACGGATTGCGGCTGCCGACCTTGCTCAGGTTCTGAATGATCTTGCCCGGCATGGAGCCGATATACGTGCGCCGATGGCCACGAATCTCGGCCTCGTCGCGCACGCCGCCCAATGACATGCGAATGAACTTACGGTTCGTTGCGCGGGCGATAGAGCGACCCAGAGACGTCTTGCCCACACCCGGAGGCCCGACCAAGCAAAGGATCGGTCCCTTGAGCTTTTTCACACGCTGCTGAACGGCGAGGTACTCGAGAATACGTTCCTTGACCTTTTCCAGACCATAGTGATCGTCCTCAAGAGTACGCTCGGCCTCCGACAAATCGTGACGGATCTTGGTGCGCTTCTTCCAAGGAGCACCGACCAGCCAATCGATGTAGTTGCGGACCACGGTCGCTTCCGCAGACATCGGCGACATCTGTTTGAGTTTGTTCAATTCCGCCTGCGCCTTGTCGCGGGCTTCCTTGGGCATGCGCGCCTTCTCAATGCGTTTGGCGAGCTCTTCGAGCTCGTTGGGCGCATCTTCGAGATCGCCGAGCTCCTTCTGAATTGCCTTCATCTGCTCGTTCAGATAATACTCGCGCTGGCTTTTTTCCATCTGCTGCTTAACGCGCGAGCGGATCCGCTTCTCGACTTGAAGGATGTCGATTTCGCCTTCAACCAGGCCGAGCAAATGCTCGAGGCGTGCCCGCACATCCTCGATTTCGAGAATGTGCTGTTTTTCATCCAACTTGAGAGACATGTGCGCGGCAATAGTATCCGCCAGACGGCCTGCGTCATCGATACCTGAGAGTGAAGTCAGAATCTCCGGCGGTACTTTCTTATTCAACTTCACATATTGATCGAACTGTCCCAACAACGAACGCATCAAAACCTCGACTTCGCGATTGTCGCTGGTGTCGGTCGTTTCAACGACGTTGATCTGGGCCGAGAAGAATTCATCTTTGCTCAAGTAATGTACGACGCGCGCCCGTTCGGCACCCTCTACCAGTACCTTTACGGTGCCGTCCGGCAGTTTGAGCAATTGCAGTATCGTCGACAGTGTTCCGACGCGGTGAATATCGTCCGCCTGGGGATCGTCGACCTCGGCACTCTTTTGCGCAACCAACAGAATCTTCTTGTCGGCGCCCATTGCCGATTCCAAAGCCTGAATCGATTTCTCCCGTCCGACGAACAGGGGAATCACCATATGCGGGTAGACCACCACGTCGCGCAACGGCAGAACGGGAACCACCTGCATCTGGTTATCAATCACCTCGGATTTCTTGTCGTCATGCTCCATATTAGAGCTCCTGGTTGGGAGTGAACGAAGCGCATGGAACACGCTCCGTAGGTAATACAGTCGAAATATGGGCCGGTAGTCGGGAATTCAATGGAAATGGGACCAACCCGCCGGACTTGTCCGGGGCCGCTGAGCGGCGGATCCAGCGCGAGCACGCTGGATCCGGGTCCTTACATAGCAGCGGCTCGCGTCAGGAATCCGAGGCCACGCGCTGTTGCTCGCCACCCTCATAGATAATGTAGGGTTTGGCTTCGCCGTTGATAACGGCTTCGTCGATCACGACCTTGCTGACGTTTTCAATCGACGGCAAATCATACATAGTGTCGAGCAACACATGCTCAAGAATAGTACGTAGTCCGCGGGCGCCGGTCTTGCGCTCCATGGCCTTGCGGGCAACCGCGCGCAAGGCATCGTCTCGAAACTCCAGGTCGCAACCTTCCATTTCAAACAGCTTGGCGTACTGCTTGACCAACGCATTCTTCGGCTCGGTCAGAATCGTGACAAGCGCATCCTCGTCCAATTCCTCAAGGGTCGCGACGACCGGCAGGCGGCCTACGAATTCCGGGATCAAACCGTATTTGATCAAATCTTCCGGTTCGACTTCGTACAAGGTCTCGCCGATGGTGGCATGTTCGTCCTTGCTCCGCACCATGGCGTG
>CAWKIK010000001.1:0-505648 GCA_963849825.1 uncultured Gammaproteobacteria bacterium | reverse complement strand
GCGACCGGTACCGTTGATGACGCCCTTCCCGCTTCAAGTTCAGGTTTTCGGGCCGCGGGCGTCGGCTGTGACCGTTACTTTCGATATGCGCGGTATGGACATGGGAATGAACCGAACGGCACTGGAGCAAGCAGAGCCGGGAATTTGGCGCGGTCGTGCCACGCTACCCGTGTGCGTCAGCGGCCGGGCCGATTGGCTGGCGCGGATCGAGGTGGAGACGGCCTCCAGCACTCAGCGTGCGACATTTGGGTTTGCCGCCGGCGCGGAATAGGCGGCGTCCGGCTCACCGGGATCGTCGCCTGCGGTAACGGGGAATGCGCCGGCATCCGCTACCTCAGGTATACGCCGCATCACGGCGGTGTGAGTGTGTTGACGACTGAATCCGGGCCGGGATTCGAACGTGGCTGGTTGACTTCGCCCTACTCAGTTCATGGATTCAGGATCGTCCGGCGGTGCCGGTTCCCCAGGCACTCGATGACGCTCGGCGAGCCAATCGCCCAGGTCCATGGTCCGGCAGCGCTGACTGCAAAATGGCCGCCAACGGGATTCATCGGACCAGACGACTTTCGTTCCACAGGTAGGGCAGTGGACGACGGTGTTCTTGCGCGTTTGGCTCATGATCGGACACCGAACGGATTAAACCGCGCAGCAGCACAGCAGAAACTCGATGTCTTCCTGCAAGGGCACTGCGCGCTCCGCGAGAGACGGCAGTTGCAGGAAGCGAATGGTGAAACGGTGTTTGCCGCCGCTGATTTCGGGAAAGTAGGCAGCCTCGGCCGGCAAGGTCACCCGTAGAATCTGACATGGATTGTTCGGATCCATGGAGCGCTGAAAAAAACCCTGTTCAGCGACGGCGCTTTTGGATACGGAACTTTCCCGGATCAAACCGAGAATAATGGTAATCGCCTGGCGCAGCACGTCAAACGCCGATAGCCATGTGCTGAGATCGCGAATACGATCTTCGCTGGGGCCTTGCAGCCAGTGATGGTAACCAGGGAGATCGAAATCGCAGGTGCCGCCCGGGATCATCGACCGTTGCCGGATGCTGTTGAGAAACTCGTTTTGTTTCAGCTCGTGGCCCAGCGGTTGGCTGTTGGAGTACAGCCGGTCGATCAGCATATCCAACTCGTCGAGGATCTCCGATAAACGACCACGGTCAACATCCGGGTTTTGTTCCAGCCGAGCGAGGTTGGCGGTGTGGCGCTCGAGTTCCTTGAGTACTTCCGTTTTGACGTCGTTGCGTCCTAGCAGGTTCTGGATATCGAGGATGGTCTCCAGCGCCGCCTGGCTGTTCCAGACAGACGTGCCGCGAACGAAAAATCCCGCTTGCTTGAATAGATGTTCAAGGCGCAGGAAGGATCGTATGCGTTCATTGAGCGGTTGTTCGTATGTGACGGCGTTTTGCACGAATGGCTGTTGTTTCGGGTGGCCCCGGAATCCAACTATTGTCCACCACATCCCCGGAGGGCGCAACGCCGCTCACGAATGCGCTAGCGCCAAATAGCGGTGGTGCAGGGTTTCCACCTGTGTTTCCAAGTGTTGCGTGTCGCCGTCATTGACGATGGTATCGTCCGCCGCTGCCAGGCGCTGTGCACGTGTTGCTTGCGCTGCCATAATGCGTTGCACCTCGTCGGCGGATGCGCCATCCCGCGACATGGCTCGTTGACGTTGCAGATCGGGCGGGCAGTCGACAACCAGTATGCGATTCACGGCGTGCTGTTGCTGTGCTTCCAGCAACAGCGGCATGACCAATACACAGTACGGGGTTGCAGCGCGCTCGGCCTCGGCGTGCATTTGCTCGATGATAATCGGATGCAGGATGTTTTCCAAAGTTGCACGAAGTGCCGGACTCGCGAACACCTTTTGTCGCATTGCGGCGCGATCGAGGGAGCCGTCCGGGAGAAGAATCTCCGTACCGAACGTAGCAATGATCTGCCTCAAGGCGTCGCTTTCAGGCGCCACAGCCCGGCGCGCGATCAGGTCGGCGTCGATGACTTTGACGCCGCGTTTGGCGAACAGCGCGGCGACTGTGGATTTGCCGCTGCCGATGCCACCCGTCAGTCCGACTTTGAACATGGGTTTCTGAGATCGTTGTCCGGCATATGGTGAGGGGAAATGCGTCCCCGGGGAAGAATAGGGTAATCCATTTGTCTGTCGCAATCGTAGGGGGAATACCGGTGCGCTGACATTTCGCGTATTCGGCGGGGACGCGCCGGCGTGGTGCGGAAGTCGCCGCGCTCAGCGCTGCAGTCCGGATACCGCCATGTAAGTGTCGATGAGTTGCGCTCCCCAAATCAGCGCAATCCATCCTGCCGCCGCGAGATACGGGCCGAACGGGATCGGAACCGTGCGATCGTGCCGACGAATCAGTACCAGCGAAATGCCGACCGCGGCGCCCACCACGGACGACAATATGACGATCAACGGCAGGTATTGCCAGCCGAGCCAGGCGCCAAGCATGGCCAGCAGTTTGAAATCGCCGTAGCCCATGCCTTCCTTGCCGGTCAGCAGCCTGAAGCCCTGGAACACCGCCCAGAGAACCAGGTAGCCTAGCGCCGCGCCGACCACGCTTGCCTGCAGCGTGGTGAATGTACTGCCCACATTGATCAACAGGCCGAGCCACAGCAAGGGGAGCGTAATGGCATCGGGCAGCAGCTTATGATCGATATCGATGAAGGCGAGACTGATCAGCGACCAAGTCAAGACGAGCGCACCAGCTGCCTGCAGCGTGAACCCGAAATGCCATGCCACCAAGGCCGATAGCAGGCCGCTGAGCAGTTCAATGAGAGGATAGCGCGCGCTGATCGGGGTGCTGCACTGGCGACATCGGCCGCGCAATGCCAGATAACTGACCACCGGTATGTTTTCCCAGGCGCTGATCGCATGCCCGCATTCGGGACAGCGAGAACGGGGGGCAATCAGGTTGAACGGTTTGGTGGACTGATCACGCTCTTGCCCAAGCATTTCCTGGCATTGCTCAGTCCACTGGCGTTCCAGCATCACCGGAAGGCGGTAAATCACCACGTTCAGAAAACTGCCGATCAACAGCCCGAATATTCCGGCGACCATTACCAGAAAAAGACCCTCGCGCTGCAACAGCTCAATTAGTGCCATGGTTCAGTGTTCCAAAAAAAGGGGGCGGCGTCGTCGACGTCGCCCCGCGGCAAACACGCCTCGCAGGCGCGCTTATTGTTATACGACGGAGCCGAGCTTGAAAATCGGCAGATACATGGCGATGACCAGGCCGCCCACCAGAACGCCGAGGATCGCCATGATCAACGGTTCCAGCAGACTGCTCATGGAGTCCACCGCGTCGTTGACTTCCTGTTCGTAGAAGTCCGCGACCTTGGACAACATTTCGTCCAGGGAGCCGGCCTCTTCACCGATCGCGACCATCTGCACCACCATGGGCGGAAACAGATTCACGTCACGCATCGCCGCCTGCAGCTGGCGGCCGGTGGAGACGTCTTCGCGCATGCGGATTACCGCCTCGGAGTAGACCTGGTTGCCTGTGGCACCGGCGACGGAGGTCATGGCTTCTACCAGCGGCACACCTGCGGCGAACATGGTGGAGAGAGTGCGGGCGTAGCGGGCAATGGCGGCCTTGTTGACGATGGCGCCGATGATGGGCATTTTCAGCGTCGCCTTGTCCAAAAATATTCGAAACTTCCGTGATCGCTTCTTGGCCTCGACCGCGGCGACGACAGCACCAATGATGATGCCGAATACCGCCCACCAATAATCCTGCATGAAGCGGGAAAGATTGATGATCATTTGCGTGAATGCAGGTAGTGCGGCGCCAAATCCATTGAACAGAGATTCGAATTGGGGCACAACGTAAATGAGCAAGATTGCCGTCACAATGAACGCAACCACAACCACGGCGGTGGGGTAAAACAACGCCTTCTTGATTTTGGATTTGATCTCTTCCGTGCGTTCTTTGTAAGTCGCAATCTTGTGCAGCAACGATTCCAATACACCCGCGTGCTCGCCGGCGCGTACTAGATTCACGAATAGGTCGTCGAAGAAGAGCGGGAATTTCGCCAAAGCATCCGCGAGGGTGTTACCCGCTTCGATGTCTGCCTTGATCGCCAACAGCATGTCGCGCATGCGCGGCTTTTCATGGCTGCGGCCGATGATGTCGAATGACTGCACCAGCGGTACGCCCGCCGACATCATGGTGGCCAATTGCCGGCTGAAGATTGCGATGTCTTTGGGCGTGATTTTCTTGCCCTTGCCGGACTCGAACAGGGCGGATTTCTTGCGCACCTTTTTCGGGTTGATGCCCTGGCGGCGTAGCTCCGCTTTGGCGGTGGCAAGGGTATTGCTCTTGACTTCGCCTTTGACCTTCGAGCCCCGGCGATCGAGCCCTTCCCAAGCGAACGAAGACAGTTTCAATGCTTTTTCGGCCATGACGGTTTAATCCTTGGTAACCCGATTGATCTCTTCCAGGCTGGTGATTCCTTCAGCCACTTTGTTCAATCCGGAACGGCGCAAATCCGGAATTCCTTCGGCTGCCGCTTGCTTGGCAAGCTGCATGGCGTTGCCGCCCTCCATGATGATGCGGCCCATTTCTTCCGACACCCGCATCACTTGATAAATGCCCACGCGGCCCTTGTATCCGTTGGTGCACTGGTCGCACCCGACGGGCGCGTAGATGGTCACGTTCGGAATCTCCTCTTCAGTAAAACCTTCGGTGAGGAGGGCCTCATGGGGGATGCCTTCGTGAGGCTTCTTGCAGTTATTGCAGAGTCGTCGCGCCAGACGCTGGGCAATGATCAGATTAACCGCCGAGGCGATGTTGTAAGGCGCGACGCCCATATTCACCAAGCGGGAAAGCGTTTGCGGCGCGTCGTTGGTGTGCAGGGTCGAGAGCACCAAGTGACCGGTCTGGGCCGCTTTAATGGCGATTTCCGCGGTTTCCAGATCTCGTATCTCACCGACCATGATGATGTCCGGATCCTGACGCAAAAAGGCGCGCAATGCGGCCGCGAAGGTCATCCCGGTCTTCGGATTCATGTTGACCTGGTTGATGCCGGGCAGATTGATTTCGACCGGATCCTCAACGGTCGAAATATTACGATCAGTGGTGTTCAGAATGTTCAACGCGGTGTACAACGACACCGTCTTACCGCTACCGGTCGGGCCAGTCACCAGCACCATGCCGTAGGGCTTATGGATCGCCTCCATGAACTTCTGTTTCTGCAAGTCTTCGTAACCGAGCGCGTCGATGCCCAGTTTGGCGCTGGTTGGGTCGAGGATACGCAGCACGACCTTCTCGCCGAACAATGTTGGGCATGTGTTGACACGAAAGTCGATGGCGCGGTTCTTCGACAGGGTCATCTTGATGCGCCCGTCCTGAGGCACGCGGCGCTCGGCAATATCCATGCGCGACATGACTTTGAGGCGGGCGACCACGCGGGTGGCGAGGTTCACCGGCGGATTGGCCACTTCGTTCAGGATGCCATCCTGGCGGAACCGGACGCGGAACTTGTGCTCATATGGCTCGATATGGATATCCGAAGCGCCCTTGTTGATGGCGTCCAGCAGCACCTTGTTGACGAAACGAACCACGGGCGTATCGTCGGCATCCGATTCGCTGGCCGACTCCTGCCGATCGATGTCGTCGCCGCCCTCGATGGAGAGGTTGTCCAGATCCTCATCGAGCATCTGGTCCATCGGCTGCTCATTGGCCTCCAGCGCGCGCTCGATGGCCTTGGCGAGCTTGTCGTCCTCGACCAGAATCGGATCGGTATTGACCCCGGTGTGGAACTTGATCTCGTCGAGGGCCTGGAGATTGGTCGGATCGGAAACGGCCACGTAGAGCCGATTGCCACGCTTGAACAGAGGCAGGGCATGGTGCTGGCGGATGAGCTTCTCGTCGACCAATTTGACCGGCGCCAGTTCCAGGTCCATGGCGCTGATGTCCAGTACTGGGACCCCGAACTCCTGGGCAGCGGACCAGGCGACGGCGCGACTAGCGATAATCTTGTTCTCTACCAGATATGTTACGAACGGGATTTTCTTCTTGCGGGCGCCCTCTAATGCCTGCGTCGCTCCGTCTTCCGAAACCAAGCCATCCTGGACCAGCCGGCGAGCTAATCCGTTGAGGACGAAATTCGGGTTTGTGGCTGCCATAATCAGTCCGGTTGTCTATCGCAAAATGCCTGAAACCCGCGACTTCATCGTGAGTCCCATTGAATCGTAATTTATATCCCAAAGTTTGGCTACGTCGCTCAGGCGATCACGGCCGGAACAGAGAGAGCAACGTTTTGCTTCTTAGGCGTTCGGTTGTCTAGAGGTATCGGCCACAGCGCTGGAACTTTGATACTGCAGGTTTCCGCAAACGTGACGAAAGTCGCACGGTGTCAAAGTCGTGGGGCGTTCCGCAGAGGTCGCATAGTTCGGATTCACGGCCCCGTGCGGTGCAAAGTTGACGACCCTCTCCGGTACCGCCCCTGCGTCGGTTCAGGCTTCAGGGCGTGCGATCGTTAAGACAGGTCTTGTCTTCGGACAAAAGAAGAACGGGCCTCTCTCACGTCGGAGAGAGGCCCGCGAGTCGGAGTTAGCTAGCCGTTATGGACGGCAGGCAGATGGCAAGTACTGATTGAGGACCGTTGGAGCTGCATAGACCGCTGCATTCACGCCGCCGGCAGTGCCCATTGGGGCCGTACCAGCAGGGACGGGGGCATTTCCACACCGCCAAGCGATGCTATTATCGGCAGTTTCGTACGGGGTCAGCGTCAGCGTCTGTCCGCCGATCGCTGCATTGGCTTCGTTTCCGTAGGTGATATCGATTCGACCGTTTGCTATCGCCACCTGGGTGACGTATTTACCTGACGTGTCAGTCGCGGTGGCAGTCATCCCGGCGTCGGTGCGGTCCACGGGGGCTGCCCCTTCATTCAGAAAATCTTCTGCTACAGCGGTCTTCGCGGCTGCGGCCAAGCTAAGCCCTTCCGTTACCTGTGAGCGAATGGTGTAATCCTGGTACGCAGGAATCGCGATGGCGGCCAGGATGCCGATGATTGCGACTACGATCATCAGTTCGATAAGAGTGAAACCTTGTTGGAC
Organism: uncultured Gammaproteobacteria bacterium; assembly: GCA_963849825.1. Classification (GTDB taxonomy): domain Bacteria; phylum Pseudomonadota; class Gammaproteobacteria; order JASBUN01; family JASBUN01; genus CAVXJN01. The sequence continues at coordinate 498,577 of CAWKIK010000001.1, read as the reverse complement.
TTTCTTCATGATAGATCTCTCCGTTTGCATGCATGCAGTGGTGCGGTTAAAAGGTCGGCGATCCCTCCCGCTTTGCCCCCTCTGAAGGGATTTACGCCGTGAGGCGCTCGCCTTGCGGTGTCAATAAGCAGGGAGCGTGCCATCGGTTGCGGAACCGGTTCACAGAATGGATTGCGTGGGTAAGCGTTTGATCCGACGATGTTTGCAGATTTGACGCTGACGGGCGTGTGTCAAGCTGCCGGCAGTCGGCCAGCGGGTGCCGGTACACCGTCAAGCGTGCTTCGCCGCCCGATGACGGGATTTGTCACTTTTTGACAAAAATGGTCACTCGGTTTTGTCACTCCAGGTCGAGCTTCTTCAGACGGTAGCGCAGTTGCCGGAAGCTGATGCCCAGCACTTTGGCGGCGGCGGTCTTGTTGTATTTGGTTTGCTCGAGGGCCTTCTGGATGATTTCCCGTTCGGTCTGGCCGAGGTGTTGGTCCAGTGCGATCCGCGATTCCGGCTGGTCCGCGGCGTCGGCTTCGGGAAGCTGCAGATCCTGCACTTGAATCTGTTCGCCCTCGCACAGGGTCATGGCGCGCTCGAGGATGTTTTCCAGTTCCCGCACGTTGCCAGGAAACGGGTAATGCGCGAGCGCCTGCACGGCTTGTTCGGAGAGCAGGGGTGCTGTTTCGCCGTGGGCGGCAGAGAGCCGGTCGAGAATGTGTTCGGCAAGCAAGGGGATATCCTCGGTTCGTTCGCGAAGGGGCGCGACCCGCAGTTCGATGACGTTGATGCGGTAGTACAAATCCTGGCGAAAGTCGCCGTGCTGCACCAGTTGACCGAGATCCTTGTGGGTAGCGCTGAGGATGCGTACGTCGACAGGGATCTCTTGAGATGCGCCAACCGGCCGCACGGCCTTTTCCTGTATTGCGCGCAACAGCTTCACTTGCATGTGCAACGGCAGTTCTGCGACTTCGTCCAGGAACAGCGTGCCGCCGTGGGCGGCCTGGAACAGGCCTTCCTTGTCCGTATTCGCGCCGGTAAAGCTGCCTTTCTTGTGGCCGAAAAACTCGCTTTCCATCAATTCCGTCGGTATCGCGCCGCAATTGACGGGGACAAACGGTTTGTCGGCGCGGGGTCCCTTTTGATGTATGAGCTTGGCGACCAGTTCCTTGCCGGTGCCCGACTCGCCGCTGACATAAACCGGCGCCTGGCTGCGCGCCAGCTTGGCGATTTTCGAGCGGGTGGCACGCATGGCTTTGGATTCGCCCAGCAGGTCGTTGCGGCTGCGGCGGTCGCGCAGCGGGCGATCGCTAAGCTTGAGCGCGGTGTTGACGAGGTTGCGCAATACTTTCAGATCGACGGGCTTGGAGACGAAATCGAATGCCCCGGCCTTCAAGGCTTCCACCGCTGAATCCACATTGCCATAGGCGGTGATCACCGCGACCGGCGTGTCCGGATGCTGTTTTTGGATGAAGCGTACCAGCTCGATCCCATTGCCATCGGGCAGGCGCATGTCGGTGAGACACAGATCGAAGCGTTTGCGCGCGAGCAGTTGCTCCGCCGCGGCGATATCCGCGGCGGACTCCGTGTCGATATCCATACGCCCGAGCGTCAGTTCGAGCAGCTCGCGGATATCGGGCTCGTCGTCGATGATCAGTGCGCTGTGCGCGGCCATAATCAGGCGGTTTTACGCTGCGATGTCGAAAAGGATATGCGAAAACAGCTGCCGCCGGTAGCCGTTTGCAAATAGTTCAGTCGCGCCCGATTGCATTCGCACAATTCGCGGGAGATATAGAGACCAAGGCCTGTGCCGTGGGTGGCTGTGGTGTAAAACGGCTCGAAAATCTGTTCGGCGATTTCGGCTGCGATGCCGTCGCCGTTGTCGATCACATCCAAATACGGTGTGCCGTAGTCGTTGAGTCCGCCGACCAATTGGATCTGAGGAATCCGGTGCGGTGCAGCGGCGTGTGCAAGCGCATTGCCGCACAGGTTCCATAACACTTGCTGTAAGTGTGTCGGATCGATATGGATCTCCAACTCGGCCGGTTGCACCTGGACATGAAGCTGTTCCGGTGCCAGGTTCTGGACTGCTTGCAGTTCTTCGGCGAAGCCTTGCAGCCAAGGCAAGAGGGCGAAACTGCGCGGATGGGAAGTCTCTCGGCGCGATAGTTGTAAAACATTTTCGATAATCGCGTTCATGCGTTTCGAATGGTTGCTGATGATCTGAGTCAGGCGCTGCTCATTGTGTTCGAGCTGCGGGGATTCACCCAGCAATTGGGCGGCGTGGCTGATGGCACCCAACGGATTGCGGATCTCGTGGGCGATACTGGCGGTCAATCGACCCAACGACGCCAGTTTCAACTGCTGCAGACGTTGATTGGCCTCGGTGGCGTCTTCCAGAAAGATGGCAGTTGCCGCCTGCTGATCGCTACCGATTTGGGCGAAACGCGGAACGACTTGCGCGCCGTCCTGCGCCGGTTGGAAAGGTTGATCTTGGGGATCGCCGCTTTCACGCCAATGGTGCATGCGCTCGCGCAGCGGCAGCGACAATTGATCGAGGCGTTGTTCGCGGGCCAGGGTGGGGCGGGCCAGCAGATTCCATGCGGCGTCGTTGATCAGGCGAACGTTTTCATCTCTGTCGACTACGAGCACTCCGGATTGCATGTGGCGAATGATGTAGTCGTTGACTTGCTCCAGGTTCGCCAGATCGACCCCCCGCTGGCGCGCCAGGGCTTCGCTCTCCCGCGCCCGGTTGGCCAGTACGTAGGCGAGCAAGGCGGTGGCGAAAAACGTGATCCCCAAGAGGCCGGCCTGGGTGTAGGCGGTGGTGTCGAAACTGGAACTCAGGTGCGCATAGGTCTGCTCGCCCAGCACCGCGAGCGTTGCCAGGGCCGCGTGGAGCATGGCCAGGCGTCCGACCATCATCACACCCGCACCGGCAATGGCGATTACGATCAAAATGCCCAGGCCGCTGGTGAGACCGCCGCTGGCGTGCATCATCAGGGTCAAGGCGGCGATGTCGATCAAGACCAGAGAGTTGACCTGGATGGCAAACGCCGGCCGTCTGACGTGAATGGTGTAGGCGCTCAGTAGCGCCAGCGCGAGATAAGCCAGGCTCGCGGTCTGAAACAGCAGGGGTTGGTAATTGCCGAGAATGCGTGGCCCGATGCGTACCAGAAACACTACCGAAAAAACGGTCGCGAGCACGATACGATAATAGTTGAAATAGCGCAGGGGCCGCCACGTCTGCGCACTGCGCGGCGCGCCGAGGTAACGCTCGTTTTGGGGGCTTTCGGCTGCGGCGGCCATGGCGGGATTCAACGATTGCGTGCCGGGCCTTGCAGCCGATGGCGCTCGCTGCAATAGAATTCGCCGCCCGTCTGCAATGCTTCCCGTTTCGGCAGGTGTACGCCGCATTGGGCGCAGCGCACCATGTCCTGTTCTGGCAGTTCCCGAGGCGATTGGGCCCGACGGTGGGCGCGCAGGAAATGACGCACGACCATAATGCCCACCCAAATGGCCACGATCAGTAACAACAAGCGCATAGGTATCAATTAAGGAGACGAAGTCGGACCGCACTCAGTGTCCGTAATTCGGCCGGCGGACGCAAGCCGCGGGCTTTGCGCCGGTCGTGGGTTTGATCCAAACTACGCCTTTCACAGCCGGATACCGCCATGCATCTGCACGAATATCAAGCCAAAACCCTGTTCCGCGAATACGGCATCGCGGTGCCTGCGGGCCGCGCGCTAAGTGACCCGGCCGGCGCACGCTCGGCGGCAGATGAGTTGGGTGGCGCACGCTGGGTGGTAAAGGCCCAGGTTCACGCCGGAGGGCGCGGCAAAGGCGGTGGCGTCAAAGTGGTAGGCAGCGCCGGCGACATGGAATCCGCACTCCGGGATTTATTGGGCACGCGCTTGGTAACACCGCAGACCGGTCCCCACGGGCTGCCGGTCAACACCGTTCTGGTGGAGGAAGCCTCCGACATCGAACGCGAACTCTATCTCGGGGTGCTGGTGGATCGCGCCAGCGAACGGGTGGTGTTCATGGCGTCGGCGGCGGGCGGTATGGATATCGAAAACGTGGCAGTGGAAACGCCGGAGAAGATCCTGCGGGTGACGGTGGATCCGGCCGCGGGGCTGCAGCCCTACCAGTGCCGTCTATTGGCCTTTGGTCTGTCGCTGCGCGGCGCGCAGGTCGGCGCTTTCACGCGCATCATGCTGGCACTGTTTCGCTTGTTCAGCGAAAAGGATGCCAGTTTGATCGAAATCAATCCCCTGATCGTGACCGCCAAGGGTGAGTTGCTGGCATTGGATGCGAAGATCAATCTCGATGACAATGCCGAATACCGTCATGCCGAGCGCGAAGCGCTGCGCGACGCATCCCAGGAAGATGAGAAAGAACACGCCGCGGCGGCTCATGGTCTGAACTACGTTACCCTGGACGGCAACATCGCCTGCATGGTCAACGGCGCAGGGTTGGCGATGGCGACCATGGATTTGATCAAACTGCACGGTGGGGAACCGGCCAACTTCCTCGACGTGGGTGGCGGCACTACCGCAGAGAAGGTTGCCGAGGCGTTCAAGTTGATCGTCTCCGACGGTAACGTGCGCGCCATCCTGGTCAACATTTTCGGCGGTATCGTACGCTGTGACTTGATCGCAGAAGGCATTGTCGCCGCAGCGCAAACGGTGGGTGTCAACGTGCCGGTGATCGCCCGCCTGGAAGGCACCAATGCCGAGCGGGGCCGCGAAATCCTGGACCGCAGTGGTCTCAGTATCCAGAGCGCGGCGGATCTTACCGATGCCGCCAAGAAAGCAGTGGCGGCGGCCGGATGACGCACGCCCCATTCGCCTGTGGGCCGCCCCTTGATCTGGATGAGCTATACACAAATCCGGTGGTTAATCGACTCCCTATGATTAGGGTCGGGTGCGGCCCGGCGGTCCGAACAAACGAATAGGGCGCGGTGTGCGCCCCGGAATCAGGATTCGAATCGCGGGAACGGGACGATGGCGTCGGCCCGTCACGTCATGAAGATGTGAGGATCAGCTCCCGGCCTAAGTGCAACCGATGGGTGCCTGCGGAGTGGAACCATTCGCACGCGCCGAGAGTATGGTCGGGGCGGCACGCGTCCTTCTTGAGCGCTGGTATTGGAAACCAAAGAGACAACCATGAGTATTCTGGTCGACAAAGACACCAAAGTGATTTGCCAGGGCTTTACCGGCAAGCAGGGAACGTTTCATTCCGAGCAGGCCTTGGCCTATGGGACCAAGCTGGTCGGCGGTGTGACGCCGGGTAAAGGGGGGCAGAAGCACATCAACTTGCCGGTGTTCGACACCGTGCACCGGGCTGTGGAGGACACCGGGGCGGAAGCGACCATGATCTACGTGCCCGCGCCCTATGCCGCCGATGCCATACTCGAGGCCGCCGACGCCGGTATACGGGTCATCGTCTGCATCACCGAGGGGATTCCGGCGCAGGACATGCTGAAGGTCAAAGCCGCCCTGCGCGACTCCGAGGCGCGGCTGATCGGCCCTAATTGCCCCGGCATCATCACCCCTGGCGGCTGCAAGATCGGCATCATGCCCGGCAGTATCCACCGTCCAGGCCGAGTGGGCATCGTTTCACGTTCGGGCACCTTGACCTATGAGACCGTGTATCAGACCACTTGCCTCGATCTGGGCCAAAGCACTTGCGTCGGAATCGGCGGCGACCCGATCCACGGCATGGATTTCATCGACTGCCTGACGCTATTCGAACGCGACGCACAGACCGAAGGCATCATCCTGGTGGGTGAAATCGGCGGTACCGACGAAGAGCAGGCCGCCGAGTTCATTCGCGACCATGTCAGCAAGCCGGTGGTCGCCTACATTGCCGGCGTTACGGCGCCGCCCGGCAAGCGTATGGGGCATGCGGGCGCCATCATCAGCGGCGGCAAAGGCACCGCCGAGGAGAAATACGCGGCCCTGGAAGCGGCGGGTGTGGCGACTGTCCGGTCACCAGCGGAAATGGGCAATCGCATGCGCGCACTACTGGTGCCCTGATCGGGCGTGGCCTTCGACCCGGCGGGTATATCCTGTGACTGAATCGCGTCCCACACTGCGCATCGCCATGGCCCAGATCGACCTCATGGTGGGCGATATTGACGCCAATGCGCGCAAGATCATCGACTACGCCAAACGCGCGCGGGACGACCTGAACGCCAACCTGGTGGCGTTTCCAGAACTCAGTCTGACAGGCTATCCTCCGGAAGACCTGCTCCTGCGTCCCGGGCTCCACATGCGCGTACTGCGGGCGCTGGAGCGCGTGCGAAAAGACGTCCACGGTATTCACCTGGTCGTCGGGTTTCCCCATCAGACCGCCGAAGGAACGTTCAATGCCGCCGCGGTGCTGCGCGATGGCGCGCAACTTGCCGTGTACCACAAGTTTCATCTGCCCAACTACAGCGTGTTCGACGAAAAACGCTATTTCCAGTCATCGGACCATCCATGCGTCGTGCACGTCAACGACGTGGCAGTCGGCATCACCATCTGTGAGGACGCCTGGAGCCCTGGGCCCATGCAGCGGTGCGCGGAGGCCGGTGCCGAGTTGATCGTCAATATCAATGCTTCGCCGTTTCATATCGATAAGGGCCGTGACCGCGAGCGGGTCATGGCTGAGCGAATTCGCGAAGCCAAGGTGCCGGTGGTGTACGTCAATCTGGTCGGCGGCCAGGATGAGTTGGTATTCGACGGCGATTCGTTCGTCATGGACCGCGACGCGAAAGTCACACAACGCGGCATGGCATTCGAAGAAGATCTCTATCCGGTGGATTTCAACCGCACCGACTTCGGCGTGGCGCCGCGGCCGCAGTTGTTACCAGTGCCGATGTCCCCGGAAGCGAGTGCCTACCATGCGCTGGTACTCGGAGTGCGAGACTATGTGTTCAAGAATGGGTTCAAAGGCGCCATTATCGGATTGTCGGGCGGTATCGATTCGGCCCTGACCCTGGCCGTGGCCACCGATGCGCTGGGCAAGGACGCGGTGGAAGCGGTGTCGATGCCGTCTCGTTATACCGCCGACATGAGTATCAGCGACGCGCGCGACGAGGCCGAAGCGCTCGGTGTGGAGTTTCACGTCATTCCCATCGAGCCGGCGTTCAATGCGTTTTTGGATTTGCTGCGGGACGAGTTTGCCGGGCGCTCAGCGGACACCACTGAAGAGAACATCCAGGCACGTTGCCGCGGCGTACTGCTCATGGCGATTTCCAACAAGAAGAACAAAATGGTGCTCACTACCGGCAACAAAAGCGAAATGGCGGTCGGCTACGCCACCCTCTACGGCGACATGGCCGGTGGTTTCTGCGTTTTGAAAGATGTACCCAAGACGCTCGTTTATCGATTGTGCGAATACCGCAACAGTCTCTCCGCGGTGATTCCCCAGCGCGTAATCGACCGGCCGCCGTCGGCGGAATTGGCGCCCGATCAAAAGGACGTCGACAGCCTGCCGCCCTACGAGGTCCTCGACCCGATCCTGGAGATGTATGTGGAACAGGACCGTTCGATCGAGGACATCGCCGCGGCGGGTTTCGAGCCGGACACGGTGCGCCGCATCGTGCGTATGATCGATCGCAACGAGTACAAGCGCCGTCAGGCGCCGCCGGGCGTGCGCATCACGCGCCGCGCGTTCGGTCGCGACCGGCGCTATCCCATCACCTCCGGTTTCGGTCGCGGCGATGGCGCGTGAGGCCACGCTTTAACTTCGTCCTGGCTTCTTGTAATGTGTAAGTTTCAGTTGGGGGACGGAACATGAAAAAAGTAGAGGCCATCATCAAGCCATTCAAGCTCGACGATGTCCGTGAATCCCTTTCCGAAATCGGAATCACGGGTATGACGGCCATCGAAGTGAAGGGCTTCGGGCGTCAGAAGGGCCACACCGAGTTGTACCGCGGCGCGGAATACGTCGTCGATTTCCTGCCCAAAGTGAAAATCGAAATCGTGGTGAGCGATGAGCAGGTGGACCGTTGTATCGAGGTCATAACCGAAGCCGCGCGCACTGGAAAGATCGGCGACGGCAAAATCTTCGTCACCGACGTAGGCAAGGTCATCCGGATTCGCACCGGGGAAGAGGATCTGGCGGCAATCTGACCATTCTGGACGTCGCGCGCATCCTGACGGAGAGGCGCCACGTGCCCGCGGTGAATCCGCGTTCTTGGTTTCGTCGCACGTCTTGCTACAGCGTTGGGTCCGGCCTTTGGCCTTGACCCAACCTACGGTTCGGCGGATTGGTCGGGCCTTTGACGTTGACCCGACCTACAGCGTTGGGTCCGGCCGCTGGTCTTGACCCAACCTACGTCGTTGCGGTAAAGGAGCGGTCGGGCGCCGTGCACGGGGCGATCGGTGGGAACGAAAACCGTAGGATGGGTCAAGCGCGTAGCGCGGACCCATCGTGCAGGATGGGCGTTGGTGCCACGCGGAACCGAAAAGTTGGGTCCGGCCGTTGGCCTTGACTCAACCTACGGTCCGGCGGATTGGTCGGGCCTTTGGCGCTGACCCGACCTACAGCGTTGGGTCCGGCCGTTGGCCTTGACCCAACCTACGGTTCGGCGGATTGGGTCCGGCCTTTGGCTTTGACCCAACGTCCAGAGGATCGCGCGTAGGATGGGTCTAGCGCGTCGCGTTTATGCCCGATCGGGTGCAGACGACCATCGAACCGCTTATCGATATTCGAGCACGTCGTCCAAGCGTCGCCGGGTGGTCGGTTGCGGTAGTTCGGCCGGATACCCCAAGCTCAGCATCGCCACCGGTTCGTAGTTCGGCTCCAGGTCGAGCGCGGCGCGAACTTTGGCGTCGTCGAAATAACCCACCCAGGTCGAGCCCATGCCCGCCGCCACTACCGCGAGCTGGGCGTATGCGGCGGCGATGGTGGCGTCCTGGATGGCGTACAGGGTCTTGCCGCGATCGCCGAATTCTTCCGCTGAACGCTGGCGCTCGCAGCAGAACACCAGACAAATCGGCGCCTCGGCGATGAATGCCTGATCGCTGGCCGCCTGGCGCAATGCCGCGCGGGTATCACGGTCACTCACCGCCACGATCTTGTAGGCCTGCAGATCGCCCGCGGAGGGCGCGGCGCAGGCGGTGGCAAGGATGGCGTGCAGCTTTTCCTGCTCCACCGGCATGTCGGCGTGGTATTTGCGCACGGAATGGCGGCGATGCACGGTTTCAAAGAAATCCCACATGGTGCTGTCTCCGTGTTCGGCCGCAGGCGACCGTATTGCGGAACCGGGAGCTGATCGTTCATGGAAAAACGCGGTGATCGCAGCCGCGTTTGCGGCGCATACCGGTCGCTTTCCTGGCACGGCCAGCGCTTAGGAGTGGGTCAGAACGGCCACCAGCCGCTTTTATCCGGTTTTGCAGAGTAATTCGGATAATTGGCGGCCAATACCCGATCGGCGTCCTGGGCAAGTTTCTCCATGCCCATATGCCGGTATGCTTCGGCGAGCACAGTCAAGGCATCGGGCATTGGCAATGCGCCATCGTAGTTTTCCACCACGTATTTCGCCCGGTTGGCGGCGGCGACGTATGCCCCGCGGCGCAGGTAATACTGCGCTACGTTGACTTCGTGCCGTGCCAGCACATTACGCAGGTAGTGCATGCGTTTGTCGGCGTCCAGAGCGTACCGGCTGTCGGGATATTTCTGCACCAGGTCGCGGAAATCGAAGAACGCCTGGCGCGCCGACGCCGGATCACGGGTCGAGGGGTCCTGGGGGAAAAAGCGCTCCGCGATGCCGCTGTTGCGGTTGAAATTGACCAAGCCTTTCAGATAGTAGGCATAATCCACGTTTGGGTGACGTGGATGCAGTTTGATGAACCGGTCGGCGGCCGCAATGGCGGATTCCGGCTCATCGTATTTGTAGTATGCGTAGGCGACCTCGAGTTGCGCCTGTTGCGCATAGCGGCCGAATGGATACCGCGACTCGAGGATTTCGAAATATTTGATTGCCTGCTCGTAGTCGCCTTCGTTCAGGTCGGTTTTCGCCTCGGAATAAATCCGGCTGGCGGACCACCCCTCGGTTTCGTCCTTGGGCTTCGGAAGCCAGGAGCAACCTGCGGTCAATACGAGTATGAGAAAAACGGAGACAAATTTTGCAGTGCGCATGATGGCGCTAAGGGTATCCTATCTCCCGACGGCTGGAAAGCCGGCGCAACCCACGCTGCCGTCTGCTGCGTTGATAATTCCTCACTTGCCGCACGCTCATGGCGTAGGCGGCGATCCGGTACGGCGTACCCATGCAAATTGACCTCGAACAACGAATTCCGGAGCAACTGGGCGGCATGCGACTGGATCAGGCGCTGGCGCAGATGTTTCCGGATTTCTCCCGGGCGCGCCTTCAGCAATGGGTGCGCGCTGGCGCGGTTCGAGTCGACGACCGGGTGCTTAAACCGCGCGATGCCGTGCGCGGCGGTGAGCAGGTGGTGATCCGCGCCCGGCTCGAAGAGGAGCCTGACTGCACTCCTGAGCCGATTGCGCTGGACGTGGTGCATGAAGATGAATGGCTGCTGGTAATCAATAAACCGGCCGGATTGGTGGTGCATCCGGCTGCAGGTAATTGGGCGGGTACTTTGCAAAACGCGCTGTTGCACCGATTGTCGGAGCTGGCCGCCGTGCCGCGCGCGGGCATCGTCCACCGGCTGGACAAGGACACCAGCGGCCTGTTGGTGGTGGCGCGCACTTTGAGCGCCCACAAAGCGCTGGTCGAGCAGCTACAAGCGCGAACCTTGAAGCGCGAATACCTGGCCGTGGTCCAGGGCGTCATGACAGCGGGCGGCACCGTCGACGCGCCCATCGGCCGCCATCCCAGCGACCGCAAGCGCATGGCGGTGGTAGCGTCGGGCAAGGAGGCGGTCAGCCACTATCGAGTGCTGGAACGCTTTGCCCACCACACCCTGATCCGGGTGCAATTGGAGACCGGGCGCACGCACCAGATCCGCGTCCACATGGCCCATTTGCGCTATCCGCTGGTAGGCGATCCGGTGTACGGCGGCCGGCTGCGGCTGCCGGCCGGCGCCAGCCCGGCCTTGACCGAGGCGTTGCGCGGATTTCGCCGGCAGGCGCTGCACGCCAAGGGTCTCGGGTTGCTGCATCCCGGTACCGGTAACTTCCGGGAGTGGGAGGCGCCGCTGCCAGCGGACATGGCGCAATTGGTCCAGGTGTTGGCCGACGATGCCGCGGCCGATGCCGGCGGCGCACCGCAATCCGGGAACCGGAAGAGCTAAGGGCCATGGCCGACGCCGAGTTCATCGTGCCCGATTGGCCCGCTGCAGACCGGGTTCGCGCCCTGGTGACGACGCGCCACGGCGGTGTCAGCAGCGGTCCCTATGCAAGTCTCAATCTGGCAGATCACGTGGACGACGAAGCCGCCGCGGTCGCTGAAAATCGGCGTCGCCTGCGGTTGGTCGGCGACTTGCCCGGGGAGCCGGCGTGGTTGCGCCAGGTCCATGGAACCAACGTGCTGCCGGCCGCAGCCGTGTCCCTCGACGCATGCGCCGACGCCAGCTACACCGATCGCGCCGCGACGGTCTGTGCGGTGCTCACGGCGGATTGCCTGCCGATCCTGCTGAGCGATGAAAGGGGGCGCAGAGTGGCTGCGCTGCACGCCGGCTGGCGCGGACTGGCGGCCGGCGTCATCGAGTCTGCGCTGGCGGCGTGGGGCGCCCGTGCGGATCAGACCCTGGCTTGGCTGGGCCCGGCCATCGGGCCGCAGGCGTTTGAAGTGGGTGAAGAGGTGCGCGCCGCTTTTGTGGCCAACGACCGCGAATGCACCGAAGCGTTCGTTGCGACCCGGCCCGGTCACTGGAACGCCGATCTGTACCAGCTGGCGCGGCGACGCCTCGCAGCCTGCGGCGTCTCGGGCGTCTGGGGCGGCGGCTGGTGCACATTCAGCGAACCGGAGCGTTTTTTTTCCTATCGCCGAGATGGCGTCACCGGACGCATGGCGAGCCTGATCTGGCTGGAGTCTTGACCGGACATCGTCCGGTGGCTGGTGGCAAAGCCTGAATACGGTATCATGCCGGCTTTGTCTACCGAACTGCGTGCGCGATGCCCTTGCTGGTCTGGATACTGTTGTTCGCTTTACTCGGCAGTGTGCTGAGCGTACTCGCGGCAGGTGTGTTCCTGCTCTTGCCCGATCGGGTTCACGAACGCGTGCTGCCGCACTTCGTCAGCTTCGCCATCGGCGCCCTGTTGGGGGCGGCGTTTCTAGGACTGCTGCCTCACGCGTTGGAAGCGACTCCAGCTCACGACTATCAATACTTGACCGGGACCGTCCTGATTGCATTGCTCGGGTTCTTCCTGCTCGAGAAAATGGTTCTCTGGCGTCATTGTCATTCCGGCGACTGCGAAGCCCATGCGCAGGATGCCTTCGATCGCGGTCGCAAGAATTCCCTGGTGAGCATGATTGTCGTTGGCGACGGGCTGCACAATTTCGTCGACGGGATATTGATTGCGGCCGCCTTTCTGACCGACATCAAGTTGGGTATCGTTACCGCCATTGCAGTTGCAGCACACGAGATTCCCCAGGAAGTCGGCGATTTCGCCTTGCTGCTGCATGGCGGTCTGAGTCGTGTGCGCGCGCTCGGCTTCAATCTGTTGTCCAGTCTGACGACCATCATTGGCGCGGTTTTGACTTATTTCAGTTTGTCCCCGAGTCAAACCGTGATCCCGTATATCCTTGCCGCCGCCGCGGCGAGCTTCATCTATATCGCCGTCGCCGACTTGATCCCGAGCCTGCACCACCGGACCCGGTTCAGCGAAACGGTGGAGCAGATCACGCTGATCGCATTGGGTGTGCTGGTGATACCGGTCACCCACGCCTGGTTGCATTGAGCCCGTCCGAGGCGCGGTTTCCCCCGGGCGCCGCGCCGCCGCTCGCCACAGCGCGCAGGAACGCGCCTGTCCCGGTCGCACGCGCCGGACGCCCGCACGTATATACTGGGCCCAGGCAATTGCGCAGGAGGTGCAATGGAACAAAGCGTCGGCGTCCTGCATTGGATCGTGGTCGGCCTCGGCTGGGGCGGCGGACTGGTGGTGCTGTGGCTGCTGGTGATGTTCTTTCAGGACTTGCTGCAGACCGAGCATACGGTGCGACGCAACTTTCCGGTCATCGGCCGGATGCGATATTTTCTCGAGTGGCTCGGCGAATACTTCCGTCAATATTTCTTCGCCAATGACCGCGAAGAATTGCCTTTCAATCGCTCCACCCGTAATTGGGTCTACCGCACGGCCAAGAACGTTGGCGGTACCATTGGTTTTGGCGGCACCAACGACTTGCGCGAAGCCGGTTCGATTATTTTCGTCAACGCGCCATATCCGGTGCTCGAGGAGGAACGGCAACCCACGCCGCCCTTGTCCATCGGTCCGCAATGCGAACATCCATTTGTCGCTTCCCAGATCGTCAATATTTCCGGCATGAGTTTCGGTGCGATTTCCGAACCTGCAGTACGCGCGTTGTCGATCGGAGCCGGGCAGGCGGGCATCTGGCTCAATACAGGGGAAGGGGGGCTGACTCCGTACCATCTCGAAGGCCAGTGCGACTTGATCTTTCAGATCGGCACAGCGAAATACGGTGTGCGCGATGAGCAGGGCCGCCTGGATGAAAAATCCCTGCGCGAAATCGCAAAACGCGTCAAAGCGTTCGAGATCAAGCTGGCCCAGGGCGCCAAGCCTGGTCGCGGCGGTTTGTTGCCGGGTCCCAAAGTAACCGAGCAAGTATCGAGAATTCGCGGCATCCCGGCGGGTGTCGCATCGTACAGCCCCAATCGCCACCCGGAAATCCGCAGCGATGACGATCTCCTCGATATGATCGCCCACGTGCGGGATGTCACGGGGCGTCCGGTGGGAATCAAACTGGTGCTTGGATCGGATCGTCCCATCGTCGACTTATGCGAAACAATTCAGCGGCGCGGCGTCGATTATGCACCCGATTTCATCACCCTGGATGGCGGTGACGGCGGTACGGGCGCCGCCCCCCAAGTGCTTGCCGATCATGTCGGCCTGCCCCTCAACGAGGCCCTGCCGATCCTGGTCGATACCTTGCTCGGCAGCGGACTGCGGGAGCGGGTGCGGGTGGTCGCTTCGGGCAAACTGGTGACCTCGGCCCATGTCGCCTGGGCGCTGTGTGTCGGTGCCGACTTTACGGTCACAGCGCGGGGATTCATGTTCGCACTCGGCTGCATCCAGGCGCTGCAGTGCCACAAGGACACCTGTCCGACGGGAATCACCACCCACAATCGGCGATTGCAGCACGGCTTGGTCGTGGAGGACAAATCGCGCCGGGTGGCGCATTACGCCCGCGGCATGAATGATGAGGTGGATCGCCTCGCGCATTCCTGCGGCTTGGCCCACGCGCGGCAATTTCGCCGCGAACATGCGCGGATTGTACAAGCCCCCGGCCGCAGTGTGCCATTGGATGAGTTGTACCCATATCCCGCCGGCCGAGTTTCGGCGCTGACTTGAAACCCTCAATTTAGGCCGCATCTTTAGGACTATCGTAGAGACACGCTTCGTTCGCGTTCGAGGGGTTAGCAGCAATGAGAATGGATAAACTCACCAGCAAGTTTCAGATGGCGTTGGCGGACGCCCAGAGCCTTGCCGTCGGCCGCGATCATCAGTTCATCGAGCCGGCTCACGTTTTGACAGCGCTGCTCGATCAAGAGGGCGGAACGGTGCGTCATCTGCTGGCGCAGTCCGACGTCAACGTCAACAGCCTGCGCTCAAGCCTCGGCGAAGCACTGGATCGGGTGCCATCCGTGCAGGGTGCGGGCGGCGACGTGCACCTGTCCAACGATCTCGGCCGTTTGCTCAATCTCACTGACAAGCTTGCGCAACAGCGCAAAGACAATTACATCTCCAGCGAGCTGTTCGTCTTGGCGGCACTGGAAGACAAGGGGCCGGTAGGCGAGTTGCTGCGCAAGGCGGGTGCAAGCAAGGGTGCAATCGAACAGGCTATCGACCAGCTGCGCGGCGGCCAGCGGGTCGATGACCCCAACGCCGAAGAACAGCGCCAGGCATTGGAAAAATACACCGTCGATATTACCGAGCGGGCCGAACAGAACAAGCTGGACCCGGTGATCGGCCGCGACGATGAAATCCGGCGCACCATACAGGTGTTGCAGCGCCGCACCAAAAACAATCCGGTGTTGATCGGCGAACCGGGCGTAGGCAAGACCGCCATCGTCGAAGGGCTGGCGCAGCGGATTGTCAACGGCGAGGTCCCCGAAGGACTGAAGAGCAAGCGTGTATTGTCCCTCGATATGGGTTCGCTCCTGGCCGGGGCGAAATTTCGCGGTGAGTTCGAAGAACGCTTGAAGGGCGTGCTGAACGATCTGGCCAAACAGGAAGGTCAGGTCATATTGTTCATCGATGAGCTGCATACCATCGTCGGTGCCGGCAAGGCGGAGGGCGCGATCGACGCGGGCAATATGTTGAAGCCGGCGTTGGCGCGCGGAGAATTGCATTGCATCGGTGCGACCACGCTGGATGAATACCGCAAGTACATCGAAAAGGACGCCGCTCTGGAGCGCCGGTTTCAGAAGGTCCTGGTGGACGAGCCCAGTGTCGAAGATACGATCGCGATCCTGCGTGGGCTCAAGGAAAAATACGAAGTGCATCATGGTGTCGAGATCACCGATCCGGCGATCGTGGCTGCTGCAACCCTTTCGCACCGCTACATAGCGGATCGGCAGTTGCCCGATAAAGCCATCGATCTGGTGGACGAAGCCGCGAGCCGCATTCGCATGGAAATCGATTCCAAGCCGGAGGAAATGGATCGGCTCGAACGGCGCATGATCCAGCTCAAGATCGAGCGTGAGGCGCTGAAGAAGGAAACCGACGAGGCCTCGAAAAAGCGACTCACCAATCTCGAGGAAGAGATTGACAAACTCGAACGCGAGTTCGCGGATCTGGACGAGATCTGGAAATCGGAGAAAGCGGCGGTCCAGGGCACGACCCATATTAAAGAGGAACTGGAACGGGCTCGCGCGGAGTTGGAGAACGCTCGGCGCGCCGGCGACCTCGCACGCATGTCCGAGTTGCAATACGGCCGTATACCGGAACTGGAAAAGCAGCTCGACATGGCCTCGCAGGCGGAGATGCACGAGACCAAGTTGTTGCGTAATCGGGTCACGGACGAGGAAATCGCCGAAGTGGTATCGAAATGGACCGGTATCCCGGTTTCCAAGATGCTGGAGTCGGAGCGCGACAAGTTGCTGCAGATGGAAGCTGCGTTACAGCAACGCGTGGTCGGTCAAACCGAGGCAGTCAAGGCCGTCTCGAACGCGATTCGTCGCTCGCGCGCCGGATTGTCGGATCCCAACCGGCCCAACGGCTCGTTTCTGTTCCTTGGCCCTACAGGTGTTGGCAAGACCGAGTTGACCAAAGCGCTGGCGAATTTTCTGTTCGACACTGAAGAGGCCATGGTGCGCATCGACATGTCGGAATTCATGGAAAAGCATTCCGTAGCGCGTCTGATCGGCGCACCTCCGGGTTATGTGGGCTACGAGGAAGGCGGCTATCTGACGGAAGCCGTGCGCCGTAAGCCCTACTCCGTGATATTGCTCGACGAAGTAGAGAAAGCACACCCGGATGTGTTCAACGTGTTGCTGCAGGTGCTGGACGATGGCCGGTTGACCGATGGTCAGGGCCGCACGGTGGACTTTCGCAACGCCGTGATCGTCATGACATCCAATCTCGGTTCGCAACAGATTCAGGAGCTGGCGGGCGAAGATAATTACGACGCAATGAAGGGTGCGGTGATGGAGATCGTAGGCGGGCATTTCCGCCCGGAATTCATCAACCGCATCGACGAGGTCGTCGTATTCCATCCGTTGGGTGCGGAGCAGATCCGGAAAATCGCCGATATTCAGATCGATTATTTGCGCGCCCGGCTCCGGGACCGGGATATGGGACTGTCGCTATCGGATGCTGCGTTGGATCGCTTGGGCACTGCGGGTTTCGACCCTGTCTACGGTGCGCGGCCATTGAAGCGCGCAATCCAGCAGCAACTGGAAAACCCGTTGGCGCAGGAGATTCTCGCCGGCCATTACGGCCCCGGCGACGTAATTGACGTAAGCGTGCGGGACAATCAATTGATGTTCGAGAAAGGCAGGTCTGAAGTATCGGCTGCGTGAAGCGCGATGCCGGCTGCCTCGGGTGAACGAGGCAGCCGGGAGCGGATCGCCAGCCGGTGCTGAGCTTAGTTTTCGGCCGGTGGGGTGACGTTGACGCTCGGCATTTTGCCTTCCTGGGTCTTTTCGACGTCGTACTTCGGCAGCTGTCCGCCCTGCACGTCCACGTCGGGACCCTTGACATCCACATCGGGCGCGCGCCCCGGCTCGACGTTGACTTCCGGCAGCTTACCCTTGTCGTCCACGTCCACATCGCAGGCGGTTAGTGCACCTGCGGCGCCGATCAAAAGAAAGCTTGCTGCAATAGCGGCTTTGGATTGCATGACGTGCTCCTTATTTGGTTTCGCTATATCCGTATTTCGCGGTCAAGGATGACTCGAAGCCGCGAGCGCCGACTGGGATTTGAATATCCCTACTGGGCCGGAATTGCTCTCGGTAATCTTCGGTTATTTATCCTTATGCCCAATCAGGATAGAACAGCGGCGTCGAGTCGCTAGCGCGATCATGTAGGCGATCGGCGACATCATCGCCGGCCGGCGCCTCCCGTGCGTTGCAACACCCGGTCAAGCAATCGGGCCGAAAGTGCACGCCGCAGAAATCCGAACAGGTGAGTGGGGAAGGTGACGTAGTAGCGGATTTTCGGCTGCGGGCTTTCCAGGGCATGGATCACCTTGCGCAATACTGCATCAGGATCGAGTGTGAATGGCGCGGCCGCGCCTTCTTTTCGCAGCCGCGCTTCGAGTCCCTCGTATGCGTTCTTGTGAGCGCTGTTTTGAATGTCGATATGGGCTTCGAAGGCGCGCAAGGCATTGCCTCGGAACTTGCTCCTTATCGGCCCGGGTTCAACCAGTGACACGTAAATGCCGCTGCCGTGCAGTTCCAGCCTCAGTGTATCGGTCAATCCCTCAAGTGCGAACTTAGTGGCGTTGTATGCGCCGCGGTACGGCAGGGCGATCAGCCCGAGTATGGAACTGTTCTGTATGATGCGCCCGAACCCTTGGCGGCGCATGACCGGCAGTACGGTGTTGGTGAGTTCCATGGTGCCGAACAGGTTGGTTTCGAATTGCGCGCGCAATACCTCGCGCCGCAAATCCTCGACCGCACCCGGCTGCCCGTATGCGCCGTTGTTGAACAAGCCATACAGGTTGCCGCCGGTATGTTCGAGAACAATATGTACGGCGTCGCGAATGGAAACCGAGTCGTTCAAGTCCAGGCGCAAGGCTTGCAGGCCGCGTTCGCGCAACTTTGCGACGTCCTCTGAGCGCCGCGCGGTCGCGAACACCGTGTAACCGCGCGCGTGCAAACCTTCAGCTACGCACAAGCCGATGCCGCTGGAGCACCCGGTGATCAGTATCGCGCGCTGGCTAAGATCTTTCTGGGCCAGGTTCGAACGTGACATGCCAATTCCTTGTAAGGTGCGGTCTGCAGTTTCATGCCAGAAGCACGGCCACGATGCCGGTGATGAAAATACCGTCGAAAGTACCGGCGCCACCGATGGACGCCAGCGGTGCGCCCAATTTGCGCACGTCGCCGAGGTGTAGCAGGTCGGCCCCGATCAATACGCCCATGGTGCCGGATATGTAAGCGAGCGGGGCGCTGTGATCCGGCGCGAGTACAATGGCAACAAGCGCGGCGCTCAGTGGCGCCACCAGAAAGGGGATGCCGATCCCGACTCCCGGCAATGGACGGCTGCTCCAATAACATGCTGCGCTGACCAGCGCGGTCGCAATCATCGTCCGCGGAGCCGGGACCAAACTGTGACTGGCGAGATAGGCACAAAACGTTACCGGAATCAGACAGCCGCCCAAATTGACCGCGATCCGCGTGCGGCCGGTGAACGGTATATCGCGGCCCAGCGGAGCCCGCACCGCGGGCGCGTTCGAGTCTCGTTCGGCGCGAACCGAAAACAGCGGTACGTTGATGGCGCTGCCGAAAAGTGAACCGAACAACAGCACATAGGCGCCGCCGCGCGAGAGGCCGAGTTTTTCAAATACGATGCCGAGCAGTCCGACCTGAATCGCGGTGATGAGCGCGACCAGGGAGCCCAACAGCAGCAACAGATTGAAAGGCGGTTGTCGCACTACACATTCAACTGGGTCGCAGCGCGCCTGCCAGCAAAGGCGCCAGGTTCACCGCGTTGCTTGGATGGGGAACGCTGTCGGTACTCCAGATACGATCAATACCGGCACGGTGAAGCTGTGCTTGCGCCTGTTCGTCGAACAGCGCATGGGTCACCAGGGCGTCGATCTGGGGAGCGCCGGCCTGTTTCAATTGCTCGGCAACGCGCGCCAGGGTATTGCCCGTGCTGACCATGTCGTCCACCAGTACTACGGATCGTTCGGCCAGTGACAACTTCGGTAAGCGGACGCTGACGTCACGGTCACTGCGACGGGTTTTTTCGGCAATCACGTATTCGAATCCGCAGCCGCCGGCTACCGCAGCTACCCATTGGCGGGACTCGGAATCCGGCCCGACCAGCAGGGTCGGTTGCCCTATCTGCAGCGACAGGAATGCGGACAATACCGGTGCGGCGCTGAGCGCGCGGGCTCCGGCCATGGGTAGTGCCTGGTCGAGGCGCTCGACGCGGTGCAGATGCGGGTCGACCGTAACGACGACGTCGAACTGCGCCGCTAGGAATGCGCCGATGATTTTTTGACTGACTGCTTCACCTGGCACGAACGCCATATCTTGGCGCATGTAACACAGATAAGGTGCCACCAGGATCACGTGTCCGGCACCGAGTTCCCGCGCGGTGCGCGACACCAGCAGTAACTCGATCAGTTTGGCGTCGGGATCGAAGAGACTGCGGCACAGCGCGACGCGCCGCGGCAGACGTTGCGGCAGACGGACACGCACTTCGCCGTCGGGGAAGCGATATAAATCCACTGCTGCACAAGGGCAGGCAAGCGCACCAGCCAGTCGTTCGCCTGCCAGCCGATATTCGGGGAACGTCAAGACCAATTCGGGCGTATCGTCCACCATGGTTCAGTCTTGCGGAAAATCGCCATGATCGGCCGCGGCGGCGCCGATTCGGTAGCCGCTGTCCTGGTCGCTCAACTCCCGGGCAAAGCGAAAGTCGGCGGGAAATTCAGCGTGGACCCGATACAGCGGCTCGCCTTGCGCCACTGCATCGCCCAATTTTTTCAACAGCTCCACGCCTGCCCCTTGGTCCAGTGGCGCGCCGGCGAGGCGGGCAATGCGTGCGAGCTGCAAATTGTCGATTCCAGTAACGTGACCCGCCAGGGGCGCGCTCACCTCGTAGTGCAGTCTAGCCGCTGGCGGCGGGTAGGTGTGGGATCCCTGGGCTTCGACGATTTCCTTCAGTTTTTGCAACGCGCGACCTGAATCGAGAATATCCCGGGCGATTGCAAATCCCCGCCCGCCGCGAACGTCGGGATCGAATTCCAATACGCGGCCTGCCAGACGCAGTGATTTTTGCCGCAGATCGGCCGGCGCGTCGGGATGATTCTCCAACACCTGCATGACGTCCCGTGCTTCCAGCGCAGGGCCGATACCGCGACCGACGGGCTGGCGCCCATCGGTGATGATGACTTCCAAGTGAATACCGATGCGGTCGCCGACGAATTCAAACAGCTTGCGCAGCTGCAACGCCTGGCTCATGTGACGTACTTTGGCGGTCGGGCCGACCGGTACGTCGATGAGCAGATGGGTGGCGCCGGCAGCGAGCTTCTTCGACAGAATCGAGGCCACCATTTGACCCATCGAGTCGATGGAAAGCGGGCGTTCCACCGAGATCAGCATATCGTCGACGGGCGCCAATCGGGCGGTGCCGCCCCAGGCGATACACCCGCGCACCCGGCGTACGATTCGGCGCAGGGTCTCCGGCGCCAGCTCCACGTCGGCCAGTACCGACATCGTGTCGGCGGTACCGGCGGGAGAAGTAATCGCGCGGCTCGAGGTTTTCGGCATCAGCATGCCGTGGGCGGCGACGATAGGCACTACGATCATCGAGGTGCGATTGCCGGGTATGCCGCCAATACAGTGTTTGTCCACTACCAGCGGCTCATCCCAATTGAGACGTTCGCCGGTGTCGACCATCGCCCGGGTAAGGTACAGCACTTCGTCCCGGTCGAGGCCAGTTTGTCCCGACGCCACCAGAAACGCGGCCATTTCCATTTTCGAATAGCGGCTCTGGGCGATGTCGCGGCAAATCTGCAGAAAATCCACCTCCGACAGACGCTCGCCGGCGATTTTGCGTTGCACGGCATTCATGGACACTGGCGGCGCGGCGTGTGCAATCGTGACCCGACTGCCCGGTTCCAGACCCAGTTGATCGAATGCTTGCTCGGAGAGGCCCAATTCCGTGGTAGTGACCAGGCGCGGGTCGTCTACGACATTGAGCACGGCCAGGATCCGGCGGCTGTCGGCGCTGATTTCCAGCTTGGACAGCGCCTGGAACCCCTCGGCGCGATAGACGGCACAATCGCGGTGAAGATAGGCGACGTTTTCGCGATAGGTATCAATGGCGACCCGACGCAACGTCAGCGTCTCTTCAGCGTTTTCCGGGGCGTGGGTCGAAGTCATCTGTCTGCAGGCCGTTTGTTACCGCTGTGGTTTATTATGCCGGATAGGAGCGCGCGCTGCAGGGGTGCGCTGGCACTCTTTGAGCAACGTAATCATGAGCCGACACTGGAATCGCAGGCGTTGCCCTGTGGTGTCTCACCCCGACATGATCCGCGTGCTCTGCGTTTCGTTCTTCAGACGTCTGCGCTCCTCTTGTTGCAATTCCCATAGGCGGGCGTAGATACCGCGCCGTTGCAACAAGCTGGAATGGTCCCCGTCCTCCATGATGCGGCCGTCGTCCAACACCAGAATGCGATCGGCGTCGACAATAGTCGACAGTCTATGCGCGATGACGAGGGTAGTGTGGTCTGCCGCGACATCGCGCAAGGCGCCCAG
This sequence comes from uncultured Gammaproteobacteria bacterium, assembly GCA_963849825.1. Taxonomy (GTDB): domain Bacteria; phylum Pseudomonadota; class Gammaproteobacteria; order JASBUN01; family JASBUN01; genus CAVXJN01. Next base: position 476,513 of record CAWKIK010000001.1, on the reverse strand, counting down.
GATTGCTTGTTCGGATTCGGAGTCCAAAGACGACGTGGCTTCGTCGAAAATCAAAATGCGCGGTCTTTTCAGGACCGTGCGCGCAATCGCCACGCGCTGTTTTTCTCCCCCGGACAATTTCAAACCCCGTTCGCCCACCAGGGTCTCGTAGCCTTTCGGCAGGGTTTCGATGAAGCCATGAATGTGCGCCAGCCGTGCCGCTTCCACGACCTGCTCTCGGGTCGCACCGGGCTTGGCGTAGGCGATATTGTGATAGATGGTGTCGTTGAACAGTACCGTGTCTTGGGGCACGATGCCGATGGCGGCGCGCAGACTTTCCTGGGTAACGTCCCGCACGTCCTGGCCGTTGATCAGAATGCGACCAGCGCTGACGTCGTAGAAACGAAACAGCAATCGCGCCAAGGTCGATTTGCCGGCGCCACTGGGGCCGACCACGGCCAGTTTGCTGCCGGGGGGAATCTCAAAGTTCACGTCCCGCAAAATCGGGCGGTCGTCCTGATAATGAAAATCGACGTGCTCGAACCGTACCGCTCCGTCTCCCACTGCAAGCGCTTGCGCGTGGGCGGCATCTTGGATTTCCGGAGTTTCTTCCAGCAGTCGAAACATGCGCTCCATATCCGACAGCGCGTGCTTGAGCTGGCTGTAGACCACACCCAAAAAGTTCAGTGGTATGAACATCTGAATCATGAAGGCGTTGACCAGCACGAGGTCGCCCAGGCTCATCGTGCCGGTGACCACGCCGCGCGCCGCCAGAAACATGATCGCGGTGACGCCGACTGCGATGATCGCGCCCTGGCCGATGTTCAGCGCCGACAACGACGTCTGACTTTTGACCGCGGCGTCCTCCCAGCGCGTGAGCGTGCGATTGTAGCGATCGAGTTCGAAGCGCTCGTTGCCGAAGTATTTCACCGTCTCGTAGTTGATCAGGCTGTCCACGGCCTGATTGTTGGCCAACGAATCGGCATTGTTCATCTCCACCCGGTAGCTCATACGCCATTCGGTGATTTTCATGGTGAAGGCGATATAGACGACCACCGTCGCGAAGGTGATCACGGCGAACCAGGCGCTGTACTTGGTCAGCAGGATGACGGAAATCAGTCCCACTTCCACCAAAGTCGGCAGCACACTGAACACCATGTAGTTGAGCAGCGCACTGACACTGCGCGTCCCGCGCTCCAGGTCGCGGGTGATGGCACCGGTTTTGCGCTCCAAGTGGAATCGCAACGAAAGCCGGTGCAAATGTCCGACGACCTTATGTGACATGTTGCGCATGGCACCATGGCGGACCCGTGCAAACAGCGAATCGCGAATTTCATTGAACGAAGACGAGGCCAGTCGCAGCACGCCGTAGGCGACCAGGAACACGACCGGCAGGACGATGTGTTGGGACTTGGATGCGTCGAGGGAGTCGACGATATGCTTCAAAGCCAGCGGTACCGCGACGGTGGCGAGTTTGGCAACGATCAGTGCCGCGAGGGCCGCAATGACCCGACCCCGGTATTGCCACAGATAGGGCACCAAGCTGCGCAAGGTCTTGAAGTCGTCGCGCTGCTGACTCGGCAGGTCGGTGTGATTGCGGTATGAGGCGGTCATGGTTGAATCACTCGGGCACGGCAGGGCCGGGGAGCGCCAGCATTTTGGCAGATTTCCGGCGCCGACAACACCGCAGGCCCGCCGACCTTCGAACGAAACGGGTCACTCCGCGCCCGGGATGTCAAACCCTTCCCGAAGTCAGGTTGACGATCGCCGTCTTTTTCCTTTATCACAATCCAAGTCTCTGTATAATGGGCGATAAATTTGGCGTATTAGCGCTTGAATAACGTGCTCTCTGGCCTTATAGACAAGCCTAGTTTCCGGTTCGGTTGAGGATAGGTCTATGCCCATTTATGAATATCTCTGCGCCTCGTGCGGGCACGGGTTGGAAAAGCTGCAGAAGCTGAGCGACGCCCCGCTGACCGATTGTCCGGCTTGCGGCACCCCCAACTTGAAGAAAATGATTTCCGCAGCCGGCTTTCGCCTCAAAGGTGGCGGCTGGTATGAAACCGATTTCAAGTCCGCCAACAAAAAGAATCTGGCCGAAGTCTCAAAGCCGGAGTCGGGCTCCAAGAAATCCGAATCGAGCGCCTGTGGCGCCGGTAGTTGCGCGTCCTGCAGCGATTGAATCACCGGCCGGCGGTCACGTCGCGGGCCGCCGGCGATCCCTTCCCGATACGGCGCCGGCGAACCCCGCCCGCGCACGGTTGCACCCCCCCATTCGAGCACGTAACATTCGCGCTCCTGCGGCTTTCTGCCGCTTAATTCGCTAAAATCGGCATTTTTGCGGCCAGCGCCGTCACATCGGAACAACATCATGCGTAGTCACTATTGCGGCCAATTGAACGATACCCAGCTCGGTCAGGATGTAGAGATTTGTGGCTGGGTGCATCGGCGGCGTGACCACGGCGGTGTCATCTTCGTCGATTTGCGCGATCGTGAGGGCTTGGTGCAGGTGGTGTTCGATCCCGATCTTCCGGAAACCTTTGCCCTGGCCGAGACGCTGCGCAGCGAATTCGTAGTCAGCGTGCGGGGCAAGGTCCGGCGCCGCCCGGAGGGTACGGAAAACCCGGATCTGCCTACCGGCGCCATCGAGGTGCTTGGCCGGGAGCTGGTCGTACTCAACCGTTCCGAAACGCCGCCGTTCCAGTTGGACGACGACAGCGTGTCCGAGGAACACCGCCTGCGTTACCGCTACATCGATTTACGGCGCCCGGAGATGCTGCGCCGCTTGCGATTCCGCTCCGGGATCACCCGCGCGCTACGGGAATTTCTGGACGACAACGGTTTCCTGGACATCGAAACGCCGATGTTGACCCGCGCCACGCCGGAAGGAGCGCGCGACTATCTGGTGCCGAGCCGCACCCATCAAGGCGCTTTTTTCGCCCTGCCGCAGTCGCCGCAACTGTTCAAACAGCTGCTGATGGTCTCGGGCATGGATCGTTATTATCAGATCGTGCGTTGTTTCCGCGACGAGGATTTGCGCGCTGACCGACAGCCGGAATTCACCCAGCTCGACATCGAGACGTCGTTCCTCGATGAGGAACAGATCATGGGCCTGATGGAGGAAATGATTCGCTCGCTGTTCGCCAAGGTGCTGGAAATCGCACTGCCCGATCCTTTTCCTCGTTTGACTTATGCCGAGGCCATGCGGCGGTTCGGTTCGGACAAGCCGGATCTGCGCATCCCGCTGGAGTTGGTGGACGTCGGCGACGTGATGCGGGACGTCGAATTCAAGGTGTTTTCCGCGCCCGCGAAAGATCCCCATGGCCGGGTCGCGGCGCTTCGGTTACCCGCGGGCGGCGAACTGACCCGCAAGGAAATTGACGACTACACCAAGTTCGTCAGCATCTATGGCGCCAAGGGGCTCGCCTATATCAAGGTGAATGACCGCAGCGCCGGCCGCGAAGGCCTGCAGTCACCGATACTCAAATTCCTACCGGACGCTGCGGTCAGCGCCATTTTGGAACGGAGTGGCGCCGCAGACGGAGACCTGATTTTCTTCGGCGCCGACAAGGCCCAGGTGGTGAACGAAGCGCTGGGCGCCTTACGGGTCAAATTGGGCCACGACCGGGGCTTGGTCGAGCACGGCTGGAAGCCCTTGTGGGTGGTCGATTTTCCGATGTTCGAACGGGATGAGAAGGAGAGCCGCTGGGTATCGTTGCACCACCCATTCACCTCCCCCAAAGAAGAACATCTGCAGTTGTTGGAATCCGACCCTGGCGCGTGTCTTTCCCGCGCCTATGACATGGTCCTCAACGGCACCGAGCTGGGCGGCGGATCCATGCGTATCTTCCGCCCCGACGTGCAACGTAGCGTGTTGCGACAACTCGGGATCAGCGATGCCGAAGCCGAGGACAAGTTCGGTTTCCTGCTCCGGGCGCTGGACTACGGTTGCCCGCCCCACGGCGGAATTGCCTTCGGCCTCGACCGCCTGGTGATGCTGATGACCGGTGCGGCTTCGATCCGCGACGTCATGGCGTTCCCCAAGACCCAGACTGCGGCGTGTCTGTTGACCGCAGCGCCCTCCAGCGTCAGCGATGCACAGTTGCGGGAGCTGGGGATTCGGTTGCGTCCAAGTGCGAGCGAGCAGAAATCCGGTTGAAGTAACGGCGGACGCCGCCGACGGGCCTGATATCCGGCCCACCGCGTGCCATGCGTCCGGACTATAAGCGGCCGGAGTCGGTGTTGGTCGTGATCTACACCGACACCGGCGAAACACTGCTGCTGCGCCGGCGGGATCCCGCTGATTTTTGGCAGTCCGTGACCGGCAGCCTGGAGTGGGGGGAGCTTCCCGAGGCTGCGGCACGCCGGGAATTATGGGAAGAAACCGGGCTGGGTGCCGAATATCAAGTGCGCCCCACGGGCCGGGTACAGCGTTTTCCGATCCTCCCGGCCTGGCGCAAACGTTACGCGCCGGAGGTACGCGAAAATACCGAGTATCTGTTCGTCCTGCGACTGCCGCGGCCGGCGCCCGTGCGTCTGCACCCCGCGGAGCACACCGAGTACGCATGGTTGTCCTTCGGTGAGGCGCTTGCCCGGGTTTCTTCCTGGACCAATCGCGATGCGATCGAGGAGCTGATGCAAGCTCAGGGCGTGTATGGCGATCGCTGAACGCAACGGACTGGAGCGCCAGGCTGCGTTAGTGGTGCTGCTTCACGGGCTCTGGTGCAAACCGGTGGTAACCGCTGTGCTCGCCCACCGACTGCGCCGTTGCGGCTTTGAAACGGCGCGTTTCGCCTACGCCAGCGTCGGCCGCAGTCCGCGGCAGAATGCCCATGTGTTGCAGGACTGGCTGGGTCGCCATCCGGCGGCCGCGGTGCACTATGTCGCCCACAGTCTCGGCGGTGTGGTGCTGTGCCACTTGTTTCATGGCTTTCCCGAGCAACCGCCAGGGCGAGTGGTGTTGCTCGGGACGCCCCTGCGCGGCAGCCGCAGTGCCGCGCGTCTGGCCGGATTGCCGGGCGGGCGCGCGCTGCTTGGCGCCAGTCTCGAGCGGGGGCTGTTGGGCGATTGCCCCGCTTGGCCGGCGACTCGCGAAACCGGTGGCGTGGCCGGCACCGCGGGCATCGGTTTGGGCACCCTCATGGGCGGGCTCGGCGCCCCCGGCGACGGCGCGGTTGCAGTGACCGAGACCCAGGTGTCCGCGCTGGCGGATCACATCCAGATACGTACGTCCCACACTGGTTTGTTGTTCTCGCCGGCAGTCGCCCGGCAGGTTTGCGCCTTTCTGCGCCATGGAAAATTCCTGCACTGATGGGTACGCGCCTGCCGGGCGGCACTAAGCCCATGGTAAGATCAGCTGCATATTTTCGGGTTCAAGAGGAATTTGTTTCGTATGGCCGGGCACAGCAAGTGGGCGAATATCCAACATCGCAAAAAGGCGCAGGATGCGAAGCGCGGGAAGTTATTCACCAAACTGATCCGTGAAATCACGGTTTCGGCGCGCATGGGCGGCGCCGAGATTTCCGCCAATCCGCGCTTGCGCTCAGCGGTGGATACCGCCCTGTCCAACAACATGACCAAGGACACCATTGAGCGCGCCATCAAACGCGGTTCGGGCGACGGCGACGATGCTGCCTATGAGCAGATCCGCTACGAAGGCTACGGTCCGAGCGGCGTGGCGATCATGGTCGATTGCCTGACCGACAATCGCAATCGTACCGTGGCCGATGTGCGCCACGCGTTCACCAAGTGTGGCGGCAACCTGGGCACGGATGGCTCGGTCGCCTATTTGTTCACTCAAATCGGGGTGCTGAACTATCCACCCGGCAGCGACGAGGACGCGATCATGGAAGCGGCGCTGGAAGCGGGGGCGGACGATATCGCCAGCGATGAAGATGGTAGCGTCGAAGTGGTGACAGCGCCCGAGGCCTTCGTCGAGGTCAAGGAAGCCATGAAAGCCAAAGGGTTGGAGCCTAGCGCTGCGGAAGTCACCATGCGCCCCGCCACCAATGTCGAATTGGAACTGGAGGACGCTCAATCGGTTATGAAGCTGGTCGACATGCTCGAAGATCTCGACGACGTCCAGAACGTGTACTCGAATGCCGATTTTTCCGACGAGGTTCTGGCGCAGCTCGGATGAGCCACGTGGCCGAAATCGCCGCAATCCGCACGGCTTGGCGCTGCTTCGCGCAGGGCGCGGACCGCAGGCGATGATCCGCATCCTTGGCATCGATCCTGGTTCCCGGCTCACCGGCTACGGGGTGATCGATTGCGACGGCGGCCAAAGCCGCTATGTCGCCAGCGGCTGTGTACGCCTTGCAGCCGGTCCACTACCGGCGCGCTTGAAAGTCATTTTCGAATCGGTCGGCGAATTGATAGACCGCTATCAGCCGACCCAATTTGCCGTGGAACAGGTATTCGTCAGCCGCAATCCCGATTCGGCGCTGAAACTCGGCCAGGCCCGCGGCGCCGCCATCTGCGCCGGCGTGCTGCGCGATCTTCCGGTCAGCGAATACACGCCGCGGGAGGTGAAACTCGCGATTGTCGGGCGTGGCGGCGCTGAGAAGAGTCAGGTGCAACACATGATCATGGCATTGTTGGAACTCAACGCGTGTCCGCAGTCGGATGCCGCCGACGCGCTGGCCGTGGCGCTGTGCCACAGCCACACGGCGCGGGGCTTGGCGCAACTGCCGGCGGTGCGCGGCCGCCGCCGTGGCAGGTTGGTGCCATGATCGGCCGGTTACGCGGTGTGCTGCTCGAGAAGCATCCGCCGCAGCTGCTGTTGGACGTGGCTGGCGTCGGCTACGAAGTCGAAGCCCCCATGTCCACGTTCTACGTGCTTCCCGAGGTCGGTGTCGAAGTGACCCTGCACACTCATCTGGTGGTCCGTGAAGACAGTCACGCCCTGTTCGGGTTCGCCGATCAGGCGGAACGGCGCTTGTTCCGCAGTCTGATCAAAGTGACCGGCGTCGGTGCGCGCATGGCGCTGACCATATTGTCTGGTATCAGTCCCGGTGGCTTCGTCGCCTGTGTGCAGAATCAGGACACCGCGGCGTTGGTGAAATTGCCCGGAGTCGGCAAGAAGACCGCCGAGCGCCTGATTATCGAAATGCGCGACCGTATCGGCGAATGGCACAAAACCGCTTCCCTTCAGCCCGTGTCCGCCGGCCGCATCCATGCGCCGGAACCATCCGCCATCGAAGACGCTGTCAGCGCACTCATCGCCCTCGGCTACAAGCCACCCGAGGCCGGCCGCATGGTCAGCGGCGTCGCCGATGCCAAAGCGCTGGCCAGCGAGGAGATCATTCGCTTGGCCCTGCAGGGCACAGTGCGACCTTGAAGCAGGCCCGATCGAATATCGGCAAGGTCCCTGGCGGACATTGACGGCAGGGCGCTGTCGCCGCACGCCGTCGCCTGAAGTTGCTTTTTCCACAGGGCCCCGGGCACGCGGATATGTATAATCGCCCTTGGAGGAGCCGGCATCGCCTACGCCGCTGCCTGTGAGCCATGATCGAGTCCGACCGTCTAGTCACTTCCGCCGCTCACGTCGACGATGACGCTGTGGATCGCGCCATCCGTCCGAAACGTCTCGCCGACTACGTCGGGCAGCCGGCCGTGAGCGAGCAAATGGGGATTTTCATCGAAGCCGCGCGCGCCCGCAGCGAAGCATTGGACCACGTGCTGATCTTCGGTCCGCCCGGGCTCGGCAAGACCACACTGGCGCACATCGTGGCCAACGAACTGGGCGTCAACCTGCGGCATACTTCGGGTCCGGTGCTGGAGCGGCCGGGGGATCTCGCGGCCCTGTTGACCAATCTCGAGCAGGGTGATGTTTTGTTCGTGGACGAGATCCATCGCCTCAGCCCGGTGGTCGAGGAAGTGCTGTATCCGGCGATGGAGGATTATCAGCTCGATATCATGATCGGCGAAGGCCCCGCGGCCCGTTCCATCAAGCTGGATCTACCGCCGTTCACATTAGTCGGTGCCACCACCCGCGCCGGCCTGCTGACATCGCCGTTGCGCGACCGGTTCGGCATCGTGCAGCGCCTGGAATTCTATGGCGTCGACGACCTGGCTACTATCGTCAGCCGTTCGGCACGCATTCTCGATATGCAGATCGATGCCGCCGGTGCGGCGGAAATCGCCCGCCGCTCGCGCGGCACGCCTCGCATCGCAAACCGACTATTGCGCCGGGTCCGGGATTTCGCCCAGGTGAAAGCGCACGGCAGGGTCGACGCCGGGGTCGCCGATGCAGCCATGCGTATGCTGAACGTCGACGCGAGCGGTTTTGATCACATGGATACCCGCTTGCTGCGCACCATCATGGAAAAATTCGGCGGCGGCCCGGTGGGCCTGGATAGCCTCGCGGCGGCCATCGGCGAAGAACGGGACACCATTGAAGACGTGCTGGAACCCTATCTGATTCAACAGGGTTACATCATGCGCACGCCCCGCGGACGGGTGGCAACGGAACGTGCGTATCGTCATTTCGGGCTGACACCTTCCGCTCAAGCCCAGGCCAGCTTGAATCTTGCCGACAACGACTAAGGTCGTAAGAGACCCCATGCATCCGGCGGCGCCGTTGCTTACAATGACGTCCGAAGGAATTTGTGTATTTTTTTGTGGTCATACGCCAAAGCGCACACAAGTCATAGCGAAATGCTGAACGAGTTTCATTGGTCGGTGCGTGTTTATTACGAGGACACTGATTGCGGCGGTGTCGTGTACTATGCGAACTATTTGAAGTTCATGGAACGCGCACGAACGGAATGGCTGCGGAAGCTGGGGTTCGAACAGGATCGGTTGCGCGACGAACAAGGCGTTATTTTTGGGGTACGATCGGCGTCCATCGAATATCTCAAGCCGGCGCGGTTCAACGATGCCTTGCGTGTCAGTGTGCGGCTCGTGGAAATGGGCCGAGCGAGTCTCAGCGTCGAGCAGACCGTGCTGCGTGCTGAAGGCTCCAACGCGCTCGCAACCGCCCGTATCCGGCTCGTTTGTCTGGACGCCGACGGTTTCCGGCCGTGCCCGATTCCCGCAGCAATGACTAGGGAGATTTCTGTTGAAGGTTGATACTTCGTTCCTGCACCTCGTCATCGGCGCGAGCCACCTGGTCCAGGCCGTGATGGCACTGTTGCTGCTGGCATCGGTTGTCGCCTGGGTCATGATATTTTCGAAATGGGCTGCAGTGCGCCGCGCGCGCCGGTCCGCCGACGCTTTCGAAGACCGGTTCTGGTCCGGCGCCGATCTCGGCGAAGTCTACCGGCAGATCGCGTCCCGGCGCGACAATACCAGCGGAATGGAAACCATCTTCGAAGCGGGATTTCGCGAATTCGCCCGTTTGCGAAAACAAGGCGTGATCGATGCCGATGCGGTGATGGAAGGCTCGCAACGTGCCATGCGCGTTGCAATGTCGCGTGAAATCGACGAACTCGAAACGAATTTGTCCTTTCTGGCCACTGTCGGCTCGACCAGCCCGTATATTGGCTTGTTCGGTACCGTCTGGGGAATCATGAATGCTTTCCGCGCGCTCGGCAACGTGCAACAGGCGACGCTCGCTCTGGTTGCTCCGGGTATTGCCGAAGCGCTGATCGCCACCGCCGCGGGACTGTTTGCGGCCATCCCGTCGGTCATCGCCTATAACCGGTTCGCCAATGACGTTGAGCGGCTCGCCAACCGTTACGATGTGTTTGTCGAGGAGTTCGCCAGCGTCCTGCATCGGCACGCCCATGATCAGGGTGCTTACAGCGCAGGTGCGCAGCAGTCACGGAGTAAAACCTAGTGCGACAGCGAATCAAGAAGCCGCCGATGTCGCAGATCAATGTGGTCCCCTATATCGACGTGATGTTGGTGCTGCTGGTGATTTTCATGGTCACCGCGCCGCTGATCACGGAAGGCGTGAAAGTGAATTTGCCGCAGGCGTCGGCAAAGCCGTTGCCACCGGATGAAGCCACGCCGGTTCAGGTCACGGTGGATAAGACAGGTAATTATTACATCGCGGTCGGCCAGGCCGAGCCCGAGCCGGTCGACGACTCGACACTGGTCGCGCGGGTAGCTGCGGTACTGCGCAACCGGCCGGACACGCCGGTCGTTGTCAAAGGCGATCGCGAAGTGGCGTATCAGGAAGTGACGCGCGCCATGGTGCTTTTGCAGCAGGCCGGCGCGCCCAGTGTGGGACTGGTGACGCAGCCGCCTCCGGAGCGTTAGGCGTAGCCGTGGCACGTAGCTCGTTGCGCAAATATGCGGGACCCGTCACCCTTGCGATAGTGGTACATATCGCTTTGATCGCCATGCTGGTATTGAGCTTTGCGCGTTCTCCGACACCGATGGCTGACTCGCAGTCGAAGGTGGAACCGATCAAAGCCGTGGCCGTCGACGAAGCCAAGATCCAGCAGGAGATGGAAAAGCTGCGCACGCAGGAAAAGCGCAAACGGGAACAGGAACAAGCCCGCCAGGAGCGCCTGGAACAGCAGGCCCGGGAGGCGCGGGACGCTCGCAAGATGGAACAGCAGCGGCTTGCTGAGCTGAAGCAGAAGCGCGAACAGGAGCAGCAGCAGGCCGAAAAGGAAAAAAAGGCTGAGCAGCAACGGCTCGAAAAGTTGCGCGAAGAACAGGAACAACAGCGCCTGGCACAGCGCGAGGAACAGCAACGGCTCGCGCAGCAGAAGCAAGCCGAGCAGGAACGTTTGGAAAAGCTGCGCGCCGAGCAGAAGGCCGAGTCTGAGCGCCTGGAGAAGATGAAGAAGGAGCGCGAAGAGCAGGCGCGACAGGCCGAGGAGCAACGCCAGAAAGCGGAAGCGGAAAAGAAGCGCCTGGTCGAGTTGGAAAAGAAGCGCGCCGCGGAGGAGCAGCGCCGCAAAGAGGAAACCGAACGCAAAGCCCGCGAAGCGGAATTGCAAAAGCAACTGGCGGTGGAGGAATCCCGGCTCAAGGCGCAGCGGGGCAAAGAAATCGAGCAACAAAAGGCGCGTTACGTCGCGGCGATCGCGGATAAAGTGCGGCGGTATTGGCGCCGGCCGGCGCACGTGGCCAAGGGTGCGACCTGCGAGGTATTGGTGAGCCAGATACCCGGCGGTGAAGTGGTATCGGTGCGGGTGACCTCGTGCACCGGCGATGACCTGTTCCGCCGATCGGTCGAAACAGCGGTGTACAAGGCTTCACCGTTGCCGCCTGCGCCCGATCCCGACGTTTTCGACCGGGACATCCGCTTTACATTCGAGGTCAAGGATTAGGATCCGAGGTATTGGAATGATGATACGAAAGCTGATCGCAAGCGTTGTGCTGGCCGGTGCCTGGTTATGGGCCGGCAACGCCCAAGCGCTACTGGAAATTCATATCACGGGTGGCACGGAGGGTGGAATTCCCATCGCCATCGTGCCATTCCAATGGGCCGGCTCCGGACCCGTGCCGCAGGACGTAAGCGCCATCGTCGCCAATGATCTGCGGGGTAGCGGCCGTTTCGAACTCAAGCCGCAATCGGATTTTCTGGAAACGCCCCATCACGGCAGCGAAGTCAACTTCGAAAAATGGCGCGCCATCGGCGTCGACAATCTGGTCGTGGGTCGAGTACAGCCGACCGCGAATGGCTCTTATCTGGTGCAGTTCCAACTGTTCGATATTTACAAACCCGGGGCCATGGCGCCGGATCGTCCCGCCTACAAGCTCAAGCAATTGGCTGGCTACAATTTGCCGACGCCCGCCAATCGGTTGCGCAGCACCGCCCATTTCATCAGTGACGTGATCTTCGAGGCGCTGACCGGCGTGCGCGGCGCGTTCAGCACCCGCATCGCATACATCACCGCGAGCGGCGCTGCCAAGGCGCGGCGTTACAGCCTGATGGTCGCAGACTACGACGGTCACAATGAATTCCAGGTGGTCAACTCCAGCCAGCCGATCATGTCGCCGTCCTGGTCACCGGACGGCCGCAGTCTGGCGTACGTGTCATTCGAAGGCGGGCAGCCTGCGGTATACGTGCATGACCTGCAGACCGCCACCGCACGCAAAGTGGCGGCCTTCAAAGGCATCAACGGCGCGCCGGCGTGGTCGCCCGACGGGCGGCAATTGGCGGTTACGCTGTCCCGCGACGATCCTGGAAATCCTGAGATCTATCTGATCCAGATCGCGAACGGCAATATGCGGCGCATTACCTACAATCGTGCCATCGATACGGAACCGACCTGGACGCCCGATGGCGCTAGTCTATTGTTCACTTCCGATCGAAGCGGCGGCCCGCAGATTTATCAGGTCCCGGCTTCCGGCGGTCGTGCCGAACGTCTGACTTTTGAAGGAAACTACAACGCTCGCCCGGAAGTTTCACCGGATGGCAAGCTTGTGGCGATGGTGCATAGTAGCGGCGACGGCTTCCAGATCGCGATCCTGGATCTCGGCGACCGCACGTTGCGCGTAGTATCGGAAGGGCCGTTGGACGAATCCCCCACATTCGCGCCCAACGGCAGCATGATTTTATACGCCACCGCACACCGCGATCAGGGCGAATTGGCCGCCGTCTCGGTGGACGGAAAGGTTCGGCAACGGCTGCGTGTGCAGCAGGGCGACGTCCGCGAACCGGCTTGGGGACCATTTACCGACAAATCGAAGGAGACGAAATGAACATCATTGGAAAGCTGATTTCGGTTGCAATGCTTGCGACCTTGCTCGCAGCTTGCGGCGGCACGGGCGGGACCAAGGCGCCCTCGGATATTTCGATCGAAGACCGCTCCGGTCAGGAAGGCGTGCCGGGCGCGGAGGGTGCGACTGCGACACCGCTGCCGGAGCAGGAAGGAGTACAGGCATACCCGATGACCGAGGACCCCTCCAATCCGTTGTCCAAACGGGTAATCTACTTCGATTACGACAAAAGCGAGATTCAGGACCAATATCGTCCGATCGTGCAGGCCCACGCGCAGTTTCTGGCGGCCAACCCTCGCGCCCATATCACATTGGAAGGGCATACGGACGAACGGGGCTCGCGCGAGTACAATATCGCCCTGGGTGAACGGCGCGCTGAAGCGGTCCGGCGCTTGATGTTGTTCATGGGCGCAGCCGATTCCCAGATTCAGACCGTGAGTTACGGCGAAGAGCGACCCGTCGCGACCGGCCATGACGAAAGTGCGTGGCAGCAGAATCGGCGCGTGGAAATCATTTATAAGAGGTAAAGGCATGGTTGGTATGCGTTCGGCATGGGGCGGCGGGCTGTTGCTCGCCGCGGTGGCAGGGACGCCGATCGCTTGGGCCGCATCACCAACTGCGGTTGCGCCGCGCGCCGACGCAGGCGCAACGCCGGTTGAGCAGCGCATGGTGTTCCTGCTCGAGAGAGTCGAGCAACTGGAACGAGAGTTGCGTCAGCTACGAGGCGATGCAGAGGAAACCAATCACCAGCTCGAGGAAGTCAAACGGCGGCAGCGCGAGCTGTACCTGGACGTAGACCGGCGTCTACGGGAACTGGAGCTTGGGGCCGGCAACCGCGCCGCGCAAAGCTCCAGTCCCGCGACGCCGCCCGCGGGCGGCGCTTCGGCGTCCACGCCGCCGGCGGGGCCGGCACCGGAAGGCGCCTCTGCGGCGCCCAGCGCCGATGAACGCGCTGCCTATGAGGCAGCTTTCAACCTCCTGAAGGACGGGCGCTATCCGCAGTCGATCGAGGCTTTGCAGAAGTTCCTCAAGGCCTATCCGCAGAGCGGATACGCCGACAATGCCCAGTACTGGCTAGGCGAGGCAAATTACGTATCACGGGAATACAAAACCGCCGCGGCAGAATTTGAGAAAGTGGTGTCACAGTATCCGAACAGCAGGAAAGTGCCCGACGCGATGCTGAAACTGGGGTTCACGCGATACGAACTCCAACAGTGGGGCGAGGCCCGCAAAGCTTTGGAACAAGTAGTCTCGCAATTTCCCAATAGCACCGCCGCGCGTTTGGCCGAAACCCGTTTACAACGGATGCACAAAGAAGGCCACTGACGAGGCGGCGTTCAACACTGGGCAGCTGTTGTACAATATGCGGATGAACGCCGGCGCCGCACCCAAAATCCAGCCTGCACGGCTGCGGATCACAGAAATCTTTTACTCGATTCAAGGCGAATCGCGTAGCGTCGGCCTGCCCACTGTTTTCGTGCGGCTGACCGGCTGCCCCCTGCGTTGCCGCTATTGCGATACCGCGTACGCTTTCCAGGGCGGGGACTGGCGGTCGCTCGACGCCATCGCCGCAGAGGTTGCCTCCTATGGCACACATCATGTCTGCGTAACGGGCGGTGAGCCGCTCGCGCAGCCGGGCTGTACGCGATTACTGGCCGCGCTATGCGACGCCGGTTACGAGGTATCCCTGGAAACCAGCGGTGCCATGGATCTGTCGGCGGTCGACCCGCGGGTGATCAAAGTCATGGATCTGAAGACCCCCGCCTCGGGTGAATCGGCGCGCAATCGATACGAAAACCTGCAATGGCTCGACCCTCACGATCAAGTGAAGTTTGTCATCGGTGGCCGGGATGATTTCGAGTGGGCGCGGCAACAATTGCGGCTGCTGCAGCTCAACGGTCGCTGCGAAGTGCTGTTTTCGCCCGTTGCCGATGAGTTGCCTGCGGCCACTCTTGCGGGATGGATCCTGGAGGATCGATTGCCGGTGCGTTTGCAGGTCCAGCTCCACAAGCTCCTGTGGGGCGATGAACCGGGCCGCTGACGCATGATGAGTAAATCGATCTTGGCGGCCCCGATCAGCTTGGCGTTGCGGACGTGACCGGTGCGGGGGGCGATGCGGTGGTGCTGCTTTCCGGCGGACTGGATTCCGCGACCGTGCTGGCGATTGCGCGAGCACAGGGATATCAGTGTCACACACTCAGCTTGAGCTACGGGCAACGTCACGCTGCTGAGTTGCAGGCTGCTGAGCAGGTTGCGCACGCCTTGGGTGCAACCGAGCACAAGGTGGTGGAGATTGATCTCGGCAGCATCGGCGGTTCAGCGCTGACCGACCATGCTATTGACGTGCCCACCGAGCCCACGAGGGGCATACCCGTCACCTACGTCCCCGCGCGCAACACGGTATTTTTGGCGCTGGCACTTGGCTGGGCGGAGGTACTTGGCGCCCACGATCTGTTCATCGGCGTCAATGCAGTGGATTACTCCGGGTACCCGGACTGTCGTCCGGAATACATCGCCTGTTTCGAAAAGTTGGCGAATCTTGCCACCCGGGCGGGTGTGGAAGGCGCGCGATTTCAGGTGCGCGCCCCGCTCATCGACCTGAGTAAAGCGGACATCATCCGCCGGGGGGTCGACCTGGGGGTGGATTATTCGCTCACTGTTTCCTGCTATGCGGCAACTGATGCAGGGGCGGCGTGTGGGCGATGCGATTCGTGCCGTCTGCGCGCCGCCGGATTTGCAGCCGCTGCGGTCCCCGATCCGACCCGCTATCGTTGAATATCCCTTGATTCATAGCGCTTTTTGCTTGAAATGACACTCCGCCGGCGTTCGGCGTATAATTAGCCGGATTTGCTTCTTGAGCGGTCCGTCAGGAGAGGTTTCAGCCATCTGTGCCTTTCATAATGAAGTCCGCCAACGAGTCCGGGGAAAGCACTAGAGGGCAATTGACATGGTATTCGAAAGTTTCGGTCAGGCTTGGATGGTCATGCTGTGGTCGACGTTCGCCATTGCACTGGTAATGGGGGCTGTCGTCAATAAAACCAATTTCTGTACCATGGGTGCAGTGTCGGATTGGGTCAACATGGGCGACACCGGTCGCTTTCGCGCATGGCTACTGGCAATCGCGGTGGCGATGGCTGGAGTAGTGATTCTGGAGTATTCCGGTGTCATCAATGTGACCGATTCTTTCCCGCCGTACCGGTCCAACACTTTCATTTGGGCGGAGAATCTTTTCGGCGGCGTAATGTTCGGCATCGGCATGACGCTCGCAAGCGGCTGCGGCAACAAAACGCTCATTCGCGTCGGTGGCGGCAATTTGAAATCCGTCATGGTGCTGCTGGTGATTGCGGTCATCGCGTATTTCATGGTGTATCCATTCCCGGGTTCAGACAAAACATTGATGTCGGAACTGTTCCTCCCTTGGATGCAGGGGCTGCGGGTGACTTTGCCCCGCAATCAGGATCTGGGCTCGCTGGTTTCGCCCGATCACGCACTGATGGCCCGGACTATTATCGGCGCCGTGGTAGCGCTAGGACTGTTTGCGTTCATTTTCCGTTCACGGGACTTCCGCACTAGCTTCGACAACATCCTCGGCGGATTGATCGTCGGCTTGGCTGTGATCGGCGCGTGGTACGTGACCAGCACGGTGCAGGTGAAGGCGAATTTCTTCGGTGAGCAACAACTTGTTTCCCTGGATAAGTACGTCGCCAACTGGAGTATGTATCAGGACGATTCACTCGGAATGGGGTCCGAGGGGGACGCCGCCAAACCCGCGCTCGTCAAGCCCGCGGAGGCGCGTTCACTGAATACGCAGTCGTTTACCTTCATCAACCCGATGGGCTACACCTTGCGTTACGGCATCAACGGTTTTCAAAAGCCTTATCTCACCTTTGGTGTAATGGCGCTTGCGGGCGTGATTGCGGGTTCCTTGCTGTGGTCCTTGTTCGCGCGAAGTTTTCGCTGGGAATGGTTCGCATCGTTCCGTGACTTCGTGAACCATTTCATCGGCGCGGTGCTGATGGGGTTTGGCGGCGTGCTCGGTCTGGGCTGCACCATCGGCCAGGGCGTGACCGGCGTGTCCGCGTTGGCGCTGGGCTCGTTCATCACCTTCGCCAGCATTGTGTGGGGCAGTGCGATGACCATGAAGGTTCAGTACTACCGAATGCTCCACGAAGACGCTAGCTTTGGTTCCGCACTGGTGACTTCTTTGGTGGATATGCATCTGCTTCCGAAAGGCATGCGTAAACTGGAAGCGCTTTGACCCGTCACGTGTGCCCTGCGGTCGCCGACCGCAGGGCTTTGTGATTGGCCCTTAATATTGTATTATTCCGCACTTTGTCGGGCCGTTAGCTCAGTCGGTAGAGCATCGGACTTTTAATCCGCTGGTCGAAGGTTCGAATCCTTCACGGCCCACCAAATTCAAGCCGAACTGTATCGCGGGGCTTCGTTTCGACGAGTCTCATCCGGAACGGACTTCATGAGCAATAAGAAAGCCCCGCTTTGCGGGGCTTTCTTATTTCGAAACGACGCTCTCGGTTCAGGCGTCCGCGATCCCCGGGTTGTCGTGGATGCCCTTGATCTGCGGGACGTTGAGCTCCGATATCTTGACGTTCTTACGATCGCGGCAATATTCCGCGACCAGGTCCCAAATCGGTTTCCCTTCCAAGGGTTGCGCGACGCTGGCCCATCCGGCAACGGGATAGGTTTTATTGGCGTCAATCGGGCTTCCGTCGAGTTGCATATCGGTGATGCGTTGGCCGATCTCTTTGGTCGGATCGATGGCGTACTTCAGTCCACCGACGCGCACCATGTCTCCGCCCTGTTGATAGTACGGATCCTTGTTGAACAAATTGTCCGCCACATCTTCGAGGATCGTTTTGATCATCTCTCCGGACATTTCATTGCGGGTGACCACTGGATAGGTGAGGGCGGTTTGCGACATTACATGTTCGAATGTGATGGGTTGGCCGGGAAGCACGCTCACACCCCAGCGAAATCCCGGTGAGAACGAAATCGGCGTATCCTGCACCGCCATCAACGCATCGCAGATCAGCTGATCAAACGTGCCGTTGAAGTTGCCGCGCCGATAGAGCAGGTCGTCGGTTACGGCCACTTGCTCCTCCAAGCGCTTTTTCATATTGAACTTTTCGCCGTTGTAGGACACATCCTGGTTGCGCATCTTCTCAATGTACGCCGTCATCGCCGGATCCGGCTCGATGAAATTCGAGAACACCGGTAACAAGCGATAGCGATAGTCGCGCACTTTCCCGTCTTTGACGTCGAAATCCAGAACGGCCAGGAACTTGCCATTGGAACCTGCGTTGGTGACCAGGCACTTGCCGCCATTCGGAGTCGAGACTTCGACCGGCTGCGGGACGGCGTCGTGTGTGTGGCCGCCCATGATGGCGTCAATGCCGTTGACTCGACTGGCCATCTTCAGATCGACGTCCATGCCGTTGTGCGACAGCACGACCACCACTTGCGCGCCTTCCGAGCGGGCTTTGTCGACCATTTTCTGCATACTGTCATCGCGGATTCCGAACGACCAGTTCGGGATCAGATAACGAGGGTTGGCGATCGGGGTGTAAGGGAAGGATTGACCGATAATCGCCACCGGAACTCCCTTCATTTCCTTGATGACGTAAGGTGTAAAGACTTGCTCGCCCCAGTCGTTATCGACGACGTTCTGCGCGACGAAATCGATATGGCCGGCAAAATCCTTCTCGATGATTTCTTTGACCCGATCGGCACCGAACGTGAATTCCCAGTGGCCGGTCATTACATCCACGCCGAGTAACTTTTGGGCGTCGACCATATCTTGAGCATTGGTCCATAATCCCGTGCCGGAGCCTCCGCCCCAGGTGTCACCGCCGTCGAGCAGTAAGGCTCCCGGGCGTTGATCGCGCATTGTTTTCACCAGGGTAGAGAGATGAGCGAAGCCACCCAGCTTTCCATACTTCTGTGCTGCCTCGACATAATCCAGGTAGGTGAACGCGTGTGCGCGCGGCGTATTGCGCTTAACGTCATAGAACTTCAAAAATTGTTCACCGACGACATGCGGCGGTCTTCCGCGCATTTCGGCGACGCCCAGATTGATGTTCGGCTCGCGAAAGTAGATCGGAAGCAATTGGCCGTGGCAGTCGGTGTAATGCAACAGCGAAACGTTCCCGAACGGTGGAAGCTCATACAGATTGCTCGGTCCTTTTTGCGCCTTCGCACCGGCGCCGGGCTTGCTGACCGCTTGCTCGCCCGCTTGCGAGCTCGTGCCGCAGGCGCTCAGGTTGAAGCCGGCGGCGCTGGCGACGGCCAACATCTGCAGGAACTCGCGACGGGACATATTCATCTTGTTCTACCTCCAAAGAAACTTGGATCTAGCGGCTGATTACAGGGTGCGCGCAGGACCGGAAAGGGTTGCTGCGTGTCAACTAAGGGGTTGTTTAGGCAGTATTTTTGGCTGCCTTTTATACTAATTTTGTCGGCCAATGATACCCGTTGGCCGGCTAAATTACTACCCGACCATGGCGGTGCCAACGTGGGAAGCGGCACCACTCGGCATATAAAAAAAGCCCGATCCTTGGGACCGGGCCTTTTACGCTTAGTTCCTTTCCGATAAGAAAAAGAACTGTCGCCGTTGCGCCTTACTGCCGCAGCGAGGGCGCGTTTACTTCCTGACCATTACTCATGTAGGTATGGAAATATTCCAAAGCCTTGTATTCATCGCTTTGCGCTTTGAATGGCTTTGCGCGGACCTGCTTGTTGCAGCCGCCGTAACGACGATGCAAGGTGCCGAAGCCACCCAGCGGACCACCGGATTTGCCGGCCCATTTCTTACGCCACACCGGGAAATGCGTAACCTGGCCCAAGGCTGGGCTGAGCAGATTGGCGCGCGCCATGTTGCCCGAGTTGTAAACGTGGCAATCGGCACACGAAAAATTCAATTGACCACGCTTGGCATAGAAGAAATGTTTTCCGCGCTCATAGATCGCCAGGGCCCGGGGATCGTCTGGAATCTTGACGTTGATTTTGTTACCCCGGGAGGTGTAGCCCATGTACGCGGAAATAGCGGCCAAGTCTCCCTTCTTCCATTTCAGCGGTTTCTCGCCGTTTTTGACGCGGCAATCGTTGATGGCGCCTTCCAGCGTGACGACTTCTCCGGTGTTCGCATCGAAGTACGGGTAATTCTGGCGCACGCCGACACCACCGTTCTGGAAGCAGCTGCCGTAGGTTTTACCATTGGCAAAGGGCTTGTTGAACAATTTTTTGCCGATTTCGACGCCTTCCTCATACGGAGGTGCGAAAGCCTCGAAATCCTCCCAAGCTGCGCGACGGTCTTTGTCCAGCGCATAAATACCGTTCTTGAAATCCTCGAATGGTACATTCGGGAATCGCTGCTTGAAGTACGCTCGGAATGCCGACAGGTCATCCTTCGGCGTGGCCTGGGCGATCATCGGCGCAGCGCCGATGATTCCCAGTGCAGTGGCAACGAGCAGAAGTTTCTTCATTTATTTTCTCCTCCAGTATCGCGGAAACCGATCGGAACTAGGCTTTGATCTCGAAGCTCTCGGACTCTTTCTCGCCCTTGTTGTCGACCCAGGAGATGGTGATCTTGTCACCGGCCTTGGCGCCCTTGAACTTGAAGAACAAGTAGGGGTTTTTGGAAACCGCCGGGCCCCACATGCAGTCGAGCACATTGTTGCCGCTGTGATCGACCTTCAGCTCTTGGATGAAATGCGCCGGGATCGGCTTGCCGGTGGCCTTGTCCTTACGCTGACCCGTCTCCATCGGATGACTGATCAGTGCCTTGACCGTAGTGGTGTCGCCCTGTACCTGGGCACGTGCTTTGATACCTGACATTGTCGTGTCCTCTGTTCAATCCTTGCCGTTGACTTGCGCCTGGGCCCTTAACCGCCGCAGCCGCCAATGGTGACTTTCACTTCCCGGCTGGCGCTGTAGAGCTTGCCCCCGGAGCGCACCACCGCGATGATGTTGGAGGTCTTGGCCACCTTGATGCGCGTGCCCACGAAGGGCTCGGTGTTGGAGGCCAGGTTGAAGCTCGCCGCCAGCGGCGAGGCGTTCTTCTCGGCGAGAATGGAAATCGATTCCACGTTGGGCAGGCTCGAAGAGACCGTCACACCGACCACGGCGCCATTCTCGGCAATCGGCGGGGCTTTGATCTCGATGTCTTTGCTCTCGCTCGCATCGCCTTTGCCCGTCAACGCCTGCAGCGCCGCGTCCACGCTCTTGGCATCGAAGGCCTTCTCCGGCCACGCCGCCAACACCATCCGCGGCGTCAGCAGACCGGCACCGGCCGCCACACCCACCACGCTCGCAGCCAGCGTACCTTTCAGCAAGGTTCTGCGTTTGATATCACTCACGACTGCACTCTCCTATTAGTCGAAATCTTTATTGATGGATCCGCCAGCGGCGGATCCAATTCCGGTCCTCAAAGCGTGTAGATATATTCGACGACTTTGTCGAGTTCATCCTTGCTGAGGATTTTGTTCTTGCCGAAGGGCGGCATCGCCGTCCCCGGATTGTTTTGGGTCGGATCGTAGATCTGCTGGCGCAGCTTTTCTTTGTCCGGGAAGCGGGCCTTCATGGCGACCAGCGGTGGCCCGATATTGCCGGGCAGGCTGCCGTCGTCGATCTGGTGGCATGCCAAGCAGTTGCCTTTCTTGCGGTCGAAAGCAATCTTTTTGCCTTGTTCGACGGGCGTCATGTTCTTATCACTGTCATCGGCCGCCAGAGCGCCCGTGGAGGCGAGTGCCATGCTGCCAAGCAGCGCGGCCACGGATGCTACGGTGGAGATCAACTTTGCGGTGTGCCGCATGATTTCCTCCTCGATACGTTACGTTTGGATGCTTTATGTTGGTGATCAGTCGGCGCAGGGCGCCGATGTACACCTATTTTATTGAAGGCCGCGTCGCGGCAACCGGTGTAATTATTTTCGCTGCATATCCGGAATCGAGCACAGCTTGGCGACTAGCATACCCAAACAAGCACAGATCGCAAGAGGGAAAGGGGAAGGTCAGAATGTTAAAGATCGCTAATATAAAAGAATAATTGAGCGTTACTCGCGTTCGTCGGCGGCGACCCGTTTCAATTCCTGCAGTCTCGCTTCGATCTGTGACCCCTCGTAGAAATCGACGTCCTTGAGCTGGGAGGCGCGGGTGAGTTGATCGATTGCTGCGTGTGTCTGGCCATTGAGGAAATAGTATTCGGCCATGTTGCGATAGGCCTCGGCAAGGTGTCCCGATGCGCCGGCAGCTTGGGCATACAGTTTACGCACGGCACCGTTTGGGATGCTGCTGTTCATGTAATTTTGTAACACTTCGCGGGCTTCGGCCGGTTTGCCTACGCTCAGCAACGCTTCGGCGTAAAAATAACTCAGAGGATAATTGGCTGGATAGTTCAGTAAAGCGCGTTGAAATGTGTCCAGTGCTTGTTGATGTCGACCGCGCGCCATATCGATACGCGCGCTCAATATCAGGTACGCAATCCGGTCCGGGTCGGTCTGCAATAGCTGATCAGCCCGTTTGCGGGCTTCGTCCGCCTTGCCCTCGGTCAGCAGCGCAAGCGCATCACCGTACCGTGCTGCAGTCTGGTCCTTTTCTCTGTTTTGCAGCTCTTCCGAGAAAAGCCGCTCGGCGGTCCGCGGATCTTTGTCGCCGAGCACGCGCAGGCGCGCGCGCATCAACTGGTAACTGGTCTGGTCACGGGATTTCGGCGCGCCGAAGTTGTGCGCAAGACTGCGGGCTTCGGCGATACGCGTCGTGGTTACGGGGTGAGTACTCAGAAATTCCGGTGGACGTGTCCCATACAGTCGGGAGGTGCGCTGCATGCGCTCGAAGAACGCAGCCATGCTTTCGGGGTCGTAGCCGGCAGCGGCCATGGTCTGGATGCCTAGGCGATCGGCTTCCCGCTCGTTGGCTCGGGTGAAGTTGATCTGCATCTGGGCACTGGCTGCGACGCCACCGGCGATCGCGGCCTGTGCCAACTGGTCGCTATGCCCACCAACCAGAATCGCGGCGAGCAGCGCGATGGCGGCGGCCATGCGGTAGTGCCCGGCCGCTTCATAGGTGCGCGCCATATGCCGCTGCGTGACATGCGTGATTTCGTGGGCCATCACCGCCGCGAGTTCGCTTTCGGATTCGGTCGTCAGGATCAGGCCGGAGTTGACCCCGACGTAGCCACCCGGTGCGGCAAAGGCATTGATACTGGGGTCGTGGACTATAAAGAACGTGAAATTCTCGCTCGGCCGATCGCTGTGGGACACCAGCCGATACCCCAGCGAATCGATATAACTCTGTAAAAGCGGATCGTCCATGATGAGCAATTCCTGATGCAAGCGCCGCATTACGCTTTCGCCGAGCGCGCGTTCCTGGTCCGGCGAGATCGCGGACCCCGACGGATCGCCAATATCCGGTAATTGGATTTCGGCGGCTGCCGTAGAGGAAATTCCCATTACAAGGGAAAGGAATAGGGCTATCAGGCGGTTCAACATGCTTTAATGGGTGATTGTGGTCGCGAGCGGGTATGAACGACGCGCTCGATCATAACCGATTCCAGCGTCAGAGCCAGGCGCGGTAATGAAAGTTCCGCGCGATTGTGCGTGTGTGCCCTCATCTATATAATAAATGGCTTATATACTATTCGCACCCTTGGCTGAACCGCAGGAGGCAAAGTGACCCCAATCCAGGAAATCGAACCGCAAGTTCTGGTGCAGTGGCTTCAGGAGGACAGGAAGTTTCGGTTGATCGACGTCCGGTCTGTGGGTGAGTTTGCGCAGGGCATGATCCCGGGAGGAGAGCAGCTGCCGTTGCACCTGCTGCCCCTGCGGGCGGATGAGTTGAACCGTAACCATGAAATCGTGCTCTATTGCCGCACTGGCGCGCGTTCGGCCCAGGCATACATGTTCCTGTCGGAACGGGGATTCGACAGCGTCTATAATCTTCGGGGTGGCATCATGGGCTGGGCCCGCCAGGGTCTGCCAGTCGTCGAGAGTGTCGCGTAAGCGACGGAACGACAAATGAAAAATTGCAAAATCCAAGGCCATCTGACGGGTGCTTGGACGGTGTCGATGCGCTTGCGTTTGGGCCATAGTTGTCATATAAGTGTAGCGCTGAATTCTAATATCCGGAGCGGCTAATACGAGCGCCGATGTCACGGGTAAACACAAGCCAATATCGTTGAAGGGGAGCTGAGCAATGGCGAATTTCGATCAAGAACTGGACGCAAGCGGTCTGAACTGTCCGCTTCCGATCCTGCGCGCAAAAAAGACGCTGGCGGGCATGTCATCCGGCCAGGTCCTGCACATTATCGCGACCGATCCCGGTTCCGTGAAGGACTTTGAAGCGTTCTCCAAGCAGACAGGTAATAACCTGATGGAGTCCCGCGAAGACGGTGGCAAATTCTATTTCTTGATCAAGAAAGCCTAAGTCATTACGCGGACGGTGCCTCGGCATCGCTGAGCGGATGAGGGAGTCAATGTATGTCAGACGAAAAAAAGCTGGCAATTATCGCCACTAAAGGAACGCTCGACTGGGCGTATCCTCCGTTTATTCTCGCGTCGACCGCAGCGGCGTTGGGTTATGAGACTCAGATCTTCTTCACGTTCTACGGCCTGCAGTTGTTGAAGAAGAAATTGGCGTTGAAGGTATCACCGCTCGGTAATCCGGGCATGCCCATGCCGATGGGGATGGATAAATGGTTTCCGGTGCTCGGGACTGCAATTCCAGGCATGGAATCCGTGATGACTGCGATGATGAAGTCGAAGATGAAGTCCAAAGGCGTCGCCAGCGTAGATGAGTTGCGCAGCCTTTGCCTCGAAGCGGAAGTGAAAATGATTGCATGTCAGATGACGGTGGATCTATTCGACATGAATCCTTCGGCATTCATCGACGGTATCGAATATGGCGGTGCCGCTACGTTCTTCGAGTTTGCCGGCGAGTCCGATATCTGTCTGTATATCTGAGACGGTATCCAGTCCTGGATTGAAAAAGGCCGCGCCAGCATGCTGGCGCGGCCTTTTTTCATGTTGTCGGCCCTTTCAAATTAATCGAACATCATCCGTACCTGAGCACTGAAGATGTCAACGGCCAGGTCGAAGCTTCCGTTCAGTGTCGCCCCGGTCGTGTTCGTGTTGTTGATCGGGCTACCGTTCACGAACAAGTGCGCATAACCGACATCGACCTTGGTGTGGTCCGAAACGCGGTAGCTCGCGCCCAATGCCAGCCAACGCCGATTATTTCCCGGAATGCGGGGGGTGCGTAGTTGTGCCGATGGCACGGGTGTCTCGTCATAGGCGACCCCGGTGCGCAAGGTCCAACGATCGTCGTAGCGGTAGCTGAGTCCAAGCGAATATCGGAAGGTGTTGTCCCATTGCTCGGGTGTGACGAGATCGCGCTGTGGATTGTTCTTGAATTTCACCCGCAGTTCGTCGAAACGATCCCAGCGCGTCCAGGTGACATCCCCCATCACCGCCCAGCGGGGAGCCAGCTCGTGATAAGCGCTCACCGACAGCGTTTCCGGCAACGTGATATTTGCGCTGATGGCGTCGTCGACAAAGATGCCGAGATTGCTCAGACCAGTCGGCGTATTGGTGAAGTCGGCTCTTCCCTCGAGTTTGTGATCCACCTTCGAGCGGTACGCGACGCCAACACGCGTCGAGTCGGTGAATTGGTACAGCAAGCCGAGGTTGAAGCCGAGACTCCAATCATCGCCATTCAATTCCACTTTGCCGTCGCGCGAGGTGGGTAGACCGGCGCAAGTTGCCGCGCTTGTGACGCCGCTTTTGAGGTACGCGCCACAGACTGTTGCGAAATCGATTGCATTACTGAGTTCCGGCACATCGGCATACTGCACGTTGATTCCGGCGCCCAGGGATAGATGATCGGACACTTTCCATGACAAGGACGGGTTGATATTGACGGTGAACACCTCGGATTTCAGTGCATGGTAGCGGCCTTCCCAGCCGTCGTTGTAGTCCGTCGCCAAGCCGAACGGCGCATTTATGCCGAGACCGAAGTTGAAGTCGGAATTCAAGCGCCGCACGTAATAAAAATTGGGGATGTATCCGGTGACGCCGGCCTCGCCGCCGTCACCGCCTGTCAACGGAACGACCCCGCCGATTTTGGATGTGCCGTTGCCGCGGAACTGGCTATAGGGCGAAATCACATGCATTCCCAGGTCGTATTCGGTTTCCCCGAGCCTGGACATGCCGGCCGGGTTGAAATACACCGTGCTCGCGTCCTCGGCGCTCGCGGCACCGCCCGCGAACGCGTTGCCAAGGCCGGCGACACTTTGTTCGATAATTGCGAAACCCGCGCCATGGGCATGCGCCCCCATGAGCAACGCAGTTCCCGCTACGACCGAAGTCAGGGATGGATTTCTTTTCGTCATGCTTCTTAACCCTCATCGTTGTGCGCACGCTACTTTAATGTGGCTGCTGGCGATTGAAAAGTCATACGCTGTGAGGCGACGCCTATAGCCGGCACCGCCGGCCGATAATGGATTTTTTTGTGTTCGTACGCAGGCGCAATTCGTATTAGCAATAAACCATATAAACGTATTGACATATTGCAGGATGCCTGCAACGATAGTTTATCCCGCTCAAGGGTGTGGCATTCCAACAACAATTATTGTGGCAGTCTGCAACCTTGCCTCGCGGCTGCCGGACTGGAGGATTCAAACTATGAGATCCAAGTTCAAGCATTCTCTGCTTGCGCTAGCGGTTGCCGTGGTCGTGGCGCCGACGGCGGCGAACGCTACAAACGGTTATTTCGCACACGGCTACGGCACCAAAGACAAGGGCTTGGCCGGTGCAGGTGTGGCGCTTCCCCAGGATGCGATGGCGGCGGCTACCAATCCGGCCGGGATGGTCTGGGTTGGAAAGCGGTTCGATTTGGGCGCAGCAGTATTCAGTCCGCGGCGCCAGTATACGGTGAGTGGCAACCCGTCGGGCGCACCGGGAAGCTTTGGCCTCGCCCCCGGAACCGTTAAGAGTGATAAGAATTATTTCCTGATTCCGCACTTCGCGGCCAACTGGATGTTGAATGCCGACAGTTCCTTCGGCGTGGCGGTGTACGGCAACGGCGGTATGAATACCGATTATCCGGCCAGTGCCGGCGGCGGCATGGGTACGTTCGGCGGCGGCCGGACCGGCGTGGATCTGATGCAATTGTTCGTCACGCCCACCTATTCCCGCAAGATCAACAACAGTGCTTCATGGGGCGCGGGCTTGGTATTGGCCGGGCAGACTTTTCAGGCGCGCGGTTTGAGCCGGTTCGGGGGGTTTTCAAGCGACTCGAGCAACTTGACCAACAACGGCCACGATACCTCTTATGGCGCCGGCCTGCGATTGGGAATTCAGGCTGATGTGGCGCCCGCGTTGACGCTAGGCGCGACGTATACGTCCAAGATCAAGATGAGTGAGCTCAAGGATTACCAAGGTTTGTTCGCGGAACAGGGCGGTTTCGATATTCCCGCCTCCGCGACCATCGGCCTGGCCTGGCATACCACGCCCGAATCGGCGCTGGTATTTGATATCCAGCGCATCTGGTATAGCAATGTGAAATCAATCGCCAATCCAATGATACCGAATCTGCAGACGGCGCGATTGGGCGATGACAACGGCGCCGGCTTTGGCTGGGAAGACATGACCATTTACAAACTCGGTTATCAGTGGCAATCGGGAAGCGACTGGACGTGGCGCGTGGGCGTCAGTCACGGCAAGCAGCCGATCCCGAGTAGCGAAGTGTTGTTCAACATATTGGCGCCTGCCGTGATGGAGAACCACATTACCGCGGGTTTCACCAAAGCCATGGGCAAGAACAATGAACTGAGCATGGCTTTCATGTATGCACCGAGCAAGACGGTTTCCGGATCGAATCCGCTGGACCCTGGCCAAAACATCGAACTGGAAATGAAGCAGTACGAAATCGAGGCCAGCTGGGCTTGGAAGTTCTGATCGGTCACATCGTGAGTTTCATTTCTTGAGGTAATGCCAAAAAGGGCCATGTTCGCATGGCCCTTTTTTTCGTGCATCGAGCACAGCGGCGCAACGCCGCGCGTCGCCTAATAAGGTAAGGAGTTTTCCCATGCGTGTTCCACCTGTTATTGCCGGCTTGCGTTTTTTCCTGTTGATCGCCGCTGCGCTATTCGCCGTGTCGGGCTATGCCAATGCCGAGGGCGAACTCAAACCCTACGTCCTGGTGTCCGACACCGCGGGTGATCCGGCAAAGGTGTTGGCGGACACCCGCGACAAACTGACTGCGGCGGGATTCGAAATCGCCGGCGAATACTCCCCGTACGATGGGGCGACGATTCTTGCCGTGACCTCGCCCGCGTTGAAAGCCACCGCGTCGAAAACCGACCACGGGGGGTTTGGCGCTGTGCAGAGAGTGGCGGTCACAAAAGTGGGCGACCACGTCCAACTTGCCTATACCAATCCGCGCTACATGGCCAACGCCTACCGTATGCAAGGCGACCTGTCGGATGTTGCCGATCATTTGGAAAAAGCGCTCGGCAGCGGAACACCGTTTGGAGCACAGGGCCTGAGCAAGGAAAAGTTGCGCAAATATCATTACATGTTCATGCGCCCTTACTTTGATGACGTCGATGAACTGGGTAGCTTCGATAGTCACGAAGAAGCGTTGAAAGTGGTGGAGAACGGATTGCGCAAGCAGGATGGCGGCGTTGCAAAAGTCTACCGGGTCGATCTGCCCGGTAAACCCGAATCGCTGTTCGGGGTACATCTTACGGACGGATGTAGTGGCGACGCCTTCATCATGGACAAGATCGATTTCGGCAAAACCAAATCAACGCCTCATTTGCCGTACGAAGTGCTCGTTTTGGGGAACAGAGTGCTCGCCTTACCGGCGGATTTTCGGATCGCCATCAGCTTTCCGGACTTGAGCATGGTCGGGAACAACAGCTTCTTTTCGATCATGTGCGCCCCGGGAGCTGTACGTACAGCGCTACAGAACATGGTCAACGGTAAGCCGGCCGGTGCGGAATAGGGGCGCGTGGCGCTATTGACGTTAGTCAGTGTGAACTTCAGTGGTACCAAAACGATCTCATGGGGGAGATGTCATGAATAGATTATTGAGCGCGTTCGGCGCATTGCTGGTGATATGTGTTGTGACCTCGGGACTTGTTGTCCCAAGCAAAGCGCGAGCCGATGAAATGCTGCGTCCTTACGTTCTGGCTGCGCGCACAACAGGCGATCTGGCAACAGTAGTGGCCAATATCAAGGATGCGTTGAAAAGTCATGGTTTCGAGACGGTCGGTGAATATGCGCCCTACGAGAAGGCTTACGTGATCGCGATAACCAGTCCGGAACTCAAGCAGGCTGCGGCACGCACGGATATGGGCGGTTTCGGCGCCGTGCAACGGGTCACGGCCACAGTCGTGGGAAACGAGGTTCAGGTTGCATATACCAATCCCCGCTATATGGCCAATGTATACCGCATGCAAGGGGACTTGAGTGATGTGGCGCAAAAGCTGCAGGAAGCCCTGGGGGACGAGGAGACATTCGGGGCTCGAGGCAGAAGCGCGGACGAGCTGCGCAACTATCACTATAAAATGTTCATGCCGTACTTCGACGAACCATGGAAACTCGGTTCGTTCCCAAATCAGCGGGCAGCGGTGAAGGAAGTGGAAGCCAATCTCGCCAAAGGCGTGGACGGCACGTCCGAAGTCTACCGCGTGGATCTGCCGAAATCCGAGCAGACATTGATCGGCGTCGGATTGACCAAGGGATGCGGCGCGGACAAATTCATCATGAACACGGTCAATGCCGACGCCAAATTGAAATCGACGCCCCATCTTCCCTACGAGATACTGATTTCGAAAGGGGAGGTGATGGCGTTGCACGCCAAGTTCAGGATCGCACAGAGCTTCCCGGATCTGACCATGCTGGGCAAGGGCAGCTTCTGGGACATCAAATGTGCGCCGGATTCGATTCGCGATGCGTTACGTGCCGTGGCGGGTAACCAGCAGCCCGGTGAACTTTGAACCGGAAAATAAAAAGCCCCGCGCATGCGGGGCTTTTTGGCTTTGGCGATCGTTAGATACGGAACTGACCAACCAGCCCCTCGAGCCGGTTGGCGAGTTCGGAAAGTTCCGAGCTCGAACGAGCGGTTTGTTCTGCGCCGGTGGCGCTCTGTTCGCTGATTTGATGAATCGATTCCACGTTGCGGTTGATCTCTTCCGCCGTCAGACTCTGTTCTTCTGCGGCACTGGCGATCTGGGTGGTCATGTTGGTGATCGTCGAGACCATCTGCAAGATTGATTGAAGCGAAGCTCCGGCTTGCTCGACCTGGGAAACGCTGTCGCGCGCGGCGGACTGTCCACGGTCCATGGCGGTGACCGCGTCGTTGGTGCCGCTTTGAACCGTTTCGATCATTTCTCTGATTTCCAGAGTCGACTCGTGGGTCCGGGAGGCGAGCGTGCGCACCTCGTCTGCGACAACCGCAAAGCCGCGGCCCTGTTCGCCGGCCCTGGCGGCCTCAATGGCGGCGTTCAGGGCTAACAGGTTGGTCTGCTCCGCAATGCCATTGATCACGTCCAGGACGCTGCCGATTTTCTCGCTGCTCTCCTCGAGACGCGCAATGACGGCAGCCGCAGATTCCACTTCATCGGAAAGTTTTCGGATGCTGGATACGGTGGCCGACACGACCTTTTGCCCCGTTTCCGCCTCGGCTTGACCCTTTTCGGCAGCCTGCGCCGCTTCGGAAACGTTCCGTGCTACTTCCTG
This sequence comes from uncultured Gammaproteobacteria bacterium, assembly GCA_963849825.1. Lineage (GTDB taxonomy): Bacteria > Pseudomonadota > Gammaproteobacteria > JASBUN01 > JASBUN01 > CAVXJN01. Next base: position 446,152 of record CAWKIK010000001.1, on the reverse strand, counting down.
CACGGTCGCCGTCATTTCATTCATGGCGGTCGCGACCTGCGTGGTCTGTGAACGCTGCTGTTCGGACTGTCCCGACAGCTCGGCGGAGAATCGCGTGAGTTCGCCGGATTCGGCTCCCAGCTGACGCACCTCGCTGGCGACGGTTTCGATCATGTTACGCAACGATTCCACGAACGCATTGACCGCCATTCGGAGCTTGCCGATTTCATCCTGACTGGTGACCGGCAGCTTCACGGTGAGATCGCCGTGGCCGGCGGCTAACGTTTCGATCAGTTTGGTGGTCTCCCGAGCGGGGCGCACCACTTGCGAGCGGAACAGATACATCAGAATCGCGGAAAGAATGGCGGCGATTGCCAGCATGTCGACCACCATGATCACGTAAAAACGATCCAGCGAACTCTCGCCTGCGGCATCGACTTTCTTTACCGCGGCTGCAATACGGTCGTTGCTGGTCTTGGTGCCGGACGCGACCGATTCGGTGGACATTCCGATCAACACGTAACCCAAGGTGTCGCCGTCGGAGACGACCGGATAGCGTTTTTCCAGGATTTCCACGCCTTCCGGTTTTTTGTAGGGCGTAAACGCGCTGCCGTCCGGTTTCAGATACGCTGAATAGGCTACGTCTTGGTCCTTGGCGGCCTGCGCTTGAAACGACGTCAGCGAGGCGAAATCGTAGGATAAAATGAAATCGGCCGCAGTCTTGGCCATGAAACTGCCAATAATGTCGGCTTTGGACACCAGGGCGTTGGTGGCCGCTTCGCGAGCGCTCTGCTGCTCTGCGGTCAACGCTTCGCGGGAAATGCCGGTTTGCTCGCTACTGGCGCGCTTGGTTTCATTGACGACGAACATTGCGCCGACGGTCATGGCAACGAGGGCCCCTGCGACCACCGGCGGAATGAATTTAGCCGACAAACCGAGACTACGTATTGAACTGAACATGATTGTGAACCCTCTCCCCGAATGGTGGTGGCCGGTCCCTGGCCTGTGCGCTTCGCAGCTCGCTACTCCGGTGATCAGTAATCTTCGCCGATGGCGAACTTCGTAATTTCACGAACTTTGGCGAAATCGCCGTCTGTAACTTGGTAGAAGTCGGTGACCTTCGCCGCCTTCAGAACCTCAGCACCGGCCGGGGCCCCTTTCAGTGAAGTCATGACGGACTGGATTTTGGCGGCCTTGTCTTCCGGCATGTCGCCTTTGACTGCCCAGCACAGATGGGTGAACGGCTCACTTTCAGCCAGTAGCTTCATTTGTGTGACGTCGATTTTGCTGGAAACGCCTTTGGTCTTCAGAATGATATTGCCGGAACCGGCTGCGTCTGCGGCTTTGTTGAATACGCCGATCACGGCGCTCGGAGGATTCTTGGCGAATTCGACCTTGTAGTCCTTGCCGGCCTCGAGCCCCGCCTTCTTGAGAATGGCCGTCGGTGCGATATAGCTGCCCATCGCTTTCGGACCGCCGCCGAACAGGATCGTTTTACCCTTCAGATCGCCGATCGCGTTGATGCCGCTGTCGGTGCGCACGGACAATGCTCCAGCGATCGTACGCTGGCCTTGTTCTTCATTGGCCACGATAACCTTGTAGCCGTTCTCTTTATGGCTTTTGATATAGTGATACTGGTTGTAGTGCACCAGGTCGTATTCGCCGGCGCTGACTCCTTTCCAAAAATCCTTGAAGTCTTTCGCAACCACCAGCTCGACTTTCTCGCCGAGCTGTTTACTCAATTCTTCCGCCAACGGTTTGAATGACTGATGGGTCGCAGCCACCGGACGGCGCGGAAACACGCCCATTTTGAGGTCGGCCATAGCCGGTAGTGAGCCTAGGAACAGGAAGCCGACGGCAACAGCGGCGGCAACGCGGGGCTTCAGGGACATTTCGTCCTCCTGTGAATCAACACGAGTAATGGGTAACAAGGCCCTTGATGGGCGCGCACATAGGCTATCGGTCGGCCGTCCACGGACTTTAGGGATGCAGGACTCCGCCCGCGGGCGTTTGCCTTTTCGGAGCCGACACGATGGCGGTGTTAAAGCTTATTCTCAGGAGGCCGATACCCGGGACAATGCGGGGAATCCACTGGTCGCCACCCATCCAGGAGAGGTTCCATGACGCTGACTTAGGCTCGGGGGCTGAGCATAAGCAGGAATTGGGGGAATAAGGACGATGGACATGCGTGATCAAATCCGGTCGCTGGGCAAGCCCAGTCTTCTCAAGAATCTGCTGCTGACGTTTGTAGGCTTCGGAGTGGTGCTCGGAGCACTGTTTCCTGTGTTCGCGGACCAATTCGTCGAATTTCAAGACGGCATGAAAGGCTGGTTCATTGGCAGCTGCTTGGTGGCGGGGGTGCTGATGGGAGTGAGCAACTTCTATCTGCTGAACTTCGTGCTGCTGCGCAAGATGAGGCGTCTGGCAGATGTCGCCGATGCCATCGGCAACAAGGACGTGTCCCACAAATGCACGCTGGTGAGTCATGACATGATCGGCGTCATCATCGACAGCATCAATCGCATGGCGGAGAACCTGCGCAAAACGATCGCCGAAATTTCGGATTCATCCAAGCAGTTGTCGGAATCGTCCACCCGCATGTCGGCCATTACCGACGAAACCGATCGCTGTATGCGCACTCAGCAGAGCGAAATCGAGCAAGTGGCCGCGGCGATGAACGAAATGACCGCGACGGTGCGGGAAGCCGCGCGCAACGCGGAACAGGCTGCGAGCGCAACCGAAGAAGCCGAGCGGGAAGCGCGCAATGGCGCGCTGATCGCCACCGAAGCGCTGGGCGGAATCGATGCGCTGGTCGGAAAAATCGAGGAAGTGGCGCGGGGCCTGGAAGAATTGCGCGCCGACACCGACAACATCGGCGTGGTGCTGGATGTGATCCGTGGCATAGCCGAGCAAACCAACCTGTTGGCACTCAACGCCGCTATCGAAGCGGCCCGCGCCGGCGAACAAGGCCGTGGCTTCGCCGTCGTAGCAGACGAAGTGCGTACGCTGGCCAGTCGCACTCAGCAGTCGACCGAAGAAATCCACAAGATGATCGAGGGACTGCAGTCCAAGGCGGGAGTGGCAGTCAAGGCGATGGAAGAAACCCGTGCCCGCGCCCAAGGCGGTGTCGATCAGGTCGAAAAAGCGGCCGAGTGTTTGGCGGAAATTTCCGGGACTGTGCAGAGCATCAACAGCCGCAACGCGCACATTGCGAGCGCCGTGGAACAACAGGGCGCCGTTGCCGAGGAAATCAACAGCAACATCGTTTCCATCAGTCAGAGTAGTGAACAGACCGCGGCGGGCGCGCAGCAAACCGCTTCCGCAAGTGAACAGTTGAATGAACTGTCGCGCCGTTTGGAAGGCGTGCTCGCCGGATTCAAGATCTGATCCGGTGTCGGCTGGCCGTCATCCGGCCGGCCATGTCCGCTCACGTACTTCAGCGGCGAATCAACTCTCGGCGTAGCACTGCACGATCTGATCGCGTAACTCGCGATCCAGCGTCTCCCAGTTCGGCTGGCGTTTGGCGAAGGCCAGCCGTGCGTCCGTGTCATGTCCTATATGAAAGCTGTGCGCCAATGCGGCGAGGTTGTCGCGGCCGAGAAAAAAGCGCGACAACCACCCCCAGCCATGGGTGCGCCGAAAGCGGTTCTCCGCGCTCCCGAGGTCCAAGCCCAACGCGACCGCGGGCGCGTGATTGCAGGCGGCATAATCGCGCACCGGCCCGATGGCATTGAACATCAGCGCTTTTTGATAGAACCGGCCCTGGCGTGGATGCACCGTGATACACAGGCGGTCAACCGCGAATCGATAGCGGCAAAGGGCGTAGATGCCCCGGTACAGGGCGAGCAGCACGCGTGCGTCGCCGCGCCTGCGGGTGGCGAGACAGGAGATTTCCGCAAGCCGTTCGCCGGCGTCCCGCAAGTCTTGCGTTTCGCCGGCGTAGGTGGATTCCAGCGGTAAGCCCAGTGGCCCGTCCAGTATCAGACTGGCGGTCCCGACCACCGTACCCTTGACGCTGGCGATCAGCGTATGGGTGGTGGGTATACAGCAATGGCTCACGAAGCGCACCGACCCGCCCGGTTTGGCGTAGCCGCGTCGCAGATATTGGGCCTGCACCAGTGCGTATGCGGCTTCGATATCGTGCGTATCGGCCGCCAGACTCAGTTCGATGCGGCCTTTGCGCCGACGTCGGTCGGCGGATGTCGATGTGCGCAGGCGCGGCGCCGCTTGGCGCCTGCCGATGCGTAATGCAGCGCGCAGTCCTTTGAACCCCATGAACGTGTCCCCCGGCTATCCCAAGCACCATTGGTTCATTTCCGGTATCGGCGGGAGGAACACACGGATTGAAGGGGAATTGACTGAAGCGTGATGTATGTCCGAATTGATTTAAATATTAGTGATCTCTAATATTAACTGATCTGCTATCCTTCGGTTCGCGATCTTTTCCGGAGAATGAGTATGCTCAAATTGCGCCTGCTGCTCGCGACGTCCGCGTTGTTATGCTGTGTCGCCTCCGGCGCGCCCGGCGATCGGGGCGCCGGCTTGGACACGGTCCAGGTCGAAAAATCGACGGTACCGGAAGAACGGGTATTCGACGGCGTCGTCGAAGCGGTCAACCGTGCGACCGTATCGGCGCAAACCAGCGGTCGGATCGTGGAAATCAATTTTGATGTGGATGACTACGTCAATAAAGACGACGTCCTGATCCGCTTTCGCGATACCGAGCAACGCGCGCAATTGGAAGCGGCAAAAGCCAACGAGCGCGAGGCGCAGGCCCATCTCGATCAGGCCCAGCGCAATTACGATCGCACCAAGAGTATTTTCGAGCGCAAGCTGGTGGCCAAGTCGGCGCTCGACGAAGCCAGCGCGCAACTCAATGCCGCCCGCGCGCGGGTGAAAGCGACCAGCGCCCAGGCCGAGCAGGCTCAGGAACAACTCGATCACACCGTGGTGCGCGCACCCTACAGCGGCATCGTTTTGGAACGTCATGTCGAAGTGGGGGAAACCGCGAATCCGGGGCAACCGCTGATGACCGGTGTTTCGCTGGAGCAGCTTCGAGTCCTGGTGCAGTTGCCGCAGAGCTTCATCGACAATATCCGTAACAACGGCCGCGCGAGCCTCTTGCGCGCGGACGGGCGCAGGGTGGCGGCGGAGAAGTTGACGGTATTTCCCTATGCCGATACCGCCTCGCACACGTTCAAGGTCCGGGTGCGCCTGCCCTCGGGTACGGAGGGGCTGTTTCCCGGGATGCTGGTGAAGATCGCTTTCGTGGTGGGAGAAGACAAGCGGTTGCTGGTGCCGAGCGAGGCCTTGGTCCATCGCAGTGAAGTCACCGGACTTTATGTGCTCGCCGATGACGGGCGGGTGGCGTTCCGTCAAGTTCGGGTCGGACCGAAGTACGATGACCGCGTCGAAGTATTGTCCGGTCTGCAGGAAGGCGAGCGTGTAGCATTGGATCCGATTCGTGCAGGCGTCGTGCTCAAGGCGCAGCGCACACCGAGCGCCTCCTAGCATATCCCGAAGTTCGGATACGAATTGCAAGGGCGCTTGCGTAAGGCGCGCACGCGCAGTCGAACGGTACGGCTGTTCCAGATCACTAACAACAATACGGCTCGTCCGAGCCACCATCGAAGACGGTGTACAGATGGCAGAACGGTTAGGTTTCTCCGGCGCAATCGCAAAAAAATTCCTTCACTCGGAAATCACGCCTCTTCTCGCGCTCGTGGGAGTACTTTTAGGGGTGTTCGCCGTTTTGGTGACACCTCGCGAAGAAGAGCCGCAGATCGATGTCACGTTCGCCAACGTTTTGATCCCGTTTCCCGCTGCGCAAGCCCAAGAGGTCGAACACCTGATCAGCACGCCCGCTGAACAGATCCTGTCCGAGATCGACGGCGTCAAACATGTGTATTCGGTTTCACGCCGGGGCATGGCAGTGCTGACGGTGCAGTTCAAGGTGGGCGAAAACCGCGATCAGGCGATACTGCGTCTGTACAATGCCATCTATTCCAACCAGGATTGGTTGCCACCCGGACTTGGCGTTGGTCAGCCGATCATCAAGCCCATGGGCATCGACGATGTGCCCATTGTGGCACTCACGTTATGGTCCGACCAACCCCGGTACGGCGCCTTCGAGTTGCAGAAAGTCGCGCACGCCATTGAAGCTGAACTCAAGCGGGTCCCCGGCACGCGGGATATTTATACCATCGGCGGGCCGAAGCGCGTCGCGCATGTGCTGTTCGACGCCCAGCGCATGGCCGGATACAACATCGCGCTCGGTGATCTGAGGACCGCGTTGCGCGCCGCCAACGCATCCACCGACGCCGGCGCATTGGTGGCGGACAACCGCGAGACGCCGGTTCAGGCCGGGTCGTTCTTGAGCGATGTACGCGACATCGGCGCCTTGGTGGTCGGCATGCACGACGGCGCACCGGTGTATTTGCGCGATGTCGCCGAAGTTCAGGAGCAGCCTGACCAACCGCAGCATTATGCTTGGTTCGGAACTGGCCCCGGGAGCGACCTGCCGCAACGGTTGCGCGGTGAGCATCCAGCTGTGACAGTCGCGGTGGCCAAAAAACCCGGTACCAACGCGGTGGAGATCGCGGACCAGGTGATTGAACGCTTCCAGCAGCTGAAGGGCACATTCGTGCCTGACGGCGTGCATGCGACGGTCACGCGCAACTATGGCAAAACGGCCAACCAAAAAGCGCAGACTCTGATCGGTAAACTGATCTTCGCCACGTCGTTCGTCGTTCTGCTGGTGCTTTTGGCGCTGGGGTGGCGAGAAGCGATCATTGTCGGCACAGCCGTCGTCATCACGCTTGCGATCACATTGTTCGCGTCGTGGGCCTGGGGGTTCACCCTCAACCGCGTTTCCCTGTTCGCGCTGATCTTCTCCATCGGTATCCTGGTGGACGATGCCATCGTGGTGGTGGAGAACATTCACCGGCACATTCAGATGGGCGGTCGTAGCTTGTCGGAAGCGATTCCCATGGCCGTGGATGAAGTGGGGGGGCCCACCATACTGGCGACATTCACGGTGATCGCGGCGCTCCTGCCGATGGCGTTTGTTACCGGGCTCATGGGTCCGTACATGAGCCCGATTCCCATCAATGCCAGTATCGGCATGCTGATTTCTCTGGCGGTCGCAATCGTGGTCACCCCATGGTTGACGTTCAAAGTTCTGTCGCGGCGCGCGCGACAGCCGGAAGGCCATCACGACGGCCCATCGGATCGCATGTACCGCTGGTTTCAACGCTTGGTGGGACCGTTTCTTCGCGGTCGCGACGGGGCTGGGAAACGACGGCTGCTGGGCGTGGTGATCATCGTGCTGATCGCCGCGTCGGTCGGATTGGCAGTGGCGAAGCTGGTGGTGATGAAGATGCTGCCGTTCGACAACAAGTCGGAATTCCAGGTGGTTGTGGATATGCCTGAAGGTACCAGCCTGGAACAAACGGCGCGGGTGCTCGGCGAGCTGGGCCAATATCTGGCGAGCGTTCCGCAGGTGACCGACTACCAGGTTTACGCAGGGACCGCTTCGCCGATCAATTTCAACGGACTGGTGCGCCAGTACTATTTGCGCGCGGGCGCCAACGTCGGCGACATCCAGGTGAATCTGATCGACAAAAGTCACCGTCACGAGCAAAGCCACGAAATTGCATTAAGCGTGCGCGAACCATTGCAGGAGATCGGTGCGCGTTTCAATGCCAATGTCAAAATCGTCGAGGTTCCACCAGGTCCGCCTGTGATGTCGCCGCTGGTGGCCGAAATCTATGGCTTGGACTATGACGGTCAGATCCGGGTCGCGAAACAAGTGCGCTCGGTGTTCGAACGAACGGCTGACATCATCGATATCGATGATTCGGTCGAAGATCAAAGCCCGCGCCTGGTGGTGGCGGTGGACCGGCAAAAGGCGGCCACACTGGGCGTAAGTCAGCAGGAGGTCAGCGCCGCGCTGGCGACGGCTTTGGGCGGGGAGGACGTCAGTTATTTGCATGCCGGGCAGGTAAAGTACCCGGTACCGATCCGCCTCGAACTGCCGGTGGCCGACAAGGCGCGGCTCGCGTCGGTGTTGGCGATCAAAGTGCGTTCCAGCAGCGGCGCGCTGGTGCCCATGTCCGAAATCGCGCAAGTGATCGACAGCCGGCGCGAGCACAGCATCTATCACAAAGATCTGCTGCCGGTGGTATTCGTCACCGGGGACATGGCCGGCAAACTGGACAGTCCGCTTTATGGCATGTTCGAAATCTACGCCGCGCTGTCCGATTCGGGTGCGAAGGGGGACACCGCGTTGCAACAATATCTGATCAATCCGCCCGAGAACCCCTATCAATACAGCCTGAAGTGGGACGGCGAGTGGCAAATCACCTACGAAACCTTTCGTGATATGGGAATTGCCTATTCGGTGGGCCTGATCCTGATCTATTTGCTGGTCGTGGCCCAGTTCCGTTCCTACCTGGTACCTTTGATTATCATGGCGCCGATTCCACTGACTGTGATTGGTGTAATGCCCGGTCATGCGCTGCTGGGAGCCAAGTTCACTGCTACCTCGATGATCGGTATGATCGCCTTGGCGGGGATTATCGTCCGCAACTCGATCCTGCTGGTGGATTTCATCAACGAAGAGGTCCGCCATGGCATGGACTTCGAAGAAGCCGTCATCCGTTCCGGTGCGGTGCGCGCCAAACCCATTGTGCTGACCGGTTTGGCGGCCATGCTGGGGGCGCTGTTCATTCTCGACGACCCGATTTTCAGCGGTCTGGCGATCGCCCTGATATTCGGCATTCTGGTGTCCACGGTATTGACGCTGCTGGTGATCCCGGTGCTGTATTACGCGTTCATGCGCAACCGGGTCGAACAAATCCGGGCCCGTGGGTAAGTGGTTACGCCCGTTGCGGTATAAGTTTCGTTTATGCCGCGACACTGCTATAATTTCAGGTTATACATGATCCCATCGCCAATGCGAGGCGCATATGGCCGACCGCAGACTCCAGGTTTTCCACACTGTCGCTCGGCTGCTGAGTTTCACCAAAGCGGCTGAGACTTTGCATATGACGCAACCGGCCGTGACCTTTCAGGTCCGGCAGTTGGAAGAGCATTTCAACACCCGCTTATTCGACCGTACCCATAACCGCATCAGTCTCACGGACGCAGGCCGGGAGGTATTCCGTTACGCCGATCATATTTTCGAGCTGTACGCGGAAATGGAGGATGCGGTCCGCAAAGTTACCGGCGAGATCAGCGGTGCGCTGATCATTGGCGCGAGCACCACCATATCTGAATACATGCTTCCGGCCTTGCTGGGCGAGTTCAAATCCAAGTATCCCGACGTAACGGTACACCTCAAAGTGGCCAACACCGATGGCGTGGTCGCCATGGTGGAAAACAACGATATCGATCTTGGTGTCGTGGAAGCGCCGGTCGCGAACAAGAATCTGGTAGTGGAAGTCTGCCGGATGGACCAGCTCGTGGTGATCGTACCGCCGAGCCATGTACTGGCGAAAGAACAAAGCGTGCCGATCAATGCCTTGGTGGACTACCCGTTCATTTGCCGCGAGGAAGGTTCGGGTACCCGCGAGGTCATTACTGAATACATGCATCGGGGCGGGGTACCCAGTGCGGAGTTGCAGATCTGCATCGAGCTGGGGAGTCCCGAGGCTATCAAAGGCGCGGTAGAGGCCGGTATGGGTATTTCGATCACCTCCCGCGCCACGATCCTGAAAGAGTTGCGGTTAGGAAGTCTGGTGGCGGTGAACCTGGATCCGCCCCTGGAGCGGCCGTTTTCGTTCGTGCATCAAAAACAAAAATTTCGCCACCGTGCCATGGACGAATTGCTGGTGTTCGCTCGCAGTTACTGCAAGGAGCACCAAGTGGCCAGCGGTCTAGCGTCGACAGCCTAGAACCACGCGCGCCATCGCCTGTTCCCGCGTCCCGGCGCTTGCTACCCTTAGTAAAACCGTTAGCGCTTCAGCGGCGACGCTGAAGCGGAGTGAAAATGGCGGACGAAGACAAACTCGCAACTCTTTTCGCTGCCTTGGATGCGCAGGACCAGCAGACCTTGCTGGCATTCGCCGAATTCCTGCGCGCGCGCGCGCCGCAGCGTCCAGCGACGCCAACGAGCGTGCCGCAGCCAGAGCCGATTCCGCGGCCCGCACAGGAATCGGTGGTTGCGGCCATCAAGCGTTTATCACGCAGTTACCACATGTTGGACAAGGGTGAGGTTTTACACCAAACCTCGGCTTTGATGGCCGAGCACATTATGCAAGGCAAGGAAGCGCAGACGGTAATCGACGAGCTCGAAGCGGTTTTCGAACGCCGTTACCAAAAGCTCATCGGCAAGGACGATCAACCAGCATGAACATGATTGCCGATTGGTTTCGCCGGCATTTTTCCGACCCACAAGTCGTTATCCTGGCCGTATTCCTGGTCATCGGTTTTGCCGTCGTCCTGGTTTTCGGCGAGATGCTGGCCCCGGTCTTGGCCGCGATCATCATCGCTTATATGCTGGAGTGGCCAGTAAAGCGGCTGGAGCGTACCGGGTTGCCGCGTCTGTTCTGCGTCATCGTTGTGTTCCTGTTGTTTCTATTCGTTTTGATCTTTGTTTTGTTCGGCCTCATGCCGCTTTTGTCCCAACAGTTTTCACAGTTGGTACAAGAGCTGCCGGGCATGATATCCCGCGGCCAGACGCTGCTGCTGCGACTTCCCGAACAGTATCCGAACTTTATTTCCCGAGACCAGATCATCGAAGTGATGGCCGCCTTGCGCAGCGAACTTGGTGCTGTAGGCCAATATGTTCTCTCCATGTCGTTGAACTCCGTGGTCAGCCTGATCGCACTCATCGTGTATCTCGTACTGCTGCCGTTGCTGGTGTTCTTCTTTCTCAAGGACAAGCATAAGATTCTCAATTGGGTGCGCGGTTATTACCCCAGCGCGATGGGTTTGACCAGTCAGGTATGGCACGAAGTCGACCGGCAAATCGGGAACTATGTGCGGGGCAAGATCATGGAGATTCTGATTGTCGGTGTGATCTCCTACATCACCTTCGTTGCCATGGGACTCCAGTTCGCGATGCTGCTGGCGGCGCTGGTGGGGCTTTCGGTAATTGTGCCGTATATCGGTGCGGCCGTAGTGACGTTGCCGGTTGCGGTGATTGCCTACTTCCAGTGGGGATGGAACGCGGATTTCGCCTGGCTGATGTTGGCGTACGGCATCATCCAGGCCCTGGACGGCAATGTGTTGGTGCCGTTGCTGTTCTCGGAAGTGGTGAATTTGCACCCGATCGCGATCATCACCGCCATCCTGGTGTTCGGCGGCATATGGGGATTCTGGGGCGTGTTCTTCGCGATTCCCCTCGGCACCCTCGTGCAGGCCGTGCTTCGCGCGTGGCCGCGCCGGCCCCCGCCGACTTACGGCGATCAGTCGGCGGCATGACTCGAACAGCGTGCCCTTGTCAGAGCTGCTCCGAGGCGTAGTCGGCAAGCCGGGAGCGTTCGCCGCGCAGCAAGGTGATGTGACCGCTGTGCGGCCAACCCTTGAAACGGTCGACCACGTAAGTCAGGCCGGAACTGGTTTCGGTGAGATAAGGCGTATCGATTTGCGCGACGTTGCCGAGGCACACGATCTTGGTTCCTGGGCCGGCGCGGGTGATCAGCGCCTTCATTTGCTTGGCGGTCAGGTTCTGGGCCTCGTCGAGAATGATGTATTTGTTGAGAAAGGTCCTGCCGCGCATGAAATTCAATGACCGGATCTTGATGCGGTTGTGCAACAGGTCGGCGGTTGCGGCGCGTCCCCAGCTGCCGCCGGTATCGGAATGGGTCAAGACCTCCAGGTTGTCCATCAGCGCCCCCATCCACGGCGTCATCTTTTCTTCCTCGGTTCCCGGTAGAAAACCGATATCTTCCCCCAACGGTACCGTGACCCGGGTCATGATGATTTCCTGGTAGCGAGCTTCTTCCAGCGTTTGCGCCAAGCCTGCGGCAAGGGTCAGCAACGTTTTGCCGGTGCCTGCTTGTCCAAGTAGGCTGACAAAGTCGATGTCGGGATTCATTAGCAGGTTGAGGGCGAAATTCTGCTCGCGGTTACGTGCCTGCACGCCCCACACGGTGTGCCGTGCCTGGCTGTAGTCTTCGTTCAGTTCGATCAATGCCTGGCCGTCGTCGACTTTTTGTACGCGCGCGCTGAAGCCGTCCTGGTCACTGTACAAGAATTGATTCGCGTACCAACGCGCCACCAGCGGTCCCTGCACTCGGTAGAAGGTCCGACCTTCCTCTTTCCAGGAATCCATGTCCTTGCTATGGCTCTCCCAGAAATCCGCTGGAAGGAGCTCCGCGCCGGTATAGAGCAGATCGACGTCATCCAGTACCTGGTCGTTGTAGTAATCCTCGCTATGGATGCCCAGAACCGCTGCTTTGATACGCAAGTTGATGTCTTTGGACACCAACGTGACCGCCACGTCCGGGCGTTGTTGCTGCAGGCCCATGACCGTGGCCAACAGGTTGTTGTCGGGAAGATTGCCGGGCATGCCTTGCGGCAGAGGTGCCGATAAAGCACGGGTCTCGAAGAACAGCCGGCCCGCGGGGCGTGCGTTGGCGGCATTGTCGCCGTGACGCGGTGTCGCCAACGGCAGTCCTTGGTCGATTTCGCTGGAGCTGTTGCGGTTCATCAGTTCATCGATGAAGCGGCTTGCCTGGCGCACGTTGCGGGCGACTTCGGACACGCCCTTTTTGCCCCGATCCAGTTCTTCCAGTACTACCATGGGCAGGAAAACGTCATGTTCCTCGAAGCGGAAGATCGCCGTGGGATCGTGCATCAGAACATTGGTATCGAGCACCAAGAGCCGTTTGCCGCTGATCTCTTTTTTGACCATTTCTATGTCGCTCAAGGTAGGTTGAATACTGCGGGGTCGGTGCCTTGTACGCGGAGCAGCCGGCAATCCGGCAGAGGCGGTACCGAGAGAACAAGGCCCCGTCGTGCCGTGCTTTCGTCAAAGTGCTTTCAGGGCCTCGAGCACTTCATCCACGTGTCCGTCGACTTTGACGCGACGCCACTCGCGCCTTAGTTTGCCGGCAGCGTCGATCAGAAATGTGCTGCGCTCGATACCGCGGACCTGCTTGCCGTACATGTTCTTCATCTTGATGACATCGAACAGCGTGCACAACTCCTCGTCCGGGTCGGAGATGAGGTCGAAGTTGAATTCCTGCTTTTCCTTGAATCGCTCATGGGAACCGACGCTGTCGCGCGAGACACCGAATACGAGCGTATTGCGGCGCTTGAACTTGGCCAGGTTGTCGCGAAATGCTTGTCCTTCGCGGGTGCAGCCGGGGGTGCTGTCTTTGGGGTAGAAGTACAGCACGACATTCTTGCCCTTGCATTCGGACAGTTTGATCGACTTATCGCCCGTCGCAGAAAGTTCGAAGTCGGGGATCTTCTTGCCTAGCTCCACCTTTGCCATATTGCTCCTCGTAACGGCGATGCTGAACTGGGGAGTCTGGCGCCGTACGCTCAGCCTTTGATTGGTTCGATGACCGCATCCAGGTTGAGTTGGTCACAAAAATCCAGGAACTGTTCGCGCAATTCGGCAATGTGCACGTCGGAGGGGATGCCGATTTCGATGTGCACGGAGAACATGGGCGTGCCGGTGTGCGCAGCTCGATAGCTGGCGGTATTGAGCTGCTCGATGTTGATGTTGCGTCCGGAAAAGAAATTCGCCAAATGATAGACGATGCCCGGGTGGTCCATCGCCACGACGTCGGCCGCGTAGGGGAGAAGATTGCGTCCAACCTGGCGCTGATGGGTGCGGCGGGCGCTGATGGACATGTCCAAACGTCGCTCCAGCCCGGGCACCATGGACTCGAGTTTCGCCACCGTGCTCCAATTCCCGGACACCATGACGATGACGGCGAATTCGCCGCCCAGCACCGCCATGCGGCTATCTTCGATGTTGCAGCCCGCTTCCATGATGGCCTGGGAGAGGTCGTTGACAATGCCGGGCTTGTCGCTGCCAAGGGCGGTAATAATCAAATGATTGCTCATACGTGGTTCCGGGCGCTCTTTGCCCGGTATGCTACCACAGTAACAGGTCGGCAACGCTGCTCGCGATCAAAGCTCGACCGCCCGTAATTGGGCCGCGGCGTCTTCGGGGCTGATGGTGTTGACGGCAAGCCCGGAGCCGAGTTCGAAGCCCGTGGGGATGCTGGTGCGCGGGCAGATTTCAAGATGCCAGTGGTAGGAAGGTCCGCAGTCGGTAAACTCCTCGCCGTGGGGCAGGGAATGCAGGAAGAAGTTGTACTGCGCACCGCCGATCACCGTGTCCAGGCGCGCCATGGTCCGCTGCAACACGCGGGCGAAGTCGGCGAGATCCTCGTCGCCGGCGTCCAGGTAGTCGGCTTGGTGGTGGAGCGGCAGAATGTGGATCTCCCATTCGAAGCGGCTCGCGAATGGCTTGATGGCGATGAAGCGTTCGCCTTTTTCCACCACATACTGACCGACATTGATCTTGCGCCGGATTTGGCCGGATTTGCGATCGTAGATCGTCGCTTCGAAGGTCAGTGCCTCGTCGATCAGGGAGCAGAAGATGCAGTCGTGGTGCTTGGCGTAGTGGGCGCGGCCGTGCTCGACTTCGAGGTAGACATTTTCGGGCACCACCGGCATGGCGATGATCTGGCTATGCGTATGCGGGATGCTGGCGCCGGCCGCGGGACCGAAATTCTTGAATGCCAAAACATATTTGAGGCGCGCGTCGCGAGTGTATAGTTGCTCCATCCGGTCGCGGTAGGTGCGCAGCAACGCGGCCAGGTGTTCATGGCTCATTTCGTGTAGCGCGATGCCGTGGTTGCTGTGATCGACAATGACTTCGTGTCTGCCATAGCCGTCGATCGCCTGCTGCAGTCCCAGCACCAGGCCCGGCTGCTGCCGATCATCGCCGAGCACTGGATACAGGTTTTCCACAATACGGATGTCCCATTCGTCGGCGTCGGGGTAACTGGCGATGGTCGGCGGCGTTTTGGCTTCATTGCCGCGGCAGAACGGACAGGTCTCCACGTGTGCCCTGGTGTCACGCGGCGCCAGCTCTTCGGCCTTGCGCGGGCGCATGCCGCGGGCGGTGGACACCAGCACGGACTCGCCGGGAATGATCGGGCTGATGCGAATTTCGCGGGTAGGTTCCGAATCCTGGCTCATGGTGGTCCCCATTGGCAGATCCTGGCAGATAATCAAATTTAACGCCTCTGGGACGTTTCGCGAATCTGAATCTGTCGATGCATCTATAGGCGCGGCTTATGCGCTGGCCCCGGCGCTTGTCATGGGGGCCCGGCGCAAGTACCATTCTTGGCTAATTTTTCCCGGAGAAGCATGATGTTTCACGGCAGTATGGTGGCCCTGGTAACCCCGATGCACGACGATGGGGAGCTGGATTACGAGGCCCTGGACCGCCTGATCGAATTCCATATCGAAAACCGTACCGATGCCATCGTAGCGGTGGGAACGACCGGTGAATCGGCGACCGTCGACGAGCGGGAACACTGCGACATCATCCGCCGTACCGTCGATCGGGTGCGCGGGCGCGTGCCGGTGATCGCCGGTACCGGCGCCAATTCCACCTGCGAGGCAATCGACTTGACCCGCTGCGCCATGCAGGCCGGGGCCGATGCCTGTCTTTTGGTCACGCCGTACTACAACAAGCCGACCCAGGAAGGCCTCTACCTGCACCACAAGGCCATCGCCGAGGCGGTGCCGATTCCGCAGATTCTCTACAACGTGCCCGGGCGTACTGCGTGCGACATGCTGCCCGAGACGGTGGAGCGTCTGTCGGGTATCGCCAATATCGTCGGCCTCAAGGAAGCCACCGGCAACATCGAGCGGGCGCGCGACCTGGTCGAGCGGTGCGGCGACCGCATCGATCTGTACAGCGGTGACGACGCTACCGCGCTCGAGTTTTTGCTGGCTGGCGGCAAAGGCGTCATCTCCGTCACCAGTAATGTTGCGCCGTTGCAGATGCATGAACTGTGTGCTGCCGCTCTCGCGGGGCGAGAACAGGAGGCGCGCGCGATCAACGAGCGCCTGATGGTGTTGCACAGGGATTTGTTCCTGGAGGCGAACCCGATACCCGTGAAGTGGGCGCTTTATGCAATGGGGCTGATTCCGCAAGGGATCCGCCTGCCACTCACCGTGCTTTCCGCGCGTTACCACGACGCCATTCGTCAGGCACTGACCCAAGCCGGTGTCGAAACCCTTTGACCAGAGGATCGAAATGTCATCCTTCGCCCTTCGTAATTTGACCTGGGCCCTATGCGCATTGGCGCTGACCCTGTCGGCCTGCAGTCTCGACAGCATCCTGCCGGACAAACGCATCGATTATAAGAAAGCTCGTACCGGCAATACGTTGGAAGTGCCGCCGGATCTCACCAAGCCGGGGCATGACGACGCCATGGCCGTGCCGGATATTTCGCCTTCGGGGACTGCAACCTATTCCGCTTATACCGGCGAGCGCCAGAACGTCGGCCAAGTGGCCGGCAGTCGTGTGCTGCCCGAGCAGGACAACGTGCGCCTGGAGCACGACGGCGACCGCTTCTGGCTGGTGGTGCAGGGCGACCCCGCCCAGGTTTGGCCGCGGGTGCGCGAATTCTGGTTGGAAAACGGATTCCTGCTGAAGGTCGATAATCCAACTGTCGGCATCATGGAAACCAACTGGGCCGAAAACCGGGCCGATATTCCTCAAGGTCCGATCCGCTCGGTCATCGGCAAGGTGTTCGACAGCTTCTATTCGGCCGCTACTCGTGACAAGTTCCGAGTACGCTTGGAAGAGGGCCAGAAGCCGGGTACCACCGAGATCTACCTCACCCATACCGGTGTCGAAGAAGTGGTGCAGGGCGAGTATCCGCAGACCGAGAATTCGATCTGGAAACCGCGGCCGCGGGATCCGGAGTTGGAAGCCGAGATGCTCAAAAGGCTCATGGTCAGCTTGGGCATCGACAAACAACGCGCGCAGCGCATCGTCGCCGAGCGCAAGGAGCCCAACAAGGCGCAAGCGCACATGGTCAAGACCGCTGACGGACAGCCAGCGGTGGAACTGGACGAGCCGTTCTCGCGGGCCTGGCGCTATACGGGATTGGCGCTGGACCGGGTCGGTTTCACGGTCCAGGACCGTGACCGCGCCGAAGGTTTGTACTACGTCCGTTACGAAGACCCGAGCCAGGGCGCGGAAAAGAAAGGCTTCCTGTCGAAGCTGGCGTTCTGGCGCAGCGACAAAAAGCCCGAGTCCTTGTATCAAGTTGCCGTCAAGAGCGAGGGTTCAAATAGCCGTATCCTGGTGCGGGACAAGGACGGTAAAGCGGATCAGTCCGAGACTGCGCAACGGATCCTGAACCTGCTCTACGAGCAACTGAAGTAACGCCGGCCGCAGACGGTGGGACTGCGTTTCGCCTACCTGGGCAGCGGCAGCCGGGGCAACGGCCTGGTGGTGGAGGCGGGCCAAACCCGCGTTCTGGTGGACTGCGGGTTTACCGTTGCCGAAGCGGAACGGCGGTTGGCGAGCTTGGGTTGCGACCCCGCCGGTCTGGACGCGATTCTGGTCACCCACGAGCACGGTGACCATATCGGCGGCGTTGCGCGGCTGGCGCGCAAGCATGGCCTGACCGTATGGATGACGCCTGGCACCCGTGCCAGCGGGCGCTGCAAGGGATGCGCGAGGGTGGGTGTGTTCAGCGCCCACGAATCCTTTGTCATCGCCGACCTCGAGATCCAGCCATTTCCGGTGCCCCACGACGCCCGTGAACCGGCGCAGTTCGTGTTCAGCGACGGCAGCCGCCGCTTGGGGTTGTTGACCGACGCCGGTGTCAGTACGCCCCACATAGAGGCGTGTCTGTCCGGGG
This sequence comes from uncultured Gammaproteobacteria bacterium, assembly GCA_963849825.1. GTDB lineage: Bacteria > Pseudomonadota > Gammaproteobacteria > JASBUN01 > JASBUN01 > CAVXJN01. Next base: position 428,309 of record CAWKIK010000001.1, on the reverse strand, counting down.
TTGATGGCTTGTTGTTGGAGTGTAACCATGATGCCGGCATGCTGGCCGGAGGCCGCTATTCGCCGCAATTGAAGCGGCGCGTAGGTGGCTGCATGGGGCATTTGAGCAACGCCCAGGCCGCGGACTTGCTGACGCGCATCGATGTTTCGCGCTTGCAGCATCTGGTGGCGGCCCATCTCAGTCAGGAAAACAACAAGCCTGAAATCGCTGCCGCCGCATTGGCGCAAGCGCTGGGTTGCAGTGCAAGCTGGGTCGCCATCGCCGATCAGGATGAAGGTCTTGATTGGCGCCATCTGAGCTGATTTGGCGCTCAAATATTATAATTTCCTGATACAGCACCACTTTTTCGTCACTTCCCGCACGGCGCAATTCTCAAGTTTTCCGCGATCCCGTCGCTTTCCCTGAGCAACGGCCGCGTTAGCGGCTTGCCCGGTTGATCTTTGGCGCGCTTCCAGAACGGCGCCGGACATCGAACGAAACACGGATGAAGCCAATGAAGAAACTGCTTTCGAATCTCTCGATCCGACACAAGGTATGGGGATCCCTAGGTCTGCTCGTTGCCTTGATGGCGACGCTGGTAGGGCTTTCCTACGTCAGCTTATCAGGTGTGGACCGCAAAGTCGGAACAGTGGTGGACGAAATTCAGCCCACGGTCGTGCGCTCAATGCAACTCATGGCGCAACTGGAACGCAGCGCCAGCGCGTTGGGCTTTTATTTGCTCAGCCGCGACGATACCCATAAGCAGTCTTACCTGGAAGCGCTGAAATCGGCACAGGCCAACCTTGCAGCGCTCAAAGAAACCAAGCTCATCGCGGAAAACGAATCTAATCGCGAGCTTCTCGCCAGCATTGATCAAGATGTTGTCACATTCGCTTCGTATCGCGAGCGTTTGTTCGAACTCACCGAAAACGACACCAAGAACATTCCGGCGATTGCCTTGAGCGGTCAGACGCTGAATCCGCTTAGCCAGCAGATGCTGCAAAATCTTTCCAGCATGCTGCAATCCGAGGCTATGGAAGAGGCCAACGCGGAGCGCAAAGGAATACTCACCGACATCAACGATCTGCGCTACGCCTGGGCCAACGTGATGAACGGCGTACGTGCCTACCTCGCGTTTCGCGGCAAACCCTCGTTGGATGAAGTCGATCTATATAAGGGCGAAACGGACCGGTTGTTGAAGAAGTTGCGCGACCGCGGCGATGCACTGACTTTCGACCAAGCTGATTCTCTGGAACAGTTCGCGCGTCTGCGCGACGATTTTTTTGCCAACTTGAAGAAAGTGATTGAAGTGCACAGCAGCGAACGCTGGCGCACCGATGCTTATCTCGTGCGCAGCGAAATCGGACCGCTGTTGGGTGGCATCGAAACCAAATTGACGACCCTGGTGAAATCCCTGGGCGACCGCGCGGCGACGACCGGCAGCGAACTCGCCGAAACCGTGAACTCGAGCCTGGTAACGCAACTCGTGCTGCTGGTAGTCGGTTTGTTCATCGGTGCACTGGTGCTGATCGGTGCCGGGATATTCATCGTCAAGCCGGCGCAACGGCTGCGCGACCTGCTGCGCGACATTTCCGAGGGCGAAGGCGACCTCACCCAACGTGCGGGGCTGGACTCCGAGGACGAGTTGGGGCAGGCGTCGCGCTACTTCGACAACATGATGGACAGTATGCAAGCGATGATCCGCGACATCGCCGAAGTGTCCAAGGCAGTCCATGGACGCTCGGGCGAAGCGAGCCGCGAGACCGAGGCCGTGACCTCGAATATCGCCCAGGGCGCCGACCGGGCCCGCAGCACTGCTGCTGCCACGGAACAAATGTCGGCCACGGGTGCCGAAATCGCGCGCAGTGCGGCCGAGACCGCCGAGGAAGCCGGACGCGTGCAACAGGTTTCCGAAGACGGATCGCGGCGCGTGCAGCAGATGTCCGCGAAGGCCAAAGACATGGGCGGCCAGGTCGACCATCTGCGCCGCGACGTCGAAGATTTGTCCGAAAAGAGCAAGGGCATGCTGGATATGGTGGGCATCATCAACGATATCGCCAATCAGACCAATCTCCTGGCCCTGAATGCCGCGATCGAGGCTGCCCGCGCCGGCGACTCGGGTCGCGGCTTTGCTGTGGTAGCAGAGGAGGTCCGGCAGTTGGCCATGAAGACCCAGGACTCGACTTCGCAGATCACGTCGTTGATTACCAACAATTTGCAGTCCAACGAAAACCTTGCCTCGGTCATGGACAAGGTGTCCGAAGCGACCAGCAGTATGTTGGAGAGCGTCAATGAGACCGCCCAGGCGATTAGCACCATGGGCGACGGCATCAAACTCATGAGCGGAAAGGCCGGTCAAATCGCCACCGCCGCCAAGGAGCAGTCCGTGGCCACCGACGAAGTGGCAGGCAATATCGAATCCATCTCGGCAATGGAGAGCGAGAATGCGGCCCGCACCGGGCAGGTCGCCGCGCATCTGCAGGAGCTTTCCGAGCTGTCTTCCCGGCTCGATACGCTGGTGGGCCGTTTCAAAGTCTGATCCGGGCGCAGATGGCGTCCCGCCGGGACGCTCTCGGCCCGCTCTTGGTCAGTCCCGGCCGCCTTCGACGAATTCCCACCGATACGGGCGCCGGACTTTGGCCGGCGCACGGCGCGACGGTCATTTCCCGTCCATCGGTAGCCCGGTGCCGGCGCATCCTTTATCATTACGCCCTTTCCCAGATCGCCTCCCATTCGAGGATGTTTCATGCTGCGATTGCGCGGTGGTCCCGCCCTTTCTTCGTTCCGAATCGAAAAGCTATGCGCGAAGTTGCGTCAGCAAGGTGTCGAGGTCGCCGACGTATATGCCGAATTCGTGCACTTCGTGAATACCGAACGCACCTTGAATCCCCGGCAGCGCGATATTCTCGACCGCATTTTGCAGCACGGCCCACGCCCCGGCCGGCAGCCGCGGGAGCCGGGGACGTTGATCGTCGTGGTGCCGCGCCTGGGCACCATTTCGCCGTGGTCCAGTAAGGCCACCGACATCGCCCACAACTGCGGTCTGAAAGATGTTTCGCGCATCGAGCGCGGAGTTGCCTACCATTTGCACGGCGTAAATGGCCGGCTGCAAGGCGACGCGCTGAAGCGATCATTGCCGTTGCTGTATGACCGCATGACGGAAACGGTGTTGCGGAGCTTCGACGACGCCGATGCCTTGTTTCGACATGGCGCGCCCCGGCCGGTGCGCACGGTCGACATTCTCGGAGACGGGCGAAGCGCACTCGAACGGGCCAACCGGGACTGGGGCCTGGCGCTGGCGGACGACGAAATCGAATATCTGGTGGACAATTTTCTCGCTTTGCGGCGCGATCCCACCGATGTCGAATTGATGATGTTTGCTCAGGCCAATTCCGAGCACTGCCGCCACAAGATTTTCAACGCTAGTTGGGTCATCGACGGTCGGCCTATGGAGCGCTCGCTGTTCTCGATGATCCGCAATACCTACGCCCGCAACGACGAGTGTGTGCTATCGGCCTATCGGGACAATGCCGCGGTGATCGCGGGTTTCACCGGCAGTCGTTTCGCGCCGGACAGTGAAAGCGGTGAATACCGCCACGTCGAAGAACACCTACCGATCCTGATGAAAGTGGAGACCCACAACCATCCCACCGCAATTTCCCCGTTTCCCGGCGCCGCAACCGGTTCCGGAGGTGAAATCCGCGATGAAGGCGCCACCGGCCGCGGCTCCAAACCGAAGGCGGGCTTGAGCGGCTTTTCGGTCTCCAACTTGCGCCTGCCCGGCGCCGAGCGTCCCTGGGAAACCGACCATGGCAAACCCGGTCGTATCGTTTCGGCGCTGCAGATCATGATCGACGGCCCGTTGGGCGCGGCCGCATTCAACAACGAGTTCGGGCGTCCCGCGATTTGCGGCTATTTCCGTACCTACGAAGAGCGGGTAGCGGGGCCGGCCGGTACGGAGATTCGCGGCTATCACAAACCGATCATGCTCGCCGGTGGTGTCGGTAGCATGCGTGCGGACATGGTCAGCAAAGGCCGCATCGAACCCGGCGCGCAGCTGGTGGTGTTGGGTGGACCGGCGATGCTGATCGGTCTGGGCGGTGGCGCGGCTTCGAGTATGGCCACCGGTGAAAGTGCCGAGGACCTGGATTTCGCCTCCGTGCAGCGCGGCAACCCGGAAATGCAGCGTCGTTGTCAGGAAGTCATCGATCGTTGCTGTGCATTGGGTGATGAAAATCCCATTGTCTCCATTCACGACGTCGGTGCCGGCGGCCTGTCCAACGCGATGCCTGAGTTGGTCAACGACTCCGGGCGCGGCGGACATTTTGAATTGCGGACCATTCCGAGTGACGACCAGAGCATGGCACCCATGGAAATTTGGTGCAACGAAGCGCAGGAACGCTACGTGATGGCCATCGATCCGGCGCGTATGACGGTGTTCCAGGACCTGTGCGAGCGCGAGCGCTGTCCCTACGCGCTCATCGGGGAGGCGACCGAAGAACAACAGTTGGTCCTGGGTGACGGTCACTTCGACAACACGCCCATCGATATGCCCATGGAGGTGCTGCTCGGCAAACCGCCGAAAATGCTCCGCGAGGCGCAACGCCACCCGTTCCAAAAGCCGGAGTTCGAAACCGCAGGGATCGATATCGCCGAGGCGGCCGAGCGGGTATTGCAGTTGCCCACCGTGGCCGACAAGACGTTTCTGATCACTATCGGAGATCGCACCGTGACCGGGCTGGTGGCGCGCGATCAGATGGTGGGCCCATGGCAGGTGCCCGTGGCCGATGTCGGTGTGACCTGTACCGATTACCGCGGCTATACCGGCGAAGCCATGGCCATCGGTGAGCGCACACCGATTGCGCTGGTACACCATGCCGCTTCTGCGCGCATGGCGGTGGGAGAAGCACTGACCAACCTCGCCGCCGCCTCGATCCCGGAACTAAAACGCGTGGTGCTGTCGGCCAACTGGATGGTGCCGGCGGGACATCCGGGCGAGGATGCTGGCTTGTACGACGCCGTGCACGCAGTCGGTATGGAACTGTGCCCTGCGCTTGGCATTGCCATTCCGGTGGGCAAGGACTCCATGTCCATGAAGACGGTCTGGCAGGCCGGAGGCGAATCGCGATCGGTGACGGCGCCTCTGTCCCTCGTGGTCACCGCGTTCGCACCAGTGGTAGACGTACGCCGCACACTTACGCCCCAGTTGCGCACCGACTGCGGCGACACCGATCTGTTGTTGGTGGATCTGGGTAAAGGTCGCAATCGTTTGGCCGGCTCGGCGCTGGCGCAGGTGTACAAGCAGATTGGCCACCACCCGCCGGACGTGGACGATGCCGGCGCATTGCGGAACTTCTTCAAGAGCGTGCAGAGCTTGAATTCGGCCGGCTTGCTGCTCGCGTATCACGATCGTTCCGATGGCGGGTTGTTTGTCACTGTGTGCGAGCTGGCGTTTGCGGGACACTGTGGTGTCAGCGTGCAGTTGGATGAGCTCGGCGAAGATCCGCTGGCGGTCATGTTCACGGAAGAACTGGGTGCCGTGGTCCAGGTGCGTCGCAAAGACACCGGCGTGGTATTGCAGCAATTCCGTGACGTCGGTCTGGGCCGCCACTGTCATGTGATCGGGGGTCTCAATGACCGCGACCGGGTCGAATTCAGTTTCCAAACGCGGTTGCTTTACGCGGAACCGCGCGCGCACTTGCGTCGCGTCTGGTCGGAAACCACCTACCGTATGCAGTCGCTGCGCGACAATCCGGATTGCGCGCAACAGGAATACGACCGTTTGCTGGATCCCCACGATCCCGGCCTGCACGTTGCTTTGAGTTTTGATTTGCAGGACGACCCTGCGGCGCCCTACATCAATGCCGGCGCGCGGCCGCGGGTTGCGGTGCTGCGCGAGCAGGGCGTCAACGGTCAGCAGGAGATGGCCGCTGCATTCGATCGCGCCGGCTTTGCCGCCGTTGACGTCCATATGAGCGACATCATCGCCGGGCGCATGCGGTTGGACGGTTTCTCCGGGGCCGTCGCCTGCGGCGGATTTTCCTATGGCGACGTACTCGGCGCCGGTGAAGGCTGGGCCAAATCGATTCTGTTCAACGATCGGGCGCGCGCGCAGTTCGAGGCGTTTTTCGGACGCACGGACAGTTTTGCTTTGGGCGTCTGCAACGGCTGCCAGATGATGTCGAATCTGCGGGAGCTGATTCCCGGCGCGCAGTCCTGGCCCCATTTCGTGCGCAATCGATCCGAGCAGTTCGAAGCGCGGTTCGCCATGGTCGAAGTGCTTGAATCGCCATCGCTGTTTTTTCGCGACATGGCAGGATCGCGCATGCCCATCGCGGTGGCTCATGGAGAAGGAAGGGCGGAGTTTACAGAGGATCCGCAGACCCTGGTGGCCAGTCGTTTGGCGGCGTTGCGGTTTGTGGACAACCACGGCGTCGCCACGGAGCACTACCCTCACAATCCGAACGGATCGCCTCTGGGAATCACCGGTCTCACCACGGCGGACGGGCGGTTCACCATTTTGATGCCGCACCCCGAGCGGGTGTTCCGTGCCGTGCAGCACTCTTGGCATCCGCTCGAATGGCAAGAAAACGCGCCCTGGATGCGCATGTTCCGCAACGCTCGCGCCTGGGTGGGCTAGAAGCGTATACGGCCGGCGATGGGCGCGTTAGGGTGAACTATTCTGCCGTCTGGCGGTCTTTACATCAGGGACGCCGCCGCGGGAGGGGAAATGCTCATTCGAATCAAAAAATCCTGGGAATTGAAAGACTCGGATGTAACCGACGAGCGTCACTACCGTCAGCGCCGGCGATTTCTTCAGGCTTCGGCGGCCGTCACGGGCGCCGCGTTGCTACCGGGACTGTTGGGCCCTCGTGCTGCAATCGCGAGCACGCTGCCTCCCACGCTGGAGGGTATTTCGAAAAGTCCCCTCAGCAGCCAAGAGGAGCCGAATACCTGGGAGGAGATCACGACCTACAACAATTTCTACGAGTTCGGCACCGGCAAGGATGATCCCGCCCGCAACGCGGGCACGCTGAAGACTGAGCCATGGATGGTGACCGTGGACGGCGAAGTCAATCGTCCCGGCAAATATGCGCTGGACGATTTGCTCAAAGGCGTTGGTTTGCAGCAGTGTATCTATCGCCTGCGGTGTGTCGAGGCCTGGTCGATGGTGATTCCGTGGGTGGGCGTGCCGTTGGCCGAAATTCTGAAGCGCTATGAACCGACGTCGAAAGCCAAGTTCGTCGAGTTCACGACGCTGTTGGATCCGTCGCAGATGCCGGGCCAGCAGCGCAGTGTACTGCCGTGGCCGTATGTGGAAGGCCTGCGTATCGACGAAGCGATGCACCCGCTGACGATCCTGGCCACCGGTTTGTACGGCCGCGAATTACCGAACCAGGATGGCGCGCCGTTACGCTTGGTGGTGCCGTGGAAGTATGGCTTCAAGAGCGGCAAGTCGATTGTCCGCATCCGGCTCACCGAAACCCGGCCGCAGAACACTTGGCATGTGATCGCGCCCAACGAATATGGCTTCTACGCCAACGTCAATCCTCACGTGGACCATCCGCGCTGGAGTCAGGCACGGGAACGGCGAATCGGCCAGGATTCGTTATTCGCGCCCAAACGGCGCACCGAAATGTTCAATGGCTATGCCGATCAAGTGGCTCAGCTATACGCGGGAATGGATCTGCGCAAGAATTTCTGAGCGATGGGGCAAGTGAAACGGCGCTATTACAAAGTCGCGGTGTTCGGTTTGTGTCTGCTGCCTCTGGGTATTTTGGTCTGGCAGGCCGCGGCCCAGGATCTTGGCGCCAATCCGGTGGAATCTCTGCTGCACCGTACAGGCGACTGGACGCTGCGCTTCCTACTGATCGTTCTTGCGGTGACACCCTTGCGGCGACTCACCGGTTGGAACGAATTGCAGCAATCGCGACGCATGCTGGGCTTGTTCGCGTTCTTTTATGCCACGCTGCATTTTTCGGTGTATGCATTTCTCGACCTGGGGTTGGATTGGAGTTTCCTCGCGGAGGATATCGCCAAGCGCCCGTATATAACGGTTGGTTTTACGGCCTGGGTCTTGTTGGTGCCGCTGGCGTTGACCTCGACCCGGGGCATGATGCGCCGCCTCGGCAGGCGTTGGAAACAACTACATCGCGTGGTCTACATCATCGGCGCCCTCGGTGTGGTGCATTATTATTGGCTGGTCAAAGCCGATGTGCGCGAACCGCTGATCTACGGCGGCATCCTGTTTCTACTGCTGACCCTGCGGTTGAATCGGTGGGTTCGGCGGCGGGCACTGTCTCCGGCGAGCTCGGCGGCCGGTTGACGGTGACCGCCAGCGTCCCGGGTCAGCGCGACCAGCGCGACGCGTCCTCTTGCAGAGAAGTTCTGCCGGCCCAATCACGGGCGAAATGCCATGCCGTACGGCCACTGCGCGAACCTCGCGCCAAGGCCCATTGCAGCGCGGCACGGCGCCATTGCGCATCTTCATCCTGGCCCGTCTGAATGCCGAGGCGCGCCAACCAATAGGCCGCGATCGCCAGATAATCGTCCTGGCGGAAGGGATGGAACGACAGCCAAAGGCCGAAGCGGTCGGACAGGGCGATTTTCTCTTCCGTTGCCTCGCCTGGATGGATCTCACCATCCACGGCGCGGGCATCGCGATTTTCCTGCAGGGTTTCCGGCATCAGATGCCTACGATTGGATGTCGCGTAGATGATGACGTTGTCAGCGGTTTCGCTGATGGAGCCGTCGAGAACAACCTTCAGTGCTTTGTAGCTCGGATCGTTGGCCTCGAAGGACAGGTCGTCGCAATACACCATGAATCGTTCCGAACGCGCGTAGAGCAGTTCGACAATCTGGGGTAAGTCGACCAAGTCCTGGCGATCGACTTCGATGAGCCGCAGTCCCTCTTGAGCGTGTTCGCTCAAGAGGGCTTTGACCAGGGACGACTTGCCGGTGCCGCGGGAACCCCAGAGCAGTGCGTTGTTGGCAGGCAGGCCGCGCAGAAACTGCATGGTATTGCGTCCCAGCTCGCGTTTCTGCCGGTCGACACAGAGTAGGTCCTGCAGTCGCCTGGCTGCCGGATGGGGGACGGGTGCGAGCCAGCCCTCGCCGCCATGGCGGCGCCATCGAAAAGCGCTGGATGCTTCCCAATCGGTCTCACCAGCAGCGGGCGGTACCAGACGCTGCACGGCGTCGCTGAGGTTTTCCAGTTGCGCGGCGATTCGCGCCAGCAGCTCGGCTTGTTCGTTCATGAAGTGAAATCGGCACTGATTTGGGCAGGGCGGCAGATATAGCAGGGATCGCGCTCGTGGTGCAAGTCGCCAGCTTCAGGGCGCCGGTTGCCGTGCCCGGGCCTGGAAGTTGCGCACCAGCCCCTGAATCTTGCCGGCTGAGACCGGTTTCACCAGAAACCCCTTGGCACCGAGCTGCACGGCTTGCCGAACGTGTTCGACGCTGCTCTCGACGCTGACCATGACGACATAGGCGGCGGGGTTGTCGCCGATGATTTCCTGCAACACGTCCATGCCGTTCTTGCCTGGCATATTGATATCCAGCAAAACGATGTCGGGCCGGAAACGATGGTAGGAACGCACTGCATCGTCGCCGTTTGTGGCGCTGGCGACGACCTGGCAATGAGCCTGGCGCAGCATGGTGCGAAGCAGTTCGCCCATCATGCTGACATCATCGACGATCATTACGGTCGGGGTCGAGTTCACAACGTCATCCCTGGCTGCAAGCAGATGCTTGCACGAAGCCGAAACAAACTACAGCGCACCTCCGATATAGCGATCAAGACCCGCAGTACTTGAAGGGTCGCGACGGCGGCTCAGGCTGTCAGCGGCTTGTATTTGATTCGATGCGGCTGATCCCCCGCCTCGCCGAAACGGCGCTTGCGATCCGCTTCATAGTCGGCGTAGTTGCCTTCGAACCACTCTACATGGCTGTCCCCCTCGAACGCCAGGATGTGGGTCGCAATGCGGTCGAGGAACCAGCGGTCATGGGAAATTACCACGGCGCAGCCAGGGAATTCCAGTATCGCTTCTTCAAGGGCGCGCAGGGTCTCGACGTCCAGGTCATTGGTCGGTTCGTCGAGCAGCAAAACGTTGCCGCCGCTTTGTAGTAGTTTGGCCATATGCAGACGGTTGCGCTCACCGCCCGAAAGGTCGCCGACCCGTTTTTGCTGGTCGGAACCGCGGAAATTGAAACGGCCGATATAGGCTCGGGAATTGAGCTCGAAATTGCCCACGCGCAGGATATCCTGGCCGTCGGACACTTCTTCCCACACGGTCTTGCCCGAATCCAGGTCGTCGCGGCTCTGGTCCACGTAGGCGAGTTGCACCGATTCGCCGGTGCGCAAGGTTCCGGAATCGGGTTGTTCGGCCCCGGTGATCATGCGGAACAATGTCGTTTTGCCTGCGCCATTGGGGCCGATGATGCCGACAATACCGCCCGGCGGCAGCTTGAAGCTGAGATCGTCGATCAGTAAACGGTCACCGAAACTCTTGCGTACGTGATCGGCCTCAATCACCAGATCGCCCAGCCGCGGACCGGGAGGGATGAAGATCTCGTTGGTTTCGTTGCGCTGCTGGTAATCGCTGCGAGACAACTCTTCGAAACGCGCCAACCGCGCTTTGCTCTTGGCGTGTCGGCCTTTCGGGTTGCTGCGTACCCAATCGAGTTCGGCCTTCATGGCTTTCACTCGCCCGACCTCGCGCTTCTCTTCTTGTTCGAGGCGCTTTTCCTTTTGTTCCAACCAGGAAGAGTAATTGCCCTGCCACGGTATGCCGTGGCCGCGGTCCAACTCCAGAATCCAGCCGGCGACATTGTCGAGGAAATAGCGATCATGGGTTACGGCCACCACGGTGCCGGAAAAGTCGTGCAGGAACCGCTCCAGCCAGGCGACGCTTTCGGCATCCAGATGGTTGGTGGGCTCGTCCAGCAGCAACATGTCGGGTTTCGAAAGCAACAAGCGGCACAGGGCGACGCGCCGGCGTTCGCCGCCTGATAGCTTGGTCACATCCGCGTCCCATGGCGGTAGGCGCAAAGCGTCGGCGGCGATCTCCAATTGTCGGTCGAGATTGTGGCCATCTGTGGCTTGAATCAGCGCCTCCAACTCGGCCTGTTCTTTGGCGAGGGCGTCGAAATCCGCGTCCGGCTCGGCATATGCGGTGTAGACCGCGTTGAGCCGTTCGAGTGCGTCCGTGATGTGTTTCACCGCCTCTTCGACGTTACCGCGCACATCCTTGGCGGGGTCGAGGTCCGGTTCCTGCGACAGATAACCGATCTGGATGCCGGGCTGAGGGCGGGCCTCGCCGAGATAGTCGGTGTCGACGCCAGCCATGATTCGCAGCAGCGTCGATTTGCCGGAGCCGTTCAAACCCAAAACCCCGATCTTGGCGCCGGGAAAAAATGACAATGAAATATCGCGCAGGATTTCGCGTTTCGGGGGCACGACCTTGCCCACGCCATTCATGGTGAAAATATACTGTGCCATTGGATCAGAATCGCTTTGATGGTCGTCAGGGTGAGTGGAATCCGACTTAGTATAACGAGCGTTTTCGACGGGAAGCAAAAAGCGTGGACGAGGCCGGCTCGCGGCACCATGGTGGTGCGTCCGCCGCGCTGCGGATGTCGCTCACGCACGGGCCATAATGCCACTTTCGCAATGAACCGAGCGCCCGGCGTGGTCGACGTTCCGAACCGAGTCAGCCATACTTACGCCACGTCCGCGTGAATTCCAATTCGTTCGGGCGACTTCCTGGAGCAGTACATGATCGGTCCCATGCAATCCGGAGTTTCGGTGTATCTGGGTGCGGCGCTTGCGGCCTACAATTTCGGGCCGCAGCATCCCTTTGGTTCACAGCGTATTGGGGCGTTTCAGGAGCGCCTGCAACGAGAAGGGCTATTGGCGCGGGTCAACGTGCGCGAACCTGCGCAGGCTGGGCCGATGACGTTGGCGTATTTCCACACCTTGCGCCACATTGCCGAGATCCGTTTGCGGTCCGCTGCCGGCAAGGGCTTTCTCGACTGCGGCGACACACCCGCATTCCCGCAAATGTATACCGCCGCCGCGACCGTGGTGGGCACGACGCTGGACGCTCTACGGCGCATGTTTGAAGTCGATGGTTGCCGGCGTGCGTTCGTCCCGATTGCCGGACTCCATCATGCGCGCCGTGATGGGGCCGCTGGATTTTGCGTGTTCAACGATTGCGGCGTGGCCATCGAAGCTGCATTTCGCGATTACGGCCTGGAGCGCGTCGGCTACGTCGACATCGATGCCCATCACGGCGACGGCGTCTACTACGGATTCGAAGAGCACCCTGGGGTGATCATTGCCGACGTTCATGAGGACGGCGATTACCTTTATCCGGGCAGCGGCAGTGCCGATGAGAGTGGCCGCGGGCGCGCCAGCGGAACGAAGCGCAATGTGCCCATGCCGCCGGAGTCCGGGGATCGGGATTTCATGCGGGTCTGGGGCGGTATCGAAGAATTCCTGATCGAGCACCGTCCGCAACTGCTTCTGCTGCAGTGTGGGGCTGATGGGCTGGCGGGCGATCCGTTGACGCATTTGCGCTACAGCGCGACCGTGCACCGCCACGTAGCCCGCCGCATGTGCGCGTTGGCCGCGCGTTTCTGTGACGGGCGCCTGCTGGCCATGGGTGGCGGTGGCTACGATCTGGGGAATCTTGCGACCGCGTGGACCGCGGTGGTCGAATCCATGCTCGAAGCGTGAGCCTCGCTCAGGCCGGAAACGCAATCTGCTTGCCGCCCGCCCAGGGGTCCGGCTATGTGCCTGCTGCTACGGGCGCGCATCCCCCGGATCTCGAAGCATCGGCAAAACCCCGCTGCGCCATGCAGGAACCGGCCAGATCAGGTATGATTTATGACTTTTCCAGGCCCTATTCCCCTGTTTTCACCGGCGGACGGAGCCGGTGCGCAGAGCACGCAATCCGCGTGTCCGACAACGCCCGGCCACTGGGGTCGTTCCGAGAGAGGTAGGTATGTTTCCGAAAAATATGACGATTTCTGGATTCGATGAGGAGTTGGCCGCGGCCATCGATGGAGAGAGGGTACGCCAGGAAGAGCACATCGAGTTGATCGCTTCGGAAAACTATGCCAGTCCCCGGGTATTGGAAGCTCAGGGTTCCGTTCTCACCAACAAATACGCCGAGGGTTATCCCGGCAAGCGCTATTATGGCGGCTGCGAGTTCGTCGATATCGCCGAGCAGCTGGCCATTGAACGGCTGAAAACGCTGTTCGATGCCGATTACGCCAACGTTCAGCCCCATTCGGGTTCGCAGGCCAACGCGGCGGTACTGCTGGCGTTGCTCAAACCCGGCGACACGATACTGGGCATGAGTCTCGCTCACGGCGGTCATCTTACCCATGGTGCGAAGGTCAATTTTTCGGGCAAAATTTTCAACGCCGTGCAATACGGGATCGACGATGAGGGCTACATCGATTACGACGAGATCGAGCGCCTGGCCCGTGAACATCGCCCGCGCATGATCATCGGTGGATTCTCGGCTTATTCGCGGGTCCTGGACTGGCAACGATTTCGCGCCATCGCCGATGCGGTGGGCGCCTATTTGATGGTCGACATGGCGCACGTGGCCGGACTGGTGGCCGCAGGCGTATACCCCAGCCCGGTACAGATCGCCGACGTTACCACATCGACCACGCACAAGACCCTGCGTGGACCGCGCGGCGGCATCATTCTCGCCAAGTCCAATCCCGAGGTCGAAAAAAAGCTCAGTTCGTTGGTGTTTCCGGGTACCCAGGGCGGCCCGCTGATGCACGTGATCGCCGCCAAAGCAGTCGCTTTCAAGGAGGCCCTGCAGCCGGAATTTCGTCAGTATCAACGGCAGGTGGTCGCCAACGCGCACGCAATGGCTTCGGTAATGGTGGAGCGAGGTTATAAATTGGTTTCCGGAGGCACCGACAACCATTTGTTTCTGGTCAGCCTCGTGGACAAAGGCATCACCGGCAAGGACGCCGATGCGGCGCTGAGTTCGGCCAATATCACCGTCAACAAAAACGCGGTGCCCAACGATCCGCAGTCACCGTTTGTCACCAGCGGCATTCGCATCGGCACTCCGGCTATCACCACGCGCGGATGCGGTGAAGCGCAGGTGCGGGAGCTTGCGGGCTGGATCTGCGACGTGCTCGACGATCTGGAGAACACGGACACCATCGAGCGGGTCAAAGAACAGGTACTTGGTTTGTGTCGCAACTTTCCGGTCTATGAGCACTGAACCGACGAATCGGGCGCCCGGGCGATGACGGTCGACGCGCGCTCGCCGGCATGCGGCGTTTGCAGGGATCGGCACTTGCGGTCCCACACTAGCGGGGATTGATGCATGCGTTGCCCGTTCTGCGCCGCGCAGGATACCAAAGTGGTCGATTCCCGGTTGGCTGGAGACGGCGATCAGATCCGACGGCGACGTGAATGTTTGTCCTGTGGCGAGCGCTTCACGACCTATGAGTTTGCCGAATTGCGCATGCCGCGAGTGATCAAAACCGACGGCACGCGTGAAGATTTCAGCGAGGAAAAGCTGCGCACCGGTTTTCTGCGGGCATTGGAGAAACGCCCGGTCGGTACGGAGGAAATCGAGGCGGCGCTGAACCGGGTCAAGCATGCGTTGCATACCACGGGCGAACGGGAAATCGGTTCACGGACGATCGGCGAACGGGTCATGAATGAATTGCGGGAATTGGATCAAGTCGCTTACGTACGTTTCGCATCGGTGTATCGCAGTTTCGAAGATGTGAATGCGTTTCGCGAAGAGATCGAACGGCTTGAGAATTCACCCACGGCGGAACTGAAAAAGCATCAGTTGCCGTTGCTGCCGGGCGAGACTGGCGGCAGTGAGCGTTGAAGGCACCGTCGTGAGCGCGGCTGCGGATCACGAATACATGGCGCTGGCATTGCGTCTCGCTGAACGCGGCTTGTACTCCACGGACCCGAACCCGAAGGTCGGCTGTGTGCTGGTGCGCGACGGCGTGGTTTTGGGTCAAGGCTGGCACGAGCGGGCCGGCGGCCCCCATGCAGAGGTGGCCGCGTTGGCGGATGCGGGTGGCGATGCACGCGGGGCCAGCGCCTATGTGACGCTCGAACCGTGTTCTCACCACGGCCGGACGCCGCCGTGCAGTAATGCCTTGATCGAGGCCGGGGTCAGGCGGGTGGTGGCGGCCATGCAGGACCCGAATCCGCAAGTTGCCGGCAGCGGTTTGGCGCAGTTGCGCGCCGCGGGCGTTGAAACCAATGTCGGCCTGATGGCGGCCCAAGCCGAAGCGCTGAATGCCGGATTCATCATGCGCATGCGGCACGGTCGACCGTTGGTTCGCTGCAAATTGGCAATGAGTCTGGACGGCCGCACGGCCATGGCCGATGGCGAAAGTAAATGGATTACGGGCGCCGCCGCCCGCGCCGATGTCCATCGGTTGCGTGCCCGCAGCTCAGCACTGATCAGCGGCATCGGAACGGTTCTTGCCGACGATCCGCAGTTGACGGCGCGTGTCGAACACGAGATGCGCGCGGGCGGCCGACGCCATCCGCTGCGGGTGATCCTCGACCCGCACTTGAGCACGCCGCCGAGCGCACGCGCGCTGCAATGCGAAGGTCGAACGCTGATCGTCACCGCAAGCGATAGTGAGGGCGCCAGCGATCGCCTGCGCGCTGCGGGCGCGGAGGTGATCCGGATCGCCGGCGGCCCGGACACCGTCGATCTGCTCGCCATGCTGGAACACCTGGCGAGCAAGGAGCAGATCAACGAAGTGCTGTTGGAGACGGGCGCCACATTGAGCGGCGCCATGCTGGAGGCTGGGTTGGTGGACGAAATCGTGTTGTACGTCGCACCGCATTTCATGGGTGACGGCGCGCGCGGTTTGTTTCACTTGCCGGGCATTGAAAGAATGGAACAACGTTTGCAACTGCAGATCGTCGATGTCCGCGCGGTGGGCGACGATTGGCGTATGATCGCCCATCCACGGTCGCGCACGCCCTGAGGAAAGCTGTGTTTACAGGAATCATCGAAGCTGTTGGCGAGATTGCCGCTCTGCAACCCAGCGGTTCAGATCAGCGCCTGCGTGTGCGCACGGGTTCGCTCGAGCTCGCCGATGTGCGAACGGGTGACAGCATTGCCGTCAGTGGCGTGTGCCTCACAGTGACCGAACTGCCCGGTGACGGGTTTTGGGCCGACGTGTCGGGGGAGACCTTGCAGCGGACCATCTTGGGCACATTGAGGACCGGTGCGCGGGTCAACCTGGAGAAAGCGCTGTTGCCCAATACGCGCCTCGGGGGGCATCTGGTGAGTGGCCACGTGGACGGCGTCGGCGAAATTACGGCGAGGCGGAGCGAGGGACGGTCGGTGCAGTTCCAGGTCAAGTCGCCCGATGCGCTGGCACGCTACATCGCCGAAAAGGGCTCGGTTTGCGTCGACGGGGTCAGTCTAACGGTCAACGCGGTGCGCGGTTTGATTTTCGATCTGAACATCGTACCCCACACGCTCAGGGAAACGATCATGGACGAATATCGCCCGGGGCGCCGTGTCAATCTGGAAGTCGACTTGATCGCCCGCTACCTGGAACGTTTGCTGCTCGGCGAACGGCCCGCGCAGGCCGATACCGGCATCAGCCGCGAATTTCTCGCTTCCCGCGGATTCATCGGGAACGAGTAGTCGATGTCTGCCAGCAATTCATCGGAAACAGCCACTGTCATGCCTTTCAATACCATCGAAGAAATTCTCGCTGATCTCCAGGCAGGGAAAATGGTGGTGATCATGGACGACGAGAACCGTGAGAACGAGGGCGATCTGCTGATGGCGGCCGGTCTGGTGCGGGCGGAAGATATCAATTTCATGGCGCGGTACGGACGCGGTCTGATATGCCTGACCTTGACCAAGGAGCGCTGCGAACAACTTCGGTTGCCGCTGATGGTCAGCGACAACTACGCCAAGCACGCCACCAACTTTACGGTGTCGATCGAAGCTGCCGAAGGGGTGACCACGGGAATCTCGGCGGCAGATCGTGCCATTACGGTGCGCGCTGCGGTGGCGGCAGACGCAAAACCGGAGGACGTGGTCCAGCCTGGCCATATTTTTCCGCTCATGGCACAGCCGGGCGGGGTGCTGACGCGCGCCGGTCACACGGAAGCGGGCTGCGACCTGAGCCGTTTGGCGGGGCTCGAGCCGGCAGCGGTCATCGTCGAGATTCTCAACGAAGACGGCACTATGGCGCGGCGCCCGGACCTCGAGGTGTTCGCGCGTGCACATGATCTGAAGATCGGTACCATTGCGGACTTGATCCGTTATCGGGTCGAAAACGAAACCACGATCGAGCGCGTCGCCGAAAGCGATATCGAGACAGAGTACGGCAACTTCCGGCTGGTAACCTATCTGGACGCGATCGACGACGAGCTGCACTTTGCACTCATACTCGGCGACATCCACCCACGCGAGCCGGCCCTGGTGCGAGTACATTTACAAAGTACCTTGTGCGATGTACTGGGCGGAATGCATAGCGACTGCGGTTGGCCGTTGCGCCGGGCGATGCAGCGCATCCAGCGAGAAGGCAGCGGCGTGATCGTGTTGTTGCGCAAAGCCGAGGATAATCGTGAACTGGTGCGCCGCGTGCGTAACCTGCAATTGGGTATCGGCGTCGAAGGGGGCGCTTTCGCGCCGCAGTCGGAACTGCGTACCTTTGGCGTCGGAGCTCAGATCTTGAGCGATCTGGGCGTGCGTAGCATGCGCGTGCTCAGCGCGCCGAAAGTCATGCACGGCCTGTCGGGATTCGGGCTGGAGGTGGTAGAGTACATTTCGCCCAACTGAAGGCCTGTTTGGGGCGGATAGGCTGTCGCACTATTTTTTGTTTTTTTCAGAGAGCAACTATGAGCAAGTTCAAAACGGTAGAAGGCGATTTGCAGGTACGCGGCGCACGGTTTGTGTTGTTGGTGTCACGCTTCAACAGCTTTGTCGTCGATAGCCTTCTCGAGGGCGCGCTCGACACCCTGCGTCGTCACGGCGCAGAAGAAGGCGATCTGCACGTCGTGCGCGTGCCGGGCGCTTTCGAAATGCCATTGGTCGCGGCACGGTTGGCGAAAACCGGTGACTACGACGCTATCGTCGCATTGGGAGCGGTGATTCGCGGCGGCACGCCGCACTTCGAATATGTGGCGGGTGAATGCACGAAGGGACTCTCAACCGTGTCAATGCAACATGACATACCTGTGGGCTTCGGCGTGCTGACGGTTGACACCATCGAACAAGCCATTGAGCGCGCCGGTACCAAGGCTGGTAACAAAGGCGCGGAAGCGGCGTTGTCTGCCATCGAAATGGTAAACGTGTTGCGCAATCTGGACGCACGATGATGGCTGCGCCTGCTGCGGGTGGCCACAACCCCGCTCACGCGCGCAAACGCGCGCGGCGGCTGGCGGTGCAAGCCCTCTATCAATGGCAACTTTCGGATGGCGCATTGCGTGAAATCGAATCGCAATTCCTGGAAGAACAGGATTTCCGGCTCGCAGACGTGTCTTATTTTCGCGAGCTGTTGCATGAGATTCCGGCGCGTTTGGATACACTGGACGCCGCGCTGCAGCCCTACATGCAATGGCGCATGGAGGAAATCGATCCCGTGGAACGTGCGATATTGCGCATCGCTGCTTACGAATTGCGGGAACGCATCGAAATTCCCTATCGCGTAGTGCTCAACGAAGCCGTTGCGCTGGCGAAGACCTTCGGTGCCGCGGAAAGCCACAAGTATGTCAACGGGGTTCTCGACCAAGCCGCCCGCGGCCTGCGTACCATAGAGGTCGACGCCGGCCGCCGCTAGCCGGCAAGTAGACATGAAACTTCTCGCGTTCGAGCCGGCACCATTCGCAAGTCTCCGTTCGCCTACATCCGGACTGCCGCTGCAACAGATGTTGCTGCCGGATTTGGAACGAGAGCATGCACTGGTCAGTGTCGATACCCTGAACGTCGGCGTACATTTCGGCGCCGATGACGATCCGTCCGCTGTCGGGCACAAGAGCCTGGCTGTAAACTTGAGCGACATGGCGGCGATGGGGGCGCATGCGCGATGGGCGACGTTGGCGTTGCGTCTGCCGGGCGAGCTGTCCGCTGCTTGGTTCGACGGATTTCGTACTGGTTTCGATTCACTGGCCCAGCGCTTCGGGGTCTGTTTGTGCGCATTCGATGTGAGCGAAGGGCCACTTTCGGCGACGGTCGAGGTAATCGGTACAGCCCCGCCGGGCGCGAGCCTGCGCCGGGCGGGTGCACAGGTCGGCGACCGCGTGCTGGTCAGCGGCACCCTTGGCGATGCGGCGTATTGGCTGCGTCAGCGGCTTGCCGGGCTGAAGGCCGAGAATGAAGCACAATCGTGGCTTGAACAGCGTCTGGACCGACCGAGCCCACGCCTCGAACTCGGTGCGCTGCTGCGCGATTACGCCACCAGCGCCATCGATCTGAGCGACGGCCTGGTGTCGGATCTGGGTCATATTCTTGCAGCAAGTGGGGTTGGCGCCTCGCTGGAGACCATTCGACTACCCTTGTCGGAGGCGTTGCGCGCCTGTGGAGCCGATGTGCACGTGCGCGATTATGCGCTTTCCGGCGGCGACGATTATGAACTGTGCTTTACGGTACCCCCGGAGCGAACGCAGAGCGTGATCGAAGCCGCGCGGCGCATGGAGTTGCAGCTCACGGACATCGGCGAAATCGATGCCGGGCCCGGATTGCGCATGCTCGATGCCGATGGTGTGCAGGTCACCGCGATGGCCAAGGGATATGACCATTTTCTGCCGTGAAAAATGCATTAAAACGTAACCGACTACCTGCCAGTATCTGGAGGCATCCGGCCCGCATACTGGCGTGCGGCTTCGGCTCGGGTGCTGCACCTTATGCGCCGGGAACGTTCGGCACCCTCGCGGCGATACCCCTCTACCTGTTGATGGCGCCGCTGCCGCTAACGGCCTATGTGCTGGCTATGGCGGGTCTGTTCGCCGTCGGTGTGTGGGCTTGCCATGTCACCGCCCACAGTTTCGGCGTCCATGATCATGGCGGCATCGTCTGGGATGAATTCATCGGCTATTTGTTGACCATGACCGCCGCCCCCAGCGGTTGGCAGTGGCCGCTCGCGGGGTTCGTATTGTTTCGCCTGTTCGATATCCTCAAGCCATGGCCGGTGCGCTGGCTCGATCGACACATCCCCGGAGGCCTGGGGATCATGCTCGACGATGTGGCCGCGGCTGTGTACGCTCTCATCAGCATGCAAATACTGGCGCATTTCGCGGTAGCGTGAATTCAGTCCAAGGGGGTGGGGATGCAAAGAGCAAGACCGGTCGTGCTGTGGCTGCTGGTATGGATGGCGCAAGCCGTTTCAGCGGGCCAAGCGCATATCGAAAAGGTCGATTTGACGCTTCAGGACGGTCGCTGGCGGGCCGACGTGACCCTGCGCCACGCCGACTCCGGCTGGGATCATTACGCCGACGCATGGCGGCTGGTGGACGGAAGTGGCCACGTGCTGGCAACGCGCAAGTTGTGGCACCCCCATGTGGATGAACAACCCTTCACGCGCAGTGAAAGCGATATTGAAATCCCGGATTCAGTGCGTTTCGTGTATGTCGAGGCCCATGACAAGGTTCATGGCTGGAGCCCGGACCGGGTGAAAGTCGACCTTCTCAAAAATGCCGGTCAGCGTTTCAATGTTCATCGCTAGGCGCGGCAGGTGGGCAGCCGCTTTATTGCTCGGACTTTTGATGCAAACCGTCGCACTGGCTGCGGACAAAATCGTCGTTCAGGGCCTGTTTCGCGATTACGCAGTGGTGTCGATTGACGGCATGCGCCGCTTGTTGAAGATCGGTGAGCGAAGTCCTGAAGGGGTTAAATTGATCCGTGCCGATAGCCGGGAAGCGTTGCTCGAGGTCGACGGTGAACGAAAGACCTTCCGCCTGGGAGAACAAGTCGCCAGCAGTTTCGCGCCGCAAGCTTCTACCGAGGTGCGTATCTGGCCCGACGTCCAAGGCATGTACATGACCGTCGGATCCATCAACGGCGCACCGGTACGATTTATGGTGGATACCGGCGCGACTCTGGTGGCGATGAACGAACTCGAGGCGCGGCGGCTCGCCATTCACTACCGAATGGATGGCGTGCGGGGAAGGGCCTCAACCGCAGCGGGCATCGTCTCCACATATCATGTGCAGCTCAAATCAGTGCAGGTCGGCGATATCCGGTTGCAGAATGTCGAAGCCGTGGTGATAGAGGGCGGATTTCCGCAGGAGGTTCTGCTTGGAATGAGCTTCTTGAGTCGGCTCAAGATCGAGAACCACGGCACTGCCATGTTGCTGCGGCAGTCGCACTGAGCGGCAGCGTCTACTGTCTCGAGGTCAGCCGTTTTCCTTGTCGTGCTCGATCAACGCGTAGGCGGAGTGGTTGTGGATGGATTCGAAGTTCTCAGACTCCACCACATAGGCCCCGACTCGTTCGTCATTGTTCAAACGCCCGGCCACGTCACGCACCATGTCTTCGACGAATTTCGGGTTGTCATATGCACGTTCCGTCACGTACTTCTCGTCCGGCCGTTTCAGCAAACCATAGAGCTGACAGGACGCTTCGTCTTCGACCAGGTCGATCACTTCCTCGATCCAAACGAAACCGCGGGTCCGAACCTTGACCGTGACATGCGAGCGCTGGTTATGGGCGCCGTAATCGGAAATCTTCTTCGAACACGGACACAGGCTGGTTACCGGTACCACGACCTTGATATGCATGCTCGGCGCACCATCGCGGATCTCGCCGATCAGCGTGACGTCATAGTCCATCAGGCTTTGTACGCCGGACACCGGCGCCGTTTTGTTGATGAAATATGGAAACTGCATTTCGATATGACCTGCGTCCGCTTCCAGGCGATCGGTCATTTCGGCCAGGATTTCCTTGAACGAATCCACTGAGATCTCGCGCTCGTGGAGGTTGAGGATCTCCACGAATCGCGACATGTGCGTGCCCTTGAAATTGTGGGGCAGGTTCACGTACATATTGAAGGTTGCGACCGTGTGCTGCTCGCCGCCCGAGCGGTCCTTGATCCGGACCGGGTGCCGAATATCCTTGATCCCCACCTTGTCGATGGCGATGCGGCGTGTGTCGGCGCTGCTCTGGACGTCTTCGATCTCGGCGCCAGCCGTACCGATTGTGCTCATTTCATTCATACTCTCGGCTGTTCCTGTGAACTGCACGCGGACGCGACGTTGGAACCTTTCAGTTTACCTTGCTCGGAGCTTTGAATCGACCGGAGACTGAGGTTTGGGATCGCGGACCGTTGACGGTGTTGCCCGACCATGCGGGACGAAAGCTATATACGACTAAAACAGTAGGATATTACTGCAGCGCCTGAGCTTTTGCAACGGCGGGCATCCGGGCGCGGATGCTGCGTAGAATGGCTTCGACGTCGAGACCGCATTCGGCCAACTGCTCCTCGGGAGTGCCATGTTCGATGAAACGATCCGGCAGTCCCAGATGCATGATGTTGTGGGGCTCGCCTAGGCTGTGCAAAAGCTCTGCCACAGCGCTGCCCGCCCCCCCGGCGACGGTATTTTCCTCGATCGTGACCAGTAGTTCGTGTTCGCGGGCGCTGCGCACGATTGCTTCTTCGTCCAACGGTTTGACGAAACGCATATTGATCAGGGTGGCGTCCAGAATTTCCGCGACCGCTGCGATGCGCTCCACCATGCTGCCGAACGCGAGCAACGCGATCCGTTGGCCTTTACGCCGCAACTGCGATTTGCCGATTTCCAGCGGTTCGTGGACATGGCGGACCGTTACGCCGGGCCCGCGGCCGCGTGGATAGCGCACCGCGCTGGGACCTTCGATTGCGTAAGCGGTGTCGAACATCTGCCGGCACTCGTTCTCATCCGCGGGCGCCATCACGACCATATTCGGTACGCAGCGCAGATAACTCAGATCGAAGCTGCCAGCGTGGGTCGGGCCATCCGGCCCTACCAATCCGGCGCGGTCGATGGCGAGCATCACCGGAAGCTTTTGCAGCGCAATGTCGTGAATGAGTTGATCGTAACCGCGTTGCAGAAATGTCGAATAAATGGCGAGCACCGGCTTCAAGCCGGCGCAGGCCATGCCAGCGGCAAGGGTTACGGCGTGCTGTTCGGCGATGCCGACGTCGTGGAACCGTTGCGGATAGCGTTCCGAGAACGCAACCAGCCCCGATCCTTCGCGCATGGCCGGCGTGATCGCGGTCAGGCGCGGATCCTGTTGCGCGCGATCGCATATCCAGTCGCCGAACACTTCGGTATAGGTGGGCAGGCCTTTCGTTTTACTTGGCTGCGGTCCCGTGAGTGGATCGAATTTGGACACCCCGTGGAGCGCGCAGGGATTGTCTTCGGCGGGCGCGTAACCCTTGCCTTTTTGGGTAACGACATGCAGGAAGCGCGGCCCCTCCAGCTCGCGCAGGTTACGCAGGGTGCGCACCAACTGCGGCAGATCATGGCCATCGATGGGTCCGACGTAGTTGAAACCCAGCTCTTCGAACAACGTCCCCGGCACCACCATGCCTTTCATGTGCTCTTCGGCTCGACGTGCAAGTTCCATCATGCTCGGCACCGCGGAGAGCACTTTCTTGCCGCCTTCGCGCATACTGGCGTAAAAGCGGCCGGACAGGATCTTGCCCAAATAGCGCGATAGTCCGCCGACGTTGCGGGAAATGGACATCTCATTGTCGTTCAAAATCACCAGCAGGTCCGCATCCACGTCGCCGGCGTGGTTGAGCGCTTCGAACGCCATACCGGCGGTCATCGCGCCGTCGCCGATCACCGCGATGGTCTTGTCAGTGGCGCCCGTGCCGGCAGCCGCCAAAGCCATTCCCAGCGCCGCGCTCACCGACGTGCTGGAATGGCCGACGCCGAACGCGTCGTAGGGGCTTTCGTTGCGACGGGGAAACCCGGCAATGCCGCCATGCTGGCGCAATCCCGCCATGGCTTCCCGGCGCCCGGTCAGAATCTTGTGGGGATAGCTCTGGTGAC
This sequence comes from uncultured Gammaproteobacteria bacterium, assembly GCA_963849825.1. Taxonomy (GTDB): domain Bacteria; phylum Pseudomonadota; class Gammaproteobacteria; order JASBUN01; family JASBUN01; genus CAVXJN01. The sequence goes on along the minus strand of CAWKIK010000001.1, from coordinate 404,302 downwards.
CGACGTCCCAGACGACGCGGTCGCGAGGCGTATCGAACACGTAATGTAGCGCCACCGCGAGTTCGACTGTGCCCAAATTCGCGGCCAGATGGCCACCGGTACGCGCTACCGACTGGATGAGAAAGTCGCGCAGCTCAGCGGCAAGCTGAACCAGCTGCTGCTTGGTCAAGCCGCGCAGGTCGGCAGGATCGTTCACAGTTTCGAGGAGCGGGTAGTTTTGGGTCATGAATCGACGGCGGGCGGCGCGGCGAGGAGTAGGCCGTATTATCCGTGGCCCCAGGCGCAGGCGCAAGACGCCGCCGTCAGCGGATGCGTTCGACGATGTAACGGGAAACGTCGCGCAAATTATCGGCCCGGTGATCGAACTGCGCCAGCGCTTCGATCGCTTGTTCGTGTAGTTCGCGGGCGCGCTGTTTCGCGCCGTCCATGCCGAGCACCGCGGGATACGTGGGTTTGGCCAGGGCCAGATCGGCCCCGCGCGTCTTGCCCAGGACGTCGGTTTCCCCTTCAATGTCGAGGATATCGTCGCGGATCTGGAAAGCCAGACCGACACATTTACCGTAGCGGTCCAGTCCCTCGAGTTGCGACTCGGTGGCAGTGGCGCTGTTCATCGCAGCCAACAATACGGACGCGCGAATCAACGCGCCGGTTTTGTGGATATGCATGTCCTCAAGTTCGGCGATGTCGAGCTGTTTGCCTACCGCGTCGAGGTCAATTGCTTGGCCGCCCGCCATTCCTCTCGATCCGCAGGCCAGCGCCAGGCGCTCGATCATGGCCAAGCGTTGCGCCGCGCCCACCGTCATGGCGCGGTCGTGAGCGAGGATATAGAACGCAAGCGCTTGCAGCGCGTCGCCGGCCAGAATGGCAGTGGCTTCATCGAAAGCCTTGTGGCAGGTAGGTTGGCCGCGACGCAAATCGTCATCGTCCATAGCCGGAAGATCGTCGTGAATCAACGAATAGGCATGGATGAGTTCAACAGCCGCGGCAATGCCATCGAGGCTGGCCGCGTCTATCGCCAGGGCGTCGCCGGTGGCGAAGACCAATACTGGGCGAATGCGCTTGCCGCCGCTCAAAGCCGAGTAACGCATCGCGCCATGCAAACGGGCAGGGTGGGTGTCCGGGGCGGGCAGCCAGCGATCTATGGCCTGTTCCACGCGCGCCTGATACGCGTTCAGAACAGCCGCTAATGCGGCGGGTTCATTCGTCACGATTGAAGTCTTCGACCGCTGTCTTGCCGTCTTTCTCGAGCAGGATTTGAACCTTCTGTTCAGCCGCCTGCAGCGCTTGCTGACACTGGCGGGTGAGCGCGACGCCGCGCTCGAAGGATTTCAGCGACTCTTCCAGGGGCAACTCCCCTTGCTCCATCCGTTCCACGAGTTGTTCGAGTTCCGCCAGGGCGGCCTCGAAGTTGAACGGGGGATTGGGGGTTGGTTTTCGGCTGGACACGGTTGCGCTTATCAAATCGGGAGACTAAAAGTTACAGGACACGTACATCGATGTCCACGCCGAAAACCCCTACACCCCGCCAGGGAAACCCGTGTTCCCCTTGTTGACAATGCCTACCCCGTGAACTACATTACCTGACACAGTTTAGACTGATTCTAAACTCGGTTCCCCGTGGAAATTCATTTTATCTCAGGCAGTTAGCAATTGGAGGATCCTATCATGGAACTGAAAAGCAGCAAAACCGAACAGAATCTGAAAGACGCCTTCGCCGGCGAGTCCCAGGCGAACCGTCGCTACCTTTACTTTGCGGCCAAGGCGGACGTCGAAGGGTACAACGACGTGGCTGCCGTGTTCCGCTCCACCGCTGAAGGCGAAACCGGCCATGCGCACGGCCACCTGGAGTATCTGGAAGCCAGCGGCGACCCGGCTACCGGACTTCCCATTGGCGGCACGTCGGACAATCTCAAGGCTGCGATTGCCGGCGAGACCCATGAATACACCGATATGTATCCCGGAATGGCCAAGTCCGCCCGCGACGAAGGTTTCGATGAAATCGCGGATTGGTTCGAAACCCTGGCCAAAGCCGAGCGCTCCCACGCCAACCGCTTCCAGAAAGCGCTGGATACCCTGGGCGAGTAATTCGGTATGACGTGCAGGGGCCGTCGGTCCCTGCCGTTTTTTCTGATTTCAATTTGCAGGCGTCGACAGGTATGGCAGCACCGAACGGAACACGCGAAGGCAGTCTCGAGTCACCGACCCGCCATCCGCTGGGTCAGCAGGAGGCGAAATTCTGGGATGAGGACGCTTTGTTCCAGGAGATGGAGCGGGTATTCGATATCTGCCATGGTTGCCGCCGATGCGTGAGTCTTTGTCATTCGTTTCCGACCTTGTTCGATTTGGTGGACGAATCGGAGACCATGGAAGTCGACGGCGTTGCCAAGGACGACTACTGGAAAGTGGTGCAGCACTGTTATCTGTGCGATCTGTGCTACATGACGAAATGCCCTTATGTACCGCCCCATGAGTGGAATGTCGATTTTCCGCACTTGATGCTGCGGGCGAAGGCGGTGCATTTCAAAAAGCATGGGGTGCGGTTCCGCGATCGCGTCCTGAGTTCGACCGACTCGGTCGGCAAGTTGGCCGGGATTCCCGTAGTGGCGCAGGCGGTCAACGCGGCCAACCGGTCCAAACCGGCGCGGAAAATGCTGAGCAAGACAATGGGCGTGCATCCGGACGCATTGTTACCCGCCTATCACAGTTCGACGCTACGCAAACGGGTCTCCGCGCGCCGTTCCGCGGTGACGCAGCCCGAGCCTGCTGGGGCAACCAAGGGCCGCGTGGCGCTGTTCGCCACTTGTTATGGTAACTACAACGAGCCGCATCTTGGCGAAGACCTGATTGCGGTGTTCGAGCACAACGGTATTGCGGTGAGCATTGCCGAGAAGGAACAATGCTGCGGCATGCCGAAGCTGGAGCTGGGCGACCTCGACGCTGTTGAGCGCGCCAAAAATTTCAATATTCCCGTGTTGACCAAACTGGTGGATCAAGGTTGGGATATCGTGGCGCCGGTGCCGTCGTGCGTGTTGATGTTCAAACAAGAGTTGCCGCTCATGTATCCGCAAGATTCCGATGTCGCCAAAGTTCGCGATGCAATCTACGATCCGTTCGAATACTTGGCCTTGCGCCACAAGGAAGGCAAGCTCAATACCGATTTCAAGCAACCGTTGGGGAAAGTGGCCTATCACGTGGCCTGCCACCAGCGAGTACAGAATATGGGCATGAAGACCCGCGACATACTGCAGTTGGTTCCGGAGACCGAATTACAGCCCATCGAGCGTTGCTCCGGACATGATGGCACGTACGCGGTAAAGAACGAATTCCATGAGATTTCCATGAAGATCGCACGGCCAGTGGTTAATCGCGTGAAACAGGCGGAAGCGCAGTATTACACCAGCGATTGCCCTATGGCCGGTCATCAAATTGAAAATGGGTTACAAAACGGCGAAGCGCCAAAGCACCCGCTGACGCTGCTTCGCATCGCATATGGATTGTAACGTCGGGTCCAGGTACTCGCGATAGGGGCAATAAATGAGTAGTGAAGGATTTCACGAACGTTTTGAAGATTTAAGTGACGAAACCCGCGACATGCATCGCGCGATTTCGTCATTGATGGAAGAACTCGAAGCTGTGGATTGGTATCAGCAGCGGGTGGACGCGTGCAAGGACGAGCAGTTGCAACAGATCCTTGCCCATAATCGCGACGAGGAAAAGGAGCATGCTGCGATGGTGCTGGAGTGGATTCGCCGGCGCGATCCGAAATTCGACGAACACTTGAAGGACTATCTGTTCACCGACAAGCCGATACTACAAATCGAGCAAGAGTCGGAATAATTCCACGGCGACAGGTGAGATCGATGCACAAGCTAACTCGCGACGACTTGTATTCTCTGGAAAAGTACGCCGAAGTACGAAATCAATTCCGGGCCGAGGTGATGGAACACAAGAAGAATCGGCAGGTCGCGGTCGGTCCCAATGCGACTTTGTATTTCGAGGATCGCCTCATCATGCAGTATCAGATCCAGGAAATGCTGCGCGCCGAGCGAATCTTCGAAGCCGCAGGGATCCAAGAAGAGCTGGATTCCTATAACCCGCTGATCCCGGATGGAGACAACTGGAAAGCGACTTTCATGATCGAGTATCCAGACGCCGACGAACGTAAAATAGCGCTTTCCAAGCTGCTTGGCATCGAGGATCGGGTCTGGGTGAAGGTGGAAGGTTTCGATCCCGTTTTCGCACTCGCCGACGAAGACATCGAACGCGAAACCGCCGAAAAGACTTCTTCGGTACATTTTCTACGTTTTGATCTGGATCCCGGGATGATCGGCGCAGCCAAAGACGGCGCCGCAATCGCCATCGGTATCGATCACGAGCACTACCGGCACCAGATCAGCCCAGTGCCGTCAAACGTACGCGACGCGCTGGCAGCGGATCTGGACTAAAGCGCTCCCGATTTCGTTGTTGCCAAGGGCCGGCCGCCGAACGGTACGGCCCTTTCTCGTCTCCGGACCCGGGTCTCGAAGCGGAAATTCGGTTCTCGCCTGATCGCGCTAGGCACGCTACACTGTAGCCGCTTAAAATCCTAGGTTTGGTCTGGCTTCGTGGTCCCGTCTCTATGAACTCATCAAGTTTCCCGTGCCGCCTGCTCGGTATACTGCTGCTGGCTTGTGCGTTGAGCCCCGCGCTCGCCGAGGATGAAAGCGGAATGGATCAGCTGCCGGAATACCAGCCCGGCAAGCCATGGCAGGAGGAAAATCTCGAGGTTCCGGCGTTTCCGACGACCAATAACCTGATCAGCCTCGACACTCGGTTCGACGATTACCACTACTACATAGATAAGAAGTCGGTGTCGGTGGGCGGCGAGGACCAGGTCGCGCGCTATACCGTCGTGATCGACTCCGAGGACGGTGTCCGCAACGTGTTCTATGAGGGCATTCGCTGCGACAAACGTCAGTACAAGACCTATGCCTTCGGAACCGGTGCCGGGCCGTTCCAGCGGATGCAGGACACCGGATGGCATGACATTCGTAGCGAGGCGGCGTTTCGCTATCGGCGCGACCTCGTGGACTACTACGTCTGCGACGGGCCGGTCGTGCGTTTCGATCCCAAGGAGATCGTCCGGCTTATCGCCAATCCTCCGTCCGTGCGCGATTCTTCGTACGTGAATTGACGCCCCCAACACCTCAACGGTCAGATCAATGAGCAGCAGCAACTACGATGCTTCGTCCATCGAGGTGCTGAGCGGACTGGAACCGGTCCGTAAGCGCCCCGGGATGTACACCGACACGAGCCGTCCCAATCATCTCGCACAGGAAGTCATTGATAACAGCGTCGACGAAGCGATCGCGGGTCACGCCAAACAAATCGACGTCAAGGTATACAAGGACGGATCCGTCGAAGTTCGTGACGACGGCCGTGGCATGCCGGTAGATCGCCACCCGCAGTTGCACATACCGGGAGTTGAAGTGATCCTGACCCGCCTTCACGCCGGCGGTAAGTTCTCCAACAAGAACTACTCATTTTCCGGTGGACTGCACGGCGTCGGTGTCTCGGTGGTCAACGCATTGTCCAAACGCCTCGAAGTGTGGGTGCGGCGCGGGGGCACGGAATACAACATGGTGTTCGCCGGCGGGGAGGCGGTCTCCGGGCTGGAGGAAGTCGGCAAGGTAGGCAAACAAAACACGGGCACGACCCTGCGCTTCTGGCCGGATCCGAAGTATTTCGATTCTTCCAAGGTGTCGATGACTCGCTTGCGTCATGTGCTGCGCGCCAAGGCGGTTCTGTGTCCTGGACTACGGGTGCGCTGCCACGACGAAAGCTCGGGCGAGCAAGACGAGTGGTATTTCGAGGATGGGCTGCGCGACTATTTGATGGAGGCTCTGCAGGGCTGTGATACCGTCCCCGAAACGCCTTTCATCGGTACCATGCAGGGCAATCAGGAGGCGGCCGACTGGGCAGTCGTGTGGCTCCCTGAGGGCGGCGAAACCGTTGCGGAGAGTTACGTCAACCTGATTCCCACTGCGCAGGGCGGTACACACGTAAACGGACTGCGAACCGGGCTTACCGAAGCCATCCGTGAATTCTGTGAATTCCGCAGCCTCTTGCCCCGCGGTGTGAGACTCGCTCCGGAAGATGTGTGGGACCGTTGCGCCTACGTTCTTTCGGTGAAACTTTCCGATCCCCAGTTTTCCGGCCAGACCAAGGAAAGGCTATCGTCTCGCGAGTGTGCGACGTTCGTATCCGGTATCGCCAAGGACGCCTTCGGTCTGTGGTTGAATCAGCATGTGGATGCCGGCGAAAAGATCGCAATGCTCGCGATCAACAACGCTCAACGGCGCTTGCGGGCCGGCAAAAAGGTGGTGCGCAAACGCGTCACAGCGGGACCTGCGCTGCCCGGGAAGCTGACCGATTGCACGAGCCAGGATCCGGCGCGCGCCGAACTCTTCCTGGTGGAAGGCGACTCGGCCGGAGGTTCGGCGAAGCAGGCCCGCAACCGAGATGTGCAGGCAGTGATGCCTTTGCGCGGAAAGATTCTCAATACCTGGGAAGTCGATCCAGCCATGGTGCTCGGTTCCCAGGAAGTGCACGACATCGCGCTGGCGATCGGTTGTGATCCCGGTTCAGACGACTTGAGCGGCCTGCGCTACGGAAAGATCTGCATTCTCGCCGACGCCGATTCCGACGGGGCTCATATCGCGACGTTGCTTTGTGCGTTGTTCGTGCGTCACTTCCGGCCTCTGGTGGCTGCCGGACATGTGCATGTAGCGATGCCGCCGTTGTACAGGATCGATGTCGGCAAAGAAGTGTTCTATGCGCTGGATGACGCCGAAAAACAAGGCGTATTGGACCGCATCGCAGCGGAGAAAATCAAAGGCAAAGTCAACGTGCAGCGCTTCAAAGGTCTGGGCGAAATGAATCCAATGCAGCTGCGCGAAACGACAATGGATGCGGACACCCGTCGGCTTGTGCAGTTGACCATCGACGCAAGCGACGACACCGATCAGGTTATGGATATGTTGCTGGCGAAGAAGCGCGCCGGTGATCGGCGCGCGTGGCTGGAGAGCAAGGGCAATCTTGCGGATCTGGTTGAATAAGCAGAGGGCGGTGGCGGCGCCGCCGGGTCCTGATCGATCGAGCTGAACGGAACCGATATGAGCGAAACCCCGCAGTTTGATTTCGAGGGCGTCGAACGATTGCCCCTGAAGCAATTTACCGAAAAAGCGTATCTGGATTACTCCATGTACGTGATTCTCGATCGCGCGTTGCCCAATGTCGCAGATGGTTTGAAACCGGTGCAGCGACGCATCGTCTACGCCATGTCGGAACTGGGATTGTCGGCTGCGGCGAAATACAAAAAATCCGCCCGCACCGTCGGCGATGTTCTCGGCAAGTTCCACCCGCACGGCGACTCGGCCTGTTACGAGGCCATGGTCTTGATGGCGCAGTCGTTTTCCTACCGTTATCCATTGATCGATGGCCAGGGAAATTGGGGTTCGCCGGACGATCCCAAATCCTTTGCCGCGATGCGCTACACAGAAGCAAGGCTGGGTGCCTACGCCGAGGTGCTGCTCGCCGAACTCGGTCAGGGCACTGTGGATTGGGTACCAAACTTTGACGGCACACTCGATGAGCCGCAGTTGCTTCCCGCACGCCTGCCTAACGTATTGCTCAATGGCGGATCCGGAATCGCGGTCGGCATGGCGACTGATATTCCGCCGCATAATCTTCGCGAAGTCGCCAGCGCGTGTATCCGCTTGCTCGAAGATCCAAAAGCGAGCGTCGAAGCGCTATGCGAACACGTCATCGCGCCCGACTATCCCACCGAAGCGGAAATTATCACGCCCCGTGACGAGATCCTTGCCATGTATCGCAGTGGCAACGGAAGCATTCGCATGCGTGCCCGCTATGAAATCGAAAACGGCGAGGTGGTGGTCACGGCGCTACCCTATCAGGTATCAGGCGCAAGATTGTTGGAGCAAATCGCGCAGCAGATGCAGGCCAAAAAGCTGCCGATGGTCGAGGACCTGCGCGATGAATCGGATCACGAGAATCCGACCCGTCTGATTATTGTCCCCCGTTCCAACCGTATCGACACCGAGGCGTTGATGGCGCATCTATTCGCGACTACGGATCTGGAACGCACCTATCGTGTCAATCTGAATATGATTGGTTTGAGCGGCAGGCCACAAGTGAAGGACCTGCGCGGTATATTGAGCGAATGGTTGGAATATCGTTTTGAAACCGTTCGTCGCCGGCTCGCTTACCGTCTGGATAAAGTCGACAAGCGGCTGCATTTGCTTGACGGACTTCTGATTGCGTTTCTCAATATCGATGAAGTGATCCACATCATTCGCACCGAGGACGAGCCGAAGCCCGCTTTGATCAATCGATTTGATCTCAGCGACGTCCAGGCTGATTACATCCTCGACACGAAACTGCGCCAGTTGGCGCGACTCGAAGAAATCAAAATCCGCGCGGAGCAAAAGGAACTTGCGGAAGAACGAGACTGGCTGAACAAAACCCTCCAGTCGCGCCAGCGGATGAAAACGCTGATCCGCAAGGAAATCGAAGCCGACGCCGAAAAATTCGGCGACGAACGCCGGTCGCCGTTGGTATCTCGCGCCGCGGCCCAAGCGCTGGACGTGACGGAATTGGTGCCAAGCGAAGCCGTAACGGTGGTGCTGTCGGAACGGGGGTGGGTCCGCGCGGCGAAAGGGCACGAACTCGACCCACGGTTGCTGAGTTTCAAATCCGGGGATGTATTCCAGGCCGCCGCGATGGGACGCAGCAATCAGCTGGCCGTTTTTCTCGATTCGACCGGCCGAACCTACGCGGTTCCCGCGCATACACTCCCGTCCGCTCGTGGTCAGGGAGAACCATTAAGCGGTCGTTTGAAGCCACCGGAAGGCGCGAGTTTCGTCGGCGTGTTGATGGGTGCGCCGGAAGACCGGTTCTTATTGGCGAGCGACGCCGGCTTCGGATTCGTTGCCAAGTTCGAGGAGCTGGTCACCCGCAACAAATCCGGAAAGAAGATCATGAGCGTGCCAAGGGGTGCGCGGGTATTGCCGCCTGTTCTGGTGCGCAGCCACGATGACGATTGGGTGGTGGCCGTGTCCACTGAGGGCAATATGTTGGTGGTCGCACTTGCCGAGCTGCCTGAACTGCCTAAGGGAAAGGGGGTGAAGATCATGTCCATACCGTCGGCCAGAGTGGCTGCGCGGGAAGAATTTGTGGCGGCAATCGCATGCGTGCAAGACGGTGAAAGTCTGACGATCTATTCGGGTCAGCGACACAAGACGCTGAAAGGTAGTGAGGTCGATGAGTACGCGGGGGAGCGCGGCCGTCGAGGCCTCAAGCTGCCGCGCGGATTTCGAAAAGTTGAGCGGATGACCGTAGCGGAAAACTAGAGTCGCTTGCGCGAATGTTCAATTGCTGTTGCTGCGGTCTTCGCGCAGTTGGCGCAGTCGGGTCAGAACCCGTTGCGCGCGTTCGACTCTGGCGAGCAGTTCTGCATCATCCGGTGCCAGCTCCAGCCCCGCCTCCCAAACCCTTTTGGCTTCTGCGATTCTGCCGTCGGCATAATGATCGTCGCCGGTTTTGAGCAGCGATGTGACTCGTGTTTGGATCGCGCGTTCCAAGCGAAAGCGCAGCGAATCGAGTTGATAAAAGTCCGGATCCACGCCTTGCAGCTGATCGAGATGATCGCGGGCTGAGACCAGCTGCGAATGTTGCAGTTCTTTGCGCGCCTGCTGAGCGAGTTGTTCCGCTTCCTCACGCCGTTTTTCGCTGGCGACTTTTTCTTCGCGCGCCTTCTTTTGTTCTTTTTTTTGCTTTTCCTGTTTGCCCAGATGTGCAAGCACGTCATGCACGGGTTCGCTCGGCACGAGTTGATTGGCGGATTTGAGGTATCGTATCGCGGCCTCCTTGTCACCGGAGGCATGCGCGGTCAAGCCCAGGCTCGCGAGGCGCTGGGCCACGTGATCCCGTTCCTGTTCCATGCGCTTGGCCTGCCAGATCGCGTCCAGATTGGAGGGCTCGACTTTCGCCAGACGTTCGTAGATCGGCACACTTACGGCAAGCCAATCCGCTTGTGCCAGTAGAAGCTTGGCTTCCAACGCGTCGATTTTCGCCTGGCGCAGGATGCGCAAGCGGGCTGCAGCCTGCTGTAGTTTAGGTCCGTCGGGATAATGACCGATCGCCATATTGATGACTTCTTCGGCCTTATTGAGTTTGTCCGCGTCGAGCAGTTTTGTGGCGATTTGTGCTTGTTCGCGGTCGTAGTCGGCAGCGCGGGAACGGACCTCTTCGAGACGTTTTTCCACGTCGAGTTCGTTGCCGGTCTGGGCGCGACGCTCCAGCACTTCCAGCACTTTGCCGTATCGCTGCTCGGACAACCAGCGCTCGACGCGCACATCGTCCACTGCGCGCGGAATCGTAATGAGTTCAGTGCAACCGCTCAGCACCGCCAGCAACGCGGCGGCGGCGTACAAGTGTACGGCTTTCATGCCCAGTTCCGTCGATGATCGGCAATCGTGCGCAGTTGGTCCCGCATATCGCTATCGTGGGGCGTGCGCAAGCCTTCAACCAGGAATGTCGATACGGGCTCGGCTTTACCGCGGATACGGATGGATTCGAACTCCCGCACCATGGTGCCTTCTTTGACGCCGGGAAACGCCAACATCTGTTCGCTGATAATGATTTGTCCCGCAGTGGAGACCGAGCAAAGGCGCGAGGCAAGGTTTACGCTGTCGCCGACCACGGTGTATTGAACGCGTTCCTGGGTGCCGATATTCCCGGCCAGCATTTCGCCCGCGTTGACACCGATTCGATAGTGCATCGGCGGAAGACCGTTGGCACGACGTTCGCGATTGAGCTGGCGCGCAAGCTGCTGGAAGAACACAGCGCATGCGATAGCATGAAATGCATGCTCTTCGTCCGACTCCGGCACTCCGAATACCACCATGGCGCAATCGCCCATATATTTGTCGATGGTCCCCTGATACAGGGACGCTGCACTGCTAATGGCGCGGTAGAATTCGTTCAACAAAACAGCCACTTTTTCCGGTGGCATAGTCTCCGAGCGCGCCGTGAAATCGACGATGTCGACGAACATTACGCTACCGTATGCCTGGTTGCCGCCGAGTTCGACCGGCTCGAGGCCCGCGACCACGCGCCGTGCGACTTCCGGTGGCACGTAGCGCGACAACGCTTGCTCGACCTGACGCTTCTGCAGCAGACCTTCCGCCATCGCGTTGAATGAGTGCATCAGGTAACCGATTTCGTCGTGGCGGCGTTCGGTGATCCGATATTCGTACAGGCCGGACCCGATGGCGCGACTCATGGCGAGCAAGTTGCGAATCGGGCGGGTCAGCCGCTGTCCCAACAGGTAGGAAAGCAGTACGCCGAGACTCACCAGCACCAGCGTGATTTTGACGATCGAATGCAACGATTCCCGCAAGGTTTGTGTCATGAGCTCGCGGCTGAAGGAGATTATTGCGTAGCCGACTACGACATCGCGAAATCGAACCGGGCTGACGAATGCGATGGCATCCACCGGATTGTGAGTGTTGCGATTCCATTGCCAGCTTATGGTGTGATCGCTGTCGTCGAGGAACGGCTCGGAACGGCCGTTGAAGGGTGCGCCTGCTTGGAACGGACTAAGGCCCGCCCGGGCGAGCAGGCGACCTTCCTTGGAATAAACTTCGGTGCCGACGATTTGATCGCTGCTCGCCAAATTGGCGGTGAGTACCTGCAGCAAAAGACTGTCATTCGCCAACAACGGTTCCTTGGCCGATTCCGCTGCCTGCTGCACGACGGTTTGGCCGAAGGTGCGCATGTTGCGTTCCAGCAGCTCGGACTGATTGCGGATCATCAGTGCCCCGGTGAGCAACATCACCACACTGATCAAAAGGCTGATGGAAACGGCGAGACGGGCCGCAAAGGGAAGGCGTCCAGGTAACTGGACGACGGCATCGACTACGCGACGCCAACCGGCCGGCTGGTCGAAGGTTTCAGCGATGTCCGCGTTGGAAGTGGCGCTATGGCCCCGAGTGTTTTTCAGATCTGAAAACTCCATTTTCGGTCGCCGGGCCTAGAAAAGCTGCGCGTATGATAACACGGGCCGGCCGTGATCACGATAACCAGCTGGTTTGCGGATGGGACGAATGGTCGTTCGCGCCGTGGAACATGGCCCCCGAAAACATATGGAAATTGATCGTCGCCGCTACGCTCCATTACAGGGCGCGGCAGGCATCGCGCTCGCATGGTGACGCCGTGCATCACACGGGCCACGCCGTTACAATACTCCGTTTGTGACAATTTTTGGATGCCGGCATGACTTTGATTCGACCTTTCCGTGGGCTGCGCCCTGCGCCTGAGCGTGCGCAGGATGTCGTCGCGCCGCCCTACGATGTACTGACGACCGCGGAAGCGCGTCTTCGTGCCGAGGGACGGCCGTGGAGTTTCCTGCACATCTCCAAGCCGGAGATCGATCTGCCGGCCGATACCGACCCCTATGACGCCAAAGTCTATGAAAAGGGCGCCCAGAATCTGCTCCGGATGATCGACGAGGGCGTGCTGATCCGGGATCCTCGGGACTGTTATTACGTGTATCGGCTCACCATGGGCAACCACACGCAGACCGGTTTGGTGGCGGTGGCCTCGGTTGCCGACTACGACAGCAACCGTATCCGCAAGCATGAGTTTACCCGGCCGCAGAAAGAGGATGACCGGGTCCGTCAGATCGACGCCCTCAACGCCCAGACTGGGCCGGTCTTTCTGACCTACCGCCATCACGTGGCGGTCGATCGGCTTCTGGACGCTGCAACCAACGAAGTTCCCGCTTACGATCTGACGGCCGACGACGGTGTGCGCCACACTCTGTGGGTGGTAAGCGATATCGCGGCGATCGACACCTTGACGGGCAGCTTCGACGCCATGCACTGTCTGTATATCGCCGACGGTCACCATCGTTCCGCGGCCGCGTCCCGGGTTGCGGCGCTGCGTACCGCTGCCAATCCGAGCCATGGTGGTGAGGAAAGCTACAACTATTTCCTGTCGGTTTTGTTTCCCGACGATCAGATGCAGATTTTGGATTACAACCGCGTCATCAAGGACCTAAACGGTCATTCAACAGAGGCGTTCTTGGCTTTGGTCAGCGAGCGTTTCCAGGTGTCGGCGCAATCTGAGGCGGTACGTCCCCGGCAGGCAGCAGAATTCGGTATGTACCTCGGCGGTCAATGGTATCGATTGGGCCTACCACAGCAGCGCGTGCCAGTTGAGGACCCCGTGGCGCGGTTGGATGTGAGTCTACTGGCGGACAACCTCATCAGCCCGATTCTCGGCATCGACGACCCGCGCCGCGACGAGCGGATCGATTTTGTCGGTGGAATTCGGGGGCTTGGAGAACTGGAAAGGCGGGTCGACAGCGGCGATATGGCCGTAGCTTTCTCGCTGCACCCCACGGCGATGCAGGATCTGATGGCGGTAGCGGATGCCAATGAAGTCATGCCGCCCAAGTCGACTTGGTTCGAACCGAAATTGGGCGACGGTTTGGTCTCCCACGTTTTGGATTGAAGTTCTACGCTTCCTCGCCCTGGAAATCGAAGTTCATTTCTTCCCCCGGGGACTGCAGGAAATGGCCCTGAATGTAGTTGACGCCGCATTGCCACAGCACGGCTAGGCTGCTGGCGTCTTCCACGTACTCGGCGATGGTGGTCTTACCCATGGAATGGGCTGTCTCGGTAATGGATTTGACCATTTCCTGGTTCTGGGCGCTTCCTGCCAGATTGTGCATGAAAGAGCCGTCGATTTTCAGATAATCGGCGGGCAGATGTTTGAGCAGCTGCAAGGAATTCACTCCGCTGCCGAAATGTTCCAGAGCCAAACCGCAGCGCAGTTCTTGAAGTCCGCTGTGGAATGCTTTGGCTTGTTTGAGGTTGGTGACTGCGGACGATTCCGACAGTTCGAATACGATGGAATCGCCCTGTAGGCGGGCAGCTTTGAGCTGTTCGCTGATCCACGGAAGCAGTGTTGGGTCGGCCAGGGTCTTGACCGAGAGTTTGACGAAGAACACCGTGTCGTGGCCGCTACGGCGGCGTTCGGTCAAAACTTCGATGGCTCGACGCATGACCCAACGGTCAACGTCGGCAATCAAGTTGGCGCTTTCGGCTGCCGGCAGGAACTGTCCGGGCAGCACTTCGTTGCCTTCTTCGTCGGCCATGCGCACCAGCACTTCGTACTTTTCTTGTGTTTCCCCGTGCAGACTGGCGATAGGTTGGTAGACGAGCCAAAACTCGTTTTTCTCAAGCGCTTCGCGTACTCGCTTGTTCCACTGTTCGTCGCGTTCGCGGCCTGCCTTTTCTTCGGTAACAGGGTCGTGCTGGTGGACGCAGTTGCCGCCCTTTTTGCGCGCATTCTCGCAGGCCAGTTGGGCGCGTGACAGCACTTGTTGCGCGTCGTTGGCGATTTCGCCGACGGTACTGATGCCGATGCTGCACGTGGCCGTTACCGATTGTCCGTTGACGTCCGAGATATGGGACTCGATGGACGAGCGAATTTGCTCGGCTAAGACTTCGGCGATGTCCCCGGCAGTTTCGCGACAGAGGACTGTGAAGGTCTGATCGGCGAATCGCGCCGCAAGGCAGGATTCTCCCAGCGTGCCGCGCAGCACACCTGCGAGATCGCTTAGCACCAGGTCGCTACCGGCGATTCCGAGTTTCGAACCGATGTCTTTGAAGCGGTCCGGCTCGATGTACAGCACACTGCCGATCGTACCGTCGTTTGCGGCTGCCGCGATCACGTGTTCCAGCTCATCCATGAAATACTGCCGGTTATACAGGCCCGTCAGCAGATCCTGGTTGCTCAGGAATTTGAGTTTGTTCTCCAGTTCCTGATCCGATACCTGGTTACGGATGATGATCTGGGTGCAGGGCTCGCCTTCGATGCTGGCGGGGGTGAGTTCCATACGCGCTTTGAAGCGCTCGCCGTCGGCCTTCAGGCCGATCACATCGAGTTCGTCCTTCGCAGATTGACCCTTGGAAAAATTGCGTAGGAAGTCTTTGAACTCGGAGTGGTGGTCCGGCGCGACCATATCCATGATCGGCATGCCCTCGAGATCGTCCAACTCGTGCAGGCCGAACATTTCCAGGTAAACCGGATTGGCATAGATGTGCATGCCGTCGTGGACATAGGTGATGGCGTCGCGGGAGCTGTCGAGCAAGGCGCGGCAACGCTTTTCGCTTTCGCGCATGGTTTTTTCGACTTGCCGCAGGCGACGCCGGGCATCGAGGGATTCCAGTTCCCGCGTGACCGCCAGTTGCAGATGTTCGTGATTGTTGGATACCACGAAGTCGCGGGCGCCGTCACGCAGGACTTCGGCTTGAATTTCAGGATCGAACTCGTCTGCTACCGCGAGCACGGGGATATCACGTTCCGCCTTACGCAATGCGGCAAACACATGCATGAGACCGGGGTCGAGCGCGTCGATGGCACAAAGAATCAAGTCCAGGGTTTGATCCATCACAGCTTCCTGCAGTGCTTCGCTGCTCGATACCTGGCTGGGCCGCAGCGCAAAACCGCCATTACGCAGCGAGCTGGCCAACGCTTCCGCGCTGTCCAGTGAGTCGTTGACGATCAGGACACGCAACAGGTTGTCTTTGTCCACTAGCGGGATCCTTTGCTGAGATTCGGTCCTTGTAGAACTGAATATGCTGAATTCATTACGGTTTTAGACAATTGTCGGCGGTCTTTTCGGTAGCGGGTGCAAACCGCTCGGTCAAGTGCAGGCCGCCCCTTACCCACTATCGGCAGTTGGCCATACAAATTAACACTCCCGAATGGGGACCGCGAAGAACGCCCGGCGGGCGCCGGGTGTCGGGCGCGACCTCGCTCGACGGCAACCGTACTGTTGCCCTCTCCGGGCGCGTGCCATACTGGAATCGAAACCTGCTGTCGGATGATATGGTACAAACTTGCGCTCGACGGCGGCGGGGTAATGGCAACGGTGTGGAGGCGAAAATGCATGGGATCAAGGTCCGGCCCGAGTCCGGGGCCGATATCAAAGCGATCGACGTAGTGCACTTGAGCGCGTTCGGCGGAGACGAAGAGGTCAATCTGGTCAGTGCGCTGCGTGGTACTGCCGGATTCGATCCCAGCCTTTCGCTGGTCGCAGAGTTTCACGACCGTATCGTCGGCCACATTTTGATGACCAAAGTGCGGCTGCAACGTGACCAAGGGGGAAGGGAGATTCTCGCGTTGGCGCCGATGGCAGTCGTTCCGTCCCAGAGTCACCGAGGAATCGGCTCGGAGCTGGTCCAATCCGCGCTCGAGGCGGCGCAGCAGGCGGATTTTCCGGCTGTCGCCGTGGTCGGCCACCCCGAATTTTATCGGCGGTTTGGGTTCGAGCCCGCATCGAAGTGGCAGTTGCATTGCAACTTGCCAGCGCCTCCTGAAGCCGTATTGGCCCTGGAGCTCGATTCAGGTGCGCTGGAAGGCGGCGGCAACATAATCTATCCGGCGCAATTTTCTTGCGTCTATTGAAACTATCTTTCCGACCCGGCATCGGGGCGGTCGCCGTCCAACCGGTCGTAGACGAAGTGGGAAAAACTGCCGTTGCGCTCCAGCTCTTCGGTCAAGCGAACGCGTCGGGGTATGCCCTGGTGCAAAACCTCAAGCTGTTCCCCGACGCGATGTTGAGCGGACGCGACGATCAAGCTCGCCGGTAGCCCGACTGCACCAATCGCGGGCAATTCCAACGCGGTATCCTGACGTCGATCGCGCGTATTGCGCGCTAAAACTGCTTCGGCGGACGGCGCCAGGATTTCGATTCCCAACTTGAGGCCTTGATCGCGTTCGTATTGCATCCAGCGAACCACGCCGACGTTCCAGCAATGGTTGCTGTTCTCTCGCAGACTCACGACTTCGCCCACTTTAGCCGATGACGGCTTGTCGCTGTCCCAGAGCAGGCAGCACCCTCGGGCGCTGACATCCAGTGTGCGCCACAAGAAGTCCCGGTATTCGGGTTCCGGTAAAGCCATTCCCGGCAGCGGGTACTGCGGTACCGACTCGCTGCGGCGCGGTGCGGTCGGAAAAAATCGTTCGCTACCGTCGTCGTACCAGCTGTGATCGAGCGCAATGCGGGATTCGGCGTGCTTGGTGGGCAGTTCCAACGGCGGCACGACGCCCAGAGCCGGCGGAATTTCTGCTGGTATTTCTGGTGCCGCCGGGGCTTCGCGTTCGAGCAAAAAATAGGCGGTGTTCAGTCCCAGACCGACGCGGATGTCCGATGCTTGGGTGATTCGCTTGAACCCGCGCCGGGGAGGCCGCCGCCACAGGGCCAATAGTCGGCGGCGCAATTGCAGCTCGGGTTCATTGTGCTCGAGTCCTGCTTCGTCGAGCGCTTCGACTACAGCCGACAGGTCTACATAGCGGACATTACCGATATCGTGTTCCTGGGCGCGTGGATAGGGCGGCCTGTCCTGTTCGGTGCGTATCTGAAAAGTAGTGTGCTGGGTGGGTTGCGGACTGAGAATGAGCTTGTGCGCGAGCGCCGAGGCCAAGGTCAACACGCGCCCCAGCTCGTCGCGGCGCAGTCGATACGGATTGGAGAGGCTCACCAGCAACGATTGACGGTAGAGTTCGCCGATGCGCGATCCGATGGGCGCGCGACGGCTCGCCGCAGCGGGCGTGAGCAGCTCGTGATCCTCGGCGATTCGATGCAGCCGGTGCAGGTCGAGCCACAGCCCGTCGCTGGATGGCGCGTACAGTACGTAGTGATCGAGCAGCAAGCGGCCGAGTTGCTGCAGGGCATGTTGCAGCGAAGCGGCCAATAACTTGCGTTCGCTGCGCCCCCCTGCAATCGCATCGACGACGATCAGTTTGTAGGTGTCGGCAAACGAGCGCAGCAGCGAATTACAAAGGTCCGCCTGTTGCAGCGCTTTTCCGGCGAGCGGGAAACCCCGGTGACTGATGCCTTTGATCAGGGCGCGGGTTCCAAATCCGACAGTTTCATGGATGGCATCGGCGAACCGATAGCGGGTTGCCGTATCCACCGCCGCCCGGTTCGATGTCTGAACCAGCGCCAGCAACCGACGGCACGATTCGTGGGGGTCGGCCAAAGGCAGTTGCCGAAGCCATTCCTGGATTCGCCGCGGTCGGAGGTCGAGTTCTGGTCGTTGTCGACCCTGTACCGGCACTCGGAGTCCGTGACGGGACTCGTATCGTTCCTGATCCATCATACGCTGTCGGTCCACAATCTCCGCACGTGGGAGCGGCGGATATTAGCTGCAACCATAGCGCGACCGGCGCATCGACCTCAATACAACCAATGCCATACGTTTCCGGGGCGCAGCCGCTCGCGTATCAGATCGCCAGCGGCGTCTTGCTGGCGGCGCCGGGGACCTCGCGCACCAGCCGTGGCACCAGATAGCCGGGCAGGGACGCGGTGAGCTGCCCCATCAACCGTCTTGCTCGATCGTCGGCTACGGCGAAGTGCGCTGCGCCCTCGACGGGGTCGAGCATGTGCAGGTAATAGGGCAGGATGCCCGCGGAAAACAGGGTTTCGGACAATTGCGCCAGCGCGACCGGATCGTCGTTGACGCCACGTAGCAGCACCGCTTGATTCAGCAGTGTGGCGCCGGCTTCGCGCAAGCGCTGAGCGGCATCGCGCACGCCGGTGTCCAATTCCCGATGATGGTTGACGTGCACAACCACTACGATCTGCAGGCGCGTTTCACGAACCATGTCGATAAACCCGTCGGTAATCCGGGACGGAATCACCACCGGCAGCCGGGTGTGGACGCGCACCCTCTCGAGGTGGGCGATGGAAGCGGCACCTTGCAGCAATTCTTGTAGTCGGCGGTCGCTGAGAGTGAGCGGATCTCCGCCGCTGAGTATGAGTTCGTTGATCTCTCGATGGGCCTCGACATAATTGGTCAATGATCGCCATTGGTCGGCGCGAGCCTGCGCGTCCGGGTAGGGGAATTGACGCCGAAAGCAATAGCGGCAATGTATCGCGCAAGCACCGGTGGCAACGGCCAGGACGCGTCCACGGTATTTGTGCAATACCCCGGGGGCGACCATGGATGCGAGATCGCCGACCGGATCGGGGCCGTAGCCGGGCGTCGACTGCAGTTCGTCCGCCAGCGGCAAAACCTGGCGCAGCAGTGGATCGGCAGGATCGCCATGTCCCATGCGCGCGACGAACGCCCGCGGCACCCGCAGCGGGAATTGGCGCGCCGCGTGGGCGGCCGCGGGCAGCAAAGCCGGATCGAGCCCCAGTACGGCGAACAGTTCTTCCGGGCTGCGTATCGCTTCGGCCAGTTCCTGTTGCCACGAGGGTGTCTGCCTCGCGACCGGGATTCGAGTTATCATAACGCGCTCACCCGCTGGGGCGGCGTACTCCTAGAACATGCAACGGTAAGATCCATGGCTACCTATAGTACTAATGAATTCAAAAGCGGTCTCAAAATCATGCTGGACGGAGACCCATACAACATCGTCGAGAACGAATTCGTCAAACCCGGCAAAGGCCAGGCATTCAATCGGGTGAAGGTGCGCAACCTCAAGACCGGCCGGGTCATCGACCGAACTTTCAAGTCCGGTGAATCGGTAGAGAGCGCCGACGTCCACGAGACCGAAATGCAGTATCTGTACACGGACGGCGAATTCTGGCATTTCATGGACCCCGCCAGCTACGAGCAACTGGCCGCCGATGCCAACGCGGTGAGCGATGCACAGAAGTGGCTCAAGGAGCAGGACATGTGCCAGGTAACCTTGTACAACGGCGAACCGTTGAGTGTCACGCCGCCCAATTTTGTGGTGCTCAAGGTAACCGAAACCGACCCCGGCGTGCGCGGCGACACTTCAGGCGGCGGTGGCAAGCCGGCGACGCTGGAAACCGGCGCCGTGGTGCGCGTGCCGTTGTTTGTGGACATCGACGAACTCATCAAAGTGGATACGCGCACGGGCGAGTACGTGTCGCGCGCCAAGGAATAGAGTCGCCGACCAACCATCCGTCGTCGCGGTGCCTCAAGCGTGGATGAATTCTCCGACAATGCCCTGCCTTGGCATCCTTGCGCCACGCAGCAGACGCTGCGCGCCCGCGCGTCGATGTTGGCGGCCATCCGCCGCTTTTTCGATCGGCATCAGGTGCTCGAGGTCGAAACACCGCTGTTGTCCCAAACGGGCAATACCGACCCGGCCCTGACGAGTTTCCACTGCCGCTACACCGGCCCCGGCGCCCCGAAAGGCGCCGAACGCTGGTTGCCCACTTCTCCCGAATTGCACA
This sequence comes from uncultured Gammaproteobacteria bacterium, assembly GCA_963849825.1. Lineage (GTDB taxonomy): Bacteria > Pseudomonadota > Gammaproteobacteria > JASBUN01 > JASBUN01 > CAVXJN01. Next base: position 384,012 of record CAWKIK010000001.1, on the reverse strand, counting down.
TGAAGCGCTTGCTGGCGGCCGGAAGCGGCGCCATCTATCAAGTCTGCAAAGTTTTCCGGGACGGCGAGCTGGGCCGCTGGCACGCGCCCGAATTCACCATGCTGGAATGGTATCGGCCAGGATTCGACCATCAGCGGCTGATGGACGAAGTCGAGGCTCTGGTGATCGAATTGCTGACTCCCTATCGCCACCTGGCGCCGGCGCAACGGCTGACCTATCGCGACGCGTTTCTGCGTCATGCGGCGGTGGACCCGTTCGAAGCCAGTCGCGGCGAACTGCAGGCGCGGGCGGCCGCATTGGGGATTCACGCCCCGGCCAGCCTGCAGGCCCGGGACGGTTGGTTGGATTTGCTGCTCACCCAGTGTGTGGAGCCGGCTTTGCGCGAATATGCGCTGTGCTTCATCTATGACTATCCTGCCAGTCAGGCGGCACTGGCGCGGGTTCGGGACGGGCAACCGGCGGTGGCGGAGCGCTTTGAGCTGTATCTCGACGGTGTGGAGTTGGCCAACGGCTTTCACGAGCTCGCAGACCCGGCGGAACAAGCGCGCCGCTTCGAAGCGGATAACCAGCTGCGCGCCCAGCTCGGCATCGCCGGTCCGCCGGAGGACCATTTGCTGCTGGCGGCGCTTGCACATGGTTTGCCCGCTTGCGCAGGAGTGGCTTTGGGCTTGGACCGCCTGTTGGTGCTGGCGTTGCAGCTGTCCGGACTCGATCAAGCGCTGGCCTTTCCATGGCATCGAGCATGATATATGTGTGAGGCTGAAGACCGGTGCGCAGAAAAGGCGCAGCCGACCGGGGTCGACAAACCTAATTCATCGATACGAAGAGCGATTCCAGTATGACCGACAACGACACGAATGACACCCGTTGGAGTGCCCGGCGCCGGGTTCAATTGCAGGTTGAGATCTATTGTGCCGGCCGCCCCTATGCCCGCTGCGTTACGAGAGACATCGGTTTCGGCGGTATGTTCATCGAGGCGGGACGCCCGTTGCCGCGCTGCGGGCGCAATCTGGAACTTATCGTCAGTGAAGAACAGCCGGCCGGCGCGGGCTATAGTCATCGCTTCCATGCCACCGTCGTACGCCAGAGCGCTCGTGGCCTGGGCGTCGCTTTCAGCCACTATGACGTGACCGACGTACGCGCGCTGCAAACCTTTCTGTAGTCAGGCGCATGACCCGCGACTAGGCACCCGCCGCTGCGGTAGCGTCGATGCGATCGGCCAGCGGCTGTCGCAGCCGCACGGGCGCTCCGGCGGTCAGCGTCTTGCTCCAACGCACCCGGCCCGGTCCGAACAAGACGATGACGGTGGAACCGAGATTGAAACGACCGAGTTCCGCGCCGCGTTGCAAACGCACTGCATGTTCTCCGCTTTGCCCGTAGCGGGTCGCGATGATCTGTCGCCCCCGCGGCGGTGTGACCTCTCCGGCCCATACGGTTTCGATCGAGCCGACGTTCACGGCACCCACCAGAATCACCGCCATGGGTCCCAGGTTGGTGTCGAAAATGGAAATGACGCGCTCGTTGCGCGCAAACAGCCGTGGGATATCCCGAGCGCAGATGCGTCCGACGCCGAACAACCGGCCCGGTACGTGGATCATTTCCTGTAACTGGCCCGTCAATGGCATGTGCACCCGGTGATAATCGGTGGGTGATAGATATAGAGTGGCGAATTCGCCGTCCTGGAACGGAGCCGCGCGCGCATCGCTGCCGCCCAGTAGTTCCTGGAGCGAATACAATTGGCCCTTGGCCTGAAACAAGCGTCCGTTGCGCACCCGTCCGACCTGACTCACATATCCGTCCACCGGACAGCACGGCTGTTGCGGGTCGCTCGGCAACGGTCGCGCGTCTGCTCGCAGGGCGCGGGTGAAGAAGCTGTTGAAGGTCGGATAGGCATTCAGATCCGGTTCGGCGGATTCCTCCATGCGTACACCGTAGTGGCGCACGAACCAGCCGATTGCAGCCCGCATCCCCGGTATCCGGCGGCTGCGGCTGATGCGATGCACCAGGCGCGAAAGCGGGTGCTGCGGCAGTACATACTGCAACAGTGAAAACGGGTGTAAGCCCATGGAGCGCGGCCCTAGTGGTGGTGGTCCATCATGCCGCCCATGCCCCTTCGTACTTCGGCGCGGGTCGTCACGGAATCCCCAGCGGCCGTGTGCAGTGTGAAGCTCACTTGCTGCCCCGCCTGCAATGCGTGTTTGGGGTTGAACAGCATCAGGTGATAACCGCCGGGCGCCAGCAGCAGATCCCCGTTTGCCGGGACGGTCAGCTTGTCCTGAGCGATCATTTTGGCCATGCCGTTCGCGGTGACGCTGCGGTGCATTTCCACCCGTTCGAATGCCGGGCTGGTAACGCTGGTCACGTCCACGGCTGCTTCGCCAGGATTGTGCAATTTCATGAAGCCGCCCAACACTTCGGCGTTCGGCGGGCCTTCTCGTACCCAGGCGTCAGCAACCTGTAGCTCCGCTGCGGCGGCAGGCAGAGCGATTGCAGACAATACGACGCACAGCGCGCCTATGAGACGGTTCATGACTGGTCCTTGTAGTAGCTGCGGATAATATCCAAATCCTGCGCCATTCGTTGCGGTTGATGGGGCAGGTTGGTAAACAATGCGGCGAGCGCGCCGTGCGGATCGATCACCATGACGGCGGCGCTGTGATCGACGGTGTAGTTGCCATTTTGATCTGGTTTGTTATGTACGTAAAGGACGCCGAGGGCGCGGGTGAGCTTGTCCAACTGCTCTGTCGAACCACGGGCGCCGACGAATTTCGGGTTGAAGTAGGTTACGTACTGGCCGAGCTGTTGGGCAGTGTCCCGTTGCGGGTCCACGGATACGAATAAGACACGGGTTTGGTCGCGAAAGCGCTCGGGCAGCGCTTTCAACGTCCGATTCAATTCCGCGAGGGTGGTGGGACACACGTCAGGACAATGGGTGTAACCGAAGAACAGCAATGTCCAATGGCCTTGCAACCACGCATTGTCCACCGCATTTCGGTTTTGATCTTCGAGCCTGAAAGCGGGTAGCGGTTTCGGCGGGCTCAACAAGGTACCCGATTGCAGCGTCGGGCCCTGACCGCTCTGTCCGGAGCGTGCCACCGTGGACGGGGGCGCAAATTCAGCGCTCAACCACACGCCAACGATCATTGCCGCCAAGGCGATGCCGACTAGGAGGAACGGAAATGCGCGACCCGATTCGGGATGAGGACGAGTATCGATCATGGTGCCCGGTCTGATGTCTCGTGGGCGGTCATCGTATATCATGCGGCCACCGGCGCAAACCCGCTGCCGCCAAGGTATTGTTCATGAAAGATCGTCTGCAAGCGCTTGCACAACTCCACACCGCGCGCGACTGGGTGCGCTGGGGGATGAGCCGGTTCAATGCGGCCGGCCTTCATTACGGGCACGGCACCGATAATGGGTTCGATGAAGCGTTGGCCTTGACATTGCACGCCTTGCACCTCTCCCACGACATCCCCGACGCCTACCTGGATGCGCGGCTAACCGATAATGAGCGCAAGGATATTCTGGATTTGCTGCAGCGTCGGCTCGAGCAGCGCACTCCTGCGCCTTATATTACCCGCGAGGCATGGTTTGCCGGTTTGGCGTTCTATGTCGACGAACGTGTGTTGGTGCCGCGTTCACCCATCGCCGAGTTGATCCAATCACGGTTCGAGCCATGGCTGGCGGCGCCGGTACACCGGGTGTTGGACCTGTGTACCGGCAGCGGCTGCATCGCGATTGCCTGTGCCTATGCATTTGCCGAAGCGGCGGTGGACGCCGTCGACCTTTCGCCGGATGCGCTCGAGGTGGCGGCCGTCAATGTCGAACACCATGGCCTGGCGGACCGGGTCGAGTTGCTCGAAGGCGATCTGTTTGCTCCGGTGGACGGCCGGCGCTACGACCTGATCGTCAGCAACCCGCCCTACGTGGGCGCGGCGGAACTTGCGGCATTACCCGCGGAATACGGCCACGAGCCGCAGCTGGGGCTTGCCGCCGGTAGCGAAGGCCTGGATTTGGTCGTGCCGATGCTCGCTGCCGCGGCCGAGTATCTGGAACCCGCCGGCGTGCTGGTGGTCGAGGTCGGCAGCGCCCAACACGCGCTGGTGGCGCGTTTTCCCGAAGTGCCGTTCTTATGGTTGGAGTTCGAGCGCGGCGGGGAAGGGGTGTTTCTGCTCACGGCGCAGCAAGTCTACGACCATGCCGAGCGCTTCGCCGAAGCGGCCACGTCGATGTCAGGTCGGGAACCGAGGCCCTGATTGTCCCTCGATGAAGGGGCAGCGCCTTTGCCGGTTGGGAATTGCGGTCACTCTTCGGCGGCGGCTTCGCTCAGTGCCGATAGTTCGCGGTGCAGCAACTCCGGATCGCCCGTATTGAGTTCGACGATGCGTGCCAGATGGGTGATGCTGTCGACATCGATGTGATCGCAACGAAATCCCGCGCGTCGGCCTTCCACGTGAGCCACCGTCGCTTGCATGTCGATGGCCTGTTCGTCGCTGAGCCGAATATGCAAAGTCGCGGGCATGCCGGGAACCACGCTCTGGCGCGCGTCGAGCCGTACTAGAGCACCCTTCAGAGACAGGTCCAACAATTCCCCGGGATATTCGCCGCCGGCGTCGACGGTGACTGCCGCGTCGAATGCGATGCGGCTGAAATTGCGCTGGTTTCCGGAGGAAGAAGTTGTCATGGCAAGGCTCGGTGAATGAAGTGCGGGGGAAGCGCCGAAGTCAACGCTGTTCGGTGAAGAATAGCATCTGCGTGGAGCCGATTTGGATGGTATCGCCGTCCTGCAACTGAACGCTTTCCTCGCCGACCACCTGCTCGCCCACCCGTGTCGGCTGCTCACCGCCCAGATGCGAGATATAAAACCCGTCGCTGCGGCTTGCGATCATGGCGCTCTGGCCGCCGGACTTACCCAAACGCACCAGGCTGCGGTCGAGGCGGATGGTTCGGCCGAGTTTCGGGCCGTTGAGAAACTGCAACCAAGCTTCGTGGAAAGTCGGGTCCTCGTGCGCAGGTTCCGCCGCGCTCGCTGCGTGATCCCGTAACACGGAAACGGTGTGCTTTCCGATCAGCAGCACGTCGCCGTGTCCGAGACGTTGATCCCCCGACAATGTCTTGCCATTGAGCAGCACTTCGGCGTTGCCGCTGACACTGTGCAGGAACAGTTCACCTTTCTCGGAGCGAACCCGCGCATGCACCGGTTCCAGGCCCAGATTGTCGATCCGTAAATCGCAATCCGGGTCGCGCCCGATCGACGCGTCCTCGGCGGTGACACTGAAGACCTTGAGGATTCGACCTTTGAACGAAAGCGTCAGCTTGTACACTGCCAGACGTGCTCCTTGATCCGGTTCTCCGGCGCTGCGCCGGGCATTCGCGCGAAATCCGCCGCCGCGGTTGGCGCTCCGCGCGCAAACGATCCTAGTCATTAGCGGCCGGTAGGCACCGAAATTTATACTTTGCGGCTCTCAGGAGGAGGTCTGGTTCGCATTCTGGTGTATCGGACGCGGGCGGATACGGACGGTTTTCACTGCATTGTCCTTGGTCTGTACGATTTCCACCTGGTATCCGGACAGCAACATGCTGGTACCAGGCTCCGGTATCGCCTCCATGTGCTCCAGAATCAGGCCGTTCAAGGTTTTCGGGCCGGCGGTTGGCAAATCCCACTTCAACAGACGATTGAGTTCGCGCACATAACTGCCGCCATCGATCAGGTAACTGCCGTCGTCCTGGGGGTGGATGTCTTTGCTGACCGCCGCCGGGTCGGTGGTGAATTCGCCGACGATTTCTTCGAGGATGTCTTCCAGCGTCACGAGTCCTTTGATTTCTCCGTATTCGTCGACCACCAGGCCGATCCGTCGGCGCTGGCGCTGGAAATTGATCAGCTGCTTGTTGAGCGGCGTACCTTCCGGAATGAAGTAGGGCTCCCGTAGAATTTCGAGCAGATCGTTGCGCCCGAATTCCTCGCGCGTCAGCAGATGCAGCACGTTGCGCAAATACAGAAAACCGGTGATGTCGTCGATGTCGTTCCGGTACACCGGAAGCTTGGTGTACTGACTCGTGACCAGCAGTTCTTCGATTGCGTCCCAATCGTCTTCGAGGTCGATGCCGACGATTTCATTGCGCGGGACCATGATGTCTTCGACGGTCACCTTTTCCAAATCAAGAATACTGAGCAGCATACGTTGGTGGCGCTGGGGAATCATGGCGCCGGCTTCATTGACTACGGTGCGCAATTCCTCCGAGCTGAGATTGAGGTTGCCGGTATCTTCTGTGCTCAAGCGCAGCAACCGCAATAGCCGGTTGACGATCGCGTTGACGACCCAGACTACCGGATAAAGAACGCGCAACAGCGGTTGGTAGATGTAGGCTGCAGGAAATGCGACCCGCTCGGGATGCAAGGCGGCGAGCGTCTTCGGTGCAACCTCGGCAAAAATCAGTACCAACAATGTCAACACGCCCGTGGCGATGGCGAGCGCACCTTCGCCGCCCAATCGCAAGGCGATGATGGTCGTCAGTGCCGAAGCCAGAATGTTGACGAAATTGTTGCCCAGCAGAATGAGTCCGATGAGCCGATCCGGGCGTTCCAGCAGCTTCGCCGCGCGCATCGCGCCGCGATGGCCTGCTTTGGCCAGATGACGCAAGCGGTACCGGTTGAGTGTCATCAGGCCGGTTTCGGAGCCGGAGAAAAACGCCGAAAGAACCAGCAACACCACCAGTGCACCGATCAGCACACTCAATGGGATTTCTTGCAGAGCCAAGGTCGGGACTTGCCTGTGTTTAGGGCCTAAGTGCGGACGGTTATTTGACCGGCTTCGACTCCGCCATGTCAAGCGTGGACCGGACGAGTCAACGCTTCAACACCAGTTCCAAGACCATCTTGGTGCCGAAATAGGCGAGCATCAGCAACACAAATCCGCCCAGTGTCCAGCGGATGGCAACCCGCCCGCGCCAACCGAACCGCCAGCGTCCCCACAGGAGAATCGCAAACACGATCCAGGCCACGATCGACAACACCGTTTTGTGCACCAGATGCTGGGCGAATATGTCCTCCAGGAACAGCATGCCGGTGACCAGACTCAAGGTCAGAAAAGCAAACCCCAGCGCAATCATTTCGAACAGCAGCGCTTCCATGGTCTGCAGGGGCGGCAGCGCACGGATGAAACCGCCGGGCTGGCGATTGCGCAGATGGCGGTTCTGGATCGCAAGCAGCACGGCTTGCACCATGGCGATGGTGAGGATGCTGTAGGCGACTACGGACAGGAGAATGTGAACCTGCAGTTGCCAGGTTCCGAGCACATGTAATACATGGCGGGCGGAAAACAATTCCTCCAGGGCGATGGTTGCGGCGGCGAGCGGTAGTAGCACAATTCCCAGGTTTTCGACCGGTTTGCGCAGCGCCGCCAGCATCAAAAGTGTTGCGACCAGCCAGCCGATCAGTGAGGCGGCATTGAAGAAACCGAGGTTTATGCCGTTGGGAATCAACAGCGTCTTGTGCAACAGAATCCCATGCAGAAGTACCGCGATCAGACCTAAAGCCAGGGCCGCGATTCGGCCGCCTTGTGCCGTGTCGCCGCGCGCCAGGCGTATGGACAGGAGTCCGGCGCTGATCAGGTACAACGCAATTGCAGGCACGCTTAGAACAGTCAGAGTCATATGCGAAAGCGAATTTTGCCAAGCGGCATAATGGCATAACCATGGGCTGGATAGAAGTAGACGGGCGCGGACCCGGGTACCGCCTGCGATTGCAGTTTTGTGACTTGCCCTTCGTTTTCCGATCAAAATGTTATGTCATGATCGGCAGCAGGATGGGGCGGCAAAACTGGATTTCACAGCCGTGAAAATACGTGTGCTGGGCTGCAGCGGCGGCATCGGCGAGGGACTCGATACCACTTGCCTGCTGGTCGATGACCGAATTTTGCTCGATGCCGGAACCGGTATCGGCAGTCTGCCGCTGGCTGCGTTGCGGAAAATCCGGCACGTATTCGTCACCCATTCGCACCTCGACCACATCGCCGGTATCCCGCTGCTGGTGGATACGATTTTCGATGCGCTCGAAGAACCGCTGACCGTGCATGCGCGCGCGGAAACTATCGATGCGCTTCGCACCCACGTGTTCAACGGTATCATCTGGCCGGATTTCACCGTCATTCCGGACGCCGACCGGGCCGTGCTGCGGTTCGAGGCCATGGTGCCGGGCGAAACGTTCCGAGTCGGCGATTGCAGTGTCGAAATGGTCCCCGTCAATCACGTGGTGCCGGGCGCTGGCTATCGGGTGGAATGTGCCGGGGGGGCGTTTGCGTTCAGTGGTGATACCACTACCAACGACACCTTCTGGAGAGCACTCAATGCCCATGACGATTTGGATCTGCTGATCGTCGAAGCGGCGTTTCCGGACCGCGACCTGGATCTGTGTCGCTTGGCGCGCCACTATTGCCCGAGTCTGCTGGCAACGGATCTGGTGAAGCTCCGGCACCGGCCGCAGGTCTACCTGACCCATCTCAAACCGGGCGACGAGGATGAAATCGTCGGCCAATGCCGCGATGGCATCCGTCATCTGGACGTCCGGCAATTGTTCGGCGGCGAAATATTCGAATTTTGAATGGTTTATAAGGCCGCGACTTCGATGCCGGCCGCGACTAGGTAAGGTCCGCCGGCTTGCGTTAGAATCCCAGCCTCTTCCGAATTCGGACCTGACCATGTTTGACAGCCTCTCCGATCGACTTTCCCGCACCCTCAAAAAGCTGCGCGGCCAAGGGCGGCTTACCGAGGACAACATCAAGGAAACCTTGCGCGAAGTGCGCATGGCTTTGCTGGAGGCGGACGTCGCCCTGCCGGTGGTGAAGACGTTCATCGACCGGGTGCGCGAACGCGCGGTCGGGCGCGAGGTACTGGACAGCCTGACTCCGGGCCAGGCACTGGTGAAAGTGGTCCGCGACGAATTGGTCGCGGTCATGGGCGACGCCAACGAGGAACTCAAGCTCAACGTTCAGCCCCCGGCAGTCGTGTTGATGGCGGGATTGCAGGGCGCGGGCAAGACCACCACGGTGGCGAAGTTGGCGCGCTGGTTGAAGGAACGCCGGAAATCAGTCTTGGTGGTGAGCTGTGACGTCTATCGACCGGCGGCGATTCAGCAACTTGCGCGCCTGGCCGAACAGGTCGGTGTCGAAGCCTTTCCCAGCGATCCGACTCAGGATGCGGTCACCATCGCCACGGCGGCGGTGGCGCAGGGGCGCAGGCAGTTTGTCGACGTGGTGCTGGTGGACACCGCCGGGCGTATGCACGTCGACGCCGATATGATGGGTGAGATTCAGCGCCTGCACGCAGCCCTGAAGCCGGTGGAAACCCTGTTCGTGGTCGACAGTATGACCGGCCAGGATGCCGCCAATACGGCCCAGGCGTTCAATGAAGCATTGCCCCTGACGGGTGTGATTCTCACTAAAACCGATGGCGATGCCCGTGGCGGCGCGGCGCTGTCGATTCGCCAGATCACCGGTAAGCCAATCAAATTCCTGGGCGCCGGTGAAAAAGTGGCGGCATTGGAGCCGTTCCATCCGGATCGGGTCGCGTCACGGATCCTGGGCATGGGTGATGTGCTGAGCCTGGTTGAGGAGGCTGAACGCCAAGTCGACCGCGACAAGGCCATGAAGCTGGCCAAAAAGCTCAATAAAGGCAAAGGCTTCGACTTGGAGGATTTTCGCGAACAGCTGCAACAAATGAACGCCATGGGGGGCGTGGCCGGCTTGTTGGACAAATTGCCCGGCACCGCCAATCTTCCCGACAATGTGAAGAGCAAGGTCAACGACAAGGACATGGGTCGGCTGGTGGCGATGATCAATTCGATGACGCCGAAGGAGCGCCAATTCCCAGATATCATCAAGGGTTCCCGCAAACGCCGTATCGCCGCCGGGTCCGGCACTCAGGTGCAGGACGTCAATCGTCTGCTCAAGCAGTTCGCGCAAATGCAGAAAATGATGAAGAAAATGTCCAAGGGCGGTATGGCGAAGATGCTGCGGGCCATGAAGGGTCGGATGCCGCCTGGGGTGCCGCCCATGTAGCGGCCGCGGGGCGTAGCCGGAGCCGCGCCGGGCGCCCGGGTGCGGGACCAGCTCTCACCTTAACCTCTTCACTTTTGCGCTGTTTCGCGTACAATTGCCAGTTTTCCCGGCGCGGTCTGTCTGCGCCGCACGAACGAACACGCAGAGGATCACCAGGATATGGTCACCATTCGACTGTCACGCGGCGGCGCCAACAAGCGCCCGTTCTACCACATCGTGGTCACCGACAGCCGCAACCGCCGCGACGGCCGATACATCGAACGTCTGGGCTTTTTCAACCCCGTTGCCAGCGGCAACGCGGAGACGTTGAACCTCAATGCTGAGCGCGTCGATTACTGGCTCGGGCAGGGCGCGCAGCCGTCCGAGCGCGTCGCCAAACTGATCAAGGAAAGCCGCAGCGCCTGATTATCGGGTGCGACGGCGTGCGGGTGGGCAGTGGCTGCGGAGCCCGGCACTGACACGGATACCGAAGCCGCTGAGCCGTTCGTAATTGTCGGCCAGGTCTCCGGCCTGTTCGGCGTCAAGGGCTGGCTCAAAATCTTCGCCTACACCGACCCGCGCGAAAGTATCTTGCAGTACGACCCATGGTATTTGCGGGTCGCGGATGGTTGGCATCGGGTTTCGATTGCTGAAGGCCAGCGGCACGGCAAAACGGTGATCGTGCGGCTGCAGGGATGCACGGACCGGGACGCAGCCGCCGTTTGGATCGGCCACGACATCGCGGTACACCGGGAACAGTTGCCGATCCTGGCTGCGGATGAGTACTACTGGTCCGATCTGGAAGGGCTCGAGGTCGTGACCACCGGTGGAGTTGCGCTGGGCAAGGTGGCGCATCTACTCGAAACCGGCGCAAACGATGTACTGGTGGTGAAGGGCGAGCGGGAGCGGTTGATTCCGTACATTCGCCCGGACGTGGTAGTCGAGGTCGACGTGGCTGGTGGCGTGTTGCGGGTCGATTGGGATCCGGAGTTCTGATCCCGGCAATGCGTATCGACGTCGTAACCTTGTTTCCGGAATTGGTGCGTGCATTGACGGTAGGCGGCATCACCGGGCGTGCGGTGGAACGCGGAATTCTGGACTTGGCGTTCTGGAACCCGCGGGACTATACCCATGATCGCCACCGTACCGTGGACGACCGCCCGTACGGCGGGGGTCCGGGAATGGTAATGAAGGTGGAGCCCTTGCGTGCGGCAATCGCGGCAGCGCGGGCCGTCCAGCAACAGGATTGCCCCGTGATCCACCTCAGCCCGCAGGGACGGCGCCTGGATCAGGCCGGGGTGCGTGAATTGGCAGCGCAGCCGGCGCTGGTCCTGGTCGCAGGGCGTTACGAGGGCATCGACGAGCGACTGGTGCAGACCGAGATCGATCAGGAATGGTCGATCGGCGATTATGTGTTGAGCGGCGGCGAGCTGGCGGCGATGGTCGTTGTGGATGCCGTGACCCGTTTGTTGCCGGGGGCGTTGGGCGATGAGGATTCGGCGCAGCAGGATTCGTTCGCCGATGGGTTGTTGGATTATCCCCATTATACCCGCCCGGAAGTAATCGACGGACTGCGAGTGCCGGAAGTATTGCTCGGAGGCAATCACCAAGCCATCGAGCGCTGGCGGCGCAAGCAGGCGCTGGGCAGGACTTGGCTGCGGCGCCCGGATCTGCTGCAAGCATTGGAGTTGGACCAACAGCAACGCAAGCTGTTGCAGGAATTCATTGAGGAGCACCGGCAAAGCGAACACAATGCCGGCGACGTCTGAGACGGCGGCTTCTCTTTTCGTTGGAATTGATGGGCGTGATCCACAGGGGTAAGGCCATGAGCAATATCATTCAGGAACTGGAACAAGAGCAGATGACCCGCGAAGTACCGGCATTCGGTGCCGGCGACACGGTGGTCGTCAATGTCAAAGTGACCGAAGGCAACCGCGAACGCCTGCAGGCGTTCGAAGGCGTGGTCATCGCCAAACGCAACCGCGGCCTGAACTCTTCATTCACCGTGCGCAAGATCTCCCACGGCGAAGGCGTGGAACGCGTGTTCCAGACCCATAGCCCGCAGATCGATTCCATTGTGGTCAAGCGCCGTGGCGACGTGCGTCGCGCCAAGCTCTACTATTTGCGCGACCGTCAGGGTAAAGCGGCGCGCATCAAAGAAAAGCTCACTGCAAAGAGCTGAGCTGCACGCCAGCTACAACTGCAGCCGCCGATGTGCTAACAATGCGGGTGTCCCGTTCGGGACGCCCGCATTTTGTTTTTGTGGACCGTACCGTCATGCATATTGCGCTGGCGCGAACTTGCTGGATTCTATGGCTGCTCGTCCTGCTGGGGTCGCAGGTTGCTGCGGCGGCAAAGGACGTCGACCAGCTGGCGCGCATACAAACTCTCGCCGACGCAGGCGCCACCGAACTGGCGCTCAAGCTGATTGACGAAAACCAAGCCAAAATCGTCGACCCCGGCCAATGGGCGCACTGGGAACGGGCGCGCATGGAATTGCTGGCCGACGCGGGACGCTGGCAGGCGCTGTTATCCCGCGCCGACGCGCTGCCAGCGCAGGTGCCGGCAACGTTTCTGCAATGGGCGCGGGCCCAGGAAGCGCGCGCCGCGCTGCACATGAATGACGGGGCGCGCGCGGTGCGCCTGTTGCGGCGATTGATCTGGAGTTACGGGCGCGACGCCGATGAGCTGTCCGAATGGCGTCGACTGCTGGTGCGGGCTTATCTCAGCACCGGGCTGCCCCAGGACGCGACCAAGACGGTGCTGCGCTATGAACAGGATTACGAACCTACGGACCTGGAATGGCGTCGCCTGCGGGCGCGGGTGTTACTCGCCAACGATCGTCCCCAGGAAGCCCGCGCGTTGCTCGGCACCGACGCGAACGGCGAAGCCCGGGCCCTGTATTTGTTAGCGGCCTTGCGCAGTGCAGCCATGACACCCGCCGAAACCGCGCGCCAAGCCCAGACTGCCGCGCAAGCCAAAGACGTGCCCAATGCCACCCAAGCTGAACTATGGGCGGTGGCCGCCGCGGCCTGGAAAGCCGAAGGCGCCCACGAACAGCGCTTGGCGGCACTGGCGAGCGCGGTCGCGGCGGGAGGCAGCAGTGGCCTGGTGGTCGCCGACGGCCCCCGCTTGTGGCGAGCCTTTCGCGAGTATGGTCAGGTGTTGGGCAACCAGCGGCAATTGCTTACCGGCGACGACCATGATTGGTTGCAGGCAGCGGAAAAGGTGGCACCAAAGCATCCGCTGCAGGCGTGTGCGCTGTATTCGGTACTGACCGAGACCGGCAGTGCGGCCGGCCGACGCACCGCCCATGCCAAGCTTGCGGCGCTGCTTGAAGCCCTGCCCCATGGCATCGCCTTGCTGCGCGCCATGTATCTGCAGAAAAACGCAATGGCGCGAATCGCCGACCTGCCGGCCCCGGTATGCCATCGCCTGGCCGACGTTGCTTTGGCCGATTCCGATTTTGCCCTCGCCTCACGGCTCATGGGGAATCTGAGCGAGCCGCCGCAGGGCGTCGACCAATGGTTCTGGCAACTGCGACGGGCGCGCATTCTGATCATGGGCGGAGATTACGAAGCCGGTGCCGATGCGTTGGAGCGTTTGCTCGCTGCCAAGGAGCCGTTGTCCCGCGAGCGCATGGACCGGCTGATGCAGGTGCTGTTCGATCTGCAACAGGTAGGCGCCCACAAGCGGGCGTTGGCGCTGTTCGCCCGGTTGCCGCTCGCAGACCAGGACATCAAACTGCGGCGCGAAGTGCTGTATTGGCGTGCCGATTCCCTCAAGGCACTCGGCCAGTACGCGCGCGCCGCGCAATTGTATCTGGAATCGGCGTGGCTGCCGGGAGTGAAGGCCACGGATCAGTGGTCACAGACGGCGCAATACCAGGCCGCGGATGCGTTGCGCCAAGCCGGCATGACCGCCGATGCCCGCCGTATCTACCAGCGCTTGTTAGCGATGACTACCGACGCGGGCCGGCGTGCGGTCCTGCGCAGCCGGCTGCAGCAATTGTCGCTCGCGGAAGGACAGTTGCAGCCCGATGCCGAATCCTCCCATTGAGAGCACTGCGGCCGCGGTGATCCCGGCGCCGTTCGGCCGTGTGGGCATCTGGGTCGGCGGCGACTGCCTGGAGCGCCTGCGACTGCTGCCCGGCGATCGCCCCCTGCGCCCGCCTGCATCCGGGCTGCCGGCACAGGTCGCGCAGCAACTGGCACACTATTTCCGGTATCCGCGCTTTCGATTCTCCGTGCCGGTGCAAGCACGTGGCACCCCGTTTCAGCAGCGGGTATGGGCGGCGCTCGGCGACATCCCGGTCGGTGAAGTGCGTACCTACGGTGAATTGGCAGCCGTCCTCGGTACCGGTGCCCGGCCCGTCGGCGGAGCCTGCCGCGCCAATCCGCTGCCCATCATCGTGCCATGTCACCGGGTCGTAGGGGCGGCGGGTATCGGCGGGTTTGCCGGATACACGATGGGCGCGCAACTGGCGTGCAAGCATTGGTTGTTGGCCCACGAAGGAAGGCGCTTCCCGACTCCTGCCGACGCCCCTTGAAAGTCGCGCGCGGCGCCCCCATAAGCACAGCTTTGAACGTGGTGGACCGGTTACTCAAGGAGATGCGCGGATCATGACTGTCGACACCCATAAAGAAACCCTCGAATTCCAGACCGAAGTGCAGCAGCTGCTGCACCTGATGATTCATTCGCTGTATTCGAACAAGGAGATCTTTCTGCGCGAACTGGTCTCCAATGCCTCGGATGCCTGCGACAAGTTGCGCTTTGAAGCGCTGACCGATGACGCACTCTACGAAGGCGACAGCGATCTGAAAATCCGCGTGTCGTTCGACAAGGACGCCCGCACCGTCACGGTTGCCGACAACGGCATCGGTATGAGCCGCCAGGAAGTGGTGGACAATCTCGGTACCATCGCCAAATCCGGTACCCAGCAGTTCTTCCAATCGCTCACCGGCGATCAGGCCAAGGACACCAAACTCATCGGTCAGTTCGGCGTCGGGTTCTATTCCACCTTCATCGTTGCCGACAAGGTTACAGTCACGACGCGCCGCGCCGGCTTGGGCGCGGAGCACGGTGTGCGGTGGGAGTCGGATGGCAAGGGCGCCTACACCTTGGAGAACGTTGAACAGGACCGGCACGGCACGGTAGTGACGCTGCATCTCAAGCCGGACGAGGACGAATTCCTGGAGGCTTACCGCCTGCGCCACATCATCAAGCGCTACTCGGACCACATCAATCTGCCGATCGTCATGGCCGGCGAGGGTGATGATACCGAGGACGAAACCGTCAACCAGGCATCGGCGCTGTGGGCGCGCCCGAAATCGGAAATCAGTGACGACGAATACACGGAGTTCTACAAGCACGTGGCCCACGACTTTGACGCGCCACTGAGCTGGACCCATTTTCATGTCGAGGGAACCCAGAGCTACACCGGGCTGCTGTATGTTCCCAGGCGGGCGCCGTTCGATCTATGGGACCGCGACAAACGGCACGGCATCAAGTTGTACGTGCGCCGCGTGTTCATCATGGACGATGCCGAGCAGTTGATGCCGAACTATCTGCGTTTCGTGCGCGGCCTGGTGGATTCTGACGATCTGCCGCTCAATGTGTCCCGCGAAATCTTGCAGCATAACCGTCAAATCGATGCCATCCGCGGCGCATCCGTGAAAAGAGTGCTGACGTTGCTGGAGGAATTGACGGAAAAGGATGCTGCGAAGTACGCCGAATTCTGGGGTCAGTTCGGACAGGTGTTGAAGGAAGGCCCGGCGGAAGATTTCGGAAATCGCGAGCGGATCGCCAAATTGCTGCGCTTTGCCTCGACCCACAGCGACACCGCGGCGCAAGAGGTTTCTCTACAGGATTATGTCGGGCGGATGCAGGAAGGTCAGGAGAAGATCTATTACGTCACCGCCGAGACCTTCGCCGCCGCCAAGAGCAGTCCGCACCTGGAGATTTTCCGCAAGAAGGGCGTAGAAGTGCTGTTGCTGCACGATCGCATCGACGAATGGATGGTTTCCCATCTGAGTGAATTCGACGGCAAGAAGCTGCAATCGGTCGCGAAGGGCAGCCTCGATCTCGGCGCCCTGGAAGACAAAGAGGAAAAAGAGCAGCTCGAGCGCGAAGCCGACGCCCACAAGGATTTCATCGACCGCATGCGCAAAGCCTTGGGCGACAGGATCAAGGACGTGCGCGTCAGTCACCGGCTAACCGATTCGCCGTCGTGCCTGGTGGTCGAGGAAGACGACATGGCGCTCAGTCTGCAGAAGGTGCTGAAGCAGGCGGGACATGACGTTCCCGCAGTCCAGCCGATCCTGGAAATCAACCCGCAGCACCCATTGGTAGTGCGTTTGGAGCAGGCCGGAGACGACGAACGGTTCGCCGACTGGAGCAGTCTTTTGTTGGAGCAGGCGACCCTGGCCGAGGGCGGGCAGTTGGAAGACCCGGCAGCGTTCGTGGCGCGGTTGAATCAACTGCTGCTGACGCTGGCCAAGGAATGAGGCGCGATCTGTTAGACTGCGCTCATCGAAGCCGGAAGTAGCGCTCATGTCACGACCAGAACCAAAGCGACGACTTCGCGACGCTGTCGGGCGCTTTGCCAGTGTGCTCGGCCCGGACGCCCTGCTGCGGGGCGAACTCGCCGGGAGCGGCGATTACATCGTACTCGGGCGGGTGGAAGGCGACTCGACGCTGGAGGGAACCGTGGTGTTGGAGCGTAGCGGCGTCTGGGAGGGCCGGTTGCGGGCTCGTTCCCTGGTCATTTCGGGGACCTTGCATGGGGAGGCGGTGGCGGTGGAACGGGTTGAACTCACCGCCAGCGCGCGGGTGCGCGGCGATATCCTCGCGCCGTCCATCGCCATCGCCGAAGGGGCCGTGTTCGAGGGCAAGATTCAAAGTGGTACGAGTTCCGGGGTGACGCGTTTCCGGGACCGCCGTCAGGAGCGTTGAATCGTGAGCGCCAACGAAGAATCGTTGCGCATCGACAAATGGCTGTGGGCGGCGCGATTCTTCAAGACCCGCTCTCTGGCGGCCGAAGCTGTGGCTGGCGGTAAAGTGCAGGTCGACGGCCAGCGCGCCAAACCGGCACGCGCTCTGCGGATCGGCAACGAAGTCAGAATTCGAAAAGGTCCGCTCGAGTTCACGGTGCTGGTGCGGGCGCTGACCGACAAGCGCGGCCCGGCCGGCGTCGCCCAAACACTGTACGAGGAAACCGAGGACAGCATCGCCGCCCGTGCCGCGCTGGCCGAGCAGCGCCGGCTCGCGGAACTGGCGACCCCGAGCGTCGGCACCAAACCCGACAAGCGGGCGCGCCGGCAGATCGTGCGTTTTACACGCAAGCAGGGCGTTTGAGCTGTACCATACTGGCTTCATCCGGCTGCAATCGCTTTGGCACCCCCATGTCTCGACCCACAACGCCGCTGTTGACGGTCGATGTGATCATCGAAATGGTCGACCGTCCCGACGAACCCATCGTGCTCATTGAACGACGCAATGAGCCCTACGGCTGGGCCTTGCCGGGCGGTTTCGTGGACGTAGGCGAAACGGTTGAGCAAGCAGCAGTTCGCGAAATGAACGAGGAAACCGGCTTGAAAGTCAAATTGGTACGCCTACTGGGCGTGTATTCGGACCCGGCCCGCGATCCGCGCGGGCATACCGTCAGTGTGGTGTTCGTCGGGGAGGCGCGCGGTACGCCCAAAGCGGCGGATGACGCGCGCAATGTGGCCTGTTTCGCCGCCGATGCCGTTCCAGCCCTCGCTTTCGACCACGGGACGATTCTGCGGGACTATCTACGCAGTTGCGACGATAGCAGCAACCGGGCTTTCAATCCCCGCTGAACCATCCGGGCGCGTTCGGAAGGCGCGCTGTAGATTTGATATCCTAGTAACCTGCTTTGTCTTCAACCCATTTCTTCCTTAGGTGTATTGATTGGAGTTTCCATGCGCCCGGCACAGTTGTCGTTAATCTTGGAGCGCGAGTTCGAAAGCACACGCGATGGCCACCACACCCCGGTCATGATGTGGGGGCCACCTGGTGTGGGTAAGTCCCAGATCGTGATGCAGGTTGCCGCGAAACACGATGTGCCGGTGATCGACATCCGTTTGTCGCAAATGGAACCGTCGGATCTGCGGGGCATACCGTTTCGGGTGGGTGAACATGTGGAGTGGGCTGTGCCCGCAATGCTACCGGATGCGCAACGTCACGGCGCGCAGGGCATTTTGTTCCTGGACGAGATCACGTCTGCGCCGCCGAGCGTCTCCGCTGCCGCGTACCAGCTGATCCTGGATCGCAAATTGGGCGCCTATGAAGTGCCACTGGGCTGGGCCATCTTTGCCGCGGGAAACCGCCAGGGTGATCGTGGCGTGACCTACAGCATGCCGGCGCCGTTGGCGAATCGTTTTTCGCACTTCGAGATCAGCGTCAATCTCGACGACTGGGTCGCCTGGGCCTACCAGCACGGTATCGACGAACGAGTGATCGGTTTCCTGCGGTTTCGCCCCGAACTGTTGTTCGATTTCGATCCGTCCCACAATCCGGTCGCGTTCCCGTCACCGCGCTCCTGGGAGTTTGCCCATCGCGCGCTGCAGAAGTTCGGCCACAATCGCGAAATGCTCATCGGCACGTTGCAGGCCTGCGTCGGTCCTGCAGCCGGTATCGAACTGAGCGCGTTCGTTGAGAATCTCGACAAGCTGCCCGATATCGACGCCATAGTGAACGGGGAAAGCGTGAAGGTGCCGAAGGAAATCGACCTGCAATATGCAGTCGCCTCCGCGCTCGTGGGCCGGGCCATCAAAGCCAAGGACACACCGGACGCGCAACAGGTATGGGGCAGGATCCTCGACTTCGCCGGCAGCTTCTCGCAGCGGGAAATGGGCGTCATGCTGGTTTCCGACATGCACCGGGCCGTCGGCCAGGATTTGTTCGCCGTGCCCCAATTTTCCAATTGGGCGCAAGCCGTCGCCGATGTCATGCTGTTCAGCAACTGACCGTTGCGCCATGGTTTGGGAGCCGAGTTGAATGAGTGCGCAAGACGTCGAAACCAAACTGAGCGCCGCGCGCACGCGCTTGATTCTCGACAAGCCGTTCCTGGGCGCACTCGTGCTGCGTTTGCCCATGGTGGCTGGCGATTCCAAATGGTGTCGCACCACCGGCACCGACGCCCGCACGCTGTATTACAACCAGGACTACATCGCCGACCTGAGTCTGGCGCAGACGCAGTTCATACTCGCTCATGAGGCGTTGCATTGCGCCTTGTCCCATTTCGCGCGCCGCCAGCACCGGGTCAAACATCGTTGGGATCTTGCCTGCGATTTCGCCATCAACCCCATTCTCATCAAAGAGGGACTGACGCCGCCGCCGGACGCGCTGTACATGGATATGTTCGACGGTCTCACCGCCGAAGAAATCTATCCGATGCTGGACGACATGGAAAACATGGAGAACCAGCAGACCCTGGATCAGCACCTTTACGACGATGCCGACAATAGCGGCCGCAGCGATGGCGGTGGCAGCGGTGGAGACGCCCAGCAATCCGCAGGTGGCGGCAGCCGGCGCGAAACCGATCCCGAAGGTGGTGGCGCGGCGCAGCCGCAACCGTTGACCGAAGTCGAAAAGGAGCAGCTCGCCGTGCAATGGCGACAGCGCATGGCGGGCGCGGCGCAGCAGGCAATGCAGGCCGGCAAAATGAGCGGCGCTTTGGCGCGGTTGGTGGATCATTTGCTGCAGCCGCAATTGCCCTGGCGGATGCTGCTGGCGCGCTACATGACATCCATTGCCCGCGACGATTACAACTATTCCCGCCCGTCGCGCCGCGAAGGCAGCGCCATCCTGCCGAGCCTGCGCAGTTCGCACATCGAGGTGGTCGTCGTACTGGATACCAGCGGCTCCATCTCCCAGGACGAAATCCAGGAGTTCATGTCTGAAGTGGACGCCATCAAAGGTCAAGTGTCGGCGCGCGTCACATTGCAAGCATGCGATCAACAGTTGTGCGAGAACGGCCCGTGGGAATACGAAGCCTGGGACGAGTTCGTATTGCCCGACAACATCACCGGTGGCGGCGGCACCAGTTTCATGCCGGTATTCGATTGGCTGCAACGGGAGGGCTGCTCCCCGGATCTTTTGATTTACTTTACCGACGCCGAAGGAAAATTCCCCCCGCGGGAACCGAACTTCCCCGTGATCTGGCTGGTGAAGGGCAAGGCCACCGTGCCATGGGGACAGCGCATCCAGCTCAACTGAGGGCAGGCTTTTCCCGCTAGAAAAGTGTGATGCCGGTCCGGACGCCGGTGGTGCCTTGGACTATGGTTAAGCTATGCATCAAGCGGGGTGGACTCGATGACAGTAGCGGTGAAAGTGGATCGCTTTCTTACCCGCCAGGCGATTGGTTACGATATCATTTGTCATTCGCAGACCAGCAGCTTGCGGCAAGCTGCAAAAGCCGCACACGTCCCACCGAGACAATTTGCGCGCGCGGTGGTCGTACAGGCGGGACCGCGCCGCTACATGGTGGTGCTGCCGCTCGATCATTTGCTGGATTTCAAAGCGCTGGAAGTCCTCCTCCACGATACTCCGCGGCTCCTGCCCGTCAATGAACTCGGGGCGGCATTCGGTGACTGCGAGTCCGGATGTATTCCCCCCTTGGCTCAAGCCTATGGCTTCGACGGCATCTATCACGAATCACTGTTTTTCCTGGAGCGTGTCGTGTTCGAAGGGGGCATGCACAACAGCTTGCTGCGGGTCTCCGGTTCCGGTTTTGGTCGCCTGACCGAGGGCGCAATGCGTGCGGCAATCGCCCGACCGGACGAGACCCTGAGCGAAACGCGTACGCCGGTCGGCATCGCCCGGCCCGCTGTGACCCCGGCAATGATGGCGGAATTGACGCCGGCGCGGGATTTGCGCGCGCGGATCGAAGAGATCTACGAGTTGCCACTCATGCCGGGGCATGCGCAGGCACTGCTGGCATTGCGCAATCGCCCGGAGGCGCACGTCGACGAGCTGGCGGCGGTGGTGGAGCAGGATCCGAGCCTGGCCGCGCAGGTGATGAAATTCGCATGTGCGCCGCGCTACGGATACAGCGGCAATGTTGATTCCGTGGCGCAAGCAATTGCCCGCGTTCTCGGCTTCGATATGGTGCTCAATCTCGCCCTTGGACTGGCCGCCTTGAAACCGTTCCGGATTGCCCCGGACGGGCCGCTGGGGCTGAAGGCATTCTGGCGCCATGCCACGTTGTCAGCGGGCCTCGCCCAGCAGATTGCGGAGGCGATTCCTCCCGCGCGGCGACCGGTTCCGGGGCAGCTGTATTTGTGCGGCTTGTTGCATAATTTCGGTTACCTGTTGCTGGGCAGATTATTCGAGCCGGAGTTTTATCTGCTCAATCGCATGGTCGCGGCGAATCCCGAGATTCCGGTCACGGCTCTGGAACAGCGTGTGCTGTGTCGCGGTCAGGCGCGGGAAGTGATGTGCGCCGGCCATGCCGAGGTCGGCGCTTGGCTGATGGCACGTTGGAACTTGCCGGCGCCGGTCGTCACCGCAGTGCGTGAACACCACAACCCAGAATTTGACGGCGAACATGCGGCGTACGCGAATCTCATTCTACTTTGTGATCGCTTGCTCAAGGGTCACGGCTTGGGCGACGGCGACTCTGCGGTTCTGCCGGAAGCGCTGTTGCAGCGCTGGGGGCTGGATGCCGAGCGCATGCAAGACAGTGCGGCTGCCTATCTGGCGGCCCAGGCCGATTGGAATAGTGGCCTCGATCAGTGGGTCGCGTAGGATATCTACCTGAATTCCAGATAATTTCCTCTCCCCCGTGGCCATAAGCCGCGCCCATTCCCGTATTCATACTGCGAATGCGCCTTCCCCGCCCTGTGTAGGCATAATGGTCGCTTTACGGTATAACAACGCGAGGACGAACAGATGAGGATCATACTTCTCGGCGGTCCGGGCGCCGGCAAGGGGACGCAGGCGAAGTACATCACCGAGCGCTACTCGATTCCCCAGATTTCCACCGGCGACATGTTGCGCGCCGCCGTGAAAGCCGGCACACCGTTAGGAAAGGAAGCGAAGAAAATCATGGATGCCGGTGGGTTGGTGTCCGACGAAATCATCCTTGGTTTGGTGAAGGATCGGATCCAGCAGCCCGATTGCAAGAACGGGTTCCTGTTCGACGGCTTTCCGCGCACGATCCCGCAGGCGGAGTCGTTGAAGAGCCAGGGAGTCGACATCGACGCGGTAGTGGAGATCGACGTCGACGACAGCGAAATCATCAAACGCATGAGCGGACGGCGAGTTCACCTGGCCTCCGGACGGACCTATCATGTGGTGTTCAATCCGCCGAAGGCGGAAGGCAAGGACGACGTCACGGGCGAGGACTTGATACAGCGCGACGACGACCAGGAAGATACCGTCCGTAAACGTTTGGACGTTTATCACGAACAAACCGAGCCGCTGGTGCAGTTCTACTCCAGTTGGGCCGAAAGTGGCGAGGGGAACGCCCCCAAATACGTCAAAGTCGCCGGTGTCGGCTCGGTGGAAGAAATCCGCGATCGGATTTTCGCGGCCTTGGACTCATAGCTGGCACGCGGCGATAGCCGCGCAATTCTCGGCCGCCTCGAAACGCCAGCACCACGGTACAATAAAAATAGCGATGACCGACTGGCATGACACTCGATCCGCGGGGGGAACGCGCGGCGCTGGCACGGTGGCGGAATTTCCTTCCGCCGCGCCGGCGTGGCATGCCGAAACGCAAACGCCCGAAAGTGACCCGCCGAACGGGGTGACCCCGCAACCCGGCGGCTCAGACGGGAGGGTTCACCTCCCGGGTTCGGATTGTGACGATCTGGGTTCGGGGTCTCTGACAGTCCGCAAACTGGCCCAGATCTTGGACTTGGTACGGGATGTTCCCGGTTGCTCGGCAGTCTATCGGGACGCGGTGCGGTTGTTGCATGACCTGCATCAGTCCTGCCTCCGCGATGAACGTCATTATGCGGAACTGCTGGATCTTTTGTTGCGGCATCAATCCCAGGTTCGAGGTCGGGACGCGGAAGCGCGTACCGAATTCGAAGTGTTGCGCCGCCACTTGCGGCCGCCGATCATGGCGGCCGATGCTGCGGAGCTGAAATCGAGGCTGGAGTCATTGCTCGATCGTCAGCCTGCTGCCGAAGCCAATGGGACGTCGATCAGGCCCTTTACCGATGCCGATGATATCGAGATCGCAGCGGATTCGGCTTCCGAGTCGGCGGCGCCGAGGTGGACCGGGCGGGACTCACGACAGCCCGCCGCGCAGGAGCCCGACTCGGACGACTTCCAGGCCATGGCGGCGCAGCGCGAAGCGAAGATTGACGGCCTGCAGGAATCCCTGGGGCGCGAAATCCGCGAAACGTTGGCGCAGAACGAAGAGTTCGGCGTAATGCTTGATCTGGTGCTCTCCGAACTGCAACGTGCCCGTGAAGTCGGGGACGCCCACAAGGTGCGCGAGCGCTTGCTCGAACAAGTGAAGCGCTTGCATAGCGGCCACTTCTCGCTGGCCCAGAAACTCGATAGCGCCGACCGCTACCTCAGCATGCTCTCACTCGACAGTAGGCACTTGAATGAAGAGCTGCATCGCGTGCGCGAGCTGAGTTTGACCGATGAGTTGACTTCTCTGCCGAACCGACGCGCTTTCATGGCGCGCGTCGAAGAGGAGGTGGCGCGAGTCGAACGCTACGGCATGCCGTTGTCGCTGGCCATCATTGATCTGGACAGCTTCAAGCGCGTCAACGACCAGTACGGTCACGCGGCTGGCGACGAAGTGCTGCGTTGCTATGCGACACAGATTTTCTCAGTGTTTCGTAATCACGATCTTGTCGCCCGTTACGGGGGCGAAGAGTTTGCGGTACTGCTGCCGAACACCGATCACAGAGGTGCTGCGGCGGCTTTGCGCAAAGCCCGGGAGTCTGCGGCGCGCTTGCGTTGCCGCGGCGCGGAAACCGCTTTTCCTGTACCGTCGTTTTCCGCGGGGGTTGCGACTTTGCAGCGCGGAGAAACACCGCAGCGCCTGATCGACCGTGCCGACGAGGCTTTGTACCGCGCCAAACGCAGCGGGCGCGACCGCGTCGAGTTCGCCGATGCCGCTAAGTCCTGATCTGGACTGTCGTATTGTGCTCACCTGACAGCGCCTGCCGCCTGCGGTAGACTACGCTTATACACTTCAACATCCACTCGGCCGCCGGGCCACACGCGAATTGCTCCGAGGCAGTTCGCCGTCACAGGACCGGCGGCCGCAGTGCATTTGGAACGTCCTACTTTTTATTACCAGCTAGCGGGGATGGTGCTATGGCTACCGTGGAACTGACGAAAGACAACTTCGATCAGATCGTAGGCGGAAACAGTTTCGTGATTGTGGATTACTGGGCGTCCTGGTGCGGACCTTGTCAGAACTTCGCGCCTATCTACGAAGAAGCCTCGGAGAAGCACGACGATATCGTATTCGCGAAGGTCGATACTGAGGAACAGCAGGAGTTGGCCGCGCATTTCCAGATCCGCTCCATTCCGACGTTGATGATCTTTCGCGACCAGATCGTGATTTTTTCCCAGCCTGGTATGTTGCCGGCAAGTGCCTTCGAGGAACTGATCGGTAAGGCGCGGGAACTCGATATGGACGAAGTCCGCAAGCAGGTTGCCGAACAACAGCAACAAAGCGCAGGCGGTTGAACCGAGCGGTTGCCTAGATCAAGCCGGCGAACGGTTGCACGTCAACCATCTCGCCAGCGGCCGCGCCTTCGGAATCCGCCGGCAATATGATGAAGCAGTTGGCGCGGTTCATAGAGGTGAGTACGTGTGAGTCCTGCATACCGGTACTGCTTACCGTCCATTCGCCGCTTTTGTCGAGTTGGAGCATCCCCCGCTGGTATTCGAGGCGCCCTGGGACTTTCTTCAGGGCGGCAGCGCAACGCACCCGTACCACAAGCGGCGGTTCGAGCGCCGCGCCCGAGATGCGCTGCAAGGCAGGCAGTACGAACTGATAGAAAGTGGCCATCACCGAAACCGGATTGCCTGGGAGTCCGAAGAAATAAGCATCTCCGATGCGGCCGACCGCGAGCGGTTTCCCTGGTTTCATGGCCAGGCGCCAAAGGTCGACCCTGCCGAGCTCTTCCAGAGTCTGCTTCACGAAATCCGCCTCTCCCACCGATACGCCCCCGGAAGTAATAATCACATCGGCAATTTGCGCGGCTTCGCGAAACGCGGCGCGTACATCGTCGCGCCGGTCGCGAATAACGCCCATGTCCAGCGGCAGGACGCCGGCGCGGAGTAACATTCCATATAGCGTATAGCGATTGCTGTCGTAGATGTCGCCTACACCGAGCGATTCACCGACTCCGCGCAGCTCGTCGCCGGTGGAGAAGAACGCTACCCGAACATGGCGCTGGACGGTGACTTCCGCATTGCCGAGAGATGCGAGCAGGCCCAGCCCAGCGGGGGTGATCCGAGTGCCGCGCCGCACTACCACATCGCCACGGCCGATATCGTCCCCGGCGCGGCGCACGTTCTCCCCGGCGGCGGGAATGCGATCGAGCGCAATGCGTCCATTGCGCTTGCGGGTTTGCTCTTGCATGACGACGCTGTCGCAATGGGGCGGCAGCACAGCGCCGGTTGTGATGCGCACGCATTGACTGGGTCCGGGGGGCGAGCCGGGATAAGGTGAACCCGCCAACGAAGCGCCTATCAACTCGAGTTCGACATTTTCGCGACCTCTCAATGCCGCTGCGCACAGCGCATAGCCGTCCATCGCCGAGTTGTCCGCAGTCGGCACGTTCAACGGCGAGCGAATTTCTTCGGCCATGACCCGGCTCAGGGCGTCGCGCAGTGCCACACGCTCCGTGCCCGGCAAGGGTTGCACTAATTCTGCAATCCGCTGTTTGGCTTCATCGACGGTCAACAGGTCCGGCGCGGCGCCGCAGGAATCGTCGTCTTTGCCATGTTCGCTACTCATTCGCGCAGGTCCGTTCAATGTCCGGGATCATGCGAGAAAGCGCTTTTGTATGAAATCGGCGATTTGGGCTGGTTCGTTGATGTCCAAAACCGGCAAGGACGTCTGGGGAACTTGCAACTCGTCGCATGCGAGCGCGATGATGGACGGATCATTTGGAAACAAAAACGGTTTGCACAAACGGGCGCGATGTAGCTCGATCTTAGGAAACACGAATTGTTTGAATCCTTCTACCAAGATCAGATCCAGATGCGCATGATCGAGACGTTCCATGAGTTCGGCGAGTTGCGGTTCGGACGCTGCCTGCAGCTCCGAGACCAAAGCCCAGCGTCGGTTGGACGCGATCAACGTCTGGCTCGCGCCGGCCTTCCTGAGTTCATAGCTGTCTTTACCGGGTTTGTCGATGTCGAAGTCGTGGTGCGCATGCTTGACCACTGCCAGGCGGACGTCGCGCTCGCGCAATATGGGAATGACACGCGTCAGCAGCGTGGTTTTTCCCGTACCGCTGAAGGCCGCGAACCCCAGCGTTGGCGTCTGAAAATCAGTCATCTCGCACCGGCTTGTTTTTTTCGACTTCGTTGTCGTGGATTGGATCGAGACTGGCGAACATGCCAGGACAATCGCTGAAATCCACCTCCAGTGCATGCTGTTCGCGCAGGAACCAACGCGCTCGTCGTTCGCCGCGGTCGAGAAACGCTTGCAGAGGTTGTAACAGCGTGCGGGCAAACAGCGCGAAGACCGGTTGATCCCGATTGCCATCGTGGGCCACGGCCGCCAGCGCCGCGCCGTCGCGGGCTGCATTGTACATACGCGCGGCGTAGTCGGGACTGATCCAGGCCGCGTCACAAGGAATAGTGAGCAGGTATTCACTGCTGGCTTGTTCCAGGGCCGCCAGCACCCCCGCCAAGGGCCCCTTTGCGTCGCTGCGGGAATCGCAGATCACGGTACATCCGTAACTTCGATATCGATCCGGATCACGGTTTGCGCTGATCATCACTTGCGACACTTGGTGTTTTACGGCGGCAAGCGCGTGCTCCAGCGCCGACAAGCCGTGCAATCGCACCAGTCCTTTATCGACTCCGTTTATAGGATCTTGTCCACCGGCAAGAATGACCGCAGTGATCTCGGGGGGCGCAATCGTCGACATGGTTGGGCGGTAGCCTCCGATTTCGGATTTTAACATAGCTTGTTCCGCGGTCCGGCGAATCAATGGCCGGCGAGGTCGGGTTCGCCGCAATGTTCCAGAATCGCCCGGCGGCTCGCATCGCGCAGGGCAACTGCCGCTTTCCAGTCGCCGCCTTCGGGCTGGATCGGCGCCAGAAACTGCGCCTCGATATCGCCGCGACTGGGCCACCATTCCGAGTCGCGCAGCACGGCGCGCGTGCCCCGCAGTGCGACCGGCAATACCGGCAATTGCGCTTGTGCGGCGGCGACGAAAGCCCCCATACGAAATGCCGCCAAACCGGGCGCGCGAGTGAACGTACCTTCCGGAAAGAACACCAGGGCCTGGCCGGCCTTGGCCGCCCGTGCCAGGCGCCGCATGTCGCTGGCGCCGCGCCGCGGATCGAAGCGCTCGACGAACAGGGTATCGATACGGCGCAAAAATGTGCGCAGAAACCAGTTGCGCGCCAGTTCGCGTTTGGCAACGAAGCCGTAGCCGGCGGGCAACAGCCCGATCAGTATCATGGCATCCACGTAACTGGAATGGTTGGCCACCACGATGCAAGGTGCCGCGGGATCCAGGTACTCACGTCCCGATACGCGCAAACCGATTCCGGCGAGCGCCAGCGCGCCGCGTACGCAGCTTCGTAAAACGGCGCGGTGCAACCTGGCGCCGGGAAGCAGCATGATGCCGAGCCATGCGAGCACGCCGAACACGCCGAACAGAGACCACGCATAGGCGGCATACAGGCCGCTGCGCAGACTGCGCGCGGCGCGTCGGATCCGCGGAATCACCGTGCTGCCGACAAGTTGGCTGAATTGAAGCCACACCGGCGGCCGCCGTCCGAGGCGGTGCTGCTCGTAAAGCGTACGGCACGCCGTGCGGCGGATTTTGCCGCTGGAGGTCTTGAGCACGCTCCGCGGGGGCGCCAGGACGACCTCATCGGGGGCCGTTTGCACCAGGTCCATGGCCAATTGTTCGATCTGCTCACGCAAATGTTCGCGCCGAACCGGCCGCTGTTCGCGGGTTTCGGCCAAGACGATCAGACGTTCGCCGTGCTGCGGATCGTGACTACCAAATACCGCCACACCGCCGCGGCGAATGCCCGGCAGCGCACCGACAGCCGCTTCCAGGTCATATGGGTACAAATTACGGCCGGCGCGGATGATCAGGTCCTTGACTCGGCCGGTGACGAATAGCTCACCGCGGTCCATGAAACCCAGGTCGCCGCTGTCGAGCCAGTCGCCATGGCGCAGGGCTGCGGTGGCGGCCGGATTGTCGTGATAGCCGCGTGTCGCAGAGGGGCCGCGGAATTGTATTCTGCCGATTCGTCGTTCTCCGATCTCACGATCGCCGTCGTCGGCGATGCGTACTTCGTGGCCGGGCAGTGGCATACCGCAGCCGACGACATCGAGTGTGTCGTCGTCGGAGCCGGCCGGCGTTTCGATCCGGCCGTTGGTGTGCAGCGCGCGGCGGCGAACCGTTTCGATGCGGGGCGCCCTACCCAGGGGCGGGAACGTCAGGCCGACCGACGATTCCGCGAGCCCGTACACCGGACCCATGGTAGCGGCCTTGAAGCCGTAGGCCGCAAACCGCTCGCTGAAGCCACGCAGTGTGCGCGCGTTGATGGGCTCGGCGCCGTTGCAGGTGAACCGCCAACTGCTCAAGTCCAGGCCATCGATATCCTGGCTTGCGATTTTGTTCAGGCACAGTTCGTAGGCGAAATTGGGTCCGGCCGACAAGGTCCCCCGATAGCGGTGGACGGCCCAAAGCCAACGCTGCGGGCGGGCGATGAAAGCCAGGGGCGACATCACCACCAATGGGATGGCGAAGTACAGGCTGCCCATCCAGGCGCCGATCAGCCCCATGTCGTGGTAAAGCGGTAGCCAACTGACGAATACGTCTTGTTCGTCAACTGCCAGCGCTCGCCCCATGGCGCGAATGTTGGCCAGCAGATTGGCGTGACTGAGTTCCACCCCTTTGGGTTGTCCGGTACTGCCGGACGTATATTGCAGCAGGGCGAGATCCCCGGCCCGCGGCACCGGCAGGGCGCTGACCGCGTCGGAGCTTTGCGCGCTTTCCGGGGTCAGTATCGCCTCCAGCGTCGGCACGCGTCCGCGCAGCAGCCAGCCTATCGCGTGCGCCTCCTCGGGCGCGATCAACAGCCGTGCTCCGGCATTGGCGAGTATTCTTGCTTGGCGCTGCAAGTGCTCCTGGAGTTGTGCCGCCCGGGCAGGCGGATAAATCGGTACGGCAACGCCGCCGGCCAGTAATACGCCGCAAAAGCAGACAAAGAAATCGTCGCCGGTGGGTAGCATCAAGGCGACGCTTTGGCCGGGCTCGACGCCATGAGCGCGCAATTGGCTCGCGACGATCTGCGCGCGGTGCCAAAGTTCGCCATAGGTCAATGTCCCGGCCTTATCCGGATCATCGTGATAGAAATGAACGTGTACTCTCTGCGGGTGTCGCTGGCCGTGCCATCGCAACGCGGCGGCCAGGGTCGTCGCTTCTGCGGGGACGACGGTCGCGTCGGCCTCTTTCGCGATCCGCGCCGAGCGTTCGAGCATAATCGACGGCGCGCTCGCAGCCGAAATCAATTGTTCGAGATCGGCAATGGTCTCGGCGGCGAACACATCAGATTCATCCAATTGCACGCCAAAGCTGTGCTCGATGCGTTCAAGCAATTGCACGCGGGCGAGGCTGTCGATGCCGCCATCACGTTCCAGCGTGCTTGTAGCGGTCAGGTATACAGGCGCGCGAGCGGGACTGAGTTCGCGTGACAGTTCCGCGATCAGTTCGGCCAAAGACTGCGTGCGTTGCGCAGCCTCGATGTTCGGATGTGATGACATACTGATGACGAAAGCCCGTTTGGTCCGCCGATGATAGTCGCTAACGCACCTACTTCATACCGGCTGGGCCGGAGAACACTTTCACGCTATGCTTGATGTGTGTTTACGCGCCTTCGCTCGGCTAGAGGTGATCCATGAATCGGCCACTCGCCTACGGCTTGCTGCTGTTGGTCGGCATGCTGACGCTGCACGTGCCGCGGGCCGCCGAGCAGACCGAGCAAACGCCAACGGCGGTGCTACTGGTCATCGATGGACCGATCGGGCCGGCGACCAGCGACTACGTTCGCCGCGGGTTGCAGTATGCGCGCGAGGACGGGGCACGGGCGGTAGTTCTGCAGATGGACACCCCCGGCGGCCTCGATACCTCGATGCGCCAGATCATCCGCGCCATCATCGATTCTTCCGTGCCGGTATTGGGCTACGTCGCTCCGGGCGGTGCTCGCGCCGCCAGTGCAGGCACGTATATCCTCTATGCGTCGCATGTCGCTGCCATGGCACCCGGCACCAATGTCGGCGCGGCGACACCGGTCCAGCTCATGGGCGGCGGCAGTTCGCCGGAACCGCAATCGCCCGAAGACGATGAGTCCGAGAAGAAGTCCCGGTCCGCATCCGAGGGCGGCGATGCGATGGCCCACAAAATGGTGAACGATGCGGTTGCCTATATCCGCAGCCTGGCGGAGATGCGCGGGCGTAATGAGGAATGGGCCGAGCGCGCGGTGCGTCAGGCCGAAAGTCTTTCCGCGAAGGCGGCCGCGGAGCAACACGTGATCGACTTCGTCGCCGCCGATATCGACGATCTATTGCGCCAAGCAGATGGTCGAATGGTGAATGTCGCCGGACATGAACTGAAACTGGCAACCAAAGGTTTGCAGGTGCAACGTCAGGAACCGGACTGGCGTAGCCGTTTGCTGGCGGTGATCACCAATCCCAACGTTGCTTATGTGTTGATGTTGGTCGGCATTTACGGATTGTTCTTCGAATTCGCCAACCCGGGATTCGTACTTCCCGGCGTCGCAGGCGCCATCGCCTTGGTGTTGGCCCTTTATGCGCTGCATGTATTGCCGGTGAATTACGCCGGGCTGGCGTTGATCATCCTCGGCATTGGCTTTATGGTCGGTGAAGCGTTCGTGCCGAGCTTTGGCGCACTAGGCATCGGCGGCGTCATTGCGTTCGTGTTCGGCTCCATCATCCTCATGGACACGGACTCGGAGTTTTATGCGATTTCGCGACCGTTGATTTTTGCAATCGCGCTGGTGAGCGCTGCAGTATTCATCGGCCTCGCGACCTTGGTGGCGCGATCGCTTCGGCGGCCGGTAGTGAGCGGCAGGGAAGCGTTGATTGGCGGTACCGCGGTGGCAACCGAGAGTTTCAGCGGCAACGGCCATGTGCGCGCCCAGGGTGAAGTCTGGCAGGCGCGTTCCACTGCGCCGTTGGCGCGCGGACAGAAGGTGAGGATCACCGCGCTGGATGGCCTGATCTTGCTGGTCGAGCCCATGGGCAGAGGAGACCTGATATGACGGCGTATACCATTTATGTGGCGTTGGCAGTGATTTTGGTCTTGATCGTCTCTTCGCTGCGCATCCTGCGCGAATACGAACGCGGTGTAGTGTTCATGCTGGGACGGTTCTGGAAGGTGAAAGGGCCTGGAATGATTCTGGTGATTCCGGTCGTGCAGCAGATCGTGCGGGTGGATCTACGGGTGATCGTGATGGATGTGCCCAGCCAGGATGTGATTTCTCAGGATAACGTCTCGGTGAAGGTCAACGCCGTGGTTTATTTTCGCGTGATCGATCCTCAAAAAGCGATCATCAATGTCGAGAACTATTATGTCGCCACGAGCCAGTTGGCGCAGACCACTTTGCGATCCGTGCTGGGGAAACATGAATTGGACGAGATGCTCGCCGAGAGAGACAAGTTGAATTCCGATATACAAACGATTCTCGACGAACAGACCGATGCGTGGGGCATCAAGGTTGCGAATGTCGAAATCAAACACGTCGACCTGGACGAGAGTATGATTCGCGCCATTGCCCGACAGGCGGAAGCCGAGCGCGAACGGCGAGCGAAGGTCATTCATGCAGAGGGGGAACTGCAGGCTTCGGAGAAACTGTTCCAGGCCGCGGAAGTGCTCGCGGGCAATCACAATGCAATCACTTTGCGCTATCTGCAGACCCTGGGCACCATTGCCGGCGAAAAGAATTCAACGATCGTGTTTCCCTTGCCTATGGAGATCTTGCGGCCCTGGCTGAGTTCGCAACAGCCCGATGAAGGTAAGGCCTGAGCGTCGATGGGAGGCCCCTCCGCCATGCCGCATCGTCGCCGTGCCGCCGGCAGTGTACCGGCGCAAGACGAAGCATTGGTCGAAGGATTCGCCGACGCCTTATGGCTCGAACACGGTTTGAGCGCCAATACGCTCACCGCTTACCGCACCGATCTCTATGGATTCTCGGAGTGGTTGTCGGGCAAAGCCGGTTTGTCTTTGCACCAGGCGCAGCGCGAACATCTGCTTGGTTATCTTGCGGCGCGTGCGCAGTCGGGGGCCAAAGCGCGCAGCAGTGCCCGTCTGCTGTCAAGCTTGCGGCGCTTCTATCGTTTTCTGGTGCGTGAAGGTGCGATGGATCGCGATCCCAGCGCCCGGATCGACGCGCCCAAGCTGGGCCGGCCGTTGCCGAAGTCTCTAACCGAGGCTGAAGTCGAAGCCTTGCTCGCGGCCCCGGATCTGGAGACTGCGGAGGGTCTGCGGGATCGCGCCATGCTGGAACTGCTGTATGCATCCGGATTGCGGGTATCGGAACTGGTGACCTTGCGGGTGGGTCAAATCAATCTGCGCCAGGGCGTGGTGCGGGTGATCGGCAAGGGCAACAAGGAACGGCTGGTGCCAATGGGCGACGAAGCGGGCGCTTGGCTGGAGCGATTCGTTCAGCAGGGCCGGGATCAATTTGCGCCGGCGCGCGGCAGCGAATTCCTGTTTCCGACCCGGCGCGGCGAATCGATGACGCGGCAAACGTTCTGGCATCTCATCAAACGCCATGCCCGCAACGTCGGCATCACCAAAGCGCTGTCGCCTCATACGCTGCGGCACGCTTTTGCCACCCATCTACTCAATCACGGAGCCGATCTGCGGGTGGTGCAGCTGTTGCTCGGCCATAGCGATTTGTCGACCACCCAGATCTATACCCACGTGGCGCGCGAACGGCTCAAGGACCTGCATCTGGCCCACCACCCACGGGGCTGAGCGGCGGCAACATTTCCGAGCGCACCCCGATGGGCGCGGCGGTTACTGATAACCCCAGAGCGTACTCAGATCGAATGCCAGCGTGCGCGCAGGTATGACATCGGCAATCCGGAATTTTTCGCTATCGGTTTCTCGGCGCATCGGGCGCACATAGGCGCTGCCATTGCCGCCGAGCAATATCGCGACTTTGGGTTGCGTGGCGTTGGCGGTGCGTTTGAGGGCGATGCCGATTTCGCCGTTGGCAAGCCGAACCCAGGAGCCGGGCGGGTAGATGCCCAGCTCCTTGATGAGCATGACGCCGAATTGGGGGTCGAATTGCTGCTGGTTGGCATCGAAAAAATGTCGAAGCGCTGTTTTGGCGGGAAGCGCAGTCCGATGCTCACGTTCGGAGACCATAGCGGTATAGCGGTCGGTGACCGCCAACAGCCGCGCTTCGGACGCGATCGCCGTGCCCGACAGCTGTTGCGGGTACCCGCTGCCGTCCAGTCGTTCGTGGTGTTGGGCAACCGCTGCCAGCCAGATTGGGTCAGCGATGCCGGCTTTGCGCAGCAGGTCGACGGATCCCTCGGGATGGGCGTCGATCGCAGTCCGCTGGGTAGCAGTCACAGTATCACGTTGGCGGCGCAGGCGGTCCTGCAGTTCCGACATGGCGACATTTTGGGTGAGCGCGGCGCCGATGACCGACCTGCGGCGTGCGCCGTCGAAACCAACGCGCTTTCCGATCAGTTCGCAGAGGATAGCGCTGTGCAGCGGATGACAGACGCTGTAAGGCACGTCCTTGCTAAGATGGATGCAGCCGAGGGCTGCGTCGGGCGCGCGTTCGCACAAGCTTTGCAGATCATTGGTCAGACGTTCGGCGCGGTCCTTGGATTCCGGCTGGGCGAGCATGACCGCTCCAGTAAGCGCGGCGATCCGCTGCCGGAGGTTTCCCAGCAATTCGAACGGACTTACCGGCGCTTCGCGTTCTGACGCGTCGTCCCGAAGATGATCGTTGTCGTGGCGATATAAGTCGCGTTTGAGAAGAATTTCGAGTTGTCGGCGGCTGGAGATGGTTTCCCCGCGTTGCAGCAGCAAACGGCCGTTGCGATCGTATGTCGACCACGCCAATGCTTTCCCCACGAAAATTTCGCCGTCCTTGACGCGCACGCCCTCGGTCATCGGTCCCGCCCTGCTGCCCCAATTCCGCGGTGCTGAAGCCGCTGTTCAGCTGGTTGTCGGCCAACCAACGTGAAACTTGCAGGGAGTCAACAAAAATATGTGTGTAATCAATAGCGTATTATATATGCAACTTCAATGCAGGGCGTTGAACATCCGTTTCCTGTAGTGGCTCACCAAATCACCTTCACCGCCCAATAGATTGAATACCGCAATCATGCCGCGGCGTCCGGCGCCATCACCGTAGCTGCGGTCGCGCTGCAGCAGGTGCAGAAATTGCTCCAACGCGGACTCGTATTGTTGTTGCAGAACCAAGCGCGCGCCGAGGCGGTAGCGCGCCTCGCTGTCGTCGGGGGATTCCTGCACGCGCCGCTCCAGATCCGCCAACGGGGGTGCGGCGGCGACGGCTTCGGCAAATTCCAACTCGCTCAGCAGGGCGCTTGCATCGCCGCGCTCGCTGACGTTCAGCGGCAGGGTCTGCGCCAGCGTGCGCGCTTCCTGCAGGCGCTGCTCGCTGACGTAGACGCGCAATTGATCGACCTTGATGTCGTAGTTATCGGGTTCCATCTCTGCGGCGTTGACCAATACAGCGAGAGCACCTTCGGCATCGCCGTTGGCGTAGAGTTCCTTTGCTTGCTTACGTAGTACATCCGACTCGCGCACGATGTGCCGTTCTATGAGTTGACGCAAACTTGTTTCGGGCAAGGCGCCTTGCGCTTGCTCGACCACCCGCCCGTCCTTGTACATTTTCAACGTCGGAATACTGCGAATGCCGTGTTCGGAGGCAAGTTGTTGTTCGCGCTCGGTGTCCACTTTGGCGATCAAAAATTTGCCTTGGTAATGCTCAGCCAATTTGTCCAGTAGCGGCATCAGGGTCTTGCAGGGGCCACACCAATCGGCCCAGAAGTCCACCAGCACCGGCGCATGGTGAGATTGTTCGACGACCACCGTGTCGAAGTTGGCCGCAGTCGCTTCCGATATATAGTTCGATGGATTCATGATCGATTCCTGCTCGGTAACCGGGCGGCCGCTGCCACCGTTATCGACTCAATGCAATTGGATATGGATAGGGGTCCGCGAGGCGGGATTCAAGTCCCGGGCTGCTGGAGTTCGTGCAATCGTCGGGCGTGGGTGAAAAGTAAGAATGCCCGGACCTTGTGCCGCGGCCATAGTCGCCGCACGCCCTCGGCGTAGAGGCGCAGTTGCGGATCGAAGGTGGCTGCAAGCAGCTCGATATCGCGCGCTGCGTGCAGGCGGTGGGTTTTATAGTCGACGATCAGCACTTCGTTGCCCGTGACCACCAGGCGATCGATTAGGCCACTGACCAGACGATCGTCGAGGTTGAACTGCAAGGGAACTTCGTTGAAGGCCTGCTCGTAACATCGCGGGACGAACAAATGCGTCAGCGCCGGCTCCTGCAACAGTGCCTTGGCTTCCGCCAGCCACTGGACGATAGTTTCCGCGTCAGCCGGGAGCCCAACCTCGGCGGCGGCACGGTGACACGCTGTGGACTCGTCGATGCCGGCCGTCAACAGTTCCAACAATTTGTGCAAGACGATGCCCCGGGGCCGGCCGTCCTCTCGGCCGTGATCCAGGGCTACGGCTTCGGTCTCGACATTACTCGGCTGGATGAGGTCGGTGGCCCGCGATGCGCCGATCGCCTGGCTGAGACGTACATCGGTTGGCAGTTCTTGGGATGGTGGGCTTGGAGGGGGTTGATCGATCGGCGACGCCTCTCCCATGGCCAACGCCAACACGCCGTCGCGGTCCGCTTCCACGAGCGCTGCAAGCCCGTCGTGCAAGTGGCCATACCACCCCAGCTCGGCGCCATTGCGCGGTGCGCTCGCACTGATGAACAGGTATTGGCGTGCGCGCGTCAGGGCGACGTACAGCAGATTGAGGTCTTCGCGGCGCTCCGCTTCCTGTTCTTTTTGCAGCAGCGAACCGGTGGCGGTGTCCTGCAGGCGACTGGACGTGGCCAGCAGGAATTGACTGGGTCGACGCTGGTCCGCGGGCCAATGCACAAACGCCCGGTTGGCGCGTTGCGCAGATTCACCGGCGGCGCAGTCGACCACGAACACCACTGGGGCTTCAAGCCCTTTCGCGGCGTGTACCGTAAGCAGTCGCACACGCGCCTCGCCGCTTTCGGCGGGCGGTTCGTCCGGTGCATCCAGCGCATTGCGTCGCAACTGTCGCAGCCTGGCGATGAAATTCGGCAGGCTGGGGTAGCGGCCGCTGTCCACTTCCAGCGCCAGACTGATGAAGCGCGCCAGGTTGGCGCGTACCCGGGGGCGCAGGGCGGCCGGGTAGGCTGCCTCGTAGCGGGCCGGTACGTTCGCTTCGTGGTAGATGCGGTCGAGCAGGTCGTGAACCGGTACCCGGCCGGCGACGCTTTCCCACCCGCTGAGCAGGCGCTGGGCGCGCAGCAGCGCCTGGCGTTGGGTATTGAGTGCGGCGAGCTCATCCAATGCGGCGCGCCAAGTACCTCCGTGTGCATGTTCGGCCACGAGCAGCAGATCCTCGTCGCTGATCGAGAACAGCGGCGCGCGCAGCACTTGGGCCAGCGCCAAGTCGTCATAGGGCATGGTCAACACGGTGAGCAGGGCCTCCATGTCGCTGACTTCCAGGCTCTCCAGCAATGTGCCGCGGCCGGCGCCGAGATAGGGGATGCCGGCTTCGCGCAAGGCCCGCTCGATGGCAGCGGCGTGGGTGCGTTTGCGCATCAGAATGAAGACGTCGTTATAGGAGAGTGGCCGCGTGCGGCCATCCACATGTACCGGGGTTTGTTGCTTCATCAGCGCGCCGATGCGAGCCGCCACCTGTTGGCCTTCGCGATAATGGCGTTGGTCTTCGGCCACTTGTCGCGGTTGCCGCAACGGATTGCGTAGCCCGGGGCGCAACGTTTGTGATTCGGCGGAAGTGTCGTAGATCAGGGGCAGCACTTCCACTGCGCCCCACAGTGCGGAGCAATGGGTATCGTGGTGCCGATAGCTTGACATCTTGCCTGCCAATGGCCCTTCGAACACAGCATTGACGCAGGCGATCACCGCGGGGCTGGAGCGCCAGGATTTCTCCAGCGTGTCGATCTGAGCATCCATGCGCTGTTCCAACCATTGTGCCGCGTTCTGTAATAGCTGCGGCTCCGCGCGCCGAAACCGGTAAATGGATTGTTTGTCGTCGCCCACCAGGAACACACTGCGTGAGCGATCCTGCGCGCCGGCGGCCAGCTCCTCCAATAATGGAGCCAAGAGCTGCCATTGGGTCGGGTTGGTATCCTGAAACTCGTCGATCAAAAGGTGGTCGATGCGTTGATCCAGCTTGTATTGCACCCATTGGGCGTTATCGACCCGGTTGAGGAGACGGTAGGTACGCCACTCCAGGTCGGTGAAGTCCAGAAATCGTTGTTCGCGTTTGAGGCGTTGGAAGTGCTCGAGTAGGCGTTGGCCTGCAACGTACCAGGCGCCGTTCATTTCAAGATTGTGGACGCGCGCGAACCTATCGTCAGCGTGCTCGATGCATGCGCAAAGCCGGTCGTGGAGTTCCAGGAGCCGTTGTTCACCCTGTTCGCCCAATGATTTGCGTTGCGCATTGCTGGCGGCGCGCTTGCGCCGGCTGTTTTGTTGAGTGAAGAAGGCCCGCCGCAGTTCGGCGAAGTCCTGCGCATGCTGGGCTTCGCTGGCAAGCCATCGTTCGATGCAGACTGCCGCCTCCCGGTTGGCGCGCGTGTCATGACGGATGAGCAAGTCCATGCATTCGCGCAGCGCGTCGCCCATGCGGTGTTTGAGTTCGTGCAATGCATCGGTGTCAGCATCCACCTCGAGCAATTCGGCGACTCGCGATTGCGCCCCGGCCACGGCATCGGTTTGGTCTTCGCTCAATGCCCACCAATCGCCGCGATGCTGCAGAAAGCTGGCCAACGCGTTCTGGGTGTTGTACAGACCTCCGCATCGATCGAGCAAAATTTCCAGCGCGCGTGCGATCGCGCCGTCGAGGTTTCGGGTCGCTTCGGTAAGCAGCGCGTCCGTTGCCTGTTGCGCCAGCAGGGTCGGGCTTTCCAGCAATTCGAAATCCGGTGGAATGTCCGCCTCCAGCGGAAACCGTCGCAGCACTTCCTGGCAGAAGGCGTGGAACGTGGTGGCGCGCAGTGGTCGTTCGGCGAACAGCATTTGTTCGTACAGTCTGCGCGCCCGCTGCAGTTGCTCGGCGTCCGCGACCACATCGAGTTTGCCGAGTTCAACGGTCAGCGCCGTGTCGTCCAGCGCCGCGTAGATCTTGAGTCGTTGATTGAGGCGGGCAAGCATCTCCGCGGCCGCTTTGCGCGTGAAAGTCAGTGCGAGTATGCCTTCCGGACGGGCGCCGCTCAGCAATAGCCGCACCAGGCGTGTAACCAATAACCAAGTCTTGCCGGTGCCTGCGGAGGCGAGGACCGCAGCGTTGGCGTGCGGATCGGCGGCGGGCAGGCTGGGATTCATGGCGCGCCGGCCCCGTATACGCACCGATTCGGGCGCGGAAGCGCTAATCGGCTTGTAGGAATCGCCCGAATTTTCTGTAGTAGGATTCCTACAAGACGAATCCGACGATTCAATGGTGGCTTGTCAAGTAATTGTAATTGATAAAAAAACAAGCTGACCGACCGGTGTGAAACCGGCGTGCCGAGGCACCGCGAGCACTTCGATGCGATTTGCTTCGTCTGCCTTTGCGCATATGCTTGCGGCTCATCTGCTGTCCATGGACGGCGTTCAGGGACCTGGTCGACGGAGCTGACAAAGGGACGTTGAGCCGGGCAGGGAGCGCCCGAAAAGGACCGAGGCGGCCGTAAGGCCGCCTTTCCTTTTTCCGATTCCCCGATTTTCCTTCCCGCGAGGTTCACTGTATCGGACCGTCCCAGGTTTGCCGACGGCACAGTCCCGCCATCTGACAACGCCCGCAGGTGTCCGGATCGCCCCAAGCGGGAAGGGCCGCGCCGGCCGCAATGGATTCCAGCATTTCGATCAGACGCTGTCGCACAGCGGAGCGAAGTCGGCACAAGTCGTCGTCGGCAAGCGGTGCAACCGAGCGGACCTGCTTGTCGAGTTGCAGATACTCGACTCGATCGATTTCGTCGCACAGCATCGCGTAGCTGAGCAATTGCACTGCTTCCCCGGCGTTGACCTCGGCAGGTTTGGGCGTCGCGCCGGTTTTATAGTCTATGACCGCAAGGCGTTGGTCCGAGTTGCGGTCGATACGATCCAAACGGCCCTTCAAGCGCCATGGGCCGGTGAGCGGTCGTTCGATGCTGCGCTCGACTTGCAACGGCTGCCAATGGTCGCTGCGCGCGATCTGCCAGTCGAGGTAATCCGGAATCATCGCCATCCAGCGACTGAGCCAGCCGCGATGAATGAAGTTGTCTTCCAGATCCTGTGCGAACACGGCGCGGGAAATTTCCTCCAGCAATGTGGTCGCAGCGTCGCGGTTCGTGTGGTTCAAGGATGCGGTGAATGGACCTGGTAGATCGGGCGCGCCGCCATGGAATGCTTCCAAGCACCGATGTACCCGCTCGCCGTAATCCGACTTTTCCAATGCTTCCCGGATTTCCTCCACGGGTTTGAGCCGCAGGCAATCGGCGGCGAAAAATTGATACGGGCAATCGATCAGGTGTTGCTGGGCGGCGGCACTGATGGCGTCAGGCAATCGCGCTGCGGGTAACGGCGCGTGCGGGTTGCCGCTTGGCATCGGCAATGGTGCCGTGTCGGGTGCGCTGACCTGAGCAGCGGGGTTGCCTAACCATAGGTCGAGCTCCGGGTTCGACAAATCATCGCCGTAGGCTTGTTCGTGCAGCGTTTGGATTGCTTCCAACCAGGGGCTCGGCAGCAGCTCCTCACCGTCCTGCTCCCGGCGTCGGGTGATCATGACTTGTGGCGCAGATTGGAGCAAGCGCCGGAAATGGTGCAACCGTATCGCCAATTGTTCGTGCCAACCAGTCAGTCCCAGTTCATTGCGTACGGCGTCATTGAAATAGGGCGATACGCTGGGGCTGCCAGGCAGGAATTCGGGTTCTGCGGCCGCGATCAGCAACGCGTCGAATTGTGCCAGTACAGTCTGCTCCAGACTCAGTAGTGTCACCCGGTTGTCGTCAGCCGGGGGGCAGAAGTGGGTGCGTTCCAGACCCGCACCGAGCCACGTGCGAAAGCCCAGCCAATCGCTCGGCAGCGGTCGATGACGCGCTGCGTGAGCCAATTGCTCCAGATGCTGAACAACGCGCGTGCCTGCCTCGTCGGCGTCGAGGGCGGGCAGTAATTCCAGCCGGACCAAGCTTTCGTGCAAAGCGTCCATGAATTGGTCCAGGCTCTGGGTGCCGCCGGAGACCAGGCGCAGTAAGGGTTGCGCGGCATGGCCAAGACGCTCGATCAACGCGTGTACCGCTTTGCTCACCGAGGACGGCCAGCCGAGCCGGCGCTGGCGGTATTGCAAATGCCGACGATAACGATCCAGGCCGCGCGGGATGTTTTCGTGCAGCACGATGTCCTGTTCCAGCCGATAAACGGCGCGCTTGAATATTTCGGCTTCACTCGGATCGTCCGGCAGCATGAACGGCGACTTCAGCAGGTCCATCATCGGTTGGTGAGAAAAGTCTTCTTCAACCGCCTGCAGCCATCGCTCGATGACGGTGGCCGAGCTGGTGGTGGAGAGCGCCCAGCCGGCGGAATCCGCCAGCGCAACCCCGGCACGTTCCAGCAGGGCCCGCACGCGCCGCGCCAGTCGGCGGTCTTCGGTGACGATGCCGATGTTGCGTTTGCCCTGCAGCAACCATCGGCGGACCTGGAGGTCCACCGCCCGCGCTTCCTGTTCGCTGTCGGTCGCGGCAAACACGCTGATGGTGGACGCCACGGGGCTCACCGGCTGTAGCGTCCGTAGCACCGCTGCCCGTTGGCGCAGGTCGCCATGCTGGAGATCGAAAGCGGCATCCAGGACACATGTGCGCGGGTCGCCATTGTCGATTGTATGCGGTTGAATGTTCAATTGCTGCAGTAAAGCGTGCAGCGGCGCATCGGGATGATAGCCTTGTCCTGCGGCCTGGCCTTGCAGAACGATTCCAACTTGACCGCGCTCATACAGCGTCCTCACCCACGACGCTTCCGCAGGGCGCAATGCTGTGAAGCCGACCAGGAACAGCTGTTGGCCCGGCTCGATGAAAGCAAGGCTTTCCGCCAGCGCCCGCAGGTACCAGCTATGGTGATCCGTTGCGCGCTCGGCGCTCAGTTGTTCCTGCCATGCATGCCACAGGGTGTGGACGATGCGCGCCTCCCGGCCCAAATGGGCCGGACTCGCGCCGCTTACGCCGTAGGCGCGGCTCAACAATTGTTGAAACTTGTCGAGCTGACGCGGCAGCTGGCGTTGTTGCAGGTTCAACTCATCGAACAAAGCCAACATACTGCGCGAAAGCTGCCACAGGTCCGCGTCGCCGAACAGATCGGCGTGCTGGCGCAGTGCTTCCATCAGTACCAGTTCGCGGGCGTCCTCGGGAAGAATGGCGGGCGCCGGGAGGGGCAGGGTTGTTAGATAGCCGGCAAGCGTATCGATGCGCGGGCCGAGCAAGGCTGTATGTCCGCGCCGGTTGCTTTCCATGACCAGGGCGCGGCGCAGACGCGCGCTTTGTTGCAGGTCCGGCAGGAGCACGGCAACATCCTGAAGCAGCGGTAGCGCGCTGTTGCACCTGTCGATCACATGGTGCGCAGTGGCGGCAAGAATGTCCTCGCCATAAGGCACCAATAGAGCGGACGGTTGGGACTCACGCGACATGAGCGGCGGCAGTTAACCCATACATTGGGTGCGCCAGGGCCGAAGTCGGCACTGCCGTCCGGCGGTCAACGCTCCAGGTATTGCAGTTTGTCCGGTTTGCCGTCCCACTCGTCGGCGTCCGGTGGGGCGTCCTTCTTTTCTGTTATTACCGGCCAGTTTTGCGAAAGTTCGGCGTTGAGTTCGAGAAATTGCGCCTGATCTTCCGGCACGTCGTCTTCGGCGAAAATGGCGCCGATGGGGCACTCGGGTTCGCACAAGCTGCAATCGATACACTCTTCGGGATCGATTACGAGAAAGTTGGGTCCTTCGTGAAAACAGTCCACTGGACACACTTCCACGCAATCGGTGTACTTACACTTGATGCAGTTTTCGGTAACGACATAGGTCATGGAACAACTCTTTCGGCTTGCTGAAACGGAATGGATCGGCACGGCCGGAATGGCGTGAGCAGTAGTATTCTAGGGTTCCGGGAAGATTGCAACACCGCGCCCCGGCGCGGCGTATTTCCGTGCTTCTCGGCAGGGTTCAGTCCGGCAGCGCGACCACTGCGGTTTGGTTGCGGCCTCGTTCCTTCGCCTGGTAGAGTGCGCGATCCGCTATTTCGATGAACTGTTCCAGGCTCATGTCGGAAGGGGGCATGTAGGTGGCGATACCTGCGCTGATGGTGACGCTTTGGGCGGTGGTGGACGCGCTGTGGTGAATGTCCAGTTTCTGCACCGCGGCACGGAACCTTTCAGCCAGGGACTCTGCACCGATGGCATCGGTTTCCGGCAAAACAGCGACAAATTCCTCGCCGCCGTAACGCGCCACCAGATCGGTAGGCCGATTGACGGTGCCACCCAGGGCGCGGGCGACCCGTTGCAGACATTCGTCACCCCTTTGGTGACCGTAATTGTCGTTGT
This sequence comes from uncultured Gammaproteobacteria bacterium, assembly GCA_963849825.1. Lineage (GTDB taxonomy): Bacteria > Pseudomonadota > Gammaproteobacteria > JASBUN01 > JASBUN01 > CAVXJN01. Next base: position 340,929 of record CAWKIK010000001.1, on the reverse strand, counting down.
ACAGTTTGAAGAAATCGATATCGATCAGAACCAACGACAGGGGTGCCGCCGTTCGTTGAGCGCGAAGCCATTCCCTTTTCAGTGTCTCATCGAACTGCCGGCGGTTGGCGATGCCGGTAAGCCCGTCCAACGAAGACAGACGCTGCAATTCCGTGTTGGATTTTTCGAGTTGTTTTTGCATCTCGCGTAACGCGAAAAACGCCGCGTCGCGTTCCAATTGCATAAGATAGTGTTTCGTATGAGCGCGGATGCGTGCCACGAGCTCGATCTTGTCCGGCAACTTCACCAGATAGTCGTTGGCGCCGTTTGAAAACGCATCGCTCTTGATAACCGGATCTTCCTTGCTCGATAGCACGATGATGGGGACGTCCTTGGTCAGGTTGTTGGCGCGGAAAAACCGCACCAGCGTCATGCCGTCGATGTCGGGCATCACCAGATCCTGAAGGATGATGGTAGCGTCGCATTCCAAGGCTTTGTTGATCGCGTCGGAAGGGTTGTCGCAGTAGAAGAAGTCGATGTCGCTTTCGGCCTGGAGCATCCTGCGTATGCCTTCGGCGATCATCGCTTGATCGTCCACCAGCAGCACGTTTATTTTCTTGCCGCCGCTTATTTGCCGATTGGTTACTTCCGTGTCGGTCTTCATTTGGCAGTCCCCGAAATGCAGGCTTGTTTTTGTTTTGAATCCAGTACGTTGCGCCGAATGGCGGCAGCGATCTCGTCGAGGGGTAATACCTGCTGCGCAGCGCCCAGCGCAACCGCGGCTTTGGGCATTCCCCACACTGCGCAGGTTTGTTGGTCCTGGGCGATGGTCGGCATCCCGCGCTGACGCAGTGCAAGCAGTCCGTTGGCGCCGTCGCGGCCCATGCCGGTCAGCAGTACACCTACGATCCTGTTGCGCCAGTGCGCCGCGGCACTCTCGAAAAAAACGTTCACGGAAGGCCGGTATACGTAATCCTGGGGTTCGGGTGTGTAGGCGAGACGGCCGTTGCGCTGCATGACCAAATGGTCCCCGGTGCCTGCAATCAGCACTTTGCCTTGAGTTGGACGGTCCCCCGGTTGCGCAATGCAGACTTTCAAGTCGGTTTGACCATCGAGCCAGCTCGCCATACCGGCGGAAAACTCGGGATCCACATGTTGAATGACGACGATGCCGGCCGGTAGACCGGGGTCGAGACGAGACAGGATATGCGCCAGGGCGCCGGGACCTCCTGTCGATGCGCCGAGGGCGATCAGCGGCAACCCCGTTTCGCAGACAGCGGTCGTCGGTTCGGATTTCGCGGTCGGCAGCCGATGACTGCGGGCGATCAACTTGCCGATGGTGTTGAGCTTGTGCAGAAGCGCCGCGAGACTCGTGGTGTCGGAGCCGCGCAACTGCGGCGTGTTGACCGCGTCCAGCGCTCCAGCCGCCATCGCTTCAAACACCTGGCCGGCGTTGCCGGCAACTGAGGCCGTGACCACCAGGATCGCACAGGGCGTGTTGGCCATGATACGTCGCGTCGCTTCCACGCCGTCCATGGTGGGCATTACGAGATCCATGAGAATCAGATCCGGGATATCCTGCTGGCAGCGCGCAACCGCTTCGGTGCCGTCGTTGGCGATCCAGCAGATCGAGTGTCCGGTATGGGCACAGATCGCCTGTGCCAGGACCTGCGCTATCGCGTGTACGTCATTGACGATTGCTATGCGCATCGGTTCGGTTCCCCGATCAGGTCGACCACCGCTTCGATGAGCCCGTCGTCGTGGAAACTGCCTTTGGCCAGGTAATAATCGGCACCTGCTTCCAGCCCGCGTTCCCGATCTTCCGGCCGGTCTTTGTAGGAAACGATCATGACCGGCAATTTGCGCAGTTTGGGGTCGTTTTTGATCATGGTAACCAACTCGATCCCGTTCATGCGCGGCATGTCGACGTCACTGATGACGAGATCGTATTCATTGACGCGCACGGTGTTCCAGCCGTCCATACCATCGACTGCTACGTCGACCGAATAGCCGTGCGATTCGAGCAATTTCCGTTCGACTTCCCGTACGGTGAGCGAGTCGTCCACCACCAGAACCCTGCTGCGTTCCTGATTTTCAGCCTGACCGGCACCGCCGAGTTTATGTAGCCGGCGACCGGACACCAGGTTTTCAATCGACTGCAGCATGTCGTCGACATCGACGATCAACAGCGGCGTGCCATCGTCTGAGATGGCTGCCGCGGCGATATCCTGGATTTTTCCGAGCCGCGGGTCGATGGCGTGTACTGCAAGATCACGTTCGCCCAGGAAGCGGTCGACAACCACTCCGAAACTGCGACTGCGTCCGCCGATCACGACTAGGGACAGGACCGCTTCGGGGCCGCCGCTGCCCGCTTGATCGAATACCTGGCCGCCGTAAACCAAACCGATGTGACGACCGTCACTCGTGGTTACGAACTGTCGATCTTCCAATGTTTGTACGGCATCGCGCGAGACGCGGAGAATATTTTCGATCCGGGCCAGGGGGAATGCATACAGTTCGCCGCCCACCTCCACTGTCAGCGTGCGTAACACGGACAGCGTCAGCGGCAGTTGAAGCTGGATGCGCATGCCCTGCCCGGCGGCGCTGCTGGCCCGGATGTGGCCACGCATTTCCTGCACCACGTTGTGAACCACATCCAGGCCGACGCCGCGACCGGATATCTCGGATATCGATTCGCGGGTGGAAAACGCAGGTAGAAACAGGAAGTCCAGCAATTCGGTCTCCGAGAGTTCCGCGGCCATGCGCTCGTTGACCATGTTGTTGCGAACAATCTTCGACCTCAGTGCGTCCATGTCGACGCCGCGGCCATCGTCGGACACCACTACGGTGAGCATTCCCGCGCTGTGATAGGCCTCCAGAAGGATCGAGCCGTACGCCGGTTTCCCGGCTGCGGTGCGTTCGGCTGGCGGCTCGATGCCGTGGTCGATCGCGTTGCGCAGGATATGATTCAGCGGTGCCTCGATTTTCTCGAGGACGTCCCGGTCCACCTGGATATCGCGGCCGCGAATCACCAATTCGACTTGCTTGTCGAGGCTACGCGCGACGTCGCGCACCAAGCGCGGAAACCCCTGCACCCCGTCGCTGAAAGGGCGCATACGGCTGGCGATGACTTCGTGGTTCAAGCGGTTCGACACGTTACTCGCGCGGCGGTCGAACTCTTCCAGCTCCGTGAGCCTTTGTGCCATGTTGTAACGGCAGTCGTAAGCAAGCTTTTGTGCATCGTTGAGCAGGTTGTTGGCGAGATCGCTCAAGGTGCTCGGCTCCACTACGGAGCGCAATCGGTCGATGACGGCAATCAGATCGTTTTGGCGTTTCTTCAGTCCCATTAGCGAATCGGCATAGACGCGCACCCAGCGGCTGGTTACGGTCAATTCGCCGGTCAGGCCGACCAGTCGATTGACCCGATCGGTGCTGATGCGCACGACCCGGGAAGGCGCGGTGGGCGTCGCGGATTCGCTCTCGCGTTTCGGCGCGCAAGCAGGCTCATTGACCGGTGCCGGCGGTGTCCGTCCGGATGCGCATAGCGCGGCGACGGATGCGGCGAGTTCGGGAGCGACTTGCGCCTCTGGGTTTTGCAAGAGTTGGGCGCCAAGCCCGCGCAGGGCGTCGGTGCCGGCGAGCAGTAAATCGATGTCGGCGGGTTGCAGTTGCAGCGCGTTGTTTTGTGCTGCGACAAAGCAATCTTCCATGGCGTGGGCGAGTTGGGCGGCGGGCGCGACGCCGATCATGCGGGCCGCGCCTTTAACGGAATGTGCCGCACGCATCAACCGCTCCAGCGCCGTGGTGTCCTGCGGGTCTCGCTCCAGAACCAGCAGCGACTCGCCGAGCGCGTTGGTCTGCGCCTCGACTTCGGCGCAGAACAAATCGAGCATTCCGGAGTCGGCCGCCGGTGTTGGGGCGGGTTTGTTCGGCTTTGCGGTTTGGGCGCGGGCGTGGGAACGGAGGCTTCCGGGACGGCAACTCGATCGAGTAACGCGTCTACGACGGCTGTAAACGAATCCGCTTCGCGGCCCAGGCCGTCGTCCTCCGGGCTGTCTTCGGCACCGATGCGCGCCAGTAGCTCGACCCCCTGTAGAAGCGCCGCGGCCGAGTCGCCCTGCAGTTCCAGTTTCCCCTGGCCTGCCGCCGCGAACACGTTCTCCAATACTTCAGCGAGTTCCGCTGCTATTCCGGCTCCGACCAGGCGTGCCCCGCCTTTTACCGAGTGGGCGGCGCGTTTCAAGCGTTGTGCAACTGCCGGGTCTTGGCAATCGCGCTCCGGAGCCTCCAGATCCACGCGCATATTGGAAGTGTGACTCGCCAATTCGGCCCGGAACAGCTTCGAGCATCGATTCGTCTGTGAAACCATTGCCAGCCATATCAGGTCAACCTGCTACGCAAAGCGTTGAACAGCAAATCCGGATCGAGCAGCCCGGTGTTGATCGAACCGACCCGCAGCACGCCTGTGAGAAAGGTCCCGGATTCGTTGGTGATGTTCGACGGCGGTTCCCATACATCTTCCTTGGCGAAGCGATGTACGGCGCTCACTTCGCTGACCGGAAATACATAGCGTTCACCATCCCGTTCGATGACCACGATGCGTTGGTGTATCTTGCGTCCCGATGGAGGTGGTATCTCGGATTTTTCGAGACCGAACAGGAATCCCAGGGAAACGCACAATTGCAGTTCACCGCGGATGTTGACCAGGCCGCGCAAAACCTTGCTGTGGTTATGGGGTACGCGATGGATGCCGCGGATCTCGGTGACCTCACTGAGTACCTCGGTCGGAAGCGCGAACCATTCATCGCCCAGCCGGAATACGAACGCCGACTCTTCTGGGTGAGCATCATCGTCCTTGTGCTGGCGCAGATTATCGGTCCACTGGCGTCGGTATTCGAGTGGCACTTCGCGATCCAGCAGTTGTTTACCGGCATCGGCGTAGACTTCGCAATTCTGACAATGCACCACCTCGGCGAGCCGGGGACAGTTCTTGGCATCCCGCGCCCATACTCCGATACGGTTCCAGCAGTCGTTCCGTTGCAATGCCGCTTCGGTGGTCATGATCACGATCCTCGTTATCCATCCAACTGCTGCGGCGCGGCGCGTTGCGCCCGCCGGCGCATCTTGGCGCTGGCGTCGTGTTCGCCTTTTTGTTGCAACAGCAGCGCCAGTTGTACCAGGCATTGATAGTGTTTCGGATTCAGGTACAGCGTACGACGCAGCGCCTTTTCGGCCGCGTCCAGATTACCTTCCGCCATGTGTATCGTGCCGAGCAGCGAATAAAGGTCGGCCTGCCGTCCCGGGCGATCGAGTTGCGCCTCGCACAGCAAGCGCGCTTCCTCGAGCCGTCCCAGGTCTGCAAGTTGCCGCGCCAATTCCAAAGGCTCGGTTGGCGAAGGCGGCGGCACTGCGATGGATTGGCGGCGATGTTGCACCGACCGCGACACGCTCTGCCGCCGGCCATTGGGCGCGCTGCGCGCAGTTGCGGGGGCAGGCACGGGTTTCCGCCTGGCCGGCCCGTTGCGAAACGCGAACCCAGATGCTTGACCGGCGCTGTGAAACAGTTCAGTGGGCACCGTACCGCTCTCGGCGTGGCCCACGAAGAGTACGCCGTGGGGTGCCAGTAGGCGTTGCAAGGTGCGATACGCGAGAGACCTCGCGTGATCATCGAAATAAATCATCAGATTACGACAGAAAATTGCGTCGTAAGAGGCTGCTGTGAATTGGAAGTGCGGATCGAGCAGGTTGCCGTGGATGAAGTTCACCAGATTGCGGACAGCCGCGGAAATCTGAAAGCGTGCCCCATCGGGTTGGAAATAGCGGGCCAGGATTTGCGGGTCCTGCTCACCTCGGAATGAGTGGGCGCCGTAATTGCCGGCCAGGGCGAAGTCGAGCGCGCGGCGGCTGATATCGACCGCATCGATCTGAATGCGTTCGGCAGCAACACCGGCACCCAGACACGTCATGGCGATGGAATAAGGTTCCTCGCCGGTGGCGCACGGGACACTGAGCGCACGCAACGGCAGCGTGGGCCGCGCGGTGTTGCGTTCGAGCACGAACATTTCCAGGAACTGGAACGGCTTACGGTCGCGGAAAAACCAGGTTTCGGGAATGACGACCGTCTCGATCAAATGCGTGAGCTCGTCGCCGCCGGCGTGCAGGCGCTGCAGATATTCCTGCACGGAGCCGATTTTGAGGCTGGCCATACGGCACCCAACTGCGCTGCTGATCGCACTTTGGCCGACGCTTTCTGCATGAAGACCGATGTGTTGCCGCAGAATCTGTGCGATGTGTCCCAATGGCATCCTTGAGTTACCTCGATACGTTGGTCACGCCTCTTTCGTTCAGCCCTGAACCGATCCGCCGGCGGCGCATGGCGTATCGCTGCGATTGAACAATCGCGCCGCGACCTCCGCCGGCAGAAGCTTCGTAACGTCCACCATCTGCAGCAGACCCCGTCCGTGGTGATACACGCCTCCCAAAAATGGTGCTGCCGGAACATCGACACCGGCATCCTGGAATGCGTTCGGATCCAGGCGTACCGTCTGGGTGATGCGCTCCGCAATCAATCCCAGCGGCTGGAGAGTTCCGTCACCGGTGTCATAGGAAACCACCAGGATCCGGGTGCTCATGCAACGCCAGGCGTTGCGACCCTCGAATATCTGGCAAAGATCCACTGCCGGGGTCGCGCGGCCGCGATAGTCGAATACGCCGGCGACCCACGGTTCGGCCAGCGGGATCGGCTTGAGGTCGACCAGCGGCACGATCTCCAGGATCTGCTCGACGCCGGTGGCGTAGAGTTCCGAGCCGATCTGGAATGTGAGCAGCAGTTTCCGGTTCATGCTCAGTGATCCGCACGGACTTTGAAACGGGCGACGCCGGCTTGGAGGTCATACGCAGCTGTTTTCAACTGCTCCACCGAATCGTGGGACTGGCGCAGGGACTCGGCGGTTTGCTGCGTGGTTTCATTGAGCTGCGACATGCTTTCGCTGATCTGCACCGCGGCTTCCGATTGCGCGTGCATGCCTTCGGTTACCGTCTCGAAGCGCGGCGTCAAGGTATGAACCTGTTCGATGATCTGTGCCAGCCGCGAGCTGACCTGGGCGACTTCGGCAACGCCGCGGCCGACTTGGTCGGAAAATTTGTCCATCCCCATGACGCCCGCGGAAACCGCTGATTGCATTTCCTTCACCATCTGTTCGATATCCCAGGTGGCGGCGCCGGTCTGGTCGGCCAAGCGGCGGATTTCGCTCGCGACCACGGCGAATCCGCGGCCGTAGTCACCTGCCTTTTCCGCTTCGATGGCGGCGTTGAGGGACAGCAGGTTGGTTTGATCGGCGACTTTGTTGATGGTGGTTACCACCGTGCCGATGTTGCCTGCCTTTTCGTTGAGGACCGCCAGCTTGGCGCCGATGGCGTCGGTCGCGGACCGCATCTGATGCATGGCCGTCTCCATCACCGCCAGCGCCTGCTGTCCATCGGCCGCCGACGCCGCAGTGTGCTCGGCGACATCGCGCACTTCGTCCATGGTGTGCACCAGTTCTTTGGCGGTGGCGGAAATTTCGGCGACCGTGGCGACGATTTCGCTGGTGCTGGCGGCTTGTTCGGCGGTCGCGGCTTCCTGTTCCCGGGCGGTGGCCGCGATCTGGGTGGCCGAAGAAGCCACCTGGATACCCGATTGCTGAACCTGGGTGACCAGGCCGCTGAGATTCTCGAGCATGTGGCCGACGCCGGTGGCCAGTTCATCCATGGCCTCGCTACCGTCACCGGCTTCGATACGGGCGGAAAGATCGCCGCGTTCCGCGCGCCGGACCACAGCCAGCACACGGTCGACCTTGCTGCGCAGATTCTGTTCGGCTTTTTGTTGATTCTGGATCGCCTGCTGCAGCGCCCGGGCCATGGCGTCGAACGTTTCGGCCACGGTTTCCACTTCATCGTCGCGTCCGTGCTCGATACTGGCCAGGTCGTGATGGTCGGCCCCGACCAGACCGTCGAGGGTGGCGGCCATGGTCGCGACACCGCGGGCGATGGTCTGTTTCAGCGGGCGGATGATGCCGCGGTTCAGACTCAGCATCAGCAGCACCACTGCACTCATGGCCAACACCAGGCTGATGATGACCGCGATCGCGGTGTCGCGGGTTTTGCCAACCAATGCTTCGCCGGCATCGCGGATGGCCGTCAATTGCCGGCTTTCCAGTGCCTGTAGCTTTCGCGCCAACTCGGCCAGGGTGGCGCGGGCCGCAGCCGGCGGCATGTCCGTGACCGTGCGCAAAGCCTGCGCCACCTCGGACGCCACTTGCCGGTCATGCTGGTCGGTGAGCAACGCCTGGAGTTCGGATGCCAGCGTCCGGGCCCGGGCGATGGCGCGCGCCGATCCGGGAGACAGGCTTTCGGCTTGCGCCGATGTCTGCATGGCCGCGTCGCGAATCGCTGCGCGCAGCGCCAGGGCGTTGAATACCGCCGGCTGGAATTGTTTGACCACCCGTTGGGCGTCGCCGCCTACGGTCATGACGTTCCAGAGCGTCTGCAGGCCGATCATGGCGAGCAGGATCAACACTACGGTGAAGCCTGCGCGCATCTTTTGTCTGGTGCTTAATGTCTTGAATTTCTTGGTTATTGTGGTCATCGCCGTCAAATCTGATGCTGCCGATCGGGACACGGCGACGGGCTGCGCACGCCGCGCATTCGACCATTACTATCGGCCGGCGCAACCTACGTCTTTAACAATAAATCAAGGGGATAGATGAATCAGATGTCGAGCATCTGACGCAGGTGGTACACAGCTTCCAGGGCCTGCTTGGGGGTCAACTCATCGGGTTGCAGTTGCCGTAAGGCGTCGAGTACCGGTGATTCCGGCGGCGTGAAAGTGAGCGGCATTTGCGCAGGCTGCACAGCGTCCAGGGTTCGTTCCGGGCGTTCCAATTCCTGCAAGCGCGCCTTGGCGCTGGCGATCACCGCCGCCGGCACGCCTGCCAGAGCGGCGACGTGAAGACCATAGCTGCGATCCGCCGGTCCTTCCTTGACGGCGTGCAGGAATACGATGCTGTCGCCGTGCTCCACCGCGTCGAGATGCACGTTATTGACGCCGGGCAGTTGCGTCGCCAGGGCGGTCAGTTCGAAATAGTGGGTCGCGAACAGCGTGAATGCGCGCACTTCCGTGGCCAAATGCATGGCACAGGCCCACGCCAGCGACAGGCCATCGTAGGTGCTGGTGCCGCGACCCACTTCGTCCATCAGGACCAGACTGTTGGCGGTGGCGTTATGCAGGATGTTGGCGGTCTCGGTCATTTCCACCATGAACGTGGAACGGCCGCCGGCCAGATCGTCGGACGCGCCGATGCGGGTGAAGATGCGGTCCACCGGTCCGATGCGTGCCTGCTCGGCGGGCACGAAACTGCCGATGTGAGCCAGCAGTGCGATCAGCGCGGTCTGGCGCATGTAGGTGGACTTGCCGCCCATGTTCGGACCGGTGATCACCAGCATGCGCCGTTGTTCGTCCAAGGATACATCGTTGGCGACGAACGGTTGGTCGGTTACCCGCTCCACCACAGGGTGGCGGCCGCCGCGAATCCAGATCCCCGGTTCGTCGACCAGCTCGGGTTGGGAATAGCCCAGGTACTCGGCGCGCTCGGCCAACGTCACCAGGGCGTCCAGCTCGGCCAGTCCGCCGGCGCATTCCTGCAGCGGCACCAATGCGTCGGCGAGACTGTCCAGCAGGGCGTCGTAAAGCGCTTTTTCCTTCGCCAGCGCGCGTTCGCGAGCCGAAAGAACCTGGTCCTCGAAGTGTTTCAGTTCCGGCGTGATATAGCGCTCGACATTCTTCAAGGTTTGACGTCGTTGAAAATCGTCCGGCACTTTGGCGGATTGGGCACGGCCGACTTCGATGTAGTAGCCGTGTATGCGGTTGTAGCTGACCTTCAGGGTCGAAATGCCGCTGCGTTGGCGTTCGCGCTGTTCGAGATCCTGCAAAAAGCCGTCGGCGTTTTCGCTCAAGGCGCGCAATTCATCCAAGTCGACATCGAAACCCGTGGCGATCACGCCACCGTCGCGTAGCAGCTGCGGTGGCACCTCGACCAGGGCGCGCGCGAGCAGCGCGTGGCTGTCGGGATGGTCGCCGATGCGAGCCGCCAGTTGGCCCAGCAATGGCGAATCCAACCCCGAAAGACTGTGTTGCAGGGTCGGCAGATGCCCGAGGGCATCGCGCAGTCCGGACAGATCCCGCGGCCGGGCGGACTTAAGCGCGACCCGGGTAAGCATGCGTTCGATATCGCCGATGGCACGCAGTTGGCCGTGCAGTCCCTCGTGTGCGTGCTCGTCCAGCAACACCCGGATTACGTGCTGGCGCAATTGCAATACACGGCGCTGGCGCAGCGGACGGTGCAGCCAGCGACGCAACAGTCGGCTGCCCATGGCGGTGGCGCTGCGGTCGAGGACCCCCGCGAGGGTTTTGTCGTGGTCGCCGGACAGGCTCGCTTCCAATTCCAGGTTGCGGCGGCTGGCGGCATCGAGGATGACGCTGTCCTCGCGGCGTTCCAGATGAATGGCGCGCAAGTGGGGTAGCGCGCTGCGCTGGGTTTCCTGGACGTATTGCAGCAGGCAGCCTGCGGCGCCCAGCGCCGCGCTGGCGCCTTCAAGGTCGAACGCCGCCAGATCGCGGGTGCCGAATTGCTGGCAAAGCAAACGCTGCGCAGTGTCGGTCTCGAACTGCCAGGGTGGCATGCGGCGCAGGCCGCGCCGTTCACCCAGGGTTTGCAGCAAGCCGGTGTCCTCGTTGACCAGCAACTCAGCGGGCCGCATGCGTTCCAATTCACTGAGCAGAGCCTCCGCGGACTCGAGTTCCTGGACCGTGAACCGGGCGCCGGCGAGATCCAGCACCGCCAGTCCGATACGCTGGCCGAGCTGATGTACGCCGGCGAGCAAGGTGTCCCGGCGTTCTTCCAGCAGCGCTTCGTCGGTAATGGTGCCGGGCGTGACGACACGTACGACTTGGCGATCCACCGGACCTTTGCTGGCGGCCGGGTCGCCGATCTGCTCGCAAATGGCGATCGATTCGCCCAACCGGACCAACCGGGCCAAGTAGGCTTCGGCGGCATGATAGGGCACGCCCGCCATGGGGATCGGTTCGCCGCCGGATTGGCCGCGCGCGGTCAAGGTGATGTCCAGCAGCCGCGCCGCTTTGCGCGCATCGTCGAAAAACAGTTCATAGAAGTCGCCCATGCGGTAGAACAGCAACACGCCGGGGTGCTGGGCTTTGATGCGCAGGTACTGCTGCATGACCGGCGTGTGCCGGGCGGCGGTGGTTTCGGGGTTGGCGTTCACCGCGCCAGTGTAGCGAAATCACGTCTAGCCTCCTACCGTCGCCGCTTGGCAGAGGCGTACGCCTTCCGGCAGAATGCGACTTGCCTGCATGCAATGCGAAGCCGAGGGGCCGTGGGATGGTGGATTCTTCCGATCAGCGCGATTACCGTCGCATGCCGATCGAATGCGAGATCAGTTTTCGCGTCGGCGGCTCGCACGCAGTCTATTCAGCGCAGGCGCGCAACATCAGTTCCAAGGGCATGCTGTTCCGCACCGAGCATCACTTGCAGGTGGGCGATTCCTTGGTGGTGAACGTGACCCCCGAGCAGGCGATCGTCGAGCCATTGAACGCGCGTGCCGAAGTGGTTCGGGTCGATTCCCTGGCGCAGGGCGGTTACGAGGTGGCCTGCAAGATCCGGGAGTTCCTGACCTGAATCCGAGGCCGGGCACCGGAGCGCAGCCATGGGCGTACACGAACTGGTTCGGGAGTTGGGAGCGGTACTCAAGGCGCGGCGCTATTGCCTGGCGACCGCGGAGTCGTGTACCGGCGGCTGGGTCGCCAAGGAGATCACCACGGTTCCGGGATGTTCCCACTGGTTCGAACGCGGTTTCGTCACCTACACCAATCTCGCCAAGCAGGAAATGCTCGGCGTACGCGCCGAGACGTTGAATCGCGACGGCGCTGTGAGCGAGCAGACGGTGCGGGAAATGGCAGAAGGGGCGCTCCGTCATAGTCACGCCCAGGTCGCGCTTGCCATCAGCGGTATCGCCGGGCCGGGCGGCGGTTCCGATACCAAGCCCGTAGGCACCGTCTGGATCGGCTGGGCCGGAGAGGCATTCGCCACCACGACCCTGCATCGCGTGTATGGCGGCGATCGTGAGGCGGTGCGAAGCCAAGCCGTCGACGATGCCTTGCGGGGATTGTTAGAGCTGCTTGAAACAAACCCCTGACAGTCAACGGCTGTTTTTCGCGCTGTGGCCGGAGGACGCCCTGCGCGCGGCACTGGGCCGGCGGGTGGGGGAGCTGACGCCGGGACATGGGTGCCCCGTCATTCGCGAAAACCTGCATCTTACCCTGGCCTTTCTCGGTAACACGGCAACTGAAGTGCGCGTGTGTCTGGAACGGGCCGCAGATGCCATTCGCCTCCCGCGTTTCGAACTCACCCTCGACCGAACCGGTTATTTCCCCCGACCCCAGGTGTATTGGCTGGGCGCATCCCACGTACCGCGGGCGCTGAAGGATCTGGTGACGGCGCTGCAGTCGGCCCAGCGCCAGTGCGGGGGTGATCCCGAACCGCGCCCGTTTCGAGTGCATCTGACCCTGGCGCGAAAAGTCCGCCGGCAGCCGCCGCCGGCCGATCCGGCGCCGCTGCACTGGCCGGTGGCGCGATTCGCGCTGGTCAGTTCCCGGACTTTCCCCGAGGGGCCGCGATACCACTTGGAACGCACCTGGATGTTGCAGGCGCAATAAGTGCTTAGCGCCGTAGTTCGGCTTCACGCCGTGGCGCCTTGTGTGTGATAATTCTTCGAATTCGATTCGATCACGGGCGCAACGGAGTGCGCCCCGCGACAGCAGGCGGAGGGTTCTATGGAAGAGAACAAGAAAAAGGCGCTCACGGCGGCACTGAGCCAGATCGAGAAGCAGTTTGGTAAGGGTTCGGTGATGCGCATGGGCGATTCCACCGCCGTGCGCGACGTCGAGGCCATCTCCACGGGTTCCCTGACCCTCGACATCGCACTGGGGATCGGTGGCCTGCCGCGGGGCCGCGTCGTTGAGATCTATGGCCCGGAGTCTTCGGGCAAAACCACGCTGACGTTGCAGGTGATTGCCGAAGCGCAGAAACTGGGCGGCACGGCGGCCTTCGTCGACGCCGAGCACGCGCTGGACCCGACCTATGCCCGCAAGCTCGGCGTCAATGTGGACGACCTGCTGGTTTCCCAGCCCGATACCGGCGAGCAGGCGCTGGAAATCGCCGACATGCTGGTGCGCTCCAGTGCCGTCGACGTCGTGGTGGTCGACTCCGTCGCGGCGCTGACGCCGAAAGCGGAAATCGAAGGCGACATGGGCGACTCCCATGTCGGCCTGCAGGCACGGCTGATGTCCCAGGCGCTGCGCAAGCTGACTGCCAACATCAAGCGCTCCAACACCCTGGTGATTTTCATCAACCAGATCCGCATGAAGATCGGCGTCATGTTCGGCAACCCGGAAACCACCACCGGCGGTAATGCGCTGAAGTTCTATTCCTCCGTGCGCCTGGACATCCGCCGCATCGGCGCCATCAAAAAGGGCGACGAAGTGGTCGGCAACGAGACCCGGGTCAAGGTGGTGAAGAACAAAGTCGCACCGCCGTTCCGGCAAGCGGAATTCGAGATTCTGTACGGCGAGGGCATCTCCCACGAGGGCGAGCTGATCGATCTGGGTGTGCAGTACGGCATTGTCGATAAGGCCGGCGCCTGGTACAGCTACAACAACGATCGTATCGGCCAGGGCAAGGACAATGCGCGCACCTTCATGAAGGACAATGCCGCCATCGCGCAGGAGATCGAAGATCAGATTCGCGCCAAGGCGCTGGGAAACGTAGCGCCGCCGAAGAAGGATGAAGAGGTCGAAGCCGAAGCCTGACCGGGATCAGGCAGAGGAAGCCGGCGCCGGCGCGTTGCGCGAGTGCGCTTTGCGACTGCTGACCCGCCGCGAGCATTCGCGCCTCGAACTGCGCCAAAAGCTCGCGGCGCGCAGTTTCCCCGATGCGACGATCGATCAGGTGCTGGCCTCTCTCTCCGGAGAAGGTCTGCAGAGCGATGCGCGTTTTGCCTACAGCTATGCGCAGGATCGGGCGGCGCGCGGCTACGGCCCGGTGCGCATCCGCGCCGAATTGTGTCAGCGCGGCGTGGACCGCGATCTGATCGATGCGCAGTTGCAAGATGCCGACTGGGATTGGCGGCGCCAAGCGGAAGATGTGCGCCGCAAGCGTTTTGGCCGCGCCGTGCCCGACGCTTGGCCTGAGCGCGCCAAGCAGGCGCGGTTCCTGCAGTATCGCGGATTCGGCAACGAGCATATCCAGGATCTGCTCGCCGGCGGTGATTACTGAAGATGGCGAAGGGAGCGACCCTTCCCGCTTTCCGGACTTTGGAGTTGGATTCGTGCGATGAACAGCAGTGCAGCACTTCGCAGCATGTTTTTGGATTATTTCCGCGCCCGCGGACACGAGGTCGTGCCCAGCAGTCCGCTGGTGCCCGGCAACGATCCGACGCTGTTGTTCACCAACGCCGGCATGGTCCAGTTCAAGGAAGTATTCCTCGGTCAGGAGCAGCGCGCCTATAGCCGCGCCGCCAGTTCTCAGCGTTGCGTGCGTGCCGGTGGCAAGCACAACGACTTGGAAAACGTCGGTTACACCGCGCGTCATCACACGTTCTTCGAGATGCTGGGCAACTTCAGCTTCGGCGATTATTTCAAGCATGACGCCATCCGCTACGCCTGGGAATTTTTGACCGAGACGTTGAGCTTGCCGCAGGAAAAGCTGTGGGTCACGGTCTATCAGGATGACGATGAAGCCGCCGACATCTGGCTACAGGAAATCGGCGTCGACGCGGGGCGTTTTACCCGCATCGGCGACAAGCCCGGCGGCAAGCCCTACGAGAGCGACAATTTCTGGTCCATGGGCGACACCGGTCCTTGCGGACCGTGCACCGAGATCTTCTACGACCACGGTCCCGATGTGGCCGGCGGCCCGCCCGGTTCGCCTGACGAGGACGGCGATCGCTACATCGAGATCTGGAATCTGGTGTTCATGCAG
This sequence comes from uncultured Gammaproteobacteria bacterium, assembly GCA_963849825.1. Lineage (GTDB taxonomy): Bacteria > Pseudomonadota > Gammaproteobacteria > JASBUN01 > JASBUN01 > CAVXJN01. Next base: position 325,858 of record CAWKIK010000001.1, on the reverse strand, counting down.
TACGACCGGGACAGCGACGGCAATCTGAATCCGTTGCCGAAACCCTCGGTGGATACCGGCATGGGTCTGGAACGCCTGGCGGCGGTGATGCAAGGCGTACACAGCAATTATGAAATCGATCTGTTCCGCAACCTGATCGAAGCAGCCGCGCAGGCGACCGGCGCCGAAGACCGCGCTGCTGCGTCGCTGAAAGTCATCGCCGATCACATCCGCGCCTGCGCATTCCTGATCGTCGATGGCGTGCTGCCCTCGAACGAGGGCCGCGGCTACGTGCTGCGCCGGATTATTCGTCGCGCCATTCGCCACGGTTACAAACTCGGTCAGACACAGCCGTTCTTCTACCGCCTGGTGGCGGCATTGGACCGGGAAATGGGTGCGGCGTACCCGGAACTCAGCCGCCAGCGCGAACAAGTGGAGCGGGTGCTGCGGCTTGAAGAAGAGCGCTTCGCCGAAACCCTGGAACAAGGAATGCGGCACTTGGAAGAAGCCATCGCTGCGCAGTCGGGCGATGAAATTCCCGGCGACATCGTATTCCGGCTGTACGACACCTACGGTTTCCCGGCCGATCTGACCGCCGACATCGCCCGCGAGCGCGGTCTGCGGGTGGATATGGCCGGATTCGATCGGGCCATGCAGGCTCAGCGTCAGCGTGCCCGCGCGGCCAGCCAATTTGCTGCCGATTACGGTCACCGGGTGCAGGTGCAAGGGCGTACCGATTTCACAGGCTACGATCTGCAGACCGATAGCGGCTGCATCCGTGCGCTGGTGCGCGATGGCGAACCGGTCGATGTATTGGAACAAGGCGAGGAAGGCAGTGTGTTTCTCGACCGCACGCCCTTTTACGCCGAGTCCGGCGGCCAAGTGGGCGATGCCGGCGTGCTGGAGAACGGCAGCGCATCGTTTGCCGTGCGCGATACCCAGAAACAGCGCGGCGATCTGCATGCCCATGTCGGCCAGGTGACGCGCGGGACGCTGCGGGTAGGCGATCAACTGGAAGCCAAGATCGATTGCGAGCGCCGCCAGGCTACGGTGCTGAATCATTCCGCCACCCATCTGCTGCACGCGGCGCTGCGACAGGTGCTCGGCGAGCACGTCACCCAAAAGGGCTCCCTGGTGGCGCCGGATCGTTTGCGTTTCGATTTCTCGCACTTCGAACCGCTTACCCGCGAGCAACTCGATACGTTGGAAGACCTCATAAACGATCAGATCCGTGCCAATGCCGAAGCTGAAACCAAAGTCATGCCCTATGACGAGGCGATCGGCGCCGGGGCGATGGCATTGTTCGGGGAAAAATACGGCGATACGGTGCGAGTGCTGCGGATTGGCGATTTCTCCACAGAATTATGCGGCGGCACGCACGTGCGTCGCGCGGGCGACATCGGTTTGTTCAAGATCCTGTCAGAATCCGGCGTTGCTTCCGGCGTGCGGCGCATCGAGGCGGTCACGGGCCGCCGCGCACTGGACTATGTGGACGAAGGCGAACGCCGTTTGGAACAAGTCGCAGATCTGCTGAAGAGTGGCCGCGATTCCGTGGAAGATAAGGTGCGTCAATTGCTGGAGCGCAGCCGCGAACTGGAAAAGGAACTGGAACGCCTCAAGGGCAAGCTCGCCACCTCCGCAGGAGCGGAACTGGTAGCACAAGCGATTGAAATCGACGGCATGAAAGTGCTGGCGGCACGTCTCGATGGCGCCGATCCGAAGTCGTTGCGCGATACGGTGGATCAGCTCAAGAACAAGCTGGGCAGTGCGGCGGTGGTGCTCGCCACGGTCAGTGGCGACAAAGTGAGCTTGGTGGCCGGCGTCACCAAGGATCGTACCGATCGAATCAAGGCCGGTGAATTGGTCAATGTGGTCGCCACCCAGGTCGGTGGCAAGGGCGGCGGCCGCCCCGATATGGCGCAGGCCGGCGGCACGCAGCCCGCAGGTCTCGACGCAGCTCTTCAGGCGGTGCCGGACTGGATCCGCACCCAACTCGGTTAACGGCACCGCGGTAATCGCCGGCGCGCGTTTTATTGTCTATCTCCCACTTTTCAGATACCCAGCATGGCACTGATCGTTCAAAAATATGGTGGCACCTCGGTTGGCACGGTAGAGCGCATCGAGCATGTGGCAGAGAAAGTCTGCCAATGGCGTAAAAACGGACATGATCTGGTGGTCGTGGTTTCGGCCATGAGCGGCGAGACTAATCGCCTGATCGGTTTGGCGCACCAGATCGAGCCGGCGCCCACGCCTCGAGAGCTGGATGTACTGATGGCGACCGGCGAACAGGTGACCATCGCACTGTTATCGATGGCGTTGCAGAAGCGCGGTTGCGATGCGCGTTCCTATACCGGCGCACAGGTTCAGATCCTCACCGACAGCGCCCACAACAAAGCGCGCATTCGCGAAATCGATGGCGCGCGGGTTCGCACCGATTTGGACAAGGGTCGCGTAGTGGTGGTGGCGGGGTTCCAAGGCGTGGACGAGCATGGCAGTATCACCACTCTCGGCCGCGGCGGATCGGATACCACTGCAGTTGCCTTGGCGGCGGCCCTGAAGGCCCAAGAATGCCAGATCTACACCGACGTCGATGGCGTCTACACTACCGATCCCCGAGTCGTTGCTCAGGCCCGACGCTTGCAGCGCATCACCTTCGAGGAGATGCTGGAGATGGCGAGCCTCGGTTCCAAAGTGTTACAGATTCGGTCGGTGGAATTTGCCGGCAAGTACAATGTACCGCTGCGTGTTCTCTCCAGTTTCGAGGACGGTGACGGCACGCTGATCAGTTATGAGGAAGAGTGTATGGAAGAGCCGCTGATTTCCGGTATTGCATTCAACCGCGATGAAGCCAAGCTGACGGTGATCGGTGTGCCGGATCAACCCGGAGTGGCGTCCAAAATCCTCGGGCCGATCGCCGATGCCAACATCGAAGTCGACATGATCGTGCAGAACGTGGCGCCGGACGGCAGCACTACTGACTTTACTTGCACGGTGCATCGAAACGATTACGAACGCGCGATGTCCATTTTGCGCGAAACGTCGACCGCTCTCGGTGCGCGGGAGATCAACGGCGACAACAAAATCGTGAAGATTTCCCTGGTGGGGGTGGGTATGCGCTCCCATGCCGGCATCGCCAGCACCATGTTCCAGGCGCTGGCGCGGGAAGGTATCAATATCCGCATGATTTCGACCTCGGAGATCAAGATTTCCGTGGTTGTGGACGAAAAATATCTCGAGCTCGGCGTTCGGGCGCTGCACGACGCGTTCGAACTCGAAAAGGAGCCGGTCGCCGGGTAACTGCGCGTCGCGGATGTCAAAATACCCGTGGTCCACGGGGTTATAACGATCTTTAACACATAATAACGCAATAAAAAGAACGCGAACGCGATACGCTGGTCTATAGAGTTGGGCTGCTCCGCCGATATAGAGGTAGATCACCCCGGCACGATGTGAAACGGACTCTGTAGACCGGATTCTGGTGATAGAGACGAGCAAGGAGATTAGGACAATGCTGATTTTGACTCGACGTGTGGGCGAGACCCTCATGATCGGAGACAACGTGACTGTGACCGTGCTGGGCGTCAAGGGCAACCAGGTGCGAATCGGCGTCAACGCGCCCAAAGAGGTCGCTGTTCACCGGGAGGAGATCTACGAACGCATCAAGCGTGAACAGGATATTTCCGGCAACAATTCCGCGTCGGGCACGGAATAAGCGCACGGTGTCCGTCGCGACACGGTCGGCGCCTCGCTGAGCGAGGCCCGGCGTCCCTTCCCGCCGTTTTCCTTTTTCCATCAAAGCCGTCTGTGGTATTCTTTGCCTCCGCCGATCCTATGATCCGCGGGACGGTTTGCCACGTTTTTCCCGACGCGGCATTGCCGCCACAATTTGAGTCACACCGGAGAGATGGCCGAGAGGCTGAAGGCGCTCCCCTGCTAAGGGAGTATGGGGTTAATAGCTCCATCGAGGGTTCGAATCCCTCTCTCTCCGCCATTTGTCTTTCAGACGGGCCCGCGCAGCGGACCCGTCTGAAAGACAAACAGAGCAAAGGATTCGAACCCTCGATGTAGACGGCGGGTTCGAGCGTAGGCCGGCTTAAGCCCGAAGGACGAAGCCGGCGCGACACACGCCAAAGCGCCGCCCCCGACCACGAGCGACCCATCTGGCTTCCCTTTCTGCTTAACACCTTGACGCATTCAAACGGGTTCGCAATAATGCCCAGCTTCGCGCCCGTAGCTCAGCTGGATAGAGTACCTGGCTACGAACCAGGTGGTCGGGAGTTCGAATCTCTCCGGGCGCGCCATATAAATAAAGAACCCCGCCATGTGCGGGGTTCTTTGTTTATCGGTTTACCAAAGGTTCGAACTCCCGACGAAATCGAATCGGTAGAGTTCGAGCCGAGCGGGCAATGCCCGCGAGACAACAGCGACGCATAGCGGCGCTGGCCCGCAGGGCGAGGGCGCAAGCCCGAGTAATCTCTCCGGGCGCGCCATATAAATAAAGAACCCCGCACATGGCGGGGTTCTTTATTTATCGGTTTTTATCAGAGGTTCGAACTCCCGACGGGCTACTTGAGCGAGTTCGAGCCGAGCGGTCGAAGTCCACGTGACAACTGCACGCAGCGGCGACCCGAAGGGCGAGGCGAAACCGAGTAATCTCTCCGACACTTAGAACCCCTACGGGCTTGTTTCATTATTTTCTGAACTCGCTGCACTTGTTCTGGTTGCGCGCCATTCACTCCGAGCCGCTCACGTCTCGGTGCGACCTTTTGTCATTTCGAGCGTACAGAAATCGTAGAGTGTTTGGCTACGTTCTCCCAGCGCCGTTCGAACCGGGCCGCAGCACAGTTCCAGATGGCGAAATAGCGCGAACGACAATTAAGTTTTGGATAAACCTTCGATCAAGGAACATCAGCTTTCAGCGTTTCAGCGAGCAGAGGTGATGACGCTGAGCAAGCGGTTGCGATCGGTTATGGGGGTATTTCGGAACCGCCTCTTCGGCGCATGTAGTACAAACCGCTACAAGTTGTTTGCAGCTAGAACTCCTTCGCTAGCAGATCCTATTCACACTAACTTATTGAACAACCTGCTAGGCGCACGCAGCGCTGATGTTCAGCTCGAAGACTTTCATGCGTAAACGATTGACGCATTCGCATTCCTTTGTATAATGTCGCATGAACGCTGCACTCTGGGTCTTACGTGTGACGTTCATGAAATACAAAAAATTGCGATAAGCAATAGTAGGGACAAGTGGGGGGCAGTCGACGCAGTCGCAGCGTCGGTGTACCGCATAATTAGCGGGAATAATATACGTTTTCCGCGTTCGCCTAGGAACGGCGAAACAATTATGTGCGTGTTGTACGATGAGCGGCGCATGGTTGCCTAATAAAAACGAAAAATAAATTGGTATGGAGTCACCATGCGGGTATCGCGTAGCGTTGTGCGCGCTTTCGTCTACTTAATCTTTTCCATTTCATGCATTGCGCTATTGGGTTCCGCTTGGAACCCGCCGGCCGACAATCCCAACGCAGTGTGGGTTGCCGAACAGCATGACGTTCTGAAGGTGTCGTCAGCAAACGGCGCAGTCCGCTTCGAACTGCCGAATACTGATGCCGTTCGCGCATTAACGGTGGACCCGCTGCGCGGCCGTCTCTGGACCTATGACCAGACGAATCTGCAGGGGTATGACCCCGATGGAGGTTTGCGCGTCGTACAGCCTATCGCCGTGCCGAGCGCATTAGTGGATAAAGACGCGCGAGTCTTAGTGGACTCGCAAACAGGTACGGTTTGGCTTCTTCAAGGTTACCGGATACTACAACTTAGTTCCGATGGTGTGCTGACCAGCGAGATTGATCTGCCGTCTGAGATCACAGCCGCGTCGGTCGATCAAAAACGTGGGGAGCTATGGGTAGCGAGCGGTACCGTCGTTCGGGCCTATGCACTCTCGGGCAACTTGGTCGCGCAATTCTCTGTGGACGCGCCGATTTCCGCGCTTTCATTTGCTTCTGATATTGACGGCATATGGGCGGCTGCGGCGAAAGTCGTGCGCCGATACGACCGGACAGGATCGATTGTCTTTACATTGGCGCGTTCTGGAATTGCGCGAGTTGCTGCTGATCGATCTGGCGTCGTGTGGTTGGCGGATAAGCAAAACGTACTTCGTTTGGATGCTTTGGGAAGCGTTTCTTTCGAAATCGATCCACTCTCGGGAAATATCGTAGATCTCGCGGTGGACCCGTCCGATGGTTCTGCGTGGATTGCCAGTGCACAAGAGTTGCTGCATCTGTCAGCTCAAGGTGGTACCGAACATTTTCTCACCCTGCGCGGTTCAGAGTTCACGGGCCGCGTTTGGGTATTAGGACTGTTTTCGGATGTCGTGAAGCCGACACTTTCTATCGAATCACCAGAAAATGAGGCTTTCCGAAAGTCAGGTGATATCGACATTAAAGTAACCTTCAAAGATGAAGGTAGCGGTGTCGATGCGGACAGCCTTGGTTTTCTGCTAGTTGAGAGTCCGCTAGAAGTTACATGCACGTACGAAGATGCTGCTGCGACGTGTAATCCGCAAACGCCGTTGCCGGACGGGGAGGCGACCCTTCGTGCAACAATCAAGGACCTGGCGAGAAACGAGGCCATCTCTGAGCCAGTCAATTTCACGGTCGATTCACAAGCGCCCACAATATCGGTCGAACAGCCAGGGGAGAATGCGGTAGTTAATACCGTTACGGTCACCCTGCAAGGGTTAGTCACGGACGATACGAGCGGCATCGCTGAATTTAAGGTTTCCGGTGTTTCCGTTCCCCTCGATGTTAATCATCGTTTTAGTTACCTAGCCTCGCTTGAGGCTGAGGGCGAAAATGCTTTTCAGCTTTCCGCAAAGGATCGCGCCGGCAATGAAACGATCATTACGAAAACAATAATTCGCGATACGATCGCACCGCCTGCAGCAAACACCCAACAAATTGCGGTCGTATACGAGAATGACCATGCCACGCTGACAGGCGCGGCGGGCAGTGTGGAAGGCAACGCTTTCGTACGCATTACTAACAAGCGTACTGGGGAATCGGTGCGTGTGAAGGCCGCGGCCGACGGGAGTTTTATCGCGTCGCTGAACGCGATGGCTGGGGATCTTTTCGAAATTGTCGTCGAGGACGGGGCGGGCAATGCCAGCGAATCCAAGCCGATCGCTGCATCCGATGTTCCGCCTGATCCCGCGTCCTTTGCGCCGGTGTTAGATGCGACCGTGGCTACGACGGTATATGACGCGGCTAAATTTCTGTACACGGGCCAACCGCGTTTGCAGACCGGTATGCTGCCCGAAACCATCGAGCGCCGTCGTGCGGCAGTGATTCGAGGCCACGTTATGACCCGCGATAGCAGGCCTCTTTCTGGCGTGAAAATCACGATTTTCAAGCATCCTGAGTACGGCGAAACAATGACGCGTGCAGACGGCGCCTTCGATATGGTTGTGAACGGCGGTAGCCGTCTGACGATCGACTATAGAAAAGACGGTTACTTTTCTGCACAACGCAAAGTAAACGCCCCCTGGCAAGACTACGTGTGGGCGACCGATGTCGTACTAGTTGAGGAAGACGACCGTATGGACACCGTCGTTTTAAGTAGAGATTCCTTGCAGGTCGCCCGCGGGTCACAGGTTGCAGTTGAGTTTGGAAGTCGCCGCGCCACAATTCTGTTCCCCGCTGGTACGGCCGCAACGATGACTCTTGAGGACGGAAGCCAACAACAGCTTACGACGCTCGATGTGCGGGCGACTGAGTATACGGTGGGTTCTAACGGCCTCGCGTCTATGCCCGGCGAATTGCCTACGTTCAGCGGCTATACGTATGCGGTCGAATTGTCAGCGGATCAGGCTATCGAGGCGGGCGCAACCCGGGTCGATTTCAGTCAACCCGTTTCGTTTTACGTGGAGAACTTTCTCGGCTTTCCAGTGGGCGAGATCGTGCCGGCGGGCTGGTACGACCGAACGCGAGCAGCGTGGATACCGTCGCAGAATGGTCGCATTATTAAAGTTCTTTCCGAAGTGAATAGCGCAGCGGTTCTTGATGTGGACGGATCCGCGCAACCAGCTAGTGCGGAAGCCTTATCGAGTCTGGGAATTACAGAAGAGGAACGCGCAAAGCTCGCAGAACTTTATCAACCTGGAGATATTTTGTGGCGCGTACCCATGAAGCATTTCACGCCATGGGATTGTAACTGGCCGTTCGGATTCCCATCAGATGCGACGGCTCCGCCGAATGATGCGCCGAGCTCAGAAACCGGAGCGGATCCGAATACGGATCTTGAGCCGGAATGCCCCGGATGCAAGATTTATCCATTTAGCCAAGTGATCGAAGAAGAGATGCCGCTCGTAGGCGTTCCATACTCGTTGGTATATCGTAGTGACCGTATGCCGGGGTGGTTAGACGGAGGCCCTACAATGATTCAGCTGTCAGGATCGTCTATCCCCAGTAGCCTCAAAGAAATAAGATTAACCATCACGATTGCGGGACAACGGATTGTTCGCGAGTTCCCCGCTGAGCCGAACCTGTCCTACGAATTTACTTGGGATGGACGGGACGCGTACGGCCGCCCGGTTTCGTCTGTGTCATTGGCGCACGTGGACGTAGATTACGTTTATGAGGCCGTCTACTATCCGGCAAACGACGATTTTGAACGAGAGCTTCGGGCAGATCACTAATTCTTCAGACGGCTTTGTGCAACTAGAGGGTAATCCATGGTCATCTAATGTATGGTCCCGTCGTAGTTGGACGATTGCCCTAAACGGGGTAAGTAACTTGCGAGTGCCAGCGTCTATATCGCAAGGTGGATGGTCGTTTAGCATCCATAACGCTTACGATCCGGTGAGTCGAACGTTGATCGAAGGGGATGGCTCACAGCGCGGGGCAGCGGACGTCAGTCAGGTGCTTCGCCGCGTTTTTACAGGGGCCGATGGACTGGCAATTGCACCATCCAGTACGGGTGGCGTGTATATCGTAGACACTTCGAAGCAAGTACAGCTTATTATGCCGGACGGAAGTAAGCGTGCCGTTGGTTCGGGGTTGAATCTTCAGGCATTTGCCGTGGGCCCGAACGATGAATTGTTTTTCGTTCAGGACAACCAGGTCAAAAAATTCGGACCCGATGGTGTCCCGTTGGTTGTAGCGGGAACCGGGGAGCGCGGATCTTCCGGTGACGGGGGGCCAGCCACGCTCGCCAAATTAAATCTCCCGAACGGTATCGCCGTCGCGACGGACGGCACGTTGTACATTTCTGATACATATAACCACCGCATAAGGCAAGTGACAGTGGACGGGCGAATTTCGACCGTGGTGGGAACAGGAAGCGCCGGATTCTCGGGAGACGGTGGATTGGCAACGTTGGCGCAGCTAAATGTCCCAAAAGGAATTATGGTGGAAGATGACGGCCAGATCTATATAGCCGACTCCGCAAACAATAGGATACGTCGAGTTGCGAAAGACGGAACAATTTCAACTGTCGCCGGTGATGGTGGTGTCGATGATCAGGGAGACGGCGGCCCAGCTAATGAGGCACACTTATTGGCCCCATATGATGTCGCGTTTGGCCCTGAAGGTTCCATGTTCATTTTGGACGCGGGCCATAACAGAATTCGTCGTGTTTCTGCTGAAGGAACTATTGTTGCGTACGCGGGAAATGGCTCTACTACTGCCCCGCAGAATGCGGCTGCTGCTACGCAAAGCGGGCTAGCGCCCCGGGCGTTTGCGGTTACGGCAAACGGTACCGTGTATATACAGTCTGGTCGAGACGTTTTCGCAGTCGCATCGCCGTGGCCGGGTTTGTCCGACGAGAACTATGTAGTTCCCTCCTCTCATGGCGATGAAGCCTATGAATTCGATCCGCAGGGCCGACATCTGCGTACCATCGATACTCTCACCGGCGCAGTCGTATACACGTTTGACTATGACTCGAGCGGTCGGTTGCGCAGCATAACGGATGCCTATGGCGCGTACACTACGATCACGCGAGACGCACTAGGCAATCCTGTTTCTATTGTTACTCCCGACGGGCATCAAACCAGCTTCTCACCCGATTCCACGGGCCTTCTGACCGAAATAGTCGATCCTGCGGGCGCTAACGTTCGAATGGAATATAACCCCAACGGGCTGTTGGCTGCGTTTACGAACGAGAATGGCGCAAAAACGCGCTACGAGTACGATAAGAACGGTCGGCTGACGAACGACCATGGTCCGGAGGGAGGTGGTTGGAGTTTGGAACGCATAGTGACTGACGCGCTCAACTCTTCGGTGGTCATGACAAGTGCTGAGGGCAAACAGTCTTCGTTCAAGTTCTTTCCCTACGCTGGATATTCTCAACTGGATTCGTACGCACCCGACGGTATCAAGTCGCAGCTGCGGGTGTTTAATGAGGGTACGGAAGAACGACTCGAACGTGACGGGACACGCGCAACCACTTCGGATGGTCCAGACCCAAGGTTCGGGATGCTCACGCCTCTCTCTCGCGTCACGGACATGCGGCTGCCTAGCGGACTAAGGCACTACGTTTTCAGAGATCGCACTGCCACAGATTTGGCGTCGCCGCTGGGGAGCCAGGATATCTCCGAGAAGACCGTCGTGAATGGGAGGATCTACCTGAAGAGCTATGACGCCGCGACACGTCAATGGACATTCACCAGTCCCGCGGGACGTAGCAGTGCGACTTCTTTGGACGTGCGTGGACGATTGAGTCGATCGGAGGCTTATGGACTTGCCCCGGTTGAATACTACTACGATGAGCGTGGTCGCCTCAGCGTCCTAAAGACGGGCGATGTACGCACAACGACGTTTGCCTATTTCAATAGCGGTATGGAGAACGGATGGCTCGCGGAAATAGCGGATCCATTAGGACGGAAGGTGAAGTTTAATTACGATGACGCCGGTCGAATTATCAGGGAGGTACTACCGGACGGTCGCGAGGTATTGTTTGGCTACGACGCCGCAGGAAATTTGACATCAACCGTCCCACCAGGGCGATCGGCACACGTTTTCGAGTACACCGGCGCAGACGAACAATCGTCATATGATCCACCCGACGTAGGACTTGCAAACGATATCACGCGATTCTCGTACAATCTGGATCGTCAATTGACACGCATTACGCGCCCAGATGGTGATGCCGTACAGCTTTCATACGATACGGGAGGCCGTCTCGGCAAGGTGCAATCGGCGCAGTATGCGATTTCGTATGACTACGATCCAGCCACCGGAACGCTGCAGAGCATCGACGCTGGCGAGGAAACGCTTTCGCTCCAGTACGATGGGTTTTTGCCAAAAACGGAAAAGTGGACGGGAAGCATTGACGGTCAAGTGAGTCGCGATTATGACAGCAACTTCTGGCTAACTCGGTTAACAGTCTCCGGTACGGCGGTGGAATATGCCTATGATGCTGACGGATTGTTGACCACCGCGGGTGTGCTCAGCGTCGGGCGAAGCGCGACCAGCGGGCTAATCACCAATGTAACCATCGGAGAACTAGCCGAAGCGCGAAGCTACAACCAATTCGGAGAGCTTGCGGACGTATCGGGTACTACTACAGCCGCACTCACGCTTTCGCTTGATCGTGATCATGTCACCGACAGCTCGCTGCGTGTTGAAGCTACAGTCGCATCTGCGAGTCGCGTGAGCGTCAATGGTCAGGATCTCACGCGCGTGGGCGCAGATGGCTTTAGCGGACAGATTGAATTGAGTCTCGGTCAAAACGAACTTGCGGTCGCGGCGTACGACGCAGACGGTGGTTTGAGTACAGAGCAAAATGCGATTGTCTATTTCGATGAGCCGACTGACACCGGCGTTGCTCCGAGCGAGATATTCGGCGTCGACGCCAGCGGAACCGTGTATTTTAGGGAAAGTGCGCGGGGAGCGATGCGAATCCTATCTGGGGAAGCGAAGGCGGATCAACCGGCTTGGCTATTGGGGGCAAGCATGGTTGCAGTCGGTTCCGGTGAAGTTTATATGCTGAAAGGCGGTTCGATTGTCGCATACGACGGGACAAACGAACGCTCCGTTGCGGCGCTAGACGCGGGATTGGCAGTCGCAGACATGGAGGTGGGCCCAGATGGTGCGGTGTATTACTACGGCGGCACGACGGGATCCGAGGCGTTGTACCGTGTCGATCCGGTGACTGGTAGCGTGACCTTACATACGACATTGCCCGAATATGCATCGAGCGTTCATTTGGATGCATCGGCTTGGGGTCTGGTAATTGCAAGTGACTATTCTGTGTATCGGATTGATGATGTCGGAAATGCCACCGTGGTTATCTCAAGCTCGGTACAAGACTTAGCTGTAGATGACGGTGGACGGATTTGTTATATCCCGCAGACCTTGGCGAGCGTCGCCATCGGTCCGATCGGCGAGACGAACCCTGATGTGCTGATCTGCCGACATCCCGATGGTACGCAGCAAAGCTATACGTTAAATGGTCCGGTCAGCGTCGACTTCGGGCCGAGCGGGAGTCTGATTTGGGCCGGAGCCGACAACCTGTATCGGTGGGACGGTGTTAGTTCGATAGCTATGCTTGACGCTGTCGGTAACCCGGGTACCCTGACTGTGCGCGGCTCTGCCAATGGCCAGCTGTACGCTGCGAGCTACCAGCGTGATGCGATTGGCCGGATTACACAGAAGGCCGAATCGCTGCAAGGGGAATCGCGTGTGTATGATTATTTCTATGATCAGGCCGGTCGGCTTTCCGTTGTGAAAACAGATGGAAGTACCACTGCTACGTATACATACGACGCGAATGGAAACCGATTGGATCATAACGGCACATCGGCCAGTTACGACGGGCAGGATCGACTATTAACGTACGGTGACGCTTCCTATTCATATACAGCGAACGGCGACCTCGCCTCTAGAGCGGATTCGTCCGGTACCACCTACTACTCTTATGATGCTTTTGGCAACTTACGGAAGGTCGTCACGCCTGCCGGTACACAGATCGATTACGTGATCGATGGACGGAATCGGCGAATCGGCAAAAAGGTAAACGGAGGTCTTGTTCAAGGATTTTTGTATGCAGACCAACTCAATCCGGTGGCAGAACTTGATAGCTCTGGTGCAATCGCTTCCCTGTTTGTATACGGCACGAAGTTTAATGTGCCCGATTACATGGTCAAGGGCGGCGTAACGTATCGAATTATATCCGATCATCTTGGAAGTCCGAGGTTGATCGTGAATGCAACGACAAAGGAAGTCGTCCAGCGAATTGATTACGATGAGTTCGGTCGCGTACTCAATGACACTAATCCGGGGTTCCAGCCGTTTGGGTTTGCGGGTGGTATATATGACACGGACACGAAGTTTGTGCGGTTCGGTGCGCGGGATTACGATGCTCGAGTAGGTAGGTGGACGGCGAAGGACCCCATCCGGTTCCGGGGAGGCGATGCAAATCTGTACGGGTATGTAGTGAGTGACCCGGTAAACGGAATTGACCCCGCCGGTCTATTTAATCCTGCGAAGGCAATATCCGCGTTCGGAAACTCAATAATATCAGGTGTTTCTGCGGCTTCGGGTGCAAGTAAATACGCAGTCGCCGCCGGTCTGTCGCCCGCAGCGACAACGGCGGTAGGGGCCTTGCCGCCTGCTGCATTGGCAGTGTGGGGAACATGGAATTTTAAGTCGTCATTAGCCGCTTGGGATCGAGCGCGCCAGCAATGGAATGAAGCGCTTTGCGAAAGTTTTTCGCAATCAAGCTGGAAAAACCTATATGGCGTGCTGCCTGGCGGTACGAACTACGATGATGCGGGTGAGGCGAGTGGTCCAATCGAGTACATTAAGGAGACAGGGTTGTGGAGCTTCATCAGTCAACTTGGCTATCTCTAGCTGGCGATGTGTTTATCTTACTCGTCACGGTACTCGTAGTGGGTACGATCCTTATTTACGCAACATGGCTTTTCTTTCATCGAATTAGAGCGAAGAACTCTAAGGCGAAGGGTTTTCTCGAGTGGCTAAAAAATGTGTTCGAGGCAATTTGGGGAATTTAGGCAATCGAGGTCGCCTAAACAACCGGAAAACCGGGTCACCCATTAGCCGCCCCGAGTCAAGGACGCAATAAGTTACCCTGATGTCGTGCATCCAAGTGTCTCGGGTATTCCGCGTTCATTAGTTCACGCGCCTGAGTTGTCATTGCGGATGCTGCTTGTATGACAAGCGCATCAGTCACCCATCGGGATCAAGGCATGGCTGGCTTGTTGTCAGTGAGCCCGTAACGGTTCATCGGCCAGTTACGACGGCCAGGATCGATTGGTCGCCTACGAGGGAGCGACTTATGCGTATACCGACAACGGTGAGTTAACGTCGAAAATCGATGGCACCGGGCGCACCGAGTACACCTACGACGCCCTGGGTAACCTCCGACAGGTCATTCGGCCCGATGGTACCCAAATTGACTATGTGATCGACCCAAGAAACCGTCGTGTCGGTAAAAAGATTAACGGCGTATTGGTACAAGGGCTGCTATACAAAGATCAGCTTAATCCGGTGGCGGAGTTGGATGGCGATGGTAACGTTGTATCGACCTTTGTGTATGGCACCAAGGCCAACGTCCCGGATTACATGATCAAGGGCGGCACGACGTATCGCATTATCTCAGACTATCTGGGAAGCCCAAGACTGGTCGTCAATGCATCCACCAAAGCAGTCGTGCAACGCATCGACTACGACGAATTCGGCCGTGTACTCAGCGACACTAATCCCGGATTCCAGCCATTCGGATTCGCGGGTGGTTTGTATGACACCGACACGCAGCTAGTGCGATTTGGTGCGCGGGATTATGATGCATATACTGGAAGGTGGACGGCGAAGGATCCGATTGGGTTTGACGGCGGAGATACCAATCTGTACGGATATGTATTGAATGATCCAGTTAATATTACTGATGTCTTGGGATTAGAAGGTGAGCCCGGGATATTAAATGCAGCTGAGAGCATGGCGCGACGGTTACTGCCCCCGGCCTCGCGCGCGATGACCGCACCCGCTAAGCCCGCGCTTGAAGGGGCGCTACAATTGGGTAAAGGAATCAAGGCGCTCGCACAGAAAGATTTTAATACCTATAAGGCTACTGGGTTACATATGTTTAACTCCTTTTCCGATACAGATTGGGATAAGTATGAGGGCGATTCTTGGGAGGAAGTATGGCCTCAATGGGCACGGGATAAAATGAACGGTAACGCCTGTCTTACTAAGTGATGGGTACGGAATTCGAAAGAATTTGGTTCGATTCGATTGCTTGGGATATCTATACGGTATTGTCGCCGATAGTAATGCAATCGGTGACTTTGATTGCTATTGCGTTACTTTCTGGGGTTTTACGTGCGCCGAAGCGGAAGATATCGCAATTGTTTTCGAACGGTTTGGTTAAATGGGTGTCCCTAGTGCAATTTGTTGTCATTGCATTAGCAATTGCTGGGCTCTTTTATTCATATGATTGGAACTTTCACCCGGCCGCGGCGCAACGCCTTCGCCTTGCCTTTGACCCAGAGAGCGGCCTTGCATTATGGGGTCTGGCAAGCGTAGGTTTGCTGTTTTCAGCAATGCTATCGTATCATGCGCTAGCGAACGAATCGTCACTTGTGCTGTTTAAGGTAGCGCGAGGATGGCTCGCTAGCGTCGCGATTGGTTCGGCATGCTTGATGGTATTGATTGCTTTAGCCAATGTGCTTCCGGAGTTGCAAAACGCTCGCTTGAATATGGTATCGGTCGGTTCAGGGCCTTTCTATTCTCACTACGGTTACATTTTTCTACTGGTAGGTCTAACCGCGGTGAGCGAGGAATTGTTTTTTCGGGGGGTACTATTACGGTATTTAGCTCAAGCGCTCGACGTGCGAATTGCGATATTTCTAAGTGCATTAGCGTTCGCGGCATACCATGTGGATCTCGCAGCATTTCCGTGGCTGTTGTTGGGAGGGGTCGCTTTGGGAATTGCATTTGTGACTTCCGGGCGACTAAGTGTGGTGATAGGCGTGCATATTTTGTTCTCTGCGGGGATTTGGGTGGGCTCAAGTCTCTTGTCAGCCGGATCATAACGACAACGTCGCAAAGGGGGTTCAAAGGGGGTTACAAAGGGAGTTAAAGGGGTCGGTGACAACTGATGACCGTACCCCTGACTTCGGTCCAGTTCGCAGGAGAGAATTTCAGCATATCAGGCGGCCTGTCCGGCGAAAACTGCCGGTGGTACGTTCTGCAAGGAACGGTGCGGCCTGACTTCGTTGTAGTGGGTTCTCCATTGTTCAATGGTGTTGCGGGCGTCGAACAGATCACGGAACCAATGTTGGTTGAGACATTGATCCCGGAACTTGCCGTTGAAGCTTTCGACGAATGCGTTCTGTGTCGGTTTGCCGGGCTGGATGAAATGCAGCTGCACGCCGTGATCCTTCGCCCAGAAGAACAGTGCCTTGCTGGTGAACTCCGGTCCGTAGTACATATCGAAGCATGACCGGTTGGGCAGCCACCATCGAAAGGATCATCCTGAGGGTTCTCACACACCACAGGAGATTCACGATGATGACTACCCGCAACGAGACTACACCGGCGGTCACCTGGGTGGCGATCGATATCGCCAAGCGGTCCCATGCCGTTCTAATCGAGACGCCTGAGAGCAAGCCAAAGCGCTTCAGGATGAGCAGCACGCAGGACGACCACCAGCGATTGGTTGATCTGTTGCGTGCGTGTCCTGCGCCGGTTCGCGTGGCATTGGAGCCGACGGGCGATTGTCACCGGACGCTAGCTTATCGCTTGCTCAAGGAAGGCTTTGACGTGTGTCTAGTCTCTTCGGTCGCTGCAGCCCGCTACCGTGAGGCGATGTTCAATTCGTGGGACAAGAACGACCCGAAGGACGCCAGGGTCGTCCTTGCCCTGCTCAAGCAAGGGATCACCCAACGTTACGTCGATCCACTGCTCGCCGGCCACCACGGTTTGCAGGAGCTGTCCAAAACCCACTACCAGATCAGTCTTGCGCGCACGCGGCTCCAACACAGTCTTCTGACGCATTATTTGCCGCTGTATTTTCCGGAGAGCGAGCGCTACTTCCACACCACGCAGGCGGCTTGGTTCGCGCGGTTCCTGATCCGTTTCCCGACGGCGGCATCAATCCATGCATTGGCATTCGAAGCGTTCGAGCGTGACGCATGGGATTTGGTTGGCCGGAAGGTCAACAAACGGACCTGGATTCGAGAGTTGTACGATGTGGCGTGCACCAGCATCGGTCTGCCGGTCTCCGTCGACGATGTGGCCATCGAGACGTTTCGACTCCAGCTGCGGCGTTATCAGCAATTGATCGAACAACGCGACGCCTTGGCCGAGACTGCGCATCGCTTGCTGCAGGGCCGTCCCGATTACGAGTCACTGCGTTCTTTGCCCGGTATAGGGCCTGTGCTGGCACTCACCATCTTGGCCGAGGGCGGCGATCTGCGGCGCTTTTCCCATCACCGACAGTTCCTCAAATACTGCGGTCTGGACCTGGCTAAGTCACAATCGGGCCAGTGCCGGGGTCAGGAGAAGCTGTCCAAGCGCGGCAATGCGCGCCTGCGCTTCGCGTTCTGGTTCGCCGCCACGATCGCCGTGCGTATGCGCGAGAACAGTTTTCGGCAAAAGTACGAGCGTTACATGCAGCCCGATCCCCTCAACGCCGACCGCAAGCGCAAGGCGCTCACCGCTGTAGCGGCCAAGATGGCACGGGTCGCCTACAGCCTGGTCAAGCACCAAACCACCTATCGCTGCTACTTCTAAACCAGTTTGCCCCGTGGATCGATCCCTATCTGTAGGGCCGTTGGGACCTCTTAGGATCCCGTAGATAATGTTCGGGCCTTCCACGGGACCCCCATACTGTTTTAAGCACGGTCGAGGCCGTTCACGACCGGACCTCGTGTTCACTATGGTCAGATCAGGGGATCTTTTTGAGCGTGGAAGCCCAGGGCCAGCTTTCGATAGCCGCGAACGCAGCGAATCAAGGACGTCCAGCACGGCCTCGCTTACACTCGCCTGTACCTCAGTGCTTGACTTCACAGTTAGCACGTTATCGGTGACGATGGTCGCGGGTCTGGCGCGCAGCTGGCACAGTTCGCTTAAATAGCGTGCGACTCGGATGCCGGAGATCGAAGTATCGACAATCTGGCCAATGCACTCGCGCGAGTAATCATCGATGATGTTGAGCACCCGGAATCGTCTGCCGTCCGCGAGTTGGTCGCTCACAAAGTCCATGGACCAACGCTCGTTCATCCGGTTCGGCAGTGCCAGGGGCGTTCGGGGTCGCTGCAAGCGCTTGCGGCGCCGGGTGCGCACCTGGAGGCCTTCTTCGGCATAGAGCCGATACGTCTTCTTCGGGTTGACGACCCGCTGCTCGGTCTTGAGTAAGCCGTGCAACGTGGGATAGCCGTTGCGCGGGTACTGCTGGGCCAGTTCCCGCAGGCGCACCCGTAAAGAGGCGTCATCGGGTCGGTGGGACTGATACCGACACACCGACCGGGACAACCGAACCAACTGGCACGCCCGCCGCTCGCTCAGTAGCTTCAACGCGACTACGTGCGCAACGGCCTGTCGCTTCGCCGCGGGCGTTACCATTTTTTTCCAGCGATCTCCCGCAGCGCGGCGTTGTCCAGCAGCGACTCGGCCAACAGCTTTTTGAGCTTCGCGTTTTCTGCTTCCAGCTCGCGCAATCGCTTGGCCTCCGACACGTCCATGCCGCCATACTTGTTCTTCCAACGGTAGATCGACTGCTCGACTACCCCATGGCGCCGGGCGAGATCGGCCACACTCGCACCCGCCTCGTGCTCTTTCAAAATCCCAATGATCTGTTCTTCGGTAAACCGTTTGCGCTTCATCTCGGGACCTCCCTCGGTCTAGTGTATCGGGAAATCCCTCCTTGAAAATGGACCGGTTTATGGGGGTACGGTCAGCTGGACCCACCTGATTGGACAGTGATTGGACGAAGATAAGTGCTTTCCTCCATGATGAGCAATACGCTCTGGATAGAAGCAATGAGACGGAAGAGACGAACCCATTCCCCCGAGTTCAAGGCCAAGGTCGCCTTGGCGGCGGTCCGGGGTGATTTGGCGATGGCCGAGCTGGTCAAGAAGTTTGACGTGCATGCCAACCAGATCACCGAGCATCGTGGCAACGAAGGAATAGGAGAAAAAGGGCGCGTTGAAGCGCCCTTTTTCTTGGCTCCATGCATTGCGGATGCGGCTAATGCGGGCGCGAAGAAAAGTGCACTCATACCAGGCGTGACTCTGGCGGTAGGGACGGGAACCGGGCCTGTACCGCTGCAATACATGCGCGCCGCCCATTCGCTCGGCTGCGTAAGGATCACCCAACCGGTGCAGCGGGTGCGAGTGCGCAGATTGCTGGACTTCCCCCGGTCCAATAGACAACTCCAGGCTATGATATGAGCTTAGGAGGAGGACCGATGAGCAGTCAACGTTGTGCACCCGAGTTTAGAGACAGCGTTCAAAGTCTCCGCGCCTTTTCCAGTACCTGCGAGGCATGGCCGTCCGGACTCACGCCGTACTCCGCATCCACCAGGCGTCCTTCGGGATCGATCAGAAACGTAGAACGGACGATGCCCATTTGCCGTTCGCCGTTTTTCTGTTTCTCTTGCAATACGCCGTAGCGTTCGCACACTACGCCGGCTGGGTCTGATAACAGCGTGGTCCGCAGGCCGTGCTTGGCGATGAATGCCTGATGGCTTTGCCAGGAATCCCTGCTGACGCCAAGTACGACCGTATCCGCCTCCGCAAACTCATCCGCCAGGGCGCTGAACTGGCTCGCTTCCACTGTACACCCCGGCGTATCGTCCTTTGGGTAGAAATACAGCACCACATTCTTCCGGCGCCGAAAGTCAGCAAGCCGAACGCGCCGGCGCTCCTGATCGAGGGCTTCGAACGAGGGTGCCATGTCGTGTGGTTTCAGCATGATCTGTTCCCAGAGCAATGGTGACGCTTAAATTCTATTTGAAAAAAGGCTGGAAGGGCATTGGGCGACGCGCCGCATACGGCGTTATGGGCATTAGCGACAAGAGGAATCAAAGGGTCGACGGCAAATGTGTGTCGCTTGGGTTCACTTTGATCACCGCCTGGTGCTGCTTGTTACCGGTACGAAGAACGAGGACGCGCTCCTTGCACCTCGGACAGGCGCGGGATGCAAGCACGCGTGTTCCTGTTCAGTTCGCAGAGCCGTTGGGAGGTGCCCACGCCTCCCAGTCGCCGAGGCCGCGACGGCGCGACACATCGCCCTGCGGGTCAATTCGAAATAGGTGCAGCCAGCCGTTGTCCACCAGTTCCCGCACCAATTGATGGCGTTCGATGACGGCATCCATGGCGTCTGCCGGCGCTTCGATGAACACGCTCAACCGCAAGGGTTCGTGCACCCATTGGCGCCCGTTGTGCAGCGACTGCAACGGCAGCCCGACACGCAAGTCCCCGCCGTTGCCTTCCAGCACCCCGAGCGCGCCGCCCACCACGTTGTGCAGCACTTTGTTGCCGCTGCCGAAACGTGGGTTGTCCACCACGGATCCGTAGTACTGCATGTTGATCCAGTTGGCCACCACCATGGGGGCGGTCATGATCAGTTCCAGCACTTTGAAGTCCGTGTCGTTCTGCCATTGGTATTCGTGCAGAAAGGCCCGGCCGCCCAGGTCCATGCTGCGTGTACGGGTACGTGGCGCAGCGATGAAAGCTGCGTTATTGGCGAGCGCCCATTCCGGTCGCACCTGGGACCAGTCGCGACTGCGTCGGCGCACATCCGCTTCGATCCCGTGATCGGTCAACGCATCGACGCCGAGCATGGTGGCCCGTTGCATTCGCGTCAGCTCACCCGCCTGGTCCAACCAGCGACGCAGGCGCTCGAGGTCTTGCGACAACGCTTGCGGAACCTGATCCAGATCGAACAGGCTTACATCGTCGGTACTGGTGTCGTGCAAGCCGGCGACGAACCACGTGTCTTGCGGTATCTGAAGCCCCCGGTCGCGCAACCCCCGTCGCACACCCGCATCGTTCAACAAGGCCGCCACGACGCGCGCGCTGGCCTCGCCGGTCTGTCCTGCGCAGGCACCGCAGTCCAGGCTCGTGGCGTGGGGATTGTTGACCGTGGTGCTGCCATGCCCCGCCAGCAGCACCAGGCGGGCGAAGGGACCGGTCAGGTTCATGGCGCGCAGGATACGCTCTGCGTGATCCAGGCGTTCGGCTTCAGGGATGCCGGCGTCCGCGGTCGACACCAGCGACGGTCCCACGCGACACGCCGTATCCCGGTCGAGCCCCTGACGGGACGGCTCCGGTACGGGACGCGTCCATCCGAAACTGTCCGACAGCAGTTTGGGGCCATACCACAGGCCCACGGCTTCCACAAACGAGAAACACGAAGACGCCGACAGCTTGAAGTTCTTCCATGCTTTGCTCAACGCCATGCGTTCGCGCCGTGCGTTCGCCCGACGCGCGCGCTGCGCGTCGTCTGTGCCTTTGACCTGCTCCTGGATGCGGTAGGCGGGATTGAATATCACCGGCACGTGGGTGCGGCCCTGGTCCGCGCCCAACGGCACATACTCGATGAAAATGCCGAAGAACCCGGCAAAGCCCACTGTCTGCGCCGCCGGCGCAACGGTCTCCAGGGAACGGCGAAACACTTCCGATCGCACGTCGATACAGAATGCCGCCTGGACGGGAGGCCGGGGTTCGGCGGAAGCCGTAGCCGCGGTTGCAGGCGACCCGCCCAAACCCGACACGACACTGCGCTGAAATCCGATCTCCATGGCATTGAGCAGAATGCGGTCCACCTCTGCCGCCGCTTGGCGTTTGGCCGACGGCGGCCGCATGCTCGCGGTCAGCATCTCACGCCAGCGCGCCTCCAATGCGGACGAGCGTTTCTCGTTAAACAGCAACACGTCCCACATCAAGCGAATCGCCAGCAGATCCACGATGGATTCGTCGGCGCCTCCGCGCAAATCCGCCTGCCAATGCAGATAGCGAGTCCACGCCGCCCAACCGCCGATGCTCAACAGCGCCGCATGCAGATAACGCTCCACCGCCGGGTCGGGAATGCCCAGCTGTTCCATGGCCCAGGCGATGGCGGTCCGCGGGTGTTCGGGCAACTGCGCCACCTCTGCCCGGAAGTCGCCCAGCCCCATCATGGCCGGGCTGCGGTCGGTGCGCGCCATCCGGCGCCACGACTCGTACAGCCAACAATCCTTCCAAGGCATACTGACCATGGCTTGGCCCAGATCGAAATACGCTGCGCAGTGCAGACTGATGCGCTCGGTGACGAAACTCTTCCAAATTCCGCCTTCCACGCGTTCGAGCACTTCGCTCACGGTGGCCATGCCCATTTTCGGCTGCGGTGCTTCGCTGGCCAGGGCGCGCTCCACGTCCGCGACGTCCAGGGTGCTGCCGGTCAACGCAATGGCCGCGTCCAGGTCTTCCCGTCCAATGCGCCCCGCGGCCGACTGCTCTCGGTAGTAGGCACGTGGCATATACAAACCGCCATCGACCACCCGCGCCAGCAGGTCCGAAGCTTTCTGGAAGCTGTGGTCGCGCAATCCGAAAAACGGATTCACGGCCACGAAGTGCTTGAGCGGCCAAAGCGGCGCAATGCGCGCGCAGGCAGAATCGATGCGGTGATTCAGTTCCGCATCTGCCTTCCGGCCTGTGCTCGAAAATGTTTCAGCGCCCGACCCTTCGAGTTCGATGCCGCCCAGAAGCGCATCGCCCGCAGCCGGGCTTCGCGCCGTGCGCAAAGCGAGCTCATTTGAATTCATGTCCGACCTCCGGAAGTCTGGTTGCGGTCACGCGGGGCGCAGGTGCCGGGCTGGGCCACAGGCGCTGCAGTACACGTGTGAGGAACACATCGATATAGAGACCGTTGTACAGATGCACATACAGCGCGCCGATGCGCGCCGACCTCGAAGCGTTGCGCAGCAACTGCTGGGCAATCAGCAGCGCCACGAACACCGTCACCACCGTGACGTTCAGGAGCACGTGGAAACCGCCATTGCTGGCTTGGGCCGGCATGACACTTCCAGTCAGCGCCAGATCGAAGCCTGCGTGCAGTGCAAAGTATGCGCCGCTCACCAGCAGACTCAGGCCGAAGCTGCGCGCCAGGAACGATGCGGTGCCGGCGACGGCGGCCGCCTGCAGCAATAACTGGCTCACGGCGATGGCGACGACGGCGCCGGCGGTTACCAGTGCCGGTTGCTGATCGGGCGTTATGCCAAAAACGGCCGCCACCGAGAGCGTCGCCAAGGTGCCGGTGAACAGGGCTGCAACCATCCGCACCGGCCGGACACCCGCATTGGGGTAGGCCACCGCCGGCGCGCGAAACCCGTCCACGCCGCTGCCGGAAGCCAGAAACGCGTGCGCCTTGTACAGCGAATGGGCCACCAGGTGCAGCATGGCCAGGGTGTACAAACCTAAACCGCATTCCAACAACATGAAGCCCATCTGCGCAGTGGTGGACCAGGCCAGGGAGACCTTGATGCTGGTCTGCGTAAGCATCACCAGGGAAGCCAGGGTCAGGGTCACCAGGCCGATCACCGCAAGCGCGGCCAGGGCCGGTTCTGAATACGACATGATCGGACTCATGCGCACCACCAAGAACGCTCCCGCGTTGACAATGCCGGCGTGCAACAGTGCCGATACCGGCGTGGGCGCTTCCATGACCTGCACCAGCCAGCCATGAAACGGAAACTGAGCCGATTTCAGCGCGGCGCTGACCACAATGAGCATCGCGGCCCACTGCAGTGTGGCCGGCAGCGCCCCTTGCAGGGAGGCCATCGCCGCATACATTTCCTCGAACTCCAGTGTGTGCAAAGTGGAGCCGATGAGGAAGATTGCGACCAACAGGCTCAGGTCGCCGATGCGGCTGGCCACGAACTTCTTGTGCGCTGCGAGTACCGCCGCTGGACGTTCTCGGTAGAACATCAGTAATTGATGCAGGCTCAGGCTGGTGGCGATCCAGGCCAACGCGAACATCATCAGATTGCTGGAGACGATCAGCGAGAGGATGGCCGCAAGCGTCAGGCTGAGCCATTGGTGGAACCGGCCCTGGTTCGACTCGCCATCCAGGTAATTGCGCGCAAAACGGGAAACCACGGCGCCGACCAGGGAAACCAGGAGCAGCATGATCACCGTCACGGCATTGACGTAGGCCCCCACCGAGAAAGCACCCAACTGTCCCGGCATCTCCAGCGAAAAGACGGTCCAGGCTCGATCGTCCCCGAATACGTAGGACACGGTTACCGCCAGCGCGCAAGCAAACGCAGCCCAGGCTGCGGCGCCATTCAAACGCGCGACCAGCAAAGGTTCGGCGCGCGCCCACGCAGGCGGAGCCAGGCCGGCGAGCAACAGCAGCACAGGTGCGGCCAGGGCAAAGCCCGGTGCGAACAACGTAGACGCGCTCATGACAGCACGCCCCGGCTCGCTTTTGTTCCTTCCCGGTCCCAGCACTTAACGGGGCCGGGCTGTTCCTGAACAAGCCGCCGCTTCGGTCCACTGCGCTGGCGCAGTTGTCGTGTGATTTCGCTCATGAGTCGGCTCCTGATTGAAAAATCCATTTGAGCAACAGCCTAGAGAAGACCCGATATGATTGAAAATGAATACTTCGCATGGTATCTATAGCCTTAAGGCTATACACAGAGGAACCGTCTCAATGCCAGGTATGCGCGTCACTTTGCGACAACTGCAGGTGTTCGAGGCAGTGGCGCGGGTGCGCAGCTTCTCCCGCGCAGCGGAAGAACTTCACGTCACCCAACCCACCGTCTCCAAACAGATCAAACTGCTGCACGACGAGATCGGGATGCCGTTGTTCGAACAGATCGGAAAGAAGGTGTATCTGACGGGGGCCGGGGAGCAGCTTTATGCCACGTGCGGCGACTGGCTGGAGACCTGGGGGCGGTTCGAACAGTCCATTGCCGATCTACGTGGTCTAAGACAGGGAAGGCTGAAAATCGCGGCGGTCACCACGACCAAGTATTTCATGCCGCGCGTGCTCGGACCGTTTTGTGCCGAGTACCCCGGCATTGAAATCTCCATGGCGGTGATCAATCGCGATCAGCTTCTGGAGCGACTGGCGCGCAACGTCGACGATCTGTACATCATGGGCGTTCCTCCGGACGATCGCGATATCGAAAGCGAACCGTTGTTGGAGAATCCGCTGGTGATCATCGCTGCCGCGGATCATCCCCTTGCGGGGCGGCATCGAATACCGTTGAAACGGCTCGGCAAGGAAGGCTTCATCGTCCGCGAGCATGGCTCGGGTACGCGCATGACCATGGAAAAAGTATTCGCCAGCAAAAAGACGCCGCTGGTGGTCAAGATGGAATTGGGAAGCAATGAAGCCATCAAACAAGCGGTTGCCGGAGGACTGGGCTTGGGGGTGATCTCGCGCAGCACGCTGCATCTGGATGCGCGCACCGACGACTTGGCGATATTGGATGTGCAGGGCTTCCCCATCAAGCGGCATTGGTACGCAGTGCGACCCAAAGGAAAACAGCTTTCGGTGGTGGCCCAGACATTCCTGGAGTTTCTCCACGCCCACGTGAAAATGCTCGAACCAAAGCATTGACCGGCCGCGCCGGTGGTGTACACCTTCGCAGGTGACGCATAGTTCCACGTCAAACGGGAAGCGCCTCGCCTTTCAAATTGCAGTGCACGAGTTCAATGATGCGGACCATCCGCGAAACATGAGCAGGCTCGTGGCGGTACCGCCGCGTGTCCTAACCATTGCGTAGCGCGTCTTGCCGTATCGTTCACTACCACTGATGCGCAACGCCGCGAATCACTCCCGTATGCTGCTGACGCATTCAAGCTCGGCCCCGCATCGAACTCGGTTTTCCTCTACGGATGGTCGCAGACCGAACTCGCAGGCCGCGGCGGTTCGCCATGGGTTGCGGTCAAAATTCCTTGGCTGTCAGGCTATATGCGTACGAGCCTTGGCGTCCCCGTCCGTAGACCTTGTCCGCAACTTCATAGATCCGGGCACGCGCAGTATCGAACGCCTTGAGCAAGCCGGCTTCGGCATCTCCCATGTCAGGACAAAGACGCTTGAGCGCAGCCGCGTCCACAAAGAATGAAATCTCCATGGCGCTGTCGTAGCCCCAAAAGCGCACGCGATTGCTGCCCGGGTCGAAGCTGCGGCTCGGATTGGGAAAATTTACTTTCATCGTCGCGTACCGCAGGGCGACGGCTTGTCGATTTTTAAAGCTAGCTTGATAGTATGCATTCAATTCAACCCACGGATGTTCGTGGAACCCGGAACAGCCGCCGGAGATCGCTAGCTTACGCGGCCGCGGGGTCTGACGGTGTAAGGTTTTCCCGGATTCAACATTGCGTCCGCAATAGCGTGTGTCATGAAGCACGTCGCCTCAAAACAAGTGCTGGTGGCGTGCGCCGGAGCGTAAAACTACAAATGAATAAAGAGCGCGATTATGCGATCGACTATGTCGATCCGACCGGAATCTTCGCCGCGACGCGTCGACCTGGGTGTATTCACTACGTCGGTGCCGATCCCGTTTTCGGGAACCTGCTTGGTCATGCACGGGCGTAGCGTCGGGACCAAGTATCAGGACCGCTTCATGGCGGTCGAGAACGGATCGGGAGCCTGATTCTTCGCTCGCTTAGCGGCCTTCTTCTCTTTCGGGGTCATAGCGGGCTGCTTTTTGTCTTCGCGGTTCGAACGTTGAAGTTTGGACATTGTCTTGCTCCTGTATCGATCGTAGGGGCGCCCTTGCTGATGTGGAACTCGGTTGCAGCATGGGACTGCGTCGCATCGTATGCGCGTGCTCGATGCGGATCCGGCACCTGGTGGCGGGAGACGCTTAAGATGTGGATATTGAAGCGTGCTGGTGCCTGCTCGCCGCAGACGGTCAGGGAAGTCAACCGGAAACCACTAACATACGCGCTCCACGCCAAATAACCAGCGATATTTCGCGAAGACTCCGCGGCGCCCGCACCACACGTCGGCTCGTCCTGACCGTTGGCGAGCAAGCACATCGAAATCGAAAAGGGGCCGCTGAGCCAAGCGGCGGTGAAGTCGTTCAATTGATGTCGGAGTCGGTGACTTCCAATGCGATTCGAATAAACTGAACGCCGCCAGCTTCCGTATTGAAATCTCCCTTCGCGGCCCAATTTACAACCGAACCTCGCGCGAGGTCGGCCGGGGCGGAAGCAAGACGTTGGCCGCGCCCGCCAGCGGGTCGCGGCCAGTGTTGTGGGAGCCAACTGTCCGGTACTCGAACTGCTGCCCACTGACGAGGTTAACGGCGGAGTTCGGGAAACACTCCTTCGTGGGAGGATATATCGAACATACCGTAGCCTTGGGCCATGCTGTCGGTGTAGTAGAAATCCGGCTCATAGGCTTTGTCTTTCCACACGTACCACTTGTCGGTCTTTTCCACGCCATCGTATTCGACGACCAAAACCGAACCGCCCGGCGCCTTGCCGTTGTTGCTGGTGTGGTGTTCGATATGATCGTGGGCGATCCAGCGGCCCGGGTTGTTCATTTTCACGATGACGTCGTAACGTTCGCCCGGGCTCAGGTGTAACACGTCGACCGGGTACGGGTGTTCTATGGGCAGACCGTCCTTATGAGTGACGAGCATGTCGTGACCGTGGAGGTGAAATGCCACATCGACGGTTGCCGCAATCAACCGCAGCCGAAGCACGTCGCCCTTCTTGACCCGCAAGGGCTGTGTGGTCGGAAACGCTTTGCCATTGATGGAGAAGTAGCTGATGGGTTCCCCTGGCGCTCCGCCTTCGCCGTATTTGTTTGCCACTTCTGGATTCCACGCCGAAAACATCAGGATGGCTTCCTTGGTGACCTGTTTCTCGAGGGCGATCGGTTCTTTGGGATCGACGATGAGCGGGCCCCACATGCCTCTCAGGCCGACGTGCTCGGGTACGTTGACGTGACAGTGATACCAGAGTGTGCCGGTCTTGTCGGCGACGAACCGATAGGTGAAGCTGTCGCCGGGCTCGATCGCTTTCTGGGTGATGTCGGGCACACCGTCACTCTTCCAGCTGTCGGTTTGGTACATGCCATGCCAATGAATGGTGTGGCTGAGCGTCGTGTTGTTGGTCAGCGCCACTTCGACCGTATCGCCTTCCTTCACGTGGATAAGCGGTCCCGGTACCTGGCCGTTATAGGCCCAGACTTTGTATTTGAAGCCTGGGGCGACATCGAGGGTGACTTCCTCCACAGTCATGTCGAAGTGTCGCAGTTCGGCGTGCGCGACCGCGCTCCCGAATAACGCCAAACCTATTACAAGTGCGTCAATGAGCTTGGATTGCATGATCTTCAGTTCCCCTTTGCGCAGCAGAGGTCGCGCAGATACGCCACGATGTCGCGGATGTCGCTGTCCTTGAGATTGCCGTCCCAGTTTGGCATCAGGATCGACTTGTTGACTGCCTGACCGCCTTCTTTGATGGCCTTGAAGAGCTCATCGTCAGTGCGCGCGGCCATTTCACCGCGGTCGGTGTGATTGCGCGGCTGTACGGAAAGCTGCGCTGCGTTGACGCCGTTGCCGTGACCTGTGATGCCATGACATTGGGTGCAGTACGCGCGGTAAAGCTGTTTGCCGTGCCCGGGGTCCGGGGCCGCGGTTGCGGTGGAGACGGCGAGTGCCGCCGCTGCGGCGAAGATGAATGGATGATGCATGCTCATTGCTCCTTCTCGCCGATGACGCGCAGGTAATCCATCAGCTTGTGGATCTGTGGCGTCTTGAGATGTTTTACCGGCATCAGGCTGGCGGGTTCCCAGGTCACCGGCTCGCGGATATAGGACTCTATGAAGGCCGGCTGTAGCCGCTGCCAGGCGGTGTACAGTTCCGGCCCCGAGAGTCCACCGTATTTGGGCGTGTCCCGGTGGCAGCCGCCGCAGCCCTTGAACTTGACGAAGTCCATGGCGCCCATGCGTTCCGATATGCGCCCGGGTTTGTAGGGCTCCGTCGCGAGCCGCTCGCTGAACGGCTTGAGCGTCATGAGCCACGCAGCGAAGCGCTTCGCGGTGGCCTCGTCGACAGTGGGATGGTCCGACAGCGTTGTCGGATCGACGACATCGCCGTCTGCAGTCGACTTCACATGGGCCGGCGGAAAGTCGCCCGCGGGCCGAATGCGGGTCGGCTGCTGCAGCCACTGCACGAGCCAGGGTTCACGGAATTTGTCGCCTGCATAAAACAGCGCCGGGCCATTCCTCTGCGTTCGAGTTTCGAGCCCGCGTTCCGTGGGCTGCTGCAGTTGATGGCATGTTCCGCAGCGCGAGGCGACATCGGCGGCCGTATCGGCAGAGGCTGCGGGTGCATACGCGGCCCCGGCCCACAGGACGGCCGCGAGGGCCGTCGTCAGTGTCGTGGTGTGCATGAGGATTCTCCCGTTATCAACGCAGGATCAGGTGGCCGGTTTTACCCTTGGCCGGATCCGCGCCTTCGTAGGTCATCAGTACCGAAATGGCGCCGTTGAGGGCATGCTTCATGCGGTGATCCACGATGGCGTTGTTGGTAGCGCGGCCGGCGGGTGGCACGATGTCGAAGATCATGCCGTGTGCGGGGGGAACTTCGACGGTCTGCAGGCCGTATCGGATATTTTTCGGATTGCCGTTGTCCCAGACCCGATCCCAAATGCCGGCGATGGGGTGGAAAGCAGCCGCCTCGTTGATCATCGCATTGACGAAATAGATGCGTACGCGTTCGCCGGGCGCCGCTTCGAGAGTGTTGCCGGCGTTGGGGTCATGCACCGGGTCGTAGTGAAACAGCTTGCCGTTGACCAGGGCACCGATCCAATGTTGGTTCATGGCCCGGTCCTTGGCGCTGGTGCCGGCTTCGAACAGATCGCCCTGGACCAGGACATATTCACGGTCCGGTTTGGGGAAGGCCTCTGAATACCCGCCCTTGGGATCGACAATGATGACGCCGTACATGCCGCGGGAGATGTGCTCGGCCATCGAATCTGCGCCGCAGTGGTAAATGAACACGCCGGGGTGCTCGGCCTTGAACGTGAAATGCTTGTTCTCGCCCGGTTTGATCGACTCGAACTCATCCAGAACGTCAACCACGGCGGCATGAAAGTCCATGGAATGGCTGTTTTCGTTCTTGGGATCGTTGTGCAGCGTAAAGTCGACCGTGTCGCCTTGGGTTACCCGGACCAGCGGACCAGGGATGGTGCCGCCGTAGGTCCACACCCGCTGGGTCGTGCCTTTGTTGTCGACCGCCAGATCCTTTTCGATCACGGTCAGGTCGACTTTCTGGGTGTCAGCCCAGACAGGTTGAGTCGTGCCCAGGAAAACGAGCCCCAAGGCTAGGAAAAGACTGGAGTTTGATTGCTTTCGAGTCATCTGGTTTGCCCCACATATGCGTTGATTTTGAAAAGAAGTATTTTTCGCACATGTTTTATAGCGAGGCAAAAGAAGTATGTCAAGTACATGTTTAAACCCGGCGCACACCGGATCATCACGAGCGCCGCGCCCGCCCGCATACAGATCCGCGACCTGCGTGACCTTGGAAGGCGAGCGCAAATGCGCGAACGTCAGTCGGTGCGGCAGGCTTTGCGCCTGCGGCAGGGGTCTACGCCCGGGGGGCGGGAAACTGGCGGGTGTTGTTCATTGGAACCGCGTGTTGTGCGCTGCGAGCAAACTCAGCCGGCGCGCACCGCGCGGCGGTCAAACGTACGGTCGGACTTGTTCAATGACCGTGAGCGCCGGTCGCGTCGGAGGCAAAATCGGGAAACCGGGACAATGCGTAGGTCGAATGACAGCTCGTACACGTTTCCAGCAGACGGTAGTAGTGAAAGGCGGCGAGCTGGGCATCGTGGTTGTGGGCTGCCGCTTCCAGCTTGCTTGCTTCGCGATGGAAATTCGCATCCAGGCGTTTGAAATGGTCAGGCAGCGAATTCTGCAATTCGGTTTTCTGCGCCGGTGTGAGTTTTTGGTTGAGAATGTAGCTCGCGCTGATCTGTGCGCTCGTTGTGGCGATATGTTTCCAATCTGCCGTGGCGATTGCCGCCGGGATCGTTTGAATGCCAGTGACGAGCGCACGCATTTCAGTGCGCAGCAGTTCCAGCAACTGCGGCGAAAGTCGAAGCTCCGGTAAGGCCGGAGATGGCTCTTGCGCAGCGGTGGGCCCGCCGCCTAGAAGCGCCATACCAACAAAAATGGACGTCAAATGCGTTTTGAAAAACATGATCCGCTCCGGAAGGCTTGGAAGCGTTTTCGGCTTCCGCGTGATAATCCCCATAACGATCGAACGAAAAACCGTAGCTGTGAGTTTAGCCATGCACGCAACCGCGTTCCAGATCGGAAAGATGGGATAGCAGCTCGGAATTTTTCTGCACATGAAATATGAAGCGCGGCACGTCGCGCTTCGTGGATTGAGCCATGAACGGTTCACCCCAGAAACTCAACAGTGCCTCGGTTCCTTTGCTTTGATGGCTGTCGCCAAGGATAAAAGAAACGTTCTTTTCGAGACTGCACCAGCGAGGCTCTCGCACTTTCTCATGACCGTGACAAGCGAGAATCGCGGGCTTTACGAATCGTTCCCACAATTCCTTTTGGCTTTCATCGAGCACGAACTGTATCGAATGGACCATGGGGTTCTCGATAGCAGGCCGCAACAGCGTGTCGAACAGTGGTTCCGGTACATACATCGACAGACAGACATTGAACCATAGGGCGTCGCCGCTCATGTCCCGGGCGAATTGTTCGCTCACCGCGCGCAGTTGTCGCGGCCCTATCAACAGCACGTCCGGCTGCTTGAGCGCTGATTGGATTCTGCGCACCGCATGGCCGGTGCGTTCGATCTCTTCGGCTGTGATCTCATTGTTGCGTGTATGACGCATAAAGTTGACGAACAGCAGTCCCATCAACGCGAGCACGATGGGCAGAATCACGTGCTCATCCACCACGTGCAGCAAGTGCAGGATGATCGCGGCGATCGCCGCCAGGACGCCTGCGACCGCGTCCCATTCGTAACTGAGGAGCTTCTTGATCTTCATCGCTATTCGACGTGAGTTCCGAAAAAGTCGCGGGCCGGGCGCTCGGTTCCAAGGCGTATGCCGCAGTATCGGGCAAACATACGAGAACCGGGAGTGGAATGGCAAGCGCACATGCGAGCCGCCGTTGACGCCCACGGCTGCCGCTCAGGGTTCTGGGCGGTTGCGCCTCGGAATTACACGGCCAGCGCGAAGACGAATGAAAGTCGATTTGTCTCGGTGTTCGGCTTTAAGCTTGGTACGCACGCGCATGAGGTCCTTCCATCCGATGTAACCAACGAGTGTTTCGTACTGGCGCGAGATCACCGGCAAATGGGCGACGTTTGCAATCGACAGTCGGTCCGCCAAGCTGTCAAGGTATTCGTCCGGATAGGCAACCGGGCAGTTGGCGCCGCAGAGCAGTTGCGCAAGGGTGGCGTTGCGCGGCTTGCCGGCGCGTCGCCAACGCAAGATCGTTGGCGGATCGACAATGCCGAGCACGCGACCACCGTCGTCGATGACGGGAAAACTTGGGTGCATGGCTTGCGGGCTGGTGAGAAAAGCGAGCGCGGCCCGTAACGTCATGCGCGCGGGTAAAGTTTCGACGGAGGTGGTCATTACCTCGTGGACCTGCGTCAACGCGAACGGATCGACTCGGTATTCGCGCACGATGTGGTGTCCGCGCCGGGCGATCTTCTCGGTTAGAATCGAGCGGCGCATCAAGAGTACGGTGACCGCATGCGCCGTGCCACAGGCGGCAATCAATGGCAGCAGGACATGCGTGTTGCCCGTGAGTTCGACCGCGAAGAAGGTTGCCGTGAGCGGCGCGCGCATGGTGCCGCCCATGGTGGCCGCCATGGCGAGCAGGGGCAGCAGTCCGGGATCATTACCGGGAAACGCCGCCGACAAGACCGCCCCCAACGCACCGCCCATGATCAGGAGCGGGGCGAGCACGCCACCCGAGGTGCCGGAGCCGAGTGCCACCGACCAAATGATGGCTTTGACCGCGAGCAGCAGCAGTGCTGACAGCGGCAGTACCTGGCCCTGGAGCATGGCGAAAATATTGTCGTAGCCCACGCCCAACGCCCGCGGGTCGAGCAGACCGCCGACTCCGACTACGACTGCGCCCAGCATCGGCCACCACATCCAATGAATGGGCAAGCGCTTGAAACCGTCTTCGCAGACATACACCATTCGTGTCAGCGTGCCGGAAAGAAGTCCGGCCAGGAGCCCGACGAACACCCAGGATGCAAGGGCGAAAAAAGAAATTTCGGCACTCGCGGCGAACGGAAACAGCGGGCTCGGCATGTGCACGATGCTCGTGCGCTCGACGGCTGCCACGACGGCGGCGACGAATACCGGAATGAAGCTGCGCGGGTTCCACTCGAACAGCAGCAGTTCGACGGCGAGCATCATGGCGGCGATTGGCGTGCCGAACACTGCGGTCATGCCGGCGGCCGCGCCGGCGACTAGCAAGGTCTTGCGTTCGTGATCACTGACCGGCAGCGTCTGCGCGATCAAGGACCCGATCGCGCCGCCGGTCATGATGATCGGACCTTCCGCGCCGAACGGCCCGCCTGTGCCGATGGCGACTGCCGAGGATAAGGGCTTGAGAATCGCAACCTTGGCATCCAGGCGCGAACGCCCGAGCAGAATCGCTTCGAGCGCCTCGGGAATGCCATGGCCGCGAATCTTATCGCTGCCGTAGCGCGCCATCAGACCGACTACCAGGGCGCCGGCGACCGGCACGAGCACCATCCACAGTCCCAGCGGCGACTCGCCGAGCTTCAGGTCGGCCAAAGTGAATTGGCCGAAGTAGGCGAGATTGGTCGCCAAGCGGATGAGCTTCAGGAGCGCGACGCCGGCCACCACGCCGGCCGTGGCCACGACCACGGCGATGCCTGCGATCAAAAGCACGCGGGGTTCGGTGGTGAAATCGCCCAAGGGCTTCGAGCGGTCCTGGTCGGGCATGTTAGCTCCTGTTCGTACTCGGCTACGATGGCGGCCGGCGGCAGCTGAAATGCCGGCGCCAGTGAGCTGCATTATTATATCGTAACACGACATAATATAGGACACTTGGAGGCGGCTAAAAAATGGGGCGGAAGCGCACCACTCGAAAATCAGGCGTTCGCGCCTGTTCCATACCGACGCAGGCCGACTATGAGGCGCTATCGGAATTTCGCTATCTGCTCAGGTGCTTCCTGGAATTCAGCCAGCGCGCGGCACGCGATGTCGGGCTCACACCACGCCACCACCAGGCTTTGTTGGCGATCAAGGGAGTCGCCGGTCGACGGCCGGTGACGGTGGGCGATCTAGCCGAACGACTGAGGCTGCGGCCCCATAGTGCGGCGGAACTGGTCGGCCGGCTGGCCCAGGCGGGGCTGGTGGTGCGCAATCACGATCCGAACGATCACCGGCGCGTGCTGATCACGCTCACCGAGCGCGCCGAACAGTCGTTGGCGGACCTGTCGGCGGTACACATGGACGAACTCAAGAGAATCGGGCCCACCTTGGACCGGGTGCTGGCGCTGATCAACGCCGGCGGCTCGTAGACTACGCAATAGTACGCGCAACGATCTGCGTACGGCGGTGTGCTTTGCGCGACGCTGACGCTCAGTCGGAGCGCGGCATTGCGACGGTGGTATGCAAAATAGTCTCGAGGGAAGTCCGCTTGGCGAGCAGATCCTCCACGGTGTATTCATCCAGTACACTCAGAAACGCATCGAGACTGCGGCGAAGAATGTGCTGCAAGGCGCACGCCGGTTGGATAGGGCACGTGCTCGCGCCCGGATTGAAGCAGTCCACCAGATCCCAGCGTTCCTCCATGCGTCGCACCACATCGCCGATGGAAATGTCGGACGGATCTCGATTCAGGCGCAGGCCGCCGTGCTTGCCGCGCTGGGTGTGAATGAATCCCGCCTGACCAAGGCGGTAGATGACTTTCATCAGGTGATTGCGCGAAATCTGATAAGCGTCCGCGATCTCGGTGATGGTGGCGAGCTCGGACCCTTTGATGCCGAGGTAGGTGAGTACGCGCAGTGCATAGTCGGTGGACTGATTGAATCGCATAAGTCGCTCGCTGGGCTGCTTCGGTGCAGCGCCTATTCGCGGATTGCGGCGCCGTAGTCTTTGATCAACGAGCGCAGCTCATTGGCCAATGCGCGGCTTGCCGAATTGTGAAAGCTTCCCCGGCGCCAGATCAGGCCCACCGAGCATGAAGGAGCGGGATCGACCAAGGTAATGCTTCGGACATCCTTCGAGGCGTTGGCCACGGCCATCGCCGGCAGCACCGTCCCCAATCCGGATGCACTCGCGACTGCCAGCAGGCTGTGCACTGTGTCCAATTCGACGGTGATCCGCAGTGGTAGCGCCTGTGCCGCGGTGACCT
Source organism: uncultured Gammaproteobacteria bacterium (assembly GCA_963849825.1). Classification (GTDB taxonomy): domain Bacteria; phylum Pseudomonadota; class Gammaproteobacteria; order JASBUN01; family JASBUN01; genus CAVXJN01. The sequence continues at coordinate 290,525 of CAWKIK010000001.1, read as the reverse complement.
CGTCCAATATGCGCCGGATCTGAAACCGTTCCGGCAGCAGTGCCAACGGCAGGTCGCGCAGTTCAGCCATGGGCAGGCGCGTTTCGGCGGCCAAGGGATGGCGGGATGAGACGACCAGTACCAAGCGCTCATCGAACAGGGGTTCGGTCTCGAAGTCATCGCTGTGGCGCGCGATCGGCAGAAAGCCGATACCCAGGTCCAGCTCGCCGTTTTGCACGCCCACCTCGATATCCAGCGCGGGGAGTTCCTGCGCGTGCACATGCAGTGCCGGATGCGCTGTAACCAACCGCGCGATCGCCAATGGCAACAGCCCGACGTTGATGGCCTGCAGACTGCCGACGTTGATCGAACCCTGGATGCGCTGATTGAGATCGGCGAGCGCCGCCTTGGCATCCTGGACCTGGCGCAACGCGTTACGGAAGAAGGGTAGCAGCGCCGCGCCCGCGATCGAAAGACGCACACCTCGCGAATGGCGTTCGAGTAGGGACACGCCGAGTTCGTCTTCGAGTTTACGCAATTGTTGCGAAAGCCCGGGTTGACTGATGTGAACGGCATCCGCCGCGCGGCCCATGTGCCCTTCCTCGGCAACGGCGAGCAGATAGCGAAGCTGGCGCAGTTCCATGGGAAGACCTCATAAGTAACGCTTAACGCCAAGAAAGCAAAAACATTCGGGTTTATCCCAAACGGATTATTCAACGCGCGCACGGCTGTGTCTATAAAGATGTAGGACAAATACTTTTTTTCAAGGAGCCGACATGCCGAAGAAAAACCACACGACCCCCATGCTGGATCAGCTCGAGACTGGGCCCTGGCCGAGTTTTGTCACTGGGCTCAAACATTTGGCGGACCGAAACGAAATGATGTCGGATCTCTTGGGACAGTTGGAACACTCATATCAGACCAAGAAAGGGTATTGGAAGGGCGGCACGGTCAGCGTGTTCGGCTACGGCGGCGGCATTATTCCCCGCTTCTCCGAGGTGGCGGACAAATTCCCCGCCTCCAGCGAGTTCCACACGCTGCGCGTCATGCCGCCTGCCGGCATGCACTACAACACCGACATTTTGCGGCAGCTCGCAGACATCTGGGATCGGTACGGCTCTGGCTTGGTAGCGTTCCACGGCCAAAGCGGTGACATCATGTTTCAAGGCTGCAAGAGCGAAAACATCCAGGGCGCCTTCGACGAGTTCAACGAATTGGGATTCGATCTGGGCGGCGCCGGGCCGTCGGTGCGCACTGCCATGTCGTGTGTCGGTTCGGCTCGGTGCGAACATTCCTGTTTCAACGAAGCGCGCGCCCATCGCACGGTGCTGAATAATTTCACTGATGATCTGCATCGGCCCGCGCTGCCCTACAAGTTCAAGTTCAAATTCTCGGGCTGCCCGAATGACTGCATGAATTCCATTCAGCGGGCGGACATGGCAGTGATCGGCACCTGGCGCGACGACATCCAGATCGACCAGCAACAGGTAAAAGCCTTCGTCGAAGCCAAAGGCCGCGATTATGTCGTGGACAACGTCATCACCCGGTGCCCGACGCGCTGCATCAGTCTGAAGGAAAACGACACGCTCGAGATCGATAACCAGAACTGTGTGCGGTGCATGCATTGCATCAATGTCATGACCAAAGCGCTGTCACCCGGAAAAGACCGCGGCGTCACCCTGCTGGTGGGCGGCAAGCGCACGCTCAAGATCGGTGACCTGTTCGGTTCCGTGATCGTGCCCTTCATGAAGTTGGAAACCGAAGAAGACCACGAACGACTGGTGGAGCTGGCCACTGAAATCATCGACTTCTGGGCCGAGAACGGACTCGAGCACGAACGCTGCGGCGAGATGATCGAGCGCATCGGGTTGACCAATTTCCTCGAGGGTGTGGGGCTGGAGGTGGATCCAGCAATGATCGCTCAGCCGCGCACCAGTTCGTTCGTGCGCACCGATATGTGGGACGAAGAGGCCGAGAAATGGCACCAACGGCGCGCCGAGGCAGGCTCATGAGCGCATCCACCCACCGTATCATCCCCTGACGCGTAAGGAGCCTTCATGAGCACACAAATGCGAACCCCGATCGAAAGCGGCGTCCCCGATCCTTTTCAGTTCATGCATCCGGTCATGCAAAAAAACTTCGGACAATGGGCCTGGCACGACCGACCGCGCCCTGGCGTGCTGCGTCACATGTCCCACAACGGCGAAGCCATCTGGACCGTGCGGGCCGGCACCTGCCGACAGATGGACACCGATACCATCCGCAAGCTGTGCAGCATAGCCGACGACTACGGCGACGGCTACGTTCGCTTCACGATCCGCAGCAACATCGAATTCATGGTCGCGTCCGAAGCCAAAGTCGAGCCGCTGGTGGATAAGCTGGTGAGCGAAGGCTTCCCGGTGGGAGGCACCGGTAATTCCGTGTCGTCGGTGGCTCACACCCAAGGTTGGCTGCACTGCGACATTCCGGCCAGTGACGCGTCCGGCGTGGTCAAGGCTTTGATGGATGAGCTGCATCATGAGTTCGTGAACGAGGAGATGCCGAACCGGGTGCGATTGTCGACGTCCTGCTGCCAGATCAACTGCGGCGGCCAAGCCGACATCGCCCTCAACATACAGCACACCAAACCGCCGAAGATCAATCACGATCTGGTGGCGAACGTCTGCGAGCGGCCGTCCGTCGTGGCCCGCTGTCCGGTGGCGGCGATTCGCCCGGCGCTGGTCAACGGCAAACCGTCGTTGGAAGTCGACGAAAAGAAGTGCATCTGTTGCGGCGCGTGTTATCCGCCGTGCCCGCCCATGCAGATCAACGATCCGGAGAATTCGAAACTCGCGATCTGGGTGGGCGGAAAGAACTCCAATGCCCGCAGCAAGCCGACTCTGCAAAAGCTGGTGGTCGCGGGAATTCCAAACAACCCGCCTCGTTGGCCGGAGGCCGTGGATGCCGTGCGTACGATACTGGAGTGCTATAAGCGCGACGCCCATGCCTGGGAACGGCTCGGCGAATGGGTGGAACGGATCGGTTGGTCGCGGTTTTTCGAGATGACCGGTTTTCCATTTACGCGGTTTCACGTCGAGAACTGGCGCGCCCACAAACATGGGCTGAACACCTCGGCACACATCCGTTTTTAAAAAAGGGAAGGCGCGGATCTACGGTACCGACCGACTCCTGCGAACCGATCGAGGAACGCTATGAGCGAACAACCGGATTTGACCGAAAGAGACTTCACTTGCGCACTGCAAGAAATGGGCACGTACATCGATGTTTTGCCGGGTGACCTCGTGACGTTGTACCGCCTGGCATGCAAGCACGCGGAACTGCGAGAGACCGAGTGCGCGCGGGTCTCGGACATCATGACGCATGATGTGATTTCGGTAGCACCGGATGCTTCTGTTGCGTATGCCGCCGAGTTGCTGCTACAGCACCATGTGCGCAATTTGCCGGTCGTGCAACGCGACGGGGGCGTGGTCGGAATGCTCACCGAGGACGACGTGCTGGCGGCTGTCGGGCTCCCGTGCCACCACCCCGTGGGTCGGTGGTGGTGCAAGTTGAATCGATTGTTCTCGCATCGCCATCGCGTCGACGGCTTGAAGGGTCTGGTACGAGATTCGATGTCGACGGACCCGGTAAAGGTGCTGGAAAGCGCGACATTGGAGCAGGTGGTGGAACGGATGAAAAGGAATCGGGCCAGCGCGGTCATCGTGACCGACGAGCGAGAACGCTTGCGGGGGATTGTAACCCGAACGAACTTGGTGCGTGCGTTTGTGCAGCACGACGAGGTAAGCGATGCCCATTTGGCTTGTTGAAGTCTGCTTCGGTCAACACCAGCCCCGCGGGAGTTGAATGGGGACCGCGGTATCGAGTTGAGCCACATTGCATGTACGGAAAACGCTAGGGAGGTTTGGAAGATGACAATCGAAGTCAACGGCACGACCCTCGAAACCGACGAAGAGGGATATCTCGTCGACCTGAACGACTGGTCCGAGAATGCGGCCTTGAAGCTTGCCGAAGCCGAAGGCCTGGAAATGACCGACGATCGTTGGGAGATCGTCAACTTCCTGCGCGAGTATTACCAGGAATACCAGATCGCTCCGGCGGTGCGGGTGCTGACCAAGTCCATCGGCAAAAAGCTGGGCAAGGATAAGGGCAGCAGCAAGTACCTGTACGAGCTGTTCCCTTACGGACCCGCCAAACAAGCGTGCAAGATAGCCGGCCTGCCGAAGCCGACCGGCTGTGTGTGAGCCCCGAGTTGCCTTGCGGTCTTGACTCATATCAAGGCGCATCAAGAGGCCTCGATGGAAAATCCCAGGTACACGGGCAGATATCGACCCTTGTCAGAACCGAACTCCGGCGCCAACGATCTGCCGGTCCGGGCCTGGCGGGCCAAAAAGCCAAGCGAAGAGGTGAGTACGATGGCCTTACAAGCACAACGAGCTGCGATAGCGACCTGCAATGAAGGTTACCTGTTGGATCCATCGGAATGGGATCCCGAAGTGGCGCAAGAGCTCGCCCGCCGTGCGGGCGTGGAACTCACGGACGAGCACTGGCAAGTGCTCAAGTTCATGCGCGAATACTACGATGAACACAAAATCGCCGCGGATGCGCGCTTCGTGATCAAGTATCTTGGCGATGATCTTGGCAAAGGCCGCAAGGCCCGAAGCGAACTCTACCGGCTGTTTCCCTACGGCTACATGCAGCAAGCGTGCAAGATCGCCGGCATGCGCAGGCCCCGTGCTTGGAGCACCGGCTGAGGCGTCTGGAAACACGCGCGCTCCATACTTCGCAGTCCAAAGCATCCGGGAGGAATGATCATGATGACCGATCACTTGCGTACGGTTTGCGCACCAGTTCACCACTTCGACGCGCGAGGTATCGCCAAGCGCTTTCGTCACGCTTCTGTATTCGGAGCGTTGAATGCGATGGGTCCACGCGAAGTGCTGAGGTTCATGAACGACCACGACCCTCTGCCGCTGCTCGGTCAGATTCATGCACACTTTGGTTCACGGGTGCACTACGAATATGTGCAGCGGCGGCCGGAACTGGTCGTAATCGATTTCTCCAAGCAGGATGTCGAGCCCGATTGGGACGGCGGCGCGAACTGACTGCACGCCGCGCGCAGCGTACGAGGCGAATGGCGCTGATGGGAGGATCAATATTGCCACGTTTTCAGTAGCACGGGCCTCGGCCGCGGCGTTGAAACGCGCCCGAAGCAGGCAGCTCCACACCGCGCAACGTTGGTTCTTTCCGGCGGCCGCCCTTTATGCTGCGGCTGCCGTTCCGCTTTCCCTGTACGGCATGTTCTCCGACGCGCATCCGATTCCTGGGTTCGCCGTTGCCATCGGACACGGTCATGAGCTTTTGTTCGGGTACGCGCTCGCCGTCGCCGCAGGCTTCCTGGTAAACAACGTCAGCGCCGGCCGCATGTGGCTGCTGTTCGGGTTGTGGTTGGCGGCAAGGGGAAGCTATTTGATGTGGCCGCAAAGTCTGGAGGCCACGGCTACCAACGTGGGTTTTGCGCTGCTGCTCGCCGCCACAGTGGCCCCGAAAATGATGAAAGGAGCTAAAAAGCTCCGCAATAAAGCACTCGGTCCTACCGTGGCCGCCATCGCGCTCACACTGGCAGCGTTTCACGTCGCGTTGCTGATTGAAACGACTGCCATTCCCGAGGTCGCCCTGCAGGAGACGGTGCTGTTGTTTGCGCTGCTGATGTTGTTCATGGGCGGGCGCATCATAGCGCCGGCGATCGCCGCGGCGTCCGAACGCGCAGGACGACATTTGGAAGCCCGCATTCAACCGCGCATCGAGGGCGCATTGCTGGCGCTTATGACGGCTGCGATCGTCACCGCAGCGTATCCGGCCGGCCGGCGAGTGGCAGGTGTTTTGCTTTTGGCGGCTGCATTGCTGACCACGGTCAGGTTGGCGCGCTGGCGCGTATGGCGCTGCTGGGCGCGTCCGGATCTGTTGTGCCTTTCCGCCGGCTACGCTTGGCTTGCCACCGGTTTTTGGTTGCTTGGTGGGTCCTGGTCGATCGGCGGCATCGACGCAGTTGCTGCAATTCATGCACTGACGGTAGGTGCACTGGGCACGCTTACGGTCTCGGTCATGGCCCGCGTTCGCTATTTGCGCACCAAACGCGATCCGGCTACGATGCGCGTCTTGCCGTCGATCACCATTCTGATTGCGCTGGCGGCCGGTTTGCGGATCGGCGCCGGGGGCGCGGAAAGTCTGCTATGGCTGGCGGCGCTGTGCTGGAGCACGGGGTTTCTACTTCTTGCGTTTGCGCTGTTTCGCGCGCCGATCCGGTAGCTTCCTGTCACCCTTGATTCATATCAAGGCGCGCCCGCGGCGCCGATGAAATCCTTGGCTCGTGAAATGAGCTCATCGACAGTCGTGAGCGCCGGTCCGGCGCGGCGTTGCTTCAGTCGTTTCCGGGAGAGGAAAGCGTTGACATGACAATTGAATCGCAGCATTCAACAGGCGGGAAATTCGCTTTGTTTGAACTCGGCTTTAGACCGTTCTTCAGTGCGGCGGGTTTGTTCGCCGTCGTGTCGGTGCTGGCGTGGATGGCGCTTTACGTGTTCGCAGTGCATCTACCGATGGCGAGCATCGCGCCTATCTACTGGCATGCCCATGAGATGATCTACGGCTACGTCATGGCCGTGGTCGCCGGCTTTCTGTTGACGGCAGTCGGGAATTGGACAGGTGTAAGCACGTTCAGGGGGCCGCCGCTCGCCCTGCTGCTGCTTTGTTGGATCATCGGTCGCATCGCATTCTTTCTTCCCACCGACCGAGCGCTGCTGCTGGCGGCTAGCGCGGATCTTTTGTTCATGGTCGGTCTGATTGTCGGCGTGAGTCTTCCGGTGATCAAGGTTAGACAGTGGAAACAACTCGGCATAATTTCCAAGCTCCTTCTCATGCTTTTCGCCAACGGGTTCTTTTATGCAGGTATCCTCGGTTACCTGGATCAGGGCGTACGCTGGGGGTTGTATTTGGGCTTGTATCTAATTCTGGCGCTCGTTTTTGTGATGGCGCGGCGCGTGATTCCATTCTTCATCGAGCGGGGTGTGGCAGAAGAATTTTCGGCGCGCAATCGTCTCTGGCTGGACGTGAGTAGCTTGGTGTTGTTTACGGCTTGGGCCGTTCTCGACATATTCACGCAACAGTCGAATCCGGTCGCATGGCTTTCGGTCGCGTTGTTCGCGATTCATCTGTGGCGCCTGCGGGATTGGTACACGCCGGGAATCTGGAAGGTACCTTTGTTGTGGTCGCTCTATATCGCCTATGCATTCCTGGCGATAGGATTCTTGTTGAAAGCGCTGTCGGTCTGGCAGTCGGTTGCGCCTCAGCTCGCGGTGCATGCGTTCGCATTCGGCGGGATCGGATTGATAACCATCGCGATGATGTCACGTGTCGCGTTGGGTCACACCGGCCGCGAAGTCTCCAGTCCACCCGCGATCATGGCTCCGGTATTTGCTCTGCTCATCGTGGGTGCGGTTTTCCGGGTGTTGGTGCCGGCTATGGTTGAGTCCCACTACACGCTATGGATCGCCCTTTCCCAGGGTCTGTGGATCGTCGGGTTTGCGACGTTCTCCCTGGTTTATATTCCGATGTTGATCAAGCCGCGGATTGATGGTCGGCCGGGGTAGCGGTCGTGATCGTTCGTTGTCTGCTCGGTCAGTCGGTGGCATTCGCCATTGCGCCGCAGTCGACGAGCCGCGGCATTCACGCTTGGTTTGAACACTCTGCACCGCCGAAGGGCGGGAACCACTTCACGTGCGACCGTTCACCGCCATAGGCGACTGTCCTGAATAACGAGCGCTATGCCTTAATCGCCGGTCGAATGCAGTTGGTAGCAAAACCGCCGACTTCGCGGCATGGACCCGTTGGCCTGCGCGGACCGGGCTTCCGGTCTCCTGGATGGCCGTCGATATGGGGAGATCGAACGTCAAGTTTCATGAGGCTACGGGCGGATACGACTTTCGGAGTCGATCTGCTGACAGGCGCAAACCGCAGTAGCCCGAGGTGACACCCTCGACCGGGCCTTCCGGTGCGCGTCACGATCGAACACTTCGCGGAGCCAGGCCTGCGCTCTACAACGACGTACCATGTTCCAACGCACGGTATGGTTTCGATGTTACACCACGCACTCACGCTCGCATGGCTGCATGCGAGACACATTGCCCTTTGGCGACTCCCGCAACGTTTGCCTGAGCGCACCCTGCTGAACGCGACGCGCTATACAAACAGCCGGTAATTTAACCGATGCCGCGTTCTTCGGGCGGCAATGCCATCTTGCCGCGTTTGGCGATTGCGGCACGCCGCTCTCGTGCCATGCGGCGGACCGCGCCTACCATTGGCTTGAGTTCTGCCGCGGCAGCCAGCGAATCTTCCACGGTTGCGGCTTTGCGTGCTTGTCCCGGCGCAGATTCAAACTGCGGCTTGTGCGCTTCCTCCAACTCATCAGTCATTCCGGTGTCCTCGCACGCGGTTGAAGGGATTAACTTGGCGTAACGGATGTTAAACCCTGAAGGTCAAAACTGTATGGCATGTCACGCAGCGCGTAAAGATTCTTCGCGATGTCAACTTTGCTGCAGATAACTTTCATATATTTGTGTTGTGCCGTTTCGTTTTCATGGTCGAGCCCACTGTCGAGTGTTGCGCGTCGCCCGCGGGGTTTGATTAAGCGATCGCTAAACGTCAGCGTTAGAAACCTAAACTGTCACTGCGCGCAGCTCTCAGCATAGACTGCCCGTCAATGCCGCACTGCCATCCCCATAGTTAAACGATCCCTAAAGAAGAAGTTTAGAAACTTAAACTGTAATTTACCGTACCCCCTTCGTACACTCTAACTAACTTCCGGGGGCTGAGGCCGCGCACCGAGTACGCGAAGCCGTCGATCGACAATCAATGTTGCAAATAGGAGGACTCCTCAATGAGCGCGAACTACCAAGCGGGCGTGAAAGAGTACCGCGAGATGTACTGGACACCGGACTATGTCCCCCTCGATACGGACCTGCTGGCGTGCTTTAAGTGCACCGGCCAACCGGGCGTGCCCCGGGAAGAGGTTGCTGCCGCCGTCGCCGCAGAGTCCTCCACCGGCACCTGGAGTACGGTGTGGTCCGAGCTGCTGACCGATCTGGAGTACTACAAAGGTCGCGCCTACCGCATCGAAGACGTGCCGGGCGACAAGGAGTCCTTCTACGCTTTCATCGCCTATCCCATCGATCTGTTCGAGGAAGGCTCGATCACCAACGTGCTGACTTCGCTGGTTGGTAACGTATTCGGCTTCAAGGCGCTCAAGCACCTGCGCCTGGAAGACATCCGCTTTCCGATCGCCTACATCAAGACCTGCATGGGTCCGCCGAACGGTATTCAAGTCGAGCGCGACAAGCTCAACAAATACGGCCGTCCGTTACTCGGTGCGACCATCAAGCCCAAGCTTGGTCTCTCGGCCAAAAACTACGGTCGTGCTGTCTATGAATGTCTGCGCGGCGGCCTGGACCTGACCAAGGACGACGAGAACGTTAATTCCCAGCCCTTCATGCGCTGGCGCGACCGTTTCGAGTTCGTCGGCGAGGCGATTCAGAAAGCCCAGCAGGAGACCGGTGAGCGCAAGGGTCATTACATGAACGTCACCGCGCCCGATCCGGAGCAGATGTACGAGCGCGCCGAATTCGCCAAGGAAGTGGGTTGTCCGATCATCATGCACGACTTCCTGACCGGCGGCTTCACTGCGAACACCGGGCTGGCCAAGTGGTGCCGCAAGAATGGCATGCTGCTGCACATTCATCGCGCCATGCACGCGGTTATCGACCGTCATCCGAAGCACGGCATTCACTTCCGCGTCCTGGCCAAGTGTTTGCGCCTGTCCGGCGGCGATCAGCTGCATACCGGCACCGTGGTGGGCAAGCTCGAAGGCGACCGCGCCTCCACCCTGGGCTTCGTCGATCAGTTGCGCGAATCCTTCGTTCCGGAAGACCGCGCCCGCGGTGTGTTCTTCGATCAGGATTGGGGCTCCATGCCCGGCGTATTTGCGGTCGCTTCCGGCGGTATCCACGTCTGGCACATGCCGGCACTGGTCACCATCTTCGGCGACGATTCCTGCCTGCAGTTCGGCGGCGGCACCCAGGGTCACCCGTGGGGCAACGCCGCCGGTGCGGCCGCCAACCGAGTCGCACTGGAAGCCTGCGTCAAGGCACGCAACCAGGGCCGCGAGATCGAAAAGGAGGCCCGCGACATCCTGGCCGAGGCCGCCAAGCACAGCCCGGAACTGGCCGTGGCAATGGAGACATGGAAGGAAATCAAGTTCGAATTCGAGACCGTGGACAAGCTGGACGTAGGTTGAAGCCGCGCGCTGTTCGCTAAATCAAACCGAATCGATACGAGGAAACAATCATGGCAAAGTTGTATGAGATGGGTGACTTTCAAACCGCCTCGACCCTGGAGACCTTCGGCTTTCTGCCGCCCATGACCCAGGACGAGATCCACGAGCAGATCGCCTACGTGCTCTCCCAGGGATGGACGCCCGCCATCGAGCATGAGCATCCTGCCAAGGCCAACAGCGACTACTGGCCCATGTGGAAGCTGCCGTTCTTCGGCGAGAAAACCCTGGCAAACGTTCTCAACGAACTGGAAGCCTGCCACCGTAGCTATCCGGATCACCACGTCCGCCTGATCGGTTACGACAACTACACCCAGAGTCAGGGGTTGGCGTTTGTCGTATTCGAGGGACGCGGTTGAGTTCGGGTACGAAGGCAAACATCGACGCGACGGGGTAAAACCATGGCACAGACTGCAAACACCACCAGCTCTTCTGCACGGGAGGCATCGCGCGCCAGACGACGCGCCATGTCGACCACAGGCAAGGCGGGCTTGAAAGTGCCGAGCAGTGCCTCGGGCAGCAAGCCCAAGTCGGCCGCATCTCGCCCAGCCAACGTCTCCGCTGCACCGGCATCCGATGGCAGCGGCAATTCGCCTGCACGGGAAGCCTCGCGGGCGCGGCGTAAGGCCATGTCCACTCGCGGCAAGGCCGGGGTCAGTGCCTCAGACCGCAGCCGCGGAGACCGCAGCGGCGCAACGCAAACGGCATCGGCCCAGCGTAGCGAGAAAACCGGTTGTGGATGCGGCTGTAAGGACGGGCAGGACCGTGCCTTGGATCGCCCCGATCGCAGCGATGTGTCGAACTCCGATTCGCGTTCGGCAGCCAGGAATGCAACGCCTGCAACTTCGCCGGCGCCTCGTTCGTCGATGCAAACCGTCAAGCCCGGACGCGCGATGACCAAAGCGGCTTCCATGGGTCCGGGGCGTGCCGCATCTTTGGCGCGACGCAAAGCGATGTCCTCGCGCGGTAAAGCGGGACTGCGAAGCAGCGGCATGAGCCAAGCGCAGACCGCCCGCGCCGCCAATCCCGACATGTCGAGCCGCGAATTGGCTCGCGCCGTGCGTACCCAGCGTAGTCAGCGTGGCGGTGCGGGACAGAAGAAGTCCGAGCCCTGTGGACGCAAGCGCCTCGGTAATACCGCGGACAATGCCAACCCCGGGCCGGGGGCGGCGCACGACGCACCGTGGAAAGTTGGCGCCGGTGAAACCACGTACGGTCAGATCGTGACCGGCACCCAGGTCGGGCGCAGCGTCAGGACGACCGGTGACGAGTACAGCACTTGCCGCAATGTCACCGGTACCGAATATATGGGCGCGGATATCTTCCGTCAGTTCTGTCAGACCGATCCGGGAAGTGCGCCGCGCAAAGTTCGCGTTAGTCCTACCGGGCACGGCAATCGCGTCACCGGCAACGAAGTCGGCCGCAGTCGTTCCGTGACCGGAAACGAACCGGGTACGTGTAAACGCGTGACCGGCTCCCAGTACGTGGGCGCGGATCAGTCGGAAGTGTACTGCGCCAAACCCAGCGAAGCGGGGCCGATGAAGATCACCAGTTCCGCAACCCGCAAGGGCAAATCGGTTACGGGAAATAATGTCGGGCGCTCGAATCGAGTGACCGGCGATGAAACCGGCGCCGGCCGTGAATTGACCGGTACGCAATACATGCAACTCGGCGAGGGCCGTGCACCGGCCAAAGTCGGCGTTAGCCAGACCCTGCGCGGTGGCTCCATGACCGGTACGCAGGTCGGACGCAGCGAACGCGTCACCGGCGACGAACCCGGTAGCTGCCGCAACATCACCGGCGACGATTACATCGGTCGGGAGCAGTTCGCCACATTTTGCGCCGCTACGCCGAAACCCGCGGACAACAAAGTGGGCGTGTCCCAGACCCAACGAGGCAAAGCCGTCAGCGGCACCCTCACCGGACGTTCGGGCAAGGTCACGGGCGACGAGCCCGGCACGTGCAAGGCCATCACCGGCACCCCTTACGCCGGCGCTGAACAATACCAAAGCTATTGCGCGCCGCACGAGGCGCAGCTGGCGACGGTGCGCACGCCGCGCCGCGGTAGTACGCCAGGTTCGGTCATGACCGGCCTGCAACCGGGTATCGGCGGCAAGTTGACTGGCGCTGCCAAAGGGGCCTGCGAACCGGTGAGCGGCACGCCTTACGTGGGCGCCGATCAATTCTCCGCAGTATGTCCGGCCACGCCGGCCGAGCCCGGAAGTCCCGACTTTCCGCAACCTTTGGGTGGGACGCCCTGGGGCCAGTTCAGTGTTACGGCGCCTTCACAAGCTGCACAGGTAAAGGCGCCGACCGGCGGCGTCACCGGCTCGACCTACGAGCAAGGGCAGATCACCGGTCCGTTCGGCATGGCGACCGGCAAAGTCACCGGTACGGAAGAGGCGCGCTTTGGCCGTGACGCCCGTGCGATCGAGCCTTCGGTGCCATTGCAGACCACAGCCGAAGAAGTCGGCGGTCGCGTCAAATCGCGCATCACCGGCGAAGGCCAGGACGCCGGCCAGAAGATTACCGGTGACGACTGGGCGCGAGGCGACCGGGTTACGGGAACCGAAGGTACTTCGTCGACGCGGCGCAACCCGACCCGTCGCGGTGGCCCGATCAGCGCCATGCCGGCGCAATCCCACGACGATAAGCGCAACGAAGCGGTGGCCGAACCGATGAGCAAAGTGACCGGCGGCAGCGGCAATACCGATCGCGGTGCGCTGGTGACTTATTCCGGCGGCGCTCGCGGCTGAGCCGAGCGGCATTGAAGATAAGCGAACCGAGCTAGGAGCATGTTGAACTATCGCAACCAATCCCTGAAAGGTCATTTGCCCCAAGCGACCGCCCCGCGGCGGCGTCCTGGAGCGGTGGCCGGCGCGCGTCCGGAGCCACGGCGCGCGAGCGCGGGCATTGTGCGCGGTTCTCATCCGCTGGCGCGGGCCGAGGAAAATGCCCGCTTGTTCGACTACGAACAGCGGGTCAAGTCCGCCTTCGACGCCATTGTGCCTGCCCTCAAGCGCGTCTCCGGCCTGCAGCACGAAGAGGATTTTGAGGCGCGCGCGCAACGCGTTGCCCGTGAACACCTCGGTTTCAAGTTGCCGAAACACATTCTGGCCGGCGCATGGGTGGAACAGCTCGACATGCGCCGTCTGTTCGCCTGGTGCGTGTTCGAAACCTATCGCCGGTTCAGCGATGACTTCTTCACGACAGATCCACTGGGCTCGCATGACGAAGCCCAGTTCGAGTCGTTTTTGCAGGAATGCGGGTTCCATACCCTGGATATTTCGCCCTGCGCCGACGGCCGATTGGCGCATGTCATTCGTTTCGTGCTGCGGTTGCCGTATCGCGCCGTGCGGCGCAAGTCGTATGCAGGGGCGCTGTTCGATATCGACGACAGCCTGGAAAAATGGACCGAAACCGAGTTGATGCGCTTCCGCGAGGGTTTGCCCAACACCGCCGACGCACCGACGCGTTATCTCAAGGCAGTGGTGTATCACTACAGCTCCGGCGATCCCAACGAAGGTTGTGCGGCGCACGGTTCCAACACCGCCGCCGCCGCCCATGCCGGACTCGAACGTCTGCGCGGATTTCAGCAGGCGGTGCAGAATACGCACTGCTGCGGCGCTTCCATCGATTTGCTGTTGATCGGTTTGGACACCGACACCGATGCCATCCGTGTTCATGTGGCCGATGTCGATGGCGACATCGATCCGGTGCGCTACATCGACGCTCGCGAACTGTACGAGGCGACCCAGCGCTTGTCCGCGCAGCAGGCGCAGCAACGTGTCGAGGCGAAGGTGCGCGAGGCGGCTATCGAAGTGCCGGAAGGCATGCAGCTGTTGATGATACGGCTGTTGGAAAACAACCTATCCCAGATCGATTACGTGCGCAGTTTCCACGGTGAGCGCTATCAGGACATCGGACATGCCGAACGCTTCATCGGTGCGGGCAAGGGTTTCGAAGAAATTCAGCTACGCAATCTGACTTATTTCGCCTATCTCGACACAGTCGAGGAAGCTGCGGCGGATCTGGATGTGGGCGTCAAGATTTTTTCGCGCTTGAACATCGCCCATGGATTGCCGATTCCGGTAGTGGTGCGTTTTGACTACCAGGGGCATGTGCCCGGCGCACGCGCACGCGCGGTCGAGCGTTGTCGGCGTGTGGCGCAGGCCCTGGCCGGGCGCTATGGCGCTCTGATCGATCGCGGGTTGCTGCATACGCTCATGCTGGTGCGGGATTACGCGAGCAACGGCCGCATCGAAGTGGTGGGCTGTTCGGTCGACGGCGAGGCAGCAGGGGAGGCGCACTGATGAAAATCTGTCAGGTAGAACGGCCGCTGGTAGCGACCAATCGCATCCCCGGCCTGGAGCACCGGCACATGCAGGTGGTTCGCGACGGCAGTTCCATGCTGGTGGCTGTGGACGCTGTCGGCTGTATCCCGGGCGACTGGGTGATTTGCGTTGGCAGTTCGGCGGCCCGCGAAGCGGCAGGCAGCAAGGAATATCCCAGCGACTTGACCATTGTCGGAATCATCGACCATTGGCCGCCGGAAGAAGTCGAGGACTGAGGCGCAGCCGATGGACATCCTTCAGGTCGAAGCGCCATTGGTCTGCACACGACGGGTGGCGGGATTGAAGCAGACCAGCCTGCGCGTCTTGCGAGACGCCAGGGGTGGGCGCCATGTGGCGGTGGATCCGGTCGGCGCGCGCGCCGGTAACTGGGTGTTCACGGTCAGCGGGTCGGCGGCGCGTTATGCATGCGGCGATTTCGGGGTTTTCACCGATCTCACCATCGCTGGAATCATCGATTTCTGGGAGGCCGAATCGGTAACTCGGCAGGTCGGAGACGGAGAAAGCAACGCGCAGGGTGATGAGTCCCTGGAACGGGAAAGAAACTAAGCAGGAGACACGAATATGGCAGATGAAACTTACGGAATCGCATTGGGCATGATCGAGACGCGCGGACTGGTGCCCGCCATCGAGGCGGCGGACGCCATGACCAAGGCCGCGGAAGTGCGTCTGATCGGTCGTGAATTCGTGGGCGGTGGTTATGTCAGCGTGCTGGTGCGCGGTGAAACCGGCGCCGTGAATGCGGCGGTACGCGCCGGAGCCGACGCCTGTGAACGGGTGGGTGACGGTCTGGTTGCCGCGCACATCATTGCTCGCCCGCACCGCGAGGTCGAGCCGGTACTGGGCAAGAAATAGACACAGTTTGTTTTTTCAATTCCGACGACGGAGATAAAAAGATGGCGACTGACAAGTACGGTATTGCATTGGGCATGATCGAGACCCGCGGATTGGTTCCCGCCATTGAAGCGGCGGACGCCATGACCAAGGCCGCTGAGGTGCGTCTCATTGGTCGTGAATTCGTGGGTGGCGGTTATGTCACTGTGCTGGTGCGCGGCGAGACCGGTGCGGTCAACGCGGCCGTGCGTGCCGGTGCCGATGCCTGCGAGCGCGTGGGTGACGGTCTGGTTGCAGCACACATCATTGCCCGTCCGCACCGCGAAGTGGAGCCGGTTCTGCCCACGGGCGGTGAATCGTCCGATAACGCGGCGGCTTAAACAAACCGTCAGCAACTCTTTATTACGTAACAGGAGATTCCAGCCATGGCCAACGATACCTACGGTATTGCACTCGGCATGATTGAAACCCGCGGGCTGGTGCCCGCCATTGAAGCGGCGGATGCCATGACCAAGGCCGCCGAGGTGCGTCTGATCGGACGCGAATTCGTCGGCGGTGGTTATGTCACTGTGTTGGTGCGTGGCGAAACCGGCGCGGTCAACGCTGCCGTACGCGCCGGTGCCGATGCCTGCGAGCGCGTCGGCGACGGTCTGGTGGCCGCGCACATCATCGCCCGCCCGCACCGCGAAGTAGAGCCGGTGCTCGGGGGTGAAAACGCAATGGCCGGTAATCGTCCTGCGCGTAGCTGAGTGAGTTGACGGGTATCGCGCAACAGTCCGTTCCGTCGTCATGATGCAGAGACCATCCGATCCGCGTGTACTCGGCTATCTCGGTCGGGCGCTGAGCCTCGAGTTCAGCGCGGTTCAGCAGTACAGCACCCAGGCGCGATTGGCTGCGACCTGGGGGCTGGTTGAACCGGCCAAGCGCCTGCGCAACGAGGCCACCGAGGAGTCGGGCCACGTAGACCGGATCATCTCGCGGATGCTGGCGCTCGGGGTTGCGCCCAACGCGTCGCAACTTCGACCGGTACAGCTCGGACAGGATCTGCAAGCGTTGTTGCGTCACGACCAGGTGCTGGAACACGAACTGGTGCGCCTCTACGACGACGCAACCCGTTATTGCGCCCGCCAGGGCGATCACGATGGTCGTTTGTTTTTCGAAACGCTCCTTGGGGAGGAACAAGCCCACGGACGCGAGCTGGCCCGTTGGCTCGATGAGGTGGAAAGACCCGGCGACTCGGTCTCGGCGCAACCGCGTGCCACCTTCTAAAGGAGATACGCCGTGAGCAACCAGTGGCAGGAACGCAAACGCCCGAATCGTCTGGAGAGGCGCTACGAGTTCCCGGACTATTCCGCGTTGCGTGATTTTCTGGACCAGGCGGCGGATCTGTCAGAACGGGAAGGTCTGTACCCGGACATCGGATTCGCTCGCAATTACGCGAACATTACCATTCACGCTGAAGAAGGCGAGGATGAACTGGGCGATCGTCAGCGCCGCTTTGCAGAACAGCTCGATGCGCTCTATCCCGGCGGAACTAGCTGAGAGCGTCCGCCATGGCCGTGATCGCACTGGTGGGCAATAAAGGAGGAGCCGGCAAGACGACGCTCGCCGTAAACCTTGCCTCGGCTCTGGCCAAACTAGGCTCCACGGTGGTTTTCGATGCGGATCCCCAGGGCTCGGTACTGCAATGGCAGCAAATCGCCGGCTCCGACTCGGATCCCAGCGTCGTCGATATGGCGACGGGTCTCGCAGACAGGTTTGCGCGGGACGCCAGTGGCTTTGATCACGTCGTGATTGATTGCCCGCCGTCGGTACACGCCCCCCAGACCCACGCTGCGCTCGAGGTCAGCGACATTGCGCTCATACCGGTGCAGCCCTCGCCCCTCGACTTGTGGGCGACCGTGCACATCGAACAGGCTGTTGAACAAGCGCGCAGGACCAACCCGGATTTGAGGGCGCTGCTGGTGATCAACCAGCTTGAACCGCGCACTCGGCTTTCCCGGATGATGCGCCAAGCCCTGGCAGAGCTGGAACTGCCAGCGGCTGAAACGGCACTTTGCCGCCGCGCCGTCTATCGCGCCAGTGTGCTGGAAGGAAAAAGCGTGCTGGATATGGGGCGCAGCGGCGACGCCGCTGTCGCCGAGATCCAAAACCTGATCAGTGAGGTAGTCAAGCCATGACCGCGAACGACAAAACCGGCGAAAAGCTGGTCGCTTCCATGCGTAAAACCAAGGCGGCCGCTGCGGAAAAAAAAGGCGGCGCCAGTCAGCGCGCGACCTCATCGTCGCACAAGAAAAAGTCCCAGCCGCAGGCCAAAAAAAAGACGGTCGCCAAACGGTCTTCGGCTGGCAATACCCGCAGCCGAGGCGGTGACCCGTATCAGAGCGGGCTTCGTATCTGGCCCGACTGAGCACGCCATTGCACGCGGCCGTCGTAAGGGAGTCGAACCATGACCATGGAACAGCTCGTTGTAGTGGTTGCAGCCTTACCGCTGTTGTCCGCTGTGTTGACCCAGCTGCTCTGCGCACGCCTAGGGCGACGGGTGGCACGCTTGAGCGTGACTGCCGCTGTTCTGACCTTCGGGCTCGCCGCCGTCGTGCTCGCCGTAGCGTGGGTTCGCGGTGCTTCCGGTCAGTTGGCGTTGGCCGGGTCCTGGGGCATATTCTTGTTCGATCCGCTCAGCTCGCTGATGGCGGTGGTGATCGCCGGGATCAGTCTGATCGTACATATCTATTCCGTGCGTTACATGGCCGAAGAGGCAGGCTATGGACGCTTCTTCGTGTTGTTGGATCTAATGACCGCGACACTGTTGGTGATGGTCAGCGCCGGCGATCTGATCACCTTGCTGATCGCTTGGCATTTGATTGGTGTGCTGCTTTACTTTCTGCTTGGTCAGGATACACGGAGTCATTCGGCACATCGTTACGCGTTTTGGACCCTCATCACTTATCGTTTGGGCGACCTGCCTTTGGTGCTGGCGGCAGGTCTGCTGTATCACGCTTACAATACCTGGTCGTTGCCGGAGATCTTTACCCTCATCGGTGAGCGCGCGCCGGCGCATACCATATTCGGTCTTCCATTAATGGAACTGGTCGCCGGACTGGTGGCACTGGCCGCCTTCGCACGTTCGGCGCAGTTTCTGCTCCATAATTGGCTGCCCTATACCATGGCTGGTCCGACCCCGGTTTCCGCTTTGATGCATGCCGGAATCGTGAATGCCGGCGGCTTTTTGATCAATCGCTTCGCGCCCGTATTCGTGCATACCAGCGGTGTATTGCCGTGGGTTTTTATCGTCGGATTGGTCACGGCATTGATCGGCTCCACCCTCATGTTGACCCAGAACGACATCAAGAAATCCCTCGGTTACTCCACCATGGGGCAGATGGGGTTCATGATCATGGAGTGCGGGGTCGGCGCCTTTTCCCTGGCGATTTTTCACCTCATTTCCCATGGCCTGTTCAAGGGTACGCTGTTCCTGGGCGCCGGGGGCGTCATCAACGCGGCCCGCAAAGACGACCGCGTACCAAAGGACGAACTGTACAAGTTCGTCATCGAGCGCCGCCCGGCACGGGTGCGCCGCCCCTGGATTTTGATGGCAGCCATTACATTGGCGGTACCGGTGAGCATTTTGCTGGTCGCTCATCTGCTGGTGGCCGGTGACCATTTCCAGGAACAAGGAGCGATTGTGCTGTTGTTTTTCGGATGGGTGACCGGAGCGCAGTTGATTTTCGCGACCTATCGCATGCGCAGCCAGAATTTGGGACGGCTGGTGACCCTGAGCATTTTTTCTTTCGCGGTCGTGGTGCTCGGTTACACCCTGGTGAGTCATGCGTTCGACTTGTTCCTGTATCCCGATGCGGCATTTCGCGAACAGATCTATGCCGCCGCCAATATCACGGTGCTCCGCTTCGACGTGCTGGTAGGAGTGCTCACCGGCTTGATTGTCGCAGGGTGGGTGCTGACCTACTACGCAGAGCAGAACGGCCGTCGCAGGCATGCAAGTCCCGGCCGTCTGTGGTTGATGTTCTACACCCTGGTGTCGCGGGAGTTTTATCTCATCGACTTGTTCAGCCGTATGGCCCGGATACTGCTGGCGGCCGCCACGCGACTCAATGTTTGGCTGAGGTGGGTGTGAGATGACTGCGCTCGGTCCTTGGCTTGCCGGCATATTTTTGCCCTTGTTCCCCTTGAGCATGATCTTCAATTTTCTGTTCAATCGGGTTCGCAACGCAGCGGTGCGCGCAATCCTCTTACTGCTGTGGCCGCAATTCGGACTGAGCCTTGTATCCCTGAGTTCGGCGCCTACGTCGCGATGGTTCCTCGCTCTGGCGCTACTGACCTCGGGGCTCTACGCCTTTCGGGCCGTGGGATTACGGGAAGTAGGGCATTGGATCGGCTACCTCGCCACTTCGGCGTGGGCGTTGCTCTGGGTGGTGGTGATCCTCAATCACACCGACCCGCACCTGATTCGTTTGCATGCGCTCGGCTTCAGTTTGCCATTGGTCCTGTTGGCGTTACTCGCCGCGCGCCTGGAACGGAATTTCGGGGCTGCATATACGGGTCTCTACGGTGGTCTCGCAGAGATGCTGCCGCGCCTGTCCGGTGTATTGGTGGGCGTGGTGCTTGCAGTCATTGCAGTGCCTTTGTTCCCCAGTTTCTTTGCCATGCTCGTAACCGTGATCGCTGCAACGCCGACGGCGCCCCTGGCGGCGTTGATCGTGGTGGCGATCTGGGTGCTGTGGAGTTGGGCCGGAGCGCGGTTGCTTCAA
The DNA here is from genome assembly GCA_963849825.1 of uncultured Gammaproteobacteria bacterium. Taxonomy (GTDB): domain Bacteria; phylum Pseudomonadota; class Gammaproteobacteria; order JASBUN01; family JASBUN01; genus CAVXJN01. The sequence goes on along the minus strand of CAWKIK010000001.1, from coordinate 270,210 downwards.
GGGTTGATTGTCGGTCCGGCCAATGGCGGCAACGTCCCGGATTTGAGTCTGGCTTCCACCTGGTTCTTTGTCGCCGTGCTGATCGCACTGCTCATCAGCGGCGTCTACATCAGCGGAGTCCTGCTATGACGCTGCCGCTCGGTAAAAAACTTCAGATTCGCGCCATGATCTACGTGGCTGGAGAGCCGATTCCGTACTTCTGGCCCATGCGTACGTTTATTCATCACAACCCATTGCACGGGTTGGAACATCTGCCTTTTTCCGAAGCGGTTGAAAAAGGCCGGCGCGTGTTTCGCGCCAGAGCATTTCTGCAGCGAACCGAATACCAGCGTTATCTGAGCCAGGGCAAGGTCGATCAAACGCAACTGGCCGCCGACGTGGAATCGTTTACCGGCAAACGCGCCGCCATACCGGGAGTCGATTTGAATCGTTGGCTGACGGCCTTGCTGACAAAAACCGACGGGCCGGTGGCTCAGCCGAAAAAGTTCGCGCGCGTTTCGGACATCCGGACTGCGTTGCGCGGCGGCGCGCCCGACACATCTCAGCCAGACGACCGGGTTATGTTCGATGGTTTGCGGTGCGATCTGTTGGGCGCGTGTCCGGTTTATGAAGCAGTGGATACACTCTACGGCACGGAAATCGGCGCGGAACTCGACGAACTGCTCATCAAAAGTTGCCTGGATTTCTTTGACGAAGGCCAATCGGTATGGGGCATGCCCGGTCGCGAGCGAGGGTTCTTCGATGCGTGGCGCAACGTCGCGAGCCACAACGGGCGCCTGTATCTGCGCGGGCTGCATATCAATCGCGTGATCGGAGATGACCCGAGCCCAGAGGGCGTTATCGCCCACATTATGCAAACTCTCGGCGTTCCAACGGACAAGTGGGTCAGCTACTTCACCTGCGAGCTCGCCCGACTCCATGGTTGGGCGGGCTTTATCCGGTGGCGTTCCAACGCGCGGCACTATTACTGGGCGCAGCGCTATCCAGCGGACCTGGTGGATTTCATGGCGGTACGTTTGACGCTCGCCCTGGCGTTATTGAGCGAGCGCGGTCGTAAAGGCATGGCTGCCTCGGCGAGCGATGTGATCAGCGCCATCGAGCAACGTCCCCACGAAATGTATCTTCGCCACGAGCTCTACAGCGGTTCGGTACTGCCGTCGTTTGCCGCGCGCGTGGAGCAGGTCCTGGCGGGCGGACGTGGGAAGAAAATCGAGCGTTTGTTTGCCGAATACTTCGTTGCGAAACGGGCCCATGCGGCCAAGCAACAAGCGCAGCAACTGAACGAGTTGGCGCGCAAGGCGAATCAGCCCGATGTGCTGGAACACCTTTCCGAAGAAGGGCTGGGCAGTTTGTTGAACACGTTGCTCGAATTCGAACAACGCGAGGGCATGATCTGGCTGCGGTCCATGGAGCGGCAAGCGATGGACAGCTTGTTGAAGGGCATCAGCGTCGATACGACCGCTCAACATGAAAAACGTCCATTCGCCCAGGCGCTGTTTTGTATCGACACCCGATCCGAACGTATCCGTCGGCACCTGGAAAACGTGGGCGATTACCAGACGTTCGGTATTGCCGGGTTCTTCGGTGTTCCGGTGAGTTTCGTGGAACTGGGGAAAGGTAGTGAAGTCAATCTTTGTCCGGTGCTGCTGACGCCGAAGAATCTTGTGCTGGAGATGGCGGTTTCCGAATCCAAAAACGATGTGGCGGCGATGACCCTGCTCGAGAAGGTCGTCCACGAGTTGAAGGAATCCGTTCTTACACCTTTCGTAACCGTCGAGGCCATCGGATTGTTGTTCGGACTGGATATGGTCGGCAAGACGGTCATTCCGCAGCATTACAATGCTTGGCGGCAGCGATTGTACGCTAGCAAACCTCAAACTCATTTGCTCTTGGACAAGCTCAGTCGGGAACAAGCGGATTCCATCCTGCGCGCGGTACAGCGGGCTGTGATCGTCAAGGCCGTCGAGCAGGAATTCGGCCTGGAGGCCGAAAGTATCAACGACGCCTTGGTGCGGGAATTGCGCGAAGCGGCTATGGGCAATCGCAAGGGCGCGCCGGAACTGGCGAAATCCCAGTCTCTGGATTCGCGCGCCGAACAGGCTTTCATTGAGCGTCTGCGACGGGTGTATCACATCGATCCGTCGTTTGCGCAAATGCAAATGGAACGTCTCGCGCGTCTGGGTTTCAGCCTCGACGAACAAGTGGGCTTCGTCAGTCAGGCGCTAAGGGGGATCGGACTGACAAATAACTTTTCCCGTTTCGTGTTGTTGGTAGGCCACGGCAGCGTCTCGGAGAACAACCCCTACGAGTCCGCACTCGATTGCGGCGCCTGCGGCGGCAACCATGGTTTGACGAATGCCCGGGCGTTGGCGCAAATGGCCAACAAGCCGGAGGTGCGCGCGCGGCTCCGCGAACAGCGGGTCGAGATCCCGGACGATACCTGGTTCGTGCCGGCGCTACACAATACGACTACCGACGACTTACGTTTGTTCGACCTGGATCGCTTGCCGCCCTCTCATGTCCTGTACATGGATCGCTTGCGCAAGGGGTTGCGCGCCTCGTCCCGTTTGTGCACCCAGGAGCGGATCCCTACGCTCCAGATTGATGCGAACGGAAGCAAAGTTGGCGCGAGCGAAGCATTCAAGTACGCGCACCGCAATGCCATGGATTGGTCCCAGGTGCGGCCCGAGTGGGGTCTGGCGGGCAACGCTTATTTCATCATTGGACGCCGCGCATTGACCCGTTCGTCTTCGTTGGAGGGGCGCGCATTTCTGCATTCCTACGACTATCGCGTGGATCGCAGGCGCCGGCTGCTCGAAAATATCCTTACCGGTCCGCTTGTGGTCGGCCAGTGGATCAATATGGAGCACTACTTTTCCACGGTGGACAACGAGCGGTTCGGAAGTGGCAGCAAGGTCTACCACAACGTAGCCGGTCGTTTCGGCGTCATGAGCGGCAACCTCAGCGATCTGCGCACGGGTCTTCCGGCACAGACCGTGCTCGACAACGGCCGACCCTATCACGAGCCGCTGCGACTCATCACCGTAATCGAGGCACCTTTCGAACATGCCTGGCGCGCCGTTGAAAACGTGGCGACCGTGAAGTCCCTGGTACGCAACTGCTGGATTCGGCTGCTGATCATCGACCCTGAGCATGGCACGGTGAATGTATACGAGGACGGACAGTGGAGCCGGCGCCGTTTTGCGGGCGCGCCCGGACAGGCTTTGATTGAGGAGATCAGCGCATCATGAAGAATTTGAATTTCAGCCCGATGAAAAAGCTTGAGATCATTCTAGCCGGAGAACATCAGGGATTCGCCACCGACATCCTCGACCGGGCCGGCGTCAAGGGTTACACGATCATCAACAACTTATCGGGCAAAGGCAGTCACGGATTCCGTGAAGGGCACCTGATGTTCAACGAGGATGATGTGCTGATCATGATCATCGCCGCTGCGCCGGAAGAGCTGGTCAATCCGATATTGGAAGGGCTCGCGCCGTTCTTCAACGAACACTCAGGGGTGGTGTTCATTTCCGATATTCAGATCACCCGATTGGTGAAATTCCGGGGCTGAATCTCCTCGCGCGATCTCAGTCGCGTACGTGGCCATGTTAGACAAAGTAACCAAGGGTCCGACTGAGCGCGGACATAGTAGTCTATTAGATGATAGAGCTTCGAACATACGTATATATCGACTCGTTGCAGCCGCAGCTCGCCGAGTATATGGCCACGGTATCGCAGGGTTTCCTGCCCGTGCCGGGTGACTCCTGCTTGTGGGTGGAAGTGTCTCCGGGCATGGCGATTCATCGGCTGACCGACATTGCGTTGAAGGCGACGCGGGTTCATCTCGCGCAGCAGGTGGTCGAGCGGGCGTATGGTTCGATGGTGATTCACCACCGGGATCAAAGCGACGTGCAGGAAGCCGGCGCGGTAATACTCCAGCGCCTGGGCGCCCAGGTGCACGACCGCCAGCCATGCCAGATCGCCTGGCAGGAAGTCATTCGCGGTATGACGCCCGATCACACGGTGTTGATCAACCGCCAGAACCGTCGCGGGTCGATGATTCTGCCCGAACAGAGCATGTTCATTCTGGAAACCGAGCCCGCCGGCTATATCGTCTACGCTGCCAATCAGGCCGAAAAGGCCGCCAACATCACGCTCATCGACGTGCGTGCGGTCGGCGCTTACGGGCGCCTCACACTGTCGGGGCGCGAAGCGGATGTCGACGAGGCGGCGGCCGCGGCTATAGCGGCGGTGAAGAATCCATCGGGAACGTGAGCTCATGCACCGTCAGGAACTTCTTGATCTGCTGGATCGGCACCGCACTCGGTTCATGGAGGAGTCCGCCTACATCGACCGGGCGCGGGCATTCATTGAGTCGCATCCGGATTGTTTTCACTGTGATCTTTGGCCGGGACACGTCACGGGCTCGGCCTGGGTGGTGAACCCGGACCGTTCGCGCGTGCTCCTGATGCATCATCGCAAGCACGGTCAATGGTTCCAACCGGGAGGGCACGCCGACGGTGAAGCCGATATCATCGCCGTGGCACTACGTGAAACTTCTGAAGAGAGCGGAATCGACCGGGAGCACATCCGCTTGATCGATGGTCGGGTGTTCGATCTGGATATACACCGCATACCGGCCAGTCATCGCGGCCCGGAGCATGATCACATCGACGTCCGTTTCCTACTGGAAATCGATGACCGGCTGCCGGTTCCCGGCAACGACGAATCGCACGATGTGAGGTGGGTGCCACTCGGCCAGGTATCGCGGTTCAACAATAACCGCTCGACCTTCCGCATGGTGGAAAAAACCCGGCGACTGCGGCCGCGAGCGAATTAGGCCGAAGCTGCTTCGTCCATCCGCTGGGAAATTAAAAACTCTTTGAACGCTTTCGCAGCCGGCGCCAGGACCTTGTTCTCTGGATAGGCCAGATACCAATTTCGTTCCAGCGGCAAGCCTTTGACATCGAGAATGACAAGGTTGCCGCGCTCGATCTCCGCATTCACGGTAATCTTGGCGATGATCGAGATACCCAATTTGCCGGCGACCGTCTGTTTGATGGCTTCGTTGCTGCCCAGTTCCATGCGCACTCGTGGCGCCGTTCCGTGACGTTGAAAAAAGGCCTCGCATCCCAGCCGGGTACCAGAACCCAGCTCACGGGCGATAAACGGTTCCTGGGCCAAGCGTTTGGGCGAGATGTGTTTCTTTCCCGCCAACGGATGTTCAGGATGGGCGATGGCGACCAACGGATTCGGCGCGAAAGGAATGGAAACCACGCCCAGGTTCTCGGGAGGTTGGCCCAGGATGTACAAATCGTCCTGATTGTGGGCGAGGCGGTCGAGGATCGCTTTGCGGTTGCCCACAAAAAGCGATACCTCGATCCCGTTGTGCTTCGCGCTCAACTCACCCAGCAGCTGCGGCACAAAGTATTTCGCCGTCGTGAGGATGGAAACGCTGAGCGTACCCTTCTCAAGCCCCTGTATTGCGGCCAGTTCCTGGCCCAGGCGCTCCATGCGAGCCGCAACGTCGCGGCAGGCCGAGGCGACGACCTCGCCCGCGGCGGTGAGATAGAGTTTTTTCCCCACCTGCTCGATCAACGGCTGGCCCGCCGCCGCGGCCAATTGTTTCACCTGGATGGAAACGGCAGGCGGCGTCAGGTGCAGCGCCTCCGCAGTGCGGGTGATGCTCATATGCTGCACCAGCACGTCAAAAATTCTGAGCTGATGAAGGGTTGCGCTGCGAACGGACATTGTATTAGAGAGCCAGGGGTTGAACGATATTCATCGTTAAAGTTTTAATAAACTAACAGTTTAAAAACTTAAACTGTAATTTATCAGATCCCGGCCCTAGACTCAAATCCATCGTGACGAGCGAAAGTCGGCAAGACCGGCTCATCGATTCAACCTTCTTACTGCCGACCGCCAAGGTCTGCGATCGCCGCAGGTGGAGGCCACACCGGCTTCCGACACGGCCGCGTCTGGGAGAGTTCGCAATGCCGCTGGTAAACATGAAAGATATGGTCGATCACGCTTACGGGCACAATTATGCCGTAGGCGCTTTTGAATTGGCCAACCTGGAAGTGTTGCAGGGGGTTGTCGCCGCAGCGGAGCGCTGCCGGGCGCCCGTGATCCTGAGCCTGGACGATACGCGTGCCGATGCCATTGATTTCGATCTTTTGTTGTCGGCGGCCGAGCGCGCCGCACAGCGTGCCTCGGTGCCGGTGGCAATCCACTTCCATCATGCCCGTGACGTTCAGTCCGCAGCACGCGCGATCAACGGCGGCTGCAATGGGGTGATGGTCGATGCCTCCGAGCGGGGTTTGGGCGAAAACATCGACATTACACGCGAAGTGGTTGCAATGGCCAAGCATTGCGGAGTACCCGTGGAAGGTGCGCTCGGGGTAGTGCCCGCAGCCGGAGGCGACAATGTGCAGCGCGGTTCGAGTGTGCTGGCGTGTACTGGGGTGGCGGAGGCGCGGGGTTACGTGGACAGGACCGGAGTGGATTTCCTTGCTGTAGCGGTGGGTACTGTGCGCGGGCGCACCAAGGCGAAGCCCAAGCTGAATTGGCAGCGTCTGAAACAGATCAACGAGGCGCTGCAAATTCCGTTGACAATTTACGGAGGCACGGGCCTCCATGATAGCCAGTACCAACGTCTGATCGCGAATGGCGTTGCCAAGATCGGCTATTACACAGGGCTGGCCGATACAGCGATCGAGCAGTTGCGGGCCAGCCTCAAGGCCAATACCAAGGACAACTACGGTACCGCCATGCGTGCCGTTCAAGACGCCGTGGAGCGTGACACCGAGCGCTGCCTGCGGTTATGGGGAGCGGCCGGGCGCGCCGCGGAAGTCCTGGAACAATGCAGGGGCTGGACGCCCGTGGAACGGCTCGTGCGCCATGACGTGGGCGGCGGCCTGGATGACTCGGCGATCGAGGCAGTCCTCGTCGAGGGACGGCGGATGCTTGCCACGATACCAGGGGTGCGCCAAGTCTGCTCCGGAACGGTGGTGCGCGAAGAGGGCGCCTGCCGATGCAGTTGGATGGTCAGCTTTTGTCATACTGCAGCCGTCGATAGCTACGCTGAACACCCGGTGTTTTTGGAGTTCACAAATCAACGCCTGGGACATCTGCAACGCGCCTGCGCCGATGCGGGCGTCGCCTCTTGGGTCGCAAGCGGTGGGTACGCGCCGGAAAGCCGTAATCTGCGCGCGTCGCAGACAGCGCGCGGCAGCAACTGAAGGGGCGAGCCCGCCGCCGCTGGTCGCCAACGGCATCGGCGGACTTCCATCGTGCCAAGGGAAGCCGCTGTGCTGGTGCTAGCCGTCTTCCAGCGCACTTCGGAGAAACCGGGCGCATTCGGACAGCGTAGTTTCGTCGCCGATCGAACCGCCTTTGGTGACCATGCGGAGTCCGTGCAGCAGGCCGCCGCTCAATTCCACGTAGGCGGTCAGGGGAACCACGTCGCCCAGGATCTTGATGGCCTCTGCTTTGGAAATTTGGAACAAAGACGCGGTCAGGTCACCGCCGCTGGTATAGCAGCCGCCGAGCCGGCTCCGGCTTTCGCTGATCGTATCGAACGTCGCTTTGGCAAGGCCGTCGCTGATGCGTTTGGCCAGTTGCTGGGGCGAACACCAGCGTTCCCTCCCCATGCGCGCCAAGTCGATCGAGCGATGAGCGGACTGGTGGGTGGTCAGCACGATTGTGGCAGGAGAGGCCTGTAATTGCTGCAAGCATTCGTACACGGCTGCTTGTATCGCGTTGCGCGCTTCATCTGCAGAGCCCAGCAATGCTCGCGCATCCAAACGCACCGGATCGATCTTCTCCTGTGCGAGCAGATGTGCAACCTGACGTAGGGACAACGACGTGACGCTGCCGACCGACACCAAGATCGTATTTCCGCGGGACGATCTGTGTTGTTCGCGGTACAACCGCAGGTAGGTCGCCGAAAGCGGACCCGGATCAACGGGCACACACGGTCTGGTGAGCAGGGTCATGGCGCGGGCGATGGTAACCAGATGCTCATCGGTGCTGGCGTCGATCACCACGGCGTCGCACCCCGACGCCGCCACTCGTTCGAGTTCCTGCGCGAGCGTTGCCGGTCCTTGCGTTACCGAGCGGGCGCCGATTTCGGCGATCGGGCCGGCGAATTGCGTGCCGAGGATGTCGGCGATCCGCGAATGGCGCACAGGAGACAGGGGATCGTTTGCGGCGATCGGGTGTAGATGTACGGGTGTGCCATCCACCAACAGATGTCCTTCGACGACATGCCGGCTCAGCGCTGGAAATGCCGGAACCACCAGCGCTAATGCGTCCGGTCCCAAGGCGCGCAGTATCCCGGCGGTTTCCGCACCGATATTTCCGCGCAGCAGGTTATCCACTCGGTTGCAGAACAGACGCGTGCCTTGGGCGAGCCCGCTCTCTACGACCCGTTGCACACGTCGCGCTGCTTCGCCCGCTGACGCGTAGCGGCTGTCGGTATCCACGCACAACACGTCGCACGCGCCCGGAAAATTTGGAGATTCATGGGTGACTACGACGGTCGAGAAGCCTTGTTTGGTGAGCAGCACGCCGACATTGTTCGCGCCCGTCAGATCATCTGCAATGACGATGCGTTTCATGGCCGAACCCTTATGTCGCGCACAAGGCTTGGAGATCAGTCAAGTGTATGCGGACTGATGCGCCGTTACCAAGCTCAGCCACTACGAGATCGGCGCCGGTGAAATCTTCATTCCCGGTATACGATGCAGTCGTCACTACGCAGTGCATACCCGCGTCCAGGGCGGCCCGTAAGCCGTTGTGACTGTCTTCAATCACGACACAACGGGCGGGGTTCCAGCCGAGCCGTGCGGCGGCAAGTTTGTAGATCGCCGGGTCCGGCTTCTTGGTGTCGACGATATCGCCCGCGAACACGCTGATGTGTGCGGCTCTTTCGGCCCCCAGCATCACATCGATAACCGCCTGGACTGCGCGCTCGTTGGACGTCGAACAAACGGCGAGCGCGATGTCCTGCTCGATCGCCTCATCGACCAGCCGCGCGACACCCGAGCGCAGCGGTAGTCGTCCCGTTCGAACGAGTTCCATGAATAAATCTGTTTTCAAACGATGCAGGTCTGAAATCAAGAGATCTCGCTCGTCTTCCGGTACGGGCCAGCCGGTTTCCTCGAAATCTCGGCGCATACGTTCCTTGCCGCCGGCGGTCGTCAGCAGTTGGCCATAACGCTTGATCGACCATTCGCGGTCGAGGCCCTTGGCGGCGAATGCCTGGTTGAAGGCAACGCGGTGGCCGTCGCGTTCAGTATCGACCAGGACACCATCGCAATCGAAGATCAATGCCTGCATCGGAAAGATCTCGGCACGCTGCGATCAGTTATATGCACCGCGCGCATCGGCTGCCTTACCCGCGGAGCCGAAGATTCGGATCATGTTCTTCACGTCGGCTTTCAGCGCATCGTACTGGGCATCGATGAACTTGATGGGTTCACTCTCTTTGGGATTTTTTTCGCGCAGGCCGATGAACGCTTCGATGTATTGCCGTTTGTGCATGGCGGAGATATTGACCTTGGAGCAGCCTGAGCCGATGCAGCGGTGGAACTGCTCCTCGCTCAACCCCGTTCCGCCGTGCAACGCGATCGGAATATCAATGTTTTCGTTGATAGTCGCGAGCCGCTCGTAAGCGATTCTGGGTTTTCCTTCATAGAAGCCGTGGGCCGTACCGATGGCCGGCGCGAACACTGCCAGCTCCGGCAGTTCGCGGCAAAACCGAATGCACTCGTCCACGTCGGCGAGGATCGCCTCGTCCTGGGCCACGAACTTATCGTCCTCGGTGCCGCCAATTGCGCCGATCTCCGCCTCAAGGCCGACTCCCGCGGCAGTGGCAAGATCATAGGCGACCCGCGTCTGCGCCAGATTTTCCTCAAAAGGCAGGTCAGAGCCATCGAACATCACCGACGTCCAACCGGCGTCGATGCAACCCTTGATCACTTCGATGTCCTTGCAATGATCCAGGTGCAAGGCGACCGGGATATCGACATCGTTCGCCAAGCCACGTACCCATTCGGCGATCGGCTTGTGTCCCCACAGCCGAATGGTTTTCACGGAGACTTGGATGATCAGCGGGGCATCCAGTTCTTGGGCTCCGTCTACGATCGAGCGCACGCTGTTGTAGTCGATCATATTGAAAGCAGCGATACCGTATTTGTTGCGCTTGGCACGCTGCAGCATCGGTTTCATGGTCACCATCGACACGGCGGCATCTCCCTTGTGGGCTTCGTTGAAGGTCGGTTCCTGGAGTTCGATTTCGATCTACTCAGGCTGGGCCTACGGTTCCTGGCATGTGGTATAGTGGCTTAGCCACATCAATACCGCCGACCATCGGCGAAGTCAAGGAAGCCCGCGATATACTCGGAGCCGGGTCGGTGGCGGACACGCTGGCGAAGCCGCCGGGCCCTCGGCACCCCATGTGCGGACGGCATTGGAATCTGCGAATGATTAACAAAGATCCGATCTATCAACAGGTTAATAGTGAATTGCGAGCGCTTCTTGCGGGCGACGACTACCGCGTCGGCGATCAATTCCTCACTGAGAGAATGATTTGCGAGCGTTATGAGGTGAGCCGCGCGACCGCGAACAAAGCGCTGTCGAACCTGGTCGCTGAAGGCATCCTGGAATTCAAGAAAGGCGTGGGTACCTTTGTTGCGGAAAAGCCCCACCGTGGTGCGTTTTCCTCCTTGACCAGTTTCACGAACAACGCTCGCAAAGCGGGCTTGCGGCCTTCAACCGAGGTGCTGCGCTTCGAACGCCTGAGCGCCGCCGACACGAATTCGATGGTCACCCGCCAGCTTCAGGTGCAGGCCGACGAGCAGCTCTATCGAATCGAACGACTGCGTAAGGCCAACGATGTGCCAATGATCCTGGAGGACCGATACGTAGTCGCACGGTACTGTCCGGACCTCTTGGAACATGCGTTGAGCGGTTCTTTGTACGCCCTTTTCGAACAAACCTACGGCTTGAACGTACTTCGTACTGACGAGACGATTCAGGCCGTGATCCTAAACGACTATCAAGCCGCCCTTCTTGGGGTCGACTCCGGTGGCGCAGGATTGCTTGTATCCGTGATCGGTTATCTGGACGGTGACAAGCCCCTTTGGTGGGAAACGACGGTACATAAGCCCGACGGTTTCGAATTTCGGTGCCAGGTGCATCCGAGGCGCAAACACCAGAAGTTAGAGGGCCGGGTCATGCTCAACGAAACCGAGTGAGGCTGAAAAGTACCCGCCGGGCATAATCAGCGGATTCGGCTCCCAGCAGCTGTAAAAAAAGCACAGGTCGCTGCCAACGTAACGTTCATTCCCTGTATTGCACTACCGTAAATTGGGAAGTCAATGCGCATTATCAAAGACATTCCAACCAACTTGATATTTGGTTTTCTCGGTGTAGGGAAGACCACCGCGGTCCTCGATTGGATTCGGCACAAGCCCGCCGATCAATCGTGGTCCGTGTTGGTAAACGAGTTCGGCGAAGTGGGCATCGACGGCGCGATATATCAGAGCCAGGGAATTGCGGTGAAAGAAATCCCGGGGGGTTGCATGTGTTGCGCCCAAGGTGTGCCGCTGCAAGTCGCCATCAATCGTCTGCTGCGGGAAACGCTTCCGGATCGACTGCTGATCGAAACCAGCGGCATAGGGCATCCGGCCGGGGTTTTGAAAACGGTGCAAGGGAACGATTTTCGCGGAGTGCTGGATATCAAAGCGGTGATCGCCTTGGTAGATCCGGAGCAACTGCTCAGCGAGGCGTGCGTAAGCAATGAATTGTTTCTGGAGCAGCTCGCACTTGCCGACGTTCTAGTGGCAAATAAAATCGATTTGGCATCGCATGCGGCACTGGAAGCGTATCGGTCCATGGCGACGCAGTTCGATCCGCCCAAAGCGAAGGTTGATTCGACCGCCCATGGCCGAATGAAACTCGCTTGGCTGGAACATCCCCATTCCGATCGCGATTCCAACGTTGCGGCCGTAGCCGCGGCAACTGCGCAATCCGCGCGGTGGCAGAGCATGAATTGGCGCTATCCAGCCGACACGATCTTTGATTTGAACTTGCTGAAGCGGTGGATCTCAACGCTTCCGGTGGTGCGTCTCAAAGGAATCGTGAATACCCGGGACGGAAGCTACGTCGTGAACTACGCAGCTGGAAAACTCGCCGTACAGGCGGCTGGAAACGGTCTGGCAACGCGCCTGCAAGTCATCGATCAAAAACGTGCGGACCCGAATGCCGCAGAGATCTTGTCGATCGAAATTGAACGCGGGCTGGCCGCCTGTATGGTCAGGAAACGGTAACGAAAGAGTTTGCACCTCGAATAATTCAGCTGTCCGAGATGAAGCAAAAACGCGCGGTCGTCTACAACGTCGAACACGATCGGGGGACGACCGCGCATTGCAGTCTACGCTACGGCGCCGTTTTCAGGCAAACCGCGCCGGTGAATTTCATATCGATTGTGCCCAAGCAGTTGATGGTGCCGTCGATGCGTACTTCGCCGGTCTGAACTCCGGAAAATATACCGCGCCCGGTACCGGGGACGGGAACCGAAATCTCCTGGAAAGTTCCGTATGCAGATCCGGGGGGATAATTGGTGCCGCAGGCCTGAAAATTAGAGACTCCGGTGGTGTTCAACGTTAATTGCGAATGCATCGTATCCCCGGTCGGTGGGAATACGACTTCATCATCGCAGACGAAAGTATGCATGTAATTGATCGAGCCATCGTTGCCGGATGCGCCCTGACCCAATATCCCGCATTTCATTTTTGCTGTGCCGATCTTGGCATGAACTGTGCCCAGGGTCATTCCCGGTTGCACCGCGTTATTGAATACTTTGCCGCTCACGGGTGCAAGCGTTTCTCCCTCTGCGCACGACACGGGCTGCGCCACTGCGCTGAACGTCACACCCAATCCCATGCTCATTCCGATTACAATGCAGTATTTGTTATTCATCTTACTCCCTTTGCTGATGCCCGATGAAGGACTTCCAGTCAGTGATGTATTGCGACCGGGTCAGTTTAGCTTGAATCGGCGCACGCTGGGTTTTTGATCTCACTCATGCCTGAGTGGCGGCGAAAATCGTTGCGATGTCACGACACGGCCCGCGCGGCGTCGATCAAGGCGCGCGAATTTCTCGCAATGGGGGGATATCGCGCGCGTCGCAGTGGCATTCGGTGCGGATCGCGCGTCCGAGTGGGCGATCTGGCTCGATCGCGCCATGCAGGCGCCTGCGAATCGCGGTGCTCTATTGGCACGCGCAGTGCATGTAGAGACACGTACGTTGAATCAACCCAAGGAGTGAGACTATGAAACGGAATCTATTGATCGCCGCAGTCGCGGCGGCCGCAATGTCGACCGGTGCGCTTGCAGCCCAAGTGGGCGCCGACGCGAACGTCCGCGGCGATGCGTCTGCAAATGTCGACACTGGCACCCAAGGATTCGCCCAACTCGACACCAACCGCGACGGCAATATCAGCCGCAGTGAAGCGCAGCTTGACCCGCGGTTGTCGGGCCAGTGGAGCAGTCTCGACGCCAATGGTGATGGCAGGGTCGATCAGTCCGAATTCTCCGCGCTGGAAGGCCGCGCGCCCAGCGCGGTTGCGCCCCCCGGCCAGCCGAACGGTATCGGTCGGCCCGGTGCCAGCGGCACCATGCCTGAACCGGGTGCAGCGCCCGGTGCCGGTATGGATTCGACACCGCCTGGACTGAGCACTCATCCGGGCGCCAGCGGAGCGGCGCCCGGCCGCATGTAAACGCGCAGTAAGTGGTTGCTCCGCGGAACTTCGTTCCCGGGGCGGTCCACTCCGCACCGCTGACAAGGAGGTTGGCGGGTCCGCGGTGGATGCCGGTGATATTGTTTAGCGCGCTCCGAAATCATCCCCGACCCATGGGAATCACCTTAACGCGCGATCGACATCGCGTCGCTCGCGGCCGCAGTCCCCGCCGCATCCAATTTCCCTTCGTCATGATCCCACCCGGGTGCAATCGCGATTGTACGGTCCGCATTGGTGCGAGTGCGGTCGAACGCTCAGTAACTCGCAGCGACGATTCGGCATCACGGTCGTAGTAGTTGCGACACGTTCCGCCACAGATGTCGCCATTTGTTGTCGTTGCTCTCTCAGGACACCGCGAGTGGCCGTGAGATCAGTCACTTAGTTGTAACACGGCCCGGTAAGCGTTGCCGATGAACGACGAACCGAGGCTGCGCCAATTTCTGGTTTTTGTATAAGTCACTCAAAGCACGCCTAAAAATTGCGATGGCACGGTGATTGCTGCAAAGCAACCAGCGCGCCGAGTCGCGGCGCGTATGCGAATGACCAACAAATTTTACGGACCAACGAGTCCGGAATTGAATCGGGGCTTGTGCAGACGCGCAACGAACTGTTGCCGCAACGATCATTGTTCATTCCGGCTGCGGATCGTGGTTTCGGTCGGTAGGTGTAATTGGTGCGAGAAAGGAACGCAGTCCTCTGATGGCAAGTACGGGACAACAACGGATGTTCCCTCCGGGGGCCAAGTCCGCAGGTTACCTGCCGGCCGGTGTAGCGCCGATGGCGGCCGGACGCCTCGATACCGGCAGTCTGCACGACGTGCCTTGGGTCGCGCTCGTGCAGCGGCTGCTGAGTCCAATGGTAATCGCCTCGACGTTACTGGTCTGTGCACTGGCCTTCGAACACTATCTTTCCATCCTGAATTTATCGCTGGCGGGGTTTACGTTCGTCCTCAGCCTGTATGTCGTCACGGAGTTTCCCTTGACCAAGGCGCAGTCCGGTCTGCTGGTCTCCTACCCGAAGCGCCGTCTGCTGTTTCAGTGGCTCAAATTGATGGGCATCGTACTGTTCATCGGATTCGCCACCAAAACATCGACGCTGTACTCCAGAAAGGTATTGCTGACCTGGTTTGTGGTCACCCCGTTCGCCTTGCTCGTGATACAGGAGCTCGTAGGCGGCCTGCTGCGAAAAGCGGTGAGTGCAGCGCGCTCGGAGCGTGCCAAGGTGATCGTCGGCGCAAATAGGATCGCGTACGAATTGGCACGCCGCATCGAGTCCGACCCGTTGCGGGGTCCGGTAGTGGGATTTTTCGATGACCGGGAAGATCAGCGTATCGCGGATGTGTTTTCCAATAAGCTTCTCGGACGGCTTGAAGACTTGCCTGCGTTCGTGCGCGCGAAGAACGTGGACTCCATCTATATCGCGCTTCCCACCCTGGCCCAAACCCGTGTGATGCAGTTAATGGCGGAGTTGGAGGACACCACGGCGTCGGTATACTTCGTGCCCGATCTGAACGCCTTCCAGCCTATCCAGAATTACATCGACGATATAGACGGCATACCGGCGATCGCGATCCGGGAAACGCCTTTCCGCGGCATCAACTCGCTGATCAAGCGGGTCAGCGACGTTCTGTTCTCGACTGCAGTCATTGCCGTGATCTGGCCGCTGCTGTTGCTGCTTGCTGCAGCCGTCAAACTGAGCTCACCGGGCCCCGTACTGTTTCGACAGCGTCGATACGGGATCGACGGTCACGAGATCGTCGTATACAAGTTTCGCACCATGACCGTATGCGAGGACGGCGACCGGATCGAGCAAGCACGCCGTCACGATCCTCGCGTCACCGGCATTGGACGCTTTATGAGGGCCACTTCGTTGGACGAGCTGCCGCAGTTTTTCAACGTGCTGCAAGGCGGCATGAGCGTAGTCGGCCCAAGGCCGCACGCAATTGCACACAACGAGTTATACCGCCGGCTCATTCCCGGATACATGCTGCGTCACAAGGTCAAGCCTGGAATCACCGGTTGGGCGCAGGTCAACGGTCTGCGTGGCGAAACCGAGGATGTCGATAAGATGAAGGCGCGGGTTCACTACGACCTTGATTACCTGCGCAATTGGTCATTATGGATGGACGCGTGGATTGTGATCAGAACCGTCGTAGGTGGCTTTTTCGGGCGCAGCGCCTACTGATCGCACGTACACAGAGCCAGAAACACCGAGAGGGAATTCCAATCATGTTGAAAAAACTCATGACCGTGTTCTTGTTCGCGTTCGCCGCAGCCTCGATGGCCGGAACGGTATCCACGCTCGGTCCCGGAGATACGGTGAAGATCAATGTCTACAACCATCCGGACCTCGCCACCGAGGCCCAG
This sequence comes from uncultured Gammaproteobacteria bacterium, assembly GCA_963849825.1. GTDB lineage: Bacteria > Pseudomonadota > Gammaproteobacteria > JASBUN01 > JASBUN01 > CAVXJN01. The sequence goes on along the minus strand of CAWKIK010000001.1, from coordinate 254,033 downwards.
ATATCGGAAAAGGGCACGATCAATTTCCCGTTGATCGGAGAAGTGAAAGTGCAAGGCCTGACCAAATCCCAGGCCGAAAACCGGATCGCACATGCACTCGACCGCGGTAAATACATTCCCAACCCGGAAGTCAACATTCTAGTGACCGAACAACGCAGTCAACAGGTCGCCGTGTTGGGGGAGGTCAAGAAGCCCGGAAAATACGCAATCGTCGGTAACGGAAGTCTCACCGATATGCTCGCCGAGGCGGGGGGCGTAACGGAAAAAGGCGGCGATCAAGTGATGCTGCTGCGCCGGCAACCGTCCGGGGAGTTGAAACGCTATCGCGTCAACCTTGACAACCTGTTCAGCTCCGCTGGACAACCCAAAGATCCTCAACTCGCTCCGAACGATATCTTGTATGTCCCTGCGGTCCCGGTTTTCTACATCTATGGCGAAGTACGCAAGCCGGGTGCGTATCCGCTGGAACCGGGACTTACGGTCCAGCAGGCGCTTTCGGTCGGCGGCGGGTTGACTGTGCGGGGGACGGAACGGGGCCTGCGGATCAATCGCGCAAATGACCACGGCAAAGTGCAGACACTGAGCGCCGACCTGACCAGCGCGGTCAAGGCAGGTGACGTGGTGTACGTAAAAGAAAGCATCTTCTGAACCGGCTTTGAGCTGAAAGAAAAGCGGCGTCGTCGAAAATGAGCTTCCAACAATTGATGGCAATACTGCACGCAAGGCGCCGAATCATAGCAATTGCGGCTTTGTTGGGATTTGGAGCTGCGGTTTTCATCACGGTGGTGCTGCCGGCGCAATACAAGGCGGACGCAAGTCTGATGGTCGGTTATCGGCAGGCGGCGACCGCCCCCGACGCGGGCGTGCCCGCGCCGTTGTATGGGGGTTACGTCGCAACGCAAATGGATCTCGTGACCAGCCAAGCGGTCGCGGTTAGGGCCGTTAGGGATCTGCATCTGTTGGACCAGGATGAGCGGCGGAACCGGTACGACGCGGCCCTCGCCGGCCCAGCCGCTCCGCTGCATGCGTTGTTCGCGCGCCTTCGCAATCTGTTCTCCCCGTCTGAACAGCACACAGATCCGGCCGCGCGCGGGATACAGGAACAGATATGGGGCGATCGCTTACGCCGCCAGATTCACACCAGTAACGGGAGTAACAGCAGCATCATCAACATCAGCTTCACCTCGGCCGATCCTCAAGTGTCGAAGCAAGTCGTGAATGCCTTCGCGAAGGCATACCTCGATACGTCGGTGGCGTTGAGTGTCGATCCGGCGAAGGAAAATGCGGTCTGGTTTGCCGATCAGGTGCAGTCGTTAGGTAAAAACCTCGAACAGGCGCAGGCGGAATTGTCCGACTACCAGCGCGAGCAAGGCATCGTGGCCACCGACGAGCGACTGGATACGGAACAGGCGAAGCTGATGGATTTGTCGTCGCAGCTCACGCAGGTTCAGGGCGAGGCGTACGACTTGAAGTCGAAGAAGGAGCAGGCTGCGCGGTTCGCAGCCAGTGGCGGCAGCGCCGGCCTGATCCCGGACATGTTGTCGAACCCGATGGTGTTGCATCTAAAGCAGCAGATCGCAGAGCAGCAGTCGAAGCTCAACCAGCTCTCTGGCCAGGTTGGACCGAATTACCCGGGCTACAAACAAGCCGTAGCGGAGCTCGCCAGTCTCAAACAACGCCTCGCCCATGAAATCAACACTGTATCCAGCAGCGTCCGCGCCAACGTCGCTGCGGTCGAGCAACGCGAACGATCGCTGCAGAAAGCCGTTGCCGAACAAAAGCGCAAGCTGCTCGACCTGCGTGCCAAACGCGATCACGTGCAAGTGCTCAAAGCTCGGGTGGAAAATGCACAGCACGTTTATGACAACGCGCTTCAGAAAGTATCGGCCGTGCGTATGGAGAGCCATAGCACGCAGAGTAACGTTTCGCTCGTGAACCCAGCGGTTGCACCGGCGAGTCCTTCTGGACCCAACGCGATCCGCAACGTGGCGCTTGGGTTAGTACTTGGTCTCGCGGTCGGAGTCGGTATCGCACTATGGCGCGAAGTGCGCGAACGCACCGTGCGCAGCGCGGACGACGTGCGCAGCGGCCTCGGTGTTCCGGTGCTTGCTGTGATCGGGAACGGATCGCGCCGACGCAAGCGTGGTCGTTACCACCGACTTGCCGGCGCGAATTCTACGATGGCAATACGCTAATTGGAGACGTGCACATGACACGCATATACAGGAACGAAACCGACGAGTCGAGCATCGTACGCATGATCGGCGATCGCCAAATGGGGGATGGACTGGATCGAGATTCGGTTCCGAGCCCTAATCTGATGGCCGACCGAAACATCGGACAAATCTTGATCGATGCCGGAAAACTTCGATCGCAAGACGTGGAGAAAGTGTTTTCTCTGCACCGAAAGAGAAAAATCCGCTTCGGCGAAGCTGCAGTGCGATTGAAACTCATCACGCATGACGATGTTCGCTATGCGCTGGCTGTGCAATTTGACTACCCGACGTTTCCGCGCGGTGGCCGAGGCCGGGTCGACCAGTTGGTGGTGGCCAGCGATCCGGAATCGGAAACGGCCGAAGCCGTGCGTGAGCTGCGTTCCGAGCTGTTGAATCGATGGTTGGATCACGATCACGACACCCTGGCGCTCGTGAGCGCAAGCCCCGGGGTCGGTAGAAGCTTTCTCTCCGCGAATCTTGCTGCGGCATTTGCTCAATTGGGCGAGCGAACCCTATTGATCGACGCCGACCTCCGGGGCCCCTCGCAACAGGAATATTTCCAGCTTGATAACGGCGCTGGCCTGTCCACGGTCCTCGTAGGACGGCATTGGACCGAGACCATCCAGCCAATCGCGCATTTCGGGAATCTAAGCGTGATGCCCGCCGGACCGATTCCGCCGAACCCGCTGGAGTTGCTCGGGCGCACCGAGTTTCGAGTGTTGCTGGACGAAGTCCGGCGCGACTACGACGTCGTGCTGCTGGATACACCGGCCGCCGGGCGGCGTGCCGACGCACGCATGATCGCCGCGCGCTGCGGAAACGCGCTCGTGGTGGTCAAGACACATCAAGACCGGCTGGATGAACTGGATCAGTTCTGCGGTGCGGTGCGTGAATATGGCGCCCAGGTCGTGGGTGCGGTGATGAATCTGTAAGCAAAACTCTCTTCTGGACGATCTGCGCGGCAAGGAGCGGCGACTAATGAAAAAGGCACTAATAACCGGCATCACGGGTCAGGACGGCGCGTACCTTGCCGAACTGCTGCTGCAAAAGGGATACGAGGTTCACGGGATCAAGCGAAGGGCTTCGCTATTCAACACCGATCGCATCGATCACTTGTATCAGGATCCGTCAGTCAAGCAGCGTCGGTTTATTCTACATTACGGCGATCTGACGGACACCAGCAGTTTGGTGCGCGTCGTCCAACAGGTGCAGCCGGATGAGATTTATAATCTGGCGGCGCAGAGTCATGTGGCAGTGTCGTTCGAGGAACCGGAGTACACGGCGAACTCCGACGCACTCGGCACTTTGCGGTTGCTGGAAGCAATGCGGATCCTCGGCCTCGAAACGACCACCAAGTTCTACCAGGCGTCGACCTCGGAGCTGTTCGGAAAAGTCATGGAGACGCCGCAACGGGAGACCACTCCATTCTATCCGCGCAGTCCCTATGCAGCGGCCAAACTGTACGCTTACTGGATCACGGTGAACTACCGCGAGGCATACGGCATGTATGCGTGCAACGGTATTTTGTTCAATCACGAGTCACCGGTGCGCGGTGAAACGTTCGTGACCCGTAAAATCACGCGCGCTATCGCCCGGATCGTGCTGGGTCTGCAGGATTGCCTATATCTCGGGAACATGGATGCGAAACGGGACTGGGGGCACGCCAAAGATTACGTCGAAATGCAGTGGCTGATGTTACAGCAGGATACGCCGGAAGACTTCGTGATCGCTACCGGGCAGCAATACAGCGTCCGGGAATTTGTGGACAAAGCGGCGGCAAGCCTCGGTGTGGCGTTGGAATGGCGTGGTCACGGGGTCGATGAAGTCGCGGTGGTGAGCAAAGCCGAACCGCGCTACGCACCGTCCCTCAAGCCGGGTAGCGTGGTGGTGAGGGTCGACCCTCGGTACTTCCGGCCCACCGAGGTTGAAACCCTGCTCGGCGACGCTACGAAAGCGCGTGAGCGACTCGGGTGGATGCCGAAGATTCCATTCGCGCAACTGGTTTCGGAAATGATACGAGAGGATTTCGCGGTAGCGCGGCGGGATTGCCTAGTCCAGGAAAATGGTTTCAAGGTACTGAACTACCATGAATAGGCACATTTCGAGCGATGATCCGATCTTTATTGCCGGCCACCGCGGCATGGTGGGTTCGGCCATAGTGCGCAGGCTGGAAGCCGGTGGTTACCGCAAGCTCATTACCCGCACGCGGGATGAACTGGATCTGCGCCTCCAGGGCAATGTCCGGCGGTTCATGTCGCAAGTCAAGCCGGCATACGTGTTCATCGCTGCGGCCCGGGTCGGAGGCATTCTCGCAAACAGCACCCGGCCGGCTGAGTTTTTGTACGACAACTTGGCGCTGCAGACCAATCTGTTGCAGGCGGCACACGAAGCGGGCGTCGAGCGACTGCTGTTTCTAGGGTCGAGTTGCATCTATCCGCGCGAATGTCCGCAGCCCATCAAAGAAAGTTATCTTCTGAGCGCTCCGTTGGAGAAAACCAACGAAGCATACGCAGTGGCCAAAATCGCGGGCATCAAGTTGTGCGAAGCATACAACCGTCAGTACGGTCGCCGCTACGTCAGCGCTATGCCCACCAACTTGTATGGCGCCAATGACAACTACGACCTCGCCAGCAGTCATGTGATACCAGCTCTCATGCGCAAGGCCCATGAAGCCAAAGAGGCGGGGGCGCGGAGCATGGCTGTGTGGGGTACCGGAAAACCCCGCCGGGAATTTCTGCACGTGGACGATCTGGCCGACGCGTGCGTGTTCATTATGGAAAACGAACTCGAGCAGCCACTGTACAACGTCGGCGTGGGCGAGGACTTGCGCATCAGCGAATTGGCGGAACTTATCTGCGACGTGGTCGGCTACTCGGGCGCGTTGGAATTCGACCACGGCATGCCCGACGGAACGCCGCGCAAGCTATTGGACGTTTCCAAATTATCCGAAGCTGGATGGCGTGCACGGATTACGTTGCGTAAAGGGCTGGAGGCGACCTACGAGGACTTTCTCTCCCACGGGGCATGGCGAATCGGCCGGCGGGCGCGGGGGTGACTGGGGTGGGGGTCGCGACCATGACCGGGCTGATGACGCGCGGAGCGAGCGCGATCCGCTCGCGCAGGGGCGCTGGCATGGCGCTGGCCGACCAGGCCGCGGTGAGCGCCAGCAATTTTCTGACCGTATTTTTACTGGCCAGGTCCATGGCGTTGGAGGAGTTCGGGCTGTTCGTCCTCGGGCAGACCACGTTGCTGTTACTGACGAGTCTGCACAACGCGCTGTTGATCGAACCGCAAAACGTACTCGGCAGCCGCCTCGACCTACCGCGGTACAAGCAATTTCTCGGCGCCTTGACGCGCGCCCACTTGATGCTGCTAGGCGGCGTTTTCTGCGTTTCGTTAGTCGCTGGAGCGGTCGCTTGGTCAATGGGCCTGTTTCGGGCGGCGTCCGTCGGCGTCCTGGTCGGGTTCACCCTGGTTCCGTGGCTGGGTCAGGAGTTTGTCCGCCGCGCACTGTATGCCAGGAGCGAGGTGGCGACCGCATTTGTCAACGACGCGGTGTGCTATGGCCTGCAATTGGTAGCGGTGGTTTGGCTCGTGAGCCAATCCGGTCCCGGCGGACCGTTGACCGAACAGGCGCTCGCGGTGCTGGGCGGCTCTTCGTTGATCGCGGCGTTGTTCGGCGTGTTCCAACTGCGTCGCACGTTCGGGACGGGCGATTGGCACAGCACCGTTGCGGAGCGCCGTCGCGTCTGGCATGACGTATGGGCGATCGGACGCTGGCTTCTAGGCCGCAACGCTGTCACTTGGTTGGGCACCAACGGGCACGCGTGGGTGGTTGCGTTGTTGTTGGGTCCGGTTGCGCTCGGCACCTATCGCGCCACCATCCATCTGGTCAACGTGATCAATCCGCTGCGCCAAGCAGCCCTCAACTACCTTCCGCCGCGTGCGAACCGGGTATTCCATGGCCACGGCGTATCCGGACTGGCCCGTTGGGTGATACGTATCTCCGCGTTTCTGGGCGTGTCGATGCTGCCGGCGTTGTTGATCCTGGTCTTGTGGCCGGATCGAATCCTGGGCTTCGCCTACGGAGAGAAGCTTTCCGGCCAGGGCCTCGGCTTGGTATTGGCGGCAGCGGCCACAGCCCAGGTATTGGCGTTCCTACGGTTTCCGATGGACGTGGCGGTAATTGCCATGGGCGGTGCACGACAAATGTTTTTCGTCAGTCTGATTCCGGTTCTGTTGCTGGTGAGCGTCGGGATCTCGCTGATTCTGCACTACGGGATACTCGGTGTCGCACTGTCCTCCCTGGTGATCGCGGGCACATTGCTCGGTACCAGTTACGCGATATATAGGCGCAACGCCACACGACTGCCCGCTGACGGCGGGCAAATGGAGATGCAGCAATGAGCGCCCATCAAGAAAACCCGACATCGGCGCGGAGACTGCGAATCGCGGTGTTCGGCGAATGGGGCGAGACCAACCTCGGTGACTGGGCGATTTACCACGGAGTAGCGGAGTTTTTTTCCGCGCCCGGTACGATCGTCGACGCCTATCGATGCGGTGCCTTGCGGCCGTTCGAGTTTCCGGCTTCGCAGTCGTCGTCGAGTGCCGGCGTCGCAGCAAACCGGCCGGCGCCGGGATCGCGCGCCGGCAACCGTGTTGGCTTTCAATTGTTGAAGCGTTCGGTGCGCGGCTTGCGTCAGGAGTGGTTGGTGCGCCGGCTGATGCCGCGGCTGGCACAGGCGGATCTGGTGTGTGTGGGCGGAGGAGCCTTGCTCTGCGACCGCAATCTCCATTTCCCGCAATCATTAGTGGCGATCGCCCGGGCCGTACAGGCATTGCGTAAGCCGATGTGGTGTCTCGGTTGCAGCGTGGATGGCGAATGGACGCCGCGCGGACGGCAGATGATCGTCGAGTTCCTGGAAAGCTGCGACGTGATCGCCGTGCGCGACGTTGCCACTGCGGAACGCCTCGCCAGTGCGACCGGAAGACGGGTACCGGTGTTCGGAGACTTCGCCTTGCCGTCTCGCCCCACAGTAAAGAGTTCCGCGGGCGCCAGACGTTTCGTTCTGGGTATCAATGTGTCGCGGATTCCGGCGCCGTGGGACCAACACCAAAAAAGCTATGAAGATGCGTTGGTCGCAATCGCGCGTCGGTTTTTGCTGGAAACCGAGCGCAAACCGGAGATCGTGCTGTTTACCACCGGTACTCCACAAGACGACGCGCCGCTTGCCCGTGTTCACGAGAGTCTCTCGGCATCCAGTACGGTAGCGGTCAAGCCGGCCAACTTGGACGAACTGCATGCTGTGCTGGAGGACAGTGAAATCATAATCGCAACCCGCCTGCACGCCGCTATTGTGTCGCTGGCCCGCGGGCGCCCGGTGCTGGGATTTTCGCCGTCGCCAAAAATCGGCAGTTTCTTTGCAAGCATAGGACTGACTGAGTTTTTTCTGCAAATCCCGGATGCCACCGAGCAGGACCTGATGGCGAAAATGGCAGATCGTAATGCGCTCGATCAGCAATGGCGGCGTATGGACCAGTCCCAATGCTGGAGCACAAGGCGGGAACTCTTGGACCGGTTGCGGCAATTGGGCAATCGCAGCATGGCGTCTTAAGGATTTCACAATGAACTTTTATCTTTACCTCAAGCACTTTCCCAGCGATGCAGGTCCGTTACGGGTCGGCACCTCGAAGGCTGTACACGGGCTGGCGTCAGGGCTGGCGGCTTGCGGAGCACAGGTGTCGGTTCTGTGCGAAGGAGACAAACGGGTGTCGTTCCGATCTGCCGCCGGGTATGACGTGGAGTGTTTCCACAATTCCGATGCCTACCGTTCGTTTCGTGTGGCGCGTCAACTGCAAACCTTTCTTCAGGGCACCGTCGACCGAGCATCGCTTGTTATTTTGAACGGCATATTTCATCCGGCGGTTTCCGGAATGTCCAGATTACTGCGACAGTGTGGTCTGCCCTACGTGATGGCGCCTCACGGCGCTTATGACCGACCGGTATTTCAACGCAACGCCCACCTCAAGTGGCCGTATTGGTATGCCTTCGAACGGCCGGCTTTGCGCAATGCGTTGGCGATTCAGGTGCTGGACGAACGCCAGGACAAATGGACCGCGTGCAGAGGTATTCGCACGCCCAGTGTCGAGGTGCCGAACGGCTTCGCAACGGAAGATGTATACCCCGAGTCGCTGCTGCGCTGGAGCAGCCAGGGACGCGTCCGGCTTTTGTTCTGGGGACGCATGCACACGCAACAAAAGGGTCTCGACCTGCTGTTGGATGCGGTCGCAGCGCTGTCCGCGACGGTGCCTGCCGAACTCACGGTGCAGGGTCCGGACTGGCATGGCGAAAAACTGAGCCTCATGCAGCGTGCGACGCGGTTGGGAATCGATGGGATTACCCGTTTTCTCGACCCGGACTTCGACACTCCGCCGCCACAAGTGATGAGCGAGTACGATATTCTGTGTATGCCGTCGCGCTACGAAGGATTCGGCTTGGCAGCACTTGAGGGCATGCTTGCCGCCCGTCCGCTATTGGTGAGCGAACCCTCGGGTATCGCAAGACACGTTCTGGCAAGCGGCTGCGGGCTGGTTGTGAAGCCGAACAAGGACGCCGTCGAGGAAGGTTTGGAGGATCTTGTGCAACGCCGATGCGAGTGGCGCGACATGGGTTGCCGCGGGCGCGAGTATGCGCTGCAGGCCTTGAATTGGAACGCGATCGCGCGCGCGGCGCTCGAGCGTTATCAAGCACTGGTGGACTGACATGCACGGCGCTGAACACCTGTTGCGCCGATTTTGGCGCGAACTCCAGGAGCAGAAGATCCCGTACTGCGTGGTCGGCGACACCGGCGGACTGCCCGAGCGTATCGACAGCGACATTGACATGGTGGTGCCTGACGAACACTTACATCGCATGCCGGAACTGGTGCTCGATTTCTGCCAGGGGCAAGGGGTTCATATCGTGCAGCGCCTGGTGCACGAACGGACCGCCGTCTATCTCGTGCTCGCCTGGCTCGACGCAAACGGTGTGCCACATTTCCTGGCGCTGGATTTCTGTAGCGACTATCTGCGTCGTGGTCGGCGGTTGTTGGGCGCGGGAGAAATACTGACCTCGCGTCGCCTGCGTTGCGAGGCGCCGAAGGGTGGCGGGTTTTACGTTGCCGCGCCGGCGCTCGAGTTCATCTATTACCTGCTCAAGAAAGTCGACAAAGGATGCCTGAACGCCGGACACGGTGCGCATTTGAGCGCTCAGTGGCGTCTCGACCCGGAAGCGGGCGCGGCGCAGGTCGAACGCTTCTGGCGCGACGATCGATCACGGGCGATGCTGTGTTCCGCAGCCGCCAGCGGCGATTGGGAATCCGTGCTAAGGGCGTTACCTCAATTGCGCCGGGCATTACGCCGAGGTCGTCCAGTTGCTTTCGCGGACCGATGCGGCGAGTGGATGCGCAGAGCGCACCGCTGGTGGCGCCCGACCGGCTTTGTGCTCGCCGTGCTCGGCGCCGACGGCAGTGGCAAGAGCACGGTAATCGGCAGGTTGGGCCAAGACTGGGCGCCGGCGTTCCGCCAAGTACGCTATACCCATCTGCGACCGAGATTGTTTGCGCGGAGTTCCGGCGCGACTGCCACGGTCACCGATCCCCATGGCCGCCGCCCGCGTGGCACCTTGGCGTCATTAGTCAAACTGATGTGGTTTTGCTGTGACTATCTCGGCGGCTACGTACTGCGCATTCGCCCGTGGACGGTCCGCTCGGCACTGGTGGTTTTCGACCGTTACTTCGATGATCTGTATCTCGATCCGAAGCGCTACCGCTTCGGCGCTCCCATGCGCTGGGCGCGCGCGGCCGCCAGCCTCGTACCGAACCCAGACCTGTGGCTGGTTCTCAATGCTTCCGCCAGCACATTGCAGGCGCGTAAACAGGAAGTGACTGCGGAGGTTTCGGCGCAGCAACAACAGGCCTACGCAGCATTTGAGCGGCACAACGCGCGCGTGGAGCCCATCGACGCGGACCGTTCATTCGAGCGGGTACGTGCACAGGTCAATGCCCTCATGCTTGTCATGTTGCGCGCCAAGGTCGAGCGCGAGATGCAGCGGGCGGCGTGGAGGAACGCTCATAATCCGACCGGTACGAAGGCACTGGTGACGTTCTGCCGTCGGGACGTGCCGGTGTTGGGACGAATGATGCGCATCCTGTTCAATAGCGACATTTACTGCCGCCTGGCGTGGCCGCCGAGTCTGCCGCATCCCTACGGAATCATCGTCCACTCCCAGGCCGAAATCGGTCGCGGCGTCACCATCATGCAACAGGTAACGATCGGCGGGAAGCACGGTACCGATCTGGCGCCTTGCATCGACGACCACGTCTACATCGGCGCCGGAGCCAAGGTGCTGGGCGGAATCAGGGTCGGGCGCGGCGCCACTATCGGCGCCAATGCCGTAGTGACCAAAGACGTACCGCCAGGTGCGACCGTGGTGGGCGCCAACCGGGTTCTGCAGCGCAGTGCGCCCGCCCGGAACCTGGACGGTGCGGTAGTGGAGCACTTGCGTCTGGCCGACGGCGCACGGCACCGGCCCAGCGGGGCGTCGAGCACCGCCTCGGCGAGGGAGGAGTCGTGAACGCATCCATCGCCGGTCAGAACGTACGCACGCGTTCATGGCCGAAGCAGGACGCCGCGTCTCTGCAATGGTCGGAATACTTGTTCGTGGCCGCTGTCGTCATTGCCGAGTTCCTGGTGGTGGACCCGATGGGCTGGCACGTCAATCGCGTAACCGCGCTCAAACATCTGCCCCTGGCGGTCGCAGTCTGGGCGGTTTTGCTGACCGTGGCAGGCCGCAAGCTCCAAGTACAGCAAAGCAGACCCGGCGCATTGCACCGGGCGTTGCAGGGGGCCTGGCCGCTGGCGGTGCTTGCGGTTTTCGTCAGTCTTGGAAGTTTGTATGCACGTCTGATGCTCGGGGACCAGGCGACTTTTCTCAATATCGGCGTATACATGTCGATGGTCGTGCTGGGCGCTGTGATGTTTATCGAGTCCAGCAATCCCCACGCGCTTCTTCGGTGGTATATGGGCACGCTGGTGGCGGGTGCCACCATAATGGGCGCCTATATCGTGCGGTACTACGGTATCACCCAGGTCTATCACGAACAGATCTTTCTCGTGATTCCGCTCGCGATATGGTTCGTGTCGGCGCATAAGAATCGGCTATTGGCGTGGTTCGGCGCGCTGGTCATGCTTTCGCTCGGATTCTTTTCTGCCAAAAACACTTCTTACCTGGTAGCGCTGTTGATCGGCGCATACATCGTTCTGCACCAGGGCATACCGCGCTTGCGGAGGATGTCACCCGCAGCGCGGAGTTTCAGCTATTACCTGATGCTGGTCCTGGCCGTGACCGTGATCGCGGTCGTGGCGTATATTTTTCTGCATCGCGAAGAGCTGCTGCCCAGTGGCAATGTCGAGTATCGAAGCCACACCTATGAACTCGCGTGGCAGCGGTTCTTGGACTCTCCTTTGTGGGGCACGGGCTTCGCCGCTGTGAGTGTGAAGAAGTTCAGCCTCTACAGCATCAATATCGCGGGCGGCATGTTGCCCACACACAGCGACGTGATGGACCTGCTCGCCAATGGCGGCCTGTTGGCGGTCACCCTTTGGGCAACGGGAATTCTCATGATTGTCTACCGCACGCGTGGTTGGCTCGCCGCGCGCGATGATGGTGAACACCCCTGGGCCGCCTATGCGCACACACTTCTGGGTCTCTCCGCGGCGGCAACCGTTACCTACTCATTCAACCCCGTACTGCTCGATCCCGGCATGGCGTTCCTGCTTTGGTCCAGCCTGGGCCTCTTGGTCGGCATGAGCGCTCGGGCAGGCGAGGTCGTGGATTCAACCGAACGAGCGAAAGGAACAGGAAATGTCTGAAGGACGATTCGGCATCGATGCAAGCGGATTGAAAATCTCACTGGTGACTTGTTCGTACCAGCAAGGCCGCTTCATCGAAGCGACCATGCGGTCTGTCATCGGACAGAAGTTTTCCGATCTCGAGTACATCGTTGTCGACGGCGGCTCCAAGGACGGCACGCTCGCAGTTCTCGAACGCTACGAGCCGATGTGCAGCCGCATTATTTCGGAACCTGACAACGGTCAGACCGACGCTTTGATCAAAGGTTTTCGACTCGCGACCGGAGATATCATGGGTTGGTTGTGCTCGGACGATCTGCTTCTTCCGGGCGCATTGCACAAGGTGCAACAGTATTTCGAACGGCACCCGGACGTGATGGCCGTGTACGGAGATTCATTGTGGATTGACGAAGGCGGCAATGTGATACGCGCCAAGCGGGAAATGCCGTTCAACCGGTTTGTATTTCTTTACGACCACAATTACATACCGCAACCGTCCATGTTCTGGCGACGCAGTTTGTATGAGCGGGTTGGTGGACTGGATGCAAGCTATGACATGGCGATGGACAACGACCTTTGGGAACGGTTCAGCCGCGTCACGCGCATAGCGCACATGCCGCAGTTTTTGTCGTGCATGCGTTTCTACGAGCAGCAGAAGACCCGCAGCAGGCCTGTAGAAGGCGCCCGTGAAGATGCGCGAATCCGGCGCCGCAGCGCATTGTATCGCTACGCTCCATGGACGTACCCGGCCTGCCATGCGGTGGCGAAAACGCTTCGCATAGCAGCCAAGCTGCGGGGCAGCGCCTATGGAGGCTCGGTGCCGGAATCGGTGGGTACGTGGATCTCGCGGCATCGGATTCCGGTGTCCACGCCATGAACGGCCAGCGGGGAGTCGGAGCGGTTTCCGAGCGGTTCTCATCGGACCTCGTGAGTTCCGGCGGGGAGGATCGGTGGCTTTTACTATACGGCAACCGTCCCCGTTACCTACTGCTCCCGAAGCATCGGTTCGGTGTCCAGCGGCGTTGCATACGGGTGTTCCGACGCGGAATCGGTGCGCTAAGAGGCGAGTTGGAATTGATTTGGAAACGTATCGCGCCAGGGCGCTCGCGGTTCCTCGGAGTCGAAGGGCGCGCGCCTGGCCAAGCCCCATGGCTGGCCGATTTCCAGGTTGAAGGTCTTGCTTGCGCGGCCATCCAAGTAGGCACATCGGGCCCTTACCAAAAAGCCACTGTGCTGTTGCTGGGAAACCACGGCGAGTTGCTTGGTCTTGCGAAAGTCGCCATGGGGGTCCGCGCCGACGCGATGGTGGACCAGGAAGCGGCGTGGCTGCGACACATGGGTGGCATTCCTACCATGGCGCCGAACGTCCCACAATTGCGGGCTCACGGCAGTGCCGGCGGTGGACGCCGGTTCCTCATCACTGACGTCGGGCCAATGAAAGTCTGCTCGGCCGCATTCGGCAACGATCCGCGCCGGTTTCTGGCGGAGCTCGGCCGCTGCAGTATGCGGATACAGCAGTTTCGCGATTCCAATGCGCAAACGCGTGTTCAACACGGGCTGGAGCGGTTGCGACCGAAATTGTCGAGCGATGCTGCACACACGTTGGTTGCCGCTGCGGCTGAATGCGAACGCCGGTTGCGCGATTGGTCGGGTCCGCTGGTGATCGCGCATGGCGACTTCACGCCTTGGAACGCACGGCGCGGAAACGGCGGGCTCTATGTATTCGACTGGGAGTATGCCTGGGACGGCGCGACCCCCGCGCACGACGTCTTGCATTGGTTGCTGCTGCCCAAAGTGCTGCACGGAAGGTCTCTACGCAATTTGCGTTCCGTTCAAGCTACCGTATTTGCATTTCTTAATGCCGTCTACCGGCAACAGCGCTGGTCGCGCGGGCTGGTAAGCGGCATGACACTGCATTATTTGTTGGACACAATCGTGTTTTATGGGTTGGCCGATGGTGGGATTCACTTCGATCACCCGGTCACTCGCAGCTTCTTTCAATTGTTGGAACGGAGACGCCAATGGATGGCCTGAACACCGATGAAACGTCGAATAGAGCCCTCCCGCAGACACGGACGTTATCGATTCTGTTGTCGGCGTACGCGTGTGAGCCGGAAAGGGGGTCGGAGCCGGGGATCGGTTGGCAATGGGCGATGAACCTGGCTGCGCTGGGACATCGGGTCTGGATCATAACGCGCGCCAACAACCGCGAAGCAATCGAATGTGCCATGTCCGTAAGTCGGCTCCGCAATGTCACTTTTGTGTACTATGACTTGCCGGTCTGGATGCGCAAATGGAAAAAAGGCGGGCGAGGCGTACATCTTTATTACCTGCTATGGCAGTTGGGGGCCTACCGGGTTGCACGCAGACTGCTCACGCGGGTGCCGATCGACGTGGTGCATCACATAACATTCGGCGTTTATCGCCACCCGTCGTTCATGGCATTTCTGGGGGTGCCGTTTGTGTTCGGTCCGGTCGGCGGTGGCGAACGCGCGCCGTGGGCACTGCGCAAAGGATTTCCACTGCGGGGCCATATCGTCGATGCCTTGCGAGACGGCGCCAACATGGTGGTACATGTCGATCCGCTGATGCGCGCAATGTTCCGGCGGACTGCGCTGACGCTGTGTAAGACCCGCGAGACTCTGGAACGTGTGCCGGCGCAGTATCGTAGCAACTGCAGGGTACAACTGGAACTGGGCATGAATGCAGACGAAGACCCGGATACGGTCGTGCGCGAGCGCGACACAACGCCTGGCTTCCACGTTTTATTCGTCGGCAGGCTGGTGTACCTGAAAGGCCTTCATCTGGCGCTGCAAGCTTTTGCCCGCAGCTTCCGCGGCGACCCGACTGCGCGTTTCACGATCATCGGCAGCGGCAGGGACGAGCCCTGGGTCCGGGATTTGGCACGGCGGTCGGGTATCGAACCGCAGATCGATTGGATTCCTTGGATGGCGCAGCAGGATTTGATGCGGAAGTACCGGGAGCACGACGTGTTGCTGTTTCCGAGCCTTCATGATTCCAGCGGCAATGTTGTCTTAGAAGCCATGACGTGCGGCCTTCCGGTGATTTGCATAAATCTGGGCGGTCCCGGCGAAATGGTGCATAGCGACTTCGGTATTTCGGTGCCGGCGGGCTCGGTGCAGCAAGTCATTGCCGCGTTGTCCGAGGCGTTAACGGGTTTGGCTAACGACCCGGACCGCCGAGTGGAAATGGCACGTCAAGCGCATTTACACGCACGCGAAAGATTTTCCTGGCGCAGGCAGGCCCAGCGCATGACCGGGTTTTATGAACAGGCGATCGCCTCGCCGATATGCACGGAGCGCGCCCCATGATCCGCACCTCCATTCGGTTCACGGCAGTTGCCTTTGCAGCCCTTCTGGCTTCAGGCGTTGCGTCTACGGTGGAAGGGGCTGTCCTGGTCGTCGATCGCGCAAGCCCACAGGCCAAAGACTCCGGGCCCGGAACCGCGGCGCAGCCGTTGCGCTCCCTGGGCGAGGCTATGCGTCGCATTCAGCCCGGTGATGTGGTCCAGATCGCGCCGGGCATTTATCGCGAATCGATCGATCTGCGCCATACCAGTCTTGCCCACGGGACCTCGGATGCCCGCACGGTAATCGAAGGACGCGGCAGCAGCAGTGTCACTATCAAGGGGTCTGATTCCGTAACCGGCTGGGAAGCGCTCGGTGATGGCCGGTATGTGCGTCACGATTGGCAGGTGAACTCACAGCAGGTTTTCGTGGACGGTCAGGCGTTGCGCCAGATCGGAGGGACCATCCTGCATGGTTTCCCGGATGACGCCCACCATGCATTGGCGAAAATTCACCTCGGAGGCGGCGGCGTCTGGCCTGGGCGCGCGGACGGCAACGCCGATGAAATGCCGTACGGAAGCTTTTACTACGATCGCAAGCGCCAGGATTTGTATGTCAGGGTCCACGCGGAGTCTGTGAACGAGCACCAAGTCGAGGTAAGCGTGCGGCCGTTTCTGGTGATTGGAGACGGCGTCAACAACCTTACGCTGCGCAACATGGCCTTCAGACATGCGAACACAACCGACGTGGCGCAGTCCGGAGCGGTGTCGTTGCGTGGCAACGGCCTGGCGCTGGAGGACCTCGATATCGAGCACGTAGACGGTGCCGGCATGGATATCACCGGCGATCACAATCTAATCCGGTCCGTAACCGCCAACTACTGCGGTCAATTGGGTATCAAGGCGCGCGGCACCGATGTACATGTGATCGACAACGACGTGTCCTACAACAACACGCGTGGCTTCAACAAATGGTGGGAGGCGGGCGGAGCGAAGTTCGTGGGCGGCGGTGGGCTCAAGGATTCGATCGTCAGCGGCAACACCGCGATCGGCAACGAAGGCGACGGCATCTGGTTCGACTGGCTGAATGAAAACAATCGGATCGAAAACAACGTCGTCGCCTATAACAGCGGTTTCGGCATTCAATACGAAGCCAGCAGCGGTGCCGTTATTCGCGGCAATCAAGTGTTCAGCAACAAACAGCGCGGGATCTACCTTCCTAACAGCCGCGACTCGAAGATCGAACAAAATTTGGTGGCGGACAACGGTTTGGGTGGCATCGTGGCAGTCGACGCGCGGCACGGAAAATATGGAAAGTACGACCTGCAGCCACGTAACAACCGCTTTCTGAACAACATCCTCGCATGGAACCAGGGTGCACAGATCATCATCGCCGACGATGCGAACGGGGCACGTTCCGATCACAATCTGATCGTGACCGAGCCCGGACAGCGGCCGAGCTTCTCGGAGGGATTCGGTTCCAAGACCCAACCCAAGCGCGTTGGCTTGAAAGCCTGGAGAGAAGCGTCCGGGCAGGACAAGAATTCGGTCGCCATCAATTTGGCAATGCCTCCCAGGCTGGAGAAATCCCTGGGGGCGCGCAATGTGCGACCGGACTGGTCGGTGCTGTTGCGGGAACGGCACAGAGTCGACGCGCCGCTGCAGCTGGGGTTCGAGGGTCGGCAGACCTCGCGCCGTGCGGGAGAAGGTTCATGACGCTGCCGCGGGTATTGTTCGTACACAATCGCTATCAGCAACGCGGCGGCGAAGACGAGGTGGTGGATTCGGAAATCCAACTGCTGCGCGCACATGGCCACGACGTGGAACTCTACCTGCGCGATAATCATGAGATTGCCGAGCAGGGCACAGTGCGGACTGCTGCAGCATCGATTTGGTCCGGGTATACCTGGCGCGATTTCCAGTCCGAGCTGGATCACGTCCAACCCGACCTGATACACATACACAATACGTTTCCATTGATTTCGCCGTCCGTGTATTGGGCGGCCTCGAAAAAGCGTATTCCCGTGGTGCAGACACTGCACAACTTCCGCCTGTTCTGCGTTCAGGCGATGTTTCTGCGCGACGGAGCCGTTTGTGAGGACTGTCTGGGTGCAACGCCATGGCGCGGCGTCATGCACGGCTGTTATCGCGGCTCGAGGCCACATTCCGGCGCGTTGGCGCTGAGTCTGACGGCGCACCGGGTAATGGGTACGTTTCGCAATAAGGTTGCGCGCTACATCGCACTCAACGAGTTCTGCAGAACGAAGTTTGCGGAAGGTGGTCTGCCGCGTGAGCGGATTCGGATCAAGCCCAATTTCGTCGACGTGCCGGAATTCGAATCCGGCCGACGGCACGGCGCGTTGTTCGTGGGGCGCATCAGCCCGGAGAAGGGGGCGGACGTGCTGGCGGGCGCCGCGCGTGCCATGAGCGGTTTGCAACTGACCGTGATTGGCACCGGGCCGCAGCAGCCAAGACTGGCGGCGTTGCCGGGTGTGACCAGCCTCGGTTGGCAGGAGCAGGGCGTCGTTCGCGAGCATATGCGCCGCGCAGCGTACCTGGTCATGCCTAGTGTCTGGTACGAAAATTTTCCGCGCACCCTGGTGGAGGCATTTGCCTGCGGCTTGCCGGTGATCGCAAGCCGCATCGGCGCACTCGCGGAGTTGGTTGAGCCCGGGCACACGGGATTGATGTTCGAGCCTGGGTCTGCGAAATCTCTGCAGCGGACTTTGACCTGGGCGGAACGGAACCCCGAGCGCATGCGGGAGATGGGCTCCAATGCCAGGCGTGTTTATGAGCGCGAATATACCGGGTCGCGCAATTATGAGCATTTCATGTCCATTTATGCAGAAGCGCTGGGCGCCGCTGATTACACGAGAAAAGCCGGATGAGAGTAGTTGCTCCCAAAATCGGTGCTTCGGTTCTCGGTGTTCATATCGACGCCCTCACTTGGGATGGTGCGCAAGCGCGCATTCTGTCCTGGGCTCGCGGCCACGAAAGTCGTTACGTTTGTATATGCAACGTGCATTCGATCGTAACGGGTGGGCGCGACGCCGATTTCCACCGCGTCCTCAACGACTCCGACCTCGCGACCCCGGACGGCATGCCATTGGTTTGGTGGCTGCGCCGGGCTGGTTTTCGCAATCAGGCGCGCATCGAAGGGCCGGAACTGATGCTGAGGCTGTGTGAGTTGGCGGCGCGGGAAGGGATCAGCGTGTTTTTGTACGGCGGAAGCGAATCGTCCCTGCATCTTCTACAGGAGCGGATGCTCGTGCGCTTTCCGGAACTGCGCATCGTGGGTGCAATATCGCCACCGTTCCGTACGCTGACTCCGGAAGAGGATGCGCAGATCAGCGAAAACATCAATCGTTCGGGAGCAGGACTTGTTTTCGTCGGGCTGGGTTGCCCAAAGCAGGAAGCATGGATGTGGAGACGACGAGGACAAGTGCACGCGGTAATGATCGGCGTCGGCGCGGCGTTCGACTTTCATGCCGGCAGGTTGCAGCGGGCGCCGTGCTGGATGCAGCGCTCCGGACTCGAATGGCTATTCCGGTTGATATCTGAACCACGGCGCCTGTGGCGCCGGTATTTGACCACCAATACGACATTCGTATTGCGTACCGCCCTCGATTGCGCCAAAGGTGCGGGCCCCAGGGGCAGAAACACGCCGCAAGCGATCAAGCGCAATGAATGACTAAGCGATTGAGACTGGAGGTACGGATGAAATTAGATGCATCGTACGGTGCACTGGCCGATGACTATGCGGTACAAGGAATTGTGCACCCGGTGATCTTGTGCGGCGGATCCGGGACGCGCTTATGGCCCTTGTCGCGGGAGCAGCATCCCAAGCAGTTGCTCGCGATGACCGAAGATGCGACCCTGTTGCAGTCCACGGTCACACGCTTGCAGTCGCCCGCCAACGCGCACTCCACATGGGCGAAGCCAATCATAGTCTGCAACAAAGAATATCGCTTTGCGGTCGGGGACCAACTGCGAGAAATCGGTAGTCCGCCAAGCGCCATAGTGCTCGAACCCGTAGGGCGGAACACAGCCCCCGCCCTGACGCTGGCCGCGCTTTTGTTGGTTGAGAAGTCCGGAGAACCAGAGCCGCTGTTGCTCGTCGCTCCTGCAGATCATATGGTCAAGGACAGTGTCGCATTTCATCGTGCCATGGAGCGTGCGCGGCCGTTGGCCGATGCCGGCCACGTGGTGACGTTCGGCGTTCGACCTTTATGGGCGGAAGCCGGTTACGGATATATCCGCCAGGGCGAGCGCCTGGCTGCAAGCAACTCGGATAGCGCGCGCCACGTAGCGCAATTCATCGAAAAGCCAGAGCCGTCGATGGCAAAGGAAATCTTCCGCGGCGGCCAATATCTGTGGAACAGCGGCATGTTCATGATGCGCGCGTCGGTATGGTTGGAGCTAATGGAGAAAATGCTGCCGGAAGCATATACCCAGTGTCGTATCGCATTCCAGCAAGGCCGCTTGGAGAGTGGCTGCTACTGCGTGGAAGAAGGACATTTCGCGGCATGCCCAAGCAAATCGATTGATTATGCCGTCATGGAACAGATCGACGGCGGCCAAATTGCAGACACCGGCCATCGAGCTGTCGTAGTGGAGCTTGAAGGCGGGTGGTCGGACGTCGGTTCCTGGGACACCTTGTGGAGCCTCGGCGACAAAGACGCGGGTGGCAACGTCGTCAAAGGCGATGTGCATTGCCAGGACACGCATAACTCTCTCGTGCTTGCCAACAGCCGCCTGGTGGCGTGCGTCGGCATGGACGACGTCGTCATAGTGGAAACGCCAGACGCTGTGATGGTCACACGCCGCGATCGGGCCCAGGACGTCAAATATGTGGTCGACAGCTTACGCGAAGCTTCACGGCCGGAAGGCAAAGTGCATCGTAAGGTGGCTCGGCCCTGGGGCACCTATGATGCCGTCGATGCGGGCGAACGTTTTCAAGTCAAGCGGATCGTCGTTCACCCGGGCGCCGCATTGTCGCTGCAGATGCATCATCATCGCGCCGAGCATTGGATCGTGGTTCGCGGAACTGCGCGGGTGGTGCGCGGTGACGAAACGTTCATTCTGTCCGAGAATCAATCGACCTACATTCCCCTGGGGACCCGGCACCGGCTCGAAAATCCCGGGCATGTCCCCCTGGAGCTGATCGAAGTACAGTCCGGAAGCTATTTGGGTGAAGACGACATTGTCCGCTTCGAGGACGTGTACGGCAGGAGCGGTAGCTAATGGCATACGCGACTCGCCACGCGATGCCACGGTCGACCGCGCCTGTTCCGAGAAAGCAAGTCGGGTAGGACAATGGTATGTATACGAGCACGACTACTAGGTTTTCGCTCGCTACTGACTCGTAACGCATACGTCGTTGCGGGGATGGGGCGCTGTGGCACGACATTGGTATACGAGGCACTGCGCCAGTACGGCCTCAAGGGGAGTCCATTTGTTTCGTCACTCTCCGAACATCGCGTGTACGAGAGTGGTCGTGTCTACAAAACCCATGACTTCCCCTGGGCCGAGGTCGCGGATCACGTTAAAGTGTTGTTTATGTTCGGAAATCCCATGGATAGCGTGATCTCCACCCACAGGAAAATGAACGAATGGGGCAGGCGCCATCATGCCCATCTCCATGCCGACGAATTCGTGCCGAACGACGTGTTATTCGAGCGCGACACGTTGCGGTTGGCCGAGCATTTCGATGCATGGTACCGGCCCCAGCTATTCCGGTTCGCGTCGGTTCGTTACGAAGCGCTGTTCGACGCGGGCGTTCGGACCCAGCTGGAGGACTACCTCGGTATTGCCATTTCCTGGCCGGACTTCAGACGACGCCGGGCGGACTGGACCAAGCACCCGCGCAAGGACAGCCTCTGGGCGCTATATGGCGGACTGTACCGGCGAATCGCGCAAGCTGAAGACCTGAGGATATGGGAGCCGGTCGCTCAGCAAGACCGAAGTCAGCGTAACGCGGCGTCCTGAAAGCAACTGCCGGCCGCAGACAGCGAACCGGCTGCCGTTCAACGTCAGAAACGTACTTCGACCGAACCGCTGATGAGGTCGTAGTCGTATTCAGCGGTGTCGACGTTGGAGGTCCGCACGCCGTGCTCGTAGGAAACCGATAGGCGGGTATTGTCGAACGGAGTATAACCTGCGCTGAGCCGCCCACCCTTGACACGGTCTTCACGTGTCGGTGCACCTGCCAGCGCGATGCCCGGATCACCATCGAACTGCCAATCCTCGTTGATGACCTCGGCCTGCAGGACCGTGCGGTAGGTCGGCGCCCACGATGCGCCCGCGCTGACGCCATTGGTCAAGATGTAGTTGGCTGCGACGTCGGCGTATGAACGAATGTCGCGATATCCGGACAATGAAAACGAAGTTTTTGCCAATGGCGTCCATAGATATTCGAGCTTGTAGGTGGCGCCGCTATAGTCACGCTGCGAAATCTGTTCGTGCTGCCGCGTGGTGTAACCGAGACGGCCGTTGAGTTTCGAGGCGTCCGTCAGGCGCCAATTGGCTGTGCCGCTGACTTCATATTCCTGGTACCGATTATCCACCAGCGTCGATGTCGAGACTTCCCGATTGGGGTAATCCGCCGAACTCGCGGACATCTCCACCCCTAATTGATTGTTGGCCGGCGTGAGGTACTGAAGACCCACGGTGCCGCTGACAACCTGGTTTTCGAGTGCGGATCGTGATGGAGCGCTGTGCTTGTAGTCGTATTCGTCCACCGAAGCGGTGGCGCTCCAGCGCGGATGTATGATGCGGCGTGCACTGGCATGGGCGTGGCTCTCGTCGATCAAGTCTTTCACCCGGTCCTGCAAAGTTGCGAAACTGGACAGGTAACGGCGATGGCGATATCCCACGTCGCCGTCCCACAAATTGCCTGCCTGCCAATCCCAGTCGAGACTGGCGTCGTGGCCGGTATAATCGAGGAACCCGAATTCCTGAAACTGATTGTTGTCCACCTTCAGATCCAACAGGATATTCTGCCGGCTGACCGGAATCCTGCCGTGGACGCCGGCGCCCAAGCGGCGGATCGTGTCGGAACGCTGCGTCGTGCCGAGAATCGCAGCGGTGTCGGCATCATCTGATAGGCGGAACAGATTGCTGTCGTGGGTCAAGCCGCCGGTCACCGAAAAGTCCCAGTTGCGACCATCGTCAGGCGTCTTGGGATAGGCGGGAAAGTATCCGGTATCGGGCCAATGCATGGGTTCAGCGCCGTGACTCAATGCAGAATGTGCTAATAGGCAGGTCACGACGGCCAAAGTTCGCTTGGGCATGTTTTGTTTAGCCTTCTGTGTTCGTTACGGAGGACTTGCGCAGGCGATCGCGGTATGGCCGGTGGCCAATGGGCGATCACAAACCGGACGCACGATTCGGAGACCTGAAGCAATATTCATTCCAATTAAAACTTGATTATGGTTTCAGCGGCTTACGAGAGCGAGAATGATCGCCGTCGTGTATCCGCGTCGCGCATGAGCGACACATAAGCCGGATAGGAAGGGCTAATTGCTTGAAGCCGCGGGAAGCATGCCGTGTCGTGTATGGCCGACGCCCGAACCGGGTATAAAGAGTGCACAGGGATGCACCGCCTAGACTGGCAATCATGACCGGACAACCCACCGCATCGGCCGCGGATTTTCTGCCGGCGCGCATCCACCTCAAATCGCTGCGGGAAGCAGCGGCGCATTTCCGCGGCTGCGATTTATACTGCCAAGCGGCTCAAACGGTGTTCGGTGAAGGTCTGCGCCGAGCCGAGGCAGTACTGGTCGGCGAACAACCCGGCGATCAGGAAGACCGGCAAGGAAGACCCTTCGTGGGTCCCGCGGGACGGCTGCTGCGCCAGGCCGTCAGGGACGCGAGCCTGGATCCCAAACAGCCCTATATCACCAATGCGGTAAAGCATTTCAAATGGGAATTGCGCGGCAAGCGCCGCATCCACAAAAAGCCCAGCGAACGGGAAATCAACGCATGCAACGCCTGGTTCGACGCGGAACTGCGAGTAATTGCACCGCGCGTGGCGGTCGGTCTGGGCGCTACCGCCACTCGCGCTTTATTCGGCACGACACTGCGACTGCGCGATTACCGAGGACAGTTCCATCGTTCGCCGTTGCACTCGGCGACTTTCGTGACGGAGCATCCTTCCGCGGTGCTGCGGCTGAAGTCGGTGAGCGCACGGGACTATCGGCGCGCGTACGATCATTTCGTTCGCGATCTGAGCATGGTCGCAGACCGATTGCGGCAGCAGGATTGAGTACGTCGCGGCGCAGGCGTGTACGGATTCCGGTTGCGGAGATCCCGCCTGCGGCTCACAGGCGAACCTGCGGTCTCGGTTTCCTTGATCTGCGAACGCCCACCGACCCGATCTCGTCATACCCTGCGGTGTGCTACAAATTGAGAAGCCTGTGACGACACTATGTTCGTCGTCCGCCGGGCCGTCTCATGTGCCTGCCGCGCAGGGGTGCCATGGATACCATCAAACAGGGTTCGCGCAGGGAGCGCGTGGTCATCCTGCTGCAGGCGCTGCTGGCAGCGGCCGGCCTGCCAGTTACGATCGATGGCCGTTTCGGCATCGGTACCGATCGTGCTGTGCGTTGTTTTCAACAGCAACATGGCTTGGTCGTTGACGGTACGGTAGCGGAAAAGACCTGGTTGACGCTGATCGGTGTTTCACCGGCGCTAGTTGAACGCATCACGTCGCGCTATCTGGGCGAAGACGATATCCAAAACATGGCGGCGGAGCTCGGCGTCAGCGTGGCGGCGGTAAAGGCGGTCAACGAAGTCGAGTCACAGGGCGCCGGCTTCATCGTCGATCAACCGAAAATCCTATTCGAAGGGCACGTGTTCTTCGAGCGGCTTAAATCGCACGGCTTGGACCCGAACGAACACCTGGAAAACAACGGCGACATTCTCAATCCGCATTGGACCAAAAAATATTACCTCGGCGGATTGCGCGAGTACGAGCGCTTGGACAAAGCAGCTTCGATCCATCGTGCGGCAGCACTGGAGTCAGCTTCCTGGGGCATCTTTCAAGTGATGGGCTATCATGCGCCAGCCATCGGCTGGCCGGACATCGAAGCGTTTGTCAGTGACATGTACACACATGAACGGCAGCATCTACGCGCCTTCGCCGGTTATGTGCGAGCGAACGATCTGGTGGAATCGCTGAAAAGCCAGAACTGGGAAAAATTCGCGCGTGGTTACAATGGTCCCGGTTACGACCAGAACCGTTATCACTTGAAACTGGCGCAGGCATTTGCACGTTACGAATCGGGCGCGTCCAGGTTGGCCTGACCGATTCGTTCTTCGGCGGCGTTCCCCGCTGTTTCCCGCTTGCAAGCACAGTGCCTACGTGGCCTGGGTCGAATTGTGCATCAATAGGACGGGGCGATCGCTGCTGCGCACCACGTGTTCGGCGACGCTGCCGAGCATCCAGCGTCGTACACCGCGTCGCCCGTGCGATCCGACAACGATCAGATCTGCATTCCAACGCTGGGCTTCACCCACGATGGCTTCGTCGACGCGCGTACCCATGTGATCGAGTTCGATCAGGTGCGTTTCGGCGTTCACGCCAGCATCCCGCACTATGCCAGATGCGTGTTCCAGGATCCGGGCGCCTCTGTCTCGGAGTGGGGCGGCGAGGTCGTCCAAATTCTCGAACTCGGAATCGCGACTGAAATCTACGGTATCGATCACATGCACGATGCGTAGTGCCGCGCCCAATGACCCTGCCAATCGTGCTGCATCGCTCGCGGCGGCCTCTGAAACCGGGCTGCCGTCGGTTGCAAACAGAATTCGCTCGTACATCGCGCACTCTCCTGGGATTCGCTCTTTCGTGCAGCTGCCGCATGCGCGGGAAAACGGGCTGTGCCGTGCGCAGGCACAGGCGCACACGGTTATTGAGTCGGCGCTGCGCTCGCTTCCCGAATCATAGCGCATGGGAGGCGCAGGCAGGGCTTTGCCCGGGAACAATGTTTAGTTCTCCAAGACCGGGAAGCACAAGCAACAAAGCCCTGCGCCTCGCGGTCGTGGTGCTCGTCTTCGCGCTGCTGCGCATTGCCGCTCTCGATGGCAGCAGATCGGAAACGATTCGCTGAGCGGACCCATAGTGTGGACTTGCCTGCGTCGCGATGGAGAATCTCGGCGTTACAGAACATTTCACTGAAACTCAGCGCCGAGTACAGGTTCTAGACTATGAAAGCACAGTTGCCCAGAAAATTGCGTGTGGGCACATGACGTGAGGAGGTTCGATTGGCTCAGACGCGCAGTAATCCACGGCGGCGGTTCCTTGTCGCGGCGACGACAGTAGTAGGGGCGAGCGGGATGGCGCTCGCCGCCGTTCCGTTCGTTGCCTCCATGAACCCCAGCGAGCGCGCGCGGCTCGCCGGTGCCCCGGTGCAAATCGATTTCAGCAAGCTCGAGCCGGCGCAGCAGATTACGGTCAAATGGCGCGGCAAGCCGATCTGGGTGCTGCGCCGAACTCAGGCGATGTTGAAGCGGCTCAAGGAGCCTGCACTGCTGACGCGGTTGCGCGATCCTAACTCGGATGCCGAGACCCAGCAGCCGCCCTATGCGCGTAACGAATACCGCTCGATCAAGCCGGAATACCTGGTGGTCGTGGCGATCTGTACGCACTTGGGCTGCGTGCCGACCTACCGGCCTGAGGTGGGCGCGCCGGATCTCGGTTCGGATTGGCCCGGCGGTTACTTTTGCCCGTGTCACGGCTCGCGCTACGACTTGGCCGGCCGCGTGTTTCAGGGGGTACCGGCGCCCCTCAACCTGCTGGTACCCAGTTACCGTTACGTCGCCGACCGGGTCATCGAGATCGGCGTCGATCCCAAGTCGACATAGCGCACGTTCGGTGCGCCGGGATGCGGACGGTCTCCGCAAGCGCGCGGGCCGGCTCCCGGGAGCGCCCGCGTTCCCCGGTGTCCAAATTGAACGATTGGCCGAGGTCTCGTCTCGCGGTGAAGACGTCGAAGCACTCGCAACCCTGGGTTTACCTTCGATACGGATTTTCCGCTCGGCAAGCAGCCGCGGGCGGATATGCACATCGCCGCTTTCATCATCCGTAGGTGCAAAGTTTTTCTTATCGTGCGAGGTTCGGGTATTCATTGTCGCTGAGCCGTAATCCGGAGTCGGGTGCCGGCGTCGTACGATATCGCGGTGAAACTTTGCCGATCGCCGGCATCGGAATTGGAGAACGGTGACCATCGCGGTAGTGGCGGTGCGGGCGGCGGCGCCAGAGATCGATGTGCGAATCGGTCTGCGCCGCTCGTCCCGGAGTGCCGTTCGCTTGCGGTCTGATTTCGGGGTCCCCATAATAGAGGCATGGCTAAGCAGCGGCGCACATGGCTGATCCGACTTATGGCGCTGGTGATGATGTTCACCGGCCCGCTGCAAGCATTTGCTTTTGCTGCGCAAGACGCGGTTTCGGTGTGCCCGCACATGAACGCCCAGGTCGACGCGGGCGGCACACCCCACCACGCTGCGGCCATGCACGTCGACAACTGTGAACACGCCGGACAGCCGGCTTCTGGGCATGACAACTGCGGTTCTTCGTGCGCCGGATCTTGCGGCGTCTGCGCCCATTGCCCGGTCGGCTTCGGCAATTTCTCGCCGTTTTCCCAACCCCCTCTCCGGCGCTATGCGTCTGCCACCCAGCACCGACCCGGTGATGTCACGCCGGATGCCGCACTTCGTCCCCCTCGTCTGTTTTCCTGACTGACCTGCGGCACCCCATGGTGCCCGATGAACACGTTTGGCTGCCTTGAGCACCGGCAGCGTATATCAGTCGTTGGAGAACAGAGCATGACACAGCATTCGGATTCGAATAGCTTCAGCCGTCGGCGCTTCCTGCAGGGCACGGCCATGATGGGGCTGCTGGCGGGCTTCGAAAGCCTCACCCCGGCGTTTGCCTGGGACAACACAGGTAATCTGCCGGCGGCAAAAGCCGTCCGGGGCAACACCGACATTTTCAATCTGCGTATTGCGCGCAAGCCGGTGCGGATCGGCAGCCGCATTGGTAATCCCATCACGATCAACGGATCCATCCCCGGCCCGTTGATTCGTCTGCAGGAAGGGCGGGACGTGATTTTAAACGTCACCAACCATCTCGACGAAGATACCTCGGTCCATTGGCATGGGGTATTGCTTCCCAACGGCATGGACGGCGTGCCGCTGGTTACCTTTCCGGGTATCAAGCCAGGCGAGACGTTCACCTATCGTTATCCGGTGCGCCAGCACGGTACCTACTGGTACCACAGCCACTCCGGCTTGCAGGAGCAGCTCGGTCATTACGGGCCCTTGATCATCGACCCTGCGGAGCCGGAGCCCTTTGCATTCGACCGCGACTACGTCGTCATGCTATCGGACTGGACCTTCCACGATCCGCATACAGTCTATGCCAAGCTGAAGAAATCCGAGGGCTATTACAACTACCACAAGCGCACGGTGGAGGATTTTTTCCACGACGTACAGAAAAAGGGCTGGCGCACTGCTTGGGCCGAGCGCGGCATGTGGGGGCGTATGCGCATGAGCTCGCGGGATATCCTCGATGTCACCGGCGCCGAATATACCTACCTCATCAACGGCCTTCCTGCTGAGTCCAATTGGACTGGTTTGTTCAAGCCCGGCGAAAAGGTGCGGTTGCGGTTCATCAACGGCTCGGCGATGACCTTCTTCGATGTGCGTATTCCGGGCCTGAAAATGACCGTGGTCGCGGCGGATGGCCAGTATGTCGAACCGGTACCGGTCGACGAGTTCCGCATCGGGGTAGCGGAGACCTACGACGTGATCGTCGAGCCGAGCGAAGACCGCGCTTATACGGTATATGCAGAATCCATGGACCGTTCCGGTTTCGTGCGCGGCACCCTGGCCAGCAGGGAGGGCATGAGCGGGCAGATTCCGGAAATGCGCAAACAGGTGGTCGAACGCGGCATGGACGCCATGGGCATGGATATGGACATGCCCGGCATGAAGGGCATGGAAGGAATGTCACCTGGCGGCGGCATGGATATGCCCAAGTCCGGTGACATGAAGATGCAGTCCGACGGTGCGATGGCGGGCATGGCGGCAGGCCACGAAGGCCAGCAGATGTCGGGCATGAACATGGGGGGCAGCGGCGGATCGATACCCGGCATGAATATGAGCAATTCCGGCAGCAGCCACAGCGGCGCGCAGATGGCCGGCGGCGCCATGGCAGGTATGGCCGGCTCGCAGATGCCCGGCATGGATCACGGCGCAGCCAATCCCAATGGCATGTCGGGAATGAATCCACACGGCGGCATGGCAGATATGGATCACGGTGCGTCCGGCATGAACATGCAGCAGGGCGCGGCCAAGCTGCCCACCGACGGCCGCAAGGTCACTCACGGCCCTGACAACCACGGACCGGGTGCGGCCATGGTGGCAGAGTCTCCCAAGAGTCGCTTGGACGATCCCGGTGTGGGACTGCAGGACGTCGGTCACAAGGTGCTGGTGTACAACGACCTGCGCAGCCGCGTGATCTGGCCTGACAAGCGTCCGCCCCAGCGCGAACTGGAACTGCACCTGACCGGCAACATGGAACGTTACATGTGGTCGTTCGACGGCAGGAAGTATTCGGAAGTGCACGAAATCCGGTTCGCGTACAACGAGCGACTGCGGCTGATCCTGGTCAACGACACCATGATGGAGCATCCGATTCATCTCCACGGCATGTGGATGGAACTGGAGAACAAACACGGCGAATACCGGCCGCGCAAACACACCATCGGCGTCAAGCCGGGCGAGATGGTTTCGGCGCTGATCACCGCCGACGCCAAAGGTCATTGGGCGTTCCACTGCCACCTTCTGTATCACATGGAAGCCGGCATGTTCCGCGTAGTCACCGTCGCCTGACGTTTGGGGAGAATAAGATGAATCGTATAGTCCAATTATGGGTAGCCGTGAGCATGGCGGCTGCCGCTGGTTTCGCCAGCACCGCCAGCATGGCGGCCCACGAGCAGGTGCCCGGTAGCTACGTGCCCACCGTCATGCCGGAAGCCAAGTTCGCCAAGCTCATGATCGATCGCCTGGAATATGCCTGGGGCGATCAGGAGAATACGGTCAACTGGGACGCCCAGTTCTGGTACGGCGGTGACATCAACCGGGTGTGGATCAGGACCGAGGGCGATGATGTCGCCTCGGGTGGCAGCGGCGGTGAGCTGGAATATCTGGACGTGATGTACAGCCGACGCATCTGGCCCTACTGGGACATCCAGGCGGGCGTGGGCTATCAGCGTGCCTACGGTCCCGGGCCGGACCATGACCGCGGATCCGTAGTGGTTGGCCTCAAGGGGCTGGCGCCGTATTGGTTCGAGACCGACGCCAAGCTACGCCTCAACGAAGGCGGGGCGATCTCGGCAGAGTTTGAAACCGAGTACGACTGGCTATTGTCGCAAAGGCTGATCCTGCAGCCGCGTTTCGTGACTTATTATTCGTCGAAGAAGGAAGAAGTGTTCGGGATCGGGCAGGGCATCAATTCCGTACAAGTCGGCCTGCGCCTGCGTTATGAAATCCGGCGGGAGTTCGCGCCCTATATCGGTGTTTATTACCGCAAACTGCTCGGCGAAACCGCCGATCTCGCGGAAGCCGACGGCGAAGACACCGGCGGGGCCGCGGTGGCTGCCGGTGTGCGCATGTGGTTCTAGCCATCAGCCCGCGTGACGTGGTCGATTTCGTCGGCAGGCAGCGCTTACGGCGCGCACAGCGCGTCCTATGGTGACGGCTCGATGGAGGACAGCGTTCAGTAGGGCGGGCTATCTGCCCGCCGTAAGGCTTCCGACGCCGCGCATCGCGTTGCGATTCGCACGTGCCATCTCGCTATTGGGGAGGCAAATTCGCTCGCAAAAGGATCATCAATGATGAAACGTTATTCATTTCTATTCATTTTTCTGGCAATGCTGCTGACCGGTTGTAGTGACGAAGCCGAACAAGCGCAGCCGTCTGCGGCTGCGCCTCAACAACTGAATCCGCAGTCCAAGGCCACAGGCCCCAGCGTGGATGAGGCGACCCTGGCCATGGGCAAAAAGGTGTTCGACAATCGCTGTGCAACTTGCCATGGTGACCGCGGCCAGGGCGCGGACGACTGGCAGAAGCCCGGTCCCGATGGCAAGTACCCGGCACCCCCCTTGAACGGCACGGGCCATTCCTGGCACCACCCCATGGCTGCGCTGCAGCAGACCATCCGCAACGGCACGCAGCGCCTTGGCGGCAGTATGCCGGCCTGGAAGGACAAGCTCAGCGACGAAGAAATCAATGCCGTGATCTACTGGTTTCAGTCGCAATGGCCGAACGAATTGTACGGGGCCTGGCAGGAAGCCGACGCACGCAGCCGTTCCGGAAAGACGAATTGACGGAAAGCGACGGATTGGCGGTCCGTTGAGCTAGATCAATGGCGGGTCCGCAGGCTTGTGGACAATCCAGCTTGTCTGCACTTGAATTGGATGAAGCTGATTCCATGGAGAATAACTAGAGCCATGACCTTTGCGGCAGAAGCAGCCGGATATGGAGCCCGCCGATCCCGGCCTTCCCGGCGTGCGTCCGCGCTATGGGTGCTGGCCATGTGGACCATGTTTCTGCTGCTCAACGATCTGCAGCCCTGTTGTGAAGTCCTGGCGCAGTCGGAACCCAATCACGTGCATGCTGCAGTACTACGACAGCACATCGACGAGCACGGGTCCGCCGCCCTGGGCAGCGTCGATGACCACAATCACTGCGTGACCTCGGACGGTATCAGCACCTCGCTGCCGGACTTTCTGGCCTCAGCGACTGCCGAGAGCGACATCAAGTTCCTCTATATCGGACTGGTACTGATCGTTCTTTACAGCCTGTTTTCCACACAGCGCCCCCGACCTGTGAATCATCACGAGCGGGGCCCGCCTCCACGGGTCTATCTCTCGACTCTCCGGTTACGTATCTAGAACGTCTTCTCCCGCGCCTGGGCGCTGACCGCCCGGACGTTCAGTTTGTCCGTCGCATATAGGTGCCACGGCACCCGCAAGCATTGGAGGAGGATATGTTCATGATCGTCAATGAACTGGCAAAGGCCGCAGGCGTGGAGCCGCACGTGGTCCGTTACTACACCCGCATCGGGTTGCTCTGTCCCGTACGTCATCCCGAAAACGGATACAAGCTGTTCAGCCGCAGCGATGTCGACCGCCTTGAATGGATCCGGATGGCGCAGGAACTGGGGTTCGGGTTGACCGAAATCGGCGCTTTGCTTGATTTGCCGGCGGACCCGCAGCTGCGCTGTGCGCATATGCACGACAGCCTGGCACGCAATATCGAACGCAACCGAGATCGCTTGGCGAATCTCCAGGCCCTGCAGGACCGGATGGAGGCCGCCCTGGAGGATTGGCATCGCGACCAAACCGGTGCGGTGCACGATCTTGCGGTGAAATCTGATTGCGGCGGTTCGGAGTCCGGGCAAGACCGCCGCAAGGTGGCAACCGGCGTTTGACCTGTCAGTAGCGCACAGGTCGTACGCTTGCCGTAAGCAAAAGGGGATGCGCGCGATGGTGAATGCAACATTCACCGCTAACAACAATAGGAGGTCGTGTGATGCATGACTCGAGAAACGTTCGGCGATTCGGTTTGATCGGCACCTTGCTCGTGGCCACTGCAGTACCCGTCGTGGCCATGGCGGCCGATCCAGTGGAGGCACTGCAGCGGCAGGTGGACATGCTGCAAAAGCAGTTGAACGAGTTGCGCTCGGAACTGCAGCAACAAAAGCAAGCTGCAGCTCAGGGAAAGAGCAGTGATGCCGAAATCAAGGACCTCAAACAGCAGTTGCGCGAGGTATCCAAGGAACAGTCCGAAGCGAAAGAAGTCAATTCAGTAGTGCATCTGACCGGCTATGGGGCCATCGGTTTTTCCGATGCGCAAAACAGCGACGGCACCTTCAGTTCCCTTAGCTTCAACCCGATCTTCCATTACCAATACAAAGATTTGTTCCTGCTCGAGGCGGAGTTGGAACTGCAAGCCCAGGACGACGGCAGCACCAAAACCGCGCTCGAATACGGCGCGATCGATTGGTTCGTCAACGACTACATGGTGCTGCAAGCCGGTAAGTTTCTCAGCCCTATTGGCCAGTTCCGCCAGAACCTGCATCCGGCCTGGATCAACAAGTTCGCCTCCATACCGCCTGGTTTCGGTGAGGACGGCGCGGCGCCGGAGTCGGATATCGGCGTCCAAGTGCGCGGCGGTTTGCCTGTCGGCGACGCAATGCGAGTCAACTATTCCCTCTATACCGGCAATGGTCCCATGGTTGAACTCAACGGCAACGAAGTCGAAGCCATCGCCGCCGAAGGTTCTACGGGCAACGGCGACGGCAAGTTGGTAGTCGGCGGCCGGGTGGGATTCCTGCCCATTCCGGGGCTGGAAGTCGGCTTGTCGGCAGGCGGTGGTGATGTCGGTCCGGTGGGCGAAGAGTCTCTGCTGCGCAAGTACAAGGTCTACGGCGCTGATTTCGTATGGGGAAAAAAAGCGTGGGAAGTGCGGGGCGAGTACGTCAAGTCAAAGCTCGGGTCCAACGCCGCCAGTGCAGCGCCCGACAGTGCGCAATGGCAAACCTGGTACGTGCAGGGGGCGTACCGATTCCTGCCCAGCAAATGGGAAGCGGTGCTTCGCTATACCGATTACAACGCAAATAATGCCGAAAATTCCCAGGAGCAATGGGGTGTCGGCGTGAACTACTGGTTCGCTCCCAATGCGGTGGCCAAGCTCGGCTATGAGTTCAACGACGGTCTCAGCGGCGAACCGACCGATGACAACCGTTTGCTGCTGCAACTGGCCTACGGCTTCTAAGGGAGACAAGCATATGACCACAGTCAATTCGTTTTTCGGAAAGACTATCTTGATCGTCGCGGCCATTGCCGCTTCTGGTCTGCTTCAGCCGCTTGCCCGTGCCGCGGATCAGAAACCCGATTCGGCGGCCTTTGCCCGCGGCGCCAAGGCCTGGGCCAACAACTGTTCGCGCTGTCACAACATGCGCGATCCGAAGGACTTGACCGACGTGCAATGGCGGCCGGTTGTGGCGCACATGCGTGTGCGCGCCGGGCTGACCGGCCAGGAGGCTCGCGACATCCTGCTGTTTTTGCAAAGGAGCAACTGATGCACAAAGCTACATTAGCGCTCAGCTTTGTATTTGCTTTGGCACTAATGGCGAGCACGGTGCAGGCCGATCCCCTGGCGCGGGGACGCGAGGTATATGACGGTACCTGCATTGCGTGTCATGGAGGCGACGGTGCCGGCGTGCTGCCGGGCGTGCCGGATTTGACGGCCAATGACGGTCCGCTGAGCAACCCGGACGCGGTTTTGATCGAACGAATCACCGATGGTTTTCAGAGCCCAGGCTCGATCATGGCGATGCCGGCCAAAGGCGGCGACCCGAACTTGACCGAGGACGACATCCGCGCCGTGCTGCACTATATGCGGACCGAATTCGGTTCGTGAGGCATGCGCGGGCGTCATCATTTGAATTTCAACAGAGGAAACGCAATGGTCATGCGTAAAATCAGAAATGCAATTCTTCTTTGCTCGTTGTTGGCGGCTGGCGCTGTGCAGGCTGCGCCCACTGTGTACATACCACTGGGTTCAGGTAACGAGGTGATCGCCGTGGACGGCGCCACCGACCAGATCGTCGCCACCTACTCGGGGGTCGAAAATCCCCATGGCCTGGTGGCTACGCCCGACGGTGAATATCTCGTTGCCGGCAGTCTCAAAGAAACGCCGGCGCCCGCCGGCGCATCGGCCGACACGCCGACCAGTAAACTGTTCCTGGTCCACCCCGAACATGGCCATGTGATGTCGACGGTTCCGGTGGCCGGTTGGACCCATCACCAGGCCATCAGTCCCGATGGACGTTTTGTCATTTCCACTCATGCCACCCGCGGTTACGTGACGGTATTGGATATGCGTAGTCACAAGATCGTGCACACCATTCAAACCGGGCCGACCCCGAACTACGCGGTATTCACCCGCGACGGCAACACGGCGTATGTCAGCAACACCGGCAACGGCACCATCAGCCAGATCGATGTCGGAACCTGGAAAGTGATCCGCACACTGCAGGCAGGGCCGTCGCCTGAACACATTGTGTTATCCAAGGACGAGAAGACGATCTATACCGTCAATACACCCGCCGGCACTGTATCGGCGGTTTCCGTGGATACGGGTAAGTTGACCAAAACCTATCAAGTGGCCAAGAACGTCCATGGGCTCGATCTCGGCGACGACGGCAAGACCCTGTTCGTCAGCTCCAAGCGCGACCAAACCCTCACCGCGCTCGATACCGAAACCGGAAAACAGCGTTCGATTACGCTCGAGCCCTCACCGTACCATCTAAACGTCATACCGGGCACCGGCAAAGTCTATGTCTCCAGCAGCAAAAAGCCGGTGATCTGGGTGGTGGACCAGAAATCGCTGGCCGTGGAGAACACAATCAAGCTGCCGGCTGGTGAAGGCCATCAAATGGCGGTGGTCGCACAATAACGGCACCGGCGCGTGCTCGTCGCTTGAAGAAGCCTAAAGATCGCGGAGACACCATGAAAATCGAGATTGTCACGACCCATTCTTGCAGTCATCGCGCCGGCCTGGAGCGGGAGTTGCAGGACCTCGGCTACGCCTTTGAGCGGTTCTACGTGGAAGAGCATCCGGACATCGTCGCACTGTACGGCATCCGGCACTCGCCCAACCTGATCGTCGACGGCAAAGTGGTTTGTCGAGGTCCTCTGCCGGAAGGTGAACTGCGCCGACTGATCGAAGGGCGCAGTGAGGAAAGCTGAAATCAAGCATATGGAACATCAGCATCACAAGCACGCGGCCGCCACGCACGGCGAGGCGTTTTCGGATGCGCCGCAGGCCTCAGCGCATCAGGAGGGCCATCAAGGTCACGATCATGGCGCCATGATCGCCGATTTCCGCAAGCGGTTCTGGGTGTCCATCCTGCTCACAGTCCCGATCCTCGCTCTGTCGCCAATGCTTCAGTCGTTCGTGGGGGTGGAGCAAGCGCTTGCGTTTCCCGGCGATGCCTATTGGCTACTCGCGTTTTCCAGCGCCGTCTATTTCTATGGAGGGTGGCCCTTTATTTCGGGTCTGCTGTCAGAGCTGCGTCAGCGCCAGCCCGGCATGATGACCTTGATCGCGTTGGCGATCAGCGTCGCATACTTCTATTCCGCTGCGGTGGTGCTGGGCCTGACCGGCAAGGTGTTCTTCTGGGAGTTGGCCACCCTGATCGACGTCATGCTGCTGGGCCACTGGATCGAGATGAAATCGGTTATGGGCGCTTCGGGTGCGCTGGAGGCGCTGGTCAAGCTCATGCCCACGATCGCCCACCGTTTGCAGGAAGGTGGCGAGGTCGAGGATGTGCCGATCGCCGAACTCCGCCCCGGCGAGCGGGTGCTGGTGAAACCCGGTGAAAAAGTCCCGACGGATGGAGTGATCGTCGAAGGTCGCTCCAGTCTCGACGAATCCATGCTGACCGGCGAGTCGAAGCCGGTGGAGCGTGGTGTCGACGAAGAAGTGATCGGCGGCTCGATCAATGGTGAGGGGGCGATCACCATCGAAATCCGCAAGACCGGCGATGAGACTTATCTTTCCCAGGTCATCGACATGGTGCGCCAGGCGCAGGCATCGCGTTCGCGGACCCAGGATCTCGCCAACCGCGCCGCGCAGTGGTTGACCTACATCGCCCTGAGCGCAGGCGGTTTGACACTAATCGTGTGGCTGTCGCTTGGATCGGATTTCGAGTTTTCTCTTGAACGCATGGTGACGGTGATGGTGATCACCTGTCCCCACGCACTCGGCCTGGCGGTCCCCTTGGTGGTTGCGGTCAGTACCAGCCTTGCGGCGGGCAGAGGTCTGCTGATCCGTGACCGCGCCGCATTCGAGCGCGCGCGCAATCTCCAGGCAATCGTGTTCGACAAGACCGGCACCCTTACCGAAGGCCGATTCGGCGTCAGCGATATCGTGGTACTCGGGGAACGTAGCGAATTTGACGTTTTGAGTCTGGCGGCCGGTTTGGAAAGCCAGTCATCCCATCCGATTGCCGCAGGTATCGTGCGCGCCGCAGAAGAGCGTCAACTGTCCAACGCCAAGGTTGCGGATTTCGAGAATCTTCCCGGCAAAGGTGCCCAGGCGCGCGTCGATGGGGCGCTGGTCCAGGTCGTGAGTCCGGGATATGTGCGCAGTAGCGGCGTTGAGCTGAACCACCAGCGGGTCGACGCCCTGATGGGCCAGGGCAAGACGGTCGTATTCGTGCTCGAGGAGGGCCATGTTATTGGCGCCATCGCGCTGGCGGATATCGTGCGTCAGGAATCGCGCGACGCCATCGTCCGGCTCAAGGATATGGGTATCCAGTGCATGATGTTGACCGGCGACGCCAAAGCCGTGGCCAAGACGGTAGCGGCAGAACTCGGCTTGGACGACTACTTCGCCGAAGTATTGCCGGACCAGAAGGCGGCCAAGATCCGTGAAGTGAAACAAAGGGGCCTGGCGGTTGCGATGGTAGGAGATGGCGTCAACGATGCACCTGCGCTGGTGGAGTCCGATCTAGGCATCGCGATCGGCGCCGGGACCGACGTTGCAATCGAATCCGCCGACATCGTCCTGGTCCGTTCCGATCCCCGCAACGTCGTCGACATCATTGCGCTGTCTCGCGCGACCTACAGCAAGATGATCCAAAATCTATGGTGGGCGACCGGCTACAATGCGTTCGCCATCCCATTGGCGGCTGGTGCGGCCTACAGCGTAGGGGTGGTGCTCACGCCAGCGTTCGGTGCAGCCCTGATGTCGCTGAGCACTGTGATCGTGGCGATCAATGCCAAATTGCTGGACCGCTTTCCGCGCGCCAGCGCCGCGACAGACGGTGCCCGGGGCTGATCGCGATCAACGCACACCGAATTGGACACACTTCTGGACGCTGACTACGTTTTCGCAGTGGACAGGAATTCACGGCAACGAAGCCTAAATAAGGAGCAATACGATGAACCATAAATTGATGATCGCAGCATTGGCGATGGTTCTGGGTTCCCCGCTGGCGCTGGCCGCGCCACCCGATGCCAGCGGCACCGATATCCAGCAGCAGATGCAACATATGCAGGAATTGATGAACCAGGCCCAAGGAAGCAAAGATCAAAGCAAACAGCGCCAATTGCTGCGCCAGCACATGCAGGACATGCAGGCCACTATGAAATCCATGAATAACATGATGGGCGGCCGCCAATACATGATGCAGAACATGGGCGGCGGCATGATGGGCGGCATGCAAGGAGGTGGTATGCAGGGAGGTGGTATGCAGGGAGGTGGTATGCAGGGAGGTGGTATGCAGGGAGGTGGTATGCAGGGAGGTGGTATGCAGGGAGGTGGTATGCAGGGAGGTGGCATGCAGGGAGGTGGCATGCAGGGAGGTGGCATGCAGAACCAGGCGCAGAATATGTCGCCGGAAATGATGCAGCAACGGATGAATATGATGCAGATGATGATGCAGCAGATGTTGGAGCATCAGCAGCAGTACGAGCAGATGCATCCCGGACAGTAACGCTCGACTGCCCCAGGGCATGAGCCAATAGGCAGCCGGCCGGCGCCGATGTGGGAAAGCTTCCTGCATCCGCGGTCGGCCGGCCAAAGTTGAGGAGGAAATTGAATGTGGGGCGACTGGAGCCATGTGGGCTGGGGGTGGATCGGACTGGGAGCTGTCCACATGTTACTGTTTTGGGTATTGATCATATTACTCATCGTTGCGTTGGTACGTTGGCTTTCCAATCCAGGGGATGAACGCTCGTCTTTACCGCCAAAGGCCACGGCCCTGGATATCCTCAAGGAGCGCTACGCGCGCGGAGAAATCGAACGCGATGAATTCGAGGCCAAGAAACGTGATCTGCAACGGGGATGATGTGTTGGCCCGCGAAAGCGCTGAACGCGCTGGTGCTCGACCGCGTTTCGCCTTGAGTCGCGGCTACGGTCCCGCCGTGGTTCGGGCGTTGCCGGGTCGGTGCCGCGGGATCCCAGGCGTACACAGGGAGGATCAGCGAATCCGTGCCGTTCTTTAGGCTGGTACATATTGTCTGGGTATTGATGGGGTTCGTACTGTGGTGGGGTTCGGTGCGTCTGCACCTGTGGCGAAGGCCCCAAAAGCCGGCTGACCGCTTCCGCCGCAGCCTGGAGCGCTTGGGCGGCGCTTTTGTGAAACTCGGTCAGATGCTCGGCATCCGCCGGGATCTGTTGCCCGACGAATTCGTGGTCGCCCTTCAAGCAC
The DNA here is from genome assembly GCA_963849825.1 of uncultured Gammaproteobacteria bacterium. Lineage (GTDB taxonomy): Bacteria > Pseudomonadota > Gammaproteobacteria > JASBUN01 > JASBUN01 > CAVXJN01. Next base: position 215,329 of record CAWKIK010000001.1, on the reverse strand, counting down.
TGCAGGATCGCGTCCAGCCCTTCCCATCCGAACTCGCACGGGTCGAAATCGAGCGCCAATTGCAAAAGCCCATCGGTGAGCTCTTTTCGGAGTTCGAGGATCACCCCCTTGCGGCAGCTTCCCTGGCGCAGGTACACAAGGCCCGCCTCGCGGACGGGCGGGACGTGGTGGTGAAAGTGCGGCGGCCCGGTATCAAGAGCAGCATCAGCCGCGACATGCGGTTGGTGTATCTGGCCGTGCGGGTAGTGACATGGGTGTGGCCGGGAATGGCGCGGTACCGTCCCTTGGAGCTGCTTCGGGAGTTGGAATACAACTTGCGCAGGGAGGTGGATTTCCGAGTCGAAGCCCACAATATCCAGCGCTTCGCGGAGGCGATGAAATCATTCGATACGGTGCATGTTCCGAAGGTCGTCGACCAGCTGTATACCGAATCGGTACTGATCACTGAACTCAGCGGCGGCTGCAGGGTCGACGATCCGGAAGTCGTCGACGGCAGGCGCCTGGCGCAGAATTTCGTCGACGCGTACCTGTACCAGTTCTTTGTCATGGGCTTTTTTCACGGCGACCCACATCCCGGCAACCTGTTCATCCGCCCGGAAGGCAGCATTTGCTTTCACGATTTCGGTTTGGTCGGATTTCTGGACCGCGACACCCGACGCAATCTGGGTGCATTCGTGCAGGCCATGGTCAACGGCGACAGCGGCTGGCTGGCCGACACCTACCTGGATCTTGGTGTCGTCACCGGCGATGTCAACCAAGCCGAACTACGCCGGGGTATCGAGGAGATGCTGAAGCAATACGCGGTGCTGCCGCTGCGCGACTGGTCGTTCGCGGAAGCGTTTCTGGAAATCGTGCGCATCGGTCGTGTGCAGAACATTCGTCTGCCGCACAATCTGCTGGTCTTCATGCGCACATCCTTCCTGATGGAAAACACCGTTCGGGCGCTGGACCCCGACTACAACTTGATCGATGGACTGATGCGCAAAGCGGATGACATCGAACAAGCCATTCGCGACGAGTACAAGGGCGAGCACGCCACGGCGCGGCTGAAATACGATATCGCCGCACTCGGACAGGACTTGCCCGCGGAACTGTCGCGCCTGGTCCGTTCGCTGCGCGAACACGGTATCGAGTTGCCATTGCGCCTGCGGGGCATGGATGCTTTCGGTAAGCATATCGAGCGCAGTGGCAATCGGGTCGTGGTCGCGCTCCTTGCGGGAGGCCTGTTCGTCGCCGCCTCGCTGCTGATGCAACATAGTATTGGACCCCGGTTATGGAACTTCCCCGTGTTGTCGATGATCGGCTACGGCTGGGCCCTTTGGCTGACTTTGCGATTGCTGCGGGCGGTGAGTCGAAGCGGCGACTTGTAATGGCCGCGGAACCAGGTTGACCTGCACCCGGCTCCAGGGTCTATGTTCAGGTGGCTGGTAGCCCGGCGCGCGTGCCTTCAAGAAATCATGTCGATCGCAGCTCCTGAGGCGCGGGTTTAGGATGGAGACCTGACGTGATGGAAACCATTCCAGACAGGGTGTGTGCCGTGTGCGCCACAGTGCTCACCGAAGAGGTTCTCGCGACAGGCTACCGTGGTCTGCCGGGAGAGCCGGCACCGGCGCAGCAGGGCAAGGCGCTGCTCAAGCGCCGGCGTACCGACCTTACACAGGCATTGGGGCCGGAACAGGGAGCAGCGTTGGGTCGGGCGCACTGAAGGACAGGATAGGAATTCGGGCCATGCGCATGACAACCGAACGTAACGTGATCGATGTGGGCTATGACTTGGGTCAGACGACCGATCTCGGGAATCGGTGGGGCGAACGCTTGCGCCGCGCGTCCGTGCCCTACCTCGAGGAGATCGAAACCGGGAATTTGGATGTAGGCCCGCGCCGGCGTGTACATCGCCATTGAGCATGCCGGACGGCGGGGCGGGCATTCAGGTGCCAGGGTTCAGGCACTGCTGAACGGTCATGGGCCCCGCGCGGTGACCACACTCATAGGCTGGATCTCAGGGAGCGCTGCCGTGTGCCACTTGGCGTTGTTGCTGCCGTTGTTGACCCTGCCGGTATTCTGGCTATGGCCTCTTGATGTGGCGCTGCCGGTTTACCTGGTGGCGCTCGCCCTGTCGGCGGCAGTCTATTACCTGGCGTTCGCCGCGATGCGCCAGCCGGTGCTCAACGGACCCGAGCATCTGCTAGGCTGTCGGACCAAGGTGACCGAATGTACCGATGATCACGCCTATGTGCGCCTCGACAGTGAGCGCTGGCAGGTCGAAGCGACCGATGCCCTGGCGGTAGGTGATGAGGTCGAGGTGGTGGGTATCGAAGGTGCGCGATTATTGGTGAAACGCATGACCGCAGCGGCAGACGCGGCCCATGCGCAGCGATGAGTAGAAGCTATTGGGCGGCATATGATCGGTATCGCGAAAATCGCGCTGATGGTGGTCTCGGTGACGGCGTTGAATACCCTCGACACGCCGGCCTTCGGGCAGGAGCCGATGCCATTCGTAGTCCAGCTCACCAAGCCCGGTGCCGATCATGGCCAGCGCCGTGCACTGCTCCAGATCGACCGTATACTGCACGATATTGGGCACAAGCGCGTTCGATTCGTCGTGGTCGCCTATGAGGAGGGTATTCACGCATGGCTGGCCGGGAACCAAGAGACCGACCAGCTGGTGATCAAACTCGCCAATGAAGGCGTGATCTTCAAGGCCTGCCGCGTCAGCATGAAGGCATGGGGACTGGAAGAGGCGGATTTCCCGCTGGAAGTGGAATTCGTCCCCGCCGGCGCACCGGAAGTAATTCGCCTTGAGATGGCCGGCTACAAATATTGGCGGCCCTGAAATGGCGTCAAACTTGACTTCGTTGCGTGCACGGACGATTGGACTGCTGGCGTGGTCGATCCTGGCGCTGACGATTCCGACCGCGGCGGTGTGGGCGCTGAACGGACCATGGTTCGCTCTGCTGGTGATGGTCGTGCTGTTGGCTGCATTCACCGACGCAGCGATCGCCGCATGGGTGAATATGCGCGTGCCGATGCTGTCCGGCCCGGAGGCCATCATCGGGCGGAGCGGTAAGGTGTTTGATACCAAGCGCGCGGCGCACGCGGCCTGGTGCGGGCGGGTCAGAATTGGCGCCGAAATCTGGAATGCCTACGCTGAGCGCGATAGCTTCGCGCCTGGTGATGCGGTGCGGGTGGTCGCAGTGGAAGGGTTGCGGTTGCGCGTGACCGGCAATGATGTATGAGCAGTCGGCAGAAGGATGAGTCCAGCGCTTTTCCACGCCGACATTTCAACTGATTGGTATTCCCAAGGGCAAAAAAGGATTGAGGAATGTATATGAATTGGAACGATTGGCATTGGGGTTTTGGATTCGGGCACTGGTTTTTCGGAGTCCTGTTCTGGGCGGTGATTTTATTGCTGATCGTCGGACTGGTCCGCGGTCTGTCCGGCGGTGGCAGCGACCGCCAACTCAAGAAAAGCGCCCGCGACATCCTCGATGAACGCTATGCGCGGGGCGAGATCGACCGCGAGGAGTTTGAGCGCAAAAAACAAGATCTCGGCTGAGCGCGTTCGCGGTTGGATATGCCAGCGGCGGTTGGCATACCGACCCGAGTGCTGCGGGCTAAGCAGGGGTTCGAGAACAGGAGGTAGGTATGTCGCGGCGCAAAACAGCAATGGGCGCGGTTGTGATTATGTTGTTGGGCTGGACTATGTCCGGGTACGCGGCGGATGTGGTCAAAGTCACGCCGCTGGGCGGCCAGGACGGCGAGTTTTGTAGACTCGACCGCGCCTTGATCTTCGAAGATCCGAACGGCACGCGCATTCTGTATGACGCCGGCATGACCGTGGCCGGTGCCGACGATCCGCGTCTGGGCAAAATCGACGTGGTATTGGTCAGCCACGTCCACGGCGATCACATCGGCGAGCGCCGCACCAAGGCCGTCAATGCCGGAACTTGCGCGCAGCCGGATACCTCCGTGGACGCGACGCCCAACTCCAACTCCGTCGACATTGCCGTCGCCAAGAAAGCGAAAATCGTCACCGGCAGCGAAATGCCGACTTTCTTCGCCGCCAAACTCAAAGCCGCCGGCGGCGATGCGAAAGATTCGGTTCTGGTGCGCTTCGGCGGTTCTGTGGAAGTGGGCGGTGTGCGCATCACCACCGTGCACGCATCCCATAGCAACGGACTGTCATCGGATCTGGTCGGCGGATCCCTGGGAGACGCCATGAAAGCCGCTGGCATCAAAGCTCACGTCGGCCCGCCCACCGGCTACGTGCTTACCTTCAGCAATGGCTTGGTCGTGTATTTGTCGGGCGACACCGGCATCACCGCCGAACAGGACGTGGTGGTACGCCGGCACTATCATGCCAAGCTGGCGGTCATGAACATCGGCGACGTCTATACCACCGGCCCCACCGAAGCCGCCTATGTCATCAACGATCTGGTCAAACCGGCATCGGTGATTCCGTCCCATGCCAACGAAGAAGCGACGCGGGACGGCAAAGTGCTGCCCGACACACGTACTGCCGCCTTCATCAAGGCAACCGATGTGCCCGTGCATGTGCCGTTGAGCGGTAAGACGATGACATTCGATAGCGCTGGGATGTGCGTTGCCGGGTGCTAAAGGCTTTGGCTACGGAGTCAACGAGGGTTCACAACCGCTACGCGCGGACTAATAAGCCGGCGGCACGATTACTCGAGTCGGCTTTCGGTCAGAAGCGGACGTTCAATGCGCGAAAAAATGTGGTCTGTCCCGGTTTTTCGCGTTTTTTACGCACAGACGCTAAAGGATGTCATCGATGAGATTTGGAGTGCGACTTGCTGTCCAGGGTGAGATGGGCGCGCAAGGGCAGGGTTGGGAGTACGCCCGCAATATGGCCCTGGAGGCCGAGCAGTTGAGGTTTGACAGCGTTTGGCTGCCGGACCATGTGATCAACGCGCACATGAAGACGCGCACACCGATGCTCGAAAATTGGACCGTGCTGTCGGCGTTGGGGGCGCTCACGCAGCGGGTAATGTTCGCAGGCCATACCTTCAACAACTCCCTGCGTCATCCGGCTGTCATGGCTAAAATGGCGGCGACGTTCGATGTCATGTTCGGTGGTCGAATCATTTATTCGTTGGGCTCGGCTTGGTTCCGACGTGAAAGCGAAAGCTACGGACTTCCATGGGAAGAACACGACGAGCGCGTGGCGCGCTTGCGGGAAGCATTGCTGATCGCGAAAGCGTTGTGGACGCAGCCGGAGGTGAGTTTCAGCGGAAAATTTTATACGTTGAAGGAAGCGCACCTCGAGCCCAAGCCGCTGCAGCAGCCGCACATTCCGATCTGGGTGCCGGGCGACTCGCCGGCGATCCGCGATCTGGCCGCGGAACTGGGCGATGCCTGGTTGTTCTACTCCAAGGCGCCTGACGTAATCGCCTCCTATGCCGAAGACATGCGCCGCCGAACGGGTGGTCGACCGCTCGCGATGGCAGCCTCCACCGTGTCACTGGCGGGTCTGGATGAAGTCCGCGTAAGGGAGTGGAGCGTACTCTACGCCGAAGAGCGAAAACACCGCTTCGCGGTCCCGCCAACGCCCCGAGATGTACTGGACGAAAACCTCTGGGGATCCGTGGACGACTGCGTCAAGCGCGTGCAAGCTTGGCATGAACTCGGCATCGAACATTTGATCATTCAACCGATCCCGCCGCTGGAAGGCATGCGGTTCTTCGCCCGGGAAGTCATGCCCGCCTTCAAGGACGAAGGAACCCAGGGGGTTGCTGACGACTGAAGAATTCCATCGGAGTTATCAGAAAATAGGACGGGGAATTCGGAGTTTGTATAGGTCACATTTCATTCCGCTGGTCCCTGGTCCTTAGCTTCTACGCTACCCCGCGCATTAACGACAACACCGTTCGGCTTGCGGCCAACCGCAGACTTTTCACCGAAGCCCCACCACGACCGCTTGCTGGGCGCAAAGATTTGATGGCGTCGACTGCTCTCGGCCACTAGTGGACCTTCCGCTCGTGCCTTCGCGGCGACTGCTTAAGAGCTAGCACACGAACGACAATTGGGGTCAGACCCGGGTTTCCGCCCAATTGTTAGAGCGCAAAAAACATGCAGAAATAGGGGTCAGACCCTGACCACCGTATCCCTGAGTCCGGTCCAGTTCGAAGCAGAGGATTTCAGCATATCAGGCGGCCTGTCTGGCGAAAACCACGGGTGGTAAGTTCTGCAAGGACCGGTGGGGTCTGACTTGGTTGTGCTGTGTTCTCCATTGCTCAATAGTGTCGCGGGCGTCGAACAGATCACGGAACAATGTTGATTGAGGCATTGATCCCGGAATTGGCAGTTGAAGCGTTCGACGAACGCGTTCTGTGTCGGCTTTCCAGGCTCAACGAAGTGCAGCCGCACACTCGGGTCGCGTGCCCAGAAAAACAGCGTTTTGCTGGTAGGTGCAGCCCGTAATCGGTGACGATGGTCGGCGGCGTCGCGCGCAGCTGGCATCGTTCGCTTAGATAGCGCGCGACCCGGAGGCCGGAGATGGAGGTATCGACGATCTGTCCAATGCACTCGCGCGAGTGGTCGTCGATGATGTTCAAGACACAGAATCGTCTGCCGTCAGCGAGTTGGTCGCTCACCAAGTCCATGGACCAACGCTCGTTCATCCGGTTCGGCGGTGCCAGGGTCGTTCGGGGCCGCTGCAACCGCTTACGGCGCCCAGTACGCACCTGAAGCGCTTCTTGGCAAGATCGGTGACGGTCGCGCTCGCCTCGTGCTCCCGCAAAATCTGATCTGTCCTTCGTTAAACCGTTTGCGCTTCATTTCGGGATGGATCGGTTTTTGGGGGGCACGGTCAGGACTTCCGCCGGTATGGTGGACGCCTCCAATCGCCAGCCTGAGACGCGTTCAAATGTTTCTCGCGAATCGCCGGAACCACTTATCGCGGATCAAGCGCCGTCAGCAGTTTCGCGGCACATTTTGCGCTCGGAAGCCGCGAGCCGTAGTCGGGTTCCAATAAATCCGAGAGCCAGTGGGCGAGCGATGCACCGATTGCTCGCCGTAGCATGTGAGTCGGAAATCCTCGCGGGGCGCACGCTTGCAAAATTGCGGTGCGGACGTTTGCTGTAGCGTTGTAAGGCTTTCCGGTGATCAATTCATATAGAATCAGACCCGCCTGATATAGATCGCTGCGTTCCGCCCATACCTGCCCCCGTGCCTGCTCGGGAGACAAATACCGGGGTGCGGCGACCCAAGGGCTGAATTTCTGTCGCCCCACCTGAATCGCGCAGCCGAAGTCGATCAGTCGCAGCTCGTTCTCCGCAGTCAGCACTATGTTGTTTGGGCTGATGTCGCCGTGGGCGATGGGACGTGACAAGCCGTGCAGGTAACACAAGCTATTGAGCAACCCGGCCGCGACATGGAGGAGATTCCCGATGTCGATGCGTCTTGCGGTAGGAGTTCGAAGATGGAGCGACTGCGCGAGCGTCTGCCCCGGAACAAGGGCGTAGGCCAAGAGCGGCTTTGGTGAATTTTCAATCGCGATCGGTCGTGGTAGCGATTCGTGGCGAAGGCGCGTGAGAATCAAACATTCGCGCTGCCACCGGCGCAGCCCGCCGGCAGTCGCGATGCTCGATGCGTGAGGTACTTTGACCACAATATTTCGGCGCCGACCACGCTCGGTGGCGCCGATATATAGTTCTGCGAATCCTCCACGTGACAGTGGCGAAAGTACGTATTCGGTCTCGCCTATGCAAATATTCTTGAGCGGCGCCAGTTGCCGCAAACCGGAAATTGCACCGACGGGGTTGTACGTCTCCATGGGAATGGTTCGAACGCATCTGGTGCGGTATTGAAAGCGTACCGGTTTACGGAACGAAGTTCTGTAAGCGTTCTTCGACGCGTCTCGTAAGCGATTTCCTACACGAGTATTAATTGCAAAGAATCTCGATGAATACAGTTGCGCATCGAAATATACATGTGCTATTCAATCACCGTGTGTACGGTGCCGTGTTCGGCGCGCCATGTTTTCAGACTCACAAGGAGCGTGTGTTATGGAACCTCAAATCAAACTGTTCGATTCGTCTCGTCCGCGGACCTGCAATCGGCAGACCGGGCAGGGAATGTCGGAATATCTGATCATTACCGCGTTGATCGCGATTGCCGGAATCGGCGTTGTGGGCTTCTTCGGCGATGCGATCAGCAATCAAATGGCCAGCATGTCGCAAGAGATCGCGGGACAGGACGGCAGCGCGTCGACGACCAGCGCTCAAACTGCTGGCACGAACGCGAAGTCGAAGGCATCGACCTCCAAAACCCTCGCCAACTTCTCTTCAGCCAACTAGCGCGGACAGCAGGAGTTGACTGCGATTGCGGTCAACTCCTGTTGGTCAACGACGCCACGAGCTGGCGCGGAACGGGGAATCTGGCATGGAAAGCCGTCAACGGGGTCAAGCATTCGTCTTTGGACTTGCGGCAATGGCCACCGTCGCTGCGGTGCTGATCCTACTGTATAACCTGGGTCAAACCACGGTCGAGAAAACGCGGGCGGTAAACGCCGCGGATGCCGCGGCATACAGTGGCGGAATCTGGGTCGCGCGGCAACTGAATTTCATGGCCTATACCAATCGGGCCATGATTGCGAATCATGTAGCGGTCGGCCATTTCATTTCATATATGTCGTGGATTCGCTATGTAGAAGATTCGAGCGACAAACTACGCAGCGTAACCCAGTTTATTCCCTACGTTAACGTTGCTACCCAGATTCTCGCCACTTGGGCGCAGTACGTGCGCCAGGGAACGGAGTATTTCGCAAAGATCTTCGTCCCCGCCACCGACGCATTCAATCGTTCAATGTACGTCGCCCAGGCAGCGGCGAAGGCGAGCACGCTCGGGACGGTCGGCGGGAGTTCTTTGACGCCGCTGCATTTATTGATGGACGCGACGGCAAAGAAATACGATCCCACGTTGCGGGTCAACGACCCAAACGACTTGGCTATGCTGAATGGCGCCGTTAGCGGTACGCAGATTGCTTCGGAACTGTTAGCAATCTACCGTTTTACCGATTCCTATGATGCGTCGAGTGACGGAGGGCGGATTAAGTCGCTTGTCGAAGGCAGCTACGGTGCTTCGCGCGCGTGGATCAGCGGTGACAGGGGGTGGTCGAAGTGTTTGTTCATCACCTGTGCCAAGTTGCCGGGCAACTTGAGGGTCGGAAAAAGCGGCTCGACGACACACACGATTAGCGGTTCCGAGCTGGGCTGGAGCGCAAACGACCAGCTAGGAATTTGGCGAACCAAAAAAAAGCGTTGGTGGTCATCGTACAAATGGCGGGGCGGTGCGGTGGCGAACGGTTCGGCGGCGGCGGACGAGTTCGATAACCGCTATGCAGGCATAGACGGCTACTATGCGCTCGAGGATCGGCGGGACCGAGATCAGGCATTGTATCTGAGCGCGTACGTGTCGGTCGCAATGGATGCAGTGAAAACAAAGGATTTGCTCGGGTACAAGCCGGCAATCGAACGTATCAGCGCGTTGTCCAGAGCGAAGATCTTTTATCGAAAGCCGCAGGGATTTGGTAGCGGAACGCAAGCGTTCTCCAACGTGTTCAATCCGTTTTGGCGTGCGCGCCTAGTGGAATACAAGCCCTTTTACATATTTTGAGGCCGCTGTGCGTCCGAAGATTTCCAAGAGCGAAATGACATTTCTGGTCGCGTCGGCGTTACAGGTTCAGGCTGCCTGCGGTTCGCCGGACCTTACCATCGAATTCAGCATTCGTAACCAGGTTATGGCGCGCGCAGCTCCGGCGACCGGTATGCAAGGCGGTCCCTATGGGTGGTACAAGCGTACACTCTATATATCCGGCAAGCGCACGTCCGAGTATACCGAGGGCAGACTACAAGGCAGTTACGGGACGCAGGTCAAAATCCAAAAAGTTCATATTGAGACCGCCGCGTGGGTAGCGAGTTTCGATCCGGTAGGTGGCAGCGGAAGCCGCACATACGGTGCTCCCGGGTATGTTGCTGTATTGGGCGGTATGTTTGCGTCTTCGGATGCAGCCGAGTTGCTGTTGCGCGGTGAAGTTCTGAATCGACTCGGTCCGCAGCGCACAACCAAGCGGATCGCTGGCCATCGTTGCGATTTATATAAGCCGCCTCCGGACGCCGTGAAGGTCGAGCTGTGTATCGGCGACATTGCAGGACGGCGAATCGTACTGTATTCGCGGTGGTACGAACAAGGCACGGTTTGGACCGAGCAGGCGGTCCGAGTGACGGTCGGTGCTAACGTCCCGGCCGCGCGCTTTCGAGTACCTGCAACCGTCGCGACGATCAAGGCACGGCCATGAGACAACAAACCGGTGCTGCGCTCGTGGAGACCGCGATACTCATGACGGTATTCGTGCCTGTATTCATCGGTATTCCGCTGTTAGGAAAGTATTTGGATATCCAGGCGGCGACGTTGGATGCGGGGCGGTACGCGGTTTGGGAGCGCACGGTTTGGTCCGTCCGGGGGCATGGGTGGAATGAAGGGGAAAATCAGAAGAGCGACGCAGCGGTGGCTCGGGAAACGAACGCCTTTGTGATTGGTCACCCGTCCTCGCCCGTGGGTGTCACTGGAGCCGGTATAAGTCATCCTCTTTGGGTAAACCGCAAACAGGAAAAGCTGCTCAGCGGTGTGTCGGGTTATGACGAACACGGACGCCCGATCATGCTGCGCTCCCGAGTCGGCTTGTTGGCCCATGGTGCGCCGGTGAGCACCCCTATCGTGGACCAGTTGGCATACAAGGGAGTGCCGGGCGGTGGAATAGCCAGCGCCGTGTCCAACGCCACCACCGGGCTCGGAAAGTTGAGTGGAAACTGCGGTCCGGGAGTTGACTTGGCCCATGGCTTGAATCTGGGGTCTGACAACTTTGTCGAGGCGACAGTGGCGATACCGGCTCACAATCATATTGTCCCCAACATGTCAGATCTCACTTTTGCCGCCAAGGCGGCGATTTTAAGCAACAGTTGGGCAGCACCGGATTACGAGACCTACAGGGGACGCGTCGACCGGTTGACGGTGGATGAACTGGTCGGTTGCGCCGTGATTCCGGGACGCTTCACATTCGCCGTGCTCTCCACGGGGCCTGATTCACCGCTCTACGGCGAGGGGATCAACAGCTTTCCGGTATTGGAGGCATTCGACCCGGATGCCTTGCCAGCGGACCGCCACCCGTGAACGCGACGACGGTGCGTCAAGCCAGAAAGCACGCGCTGCGCACGGCGGTGGTTGTTTGGCTCAGCGCCGTCGCAACGCCGGTACCGGTTCAGGCAACGACGGCGGAAATACCACAACTGGTGGGTTTCCCCGGCGCGAACACGCGGTGGGTCGCCAAGCGGATCTGGATGAATGGTTTACCAATGTCCCTGCAGTCGTTCACGACGAGCGCGTCACCAGATGAGGTGTTGAATTTCTACCGCCGCTATTGGAAAAGCGCGGGACTCGCGCGGCTTGCCGAGGCGACAGTTCGGGACGCCCGGATCGTCGGAGTGAAGCAAGGCCGGTGGTTTTACTCGGTGCAAGTGTGAAGTACGGGATTCGGGACCGAAGGATCTCTGGTCGTGAGTGCAAGTCCGACCAGCGCCGTGGCCGACAAGCGCACGGAATTCCCGACGCCGCCTATGGTCTCGCTCGAAGAAAAAATCGAAGCAGTCGATCTCGGCGTTCGCATGGAGACGCTTATGTTGAGGACTGGAGCATCCGTTGCCGACAGCGTGGCGGCCTATCGCGACGTGCTGGTTACTCATGGGTGGCGAGAACAACGGCGACCGGCGGCCGCCCAGCAGCGCACCGCACGGGTTCTCGAGTTCCAAAAAGGCCCGCAGCATTCCCAGATATTGATTATGCCGTCGGCGGATAGACCGCACCGCACCCGGATTATGGTGCACTGGATCAAGGCTGGTTGAGGTATTGAAAATGGCAAGGGGAAGTTATGAGCGGGGTAGTGCGTTGGTGGAATATCTGTTGGTGGCGATGGGGTTGATCGTCGTCTGGGGCACGGCGTCCCTCGTAGTGAATCTGCTTCACGAGCACGAAACCGAATACAACTGGGCGCTATCGCTACCGTTGTGACTACGGCGATTGTCGCCTGAGGGGGAGGAATGCGGAAAGGCAAGATTACGACGCTGATCCTTGCTGCAGCCGTTGTCTGTGGGCTAAGCGCAGCATGGTTGACCCATTGGTACATCGATAGCAGAGTCCGGTCCTACCGTGCGCGATTGGACAAGGAACTCGAGCCGGTAAAAGTCGTCGTGGCTGTGAATGATATGGAATCGGGAGAACCGATGACGTCTGCAAACGTTGCGGTTCGACCCATCCCCAGGGCCTTTGTACCTAGAGACGCGGTGTTACCGGACCAATATGGTGACGTAGACGGGAGGCGGCTGGCGATACCGGTCAACCGTGGCGAGCCGATTCTTTATCCGTATTTGTCCAAAGGCGCAGGCCAACCGTTTTCGAACGTTATCCGTGTCGGCGAACGCGCGCTGACCGTCCGTGTAGACGAGGTGTCGTCCCAGTCCGGAATGCTCACGCCCGGCGATAGAGTGGACGTGATTGCGACGCTGTCGTCTGTCGGCGGGAGTTTGACCATTCCTTTGCTGCGCAATGTGACCATATTGGCTACCGGTGCGAAGTCGGCATCGGAGTCCGGCGGTTACCCAGGTCCAAACTCTCCGTTTCATACTGTCACGATGGCGCTCACGCCGCGGGACGCGGCTCGCGTCACGCACGCACGTGAGATTGGAAAGCTGACTGTGGTGCTGCGCTCTCCCGGGGATTCTGGCGACGGCAAATTCGCGACCGTTACGAAGAAGAGTTTGCTTGGTCTGGCACGGCGGCGCAGGACGCACGTAGCGGAAATCATTCTGGGGGGGAAATGAACATCTTATCCGCCTGTCTGCTACTCGTCTGTGCGGCGCTGTCGGCGGGCGCCTGCGCGCAAGCGGGGCCGAAAAATGAGGAACGTCAGATCACACTGGCGGTAGGTCGAACCGAAATCCTGAGGTTTGCTCACGTCAAGCGGGTCGCAGTCGGAAATGGAGAAGTCGCAAGCGTCAAGGTACTGGAAGACTCGAAACAGGTGCTGCTCATTGCACTGAAACCAGGAATTACCGACATGAGGGTGTGGCACAACCACAGGATCGATAGTTACGCCATTCGAGTGGTCGCTCACACGGCTGCCGCGATAGCCGAGCGGATAAACGCGCGACTACAGGGCGTTGAAGGCGTTGAGGTGGTTACCAGAGATGATCGTGTCATCCTCGAAGGGCGTACCTTTAACCAGCAGGATACCGCAAGAGTGGCCGCAGTATCGAAAGCGTTTCCAAACGCGCTTAATTTTGTCAGTCCTGCGCAATTCACGATGCAGGGGATGATTCGGCTGGACGTGAAGGTGCTGGAAATCAACCGAACCGGGCTTACAGATGTGGGAATCGACTGGGACAACGCCGTGAACGGATTGACCTTTGGTTACATACGCAACTTTCACACCAATCCGTACTTTAATTCAACCTTGAACCCGATTTCTCCGGATCTGGGTAATTCGGCGTCGTCTTTCAACCGCCGGGGCGCGGCAACTTATGCGGGTATAGCAACGCGTTTCGGATCGGTGATCAATCTGCTCGTCCAAAACGGACTGGCGCGATTGCTGGCTGAGCCGAAACTCTCCTGTAAGAGCGGTGGTAGTGCCCAGTTCGTGGTCGGGGGCGAGGTCCCTATCCCGGTTACCAATACCGACGGAGCAATCTCCGTCACCTTCAAAGAATTTGGCGTCATCCTGAAGATGTCCCCAGTCTCCGACCGCGACGGCTACGTATCAACCAAGGTAGACGTCGAGGTGAGCACCATCGATCCATCAATTACCGTGCTCGGAATCCCTGGGTTTGCGACCCGTAAAACGCAGACCGAGATGAACGTACGAGACGGGGAGACCATGGTGTTGGCAGGGCTGATGAGCAGCGAAACCAGCAAAAACGTGGACAAAGTACCAGGGGTCGGACACCTGCCGATCATCGGCGAGTTGTTCAAGTCACGTCAGTTTCGCAACCGGGAAACAGAATTGGTCGTGTTCGTCACGCCTCATCTAGTAAAGTCGCAATCCGCTGAAGATCAGGCCGAAGTTCAGCACGTCGATCAGCTTATGAGGACCACATCCGATCAGCTCCGCTTCAATATCATGGATTGACCGCTATGGAACTGGAAATTCAGGACGAATTTGGCAACCTCAGCGCATATTCGCTCGCAGAGTCGGGAATATACCGACTCGGAAAAAGCCACAGCTGCGAGATCGTAGTGGTGAACCGTCATGTTTCGCGCCTTCACGCGCGAATCACGGTCGCTGACGGTTGCGCGCAGATCGAGGACATGCGAAGTACCAACGGGGTCTGGCATGAAGGCCGCCGGCTCGATGCGAAAACGGTAATGCGGCCGAACGCTTGTTTCCAGATCGGCTCCGTCACGTTGACATTGCGCAAGGCTTCGGCCCCCCCGATCGATATGGGTCCGGAGGAAAACGCTTCCCGGAAAGCCGATGAAGAACTCAATTTCAAGCAGGAGCTTCATGCACGATTACTGGAGTACCTGGACCGTTATAAGCGCGGCATGTTGCACCAAATGTCGTCCGAGGAAATCCGCTTGGAAGCCGAGACTGCAGTGAGAACGGTGCTGCGCGAGACGGATTTGCAGTTCCCTTCGGGGACTGATCCGGCAAAAATGACGGCGGAAGTGGTGGCCGAGGCCGTGGGTCTCGGTGCCATAGAACCGTTTATGCAGGACGAGACCGTCACCGAAGTGATGGTCAACGGCCCCACGCAGATCTATCTCGAGCGGTCGGGGCGCATCGAGCCAACCGCTGTGCGTTTCAGTAGCAACGCCGCGCTTATGAGTTGCATCGAACGCATTGTGACACCGATCGGCCGCCGTGTAGACGAAGGCTCGCCGATGGTGGACGCACGGCTGCCCGACGGGTCGCGTGTCAATGTCGTGATTCCGCCCCTATCGCTGAGCGGGCCGGTAGTCACCATCCGCAAGTTCAGCAAGCGCCGGTTCACGCTGACGGAGCTAGTACGGATCGGCACCTTGAGCGAGGACTTGGCGCGTTTTCTGGAGGTATGTGTCAAATGCAAAAAGAATATCGTGGTATCAGGCGGCACCGGTTCAGGAAAGACGACCTTGCTGAATGCACTGTCGGACTTCATTCCTGCGCACGAACGGATCGTCACGATCGAGGATGCCGCGGAACTGCAGCTCAATCAGCGCCACGTCGTTTCGCTTGAGGCCAGGCCGCCGAATATCGAAGGACGCGGTGCCGTATCGATTCGTGATCTCGTTCGCAACACTTTACGTATGCGTCCGGACCGCATTGTGGTGGGAGAGTGCCGCGGTGCGGAGGCGCTCGACATGTTGCAAGCCATGAATACCGGTCACGAAGGGTCGCTCACCACCGGGCACGCCAATTCACCGCGCGATTTCCTATCCAGATTGGAGGTGATGATATCGATGGCTGGATTGGAACTTCCGCTGCGTGCGATCCGCGAACAGGCCGCGTCCGCCATCGACATTATCGTGCAGCAGGCTCGGCTTGCCGACGGCACACGCAAAGTCACCGGCGTCGTTGAGGTGGATGGTATGGAAGGAGACACGATACTGTTGCAACAGATCTTTGAGTTCGAACAGCAAGGCCGTGAAGCGGACGGTAGGATTGTCGGCGAGATCACCGGTCGCGGATACGCGCCGACTTTTTACGACGATCTGAAGCGGGCGGGTATGGACTTGGACCGTTCCATCTTTGGTAGGCCCGGCAATTTGCCCGATGCACCAACCCCGGATTGGGACCGAGCCAATGACTGATTACATTTTGATCGCCGCGCTGGCAACATCGGCTGCGGCGCTGATATTGGGGATTCTGGCTGCACAAAGACTGCTTACCGACGGCGCGCATTTCTATCGTGATCGTGTTGTCGTGCGGCTCACGGACGATCTGAAGAACGCGTTCATTCGAATGAGCGTGGCGCGTTTGATCGCCTTGAGCGGGGTGGGTGTTTGTGCTGCCGGTTTGATCGGTTGGCTCATCATCGGAACGGCGACCGGGGTTGTTGCCTCCCTTCTCGCGGTAAGCCTACCCCCGTGGCTGGTCGCAGTCGTGAAACGGCGTCGTCTCAAACGTTTCGTATTGCAATTGCCGGATTGCCTGAATGCGATGTCGTCCAGTCTCCGCGGTGGTAGCAATCTGGCTCGAGCCATGGAATTGGCGGCGGAGCAACAGCCGGCGCCAATCAGTCAGGAATTTTCGGTCGTGCTATCGGAATACAGACTGGGACGCGGCATGGAAGATGCACTGCAGGCTATGGCGGACCGGGTAAGGTGTCAGGAAGTGGCGTTGATGAACGCCGCGATCAATATTTCCCGCGCTGTCGGCGGCAACCTGGCCGACACTTTTGACAGCCTTGCGAAAACGTTGCGCGAAAAAGCGCAGGTGGAGGGCAAAATCGCGGCATTGACGGCGATGGGTAAAATGCAAGGTTGGGTCATTGCTCTGCTGCCATTCTTCCTCGGTGCAGTGCTCTACAAGCAGGAACCGGAAGGTATGACGGCATTGGTTTCCGAACCAATTGGGTGGCTTACGCTCGCTGTACTCGTGGTGATGCTCTTGGTGGCCCTGTTCATGGTCCACAGAATCGTCTCGATCGATGTCTGATCCGCAGAACTGGTTGGCTTTCGTGGCGCCGGCCGCAGGTGCGGTATCTGTCGTACTGCTGCTCCTCGGCATTGCGCGTCTGAAATCCGAACAACCCGCGCAGGAGCAGAATTGGCGCGACCGCGCGCCGTTGATGTTCCGTATTGCGCGGCCCCTGGTGAATCTGTTTGCGCATCGGGTAGCGGAATCAATGAGCGCGCAGGTCCGGGTATTGCTCACGGACCGACTCAGCGCGGCGGGGCTGAGCTACAGCGTGCGCCCTGAGGAATTCGTCGTTTCGCAACGGATCGGATTTTGCGGCGGCGTGGCAATGTTTCTAGGTGCCTATTGGCTTCTCGAATTGGATGGCGGCGTACTCCTGTATGCGCTGATGTTCTTTCCGCCGCTGGGATATTGGTTTCCCAGGATCTGGCTCAAAGACATGATCAAGCGCCGTCATCGTACCATCGAAAAGCAATTGCCATTTTTTCTGGACATTCTCGTGCTGGCAATCCGTTCCGGACTGAACTTTTCCAGTGCCGTAGCGCACTCCGTCGCGAAAATGCCAACCGGTCCGATCAAAGATGAATTCGCACGTGTATTGCGAGAAATGAGAACCGGTGTCAACCGGCGACAAGCCTTACAGGACTTGGCCGCAAGGATCGATCTGGCGGCACTGTCTAACTTCGTCGCGGCGGTGAACCAAGCGGAAGACACCGGAGGGGAGCTCGGGTCCGCGCTAACGGCCCAAGCCGCGCAAAGACGCACGGAACGATTTCTACACGCCGAAAAGCTTGCAAACCAAGCACCTATGAAACTGCTGTTGCCACTTGTCGCGTTACTGTTCCCTATTTCGCTGATTATCATCGCGTTCCCGCTTGTCGTGCGGGCCCGTGATTCTGGAATGCTGCATATGTTGTTTAATTAAAGGGAGGTTCAATGAAGTCAGGGAAGATAATCAATACTAAGACGGGAGATACGGTAGCGACGTCCATTCGCGTCGCGGACAAATTTCTCACCCGCTTGCGCGGTCTGATCGGGCGCGACAATCGACATCAGGGCGGTATGTGGCTGGTGCCCTGTACCAGCGTGCATACCATTGGGATGCGTTTCCCCATTGACCTGGTGTACCTGGATCGGCACGGGATGGTGCGCAAGATTGATACCGCGGTACCGCCATTTCGGGTGTGCCGCGCAACTCGGTACACCCACAGCATTTTGGAACTTCCGGCGGGCCAAGCGAAACGAGCGCAATTGCGTGTCGGAGATAGACTCAGGTTCAGGCGTGAAGATGGGGTGCAAGCGGAGCGTACGCCTTCATGAGGACCCCGGCGCCGGTTCCAACACAACGATTGCGCCCCGACGACACTCCACCTATGCGGTTCGACCGACTGCCGCTCGCAGCGGTGCCCGCGAATCTCTCGGGTGCTGCTGCGATGCAAGGGACCATATTGCTGGACAGTGGGCCGTCGCGGAGCAAGTTCTGGCTCCAGGTTTCCGGCGCATCGGAACAAGTACTGGTGTCGAGCTTCCCTTTCAAGATCGGCCGCGGGCCAGGATGTGACCTGACACTGCTCGATAAGACTGTGTCCAGAATTCACGCCCAAATCGAACAATCGGCGGGGGCGCTCTTTATCGAGGATTCCGACAGCAGTAACGGCGTGAAGATCAACGGGCACCGTATCGAGCGTGCGCTGCTGGTGGTGGGCGATAGGATCCAATTGGGCGCAGTGACGCTGAATTTCGGAGCTGGCGTTCAATTTTTGGCGCCGGTGCAGGACCTTCCGAAGCCCAAGCGTCGGCGCCTGCCTTTAGGCTCCGTTATCTTCGGACTGCTGGTAGTCGCGGGCGCTGTCTTTGCGATTCGCAATGCGGTCTGGAGCATCGATACGCAGCCATCCGACACCGAAACTACGCGACATCCGGGCATGGGCCAAGCTGCTGCCGATTTGCATGTGGTTTCACCCGGCACGGCTGGTGTGCGCGCTAACATCGTAGGGCCTGCGGTCGCTCGAGAAAAGAAGGTTTCTCCGCACGCTATTCGGCCTGCCGGCGAATCGGACGGGCCAGCCGAGGCGGCGCGACCGCCGGCGGGGAAGAAAGTGGTTGTTTCGCCCAAAATGAAGACTGCGCCGATCGATACTGTTTCGATCCGTAGCCGTGAGCATGAAAGGATGAGCTCCACGCATTCGAACCCGCAAACCGACGGAAAACACAGTATGGAGGTCGCATCACCCCGATCTGACGCGCGGGCGTCCTCAGAAGCGGCCGCGGAGTCGATTGCCCAGACTGCGCGCCAAGCGTATTTGGCAGGCAACGGCGGACGGGCATTGGAAATGCTCGCTGCGTTGGAGCGGTCAGCGAGGACGGAGGCGCCGCGCACGGTTGCATCCAATTTGAAGTCACGCTTAGGCGCGCTGATGGACGCCTATTCTGTCGGAGAGGATGCCTATCGTAATGATCGTAAGGACGAGGCATTCAAACAGTGGATGGATCTGTTGGAGACCGAACGCAACTTGTTTCCGCGTAGCCGCAGTCACTACGCTCGCACTGTTGCAGCGCGGGTTGCAGATGAGTATTTGCGCCTGGGCAATCAGGCACGTGGGGAAAACCGTTTTCAGGACGCGTATCGGATGTGGATGAGAGCGATCCGTGTGGACCCGGGAAACGGTGCCGGAGTCGCACTCGAGCAGCTCCGGGGTCGAGCGCAGTCATTGTTTCGTGAGGGTTATCGACTGGAGTCTGTAAACATCGATCGGGCGAAGCAGTGCTGGAGCCAAGTCCTTACGCTGATGCCCCCAGAGAGCGAATATTACATAAAAGCGAGCGCGAAGCTTGCTTGGTACCAGAGGCATGAACGGTGAGTACGTCTCGTTGCAGCGTGCTGCTCGTGGTGTGCATATCGCTTTTGGGGTGTGCCAACGCGAGGGTCCAAGACGCAAACGAACCTGCAAGGATCGAGCGCGGAAACCGTGCCTACGCAGCGGGTGAATGGCAACTTGCGCGCGCCGCCTATGAAACCGCGCTGCGCAGCGACCAATCCAATCCTGAACTATGGTTTCGTTTGGCTAATATCGACCAATATGAGCGACGCTTGGACGCTGCGGAGCAGAAATACCGCCGCGTACTTGCATTGCGGCCTAGGCATGAGCGAGCCCAATACAATCTTGCCGTCGTTTATTTGAGTCGCGCAGAACAGCACTTTCAATATTTTTCCGCACTTTCCGGAGCCGAAGCCCAATCCCCGCGTCTGACCGCACTGCTTACGGCAATAAGTCATTTCGCGCAGGAGCATATCGAACCGGAGACGCCGTTGGCGCAGCTGGGAGCACTGCTCGGCAGCGATCAAGAGCAAGGAAGCGTCGACGTGTGTGGCCCAAAACCAAAAAACTCGCCGTAGCGGAGAAAGGGAGGGCGCGTGGGCGGCGGTGAGGCTTATGAGGCGGCATCCGTCGATTACTATTAGGGGCGCTAGTCGTGTCGGGGCGCCAGTCGTGGAAAAACGATTTCGAACCAACCCACTCATCCTGGCGAACGTTTGCTCGAGTAATTCCTGCAGCGCAGGGTATTTCAGTCACGTTACGATCTCGCCCGATACGGCGTAGGTGAGGTGTGCTAGCCGTTCCTTCAGACCTGGCAAATAAAGCATAAGTCCTGTCGGACGCCCTGTGCTTGATCGCGTTCGATCCCGCCGGCGGCGGCACCTTTTTAGCCACCTCCGGTTCGATTCGCCGTTTCGGGTACGCGGAGCGTGCGTTTGGCGCCTGGAAAGCGCAAAGGCGGATTTGGCTTCACAGACCGTACAGGAACGCTTTACGGTTGAACCGCCTTACGACTCTGTGAGTGAGGTTAAAGAAGGTCGATTTCAAATATTGAAAGTTCGCTTTCCAAAATCTCAAACGTCTGCGATGAGTCGAATCGCTACGTTCAACCTAAACGATCGCACTCGAACTACGGCGCCGGCTGCGGCAAACATCCCGCGACCAAAAACGCCTCCGTCGGGAATACCAACGTCGATTCCTCCGTGCTGTAGAACATCACCCGTTCGCCGTCGGTGTCGCACAGCCAGGGTTGTTGAAACACGGGTTTGGGCTTGATCAATGCCGCGGGGCTGAACAGTGCGACGTTGAGTCCGCTTTTGCGGTCGCGCGCGGATGGATATTGGAATGCTTCGATGCCGGCGTCTCGCATGTGTCGTCCCAGCAATTGGCTGTCGCGGTATTGGGTGGGGTTTGCAATCTTCGTCGCGTAAGTGGCGAACGGCGGGTTTTGCAGGCGCAGACCGTGTTCGGTGGCGTAGTCTGCGCCGAACACGGTGTGGGCGGTGACGAGTTTGCCGCTCGGGGGCGGTAGTATCATGCCGTTCCAGAACAGGAGCCGGTAATAGGCGGTTTCCGCCAATGCGGTGCGTAGTTCGGCGGAGGCGTAGAACAGACTCGATTCGTTGCGGCCGCCGAAGCGCGAGCCGTGGCGCAGGGGCGGATAACGAAACGGGGTGGCGAGCAGATAGTGCAGGTGCTGCGTTGCCGTGCGGGCGTTCGGTTTGGCGTCCTCCAGCAAGGACTCCAGCAGTGCCTGCTCGGCAAGGTCGTCCACCAGTGAATTGGTGGCGATCTGTTCCTGGCTTTCAACCACACGAATCGCGGTCCCCACCAGGAATTCCGCCCGTGCCTGCCCGGCGCAAGCTTCCCAGATATCCACTACACCTTGCCGCGCATGGCATCGAGGTATTCGACCACTCGAACCAAGCCTTGCACGGATTTGATCTGTTCGGCAGGAATGCCGCCGGTATGGTGATTTTCGGTATGCATCCAGTGGCGCATGTCGGCCGGGGCGCCGCCCACCAGCACATAGAGACTGCGATAGGCGCGGATCAGCAGCAGGGCGAGTTCGCCCGGTTTGCTGGCCGGATCGAACCCCCGGTATAAGGCGCTGCGGTCGCGGCCGACGATGGTGCCAAGCTCCGCCTTGGGAATTCCGAGCGCCTTGCCGGCGTTGAGCAACGCTTTCCGCAACGTTTCTTTGCTATCCGGTTGGAGTGCGGATTGGGCGGTCATGGGAACCCCCTTCCTGTTGTATTAGAGAGATAATAGCAACGAATGGTGTATTTGCAACATAGATAGCGATATTCAGGGCAGTTGGGCTCCGCGGGGAGTGACTGAGGATGGCGACGGAATCGGCGGCCAGTGGCGCTGGAATGTGCCCCCTGCTACCGGGTGGAACCCGAGTACTGGCGCCGTCGAACTGCGAACTGGATCGACCGGACCCAGATCGTGTTGCCGGCAGGCGTGACAATCTGCGAGGGAGTCGTGCGGGCGGAGGCCCGGCATCTATGCTTGTGCGGAATTGAAGGCCTACAACGGAGGGTAGCCATGAGCAGAGTAGTTCTATACGGAGACGACGCGATCCGGTACGCGGAGAATCATCACATAGCTGTGCATCTGCGCGAGGACCGAGACGAAGAAGCAAGTACCGATTTCGGGCACGCACGGGAGCTGGCGGCGGACAATCCGCGGGATGTCTGGGTGGAAATCGACGGTAACGTCAATACCGGCAAGGACGGCGAAGGCCCGCGGGGCGGCTGAAGTCGCCTGAATTCAGGTCCAAGTTCGGCCCCACTCACGGCCGCGGCTGGCACTTGGGACAGTAGTAGGCGCTGCGCCCCGCTGCGGTGATACGTTTGACCTTGCCGCCGCAGCGCGGGCAAGGCGCGCCTTCCTCACGATTCGGCAATAGAAACGATTTCGGCATCCGCTCGGGATCTGCCTTGGCTTTGATTGCTTGCTGCAACACTCGCTTCATTGCCCGGTGAAGCGCGCCGACGGCCTTCTCGTCCAACTTCTGCACCGGGGCTTGCGGATGAACGCCTGCCCGCAGCAAAATCTCGTCGCTGTAGACGTTGCCGATCCCGGCGATCGCATCCTGGTCCATGAGCCAGGCTTTGACCGCGCCTTTGCGCTGTGCGGCGAGCGCTCGAAACTGCGCCACGTCCGTTGCCATCGCATCGGGGCCGAGGTGTTTACGCTCGACGAATGCGTTCGGGTCATCGGTCCACGCAATATGGCCAAGTTTGCGCGGCGCGATGTACGCCAGGTCGGCCCCGTTCGTGAAGTGGATCGCAAGTCCGGTGCCTTTCGGCGGCGCATGTTCGCCGCGCGCATATTCCAGCCGCCCCGTCATGCCGAAATGCAGCACCAGCCAACCTTCGCGGTCTGTTTGTATGAACAGATATTTTCCGTGACGCCGGGTCTGCGCAAAGGCCGCGCCCTTCAAATGACGTCCGAGGCTCTGCGGCGTCAGATGGTCCAAAAGCGACGAAGACGGTACGTCCACGCGGGCGATTTTCTGTTGAAGTGCGGTCGCGTCCACGTACCGCTTGTAGGTTTCCACGTCGGGTAGCTCGGGCATGGCGTATCGATTCCGGCTTGTGGACCGCCGTGCGGCGGCTTGGACTGAACTTAGATTGCGCTCGCGGGGCGTGCAAATGCCTGTACGGAAGCCCGTTGGCGATGGCGGCCGAGGACCTGGACAATTCGCCTTGCCGTCCTCGATACCCGTGGCCTACTATTTGATACATCAGGCAATGTTCGAGGAGGCAAGTAGTTCGAGGAGACCGGAAACAGACCAACAAACACAAAAAAAGCCCTGAGGTGAAAACAATGTTCGCGAAATCAATAAAGTTCCTCCTTGTCGGGTTGAGCATGCTGGGCATGGCCGCGACAGTATCCAGCGTTTCGGCCGCAGACGACGACACGGTGGTGTTGGGTGCCGCTGTGTCGCTGACCGGAAAATATTCAACCAACGGCAAGTACACCAAAGACGGTTACGATCTCGCTGTCGCCCGCCTCAATGAAATGGGCGGGGTGAAGATCGGTGACAAGACTTATAAGCTGAAGGTCGTCTACTACGACGACGAATCGACCCCCGCCCGCGGCGCGCAGCTCGTCGAGCGTCTGATTTCGCAGGACAATGTCAAATTCATGCTCGGACCCTACAGTTCGGGTTTGACAAAGGCCATGGCGCCGGTTACCGAGAAATACGAAATTCCCATGGTGGAGGCGAACGGCGCGTCTGTATCGCTATTCAACAAAGGCTATCGCTATCTTTTTGCGATTCTGTCCTCCACTGAATACTACCTGCGTTCGGCGGTCGACCTGCTTGCGGAAAACGCCAAAGAAAACGGCAAGGATCCATCGAAACTGCGGATTGCCATGGCGTTCGAAAACGATCCCTTCAGTCAGGACATCCGTAAGGGTGTGATGGACCAGGCGAAGGAATATGGCATGAAGATCGTGGTCGACGACAAGCTGCCGCCGGATCTGAGCGACATGACCGCGACGTTGACCAAGGTCAAAGCACTGCGACCGGATGCATTGCTGGTATCCGGTCATGCCAAGGGCGCAGCGCTGTTGGCACGCGAGACCCGTGCAATGCACGTGCGTCCGCCTATGATGGCCACCACTCACTGCGATTCGGCCAAGATCGCCGAAAATCAGCCGGAAGCGGCCGAAGGTATACTCTGCGCGTCGCAATGGGATCGCTCCTTGAGTTACAAGGACAAATGGTTCGGGAGCGCCGAGGACTATGCCAAGCTGTTTGAAAAGACCTACGGTGTGGCGCCGCCTTACCAAAGCGCGGAATCGAGCGCTGCGGTGATCGTGTATGCGGATGCATTGCAACGCGCCGGTACGCTCGATCCAAAGAAGGTGCGGGACGCCATCGCGGCGACGGACCTGGACACTTTCTACGGTCACATCAAGTTCAACGATGCCGGGATGAACATTGCCAAGCCTATGGTGTTGTATCAAGTGCAGAACGGAGATTACAAGGTGGTGGCGCCTTCGAAGTGGGCCAACTCCAAGTTGAACTATCCCCTCAAGTGACCGGCCGGTCACAACAGTCCAGTCGACTCGTGTCTGCGCACGGATCGCGCAGATACGGGCGGAATTCCTAAATGGACAATCTACAGATCCTGTTCGATGCGCCCGTGTTGTCGATGCAGTTGTTGATCGACGGCTTGCTGGTGGGCGCGATATTCGCCCTGGTGGCGTACGGTATGGCACTGGTATGGGGAGTGATGAATATCGTCAACATCGCCCAGGGCGAGTTCGTCATGTTGGGCGGCTATGTCGCCTATTACCTTTATGTGGCCGGCATCCATCCGTTGTTCGGTGTTCCCGTGGCCGCAGTAGTGCTGTACGTATTGGGCTGGGCTCTTTACCGTACAGTGATCTTTCGAATCGTAGATCGCGATCTGTTCACTTCATTGTTGGCCACATTTGGACTGGGCATCCTGCTGCAGCAGCTCGCCAACGAAATGTTCGGCGCCGACGTTCGGACTGCGGATTCCGGCCTCGGAACCTGGTTCTTGTTCAACGGCATGGTGACGGTCCCGCAGATCAAAGTGGTGGCGTTTGTGGTCGCGTTGCTGATCGGCGGCGTGCTGCTCTGGTTTCTCAAGCGGTCTCGGATCGGCCAGGCGATCCGGGCAACGTCTCAAAATGCACGTGCCGCGCGGGTCATGGGCGTGGATACCAACCGCGTATATGCCGCGACATTCGGTCTCAACGCTGCCATTTGCGGCGCGGCCGGAGCACTGGTTTCGATGATTTGGATCATCCAGCCGTATTTTGGCCTGCCGTTTACCGCGCGCTCGTTCATGATCGTAGTGGTCGCCGGTGTCGGTCAGGTCGCTGGTGTGCTCGTGGCCGGCTTGGGCCTCGGTGTGGCGGAAGGCTTTGCAGGGTTTATTTTCGGTGCTCAATTCCAGACTGCGTTCGTGTTCGCATTGCTGGTGCTCATTCTGGTGTGGCGGCGCATTCGCCTGAGTCGTCAGCGGAGGTATTTGAGTTGAATTCGACCGTGACGCGCTTCCTTGGCTACGGAGCTTTGCTGGCGGTGTGCATTGTGGCGCCGTTCGTGGTGCCCGCCATTCGTACTCAGCTCTCGTTCCTGTGGGTGATGATCATATTTGCCCTGACCTGGGACATTCTCGGCGGCCAGATGGGCTACAACTCGTTCGGCAACATTCTGTTTTTCGGTATCGGCATGTATACCTGCGCCGTGATTCAGCATCACTCGGGTCTCAGTTATTTTCCCGCGTTGTTCGTCGGTATGGCGGCCGGAGCGGCGCTGGCGGTGATCGTGGCGGCGGCGTTGGGCTGGGGGATACTGGGCCTGCGTGGCCATTACTTCGCCATCGGTACCCTCGGGCTGGGGATCGCCGCGGCGGAATTCGCCAGTGGCTGGGATTACATCGGTGCCGGCTCGGGCATGGTGACGCCGTTGTATCCTGGCGAGGTTGGGGGGCGGGAGACGTTTTTCTATTTCCTCAGTCTCGCAATCGCGATTGTGACGTTTGTCAGCCTGCGCCGTTTGTACGCCGGCCGCTTTCGGTTGGCCATCAATGCGATCCGCGACGACGAAGACAAGGCGGAGGCGATGGGCCAGCACACGACCTTGTACAAAACACTGGCGTGGTGCGTGGCGGCTTTCTTTCTGGGGCTGATCGGGCCAGTGGCCGGCAACATGATCGGTTTCATCGATCCGCGCGACGTCGCTTTTGCAAGTGCATCGTATGGGGTTTGGATGCTGCTGATGGCAATACTCGGCGGTAAAGGCACGCTCTGGGGGCCCGTTATCGGAGCGGTCATTTTCCATACGCTTCAAGAAACGTTCTGGACCTACTTTCTCGGCTGGCAGCGGGTGGCCCTCGGTCTGCTGATCGTCATTATCGTGATCTTCTTCCCGTGGGGCATCATGGGTTGGGTCAAGGAGCGTTGGCCGGAACGATTCGGTCAGCGCGTGGATGAGCCGCAGGCCAGCAGCCGGAGCGCAGACTGATGGCGTTGTTGGAAGTGCGCAACGTGCAGAAATCATTCGGCGGCGTGATCGCGAACCAAAACGTGAGTCTGCGTGTCGATGCCGGAACCATAGTCGGGCTCATAGGCCCCAACGGTTCCGGCAAAACCACATTATTCAATTCGATCGTCGGCTCCCATGCTGTCGACAGCGGCACGATCTGGTTCGCCAGCCGGGAGATTTCGCGCATGCGGGTGCCGCAGATTGCGCGTCTCGGGATGTTGCGCACTTTTCAACAGACCCGGATTTATTCCGGTATGACTTGCGTCGAGAATATGCAGGTCAGCACCAGGCAGACTGGCGCCAGTTGGCGCGAGTTACTGCGCCGGATTCCGGGCAGCGTCACCCGCAAGGCCGAAGAGTTGCTGGAGTTCGTCGGGTTGTATGCCAAACGTCATCTGTTGGCAGGGGATTTGTCATTCGGTCAGCAAAAGTTACTCGAGTTCGCCATGGCCCTGATGAGCGAGCCGAAGATGTTACTACTCGACGAGCCTACTGCGGGTATCAATCCAACACTGATTAACGGTCTGGTCGACCGCTTGCGGCGCGTGAACGCGGAAATGGGTATTTCCCTGCTGGTCATCGAACACAACATGAATGTGATCATGAACCTGGCCCAACACTTGTACTGCCTCGCCCACGGCGAAATGCTTGCCGAAGGGACGCCGGAGGAGGTTCGCAACAACCAAAGCGTGATCGACGCCTACCTTGGGGGGCACTGACCGTTGGACAACGACAACGACAACATTCTTTCCGTCGATGACGTGGCGCGCCAAGCTTCGCGCTTGGCGCAACAAGGAGTTTCTCGGGAAGTCCTGGCGGCTTTATGCCAGGGCGAGCCGCTGGTACGGATTGAAGACTTGCGCGCCGGTTACGGCAAGATGGAGATTTTGCACGAGGTGGATCTGCAGATCGGAAGCGGGCAATCGTTGTGTTTGATTGGCCCCAACGGCGCTGGCAAATCGACGGTGCTCCATTCCATCTACGGGTTCACGCGCATATTCGCCGGGCGCATCTACGTGGACGGCCGGGACATCACCGCACTGTCATCAAACGCCAAACTCCGAGATGCTGGCGTCGCCTATATCCTGCAGGACAACTCGGTTTTCCCTGATATGACGGTAGAGGAAAATCTGTGGATGGGTGGCTATCTTGCCGCGCCGGACGCCGCGAAGGAAGCCGCTGAACGGGTATTCAGCAAATATCCCCGGCTGGCGCAACGGCGCAGCAAGCCGGCCCGTGTGTTGTCGGGGGGCGAGCGGCGCCTGCTGGAAATTTCCCGGGCGCTGATCATGAACCCGAAAGTGCTGCTGGTAGACGAACCGTCCATCGGTCTGGAGCCGCGTTTCATCGACATGGTGTTCGAAATTCTACGTGATCTTCAGCGCAGCGAAGGCAAGACCATTATCATGGTCGAGCAGAATGCGAAGAAAGGCCTGGAGTTCGCCGATGTCGGCTATGTACTGGTATCCGGGCAAGTGGCGATGGCGGGAACGGGCGCGGAACTGCTCGAACATCCCGATGTCGGACGGCTGTTTCTGGGCGGTTGACCAGGTTACGCCGCCCTGACGCAACCGGCCGTTCGCCTTCGCGCCGCGCAACCCCCGGCTAGCCGAAACGGCCTTGAACTTCTGAAGCGTGCCGGACCTTTATGTACGTATCCGGCGACGTTGCGTTCAGCGTCGCAGAACCTCATTTACTCTCAATTCTTGCCGCCTGCCGCCGATAACCAGTAGAGGTCGGGAACTCCGGACCCGCGCGGGAGGCACTGGACAATGCACGCTTTTGGCCCGAAGGGGCTTTTCCTACACCTTTTGCACTTGGTAGTGCGATTGGTACAGAGCAATGCCGTGAGCGCGCCGCGACGGTTCACGATCATCGCCGCCGTCGCTACGAGTTTGTTCGCATTGGCTTGGATCGGCGCCAACTTGTTCGTGGCGCAAGCCGGTGAAGTCGCCGGCACGGCGGCCTACGATCGGCTGTTGTTCAGTTATCTGATGCGCCTGGTGTGCGGTGAATCTTTGGTGATTGGCGGCCTTTTCCTCTCCGCCTTGTGGGCGCAGCAGGCGGGTCGAATTCCGCAATACTCAACTCCGGCCGACGAGCGCGAATAACGCTCGTCGCTCCGCAGTCCTTTCAGCGCGCTTCCCGCCCGCGGCTGGGCTCTTCGTCCTGTCGCGGTTTGTGCTGGGGAGCAGTAAACCAACTTTCCTTTGGTTTCGTGGCTTTGGCGTTTTCTTTCACCATTTCGGCTTTCTCGGGCGAAACCGACGGCGACGCGTTTGCCCGTTCGAAACCGGAAAATTCGGATTCCGATAGTTGTCCGTCGTGGTTTTCGTCCAGTTGCTCGAAGTCGGTTTCGAGGTCTTGGGACGCCTTTGCTTCCGAACGGTCGATTAAATGGTTGGCGTTGGTATCAAGCGTTCCGAACTCGGCCTGAGTGCGGGTTGCGGCGACTGTGGGCTCTTGGCTCTGCGGGGCGGATTCGGCGGCGTTCGTCGCGCATGCGAACAGCGCTGATGTTGCGACGGTGGATGCGAATAATAACCGGACAGCGGTATGGGGGAACATCGTGCACTCCTTGCGCAAGCGCCTTGTGGTATTCCGTCTTCCGGGTCGGACAGACTGTCATTGATCGTAGACCGTGCCCGCGGTGTTTCCAGGGTTGGCAGTATGTTTCAATTTCCCAGTGATACTTTCAAGCTGTTCTATTCTTTAGGAGTACGAGCGGGATCTGCCAAGGAGGCTGCCATGTCGCAACAAGCCCATCGCGTTACCACGCTGGATGATAGTTGCCTGGACATCGCTGTTGATCGTTATGAGGACTTGCTCACCCACGAAACGGATGTGGCATTGGTGGTGCGCGAGGACGACCGCATATGCATGTGCCTGGATCTGGCCACTGCGCGTCAGTTAGGCGAATTGCTGCTCAAATTGGCGGACGAGCACGAGCCATCTAACGGTGTTGGGCATAGTGGCGCCTTGCATGCGCGCGTAGCCTGACCGCAGGATATTCAATGCACGAGGGCGGCACACGATTGTGCGGCAATCCTTGAATCGCAGACCGCTATGGTGCCCAGGTACCGAGTCCAGCGTCTGATTTCATCTGGCGCGGGCGGGTAACGCCACGATTTCTGTATGAGATAAAAGCTGTCGTTACCCTCGATCGCTTTATACCACGTGTATTCGGGCCGTCCGGTCCCCGGATTCTCCGGACAACCTTGCATCCAGAACGCAAACGGATAGCCGTTTTCCGTACCGGATTCGATCAATTTCCCTGAAGCAGCCGGACACGCCCGTTGCCAGGCGGATGCAAAGCGCTGGTAAAACCCCTTGGGGCCGCTCTGGTGGATGCCGCCCATATAGATTTGGGTTGTGAGCATTTCGCTCCACTGATCGAGCTGTTCCGATTTGGGAATCATCTCGTCGGTCAAAACGCTGCCGTTGCGGCCGCTGGAAGCCAACTTGTACCCTTCCGGCATGGCTTGCAGCAGATTTTCCCCTTGCAAGGGACGATCCTCCGCCCAGGCACCGGTGACCGTCACGAACAAGGCAATGACTGCCGTCAAGGAGCGAAACATGGTGCGTATCCTCCGATTACGTGAATCTATCATGGTTGGCGGCCGCAACCTGGGAAAAATAACCTCGGTATGATTGAGACTGGTAGCATGACGATCTGCGCCTGTGCCAGTGTCACGCAGTCGAAGCAGGACATCGATGGCGCGCCAGGGCTCGTGCAAGCTGGCGGTTCGGTACGGAATTGGCGCTCCCTAGGGGACTCGAACCCCTGTTACCGACGTGAGAGGCCGGTGTCCTAGGCCACTAGACGAAGGGAGCGTAAGCGCTTGTTTTCCCGAGGATGGGGAAGCTGGTATTATACGCATTCGCAGTCAACGCTCAATACGTTTCGGTATCGCGGTTGCGCAACTCGAGCCCTGCAGGGACGCCCACTGGCGTCGGCTGTGGGAAACCTAACGGGAAGGGTTCTCCTATTAATTTTTTCAAATTCTTCCGCAGACGAGCGAATTCCAAACACGCCGCGGAGCCGGCGTCACTGAGTGCGCCCAACCCTACCGCAGCGAAGGCAATCGTTCCGCGCTCCGAACATGGTATTTCCCGCGCCAACATCAGCGAAAATGCTTTGAAAGTCCTGTATCGGCTCAAGAAGGCCGAATACCAGAGTTACTTGGTGGGCGGCGGCGTGCGCGATTTGCTATTGGGGCGCGAACCCAAGGATTTCGACATCGCCACCGACGCGACGCCCGAGGAAGTGCGGCGCCTGTTTCGCAACTGCCGTTTGGTGGGCCGCCGATTCCGTATTGCCCACGTCCATTTCGGTCAGGAAATCATCGAGGTCACCACCTTTCGCGGCGAAAGCAGTGATGACGGCGCCAACGGCGACGAACATGTGCTCACCGACGAAGGCCGCATTCTGCGCGACAACGTCTTTGGCACCATTGAAGAGGACGCCTGGCGCCGGGACTTCAGCGTCAACGCGCTGTATTACAACATTCAGGACTTTTCGGTGTCCGATTACACCGGCGGCATGGCCGACCTGCAGGCGGGTACGTTACGCCTGATCGGCGATCCGCAGGTGCGCTTCCGGGAAGATCCCGTGCGGATGCTGCGCGCGGTGCGGTTTGCTGCCAAATTGGGATTTCGTCTCGAAGGCGCAACCGAGGCGGCATTATTCGAACTGGGCCACTTGCTAGGCGACATCTCGCCGTCGCGTTTGTTTGATGAAACGCTGAAGTTGTTCCTTTCCGGCCACGCCGTCCAGAGTTTCGAACTCATGCGACATTACCGGGTGTTCGAACACCTCTACCCGGATACCGAAAATGCATTGGCCACGGAGGAACAGCACTTTCCGTTGACCCTGGTCCTGCGGGCGATGGAAAACACCGACTCGCGAATCGACGAGGGCAGGCCGGTGACGCCGGCGTTTCTTTATGCGGCGTTGCTATGGGAACCCATGCGACGCATGGCGGCGCAACTGCAAACCGAAAACACCGACTTATCGTGGCTCAACGCGCTACAGAGTGCGGGCGCCAGCATCGTGTCCATGCAGGCCAAGCATACGGCGGTTCCCAAGCGCTTCAGCATACCCATGCGCGAAATTTGGAATCTGCAGGCGCAATTGCGGCACAATCATGGCAAGCGTGCGCTGCGTGTGCTGGCCCACCCGCGGTTTCGTGCTGCATACGACTTTCTGCTGTTGCGCGCGGAAGCGGGTGAGGAAAAGCAGGAACTGGCCGACTGGTGGACCAATTTTCAACAACTGGACGCCGAACAGCAGCACAAAACAGCTGCCGAACAAGGCAAGACGCAGGGCAAGCGCCGGCGGCGCCGTCCGCGTAAACGCAAATCCTCCAACCCCGCTACCAACGATTAGCATCTCTTGGCTGTGCGCGCCTATATCGGTTTGGGCAGCAATCTCGATGATCCGCGCGAGCATGTGGGGCGTGCGCTCATCGAGCTCGACGCCATTCCCGCGACCCGCTGCATTGCACGGTCATCGCTATATCGGTCCGATCCGATGGGTCCGCCGGATCAACCGGACTATATCAATGCCGCCGCCGCCCTCGATACTGAACTCACCGCGTCGGAACTGCTACACGAGTTGCAGCGCATCGAAACTGCGCACGGCCGCGTGCGCAAGGGTCTGCGCTGGGGTCCGCGAACCCTTGACTTGGACCTGCTTTTATACGGTGCCGAGGAAATCGATCTTCCGGAATTGAAAGTGCCCCATCCAGGGCTGCACGAGCGGCCGTTCGTACTGTATCCTCTTGCCGAAATCGAACCGCAGCTGATCGTGCCGGGGCGGGGAGCCCTGCAGCAGCTGTTGAATGGATGCGAGACCCAGGGCTTGAGTCGTTTGGACCGTGGATAACAATCAGCAACGCCGTTACATTGTCGTGGAGGGGCCAATAGGGGTCGGCAAAACCAGTTTGGCGCGCCGTTTGGCGGAAAGCTTTGGTTGCGAGTTGCTGCTCGAGGACGCCGAGAGCAACCCTTTCCTGGCGCGTTTTTATCAGAATCCCCGCCAGGGCGCTCTGCCGGCGCAGCTGTTTTTTTTGATGCAGCGGGCCCAGCAAATGCAGGACCTGCGCCAGGCTGACCTGTTCAATCCGGTAAGGGTCGCAGATTTTCTGCTGGAAAAGGACCGTTTGTTCGCCCAACTCACGCTGGACGACGACGAATTGCGGCTGTACGAACAGGTATACGAAAAGCTTGCGATCGACGCCCCGCAACCCGATCTGGTGATTTATCTGCAGGCGCCGGTGGATGTTCTCCGCCACCGCATCGGCCGGCGCGGAATCGGCTATGAGCAGCTGATGGAAGCGGGCTATCTGCCGCGTTTGGTGGACGCATATACGCGCTTTTTCCACAACTACCAGGAAGCGCCGCTGTTGATCGTCAATGCCGCCGAGATCGACCCCGTTCATAATGACGAGGATTACGCGCGATTGCTGGAACGGATCAATCGCGCTCGCGGCGGGCGGCATTATTACAATCCGGCGCCTATCGCCCTGTGAGGGGTGACCAAACATGGTTGCAGATTCAGCGAAACCGACCTCCAAAATAAGTTTGCGCACGCTCGCCGGTCACAAGCAAAAGGGTGAGAAGTTCGCGGTCCTGACCGCTTATGACGCCGGTTTCGCCGCCGCGGCCGATCGCGCGGGGGTGGAAGTGGTTCTGGTCGGCGATTCTTTGGGCATGGTGTTTCAAGGACATGCCACGACGCTGCCCGTGACCATGGAGCACATGATTTACCATACCCGTGCCGCGGCGGCCGGCTGTTCGCGGGCTCTGCTGATGGCGGATATGCCGTTCATGAGTGCGACCAATGCGGATCAGGCGCTGACCAACGCCGGCCGCTTGATGCAGGAGGGTGGCGCCAAGATCGTCAAACTCGAGGGCGGCGGCGCGCGTGCGGAGACAGTCTATCGACTGGCCGAACAAGGGATTCCCGTGTGCGCACACCTCGGCTTGCAGCCGCAGTCGGTGCATAAGCTGGGGGGCTTCCGGGTTCAGGGCAGGGAACAGGACAGTGCCCAGACATTGCTCGAAGACGCGCGCGCCCTGGAACAGGCCGGTGCGGATTTGTTACTGCTCGAATGCGTGCCGCGGGCGCTGGCTGCCGAAATTACCATCCAGGCCCATGTCCCTGTGATCGGCATTGGCGCCGGACCGGAATGCGATGCCCAGGTGCTGGTGTTGTACGACATGCTCGGCATTACGCCGGGGCGCACGCCGAAATTTTCCCGCTGTTTCCTCGACGACGGGCTCAACATCGCACAAGCAATCGAGGCTTATGTGCGCGCCGTGAAAGACGGGTCGTTTCCCGCCGCCGAACATTGCTTCGACTAAGCGGGCGCTTGGGTCTGTCGATTCCATGAAAACCGTTGGCTCTATCCACGACCTGCAGGTCGCATTGGCTCAATATGGCGAGGCCCGGCTACGCGTGGCGCTGGTACCGACCATGGGCGCGCTGCACGAAGCGCATCTGCGGTTGATCGACGAAGCCCGCCGCCACGCCGATCGGGTGGTGGCCAGCGTATTCGTTAACCCATCGCAGTTCGGGCCCGGGGAGGATTTCGAAGCCTACCCGCGGAACCTGGACGCGGACGCTCAAAAGCTCGCTTCGCGGGGAACGGACCTTGTGTTTGCACCGGCGGTCGACGAGGTCTATCCGGATGGCGCGGCGCTCGCGACCCGGGTGGAAGTGCCGCAGCTCGGTGGGATCCTGTGCGGGCGTTCGCGGCCGACCCACTTCGCCGGCGTGGCGACGGTGGTGGCGAAATTGTTCAATCTGGTGCAGCCCCATGTCGCGGTGTTCGGTGAGAAGGACTACCAGCAGCTGATGGTGATCCGACGCATGGTGCGCGACTTGAACTTCCGTGTGGAGATCATCGGCCTTCCGACCGTGCGTGAACATGACGGCTTGGCCATGAGCTCCCGGAATGCCTATCTCACCCCGGCCGAGCGGACCACAGCGCCCGCACTGTATCGTCAGTTGCGGCAATTGGCGACCGAGGCTTCGGCCGGCGCCGACCTGAAGCAATTGGAAGCCGCTGCCGTGGACGCGCTGCAGTCGATCGGTTTTCGGCCGGACTACGTCCAGATCCTGGCTGCGCGGGATCTAGCGCAGGCAGCTCCGCGCGAGCGAGAGCTGGTGGTCTTGGCCGCCGCGTGGCTGGGCCGTGCGCGACTGATCGACAACCTCCGCTTTCAACGCCTGTAGGTAGTTGCAAGCACTTGAACGGATTCAGGTTTCTGTACGGCTTCCGGCGCCGGCGGGAAGCGTGCCGGGAGGGCATCGGACTGATATAATAGACGCCGTGCCCAATATCCGAAGGAAATAGTGAGTCCTTTATGTTTCGCACCATGCTCAAAGCCAAGCTGCACCAAGCCCGGGTCACCCATTCCGAGCTCGAATACGAGGGCTCCTGCGCGATCGATGCCTCGTTGTTGGAAGCGGCCGGCATATTGGAGTACGAACAGATCCAGATCTACAACATTGCCAACGGTGCACGTTTCACCACTTACGCCATCAAGGCCGCAGCGGGTTCGGGCGTGATTTCTGTCAATGGCGCTGCGGCCCACAAGGCCGCGCCCGGTGACCGCGTCATTATCTGCTCGTACGCGAGCTTGTCGGAGGAGGAGCTGGCTGCCTTCAAACCGACTTTGGTGTATTTGGACGCGGCCAACGCCATCAAAGCGAAGCGTGATTCCATCCCGGTACAGGCAGCGTAACCATTCGGGTGCGGTGCCCATTTCTCCTTTGACGTTGAAACTGCCCACTTTCCTGCTTTAGTTGGAGAGAAGGCGCTGCTTGCGCCTGTCCGGTTCGCCATACCGGGACAAGGAGGTGTGCCATGCCAGTATCAATGTCGCTGCGCGCATTTTTGGATGCGCAGGGTATCCAATACGAAGTCGTCGAGCACCCGCGGTCCATTTCCGCACCGCGGATTGCGGCCGTTTCCCACGTACCGGGTTCGCGATTGGCGAAATCGGTGCTGCTGGAGGACGAACAGGGTTACGTGATGGCCGTAGTGCCCTCCACCCGTCGCGTGGACTTGGCGCGCATGCATCTCCATACGAAACGGATGCTCGGGCTGGCCGTCGAAGAGGAGATCGCTCAGCTTTTTGAAGACTGCGATCCCGGCGCGATACCCGCGGTCGGCGCGGCGTACGGCATCAAGACAGTAGTCGACGACAGCTTGCGCGATGAACCTGATGTCTACTTCGAGGCAGGCGATCACGAGGCGCTGATTCATCTCACCCAGCACGAGTTCAACACCCTGATGGCCGGCGCCGATCACGGCCAGATCAGCCACGCCGCTTAGCCCGACTTCTGGAAAAGTGCACAAATCCGCACAGTCGAAAACCGTACTCGCGTATTATGCGTCCGGCAGCGCTGGGTTATAGTAACCCGGTATGGTTTTCGCGAAGCGGAGTAGGGCTGAGAATTGAGCGGTTATCGACGGTTTTTGCTGGTGGCGGGCGTGTGCGCCCTATTATTCGCAGGCGGCGCGGTCCGGGCAGACCCCCCGCAGGGGTATCCCTTCGTTTCCTACGACGAAGGTCTGCGTCAGGCGCAGGCCAAGGGCAAGAAGGTATTCGTATACTTCGGGCGTTTCGGATGCGGCTGGTGTGCCAAAACCAATAAGGAAACATTTTCCGATCCCAGATTGCGCAAGCTCTTCATAGACCATTACGTGTTGGTGTACGCCGACGCTGAAAGCGGCCACCGGTTGCAACTGCCGAGCGGTGAGCGCATCACGGAAATGGAACTGGGCGCGCGACTGAACGTTTATGCCACCCCGGTGTTCCTTTACCTCGAGCCGTCCGGCAAAGTAATCCTGCGCGCACCGGGCTACAAGACGATCAAGGATTTTGAAGACTTCGATCGCTACGTGCAAAGTGGGCAGTACAAGCACGAAGGAATCATGGAATTCCTCAAAGGCGATTCCTGATGGCCCCGCGCATATGGCTGTGGGCGGGACTGTTGCTGTCCGGCCTTGCCCATGCAGGCGGCTGGACCTTTTCGTCAGCCGTGCCCGTCACTCCGCCGGCAGTGGAAGGTGTGTTTCACCACCTGGAGTCGGCCGGCCGTCGCAATATCGCCGTCAGCGGCACGGTGACCGCGATCGCCTGGGAAGACAACGGCAACGGCGACCCGAAGGTCAGTGTGGCATTGAATCACCCCGGTAGCGGTTTCGCCGCTCCCGTGGTCATGAGCGGCGAAACTGCCGCTTACGAACCAGCCGTGGTCGGCCTTTCGGATTCGCGCTTTCTGGTAGCCTGGGAGGAGGCGGGCAAGATCTGGTTCCGGATGGTGGACGAACACGGGGCCGGGCCACGGGTTTGGGCTGGCAGTACCGGCTCGACTCACGTAACTCTCGCCACCGGCGCGCACGGCCGGACCTACGCCGCATGGTCGCAGCCCAATGGGCGCTACTATCAAATCGTGGTCGCGGAAGTGAAAGTCCAGGGCTTGCAACCCAATGTTTCACCTGCCGTGCCCGCCGACGCGCAACCGCCCAAACAGGAGCAACTCTATCCCGCACTTGCGGTCGTGCCCAAAGGTCTAGTGGTGGCATGGGAAGACCGGCGTGAGGGCCACACCCGGTTGTATTTCACCAGTCTTCAGGCCGACGGCAGCTTTCGCAAACCATCGGAACTGAACGAAACCAGGACTGCGCGCAGCGCCAATTTCGGTCGCGGTACGGGCGTTACACGTGTAGCGTTGGCAACCAACGGTCGCGTAGTCGGCGCCACGTGGATGGACAAACGCGATTACAAGGGCGGCTACGATGTGTATGCCGCAATCAGCAAAGACTTTGGACAGACGTTTGGCGCCAACGAAAAGGTCCAGGACATGTTTGGTGAGAACATTCCGCAATGGCATCCGAGCATCGCGATCGGCCCGGAGGGGCTGCTGGTCGTGGCCTGGGACGATCCCCGCGACGAGAAATCAAACGTTTGGTTGTCGTGGCGCTTGGCGCAGGGCTGGAGTGACGATCTGGCGTTACCCGGCACAGACGATCAACAGCAACGCACCGATCCGGTCCTAGTATTCGATGCCAAGAGGGCACTGCATATGGCCTGGATCAGCCGCTCGCCCAAGGGCGGCACCCGCATCTGGTACTCGGTGGGCCGGTACCAGGACTAGGAACGCAGCCGCGGTTCGAGCTTGAGACGCGCGTCCTGCTTCGCTTTCAATTCGCTGGTAGACTGTTTGCATGGCAAACGGTCTCACCATTGTTGCGATCGCCAGTGGCCTGTTGAGCCTGACGCTGCTGGTATTGGCGGTCATGGCGCTGCGTCGACGGCGTGTGCTCGGCACGCTGGTGAGCTTGCTGTTGGCATTGGTGGTCCTGTCCTGGGCCGGCCTGCTGGGAGCCGTGGGCGTCGGCATCGAAGGTTATCGCGCGCTAACGCGCGAAGATCTCGCGGCGGTCGTTGTCACCAAGCCCCTGGGACCGCAACGATTCGAGGCTCAATTCACCTTTCCGGACGGGGATACCCGCAATTATCAAATTGCAGGCGACGAACTGTATGTCGATGCGCAGATACTGAAATGGAAACCCATCGCCAATGTGCTCGGCCTGCATACCGTATATCGCCTCGATCGCGTCGCCGGACGTTATGTGGATATCGATCAGGAGCGGAACGGCGCGCGCAGTGTGCACCGCTTGTCCGCCGAGGAGCCGATCGATTTGTTTGCGCTGCGGCGTAAATATGAGGTTCTAAGCTCTCTTGTCGACGCGGAATACGGCTCGGCGAGTTACGTGACGGCTGAACAAACGCAGCGCTTCGAAGTGCGGATCACCACGACTGGGCTGTTGATCCGCAAAGTCGACAAACTCTAGACCGCAAGATACCTCGGCCGCGTTCCACGGGTTCGTTTATCGAGGGACCCCCGGTGTCTGAGGCCGGCGTGCCTATGCCATAATCCTGCAGGCGTGGAAGCCATGTTGGGGTCGAAGTGGTTGCGCTATTGGTCGTGGTCGTGGTCGGTCTGCTGGTGATCGCGTTCATCGTGGGCAGACCATGGTGGCGAGGCCGATTGCGGCGTGCCCGGGCGGTGCAACCGTTTGCGGCGGAATGGTCGGAGCTGCTTCGGCAGCGAGTGCCCGTCTACCGCACTTTACCGTTGCCGATACGCCAGCAATTGCACGGTGTGATCGCGAATTTGATTGCTGAAAAGCAGTTCATCGGCTGCGCCGGTCTGATTGTCAATGACGAGATGCGACTTGTCATCGCCGCACAAGCGGCGTTGCTGCGATTGAACCGCAGTGATGATCCGTATCCGGAGGTACGGTCCATCCTGGTGTATCCGGACCGGTTCTTCGCTGACCATCAGATGCGCGACATCGCCGGCGTGCAGCACCGCGAACGTCGACTTCTATCGGGCGAATCCTGGGAATTCGGCAAGGTGGTCGTTTCGTGGCGGGACGTAACCGACGGCGCCGCCGATCCCGATGACGGTTACAACGTAGTGCTGCACGAGTTCGCCCACGCGCTGGACCACGAAACCGGCAGCGCAAACGGCCTGCCGTTATTGCCAGCGACCATGAACCGGAACGATTGGCATCGAATCCTGAGCGACGCATATGAGCGGCTTTGTCGCGAGGTTGATGCCGGTCGGCACACGCTGATCGATCCGTACGGGGCGGAGTCGCCGGCGGAATTCTTTGCCGTGGCGACCGAGACTTTTTTCGAGCTACCTATGGAATTGCACGCTCGGGAGCCCGAGTTGTACCGTCAACTGGCGCTGTTGTACCGCGTCGATCCGGTTTCCTGGGGCGTGCAAAACAATGGCCTGCCGGAGGCACGGCAGAGCTGATGCGTTGCGCCTGCTGCGAACCGATCGGGCTGCTGGCAATCGCAGCCGCAGTCTTCGCATGGTCCGCGGTGGCGCCTGCCGACCGCATGACTTGGTGGATGGAGGTGGCGCCGGTGTTGATAGTCGCTCCCATTTTGGTCCTGAGCGCGCAACGGTTTCCACTCACACCTTTGTTGTACCGATTGATCCTGGTCCACGCTGTTGTCTTGATGGTCGGCGGTCACTACACATACGCCCGCGTCCCGGTCGGGTTCTGGTTCGCGGATTGGTTCGAATTGTCCCGTAACCATTACGACCGCCTCGGCCACCTGTTGCAGGGTTTCGTTCCGGCAATGGCCGCGCGCGAAATTCTCATTCGCCGGACTCCATTGGGGCCGGGTGCTTGGAATGCATTTCTGGCGGGTTGTGTTGCGTTATCCGTGAGTGCGGTTTATGAGCTCCTCGAATGGTGGGCGGCCCTTTTGTTTGGCGGCTCCGCAGCCCAGTTCCTCGCGACTCAAGGCGATGTCTGGGATACCCAATGGGACATGTTCATGGCGGTGTGCGGCGCCATCGCCGCGCTGATGCTGTTGTCGCGGATTCACAATCGGCAGCTTTACGCACTCGAGACAATGGAGGCTCGACGCCGTGTTTGAACTTCATGCGCAGCTTGCAGCTGATTGTCTGCCGGTCGGCACCATGACCCTGTCGCGGGTTTTGTTGTTGAACGATGCCAATTATCCATGGTTCATACTGGTGCCGGAGCGTGAAGGCGTCACCGAGATACACGAGCTTGCACACGACGATCAAGTGCTTCTGATCGAAGAATCGAGCCTGCTGGCCAGTGCACTCGAAACGGTTTTGCGTCCCGACAAACTCAATATCGCTGCGTTGGGAAATATGGTGGCGCAGTTGCACGTTCATCACATCGCGCGGTATCGCACCGACGTTGCATGGCCTGCGCCCGTGTGGGGCCGGGTACCGGCAACGCCTTACGAAGTGGCTGACGCACGACGCTTGATCGAACGAGTTCGTGCCGCACTGGGCAAGGGAATTCGTTGAGGCTCCCGGGTTTGCGCTGTCCGCGTGTACGGCGCAACGTACACGGAGCGCGCGGCTGGGATTGCGAAACGCTCGAGCATGTCTTTTCGCCAGCGCGGAGAGAGAGGGGTCGCCCACCGGGCTTTAGTTCGGATTTTCAGTATCGGCTGGCGAAAGTGGTCCGGTGTTGCGCGGGCGATGCACGTGCGTTCCGGTAACTCGGTTTCGATACGTCGGGCCCATCCCGTGGCTGATGATAACCTTGCAGTCGGCGTGTTGTCTGCGCGGTACGGTACGCGCTACATTGGTACTTTAAGGTAGCCCGATCGGGAGAGTATGCACGCGAAAATCCGATCCGCCCTGGTATTGATCGCGATCATCGCGGCAACCTTCGCGGTAGCCGGTTTCGCCGCGCAGTTTCGTCCGGGAATCTGGTACGCCAATTTGGCTAAACCGTCCTGGACGCCGCCCGATTTTCTGTTTGCGCCCGTGTGGACCTTGCTCTATGCCATGATGGCCTGGGCTGCGTGGCAGGTGTGGCGCCAGCGCGGTTGGCAATCACGGCCATTGTTCTTGTATGTCGCGCAGCTGGTCTTGAATGGTGCATGGTCCTGGTTGTTCTTCGGGTTGCATCGGATCGACTATGGCGCAGTGGAAATCGTTCTGCTGTTGCTGTTCATCATCGCGACCGCCGTGGAGTTCTGGCGCGCGAGCCGCTGGGCGGGCGTCTTGCTGTTGCCTTATGCCGCTTGGGTTGGGTTTGCGGCGGCGTTGAATGCCGCGATCTGGGCGTTGAACAGATGATTTCATACCGAGAGGCGAAAGCGAAATGAAGAGTTTGATTCTGGTTGCGCATGGTAGCCGTAGGGCACAGTCCAACGATGAAGTCCGGCAGCTCACAGCGGCGCTTCGCGAGCGTGCAGGCGGCGGTTTCGACGCCGTGAGTTGCGCGTTTTTGGAATTGGCTGAGCCGTCCATCCCCGATGGTATCGAAGCAAGCGTGCGCGACGGCGCTACCGATATCACCGTACTACCGTATTTTCTATCTGCCGGGCGTCACGTGGCGACCGATATCCCCAATGAAGTCGCCGTCAAGCAAGCGCAATATCCCGACATTTCCATTCGTATTGCACCTTATCTGGGGGCGGCGGTCGGTATCGCCGATCTGCTGCTGAGTCAGGCGCAATAGCGCGCGGTTCAACCAAGCCGCCGTGGTCGTGCTTTTTGCAAGGCTGCGACCATCCCAACCGTGACCTCGTCCAGCTCGTCGCGTTGGTCGGCGGCGAATTCCAGTCGGTTCAAGGTGACGAGAATCGGTTCCAGTTGCGGATCGACACTGCGGTAGTGTTGCGTGAATCGCAGTAGCCACATCTGTAGGCTGCCGTTCAACGGCCATCCCCGGGCTTGACCAAAGCGCTGCAGGGCGTGGCGGACTTCGCTGGCGCGGCGAGCCGCGCCGATCTCGCGCAGCAATGCACGTTCGTGTTTTGACCTCGCATGTGCAGTGCGCACCACTCTCCACGCGCGGGTGGCGCCGTACAATATTGCGGCGAGGCAAATCACGGAGAGGGAGATTCGCCAGCCCGTACCGAGCACCCAAACCGACTGCGCCGGTGTGGCAACGCGGACCAGGCGGCCGCTATCCGGGTCGAAGTACTGGACTTGGAGTATCGGCAGCGCGATTCGGCCGCTGGCGCCGGCGACGAATGGAATCGTCACGGTCCGCAACGAATGTACGCCGGTGCCTGTGGTCTGTTGGTGCCATTCAGGGGAGGCCGGCATGAACTCCAAATCTTCGCTGTCGCGCAGCCGAGCCAGCGCGGAGGGCAATGCCGCGGCTGGCAGGTCAGATGCGCGCGTCGTTATTTTCCAGAACGCGATGCTGTCCGTGTTCAGCAAGGCGGGTGCGTCGAGCTGCGTTGTCAGCCGCACGGCGCCCACCGGCATGTCGGCGGGTACGTAGGGCGGCAACGGGCGCACATCGACTCGCGCGCGTGGCATGGCGAAACGTGCCTGGAGTCTGCCGCCGCGGCTGTAGTCCACCGGCGGCAGATTCAGCACCATGGCGCCGCTGCGCGCCGGGTACAGCGCCCAGCCGGTGGTTTTGACCGTGTGGTCGACGCCCGCGACCGATTCGGTGCCGGT
This sequence comes from uncultured Gammaproteobacteria bacterium, assembly GCA_963849825.1. GTDB lineage: Bacteria > Pseudomonadota > Gammaproteobacteria > JASBUN01 > JASBUN01 > CAVXJN01. Next base: position 172,760 of record CAWKIK010000001.1, on the reverse strand, counting down.
TTCGGTCTGCAATGGCACCACCGTCAGCCCGGGTTGGTCGAATGAGGGCGCCTGCAATTCGAAAAAACGGTTGGTGCTTCGCACTTGCACGGTTACCAGCAGCTGCTGCCGGACCCATACGGAACTGGCCGAGACCCGGCTATCGACCCGCAGTGGCTGACCGCCGTCGCTGGCAGCCGCAACGTGGAGTGGCAACGGTTCGCTGCGCGCGCCGGCCAGCCATAGCGAAGGGATCGTAACTTCGCCTGTGCGGCGCGGCCGCAGTTGGATCTGTAATGTGTCGACGGTACCGTCGCGGTCGGTATCACTCGCCGTCGTCGTTTCCACCTGGAAATCCTCGCGCAACGGATCGAGGTCAATACCTTGCAGTACAGCGCCGCGATTCTCAGCGCGCACGGTCATGGTCAGCGACTGTCCGTATACGATTTTGTTTTGCGCCACGCTGGCGGAAAGTTGCGCGGCGCCGGCGCCAAGGCACCAGCTAACCAGCGATAGACTGATGCCGCGCCGCAGCAGGGTATGCACGCTCACCACGGGTCCACCCCTGGCACCGACCTGGGCTCTGACAGCGGCGCCTGGAAACCTTCCTGCAATTCGAAAATGCGCCGCCATAATTCACTCGAATCCTGCTGCAGTACTTGCATGTGGGCGATGCTGTCGGCACTGGGCGCGGACTTGATCACAGACCCGGCAGTGGTGGCAGCGCCCGTTGCAGCGACCTCGGCGTAGCGGACGCCGCGCGCGATCAGGGCGGCGAAATCATCGCTTGCCGACCCGTGCGGGGTACGGCCCGAGTCCTCCGCGTGCGGTGCGGTATCGCCCAGTGTCAGTGGACCGTTGCCGCCCTCGTCGGAGCTGTTTACGCTGCGGTGACCGCGGCCGGGCCGGTTTCCCGCCAACTGTCGCGCCACCGCCTCGGCCAACAGCTTCGCGATCGCAAGATTGCGTTGTGCCGGATCGAAGTCCGGTCGATATCGCAGTGCATCCCGGTAGCTGCTTTCGGCGTTGCGATAATCGCCGCTTTGAAAATAGGTATTGCCCAGATTCAGCAGTGCTGCGCCGCGACTACGATCGGTGGGTGCTTGCAACACCGCTTCGGTGAACTCGGTGCGCGCACGGGAAAAATCCCCCAGGCGATAGGCGCTGGCGCCTTCGCCGAGCCGCGCGCCGAACCCGGACAGTTGCGAGTAAAGGTCGAGTGCAGTGCGAAAATGCTTGCGTTCATAAGCATGGAACGCCTGCTGTGCGCTCGCTGTTTCATCGCCGTGGGCAGTGGGTACATGGAACACCGCAATTGCCAATGCGACAGGGCCGAGCCACGCCGTCTGTCTGGGCCAGCGCAACGGCACCAACGTCGCGATGAGCAGGGCCGATGCCGGCAACAGCAGCCACGGATACAGCTCTCGCCATTGGATCTGAGCGCGGTCCGCGGTATCGGGGCGTAACGAGGTCCGGGTAGCGATCCCGCTGTCATAGAGTCGCCGCAGATCGCTGTCGTCGTCGGTCACCTGGGCATAGCGGCCTGCCGACAATCGCGCCAGCGAGCGCAGTGCCTTGGCGGCCAACGGTACCTCAATCGTGCCATCGGCGCGGGTCGTTGCAGTGTCGAGCTCGATGGTGCCGGCCGCGCTGCCGATGCCGAACACGTATAGCGGGATGCCGACTTGCGCCAGATGCTGTGCGGCGACGATGGAGAGATCCGGGTCGCCCGCGCTGTCGGTTACCAGTAGCACGGCGCGTGCCGATTGCGAATCGTCGCCGAGTACGTTGCGCGCCAAGTCCAACGCACGATCCGCGCGACTGCCGCGGCTGGGGAGCAGATCGGGCTGCAGCAGTGCCAGGTAACGGGAGAGCGCATCGGTATCGCGGGTGGGCGGCGCCACCAGGTGGGCTTCGCCCGCGTATACGATCAGACCGACGCGGTCGCCGCGAACCCGGGCCAATAGACGCTGAAGCTCAATGCGCGCGCGTTTCAATCGCGAGGGAGCGACATCGGTAGCCGTCATCGAACGGGAAACATCCACCGCGATCATCCAGTCCGCCCCAGCGGCCAAAGTCTGGCCCGGTTCCAGTCGCGGCAGCCGTGGGCCGGCCGCGGCCAACGCCAGCAACAGCCACGCCACGACATGGATGTAGGTGCGCACTGCGCCGCGGGGGCCGCTGCCCGCAACGCGTACCCAAGGTAGCAAAGCAGGCGTGGCGTACAGTCGGGCGGTGGTGCGCCCGCGCCAGCGCCGCAAGCTCAGGATCAACAACGGCTGCAGCGCCAGCAACAGCCACCATGGTCCGCGCCAATGCAATTCCGCCCACAAAGTGTTCAGTTCCATTGGCGCCTTCCGAACAACGCAATGAGCTGCGCCACGGTCAACACAGACAAGGCCGCCAGCAGCGACCATTGATACAAAGGCGTTTGAAAGTACCTTGGTTTGTCTGTGACTGGGTCCGTTTCCAGTTTGCCGATGGCGGCGATCGCGGCACTCAAAGCACGGGTATCGGCGGCGACGTAGGACGCGGCTCCGGTAATCTGCGCCATTGTCTGCAGACGCGCCTGATCGGCCGGATCGTAAATCAAGCCGCTGTCGCGGCGCTCTTCGGCGGCGGCGGTTCCAGCACCGATGACAATGGTATACAGAGGCAGCTTCTGCCGCGCTGCCAGGCGCGCCGCGTCCAATGGCCCGATGGTTCCGGTCGGGCGCGCCGCACTGCTCAACAGCACCAATATTCGCCGTCGCGTGCCGTTGTCGCCGGCTTCCTTGACCGCGAGCGCCACGGCGTCGCCGACCGCGTTGCTGCGCCCTGCGAGGCCGGTTTCGATGCGGCTCAACATGGCGTGTATCAGCTGGTGGTCATACGTCAGCGGTACCATGGTGTAGGCCTTGTCGGCGTACAGCACGAGCGAGATTCGGTCGCCCGGTAGTTTGTCGACGAAGCGGTTGAGCACGCCTTTGAGCACCGTGAGGCGATTCACCCGCTGGCCCTCGAATAGGTAGTCGCGCAAATTCATGGCGACGGAGTTGTCGACAATGAACACGATATCCCGGTGTTGGGCCGGCTGCGGCAATTGCGCACCGATCCGTTCCGGTTGTGCCAATGCCACCAGCAGGCATGCCAGCACCAGCGCTTGCCACCAACCGCGCTGCGGAAAACGGCTTGCTTGCAGGCCGTGTAGCGCTCCGATCAGCGTGTCGACGCGTGGATGACGATAGCGAGCCGCCGGCGAAGCGCTGTAGCCGGGCAAGTCGGCTCCGGTGCGACGTCGCTGGCGCAATAGCTTGGGTAGCGCGATCCAGGTCGCCAGCACGGGCACCATTGCCCAAAGCCACTCCGGGCGGGCGAAGTGAATGTCGGCGAGAGCGTTCAGCGCCATGGCCACAACCAACACCTGGCTTCGCGGACCATGTCCAGGGCCATGTCGCGGTCGGGATTCGCGGGCCCGTAGCGCTGCGCGGCCAACGCCGCCGCGAATGTGCGCCAGCGGCGTTGACTGTGGAGATCCCGACGACGACATGCGAACGGCAGCGGTGTGCTGGCGGTGAGTCGCGTCAGGCCGAAGGCATGTCGCAGGGCGGATGCGGTCGAGTAGAGGGCCATGCGGGGTTCGATACGTTCGCGCGCCAGAGCGCGCTGCACTCGTGCCAGACGCCGCCGAGCCGTCGAGCGTCGCGAGCGAATCCGATACAGCGCTACACTTGCGAATATCAGTACTGTGATCAGCCCGGCAACCACCGTGATGAAGTGCCAGGTCGTTGCGTCGGGCGGTATGGCCGGAGCTACGATGTCGGCGATCTCGACCCCCGACGGATTGTTCATCGCGCGTCTATTAACGTGGCGGGCTGAAACGGGTCGGCGGTGCTGAGCATGCGCACGGCTATACCCGCGTTGGTAAACCAGCGAGTCTGCGCTTGCAATTGTTGACGTACCTGTTCCTCGAATCTTCGTCGCAGGTCGGCGCGATGGCTGTCGACTGCGATGGGCGCGCCGCCGTTGGCTGCGGAAATTTCCAGCATGCCGGCGTCCGGCAGCGTAATCTCGGCCGGATCCAGGATCTGCAATACGCGTATCCGATGTTCGCGTTTCAAACGCATCAATGTAGCGACGCAGGATTCGTTGAGATCAATGAAATCGCTCAGCAACAACAGATCGCAGCCGGGCCGCAAGCGTGCGGCGAGTTGAGCCAGTGCGTCAGCCATCGTGGGTTGTGTGGCGGCATCCAACGGCGGTGCCGGTGCCGCCGCCATGCGGATCAAATGCCGCAGACCTATCGCGCCGTGACGGGGGGCCAGCCAGCAGTCCACTGGATCGAGCACCAACGCTCCGACCGGCGCGCCCCGCTGTAATGCGGACGCCGCAAAGGAGATGGCGGCGGCAGCGGCGTGCTGAACTTTCAGTTGGCCGGTGGTGGCAAAGCGCATGGCGGCGCGGCGATCCAGCAACGTGAATGCGCACGGACGCCGTTCCTCTCGAAACACTTTGACGTAGGCGGAACCGGCCCGGGCAGTGAGCCGCCAATTGATGTGGCGAGCGTCGTCGCCGGTTTCGTAAGGCCGATTGTCGTCGAACTCCATGCCGCTGCCCGGGCGTCTGGTTTCCCGGTCACCGGCAACGAAGGGGCTGGCGGGGGCGCCGGCGAGCGCATCGAAGTCGGCGCTGCGAGCCAACAGGTCCGCAATCTGCATGCTGTCGAGCAGTGGTTGTTGCTCGGGCCGGACCGCCGCGCTGCGTGCCAGCCGGTCCCATACGGCCGACAGCTTCACGGTATGGGCACCGCTTCCAGCAGGCCGTCGATGAGCGCGTCGCGGTCGATCCCTTCCGCCTGGGCGGCGTAGCCGGGAATGATACGGTGGCGTAAGACATCCGGCGCCAGTTCGAGGATATCTTCTGGGATCACGTAGTCGCGGTCGCGCAGATATGCGAGGGCACTGGCGGCGCGCAACACCGCGATGGAAGCCCGCGGCGACGCCCCCACTTCGATGTGCCCGGCCCATTCCGGGCGCCAACGCCCGGGTTGGCGGGTGGCGGTGATCAGCGACACGATGTAGCGTTCGAGCGACGTTTCGACGTGAATTTCGGCCACTTCCCGCCGCGCCTGCAAAACCGTTGCCGGCAGCAGCGGCGATTCGATGGGCGCTTGGTCCTCACCGTAGTGCAGGCGCCGGTCGCGCTGCAGGATCAGCAGCTCCAGCTCGGGTTCCGGATAGCCCAGGTTCACGTGCAGCATGAAGCGATCGAGCTGGGCTTCCGGCAACGGGTAGGTGCCGCTGTGTTCGAGCGGATTCTGGGTCGCCAGGACCAGGAACAATTCCGGCAGGCGCCGCGTCACGCCGCCAACGGTAACCTGATGCTCGGCCATTGCCTCGAGCAACGCCGACTGTACTTTTGGTGGAGCCCGGTTGATTTCGTCGGCGAGCACGATCTCGTGGAATATCGGACCTTCGAGGAAGCGGAAGCCGTGCTCCCGAGGGTCGAATATTTCGCTGCCGGTCAGATCGCCGGGCATCAGGTCGGGGGTGAACTGTACCCGTTGAAAGCGGGCGTGCACGCCGCCGGCCAAGGCTTTGACAGCAGTGGTTTTCGCCAGGCCAGGCGGTCCTTCCAGGAGCAGATGGCCGCCGGTGAGCAGGCCGATCATCAGGCGGTCGAGTAATGCACTTTGGCCGATTATAATTTGTTCGAGGTGTTGGCGCAGGGCCAGGAACTGCGGTTGTGTCTGCATCAATGGATCCCGGCTGAGTGGCACGCGAGCGGGCGGTGCGTATCGTGACCGCTGAAGTTGCGGGGAAATTGTAACTGAAATAGTCTGCGGCTTGTCACGCACCGTTAACAGGCGCAATCACCCGGAGTAAGCGCAATGCAGATGGCGAAGCCGTTCGCTGAGTCCAGCGAACAAAACAAGGCCCCGATTCTGGCGGTACTTCGACCAGTGCTGGGGCAGGCGCGCGACGTACTTGAGATCGGCAGTGGTACCGGGCAACACGCCGTGTATTTCGCACGGCAGTTGCCGAGCCTGGTCTGGCAGCCATCCGATGTGGCGGAAAACCTGCCAGGCATCGAATTGTGGCTTCAGGAGGCACAACTTCCGAACCTCAAGACCCCCATCGAGCTGGACGTCGCCAAGTCGGAATGGCCGACAGGACAATTCGATGCGGCCTATTCCGCCAACACCGCGCATATCATGGCCTGGTCCGAAGTGGAATCGATGTTCCATGGCGTCGCCGGCATTCTGCGCGGAGGCGGTCGTTTCTGTCTGTACGGACCGTTCAATTACGGCGGCCGGTACAGCGCGCCCAGCAATGAACGTTTCGACGCTTGGCTGAAGTCCCGCAACCCGAGCATGGGAGTGCGGGACCTGGACGACCTGCGCCTGTTGGCGCAGCGTGTCGGCTTGGAGTTGGAAACGGACTTCGCAATGCCAGCGGACAACCGCACCCTGGTTTGGCGTAAACTTTAATTTGTTTCGCCGCTGGCAAAACCCGCTCGCGGTCTAATCTGAAATCTTCGCGCCTGTTCAAGGAATCCGTCATGAAGACCTTCCGTTGCGTTTGCGGTAACGCAATTCACTTCGATAATGCCCAATGCATGGTGTGCAAGCGCGAATTGGGGTTTTTGCCGGATCATGTTTTTTTGTCCGCAATCGAACCGGACGCGCAGGAAGGGACGTGGAAAGCGCTTGCGCCCGAAACGGGCGGGGCGCCCTATCGTAAGTGCAGCAACTATACGACATATAACGTATGCAATTGGATGGTACCGGCAAAGGAAAACGACGATTTCTGCAAGTCTTGCCGCTTGAATCATGTCATTCCCAATCTATCCAAGCCCGGCAACGCGGTGTTGTGGTACCGGGTCGAGAAAGCAAAGCGACGGTTGGTCTACAACCTCATGCAACTGAACCTGCCCATCATTGGCAAAGACCAGGACAGCGAAAACGGCCTGGCGTTCGAGTTCCTGGAGAGCGAAGCGGAATCCGGTGAATTTGCCGATCCCGGTGGCGGTGTCACCACAGGTCATGCCAACGGTTTGATCACCATCAACCTGGCGGAAGCGGTGACCAGCGAGCGCGAAAAGATGCGCGAGCGCCTGAACGAGCGCTACCGCACCTTGCTCGGCCATTTTCGCCACGAGATCGGTCATTACTACTGGGACCGTCTAGTGCGCGACGGTGACTGGCTGGACGAGTTCCGGCGGCTGTTCGGCGACGAGCGCCAGGACTATGCTGCATTACTCGACCACTACTATAAACAGGGGCCACCGCCGAGCTGGCAGCAAACGCACATCAGCGCGTACGCCACCGCTCATCCTTGGGAAGACTGGGCCGAGAGCTGGGCGCACTACCTGCACATTCAGTCGACGCTGCAAACGGCGAAGGATTATCAGCTCAGCGTGCGCAAGAACGAATTTCAGCTCGCCGACAACCCACCCGGTGAAGGCCCGGTGCCGGCCTATTTACCCGTGGATGGGGATTTTTTCGAATTGCTGAGTGAATGGCACGCGCTGGCCATGGCGCTCAACGCACTCAACCGCAGTATGGGTTTGCGTGACGCCTATCCGTTTGCATTGTCGGATCTAGCGATCGAGAAGCTGTACCTAGTGCACCGCGTGATTCGCCACGACGCCCACACTTAACGCGGCGGTTGACGGCGCAGATCGAGGGTGTAGGGGAGCTCGGGATCGCAGTCATAGCGAAGGTTCGCCGCGTCGAACCGCACCGATCCTGGGGTGTGACCGTGGCTCCAGAATCGGGATACGCGCCGGGATTCGGCTTCGTAGGCATTGACCGGAAAGGTGTCGTAATTGCGCCCGCCCGGATGGCCGACGTGATATGTACAACCGCCGATCGCGCGGCCGTTCCAGGTATCGAACACATCGAACACCAGCGGCGCGTGCACGCCGATGGAAGGATGCAGTGCCGAAGGTGGGTGCCAAGCCCGATAGCGGACGCCGGCGGCATATTCGCCTTTGGTGCCGGTGCAGCGCAGTGGCACCCGTCGACCGTTGCACAGTATGGTATGACGACCGTCCACCAACCCGGTTGCTTTGATCTGCAACCGTTCCACCGAAGAGTCCACAAAGCGCGCGGTGCCGGTGCTGGTGACCTCTTCGCCAAGCACATGCCAGGGTTCAATGGCGAAACGCAAATCCAGTTCGATATCGTGGTACTGCACCGAGCCGTAATGGGGAAAGCGAAATTCCATGAACGGAGCCAGCCAGGCGTGTTCGAATTCATACCCGGCCTGCCGTAGATCGGTTACCACGTCGCGAACGTCAGTGTCGACGTAATGGGGCAGCATGAACCGGTCGTGAAGTTCCGTGCCCCAGCGAACCAGCGGCTGGCGATAGGGCTGCTCCCAGAACCAGGCGATCAAACTGCGCAGCAGCAACGTCTGCACGGCGCTCATGCGCGCATGGGGCGGCATTTCAAAAGCCCGCAATTCCAGGAGGCCCAGACGTCCTTGGGCAGCGTCGGGTGAGTAGAGTTTATCGATGCAGAATTCGGCGCGGTGGGTATTGCCGGTGACGTCCACCAACAAATGCCGCAGTAGACGATCCACCAACCAGGGCGCCGCAACTTCGCCGTCGGGCATTTGCTGAAACGCCAATTCGAGTTCGTAAAGTGCTTCGTCGCGCCCTTCATCGACCCGCGGCGCTTGGCTGGTGGGGCCGATGAACATCCCGGAAAACAAGTACGAAAGCCCTGGATGGTGCTGCCAATAGGTGATCAGGCTGCGCAGCACGTCGGGCCGACGCAGCAGCGGACTGTCGCTCGGCGTAGCGCCGCCGATGGTGACATGATTGCCGCCGCCGGTTCCGGTATGGCGGCCGTCGATCATGAATTTCTCGGTACTCAGGCGCGACTGGTGGGCCTGCTCGTACAGGGTGGCGGTATTGTCCACTAATTCCCGCCAGCTTGCCGCTGGATGAATGTTGACCTCGATCACGCCCGGGTCGGGGGTGACCGAGAGCCGCTTCAAACGCGGATCCCGAGGCGGTTCGTACCCTTCCATCACCACCGGCATATCCAGCGCCGCGGCGGTGGCCTCGATACTGGCTACAAGGTCGAGATAGTGCTCCAGGTGGGTGAGCGGCGGCAGGAACGCGTAGAGTCGCCCTTCGCGGGCCTCGACGCACAGCGCGGTGTGGAAAACGCGATCGGCGGCGTCGTCGCTCGGACTGGGTTGCGCGGCAAGTTCCGGGTGCGGATTTCCAAGGTCCCGATAGCGGCTGTACCGGCGCGCCACTTCGCCGGCGAAATCGCCCAACGCCGGCATGGGCTCGAACAGGCTGCGTTCGATGTGGGGCTCGCGCTGTTTCGGGTCTACCCAGGGCAGGGCATCCAATGGCAGCCGCAGACCCATGGGGGAATCGCCCGGCAGCAGGAACATGTGGCCGCGACGAAATTGCCAGGCGCAGGTGCGCCAGCGTCCGCGCTCCGGGTCGCGGCGCAAGGGCAGGGCAAAGCCCACCGGCTTGCCCAGCCCGCGGTTGAGCACGGCGGTCAAAGTGCGCCGCTCCAACGGATCGTCTAGGTTCGCATCCATGGGGTCGACGTTGTCCGGCAGGTTGCCTTCTTTCCATAGGTAATACAGCGCGTCTTCATAACCGGCGACGATATGCTCCGAGGGTACGGACAAATGTTCGGTCAGCGCGTGCAGGAAGCGTTGCGCCTGCTCCAGACCGAAGCCGTAGTCGCGATGCATGTCGGCGATGAGTTCCGGTCGCTGCCAGACACTGGTGCCGTCGGCGCGCCAGAAGCAAGACCAGGCCCAACGCGGCAACGGCTCGCCGGGATACCATTTACCCTGGGCGAAGTGCAGCACGCCTCCGGGGGCGAAGCTGCTGTGCAGGCGGCGCAACAGTTCGGCGGCCCGATCCCGCTTATGGGGGCCGTCGGCGTCGGTGTTCCACTGTGCCGATTCCATGTCGTCGATGGATACGAATGTCGGTTCGCCGCCCATCGTCAGGCGCACATCGTGACGGGCGTAGCGCGCATCGACCGCTTCTCCGAGCTGATCGATGGCCTGCCACTGCTCATCGCTGTAGGGCTTGGTGACGCGCGGATCTTCGTGGATCCGGGTCACAGTATTGGCAAAGTCGAACGTGACTTTGGCTTCGCCGGAGAAACCGCCCGTCACCGGTGCCGCACTGACCGGATCCGGCGTGCATGCCAAAGGTATGTGACCCTCTCCGGCGAACAACCCGGAAGTCGGGTCGAGGCCGAGCCAGCCCGCGCCGGGTACATAGACTTCCGCCCAGGCATGAAGATCGGTGAAATCCTGCGCCGGTCCCGAAGGTCCATCCAACGATTTCACGTCCGCCGTGAGTTGTACCAAATAGCCGGACACGAACCGGGCGGCCAGGCCGAGGTGACGCAGAATCTGCACCAACAGCCAGCCCGAATCCCGGCAGGAGCCCCGAGCGCGGTCGAGGGTCTGCTCGCAGGTTTGTACACCCGGCTCCATGCGCACGTTGTAGGCGATGTCCTGGGACAGTCGTTGGTTTACCTGCACCAGGAAATCGACGATGCTTTTAGGCTCGCGATCGACCGCGGCCAACCAGCGTTTCAACAAGGGGCCCGATTCACGCAGCTCAAAGTACGGCGTGAGTTCGCGCTGCAGTTGCTCGTCATATTCGAATGGATATTTCTCGGCGTATTCCTCGACAAAAAAATCGAAGGGATTGATTACTGTGAGCTCGGCGATCACTTCGACGTTGATGGTGAGCTCGCGGGTTTTCTCCGGGAACACGACCCGTGCCTGGTAGTTTCCAAACGGGTCCTGCTGCCAATTGAGGAAATGATTTTCCGGCGTCAGCTTCAGCGAGTACGCATGGATCGGTGTCCGGGAGTGGGGGGCCGGGCGCAAACGCAGCACGTGCGGGCCGAGCTGCACCGGGTGGTCATAGTGATAAGTGGTCTGGTGATTGATGGCGACGCGTATGGTCATCGGCTACCCGCAAGAGTTGTTGTTGCCCGAATATTGCTCGAGCCTAGCAGTTATGCGGATCGTTCGCGCACCCGGCCGGTTATTCTTCGTCGGGCTCGGGCTGTTCCCAATCGAATCGTGGCAGGCGATTGAAGGCTCGCTTGAGACCTTCATTCCAACGCTTCTGCAGACTCTTGTAGAGCGGCGAAGCGAGCTTGAGATTCATGTAATGACGCACCTCAAGCTCGTTTTTCCAGTACATCGCCAGTTCGAACGGCGGCCCCACCGAGATGTTGGAGCGCATGGTGGAATCCTGTGACACCAGACAGCAGCGCGCAGCGTCCTCAATACTGGTTTCCGGCGCAATGACCCGATCGAGAATCGGTTTTCCGTATTTGTTTTCGCCGATCTGAAGATACGGCGTTTCCGGCGAAGCACTGATGTAATTGCCTTGAGGATAGATCAAATAGATTTCGTGTCCGCGGCCGGCGATCTGTCCGCCGAGAATAAAAGTCGCGTCCGCACTGACGCCGCTGCGACTCAGCGCCTCGGAATGGGCCTGTTGTTCACGCTGATTGATCTCGCCGATGTAATGAGCGGCGTCGAACAGGTGCGCCACGTTGCGCAGATTCACGCGGCCGTCGTCTTTTTCCAGGTCACGTTGGATCGTATTGAGTACCGATTGGGTCGTCGCCAGGCTGCCGGCGCTGAGCAACACGAATACGCGGTCTTCCGCCCACTCATACACATGCATCTTGCTGTAGGTCGTGACGTAATCCACTCCGGCGTTGGTGCGCGAATCGGACGCGAACACGATGCCGCTGTTGACCTTGATGGCGAGGCAATAAGTCATGGAGCTGAGTGGGTTCCGATTGATCCCGCTGAAATTCAAGCGCGCGGGCCCGGCTTGGGTCGCTGCGCGCACCGCTTCGGCGCAGAGCCCTGTTCTTTGGCCCGGCGCGCCTATGCTACACAGGTGGAGACCGACGTCAATTGCAATGCGCCCGGACGGCGGGATGCAAACTCCGCCCAGCTATGCAACACTCGGGGTGTGGCGGAACTGCCTTGCTGCGAATTCAATAGATTATGGCGATCAAATGGAGCGAATACCCGGTTTCGGGCATTTATGATGAGCTGATCCGCGGAAGTGGCCGCGCCAGGCCCGGAGCCGAAGCACTGTGCCGATATCTGCGCTCCCATAGCGACGACGATATTCAGCAACACAAAGCCGCTGCCGAAGCCGCGATCCGGGCCATGGGTATCACCTTTACGGTGTATTCCGAGGAAGAGGGCTCCATCGATCGCATGTGGCCGTTCGACATCGTGCCGCGGGTGATCGCGCGCAAGGAATGGCAGGGCATCGAAGAAGGATTGAAACAGCGCGTACAAGCGCTGAACCTGTTCATCGATGATCTGTATCACGAGCAGAAGGTCATTGCCGACGGCGTGTTCCCACGCGAGATCTTGAAGAAATCGAAAAATTTCCGTCCCCAGTGCATCGGGGTCAATCCGCCGATGAATGTCTGGGCACACATCTGCGGCTCCGATCTGGTGCGCGACAAAGACGGTACGGTGTACGTGCTCGAAGACAATCTGCGGGTTCCTTCGGGCGTGTCGTATATGTTGGAAAACCGGCAAGTCATGAAGCGGGTGTTTCCCGACCTGTTCGAGGACTACAGTATCCTGCCGGTGGATGATTATCCGTCGCAGCTCTACAACTGCCTGGCTTCCATCTCGCCTCGCCCCATGGAACGTCCGGAAGTAGTGGTGCTCACTCCCGGTATCTACAATTCGGCCTACTTCGAACACGCTTATCTGGCCCAGCAAATGGGCGCCGAGCTGGTGGAAGGCAGCGATCTGGTAGTGGGCGACGACGATTGCGTTTACATGCGCACCGTAGCCGGACTGTCGCGGGTGGATGTGATCTATCGGCGCATCGACGATTTGTTTCTGGACCCGGAAGCCTTCGACCCGGATTCCATGCTGGGGGTGCCGGGACTGATGCGCGCCTGGACTGCGGGCAACGTCGCGCTCGCCAATGCGCCCGGCGCCGGCGTGGCCGACGACAAGGTGGTCTATGCCTATGTGCCGGCGATCATCGAGTACTATCTGGGCGAGAAGCCCATCCTACCGAACGTGCCGACTTACCTGTGCGTCGAAGATGATGGCCTCGAATACGTGCTCGACAATCTCGATAAACTGGTGGTGAAGCCCGCCAACGAATCGGGTGGTTACGGCATGCTCATCGGTCCACAGGCAACCCGCAAAGAGCGCGAGACCTTCGCGCGCCTGATTCGCAAGGACCCACGAAATTACATCGCCCAGCCGCTGCTGACCTTGTCCACCGTGCCCACCCTGGTCGACTCCCACGCGGAGCCGCGCCATGTCGACCTGCGCCCATTCATCCTCTCCGGGCAGGAAGTGAACGTCACCAACGGCGGCTTGACGCGGGTGGCGTTGCGCAAAGGCTCGACGGTGGTCAATTCCTCCCAAGGCGGAGGCAGCAAAGATACCTGGATCGTGGACACGGAGGCCTGAACATGCTGTCACGGGTAGCCGACCATATTTACTGGATGGCCCGCTACATCGAGCGCGCCGAAGACGTCGCACGATTGATCAACGTCAACGGCCATCTGCAGTTGGACCTGCCGCGCGCGGTGCGCACCGGCTGGGAGCCGTTGATTCACATCACCGGCGGCGTCGAGGGTTTCGCCGAGCGCTACGACGAGCCCGACGAACGGAGCGTGGTGCGGTTTTTGATCGGCGATCAGAACAATTCCGGATCCATCCTGAGTTCGGTCAGCGCCGCGCGGGAAAACGCTCGCACCATCCGCGACATCATTCCCCGCGAAGCGTGGGAGCAGGTCAACGAGCTGCACATGCACGTGCGCGGAAATCTGCAGGGCGGCTTGTCCAAGGGCCGGCGGTTCGATTATCTGAAAACGGTCATACTCTGCACCCAGCAGATCACGGGTTTGCTTGCCGGCACCATGCTTCACGACGCGGGCTACGATTTTCTGCGCATGGGTCGTAACCTGGAACGGGCGGACATGACGACTCGCATCGTAGACGTGCGCTCGGCAAATCTGCTGGAAGATGCCAGCGGCCTGAAGCCGTTCGAAAACATTCAGTGGATGAGCGTGCTGAAATCGCTGACCGCCTATCAGATGTATCGCCGCCACATGCAGGTTGCGGTGCGCCGGGTGGACGTATTGACGTTCCTGTTACAGAACCGCCAGTTCCCGCGTTCGTATTATCACTGCCTGGGCGAAGTACAGTCCTGCCTCGAGAATCTGCCCCACAACGACATGCCTCTGCGCACGGCATTACAAATGCAGCGGGTGGTCAGCGAGGCCGATCCCAAAGTGCTCAGTCAAGGTGAACTGCACCGGTTTATCGATGATCTGCAGTTGGGGCTGGCGAATCTTCACAGCCAGATCGTGGATGCCTATTTCCTTCCGCGTACCGAAGCGCAACAATCCCAAACCCAGTCTCCGGGCGCCCAAACGCAGACCCAGCGCACCGTCGTAGCAAACTGAACCGGCGCGCCGGAGGATGCGCGGCGTAGCGGTTTGTAATACATTTGCCCCTTCGCAGGGTCCGGGTGATGGTAGAATAGTGCAGTTTTGCGCCAGTCCACCCCAGTGGCTTTAGTGACGCTATGTGCGCCAGTGGCGCATATTCCTATTTCGGCAGTGCCGGCACTGACAGGCGGAGCCGTGGAGCTGTGAATGCAACTGTCTGTTGTGATCCCGATGTACAATGAGGCCGAAAGCGCCGTCGATCTGGTGCGCGAAGTTGCCGCGGCGCTGGATGGCAAGCTGGACTACGAGGTGGTGGTCGCTGACGATGGCAGTACCGACCAGACCGTGCGCGCGCTGACCCAGGCCCAGGCCGAATTGCCGCGACTGCGAATAGTGCGGCACGCGCGCAACGCCGGCCAGAGTGCGGCGATCGTGAGCGGAGTGCGCGCGGCGCGAGCGCCTTGGATCGCCACGTTGGACGGCGATGGCCAAAACGATCCCGCGGACATTCCGACTTTGTACGAAATCGTAAGCAGGCGTTCCGATGCCGAAGCGCCATTGCTGGTCGCTGGCACTCGGCGCAAACGCAATGACACCTGGCTGCGGCGGTTGTCGTCCCGCGTTGCCAACGGCGTGCGCCAAGGGCTGCTGCGCGACGAGTGCCCCGACACCGGCTGCGGACTGAAGCTCTTCCCCAGGGAAGCATTCATGCGGTTGCCGCATTTCAATCATCTGCACCGTTTCATGCCGGCGCTGTTCCACCGGGCCGGCGTGCCGATCGTCAACGTGCCCGTAAACCACCGGCCGCGGGTCCGGGGCTGTTCCAAATACGGTGTCGGCAATCGCCTGTGGGTGGGAATCGTGGATCTGTTCGGTGTCATGTGGCTGCAGCGCCGCCCCATCGATGTGCCCTTGGCCGACTCGGTTCCGCACGCGCCTGCGGCGTCTGCCCCTGGGACGGTAACCGTCCGTCACCCGGCGAATGCGGATTCGGGAGGTGCCGATCGATGAACAACGCCCAGTTGCAATTGCACGATTGGATCTGGCTCGGAGTCGGTTTCGTCGGCCAGGCGATGTTCTTCATGCGCTTTTTCGTGCAGTGGCTGCAAAGTGAACGGCAACGGCGCAGCGTCATCCCAGTGTCCTTCTGGTACTTCAGCATGGCTGGCGGCGTCGTGCTGCTGGCGTACGCGATTTACCGCCGGGATCCGGTGTTCATCGTCGGCCAGAGCACGGGCGTGCTCATCTACGCCCGCAATTTGTACTTCATCCACCGCGAGCGGGCACTGGCGGGTCAGGCTGATACGTGAACCCGGATCCATGATTCAGGATCGCTGGACACGGTTTGGCTGGATCGTCGCCTGGGCCACGTTGGTTGTCGTGGCGCTTTCGATTCGCAATCCTCTTCCTCTGGATGAAACCCGCTATCTTGCCGTTGCCTGGGAAATGTGGCTGCGCCACGATTTCCTGGTGCCCTATTTGAATGGCGCCATCTACAGTCAGAAGCCACCGCTGTTGTTTTGGTTGTTCCAAGCCGGCTGGTGGCTGTTCGGAGTCACCGATTGGTGGCCTCGGTTGGTAGCGCCGGTGTTTGTTCTCATGGCGCTGATCGGCACTCGCGCAATTGCCAGGCGCCTGTGGCACGACACCGCTATTACCCGGCTATCGCCGTGGCTGCTGACTGGCGGCTTCTTCTGGGCGCTCTACACGCCGGCGACCATGTTCGACATGCTCCTGGCCGGATTCACAGTCTGTGGCGTGTGGGGTCTGGTGATCGCTGCGGACGAGGATCGCCCGCATGGCCGGCTCGGGTGGTTCGTGTTTGGTGCCAGCCTCGGGCTGGGCGTACTCGCCAAAGGGCCGGTGATTTTTCTGCATCTGTTGTTCCCGGCGTTATTCGGACCGTGGTGGAGTTCCCGCGCCCGCCGCTACGGAAGACAGTGGTATGCCGGACTTTCGGTGTCGATCGTATTGGCGGCGGCCATTGCCCTGGCGTGGGTTATTCCGGCCGCACTGCGCGGCGGGCCGGCCTATGAACAAGCCATCCTTTGGCACCAGACCGCCAATCGCATGGTCGAAAGCTTCGCCCATTCCCAGCCCTGGTGGTGGTATCTGCCTTTGTTGCCGCTGTTGTGGTTCCCATGGCTGGTGTGGCCGCCGCTTTGGCGAGGCCTTGCACGATTGCGAGGGGACGTCGACCGCGGCTTACGCCTGTGCCTGGTGTGGTTGGTGCCGGTGCTGGTGGCGTTTACCCTGATCAGCGCCAAGCAACCCCATTACCTGTTGCCGGTGTTTCCGGCTTTCGCGTTGCTTGCGGCTCGTGCCCTGCGCAATGTGCCCGAATCCTTGTCCAGGCCGTCGCAATGGCTGCCCGCGACGGGTCTGGTACTGGTCGGCATCGCGCTGACGACAGTGCCTCACATGCACTTCAAAATGCCGGACTGGCTCCGGGATCTGGAATGGTACTGGGGCACCGCGCTGATCGTGTTGGGAATCGTGATGGCGCTGCTGCATGCCCGGCGCGCTTCGTCTGCCGTGGTCCCCATGGCCACTATTACGGTGGCCGCTGTGCTGTGTTTGAATGCCGCGGTGTTCCGAGCCGCCCAGCCGATTTACGATTTACGGCCGATCGCCGATCGCATCGGCCGCCTGCAGCGCGCGGGCGTGCCGCTCGCCCACATTTCCGAATATTACGGCCAGTACCATTTCATCGGCCGCCTGCGCCAGCCGCTGCAACAAGTGCCGCTGCCGGATTTGCAGCAGTGGATGCAGCACCACCCCAACGGCCGGGTGATTTACTACACCAATCACCGCCAGGATCCCGATGGCTCGGCGGCGGATTTCGTACACCGTTTTCGAGGCGACTGGGTTCACATCCGCCCGGCCACGGAAGCGGCACAGATTTTCGCTTCGATAAAGGCGCGCTAGCCGTGCGCCTCAACCCGTGTTACGCATGCCGGAGGCAATGGCGTTGATGGAGCGCAGCATCGGATCGCGCCAAACCGAATCTTCGATGCCTTGTTCCTGCTCATGACGCAGACGTTTGAGCAATTGGATCTG
Organism: uncultured Gammaproteobacteria bacterium; assembly: GCA_963849825.1. Classification (GTDB taxonomy): domain Bacteria; phylum Pseudomonadota; class Gammaproteobacteria; order JASBUN01; family JASBUN01; genus CAVXJN01. Next base: position 155,260 of record CAWKIK010000001.1, on the reverse strand, counting down.
GATGTGGTTGAGCGGATCGAGGTACGGATCGCGCCGTGCCAGGGATAACGCCAAAGGCGGATTCTCCTGCAACAGTCCGGTGGCGTCGGCAACATTGAGCACCTGGGTGACCGTGCGCTGATATTCGGTACGGATGCAGTTGAAGACTTCTTCTCGAACCGCGGCATCGTGGCATAGCCGCGAATATTCCCGGGCGATTTCCATTTCTGCTTTGAAAAGCGCCATCTGGGCATTGGAGAGCAAAGTGCGGAAAAACGGCCATTCGCGGTACATGGTCTGCAGTTTCGCCAAGCGTCCGGGATCACCGCCGCGCCACTGGTCGAGTGCGGCGCCGATGCCGTACCAGGCGGGGATCGTGTGCCGCGATTGCGCCCATCCGAAAACCCAGGGAATCGCTCTTACGGAGGATTTGGAACGATCCGATTTCTTGCGATGCGACGGTCGCGAGCCGATGTTCAGCAGGCCGATTTCGGAAACGGGCGTGGCTTCGTAGAAGTAATCCAGAAACGACGGCGTACAGTCGGTCAAATCGCGATACGCCTGTTCGCCGGTTCGCGTCAGTTCGTCGAGAATCCCCATATAGTCGTTGCGGTCCGGTTCCGGCGGTTGGACGATGCAGCGGCTCGCTTTCAGCAAGCCGGTCGCGCCCATACTCAGTTCGTAGACTGCCGTCTCGACATTGGAATACTTGTATGACAACACCTCGCCCTGCTCGGTGAATTTGATCTGACCGTGCACGGTGGCGGGGGGCTGTGCGGTGATCGACTCGTGCGTCGGGCCGCCGCCGCGGCCCACGGTTCCGCCGCGGCCATGGAACAGCCGACATTCGATGCCGCGGGCGTCGGTCAGGGCGATGATTTGCTTCTGTGCTTCGTACAGGTTCCATGCCGAAGCGAGAATGCCGCCGTCCTTACAGGAATCGGAATAGCCGAGCATCACTTCCTGGACATTGCCGGACGTCTTGAGAAGCGAGGCGTACACCGGGTTGTCCAGGAGTTGGGTGAGCACGCGTTCTACATGCTCCAGGTCCTCGATGGTCTCGAACAGCGGCGAAATGCGGATTTCGCAATACCAGCCGTCTTCGGTCGGACCGGCCAGCCCCGAAAAGCGTGCCAGGTACATGACTTCCATGATGTGGCTGGCTGCATGGGTCATGGAAATGACGTAATTTCCAAAAGCCTTCGGGCTGACTTCACGGCGCATGCGCGCCATGACGTCCAGTACTGCCAAGGTCTCCTGGGTCGATTCCGAAAGTTTGTCGACATTCAACGCCGGCAACGAGGGCGCGGCAAGCCCGTCGGCGAGGGCCTGCAGGCGCTGGGTCTCGTCGAGTTGGGTATAGTCGGCACCGGCGCCCACTGCGGCCATGATCTCCGCCACGGCCTCCGTATGCCGTGACGATTCCTGGCGTAGATCCAATTGCACCAGATAGAAACCAAACGTTTCCGCAACTCGAATCAGGTCCTTGAGCTTGCCCTCGGCGATGTTGCGATCGCCATGGGAGATCAACGAGTTGCGGATCCGGCCGAGATCGTTGAGGAAGTCCGCTTCGGACGGATAAGCCGTTTTCGGCGTGCGCACCGCCTCGCCGTCCAGCCGCTTGCCCACTACCCGCAGGTTGCGTTCCAGGCGATAACTCATCAACGCCAGTTTGCGGCGATAGGGTTCGTGGCTGAATTGATGGGGTTTGTCGGCGAATGCCTTTTCGCATAATCGCTCGTCGTCGGCGATGCTGTCGAGTAGTTCCTGAGACGGTTGTACCAGGTTGCTGGAATAGGTGAGTATCCGACTCAGCATGTTCAATTGCTGCAGATAGTAGGCGACGGCTTCGCGCGTATGCATGCGAACCGCCATTTCCGTGGTCTCGGGGCGGACGAAAGGATTGCCGTCGCGATCGCCGCCGATCCAGGAGCCGAACTTGAGAAAACTCGGCACGGTTACGGCCGGGCGCCCCTCTTCGTTGCGGCCATAATTGATTGCGACCGCGCGTTCGAAGTAGCGATAGACCATGGGCACCGCTTCGAACAGGCACTCGCGAAAGTAAAACAGGCCGTTGCGTATTTCGTCTCGCACCTGCGGGCGGTGGATGCGGACTTCGTCGGTCTTCCAGAGAATCTGGATTTCGTTCTTGATCCGTTGCATCACTTCGTCGCGTTCGGCGCGGCTCAGGCGGGTTTCCTGCAGCCGTTCACTGGTAACGAAAATGCGGCGCAACGATTCCAGGATGGTGCGGCGCTTGGCCTCGGTGGGGTGGGCCGTGAACACCGGGATGTAGGTCAACTTGTCGACCAAGCGCTGCAGATCCTGGGGCGTAAGGCCCTCCTGCTGGAATTTGCCCAGTGTGTCGCTGAACGATCCGGTCCACAGCGGTTCGCCGACCCGCGCTTGGCGCCGTCGCTGGCGGTGGTGGAACGCCTCCTCGGCGATATTCACCAGACTGAAGTACGTGCTGAAGGCTCGCAGCACATGGGTCGTGGTTTCGGGATCCATCTTGGCGATCATCGCATCGAGTTTGGCGCGGGCCTTGGGGTTGTCCGCGGTGCGCAACCGAATGTAACCCTTGCGCAACGTTTCCACGGCTGCGAGCACATGGTCGCCGGCATGATCGCGCAGCACTTCGCCCAATAGATTGCCGAACAGCTTTACCTGAGCGCGCAGTTCTTTGTCGCGTGGTTGGGTCAATGGCATTTTATGTTTGATCATCGCGTCAGTCCGTGGCTCGGCGCTCGTGACAAAGCGCGCCGCCAGTTAAAGCAGCTGGTTGTTCAAGCTTTGAGGAGGGTGACCGCGCTGGGAACTCAGAAGTGCCGAGTCGCCACCGTGTGTCTGCGGATACCCGAAGGAGGCGAGATTATAGCGTGTGCGGCGGAACAAATGGCGTATTTTTCAGTGGCTATTGACATTCCCTGGATCAAATGTTTTGCGCGGTGGCCGTATCTGCCGCGGGTTTGGGCCGCGGAGAGCGAATCGCGTCCTGGTACAGTTCCAAGTATTGCTCGGCGCTGCGACGCCAGCTGAAATCCTGTCGCATTCCGGCATGCATCAACTCGCGCCACGTCGGCCGTGCCGTATAGAGCGTCAGAGCCCGCTGCAGCGTGTCATACAGGGCTTGCGGTGTATCGTCGTCGAACACGAAACCCGTAGCGCTGCGCTGGCGCAAGTTGGCGAGGTCGGCATCGGTGACCGTGTCGGCTAGGCCACCGGTGCGCCGTACGACCGGCACTGTGCCGTAGCGCAGACTGTACATCTGGTTCAAGCCGCACGGTTCGAAGCGCGAAGGCATGAGAAACAAATCCGCGCCGGCCTCGATCAAATGCGCAAGATCCTCGTCATAGCCGATGTAAACTCCCAGGTTGTCGTGCTGCTTGGCCGCGGAGAGCAGTGCTTGTTCGTACAGATTCTGGCCACTGCCGAGCACGACCATCTGCACCGGCTGGGCGAGTAGGCGCTCGAGGCAGCCGAGCACAAGGTCGATACCTTTCTGTTCCACGAGCCTTCCCACCATGCCGATGACCGGCATATCCTGTTCGCGCTGCATGCCGAAACGTTGCAGCAACGGCGCTTTGTTGCGGGCTTTGTCGCCGAGACTGTTGTTGCTGTAGTGATGGGGGATCCGCGGATCATGGCTGGGGTCCCAGACGCTGTAATCCACGCCGTTGAGAATGCCGCGCAGATGCTCGGCTCTTTGCTCCAGCACATCCTGCAGACCGCAACCGAACTGCGGCGTGCGGATTTCCGCGGCATAGGTGGCGCTGACGGTGGATAGCCGGTCCGCGAATGCCAGACCGCCCTTGATAAAAGAAAACTTGCCATAGAATTCCATGGCGTCCATGGCCCAGAGATCGTAGGGCAGCTCCAGCGCTTGGAACGTGGTCCACGGGAATAGACCCTGGTAGGCAAGGTTGTGAACCGTGAATACGGATGCCGGGCGCTGCGTTTCCTGAGCCAGCAGCGCCGGCACGAGACCGGTCTGCCAATCATTGCAATGTACGACTTCCGGTTTCCAATCCGGCTCGGCGCGCCCCTGGGCGATGGCTTGCACGGCGCGCGCGAACAGCGCAAAGCGCTCGGCGTTGTCGGGCCAATCGACGCCGTCAGTATTGGAGTAGGGCCCGCCGGGCCGGTCGAAATGACGCGGTGAGTCCACCAGGTACAATGTCACTTCGCTGCCGGGCAGGGTGCCGCGCAACAGCCGCACGGGCTGTTCGCCTCCAAGCAGGCTGAGCTCCGTGACTACATCGAGCCTGCCCGCTATTTCAGCGACCCCGCGGTAGTTGGGGAGGACCAGGCGCACGTCGTGGCCGAGTTCCTTCAACGCTGCCGGTAAGCTGCCGCTCACGTCCGCCAAGCCGCCGGTTTTGACCAATGGTTGCGCTTCGCTGCTGGCGAACAGAATTTTCAAGTCGTCCCCCGAGAATGTTTGCATCTGCGCCCATTATGGAATTGTTTGACCGGGAATGCACCGGGCATGAAGCTTCGTCACTGCGACTATACTTGCCCTGCATTTGCGATCTCGCAAGCGTAGAAAAGGAACGAAATGAAACTTGGAATGATAGGTCTGGGCCGTATGGGCGCGAATATGGCGCGGCGCCTGCGTCGCGGCGGCATCGAGGTGGTCGGATACAATCGTACGCAACAGGTCAGCCAGCAACTCGCCGACGACGAAGGGATGATCGCCGCCCAATCCATTGCGGACCTGGTGGCGGAACTGCAGACGCCGCGGATCGTGTGGCTGATGCTGCCGGCGGGCGAAATCACCGAGCGCGCCATCGAGCAGTTGACCGGTGAATTGCAGCAGGGCGATGTGTTGGTGGACGGCGGCAACGCCAACTACCACGACAGCCAGCGCCGCGGCGTCGAGCTGGCTGCGCGCGGCTTTCACTTCGTCGACGCCGGAACCTCAGGGGGCATCTGGGGACTCGAGGGCGGCTATTGCCTGATGGTAGGGGGCGTGCAGCAGGCCGTGGCATTGCTGGAACCGGCGCTCAAGGTGTTGGCGCCGGCGCCGGATCGAGGCTGGGCGCACGTCGGCCCGGTCGGTGCCGGCCATTATACGAAGATGGTCCACAACGGTATCGAATACGGCATGATGCAAGCGATGGCCGAGGGTTTCGATCTGTTGCGGAGCAAGCAGGAACTCGACCTCGACCTGGCCCAGATCGCCGAGCTTTGGCGCCATGGTTCAGTGGTTCGCAGCTGGTTGCTGGATTTGACCGCCCAGGCGTTGCAAGCCGATCAGGCGCTCGCGCAGGTGGCGCCCTATGTGCCGGATTCCGGGGAAGGACGCTGGACCGTGCAGGAGTCGGTGGATCAAGGGGTCGCCGTTCCGGTCATCAGCCTGGCGCTGCAGATGCGTTTCGCGAGCCAGGATCAACATGGATACGGCAATCGCCTGCTGGCGACCATGCGCAATGCCTTCGGGGGTCACGAAATCAAGAAGCCCGGCCACTGAGGACCAATGATGTTGGATCCCTGTACGTTCGTCATTTTCGGCGCCGCCGGCAATCTCTCCACCCACAAACTGCTACCGGCTTTGTACCAGTTGGAACGGGCCGGCCGGCTGCCGGCGCAATTCCAGGTGATCGGATTCGCCCGCCGGGACTGGAGCGATGAGCAATGGCGAATCAAGGTGTACGAGGCGCTGAACGATCGCGTCCGGGGCGGTCTTGACGACGTCGTGTTCGCGACTTTCGCGGCGCGTTTGCGGTTTTTCGAAGGTGATATAGACGACAGCGGTGCTTTCACGAAGCTCGCCGCCGTGCTCGCATCGCCGGATGTGTCGGGCAATGCAGTGTTCTACCTGGCGATACGTCCCGCCGAATTCGATCTGGTGAGCAGCCGGTTGGCCGCGGCGGGACTCAATTCAGAGGCGTCGGGGTGGCGTCGTCTGGTGGTCGAGAAACCGTTCGGCTACGACCTGGAAAGCGCACGGGCGCTCGACCGCCACTTGCATGTGGGTTTCGAAGAACGCCAGATCTATCGTATCGACCACTATCTCGGCAAAGGCACGGTGCAAAACATACTCGTGTTCCGCTTTGCGAATCTGATGCTCGAGCCGCTCTGGAATCGCAATTATGTCGACCACGTACAAATCACCCACGCCGAAGCCCGTGGCATCGAAAGCCGAGCTTCCTACTACGAAGGGGCCGGCGCTCTGCGCGACATGCTGCAGAGTCATTTGCTACAGTTGCTGACCCTGGTGGCGATGGAACCGCCGGCGAGCCTCGACGCGGAGGCGCTGCGGGACGAGAAAGTCAAAGTCCTGCGTTCGATTCGCCCGATTACCCCGAGTGCGGTGCATGCGCATGCATTTCGCGCCCAATACGGGCGCGGGAGCGTTGGTGACGAAAAGGTTGCAGGCTACCTCGAAGAACCCGGCGTCGACGGCCGCAGCACCACCGAAACCTATGCTGCGCTGAAGTTTTATATCGACAATTGGCGTTGGCGCAACGTGCCGTTTTATGTGCGCACCGGTAAGCGCATGGCACAGAACAATTCGCTGGTGGCGATCCGCTTCAAGCATCCGCCACAACAGTTGTTTCGCGAAACGCCGATCCATCAGCTCGAACCGAATTGGATTCTGCTCAATATGCAGCCGAACGAATGCTTGCGCCTGGAAATGCAAGTAAAACGGAACGGGCTGGAGATGCGTACGGAAACGACGCGCCTGGACGCCAGTTCCTGCGCTTTTGCGGATGTGCCGCTGGACGCCTACGAGGCGCTACTGTTGGATGTCATGGAGGGCGATCATTCGCTGTTCCTGCGCTACGATGAGGTGGAGTGGGCGTGGCAGGTCGTGGATCCGATACTGAAAGTCTGGGCCACGGAACGCGATTTCATTCACAGTTATGCGGCGGGCTCCTGGGGCCCGCGGGAATGCAATCGCCTGTTTGACAGAGAAGACCAATACTGGCGTAACACGCTGGACGAAGACGACCGCGAAGGGCGATCATGATCGCCGCGGCCTGAGCTATTCGTCAGCCGTTCATTAATGGTTGCAGGGAGCACCGTGGCTGTGTCATCCGTTACCCAATCCCCAGCCTGGCAGGCATTGCAGTTGCACGCCTTGGCCATGGCCGATGTGCAGATGCGCGATCTGTTTGCGCAGGATCCGCAGCGCGCGCAACGGTATGCGCACCGGCTCGACGCTCTGTTTCTCGATTACTCGAAAAATCGCATTACCGACGAAACTGTCGAATTGTTGTTCGATCTGGCCCGTAACCGGGACGTGGAAGGCTGGCGCGCGCGCATGTTCGCCGGCGAGCGGATCAATTTCACCGAAAATCGGCCTGTGTTGCACATCGCTCTGCGCAACCGCAGCAACCGTCCCATCCTGGTCGATGGCGAGGACGTCATGCCGGGCGTCAACGCCGTGCTGGCGCAGATGGGCAGTTTCAGCGAGCGGGTCCGAAACGCCGATTGGCTCGGTTATACCGGCAAGCCGATCACCGATATCGTCAATATCGGCATCGGCGGCTCCGACCTGGGACCGGCGATGGTCTGCGAAGCGCTGCGCCCGTATGGTCATCCCCGCCTGACCATGCATTTCGTCTCCAACGTCGATGGCAGCCATATCGCCGAAGCGCTGGCGCATGTCGATCCCGCTTCGACGTTGTTTCTGATCGCTTCGAAGACCTTCACCACCCAGGAGACATTGGCAAACGCCCATACCGCTCGTCAGTGGTTTCTCGACGCTGCCGGCGATGAACGCCACATCGCGCGGCATTTTGTCGCCATGTCCACCAATGCTGAAGCCGTCGCCGCCTTCGGCATCGATACCCGCAATATGTTTCCGTTCTGGGACTGGGTGGGGGGGCGTTACTCGTTGTGGTCCGCGATCGGCCTGTCCATCGCGCTCTATATCGGTAGCGAGCGGTTCGAGGATTTGCTGGTCGGCGCTCATACAATGGACGAACATTTCAAAACCGCAGCGCTGGAAAGCAACTTGCCGGTCATCCTGGCCGTGCTGGGGATCTGGTACAACAATTTTCTCGGCGCTCACAGCCACGCGATCCTGCCATACGATCAATATCTGCATCGCTTTCCGGCCTATTTGCAGCAGGGCGACATGGAGAGCAACGGCAAGCGCATCAGTCGTTCCGGACGGGTGGTGGACTATCAAACCGGTCCCGTCATCTGGGGGGAGCCGGGCACCAACGGCCAGCATGCCTTCTATCAACTGATTCATCAGGGCACGCGCCTGGTGCCGGTGGATTTCATCGTGCCGCTGACTTCCCACCACCCGCTCGGCAGACATCACACGTTGTTGCTCGCGAACGCATTTGCCCAGAGTGAGGCGCTGATGCGCGGCAAGACGGAAGCCGAGGTGCGCAGCGAGTTGGAAGCTGCCGGTATGCGCGGCGCTGCCGCCGAGCAGCTGTTGCCTCACAAGGTTTTTCCGGGCAACCGCCCCAGCAACATGTTATTGGTCGATGAGATCACGCCCCACAACCTGGGCATGCTGATCGCTTTGTACGAACACAAAATCTTCGTGCAAGGCGTGCTGTGGGAAATCAATTCGTTCGACCAGTGGGGCGTCGAGCTGGGCAAACAGTTGGCGTCGAGGATTTTGCCGGAGCTCGAGGGGGATCGTGAGGTGGCGGATCACGACGCTTCCACCAATCAGCTGATCAACACCTACCTGGCCTACATTGGACGTCTCGGTGATCGCTGAATGCGATCGTGACTGGGTCGCCGCAAGGGTTCACAATGATCGCAAAGTGTGTGGCGATGGTAATGGGTATTTCGGCGCTGTCGCTGGTCTTGGCCGCCGGCACCACCTCGCCGCCGGCGCAGCCACGGACGATTGCGCCCGCTGCCGAACCTGGTGCAGCCCGATCGTCCGCCGCCCGCGACGAACCGCCATTCCTACCCGATGGGTTGCCGCTGCACACCCGGGATGAACTGGGCTTGATCGTGCGCCAAGTCGATCGCGGCGACATGGCGACGGCCAGGACGCATTGGCGGCGCTTGGTTGCCAGCGAAACGCGCGCCGGGCGTAGGGACGACATCCAGCGCTATCTGCAATGGATAGTGGCGCACGCTTACCGGGACGAAATTCGCACCGCGGACGAATTGCTGGATGAAAACCGTTTCTATGACCAGCTACAGCGCGAACTGCGCCGCCATGAGGAATCCATGCGGCAATTGCGGGCCGCGCTGCACGAAGGTGAAATGCGGGTGGTGCGTGCGGTCGCGCACCTGCCGGTCTATCGCCCCAAGGACACCCCGGAGGCCCGGCCCCAATATGCGCCCCGGCAGATGGACCGGGACGCGCTGACGCAGTATTTGCAACAACTGCAGCGCGATCTCAATGACCTCGGCCGCGACGTGGGGTTGAAAAATATCGATCTGCCGGCGGCGCAGGCGAAGCGCGCCAAGCTTTCCCGGGAAATCAAAAGCATCGCCGCAGTGTTACGGCAGGACGCTGCTTTGGCTGCGTCAAACGGACATTGAAGGAAGCTTGCGCCATTGTTCGCGCAGTGCCCATTGCACATGCTCGCGCACCAGCGACGAGGGATGTTCGGCGCGGGATTCCAGCGCGTCGATTACGTTCACTGCGCCCGGCGCGTTGCCCAAGGCTACGGCGATGTTGCGCAGCCAGCATTCCCAACCGATGCGCCGAATCGGCGAACCTTCCGTGCGTCGTAAAAATTCGTGCTCTTCCCAGTTGAACAAGTCGATCAGTGTACGGCGGTCCAGCTCGTGGCGCGGCAGAAAATCAGTCTCCGGAGTCGATTGCGCAAAGCGGTTCCAAGGGCAGACCAGCTGGCAGTCATCGCAGCCGTAGATTCGATTGCCGAGAAGCGGCCGCAACGGTTCGGGAATCGAGCCACGCAGTTCGATGGTGAGATACGATATACAAAGTCTTGCATCGAGCTGATACGGCTCGACGATGGCGCCTGTGGGGCACGCGTCGATACACGCGGAACAGGTGCCGCAATGGGGGCTTGCGGGTGCATCCACCGGCAACGGCAAGTCGGTATAGATCTCCCCGAGAAAGAACCACGAGCCGGCACGCTGGTTGAGCAAATTGGTGTGTTTGCCGATCCAGCCGAGTCCCGCCTGTTGCGCGAGCGGTTTTTCCAACACCGGTGCGCTGTCGACGAACACCCGGTAGCCGAAGGGTCCGCTGACGGCGCCGATGCGCTCGGCCAGCCGTTGCAACCGGCGCCGCAAGACTTTGTGGTAGTCGCGCCCGAGCGCGTAGCGAGATATGTAGCCGAGCTGCGGATCGGCGAGGGTTGCCTCTGCGTCGCGGGCCGTGGCGGGCCAGTAATCCATGCGCGCCGTGATTACCCGCGCCGTGCCATCCACCAATTCATGGGGTCGACTGCGGCGTGTACCGTGACGTGCCATGTACTCCATATCGCCGTGATAGCCGCGCTGCAACCATTGCATCAGGTGTTGCTCGGCATCGCTTAGTTCGATGCCGGCGACTCCCAGCTCTTGAAAGCCCAGTTCCCGGCCCCAGCGCTTGATAGAGCGGGCCAGGGAAGCGAGCGCGTCGCTTGAGCGGAGGTCGAAGTTCATGGCGTTACTTTAACATTCCTGCTCGGCGTTGCCGCGGATGACCCGCGCAGCACTAGTGGTTCATAATTCATCCAACTGCCGCCCCCGAGATTCGTGTACCAGACCAATGGAAGACCTTCCCCACGCGCTGTATCGCGCAGCCCAAATGCGCGAGCTCGACCGCCTCGCCATGACGGCGGCGCAAATTCCCGGCTATACGCTGATGGAGCGCGCTGGGGGCGCTGCGTTTCGCGTGTTGCGCGAGCGCTGGCCGAATGCGGCGCACGTGGCGGTGGTCTGCGGCGCCGGCAACAATGCCGGCGACGGTTACGTTTTGGCGCGATTCGCCCGCGCTGCCGGGCTGATGGTGCGCGTTCTTGCCGTGTCCGATCCGCAACGGTTGCGCGGGGAAGCGCGCCAGGCCCATGCCGACTGGTGCGCGGCCGGAGGCGATACCGTGCCGTTTTCCGGCCACGCATTGGAGCAGGCGCAAGTGGTGGCCGATGCGTTGCTGGGGATCGGGCTCACGCGCGCGCTGGAAGGAGAGTGGCGCGCAGCCGTAACGGCCCTCAACACCCTCGGCACGCCGATATTGGCGCTCGATATTCCCAGCGGACTGCATGCCGATACCGGTGCTGTGCTTGGCGCCGCGGTACGCGCAACCGCGACCATCAGCTTCATTGGTCTCAAGCAAGGCATGGTGACGGGCGAAGGTCCCGAGCATTGCGGAGAGCTGCATTTCGATAGTTTGGCGGTGCCGAAGGAAGCGCTGGCGTCGGTGCCGGCCAGTGCCATGCGCATAGGCCCCGAGCTGATGTCCCGGGTATTGCCACGCCGTTCTCGTTCGGACCACAAAGGGCGGTTCGGGCACGTGCTGGTCGTGGGTGGTGAGATCGGCATGGCGGGTGCCGCGCGCATGGCGGGCGAGGCGGCCGGGCGTTGCGGCGCGGGGCTGGTCAGCATCGCCACCCGGCCCGAACACGCGGCCGCGATCGCAGCGGCACGGCCCGAGCTGATGTGCCATGGCGTCGGCGGTGCGCGGGAGCTGGCGCCGCTGCTCCGGCGTGCCACTGTGGTCGCCATCGGTCCGGGGCTGGGGCGCAGCGCCTGGGCCCGGGAGTTGTTGCCTGCCGTACTCGAATGCGCGCGGCCACTCGTGGTGGATGCCGATGCATTGAATCTGTTGGCCGGTGAGCCAATGCGACGGGAGGATTGGATTTTGACGCCCCATCCAGGCGAAGCGGCGCGCCTGCTGGGCGCCGAAACGGCGGCGATCCAAGCGGATCGATTCGCGGCCGTGGAGGCCTTGGTGGACGCGTATTCGGGTACTTGCGTGCTGAAGGGCGCCGGCACGCTGGTGCGCGGACCGTTGGCTTGCACCTACATCTGCGGCGCCGGCAACCCCGGCATGGCCAGTGGCGGCATGGGTGACGTGCTGACCGGGGTGGTGGCCGCCCTGGTGGCGCAGGGCCTGGACATCGAAATCGCGGCCCGCGCCGGCGTCTACTTGCACGCCGCGGCCGCTGATCGTGCCGCAGAGGCCGGGGAGCGCGGACTGCTGGCGCTGGATTTGATGCCCGAACTCCGGATACTCGTCAATCCCGGTCGCACAACGGAGCCCAGATGAGCGAGCAATTGCAGTTGGCAGTTGCCGACGCCGAACAAATGGAGGCCGTGGGGGCGGCATTGATGGTCGCGGTGGCCGCTGTGGGCGGCGCGCGAATTTATCTGCGTGGTGAGTTGGGCACCGGTAAAACGACGCTGGTGCGTGGGTATCTGCGGGCTGCGGGCCACGCCGGTGCGGTACGAAGTCCTACCTATACGTTGATCGAGCCATATTCCCTGCCCGATGGCGAAATCCTGCACCTGGATCTGTACCGGCTCGCTGTTGCCGAGGAATTGGATTATCTGGGGTTGCGGGATCTCGAGCTGCCGGGATCGACCGTGCTGGTGGAGTGGCCGCAGCAGGGAGAGGGACGCTTGCCTGTGCCGGATCTGGATCTGCAGCTCGAGTATGCCGGAAGTGAGCGGCGACTGGCGTTGCTCGCGCAGACGGCGAAAGGGGAGGAAGTGCTCAAGCAGTGGTCGATCCCGGAGGGGTGCATGGTCCTAGATTGACTTGTAAGTATTTCCCGTATCTAATGGGATTACATGGAAAATTAGTCAGGGACGTTTTACAATCGAGCTATCGCTCAATAAGAACAGCCGACGTGGAGCGCACTCCATGCTGAAATTCGGGGCCCTGATCGCACTGCTTCTGGCCACATCCGCTGGCTGGGCCGATCAAGTCACTATCAACAGTGCCCGGCTCTGGGCGGCGCCGGACCATACCCGCGTGGTATTCGATATCAGCGGACCGGTGCAGCACTCACTGTTCACGTTGAGCAATCCTGATCGCCTGGTCGTCGACATCGACGACGCTGCGGTGACGCAGCCCCTATCCGCATTGGATTTCAGCAAGGGCGCGGTCGAAGGGATCCGCAGCGCGGCCCGCAACGGCCATGATTTGCGGGTGGTACTCGATCTGCGCCACGCCGTGCGGCCGAAGAGTTTTCTGCTGCGTCCCAACAACGAATACGGCAATCGCCTGGTAATCGATCTGGACGACACCCAGGCCGCCAGTACAGCGCGCGAGCCGGTCAAAAGCCTACCCAGCGGATCGGACAAGCGCGAGATCGTGATCGCCATCGATGCCGGTCATGGCGGCGAGGATCCGGGCGCCACCGGCCGCAACGGCACCAAGGAAAAGGACGTGGTGCTGGCCATCGCCCGGCGTTTGGAAGCTTTGGTGCGGCGTACACCCGGTATGAAGCCGGTCATGGTCCGCGACGGCGACTACTACATCGGCCTGCGGCAACGCATCGCATTGGCGCGGGAAAAGCGCGCCGACATGTTCATCTCGATTCATGCCGACGCATTCCGGGATTCGCGCGCCCGCGGCGCGTCGGTATTTGCGTTGTCGCAGCGCGGCGCTTCCAGCGAAGCGGCGCGTTGGCTGGCCGATCGGGAAAACGCTGCCGATTTGGTGGGTGGCGTGAGCCTGGACGATAAAGACGATGTGCTCGCGTCGGTGCTGTTGGACTTGTCGCTGACGGGCACCATCGAAGCGAGTCTGGAATTGGGCGACGATGTACTCGATCAGCTCAAGCGCATCGGTCCGGTGCATAAGCGGCGCGTGCACCAAGCGGGTTTCGTGGTACTGAAATCGCCGGATATACCCTCCATTCTGGTTGAGACCGCCTTCATCTCGAATCCGAAGGAAGAACGCGGCCTGTGCGATCCAGGCCATCAGGCTCGTTTGGCACAGTCGATCATGCATGGCATCGACGCCTACTTCGAACAGCATCCGCCGCCAAGCACCCGGATGGCCGCCGGTGGCGCGCGCCGGCACGTGATCGAGCGGGGAGACACCTTGTCGGCGATCGCGGAGCGCTACGACGTCAGCCTCGACCGTCTGCGCAGTGCCAACGGCCTGACCCGGGACGTGCTGCACGTGGGCGACGTACTCAAGATCCCCTCCGGCAGCGACAGCTGACCCTTCCGGCGCCGCCGATCGGGGCCGATGGCCCTGGTTCCCCGGCTGGTGGCACAATAGCGCCTCCACCCAAGTGAGGCCGCCATGTCCGTCCGGATCCAACTACTGCCGCCGCAACTGGTCAATCAGATCGCCGCCGGAGAGGTCATCGAACGGCCGGCATCGGTGGTCAAGGAATTGCTGGAAAACAGTCTCGACGCCGGCGCCCGCAGCCTGGAAATCGATGTCGAGCAAGGCGGCAAGCAGCTGATCCGGGTACGCGACGACGGCGCCGGCGTGTCCCGCGACGATTTGGCGTTGGCGCTTTCGCGCCACGCAACCAGCAAAATTCGTACGCTCGAAGATCTCGAACGCGTGACCAGCATGGGATTTCGCGGCGAGGCGTTGCCGAGCATCAGTTCGGTTTCCCGGCTGCGGCTGATCTCCCGTGCCCAGGATGCCGACGGGGCCTGGGAAATCGAAGCCGATGGCCGAGAGCAGGGCATGGAACCGCGTCCTGCCGCTCACCCGGCAGGCACCACGGTGGAAGTGCGCGAGTTGTTCTACAACACGCCGGCGCGCCGCAAGTTCCTGCGCACCGACAAGACCGAATTCGGCCACCTGGAGAACGTAGTCAAACGTCTGGCCCTGAGCCGTTTCGATACCGCCTTTCACCTGCGACACAATCGTCGCGCCATCGCGTCGCTGAATCCGGCGGTCGACGACGGCGCGCGCGATCGCCGGGTCGCCGACTTGTGCGGCGGCGAGTTCGTGGCCCACAGCGTGCGCATCGATCACCAGGCGGTCGGCCTAAGGCTTTGGGGCTGGATCGCGTTGCCGACCTTTTCCCGTGCCCAGCAGGACATGCAGTATTTCTTCGTCAACGGGCGCATGGTGCGCGACCGTCTGTTGGCGCACGGGTTGCGCCAAGCGTATCAGGACGTGCTCTACCACGGCCGTCATCCCGCCTATGTCGTCTATCTGGAACTCGATCCGCAGCTGGTGGACGTCAATGCCCATCCGGCGAAATACGAAGTACGATTCCGGGAGAGCCGGATGGTGCACGATTTTCTGTTTCGCACCGTACAGCGCGCCTTGGCCGAAATCCGGCCCGGCACTCACCAGCCCGCGGCGATCGCCGCCCCACCCGCGCAGCCGGGCACATCAAGCACAAGCGCACCGTTTACGGCACCGTCACGCACTCACCAACGGCCGATGGCGCTGCAGATTGCCGAGCAACTTGCAGCCTACGGCACGCTGCATGACGCGCCGGCGATTGCGCAGGAACCCGCCGCAGGCGTCTCTTTCGACCCCGATACAGACGTGCCACCACTGGGATTTGCCATCGCCCAACTACACGGCATCTACGTCCTGGCGGAGAATCGCGCCGGACTCGTGATCATCGACATGCACGCCGCCCACGAGCGCATTACCTATGAGCGTCTCAAGCGGGCGCATACGGGCGACGGTATTCGAGGTCAGCCGCTGCTGGTTCCGCAATCGATACAGGTAAGCCTGCGCGAAGCCGACGCCGCCGAACAATTCGCGGCGACGTTTACGGAACTCGGTTTCGAAATTGACCGACAAGGTCCGGAATCCCTGCTGATTCGCCAGATGCCGACACTCTTGCGCGAGGCCGATGCCGCGACTCTGGTGCGGGACGTGCTGTCCGACCTGCTTAGCCACGGATCGAGCCGCCGCATCGCCGAAGCCGTGAATGATGTGCTGTCCACTATGGCCTGTCATGGCTCGGTACGCGCCAATCGTCGCCTGTCATTGGCGGAGATGAATGCCCTGTTGCGTGATATGGAACGCACCGAGCGCAGCGGACAATGCAACCATGGCCGCCCGACGTGGCGGCAAATGAGTGTCCAGGAACTGGATCGGCTTTTCATGCGCGGCCGATGAGCGGCCTTGTAATTCATTCCGAGCCGCCCCATATGAAAAAAACGACGTCGCAGCGCTGGGATGAAGAACCGCATCCCACGGCTGTGGCCCTGATGGGCCCAACCGCCTGCGGTAAGACGGATGTCGCCGTGGCGCTGACGCAGCGCTTCCCAGTTGACCTGGTCAGCGTCGATTCGGCTTTGGTGTACCGCGACATGGACATCGGTACTGCCAAGCCCGACGCAGCGATATTGGCGGTCGCGCCACATCGCCTGATCGACATCGTCGATCCGGCTGAAGCGTACTCCGCTGCGCGCTTTCGCGAAGACGCGTTGCGGGAATTGACGGCTATACGGGCTGCAGGCCGAGTGCCGTTGCTGGTGGGCGGCACGATGCTGTACTTTCGCGCCTTGCAGCGCGGCTTGGCGGATCTGCCGGCGGCGGATCAGGGGATCCGCGATGAAATTACCGCTGCTGCGCGCCGTTTGGGATGGCCTGCCGTCCATGCGCAGCTGCGGGCCGTGGATCCGGAAAGCGCAGCGCGGATTCATCCCAACGATCCGCAGCGAACCCAGCGGGCGCTGGAAGTGTACCGGGCAAGCGGTCGCACGTTGAGTGAGTTGACGCGCCGCCAGGAGGCCGCGCCGCCGCCGGTGCGGTTGCTGAAGCTGGCGCTGGTCGAGGCGGACCGTGCGGCGCTGCACCAACGCATCGCAGCTCGGTTTCGCCGTATGTTGGCCGAGGGCTTCGTGGACGAGGTGGAGAGGTTGCGACAGCGCGGAGATCTGACCACCGATCTGCCATCCATGCGCGCGGTTGGCTATCGGCAGGTGTGGGATTATTTGGACCATAAGATATCTTATGACGCCATGACCGAACGGTCCCTTGCGGCGACCCGACAACTGGCCAAGCGGCAGATGACGTGGTTGCGAGCAGAACAGGATTTGCATTGCTACGAGGCACTCGCACCCGCTACTCTGGAGCAGTTGTCCGCCCGAATTGCGGCATGGCTGCAAGAATGATGGCGGTAAGTTCGTCTTTATATGTTAATATTCTTATGCTGGCCTTGGATTTGTGTTTTTTTGCAAGGTTTCACGCTTAAGCCCTACCCAGTAGCTAGAATTGGATCTGACAGTGGCCGATACCAGTACCAGAAGGAGACCCGCTATGCCCAAGGGGCAGTCGCTACAAGAGCCGTTTTTGAATGCCCTACGCAAGGAACGGATCCCCGTGTCGATCTACTTGGTCAACGGGATCAAACTGCAAGGCCAGATCGAGTCTTTTGATCAGTTTGTGGTACTTCTCAAGAACAGTGTGAGCCAAATGGTATACAAGCATGCCATTTCCACTGTCGTCCCCGCCCGCAACGTGAGGTTGCAGACCGCTACCGATGACACGCCGGAACCAGGTAATATTTGACCGCGACCTGCCGGGCCGCGGGGGACAGCCATTTGTTTGAACGTCCCCGCAGCGGCGAGCAGGCAATTCTCGTCCACCTAGATCTGCAATCCGAAGGTCAACGTGAGGATTTGCAGGAATTCGGCGAACTTGCGCGCTCCGCGGGAGCCCGGGTGACGAGCACCATCATCGGGTCCCGCCATACGCCCGAGTCCAAGTACTTCGTGGGCAGCGGCAAAGCCGATGAAATCCGTGAGCAGGTGGAACGGACCGGGGCCGAATTGGTGTTGTTCAACCATTCTCTCTCGCCGTCCCAGGAGCGCAACCTGGAACGGGTGCTCAAGTGCCGGGTGCTGGATCGCACCGGGCTGATTCTCGATATTTTCGCGCAGCGGGCGCGATCCTTCGAAGGCAAGCTGCAAGTCGAGCTGGCTCAACTGCGCCACCTGTCGACGCGATTGGTGCGCGGTTGGACGCACTTGGAACGGCAAAAAGGCGGTATCGGTTTGCGCGGACCGGGTGAAACCCAGCTCGAGACCGACCGCCGCTTGCTCGGCAACCGCATCAAACAGCTCAATAAACGTCTGAAGAAAGTGCGCGAGCAGCGTAGTCTCGGACGCCGCGCGCGGCATCGCGCGGAAGTGCCGACGGTCTCGCTGGTAGGCTATACGAATGCCGGCAAGTCCACGCTGTTCAACCGGCTCACGGACGCGCAGGTCATGGCCGCCGATCAGTTGTTCGCGACTTTGGATCCCACCTTGCGGCGGATCGAATTGCCGGGCGCCGACGCGGTGGTTGTGGCGGATACCGTGGGTTTCATTCGCCACCTTCCTCACGATCTGGTGGAAGCGTTCCGTTCGACTTTGGAAGAGACCGCTCAGGCGAGTTTGTTGCTGCACGTGATCGACGCCAACGATCCCGAACGGGACGCTTATACGGAGCAGGTGAATCTGGTCTTGCGGGAGATCGGCGCGGAGCATGTCCGTCAGTTGCAGATCTACAACAAGATCGACCTGTTGGAAATGGCGCCGCGTCTGGACCGCGATGAACAGGGGTGCGTGCGAAAAGTCTGGTTGTCGGCGCACACCGGGGCCGGAGTCGATCTGCTCTTGGAAGCGCTGTCGGAAATCTTTGCCGACCAGTCGGTACGCGGCTGGTTGCGTGTGCCAATGGGACAGGGCCGAGTGCGCGCGCAGTTGTTCGAAACCGGCGAGGTATTACACGAGAAAATCACCGATCAAGGCGATTGGTTGCTGGAGGTGACGATGCCGCGCCGCGATTTCGATCGCTTGATGAAGCAAGCGGAATCCCAAGTCGAATTCCTACCTTACGGCGAGGAGCGCCTTGCGGCTCAAGCCCATGGCTCATAGAATGCGGCTTTTGCGTGTCCGCACGGCGGGCGCGTCGCTGAGTGCAGTTTTCCGAGAACAATGGAGTGCAGATGGCCTGGAATGAACCGGGTGGTGGCAAAGACCAGGATCCCTGGGGCCGCAGAAAAGAAGAAGGTCCTCCGGACCTGGACGAACTGGTCCGCAAGATGCAGGACAAGTTCGGCGGCGTATTCGGCAAACGCGGTGGCGGAGGTGGACCTCGGCGCAGCGGGCCGGCAATGGGATTCGGCGTTGGCTTGCTGATCGCAATTGCGGTCATCGTTTGGCTGTTGTCCGGGATCTACATCGTGGACCCCGCGGAACGCGGCGTCGTGCTGCGCTTCGGGCAATATCAGTCCACGGTCGGCGCGGGTCCGCACTGGCATCTGCCGTATCCCGTGGAACAGGTCTACAAGGTCAACGTCGATGCCGTACGCGATGTGAAACACCACGCGCAGATGCTGACCAAAGACGAGAATCTGATGTCCATTGCTTTGGCGGTGCAATATCAGGTCAAGAACGCCGAGGATTATTTATTCAACGTCCGTGACCCGGATTACACCCTTAAGGAAGTCACCGAAAGCGCGTTGCGCGAAGTGGTCGGCACCAAACGTCTGGACGATATTCTTTCGGAGTCCGGCGGCCGCGAGGTGCTGGTGACCGAAGCCGAGTCCCGTATTCAGCAGTTGGTGGATCGTTATGGCGCGGGCTTGAGGGTTACCAAAGTCAACTTGGAAAATGCGCAGCCCCCGGAGCAGGTCCAGGCCGCGTTCGAAGATGCCATCAAGGCCCGGGAAGACGAAGACCGCTTCAAGAAACAGGCGGAAGGTTACGCGCGCGACATCATCCCCAAAGCCGAGGGCGACGCAGAGCGCCTGGAGCAGGAGGCGGAAGCCTACCGCCGCCAAGTCGTCGATCGGGCTCGCGGCGATACCAGCCGCTTTCAGCAGGTACTCAACGAATACAAGAAGGCGCCTGAAATCACCCGCAAACGCTTGTATCTCGAAACCATGGAAGACGTCATGGCCCGGGTGAGCAAAGTGCTGGTGAAGGTGAATAAGGGCAACAACGTGCTGTATCTGCCGCTGGACCAATTTGCGCGCAACAAGAACAGTGCTGCAAGCACCGCTGGCGCCACGGTGCCCGCGATGCGGGACTATCTCGATGAAAGTTCGCCTATGCGGATCAATCCGAACCGCTCCGACAACGGCGACCGCGCACGGGAGGGTCGCTGATGTCCGGCTCACGTATGTCCTTGCTGGTGGCGTTGGTGATCGTGCTGGCGTTGGTTTGGATGTCAGTGTTCGTGGTCAACGAGCGCGAATTGGCGATCAAGTTCCGTTTGGGAGAAATCGTGCGCTCCGACTTCAAGCCGGGCCTGCACTTCCAGACGCCGTTGATCAACAATGTGCGCAAGTTCGATAAGCGCATCCTGACGCTCGATTCCAACCCCGAACGGATCCTGACCGGGGAGAAGAAAAACGTTCTCGTCGACTATTTCGTCAAGTGGCGAATTGGCGACGTGGAAAACTATTACCGTTCATTCAGCGGGCGAGAAGCGGATGCCGCTTCGCGCATGGCGCAAACGATCAAGGATGCACTGCAGGCTGAGCTCGGCAACCGTACGATCCGCGAAGTCGTATCCGGTGAACGCAAGGAAATCATGCAGAACATCACCAAGAGCACCAACGAGAAGCTCGGTCAGTTCGGCATCGAAATCATGGATGTGCGAATCAAACAAATCGAGCTGCCGCCGAACGTGCGCAGTTCAGTGTTCGAACGTATGAGCGCGGAGCGCGAGCGTATCGCTAAGGAACATCGAGCCCGGGGTGAGAAGGAGTCGCGCATCATTCGTGCACGCGCCGATCGCGAACGCACGGAATTGCTGGCAAGTGCGCGCCGCAAGTCCCAGGAAATCCGCGGCGGTGGTGATGCACAAGCGACCGAAATCTACGCCAAGGTGTATGGGCTCGATCCGAGCTTCTATGAATTTTACCGAAGCTTGCAGGCCTATCGGAATTCCTTCGACAGCAAGGACGATGTCCTGGTGCTGCAGCCGGATTCGGAATTTTTCGACTATTTCAACGGTACATCTTCGTTGAAGCCGGCGCCTGCGCGCTGATCGCGAAAGCCGGCGGCAGGTGACAAAAGCCGGGAGACGTTGCGGTCATTGAGCGACCGCATCGGATCCCGGATTTTTTTGTGGAGTCTGGCGTGTGGCATGATTTGTTCATTGCAATAGCGCTGGTACTGGTGATTGAAGGCGTCCTGCCGTTCCTGAGTCCTCGCACGGTCCGTCAGCTGTTACTGCAGATGGCCGAGATGGAAGATCGGGCGCTGCGATTCACCGGGCTTGCAAGTATGATAATTGGGGTCGTGCTGCTATACGCATTGCGCGGCTGATGCGACTGCGGACTGCGTTTTGGTTTCGATCACACGATCATGAGCAACGAAGACACTTGGCTGCTTCCTGAAGGCATAGAAGAGCTGCTGCCGCCGCAAGCGGCGCAACTCGAGCGGCTCCGCCGCACGCTGCTCGATTGTTACCGCAGTTGGGGGTATGAGCTGGTCATGCCTCCGTTCGTCGAATATCTGGAATCGCTGCTGACTGGCACCGGCGGCGACCTCGAGTTACAAACCTTTAAGATCATCGATCCCCTGACGGGACGTTTGATGGGCCTACGCGCCGACATGACTCCCCAGGCCGCGCGCATCGACGCCCACCAATTGCGCCGCAATGCGCCGGTACGTCTGTGCTATCTGGGCACAGTGTTGCGCACCCACCCGGAGGGTTTCTCAGGCTCCCGTGCGCCGCTGCAGGTGGGCGCCGAACTTTACGGCCACGACGGCATCGAGAGCGATCTGGAAATCATTGAACTGACCCTGGAGACTCTGGCGGTTACGCAAGTCTGCAATCCGCACATCGACCTGGGGCACGTCGGGATCTTTCGCGGTCTGACACGCCAAGCAGGGTTGTCGCAACAAGCGGAAACCCGGTTGTTCGATGCACTGCAACGCAAAGCGGTGCCGGAAATCGGCGAACTGTTGTCAGACTCGCAGGCACAACCTGCGGTGGCCGCGATGTTGGCGCGTCTGGCGAGTTTGAATGGTGGCGACGAAGTGTTCGCAGAGGCGCGCAGTGCGCTGGCCGCTGCCGCGCAACCGGTGCAAAATGCGCTGGTCGAACTGGAGACCATCGCCCAGATGCTACGGCAGCGTTACCCGGACTTGCCGTTACATTTCGACCTGGCGGAATTGCGCGGGTACAAATATCAGACCGGAATCGTGTTTGCGGCATTCGTGCCGGGGCACGGCCAGGAAGTGGCGCGTGGCGGGCGGTACGACGATATCGGCCAGGTTTTCGGCCGCGCTCGCTCCGCCACTGGCTTTTCCGCCGACCTCAAAACCTTGGTGTCGTTGTCGGCGGCGCCGGACATGAAACCGGAAGCGGGCGTCATGGCGCCGGCGGAGGACGACCCCGGCTTGCGTACCAAGGTCCGCGAGTTGAGAGCCGCCGGCAAGCGCGTCGTGTTCGCCTTGCCGGGACAAACCGCGAGTGCGGCGGAAATGGGGTGCGACCGGCAATTGGTGGCGCGGTCCGGGAGCTGGACCGTTGTGCCGCTGGAAGAAGGTTGAGACGGGCATGGGTCCGACTTGGGGATTTCTCTTTAAGCGTATGGGAACCACAGCATGGGCAAGAACGTAATAGTCATTGGCACCCACTGGGGCGATGAAGGAAAGGGTAAGGTCGTCGATCTGTTGACCGACCGAGCTGCGGCGGTAGCGCGCTTTCAAGGCGGCCACAATGCCGGCCATACGCTGGTGATCGAGGGCAAGAAGACGGTATTGCACCTGATTCCGTCGGGCATATTGCGCGCCGACGTGCAATGCTTGATCGGCAATGGCGTGGTGGTCTCACCCCATGCGTTGCTGGAAGAAATCGATATGCTGGAGGCCAACGGCGTGCCGGTCACCGCGCGCCTGCGCATCAGCGCCGCCTGCCCGCTGATATTGCCCTACCACGTCGCCCTGGATCTTGCGCGTGAAAAGGCCCGCGGCAAAGAAGCCATCGGTACCACCGGACGCGGCATCGGTCCCGCCTACGAAGACAAGGCGGCACGACGCGGGTTGCGGCTCGGGGATTTGTTCCATCGCGAGCGCTTCGCCGCCAAGCTCGGCGAATTGGCCTATTACCACAACTTCGTCCTACAACACTATTTCCAGACCGATACCATCGACTTCCAGGAAGTGCTGGACGATTGTCTGTCCATGGCGGAGCGCCTCGAACCGATGGTGGCCGACGTCCCGGAATTGCTGTTCCAGTATCACAAGCGCGGCGAAAGCGTACTGTTCGAAGGCGCGCAGGGCACGCTGCTGGATATCGATCACGGCACGTACCCGTTCGTCACTTCATCGAACACCACCGCCGGCGGCGCGTCGTCGGGCACCGGGCTCGGACCGCGCTATATGGATTACGTGCTCGGCATCACCAAGGCGTACACCACCCGGGTCGGCGCCGGACCGTTCCCGACCGAGTTGTTCGACGAAATGGGCGAACACCTGGCGCGCCAGGGCCACGAATTCGGCGCCACGACCGGACGGCCGCGGCGCTGCGGCTGGTTCGACGCGGTATCTCTGCGGCGCGCCATCCGGGTGAACAGTTTGTCCGGTATCTGCATTACCAAATTGGACGTATTGGACGGGCTCGATACCATCCGCATCTGTATCGGCTATCGTCAGGGCGGTGTGGAATTGGAGATGCCGCCGGTAGGTGCGGAGGCGTTCGCCGCCTGTGAGCCGGTCTACGTCGAATTGCCGGGCTGGAAGGAATCGACCGTCGGCGTGCGCCGTTACGAGGACCTTCCGGAAAATGCGCGCAGCTACCTGAAGAAAATCGAAGAAGTGGTGGAAACGCCCATCGACATCATCTCAACCGGGCCGGACCGCTCCGAAACCATTATCCTGCGGCATCCGTTCGACAGTTGAGCGGTTATACTTGCTGGCAATCAGGGAAGATTGCCGGATGGTGCCGAGGAGAGGACTTGAACCTCCACGGGGTTACCCCCACTAGCACCTGAAGCTAGCGCGTCTACCAATTCCGCCACCTCGGCAGTGTCGGACAGCGCGGGTGCGCTCACGAAGTCGCGCACTTTACCGGTTGCCCCATTGGTTGTCAATCGCCCTGCGACCAACGGCCGCGCGGGGCGAAAGCACACTGACAAACTTTCAGAATCCAAGGATATCCGCAGTACACATGAGCAGACAAAACAAGCGGGAACGAGCCGCAGGCGGCAAAGATCCATACGCCGAGCGTGAATCGCAAAAATACGAAAATCCCATTCCCAGTCGCGAATTCATTCTCGAACTTCTTGAATCCCGCGGCGCTGCGCTCAACCGCGAGCAACTGGCGGAAGCGCTGCATTTGGAATCCGAAGATCACCTCGAAGCGCTGCGGCGGCGCTTGCGCGCCATGGAGCGTGACGGCCAGCTCATATTCAGCCGGCGCGGCTACGCGCCGGTGAATAAGCTCGATCTGGTGCGCGGACGCGTGATCGGTCACGCCGACGGCTTCGGCTTTCTGGTGCCCGACGGCGGCGGCGACGACCTGTTCCTGTCGGCGCGCCAAATGCGCAGTCTGATGCATGGTGATCGCGCCCTGGTGCACGTGGTCGGCATCGACCGCCGCGGCCGCCGCGAAGGCGCATTGGTGGAAGTGCTGGAACGCAACACCGAACAAGTGGTCGGACGTTATTTCGAAGAGGGCGGTGTCGGCTTTGTGGTCTCGGAGAACAAGCGCATCAGCCAGGAGTTGGTGATTCCGCCGGATGGACGTGGACCGGCACGCCCCGGTCAAATCGTGGTGGCGCGCATCGTCGAGCAACCGAGCAAGCGCGCCCAGCCCATCGGCGCCATAGTCGAAGTGCTTGGCGATCATATGGCGCCGGGTATGGAGATCGACGTCGCCGTGCGCTCTCACGGCCTGCCGAACGAGTGGCCCGAAGCGGTGGAACGCGAAGCCGCGCAGTTTGGGCCGGAGGTGCCCAAAGAGGCCAAGCACGACCGCGTCGATTTGCGCCATCTTCCCCTGGTGACGATCGATGGCGCCGATGCACGGGATTTCGACGATGCGGTTTATGCCGAAGCGACGCCCAAAGGCTGGAAGCTCCTGGTGGCGATCGCCGACGTCTCCCACTACGTGGCGCCCGGCAGTGCTCTGGACCAGGAAGCGCGGCAACGCGGTAACTCCGTCTACTTCCCGGAACGGGTCATCCCGATGTTGCCGGAAGTGCTTTCCAACGGTTTGTGCTCCATCAATCCGGCGGTCGACCGGCTCTGTATGGTCTGTGAAATGCAGATCAACCGCGACGGCAAGATGGTGCGATCAAAATTTTTCGAAGGCGTAATGCGATCCCATGCGCGCCTGATCTATGACGACGTCGCGGCGATGCTGGTGGATGGCGATCCTGTCCTGCGGGAGCGTTACGCGGCGCTCGTGCCTCACTTGGAAGAGCTGTACGCATTGTACGGTGTGCTGCGCAAAATGCGCCGCAAGCGCGGCGCCATCGACTTCGATACCACCGAAACCCGAATCGTGTTCGGTCTCGACCGCAAGATCGAACAGATCGTCCCCGTGCAACGCAACGATGCGCACATGCTGATCGAAGAATGCATGATTCTCGCCAACGTATGTGCCGCACGTTATCTCGAACGCCATCGCATTCCGGCGCTCTACCGGGTGCACGAAGCGCCGGACGAAGAAAAACTGACCGAGCTGCGTGAATTTCTCGGCGAGTTCGGATTGAGTTTGCGCGGCGGCGATAATCCCGAGCCGCGCCATTTCGCCGAAGTCCTCGCCCAGGCGTCGGATCGCCCGGACCGCCATCTGATCCAGACGGTGATGCTGCGTTCTCTCAAACAGGCCCAGTACAGCCCCGACAATGCCGGGCATTTCGGGCTGGCGCACGAAGCCTATGCCCATTTCACCTCGCCCATCCGCCGCTACCCGGATTTGCTGGTGCATCGGGCCATACGCCACATTCTGCGCAGCTCGGCGATCTTGGCGCGTTCCAAAGGGAAAGGTTTCATCTACGATCACGAGGCCATGGTGTCCCACGGGGAGCATTGTTCGATGACCGATCGTCGCGCCGACGAGGCGACCCGGGACGCGGTCAACTGGCTCAAGTGCGAGTTCATGACCGATAAGGTGGGTGATGATTTCGACGGCACCATTGCCGGAGTGACTTCGTTTGGCATCTTTGTCGAGCTCGACGGTATTTATGTCGAAGGACTGGTGCACGTCACGGCGCTTGGCAACGACTATTTCCATTTCGATCCCGTGGGGCATCGCCTGAGCGGTGAGCGTACCGCGACCACCTATCGGCTCGGTGATCGGGTCCGGGTCAAAGTCGCGCGTGTCGACCTGGACGAACGCAAAATCGATTTCGAGCTGTTGGTCAATGCGGGGTCCGCGGCGCACGCCGAGACGTCCGGGGGCCGTGGCGCCAAACGCGGGCGTACCAAGTCCAAGCAGTTCAAGACCAGTGGCAAAGCGAAATCCGGCGACCGCGGTGAAGGTCGCGATAAAGCGCAGAAGAAGAAAAGTACCAGCGCCAGCAAGAAAAAGACCCGCAGCCGGCGGCGCTGACAATGCGCGATTCCGAATTCGTTTTCGGTCTGCACGCGGTCTCGGCGGCGCTGCGTCATCAACCGGAATCCGTGCAGGAACTTTGGTTCGATCAAACCCGCCGCGACCGGGCGCTGGTGCAGATACGTCTGCTGGCGGCGGAGCTCAGCATCGTCGCGCACGAGGTTTCGCGCCGGGAATTGGATCAGCAGGTACCGAATGCGCGCCACCAAGGGGTAGTGGCCCGAGCGGCGGCTTCCCGGAAAGTGTCGGAAACGAATCTGGAGCAACTCCTGGACGGAGTCGGCCAGCCGTTGCTGTTGGTGCTCGACGGCGTGCAGGACCCTCATAATCTGGGAGCCTGTTTGCGCACCGCGGACGCGGCAGGTGCCCACGCGGTCATCGCGCCGGCCGATCGGGCCGTGGGGCTCACGGCCACGGCGCGCAAGGTCGCCAGCGGCGCCGCGGAATCGGTGCCCTTCGTACAAGTCACCAATCTCGCACGCACCCTCGAGCATCTGAAAAAACGCGGCATGTGGTTTGCGGGTTTGGCGGGCGAGGGCGCGCAAAGCCTGTACGATCTGGACTGCAACGTGCCCCTGGGCCTGGTGCTGGGCGCCGAGGGCGGCGGCTTGCGGCGCCTGACCCGCGAACGCTGCGACTGGCTGGTGCGCATACCGATGGCCGGTCAGGTCGAAAGCCTGAATGTCTCCGTGGCGGCCGGCGTTGCCCTATTTGAAGCGGTGCGTCAGCGGGGGTTGGTCGGCTGAGGGACGTGAAACCGCGCTCGATCAAGCGGTTGGCGATGGGCGCCGCGGCGTTGCACCGAGAAGCTTCTGATTGCGCTATGTTTTCGCCTCACGTAGAATGTCGCGCTCTTACGCGTCCCCTGGATGCGTGACTCCTTGCCTTACCGCCCGCTGGCGGAAGGCTGTTGAAACCGTAGGGAGCTACAATGCGACATTACGAAATCGTGTTTCTGGTCCATCCGGACCAGAGCGAGCAAGTTCCTGCCATGATCGAAAAATATCGTGGCGGTATCGAAGAGAAGGGCGGCAAGGTTCATCGGCTCGAAGATTGGGGCCGCCGGCAGCTGGCCTATCCCATTCAGAAACTCCACAAAGCGCACTACGTGCTCATGAACATCGAGTGCGACCAGGAAGCTCTCGACGAACTGGAGAATGCGTTCCGGTTCAACGACGCGGTGCTGCGCAACCTGATCATCACCCGCAAGGAAGCCGAGACTGAAGCTTCGCCGATGGCAAAAGGCGGCGACGAACGGGAGCGCGAATCCCGTGATGACGATGACCGCCCGCCGCGTGGCCGCAGTGCTTCGTCGCGGGGCTCCGACGACGACTCGGATGATGATTCCGACAACGAGCGCGACAGCGCCTGACCATTCGCGAACCCGTGGCCTTCGGCACTGGTGGATAATCGGATAGTGCTCGATGGGCGCGTGTGTTCCGGACCGGATACACGCTTTTCGCCGGCGGGCATTCCGATCACCCGCTTCGGTCTCGAACACGCATCGCAACAGATCGAAGCCGGCCGTCCGCGGCAAACGCGATGCCGCATCGGTGTGGTCGCAGCAGGAACTGAGCTGCAGCCGGTGCTCAAGACGCTGGTCATGGAGAAGCAGGTTCGGGTAACGGGGTTTTTGAGCAGTGCGGGATATCAGTCCGGAGAATTTCGACTGGTCCTGCACGCACAACAGATTGAACAGCTGCCGAATGCGGCACATTTTGATGAGGATTAGAACATGGCGCGTTATTTTCGTCGCAAGAAGTACTGCAGATTCACGGTCGAAGGCGTCAAGGAGATCGATTACAAGGATCTCGCTACGCTGAAGAATTACATCACCGAGACGGGCAAGATCGTGCCCAGCCGGATCACCGGCACCAAGGCCCGTTATCAGCGTCAGCTGTCCACGGCAATCAAGCGGGCCCGGTTCCTGGCGCTGCTGCCGTACACCGACCGTCATTGATCGCTGCGGCCGGCTAAGCCGGTCGAGTTGTTGTTGATATGATTCGCGGCTTGGCGTCCTTCATCCTGCGCGGCCCGATGCAGGCAACGCTCGTGGCTGCGGTCACGGCGCTGTTGAGCATGCTGTTGGCGCCATTGACGTGGGTGCTGGCCTATGTCAGCGGTGCCACCGTGGCGCTGGTGACATTGCATGTCGGCGCCAAGCAGGGTTTACAGGTCACGGTGGGCGCGATCATCGCTGCAGCGCTGATTTCGTTTTTGGCGCTGCGCGCGCCGCTTTTGAGTTTGGGTTTCACGCTTACGTTGTGGCTGCCGACTTGGCTGGCGGCGGTGGTGCTCAAGCGCAGCCAGTCGCTGGCCTTGTCAGTGCAGACTGCGGTGGCGCTCGGATTTGCCGGTGTGCTGGTGGTGTTCGCGCTGACCGGCGACCCCGCTGCGTTGTGGCGGCCTTTGCTCGACGAGTTGCGGCCGGCGTTCGAGCAGCACGCGGCGTTTTCCAACGCCCAGCAGTTGGATCAGGCCCTGGCGCTGGTGTCGAAATTGATGACCGGATTCAGTGCCGCCTATGCGGTTCTCGGTGTGGTCCTGAGTGTGTTCCTGGGCCGTTCGTGGCAGGCGATGCTGACCAACCCAGGGGGTTTCCGGGCCGAATTCAATCGCTTGCGATTCGACAATGTCAGTGCCTTGATTGCGATTGGCGTGTTGGCGTTGGCATTGTTCGCGCAGCTCGCGATCGCACTGAACCTCAGCATTATCACTGTGGTGATGTATTTGTTTGCCGGCTTGGCCGTGGTTCATGGCCTCGTGGCGCGCAACAGCGCATCGGTCGGCTGGTTAGTGGCGGTGTATGTCTTGTTGGTCATCGCGCTGCCGCAGTTGGTAATGGTGTTGGCGTTGATCGGCCTCGCCGACACCTGGGTGAATTTCCGGGTGCGGTTCAGCCGCGCGCCGAAATCGAGATGAATACTACGAGGGTATGAGCGATGGAAGTTATTCTTCTGGAGAAAGTCGAAAACCTGGGTAACCTGGGCGACAAGGTCAAAGTCCGTTCCGGTTATGGACGCAATTATCTGCTGCCCCAAGGCAAGGCCACCACGGCGACGCCGGAGAATATCAAGGCATTCGAAGCGCGACGGGCCGAGCTGGAAAAAGCCGCTGCGGATGCGTTGGAAGAAGCCAACGCCCAGCGCGAGAAGCTGGACGGTGCAACAGCGACCATCAAGGCCAAGGCGGGCGATGAAGGCAAGTTGTTCGGATCAATCGGTGCGTCGGACATTGCCGATGCCGTGAGCCAGGCGGTAGGCGTCGAATTGGAAAAGCGCGAAGTGCGCTTGCCGACCGGTTCCCTGCGCAGCGTCGGCGAATACGAAATCGAAATCCATTTGCACACCGACGTCAACGCCACGGTGACGGTGGTCGTCGAAGCGGAATAATATTTCGGCGCACGCGGGCGTCGCACCACCGCGACGCCCGCGTGCGCCGATTTGCGTAAAACCTTCCTGTTTAATCGGTTACGATTCATTCGCTGAATTGAATTGCGATTGCTGCGCTAAACGCGTAGTGACTGCGCCTGCCCGCGGGCGCGTTCGATGCGCACATTGGCGTTGCAGGGGTGGGGCGCTCGGTGCATCATGGTCGCCATCGATTTGAGAGCGCTGTACCGAAAGCGCCGCTGTCATTCGGTTAAAGTCCTTGCAGTTGATTCGCCGTATTTCTTGGGAGTACACATGCCTGAGTTCGCTCAGCCCGCTGTGACGGATCGGCAAACCGAAGCGTTGAAAGTTCCGCCTCATTCCATCGAGGCCGAACAAGCGGTGCTGGGCGGATTGATGCTCGATAATGCCGCCTGGGATCAAGTCGCCGACCGTATCAATGAAGACGATTTCTACCGTCACGATCACCGTCTGGTGTTTCGTGCCATCGCAGATTTGTCCGAACACAGTCGTCCGTTCGACGCAGTTACCGTTTCCGAGTGGTTGCAGCGTCACGCCGAGTTGACCAACGCAGGCGGCGTGGCCTATTTGGGCGCGTTGGTCAAGGATACTCCCAGCGCCGCCAACATCCGTGCCTATGCGGATATCGTGCGCGAGCGGTCGGTGGTGCGCCAGTTGCTGCGGGTGACGACCGATATCGCCGACACGGCGTATCAGCCCGACGGCAGAAATGCTTCCGAACTGCTGGATCTCGCCGAGACCATGGTGTTCGAAATCGCCGACAAGGGCGCGCGGGGCCGCACCGGCGCTGTCGGCATCAAGACACTGTTGGCAAAAGCAGTGGACCGCATCGATCAGCTTTATCAGCGCGACGATCCCATTACCGGCGTGCCGACCGGGTTCGTGGACTTCGACGACATGACCTCCGGCTTGCAACGCTCGGACCTGGTGATCATTGCCGGCCGCCCGTCCATGGGTAAAACCACCTTCGCCATGAATATTGCCGAGCAGGCGGCGATAAAAGGCAAATATCCGGTGGCGGTGTTCTCCATGGAGATGCCGGGTGAGCAGTTGGCGATGCGCATGATGAGTTCCCTGGGCCGTATCGACCAGCACAAAGTGCGCACCGGTAAATTGGACGATGAAGATTGGGCGCGGCTCACCTCTGCCATGGGGATTCTCGCGGAAGCACCTATTTTCATCGACGATACGCCGGCTTTGTCGCCGACCGAGCTGCGCGCCAGAGCCCGCCGTATAGCCCGCGAACACGGCCTCGGCATGATCGTGATCGACTACTTGCAGTTGATGCAGTCGACGGGTCGCAGCAGCGAGAACCGGGCCACTGAAATTTCCGAAATCTCCCGTTCCCTGAAGGCGCTGGCCAAGGAACTCGAAGTGCCGGTGGTGGCGCTTTCGCAGCTCAATCGTTCACTGGAACAGCGGCCGAACAAGCGTCCCGTGATGTCGGATCTGCGCGAATCCGGCGCCATCGAACAGGATGCCGACGTGATCGTGTTCATCTATCGCGACGAAGTCTACAAGGAAGACAGTCCAGACAAGGGAACCGCGGAAATCATCATCGGCAAACAGCGAAACGGGCCTATTGGTTCGGTGCGGCTTGCCTTCCTGGGCCAATATACGCGCTTTGAAAATCTGGCCGACGGCTATCGCGGCGAGCACTACGAATGACAAGCGAATGGTGCCGGTCAGAAACGCACGTAGCGGGGCGCCAAGCGCCGATCGACGGTTGACGGATCGCCCATGCGTGCCTGCGCCGTTATCGACCGAAGCGCCCTGCGTGCTAATTTGGCACGCGTGCGGCAGTTGGCTCCCGTCAGCCGTGTCCTTGCGGTCATCAAAGCCAACGGTTACGGGCACGGTGCGGTCCGCGTCGCTCAGGCCCTCGCCGAAGCCGATGCATTCGCGGTGGCGTGTATCGCAGAGGCCCGCGAATTGCGCGCCAGTAATATCTACCAGCCGTTGCTACTGCTTGAAGGTGTATACACCGAGAAAGAGTTGCAGTGGGCGACCCTCAATCGTTGTGAGTGCGTGGTTCATAGCCGCGAGCAGGTGCAGTTGCTGGAAACGGCCCGCACGGAATGGCCGATTCCGGTATGGTTGAAAATCGATACCGGAATGCACCGTCTCGGCATCGCGCCGGGCGAAACGGCACAGATTGCCGCGCGCTTGGCAAACTGCGAAACCGTGGCGCCACTGCGGCTCATGACCCATCTGGCATGCGCGGACGAACGTGACAACGATGTGACTGCGGCCCAGTTGGAAGTTTTCGATCGCGCCGTGGCGGCCCATACCGAGGAACACAGCATCGCCAATTCCGCGGCCGTGATGGCGTGGCCCCGAAGCCATCGCCAATGGGTGCGGCCTGGAATCATGCTATACGGTGCTTCGCCGTTTCCGGACACCGATGCCGAGGCAATCGATTTGCAGCCCGCCATGACTCTGGGGACGCAATTGATCGCGATCCAAGCGCGGCGCCGCGGCGACGCAATCGGTTATGGCGGCACTTACATTTGTCCTGAGGACATGGCAGTGGGGATCGCAGCCATCGGTTACGGTGACGGTTATCCCCGGCACGCGCCCAGTGGCACACCGGTATTGGTGAACGGGCGTCGTGCAGCACTGATCGGACGCGTGTCGATGGACATGATCTGCCTGGATTTGCGCGGTCATCCCGACGCGCGCATCGGCGACCCGGTTACCGTTTGGGGCACGGGACTGCCGGTGGACGAAGTTGCACGCTACGCCGGCACCATCTCCTACGAGTTGTTGTGCGGAGTGAGTCAGCGGGTGGAAATCAACGATACGGAATGACTGCCTGACATGGCCAAAGCGAAGATTCTCTACGCCTGCACCGAGTGCGGCGCTCAGGCGCCGAAATGGGCTGGCCAGTGCGGTGAGTGCGGCGCTTGGAACACAATGGTGGAGACCGTAGCGGCTGCCGCCACTTCCAACCCTCGATTTGCCGGATACGCCGGCGACGCCCAGACCCAGGTGCAGCGCCTGGACCAGGTCGATGTCGAAGAGCAAAGCCGTACTTCCACCGGCATGGCGGAACTCGACCGGGTTCTGGGCGGCGGTCTGGTTTCCGGATCGGTAACGTTGATTGGCGGCGACCCCGGTATCGGAAAATCCACGATTCTCCTGCAGACCCTCACGGACCTCGCCGCGCGTATGCCGACCCTTTACGTTACCGGGGAAGAATCCAAACAGCAGGTCAGTATGCGCGCCCGGCGTCTGGAACTGCCGCGCGAGCAGTTGCAGTTGCTTACCGAAACTTCGGTGGAACGGATTCTCGGGACTGCACAGCGCGAACAGCCGCGCGTGCTCGCAATCGATTCCATTCAGACCGTATTCACGGAGTTGCTGCAATCGGCACCGGGTTCGGTGGCCCAGGTGCGCGAGTCCGCGGCCCAGTTGGTGCGCTTCGCCAAACAACGCAACACGGCATTGTTCCTGGTCGGTCACGTCACCAAGGAAGGCACCCTGGCCGGTCCGCGGGTGCTCGAACACATGGTCGACACCGTTTTGTATTTCGAGGGTGAGCACGGCTCCCGGTACCGGGTGATCCGGGCGATCAAGAATCGCTTCGGGGCCGTCAACGAATTGGGCGTGTTCGCGATGACCGACAAGGGCTTGCGCGAAGTATCGAACCCTTCGGCGATTTTTCTGTCACGGCACGAACGACCCGTACCGGGCAGCGTGATCATGGTGACCCGCGAGGGCAGTCGCCCGATGCTGGTGGAAGTGCAAGTGCTGGTGGATGAGTCCCATTCTTCGAATCCGCGCCGCGTCACCCTGGGTTTGGAACAAAATCGCCTGGCAATGCTGTTGGCGGTCCTGCACCGCCACGGTAGTGTGGCCACCCACGATCAGGACGTATTCGTCAACGTGGTTGGAGGCGTGAGAGTCAGTGAAACCGGCGCCGACCTGGCGGTGCTGCTGGCGGTGCTGTCGAGTTTCCGCGATAGACCGTTGCCGCAGGATTTGGTGGTGTTCGGAGAAGTCGGTCTGGCCGGGGAGATCCGACCGGTTGCGAACGGCCAGGAACGGTTGCGCGAAGCAGCCAAACACGGATTCAAACGCGCAATCGTGCCCAAAGCCAACGCTCCGAAACAGGGTGCGATCGAAGGCATGAGCGTTGTCGGCGTCTCCCGATTGCAAGAGGCGATCGAACACGCGGGTTGGTGAACATGCAAAAGCTTCGCCGAATGCAGCCGGCAGTTGTGGGGAATGGTCCGGACATGGATTGGTGGAGTGGGTCTGGCCGGGTGGTTACTGCGAATACGTTCTGAACCCAGCGTCGCACGCCGACTTGGCGACAAGTTTCCCAACGAAGCCGAGCTCCGCCAGGTGTGCGACCGCTTCTTGCGGGAACTTCTGGCAGGAATCCCGCCTCAGCCGTTGTTGATCCGTTTTGCTGCGCACGTTGCCCGAGACCGGCGACTGCGGTAACAATGGGGTCATGTCAGAGCCCGACTTCAAAGATCATTTCTCCGGCCACGCCGGTGCCTATCAACGCTTTCGTCCGCGCTATCCGAGTCCGCTGTTCGATTATTTGGCGGCGCGTGCGCCGGACCGCAACCTGGCCTGGGACTGTGCCACCGGCAATGGCCAGGCTGCGGCGCAGTTGGGCCGCCTTTTCACCCGCGTGGTGGCCACCGACGCCAGCGTACAGCAGATCGAACAGGCAAGTGGTCCCGTCAATGTTGAATTTCGAACCGCAGTTGCTGCGGAGTCGGGACTCGAAAACGCAAGCGTCGATCTGATCACCGTGGCGCAAGCGCTGCATTGGTTCGACTTCCCGGCCTTTTACGAAGAAGCCCGGCGGGTGCTGAAACCCCGCGGCGTCCTGGCGGCCTGGTGCTATGGGTTATTCAGCAGCGCGCCGGCAGTGGATGCCGTTGTCAGACGCTTATATCGAGACGTCGTGGGGCGCTATTGGCCACCGGAACGGCACTGGATCGACAAGGGTTACCAGGGAATTCCGTTTCCCTTTCCGGAATTGCAAGCGCCGCAATTCGCCATGCGTCTGGAATGGACGATCGAGGACATGCGCGGTTATCTCGACACCTGGTCCGCATCGCGCCGATATCAGCAGGCTACCGGTAACAATGCGGTAGACGCGGTTGCGGCGGAACTGCAAAAAGCATGGCCGCGTAACCGTGTCAGTATCCCGGTGACCTGGGTGCTGCGTCTGCGCGTCGGGCGTCATGCCGCTATCGACTGAACCATCGACGGGATCGGTTCATTTGTTCGTGTACGGCACACTGCGCCGGGCAGTAGGTCATCCCATGGGCTGTTTGCTGGAACCAGCCGGGTACCTCGGCGAGGGTACGGTTGCCGGTCGCTTGTTCGATCTCGGACGCTACCCAGGTTTGGTTGCGCCGCGCGCACCGGGCGATCGGGTGCGCGGCGAACTGTACACGCTGCGAAAACCGAAACTGACCTTGGCCAAGCTTGACGAATACGAAGGCTGCCGGCCCCGCGCCGGGTCGGCGGAATTCGCGCGCGAGCGGTGGGCGGTACGCTTGGACGATGGCCGTCGCATCGAGGCATGGATTTATCTGTATCGAGGCGACCTCGCCCGCGGCAGGTTGATTCGATCCGGGGATTATCTCCACGGCCGGCCGTTTGGACGACGCTGGCCGCATCACGCGGCCGCGCGCTCGTGAATCCCGCCTGCGCCCTCGAGCCAAAGGTACAGCAGGCCCTGGAACGGTTGCAGGGTCTGCTGCCGTTGGCGCGACGGCTGAGCGAGCAGAGCACCTCGGGTAAACGCGTGCATCGCGCCATTCTGTGCGAACTCGCCCGCTCTGGCGTGATGCCCGGCTTCGACACGCTGGAGCGGTTGGCCCGGCCTGAACAGCTCGGCGAACTGTTGGAGTCCCTGGCCGCCGCCGACTTGATCGTGCGTACACCGGCGGGTGCCATAGCCGGTGCATATCCTTTCACGCTGGAACATACACCGCACCGACTGACACTACCCGGTGCCACCGTCAACGCCATGTGTGCGGTGGATGCCCTGGCGGTCGCGCCGATGTTCGGCCGCGCTGTTGCGACCACTTCTGCCTGCGCTGTCACCGGCGCGGCCATCGAGGTGCGCCAGCACGGTCGGCGGTTGATGGGCGTATCGCCGAGGCCGCAGCCGTCGGTGGGGATCGGGTGGCGCAACCCGCACTCCTGTGCCGCCCACAGTCTGTGTCGGGACATGATTTTTCTGCGCGACCACGAGGTCGCGGCCTCCTGGCGGGAGTCGGATCCGCAGACCCGCGCGCTGTACAGCGTGGACGAAGCCGTCGCGATCGGTGCCGCCTTTTTCGCCCCGCTACTGGCGATGCCGGATTGAACGGCGCCAGCGCACATGGGGTAAAATGACGGACCGCGCTCTTTCGCGCCGCAATATCGCTGGCCAGTCAATTGAGGAACCATGACCGACGCTTCACGCAAACAACACTGGGAACGAGTCTATCGCACCAGGCCGACCGACGAAGTGAGTTGGTATCAATCCGAGCCGGTCGTTTCGCTGCAGTTGATCGCGAACAGCGGGATACAGTTCCAGGACGCCATCATCGATGTCGGTGGTGGCGCCTCGGTACTGGTGGACCGGCTGTTGGCCAAGGGCTATCAAAATCCCGCCGTGCTGGATATTTCCGGTGCTGCACTGGCCTGTGCACGGCAACGCCTGGGCAAAGGCGCGGACCGTGTGCAATGGTACGAATCAGACGTGACCGAGTTCGTGCCGCCCCATACATTCCAACTTTGGCACGATCGCGCCGTGTTTCATTTTCTCACCGATCCGCAGGATCGGCGCCGTTACGTCGAGGTACTGCGCGCTGCGGTTCCCAAAGAGGGCCAGGTCATCATTGCCAGCTTCGACTTGGACGGCCCGACGCAATGCAGTGGGCTGGACGTGGAGCGATACGACGAACAGCGTTTGATGGACGCGCTGGGTGACGGGTTCGCGCTGTTGGAGAGCGTCTCGGAAACCCACATCACGCCGGCAGCGAAGGAACAGCGTTTCCAGTATTTCCGTCTGTTGCGGGATTGAGGGACAGCGTTCCATGGTCGATTTTCATAGAAGGTAGGAAGAGTGCGATGGGTAAATTGATTGGAATCGCATTGCTGGTGGTTGGAGCATTGCTTCTCTATTGGGGCTACCAAACCCACGAATCCGTGGGCTCGCAAGTGACCGAGCTGGTAACCGGTTCGCCGTCCGACCGGTCCATGTGGTTGTTACTTGGCGGGGCCGGCTGCGTGATCGTCGGACTATACGCAATGATGCGTCTACGGAGTTGACCTCCGGTGCGCGACAAGGCGCGGGTCAAAGCCGAATTGATGGAAACCTTTCGCCGCGCCAATGCGCGAGCGGGCAGCCTGTTGCCGCCGAAATGGCTGCAGCGTCATTACTTGCCGACCTTCGCGCCCGAGGAGGAAGGGGCATTCGAAAATGCAGTCAATGAATTGGTGGCGGACGGCTACCTGGAGTATGTCGAGCGGGGTACGCCCAATCTGCGCTTGACTGACCGAGGGCTGGCGGCCCTGGCCGATTGAGGGGGGTGAGAGAAACCGGGTCATTGCAGCACCCGGAGCAACGTAGAGCAGGGCGATTTCGTCTGACAGGCCTGGTTCGAAATTGAATTGCCTCGTATCGCAGCGGGATACCACTGGCAGGATATGGGCAGCACGCTGAAGTTCGTCGGCCTGTAGGATACCGATCGGTTGCCAGTTCGGCATTTGCTGTGCCAAATCGACGAAATCGATCGGCGGGGGTTGTAGGTTCCCGACACGTCTTGATCTACGTCATGGCGGCTCGCCCGCCCGCGGGATAGGCTGCATGCGCTATCCGGAACGAGGCGCAGCCATGCAATCACCTCTGCTGTTCGATGCCGATCTGATCCGTCGCTATGACCGCGCGGGTCCGCGTTACACCTCGTACCCGACGGCCGTGCAGTTCCACGACGGTTTCGACGACGCGCGTTACCGCGAGCACGCACTGGCGAGCAATGCGACGCTGCCGCCACGTCCGTTGTCTCTGTATTTCCACTTGCCGTTTTGCGCAACGGTTTGCTATTACTGCGCCTGCAACAAGGTAATTACCAAGAACCGCGGCCACGCAGAACCTTATCTGCAGCGCCTGTACCGCGAGCTGCAGATGCAGGGAGAGCTATTCGACCGTACACGGCCGGTGGATCAGCTGCACTGGGGCGGCGGCACACCCACCTTCCTCAGCCACGGGCAAATGGCCGAACTCATGGCCGAGACTGGACATTGGTTTGGGCTGCGCAACGACGATGCCGGGGAGTATTCCATCGAAATCGACCCGCGCGCCGTAGGCGCCGGCACTGTGGCATTACTACGCGAACTGGGTTTCAACCGCATGAGCCTGGGCGTGCAGGATTTCGATCCGGCGGTGCAGCGTGCCGTGAATCGTATGCAGTCCGAGCAAGAGACGTTCGCAGTGATCGATGCGGCCCGCGACAGTGGATTTCGCTCGGTGAGCGTCGATCTGATCTACGGTCTGCCACTACAAAGCGTGGCCAGCTTCGAACGTACGCTGCATACACTGTTGGCGGCCGAACCGGACCGTATTTCGGTGTTCAATTACGCGCATCTGCCGGAGATGTTCAAGACTCAGCGCCAGATCGATGCCGCTCAACTGCCATCCGCGGCCGAGAAACTGCGGATCCTGCAGTCCACCATCGAACACCTGCAAGCTGCCGGTTATGTCTACATCGGTATGGATCATTTCGCTCGTCCCGACGATGAACTCGCGGTGGCGCAGCGTGCCGGGTCGCTATATCGTAATTTCCAGGGTTACTCGACGCACGCCGACTGCGATCTGGTCTCGTTCGGGATTTCGGCGATCGGCATGGTCGGTTCCAGTTACAGCCAGAACGTCAAGACCATCGAGGAATACGAACGCAGCCTGGATAACGGCCACTTGCCGATCCACCGTGGTTTTGAGCTCGGCCCCGACGACTTGTTGCGTCGCGAGGTGATTACGCGCCTGGTATGCGATTTCAAGGTGGACGTGGCGTTGATCGAACGTCGCTACGGGATCGACTTCCGAGACTATTTTGCCGCCGAACTAGAGGCCCTTCTGCCCATGGAACAGGATGATCTGGTGCGCGTTTCGCCACGCGCGATCCAGGTGCTTGCAGCCGGGCGTTTGTTGATCCGCAATATATGCATGATATTCGATCGCTATCTGGCGCACGTCAGCGAGCCGCGCTTCTCGCGTGTCATCTGATGCTCACGCTTGAGAGCGTGTCGGGGCGGAGTCGGCGGCAGGCGCCGGCAGCGACAGTTCGGTCAAAGGTTTGGGAGCCGCGACGCCGTAGCCCTGGGCATAGTCCACGCCCATCTCGCGCAGCAGTTCGAGGGTCCGGGCTTCTTCCACATATTCGGCGATGGTCGCGATTTGCATGACATGGCCGATCTGATTGATGGATTCCACCATCGCCCGGTCCATTGGATCGTCGAGGATATCGCGTACGAACGTGCCGTCGATCTTGAGATAATCCACCGCCAGCGTCTTGAGGTAGCCGAATGAACTGAGTCCGCTGCCGAAATCGTCGAGGGAGAACCGGCAACCGCGTTCTTTGAGGCTGGTGATGAACTTCTGGGCTCGGGATAAGTTGGCGATGGCGGCGGTTTCGGTGATTTCGAAGCACAGCCGTTGTGCGCGCAGCCCAGGCTGCGCGAGCTGGTGCAGGATGAACTGCAGGAATTCGTCGTCGCACAACGATTGGGCCGACAGGTTGATTGCCACGGAGGTATCGGCTTGGCCGAAACCGGAGCCGGGCGCGCGCAATTGTTCCAGCGTGGTGCGCACCACCCAGCGGTCGACTTCGCCCATGAGATTGTAGCGTTCGGCTGCGGGAATGAACGCCATGGGCGGCACCAGTCGGCCATCCTCGTCCAGCATGCGCAGCAGTACTTCCCAGTGTTCATTGAGTCCGTCCCGAAGCCGCTGAATCGGTTGCACGTACAAGACGAAACGGTCTTCCTCCAGGGCGCGACGGATGCGGTGCACCCACTCCATCTCGCCTTCGTGGCGCGCTACGGCATCATCGTCCTGAAGATAGATGTGCACGCGGTTGCGCCCCTGGTCCTTGGCCACATAGCAGGCTTTGTCCGCTGCACTCAGCAAGTCGTACAATGTACCGCTGCGGGCGCCGATGGGGACCATGCCGATGCTGGCGCTGCTGCTGAAGAATTTGTCGTCCCAAGGGAAACGCAGTTCGTGCAATATGCCGCGCACGCGTTCCACGATTTCGTGGGCGGCTTGGGCATCGGAATCCTTGAGCAGGACCGCGAACTCATCGCCACCCATACGCGCCACCAGGTCGGAGTCGCGCAATTCCCGTTTCAGATGTCCGGCGATCTGCTTCAACAGCTCGTCGCCCGCCATGTGTCCGCAGGTGTCGTTGATGATCTTGAATTGGTCGAGGTCGATATAGCACAACCAGTGATTTTGTTCCGGGTTGCGGTGGACCTCTGTCAATGTCTCCTGCAATCGCGACTCGAATTCGCGGCGATTGATCAAGCCGGTGAGACTGTCGTGCCGCGCCTGATGTGCCAGTTGGGTCGCCAGGGCGCGGGTTTCGGTCACATCGCGAAACACCAATATGGTGCCGGCCATGCGGTTCTGCCAGCGATCTGTGATTGGCGCCGCGGTGAATTCGATCGCCAAGTCGCGACCATCGCGCCGATTGAGCAGGGTATCGGGCTCCGAGGAATGTACGCAGCCGTCGCGCAGAGCGCGCGAAACCGGATCGGCGATCAATCGGCGGTCGGACTCGCGTACCATACGCATGACCTTCAGCAGCGGATTTCCCGTCGCTTCCGGCGACGTCCAGCCGGTCAACATTTCGGCCGCGAGGTTGAGCCGCTCGATGCGGCCGCTGGCGTCCGTGGTGATGACGCCGTCGCCAATGGAGTGCAGTGTGATTTCGGCCCGCTCCTTTTCTTCGACCAATTGCCGTGCGCTGTCACCGGTGCGCCGCATCACGTAGACGGCAATCAATATACTGATCAACGTTACGCTGCCTGCCATGAGTAGAATCAGTGTCGTCGCCGCTTGCCGATCGCGCTTGGTTTCGTCGGCGGTGCGTCGGGCTTGGTCTTTTTGTATTTGCGACAACTTCGAAAGCACACCGAACAAGCGGTCCTGACCGGGCAGGACGCGTTCCAGCAACAGTTGTTCAGCTTCGGCGCGGGAACCCGCCGTGGCGAGCTCTGCAACCCGCGCCTGCATTGGACTCACTGCGTTGGCATACTGGCCTTGAAGGTCGAGCAGCTCGCGTTCCTCCGGAGTTGCGATTGCCTTGAATGCGTTGCGGGCCTTGATGAAATCGGCCGCCAGGCGGTTGAAATGCATCCAGGCGTCGTCGAGCTTGAAGGGATCGTCCAACAGCAGCATTCGGTGAACTTCGAGGGTGCGTTCGCGGGCGGCGGTGCGCATTTCCACCACCAACTCGGATTTCATGTTGCTCTGGTTGACAATGGTTTCCAGGCGCTGGCTGCTGACGTCCAGGACCTGCAATGCGCTGAAGGTCAGAACCGCCATCAATACCAGCACGGTCCCGAAGCCGAGAGCGATGATTGTGGTGCTGCGGTCGCGTCGCAAGGCGTAACATCCTTCGGGTTAGGCGCCGAGTCGCCCACTTCCGAGAACCGCGCGGATATCGGCATGCGGTCTGCCAGGCAAGCGGAAGGGTCGTCATCTGCTTCAGATCGTAGTTTGTCTTAATATATCGGAACTTGAACACCGAACTGAAGACGTTTCTGCGGCCGAAATGGGGGGACGAAGATCGCGGTTCCCGCTACAATAGCGCCCCATGTCAGGGAACAGCTTCGGAAAATTATTCACGATCACCAGTTTCGGCGAGAGCCACGGTCCGGCGCTTGGCGCCGTGGTCGACGGTTGTCCGCCGGGCATGGAACTCGATGAGGCCGATCTTCAGCGCGATCTGGATCGGCGCAAACCCGGTCAATCGCGCCACACCACCCAACGGCGGGAAGCCGACCAGGTGCGGATTCTCTCCGGCGTGTTCGAAGGCCGCACCACGGGCACTCCGATCGGCCTGTTGATCGAGAATACGGATCAACGTTCCAGGGACTACGACAAGATCATGGACCGGTTCCGGCCCGGCCATGCCGATTACACGTATCAGCGCAAATACGGTTTTCGTGATTACCGCGGCGGCGGCCGATCCTCGGCACGGGAAACCGCCATGCGGGTGGCCGCCGGCGCCATTGCCAAGAAATACCTGCGCGTCCGCTACGGCGTCGAAATCCGCGGCTATCTGGCACAACTCGGCCCCATTGCAGCGGAAAAGTTCGATTGGGAAGCCGTCGAACAGAACCCATTCTTCTTTCCCGATGCCGAAAAGGTTTCAGAATTGGAAGCCTACATGGATGCCCTGCGCAAAGAAGGCGATTCCATCGGCGCGCGGGTCAACGTGGTTGCCAGTGGCGTGCCCAGCGGCTGGGGCGAGCCGGTATTCGACCGGCTCGACGCCGATATCGCCCATGCGCTGATGTCCATCAACGCCGTCAAAGGGGTGGAGATCGGCGCCGGCTTCGCGGCCGTGAATCAGAAGGGCTCGGTGCATCGCGATCCCATTACGCCCCAGGGCTTCCTGTCCAACCATGCCGGCGGCGTGCTGGGAGGCATTTCCACCGGCCAGGACATTGTCGCCTCGCTGGCTTTGAAGCCCACGTCCAGCATCCGGCTGCCGGGACAGTCCATCGATGTGCGCGGCGAGCCGATCGAAGTGGTGACCACCGGCCGGCACGATCCCTGTGTCGGCATCCGCGCCACACC
Organism: uncultured Gammaproteobacteria bacterium; assembly: GCA_963849825.1. Classification (GTDB taxonomy): domain Bacteria; phylum Pseudomonadota; class Gammaproteobacteria; order JASBUN01; family JASBUN01; genus CAVXJN01. The sequence continues at coordinate 112,686 of CAWKIK010000001.1, read as the reverse complement.
CATCGCCGAAGCAATGCTCGCCATCGTGCTCATGGACCACATGCTGCGCCACCGGGCGCAGAACATGGACGTGCAATCGCCAACTCCGCCGGTTCCTGCTGGCAAACAATGAAAGCTGCCCGCGCCATCGACCGCCCGGCCTGCCTGTAACGTCCCGGGTCGTGGGCGACCCTGATTTCGATTTGAACCAATGAAAACGGCGACTCCCGCGATTCCCTACTGGCGCCTGTCGGGCTTTTATCTGTTCTATTTCGCGAGCCTTGGCGCGTTGATCCCGTACTGGGGCGCCTATCTGCGTGCGCGCGGCTTTTCAGAACTGGCCATCGGTGAATTGGTGGCGATCATCATGGCCACCAAGATCGTCGCTCCCAATGTCTGGGGTTGGATCGCCGACCACAGCGGTAAGCGCATGCTGATCGTGCGCCTTGCGTCTTTGCTGGCAGTGGTGTGCTTTGCCGGCATGTTCATCGACGGCGGTTACTGGTGGATCGCCCTGGTGATGACCGGCTTCAGCTTCTTCTGGAACGCGTCGCTGCCGCAGTTCGAAGCGACCACCATGAACCATCTTGGCGACCGCACTCACCGCTACAGCAGCATTCGCTTGTGGGGGTCGATCGGATTCATCGTCAGTGTCGCCGGGCTTGGCGCGCTGTTCGATTACGTCGACATCAAACAATTGCCGTTGGCATTGATCGCCTTGTTCGCGGGTATCTGGTTGAACAGCCTGTTGGTGCCCGAGCGCGCAGCAGGGCATCTGCCATTGGATCATGAGCCGCTCAAAACGGTGCTTGCCAAGCGCAAAGTCTGGATGCTGCTGCTTGCCTGCTTTCTGCTGCAGGCGAGCCACGGCCCTTATTACACGTTCTATACCATCTACTTGGAAGATCACGGGTACTCGCGTGGTTTGATCGGCCAGCTATGGGCTTTGGGCGTTGGCGCCGAGATCGTGTTGTTCCTGCTCATGCATCGGTTGTTGCCGCGAGTCGGTCCCAGACGTCTGCTGCTGACCGCATTGGCGTTGACCAGCGTGCGCTGGTGGATGATCGCGCAGTTCCCGCATCAGCTCGATCTGTTGATCGCCGCGCAGCTTTTGCACGCTGCCAGTTTCGGCATTGTGCATGCTGTGGCCATTCATTTGATTCACCGGTATTTCGTCGGCCGCCATCAAGGACGCGGGCAGGCGTTGTATTCGAGCCTCAGTTTCGGGGCCGGCGGTGCATTCGGCAGTCTTTACAGCGGAATCCTGTGGACCAGCGCCGGACCGTTCTGGGCCTATATGTCGGCCTCGGTATTGGCGCTGTGCGCGTTTGCAGTCGCGTGGCGGGGCGTGCGCGATTAGCGCATACGCCTGAATGCAGGGCCCGCGGCGGTTTCCATGCGCGCCAGGACATGCTGCCAGCGGCCGATGCGGTTGGAACCGCCCACCAGTTCGCCGCGGCTGCGCAGCTGCGAAACCAGCCAGATGCTGTCGCCATTGAAGCCATAAATCGGCCGCAGATCGGGACGCTCCGAAGCGGGGCGAATTTGCTGATCCAGGTTGTCCAGCACCAGCGGCTCGTCATCCGGCTTCTGATAGAACGCGAGCACCATGTGGGCCTGGTTGCGGGTCAGAGCGCGGACGTAGGTAATGCGCAGTTGTTCCGACCGGACGCCGAGCTGGCGTAACGTGAAATATTTCGCGATGGCGTAGTCTTCGCAGTCTCCCGCGCCGCTGGTGAGCAGTTCGACGGGCGTTGCCCAATAATCGCTGCGGCCCCAGTGTTGCTGGTCGGACATGAATGGAATGGCATTGAAGAATGCGTTGACGCGTTGCAACTGCACGGCGATCGGCAGGCCGCGGCTTTCGGCAAGCAGGCTATGCCAAGCCTGCAGCCGCTGCGCCGCGTCGGCGTCGAAGCGTTGGGAAGTCAGGCGGATGGTTAAATCGAGGGGTGCCGGGTCGTCAGCCGCTGCGCACCAATTCGACACGCCGGCCCAGAACGTCAGTGCTAACATGCACAACCGCGCACAGGTACGTATTGTTGTGGATTCCATGAGACGCCGATCCCCCCGATGATCGAAATCATCCGCCTTGCTTGCATCGGGTTAACGGCTCCCTATGGTCATAGCTTGATTCACTGGTGTGTCGCAGTTGGCATTTTTCGATAACCGACCGTATTCGGGGTTGCGTATGTATTTTCGGCGTGTAGTGGCGGTAGGCATTTTGTCGTTGGCGGGGCAGGTGGCTCAGGGAGGGGTAGCCCCGGAGTTGGCGAAACAGGATGCTTTCATAGCCGGCTCGCTGGTGATGTTGATCGAACACCAGCTCGGTTGGGCGCGGGACAGCTACACGCTCACGGTGAATGAAGGGGTCGCCACCGTGACGCTGGTGGGAGAGGAGGGGGACAGGAGGACGCAGCTGCAGGGGGCCGTGCCGCAGCTCGTTGGCCTGCAGGGCCTGAACATCGCCGCACCGGCCGCGCCCGCGGCCGCCAAAGCGAAGGATGGCACCTCAGCACCAACTTCCTCCGCTGCCGCGGCCGCGGCCGCTCCCGCTTCCGCCTCAGCGCCATCGGGGCCTTCCGCGTCCGGCGCGACTACTGCCGTCGAAGCGGAGGCCACGGCGCCTGCGTCGCAGCGGACCAAAGCAGAGCCGCCTCAAGCGGCGGCCGAGGAACCCCAAAAGCCGGTGTATAGCCTCATGGGCCTGACACCCGACACGGTCCCGTTTCCCACCGGCGATCTGTTCGCGACATTGCTCGCCGATCCCAAACAGCCGGAGTTTTTCGTCAGTCTGCGGCAATACGACACGCCCAGCGACAACGCCACCTTGGCGGCGGTCGGCTACGGCGAAACGTTCGGCTTGTATCGGCGTGAAGGCAAACATCCAGGAGACGGTCTGCAACTCAGCGTATCGGGCGGCCTGTTTGCGCAATTCAATCTCGATGCGCCTTCCGACGATCTGGTCAATGCCGATTACGTGATCGGCATTCCGGTGACCTATCGCCGCGGGCCTTGGTCATCGCGCATTCGCCTCTATCACCAGAGTTCACACCTGGGCGATGAGTTTTTGCTGCGTGCACGTCCGGAGCGGGTCAACTTGAGCTTCGAATCACTGGAAATGCTGTTGTCCTACGACTGGCGTCAGGTGCGCTTGTACGGTGGCGGCGAATATCTGGTCACGCGCGAACCTCATGACCTGGACCCCGAAGGCGTGCATGCAGGCTTTGAATTCCGCGGTACGACGCCCCTGCTGTGGGGCGGTCGCTTACTGGGCGGCGTGGACGTCAAGAGTTGGCGCGAACACGAGTGGTCCGTGGACACCAGCGTCAAGGTCGGCTTGGAATTCGGCGCCACGCAGCAGGGCCGGCGGCGTTTGCGGGTCATGGCGGAAGCCTACGACGGCTTTTCTCCGCACGGGCAGTTCTACGACGACGAAATCAGTTACTACGGGCTGGGCGTCTACTTGGGTTTCTGAGCCGGCGGCATGAGTTGTAACAATGCGCCGGCGGCGTTGGACAGGGTGCGGTCCCGATGACGGACCGCACCCAGTTCGCGGGCCAGTTTCAAACCCCGGACATTCAGCGCCACCAGGTCCGATTCGAGCATGGTCTGCGGTAATACGCTCCAGCCCAATCCCACTGCCACCAGCATACGGATGGTTTCCAGGTAATTGGTCGACAACCCCACCTTCGGCCGCAGGCCGCTCGGTTGCAATGCCCGCTGCAGGATTTCGCGGGTGAAAGTCCCGGTGGCCGGCAGGATGGCGTTAAAGGCCGCGAGATCGGTGATCTGCAACCTTCGCCGTTCGGCCAGGGGATGCTCGCGTGCCGCCACGATTGCCAGCGGATCGTGCCAAATGGGCGTCAACGCCAGTACCGTCGAAGGCTCCAGCGGCAGGGTAACGATGGCCAGTTCCAGTTCGCCGCGCTCCACCCCATGACAAGCGGCCTCGGAATCCATGAAACGGATATCCAGTTCCACTTGCGGATAAGCACGGCTGAATGCCCGCAGTATCGGGGGTAGCCGGTGCAGCCCGACGTGATGGCTGGTGCCGAGGCGCAATACGCCGCCGATCTGGCCGGAGAGGTTGGTCACCGCCCGGCGGCTGTCCTCCATGCGCAGCAGCAGATCGCGGGCGCGGGGCAGCAGGGCGCGACCGGCTTCGGTCAATTGAATGGTGTGCCCGATGCGGTCAAACAGTTGCGTGCCCAGTTCCTGCTCCAAGGCCGCGACGCGCTTGCTCACCGCCGGCTGGGTGCGGTAGAGAGATTGCGCCGCACGGGAGAAAGACCCCTGTTCGGCCACCGCGGTGAATGCTTGAAGATCGTCGAAGTTCATTGCGTGTATATTCCCAAATGGAATGCTTACTATGAATATAATACATTTGAGTTATAAACAGGCGAAATTTAGGATAGCCGCTCGTTTCCCGGAATCCCGTGATTGCCATGGCTGCCAAGACTCTTTACGACAAACTGTGGGACGCCCACGTGGTGCGTCAGGACGGCGACACCGCGTTGCTCTATATCGATCGTCACTTAGTGCATGAAGTCACCTCGCCCCAGGCGTTCGAGGGTCTGCGCCTCGCCGGGCGCACGCCCTGGCGCGTGGACACCATCCTCGCCACGCCCGACCACAACGTACCAACCACCGATCGCAGTCGCGGCATCAGCGACGCCATTTCCCGCATCCAGGTGGAAACCCTGGATGACAATTGCCGCGACTTCGGCATAACCGAATTCGGCATGGACGATCCCCGTCAGGGCATCGTCCACGTCGTGGGACCGGAAGAGGGTGCCACCCTGCCGGGCATGACCGTGGTCTGCGGCGACTCCCACACTTCCACCCACGGCGCGTTCGGCGCCCTGGCGTTCGGGATCGGCACCTCGGAAGTCGAGCATGTGCTCGCCACCCAGTGTCTGATCCAGGAAAAGTCGAAGAACATGCTGGTGCGGATCGACGGCGCGGTCGGTGCGGGCGTCACCGCCAAGGACATCGTGCTGGCGATCATCGGCGAGATCGGCACCGCCGGCGGCACCGGTTATGCCATCGAATTCGCCGGCGAAGCCATCCAGGCCCTGTCCATGGAAGGCCGCATGACGGTCTGCAACATGACCATCGAAGCCGGCGCCCGCGCGGGCATGGTGGCGGTGGACCAGACTACCTTCGATTACCTGCGCGGCCGGCCCTACGCCCCCGGCGCGGACCAGTGGGAACAGGCCGTGGCAGCTTGGCGGGGCCTGCACAGTGACGTCAACGCCCATTTCGATCGGGTAGTGGTGCTCGACGGTGCCGCCATCAAGCCGCAGGTGAGTTGGGGTACGTCACCGGAAATGGTGGCCCCTGTGGACGGCCGGGTGCCGGACCCGGAACAGGAGCCTGACCCGGTGAAACGGGACGGCATGCGCGCAGCCCTGCGCTACATGGATCTGGCGCCCGGTACGGCGATCAGTGCAATCCGCCCGGACAAGGTGTTCATCGGTTCTTGTACCAACTCGCGCATCGAGGATCTGCGGGCGGCCGCAGCAGTAGCAAAAGGCCGCAAGGTTGCCGCCAATGTGAAACTGGCCATGGTGGTGCCCGGCTCCGGGCTGGTGAAGCAGCAGGCGGAACAGGAAGGACTGGATCGAATCTTCCTCGACGCGGGCTTCGAATGGCGTGAACCCGGCTGTTCCATGTGCCTTGCCATGAATGCCGATCGGCTCGAACCCGGGGAACGTTGCGCGTCGACGTCGAATCGCAATTTCGAAGGTCGCCAGGGCCAGGGCGGCCGCACCCACCTGGTAAGCCCGGCGATGGCCGCCGCGGCGGCTGTCACGGGTCATTTCGTAGATCTCAAAGAACTTGAATAATCTGCCACAGTGAATTGATTTATAATGTATAAAGAAGCAGGATTGTGACAATGGAAGCATTTCGTAAGGTGGTGGGGATCGTCGCGCCGTTGGACCGGTCCAACGTCGACACCGACGCCATCATTCCCAAACAGTTTTTGAAATCCATCAAGCGCACCGGCTTCGGCCCCAACCTGTTCGACGCCTGGCGCTATTTGGACCAGGGCGAGCCGGGGATGGACAACGGCAAACGGCCACTGAACCCGGATTTCGTCCTCAATCAACCCCGCTACCGCGACGCCAGCGTCCTGCTGGCGCGTAAGAATTTCGGCTGCGGGTCGTCCCGGGAACACGCACCCTGGGCATTGCTGGATTATGGGTTCCGGGTGGTAATCGCGCCGAGCTTCGCCGACATATTTTTTAATAATTGCTTTAAGAATGGTATCCTTCCTGTTGTTTTGGAAGATAAAATAGTAAATCAACTTTTCCAGGAGACGGCCGCCCGGGACAGCTACCGTTTAACCGTGGACCTGGAAGCCCAGACCGTGACCACACCGGGCGGCGAGACCTTCGGCTTCGAAGTCGATCCGTTCCGCAAGCGTTGTCTGCTGCAGGGTCTGGACGATATCGGCCTGACCCTGGAGCATGCCGATGCCATTCGTGCCTATGAACAGCGTCGCCGACAACAGGCGCCGTGGTTGTTTCGATCGAACTGAGGAGTATCCATGAGTCAGAAGATATTGGTGCTGCCGGGCGACGGCATCGGTCCCGAAATCGTCGCCGAGGCGGTCAAGGTGCTGGAGCGGTTGCGCGCCGACGGCTTGCAGATCGAGCTCGAGCAGGGCTTGGTGGGCGGCAGCGCCTACGATGCGGAAGGCACTCCGTTGCCGGAGTCGACCCTGCGACTGGGGCGCGACGCCGATGCCATTCTATTGGGGGCCGTCGGTGGCCCGAAATGGGAGCCGTTGGAATTTGCGCTGCGGCCCGAGCGGGGCCTGCTGGGCCTGCGTTCGGAGCTGAAGCTGTTCGCCAATCTGCGTCCCGCCATTCTTTATCCCCAGCTTGCCGCCGCCTCGGCGCTGCGCCCTGAAGTGGTATCAGGTCTCGATATTCTGATCGTGCGCGAGCTCACCGGGGGTATTTATTTCGGGCAGCCGCGCGGCGTGCGTACCCTCGACAACGGCGAGCGTCAGGGCTTCAATACGCTGGTCTATAGCGAGTCGGAAATCCGGCGCATCGGCCGGGTGGCGTTCGAAATCGCCATGAAGCGCAATAAGCGGGTGTGTTCGGTGGACAAGGCCAATGTGCTGGAGTGCACGGAGTTGTGGCGCGAGGTCATGATCGAAGTCGGCAAGGAGTTCCCGGAAGTGGAACTCAGCCACATGTATGTGGACAATGCCGCGATGCAACTGGTGCGGGCGCCGAAGCAGTTCGACGTCGTGGTCACCACCAACATGTTCGGCGACATTCTGTCGGACGAGGCGGCCATGCTAACCGGCTCCATCGGCATGCTGCCATCGGCTTCCCTGGACCAGAACCGCAAGGGCATGTACGAGCCGATTCACGGCTCGGCGCCGGATATCGCCGGGCGCGGGGTCGCCAATCCCCTGGCGACCCTGTTATCCGTAGCCATGATGTTGCGCTATTCCCTGGACCAGGCGGAGATGGCCGGACGCATCGAAGGCGCGGTGGCGAAAGTGCTGGACCGGGGCCTGCGCACGGCGGATATCCGCTCCGAGGGTACCACCGAGGTCGGGACCGCCGCCATGGGCGATGCCGTGGTGAAGGCGCTCGGTTGATTCGGGCACCGGGCTGGCGCAAACAAGCGAACTCAGAGGATTGAAGTGATGATGCGGGTAGGACTGATCGGGTGGCGCGGCATGGTGGGCTCGGTGCTCATGGAGCGCATGCGCGCCGAAGGCGATTTCGAGCACATCGAGCCGGTGCTGTTCACCACCTCCCAAGCCGGGGCGGCGGCGCCGGACGTGGGCAAGGAGGTGCCGGCGCTGCAGGATGCCTTCGACGTCCAAAAGCTCAAGCCCATGGAGGCCATCATTTCCTGCCAGGGCGGCGACTATACCAAGGAAATGTACCCCAAGCTGCGGCGCACAGGATGGAGTGGCTACTGGATCGACGCGGCCTCGGCGCTGCGCATGAGTGACGACAGCGTGATCATTCTCGATCCGGTCAACCGCAAGCGCATCGACCAGGCGCTGGCCGACGGCCGCAAGGATTTCATCGGCGGCAACTGCACTGTCAGCCTGATGTTGATGGCGTTGGGCGAACTGTTCGAGCGCGACCTGGTGGAATGGTCCACGGCCATGACCTATCAGGCCGCATCCGGCGCCGGCGCCCAGAACATGCGCGAGTTGCTGGCCCAGATGGGTGCTGTCCACGGCGCCGCGGCGACTCTGCTCGCCGATCCGGCCAGCGCCATCCTCGATATCGACCGCCAGGTCGCCCAGGCTTTGCGCGACGCGCATTTTCCGACCGAACATTGGGGCGGCTTCGCCCTGGCCGGCAGCCTGCTGCCGTGGATCGACAGCGAATTGGAAAACGGCCAGAGCCGGGAAGAATGGAAGGCCCAGGCGGAAGCGAACAAGATTCTCGGCCGCGAACAGCAACCGGTGCCCATTGACGGCTTGTGCGTGCGGGTGGGCGCCATGCGCTGCCACAGTCAGGCTCTGACATTGAAACTGCGCCAGGACCTGCCCCTCGACGAAATAGAAGGTCTGCTGGCGGGAGCGAACGAATGGGTGCGCGTGGTCCCGAACCACAAGCAGGACTCGCTGCGGGAACTGACGCCCGCCGCGGTGACCGGTACATTGACCGTGCCGGTGGGCCGCTTACGCAAACTGTCCATGGGTGGCGAATACCTCTCCGCTTTCACCGTGGGCGACCAGTTGCTCTGGGGTGCGGCCGAGCCATTGCGGCGGATGCTGCGTATCCTGCTCGAACAATGATGGCGCCGCCCGGCAGGGAGGGCATGCAACCATGACCGTGGATGTGGCGGTGGTCGGCGCCACCAGTGCCGCCGGCGAAGCCATGCTGACTCTGTTGGCGAGCCGCAAATTTCCCCTGGGCGAACTGTATGCCCTGGCGGCAGACGAAGATCTGGGCAAATCCCTCACGTCCGGCGCTCGCGAAATCTCGGTGGATAGTGTCGAGCAATTCGATTTCGGACGTGCCGGATTGGTTCTGTTTGCAGAAGGCGAACCCGCCCACTTGCAGGCTGCGCTCGATGCAGGCTGTATCGTGATCGATGCCGGCGGATGGTCCGGTGCCGATGCCGAAGTGCCGTTGGTGGTTCCGGAAATCAATCCCGAGGCGATCGAGGATTTTCGCCAGCGCGGGGTGATCGCCTCCCCGGGCACGCACACCGTGCAGCTCCTCGCTGCGCTCAAAGTACTCCACGATGCCGTCGGCCTGGAGCGTATCCGGGTGGTCACCTGTGCGTCGGTGTCCAACAGCGGCCGCCGCGCTGTGCAGGAGCTGGTGCGCCAGACCGTCGAGCTGCTCAACGGTCGCAACGTCAAACCGGCAATCTACGATCGTCAGATCGCGTTCAATATCCTGCCGGCGGTGGGCGCCCTGGAAGACGACGGCTACACCAGCGCCGAGCACGAACTGCAACGCGATTGCCGCCGGCTGCTGGCCGACCCGGAACTGATTGTCGATGCCACGACGTTGCGGGTGCCGGTCTTTTATGGCGACTCCCAGGTAGTACACCTCGAAACCAAGAACCAGATCACAGCCGATGAGGCACGAAACTTGCTAAATACGGCCCCGGGCGTCAAAGTTTTGGGCGCTCAGGCAGGTGACGGCTTTCCCACCTCCGTTGGCGAGGCGGGCGGCTCGGATCAGATCTGGATCGGCAGGCTGCGGGAGAACGATTGTGCTCCCAGGGGTTTGGATCTTTGGATCGTGGCCGATAATGTTCGGAGAGGCGTCGCCTTAAACGTGATAAAGATCGCGGAAATTTTGGTAAAACAGTATTTATAAGCTATAGTTAGCCCGGTTAGTTAAAGCATTTAATCGGTACAATTGCCGATCATGCGGATATAAAAAGGCCAGCCGTGGCGCCGGTAACCACCAGCCGACGCCCTCAACGGCACCGCCCGGGCGCTAGGCCTATCACAAAAAGGGAGTGAGCATCGTGCGGAAATTGGCCCTGGTCATGGCTTTGACGGCAGCCGGACTGCCCAATTGGGCGTCGGCCCTCGGTCTTGGCGATATCGATCTCAATTCCTATCTCAATCAGCCCCTCGAGGCCGAAATCCCCCTGCGTGCGGTGAATCAGGATGAACTGGATTCGCTGCACGTCGGATTGGCGTCGCGAGCCGATTTCGCCCGCGCCGGCATCGACTATCAGAACAGCCTGCGGCAACTGAATTTCCAGGTCGTACGAAGCGGCGACCAACCGGTGATCAAGGTCACCAGTAACGGCGACTTCCGCGAGCCCTATATCAATTTCCTTTTGGAAGTGAACTGGAACAGCGGTCGTATCATGCGCGAGTACACCATGTTGGTGGATCCGCCGGTGATCGCCGGGCAAGGCGGTGCCGCGGTCAGCGCGCCGCGGGTACTGTCCCAGGCCCAGGCGTCGCAGCCCCAGGCGCAAGCAGCGCAGCAGCCCCAGCGGCGCAGCGTCGCCAGCCAGCCTCGCGGTTTGCCCGTGGCGAGCCGCAGCGGTGATACCTACGGTCCGACCCAACGTGCCGACACCCTGTGGACCATCGCCAGCGATGTGCGCCCCGACGAGTCCGTGTCGGTGGAGCAGACCATGATGGCGCTGCAGCGTGTCAATCCCGACGCCTTCATCGACGACAATGTCAATCAGCTCAAGGCCGGTTATGTTCTCAAGGTGCCCGATCGGCAGCAGATCGAGACCATGACGCAGGCCCAGGCCCGTGCCGAGTTCCGCCGCCAGACCCAGGTCTGGCGCACCGGTACCAAGCCGGCGATGGCCGCCGACGCGTCCGGATCCGCGCCGCAGAACGGTGCCGCGCCCAAGGGACGGTTGCAGCTGCTGGCCCCGGGAGAGGCTGAAGGTTCGGCAGACCAGGCAGCGAATCAACAGACCAGCAGCGAAGCCGCGAGCGGCGGTGAGGCCGTAGGCGGGGTCGCCGGTGGCAGCAGCGAAGGTACGTCCGAGCAGAGCGCGCAATTGCGGGCCCAAGTCGAACAGCTGCAACAGCAGGTCCAGGACATGGAACGCCTGGCGCAGCTGAAGGACGACCAGCTGGCGGCATTGCAGGCGCAGTTGCAGGCGTTGCGCAACAAGAGCGGCGCTGAAACCACGCCGGAAGCTGCGCCGGCCCCGAGCGCCGAGACTGCCCAGCAGCAAGCTCCGGAACAAGCCGGCCAGACAGCACCCGCGCCCGAAGAACCGGCAACCGCGGAGGCGGACGCTTCCGTTCCCGAAGGTCAATCCGCCGCTGAATCCAATCCGGCGGGAGCCGCATCGCAAATCGACGCCGAGGCGCCGGCCAGCAACCGGTTCGGTCCGGTGGTGGAAGCGCAACGGGCGGCGCCCGATCAGGCGCAGAACCCGTATGCAGTCGAAGGCTACCAGCCGGTGGATCTGAGCGCGCTGCCCAACGCCCCCGTGGCGCAGCCGTTCCACGACGCAGCGCCCGTGTCAGAGCCGGCCAAGCCGGTCGCGAGCGCGCCGCAAGCCGCCGGCGAGCCGAGCGTGATGGATCAAATCACCGCATGGTGGCAGAAGTCGGTCAGTTTGTTCCGCGACAATCCCTTGTACCTGGGCGTCGCAATCGCCGTGTTCGTGGTGCTGCTGCTCGCCCTGTTGGCAACACGGCAACGCCGGCGCGCTGCCGCCGGATTCGGCGAAAGCATTCTTCAGCCGGCGCCGACACGGGAAACCGATCGTTCCATGGCAGCAGCCGCGGCAACCGGTGCCGTAGCCGCGGCCGCGAGCGCAGAAACGGAGAGCAAGGAATCGGAAGCTGAGCCCGAATCCTCCTATCTCAGCGACTTCTCGATCTCGGGGATCGATTCGGCTATCGAAAGCGAAGTCAGCGAGGCCGATCCGCTGACGGAAGCGGATGTGTTCCTAGCCTACGGGCGTTATCAGCCGGCCGAGAACATGATCAGGGAGGCGATCGACAACGAGCCCGAGCGCCTCGATCTGAAGATCAAACTGCTGGAGGTTTATTACGCCGCCCGCAATGGCGAGGCATTCGAGCGCGAAGCCCAGACCGTGCATGGCTTGGTCGAAGATCATTCAGATCCGGCATGGCAGAAGGTTATGGAGATGGGCAGGGATCTGCGTCCGGACAGCCCGTTGTTCGATGAAAGCGCGACTGCGGCAGCGGTCGCGGACGAAGATGATTTCTCGCCCGCGGACAGCGAATTCGAATTTCCGGAAGACGCAGCGATCAGCGCCAAGTCCAATGACAACATGATCGATTTCGATCTGGGCGAGCTGGAACAATTCGGACAGTCGGAAAACGCTGCGAGCGGCTCCGAGCAGGCGGAGGTCACCGCCGCCGATACCATGCTGCGCGAGGACGCCAGCGACGGCCTTGCAAACAGCCTGGCCGACGAGCTGTCGGAACTGGCCGGCGCCATGGAGGTCGACCGCCAGGCGCCCGAGGACGAGCAGAATGCCGATGTTGCCGATTTCGATCTCGGCGATCTGAATTTGGATCCCGAAGACGACCAGGCCTATCTCAATCAGCCCGAGCCCGGCGAAGAAGATGATGAGGACGTGGTAGACGGCGGTTTGCTGGCGGACGGCGACGAAGTCGGCACGAAACTGGATCTGGCCCGCGCTTATATCGACATGGGCGATCCGGACGGAGCGCGCAGCATCCTCGACGAAGTGCTCGAGGAGGGCAGCGAGGACCAGAAGAACGAAGCGCAGGGCTTGATGGCACAAATGGCCTGATTCGCCACCAACCCGGTATCATCGGGCTCCGGTTCCATCACAGGAGCCGGGGCCCTTTTTTGTTTTCTCTACTACAAGTTTCCGTCATGCATCCCACTGTGCGCGTGGTTTCGTTTCTGGTCCTGGCCGGATTCCTGTCCGCCGGGGGCAGCGCGCGACTGGGCGTGGCGGCGCTGCTGCTGATTCTGGCCTATGGGTTGGCCGGTGCGCCACATCTGATTGGATTTTGGCGGGCGCTGAAGCGGCTGCGCTTTTTGTGGCTGTCGCTGGCAGTGCTGTATCTGTGGTTCACGCCGGGCGAAGCTTTGTGGACTTCACTCGGCGGCTGGTCGCCGACGCTGCAGGGTTTAACCGAGGGCGCCATGCGCGTCGGGGTGCTGATATTGATGGTCGCCGCCGCTCAGCTGCTGTTGCAGTCCACTGCCACGCCGCAGCTGGTGGCAGCAGTGCACTGGTTGAGTTGGCCGCTGCAGCGACTGGGTCTGGACCGGGACCGCTTCGCGCTGCGCTTGGTATTGGTTCTGGAGACCGTCCCGCGCCTCGGCGCGGCCCAAGCGCCGCAGCCCGTCCAACCGGCGCCGCCGGGTCGTTTCTCCAGCCATGTGGCGCTGCTCGGGAGTCGGCTGCGCGGCGCCCTGGCGGCCGCAGCTGCAGCGCCGGCACGACGAATCGAATTGCCCGCCGAAGCGGCTCCAGCGGTTTGGCAATGGCTGTACCCGATTGTCATTGCCGCTCTCATGGCGGCGGCAGGCCCGCACTGAGCGCTGTTACAATGCCGCGTCTGCCGGGATTCGCAGGAACTGTATGAGAGTCGCACTGGGGGTCGAATACGATGGGTCCGATTTCAGCGGATGGCAGGCGCAGAACAGCAGCCGAACCGTGCAGGAGGCCGTCGAGCAGGCGCTAGGAAAAGTTGCCGACCATCCGTTGCGTGTGGTGTGCGCGGGTCGTACCGATACCGGCGTGCATGCCACCGCGCAGGTGGTGCATTTCGACTCCGATGCGCCACGCAGCATGCGTTCCTGGGTGCTGGGAACCAATTCCAATCTGCCGCACGACGTCAGCGTGCGTTGGGCACAGCCGGTCGACGACGATTTCCACGCCCGCTTCGAGGCGACCGCGCGCAGCTACCGCTACATCATACTCACGCGCTTCACGCGACCGGCCATTCTGCGGCGCCGCGTCTGCTGGCGGCACAGCGAGTTGGACATCGCGCGCATGGCCCGCGGCGCCACCCATCTGGTGGGCGAGCACGATTTCACCTCCTTCCGCGCATTGGCCTGCCAAGCCAAACACCCGGTGCGCACGATCGAGCGGCTTGAAGTCCACGGCGCCAACGGATTCTGTTACATCGATGTTCGTGCCAATGCTTTCCTGCATCACATGGTGCGTAATATCGCCGGCGTCTTGATGGCCATCGGCGACGGTAGCCGCGAGCCCGACTGGACGGCGACATTGCTGGGCGCCCGCGACCGCAGTGCCGGCGGCGTGACCGCGCCGGCGGAAGGGTTGTATCTGGTGGGGGTGGAGTATCCGTCTCGGTTCGCTTTGCCGGCCCCCTCGGAACCCCTTTGGTACGCTTGATACATCTTCGTTAAAGTGTTTCGATTCAAGCCTTTCTGCTAACATCCCAAGTTCTTCGCAGCTTTGGCCAGGCGGCCCGCCATGCGCACCCGTGTTAAAATCTGCGGCATCACCCGGGCGGAAGACGGCGTGGCCGCGGCCCGTTGCGGCGCCGACGCCATTGGCCTGGTGTTCTATCCGCCGAGTCCGCGCGCCGTCGATTCCGACGCGGCGATGCGGATCATTGCGGCGCTGCCGGCATTCGTCACCGTGACGGCCTTGTTCGTCGATCCCGACGCCGAACACGTGCGCCGGGTTCTGGAACAGGTCCCGGTGGATCTGCTGCAGTTTCACGGTGATGAGGACGCGCAATTCTGTCGCGGATTCGGCCGCCGCTACATCAAGGCGGTGCGAATGCGCGCCGATGTACGGCTGGACGCCTTGGCGCTGCAGTTTCACGACAGTGCCGGCCTGCTGTTGGATAGCTACTGCGAAGACGCCGCCGGCGGCACGGGCGAGCGCTTCGACTGGCAGCGCATACCAAAGGACTTGCCGTTGCCTTTGGTGCTCGCGGGCGGCCTGTATCCCGGCAATGTCGCCGAGGCGGTTGCGGCGGTGCGCCCCTGGGGCGTGGATGTCAGTAGCGGCGTCGAGCGCGACAAGGGCATCAAGGACGCCGGAAAGATCGAACAGTTCATACGAGGTGTAAATCGTGTCCAAGCAGATTGAGGCAGTCCGATACGCGCTGCCCGACAGCCACGGCCATTTCGGGCCCTATGGCGGGATGTTCGTGTCGGAAACGCTCATGCAACCCCTGGAAGAATTGCGCCAAGCCTATGAGCGCTATTGTGGCGATGCAGAATTCCAAGCGGAGTTCGATTCCGACCTTGCCCATTATGTCGGTCGCCCGTCGCCATTGTATTACGCCAAGCGCTGGAGCGAGCAACTGGGAGGCGCGCGCATCTACCTCAAGCGCGAAGACCTCAATCACACCGGCGCCCACAAGATCAACAATACCGTGGGCCAGGCGCTGTTGGCCCGGCATATGGGCAAGTCACGGGTGATCGCGGAGACCGGTGCGGGCCAGCATGGCGTTGCTACCGCCACGGTGGCGGCGCGCTTCGGCATGCAATGCGTGGTGTACATGGGCGCCGAGGATATTCAACGCCAGAGCGCCAACGTCTACCGCATGCGCTTGCTGGGCGCCGAGGTGGTATCGGTCAAGGCCGGTTCGCGGACGCTGAAGGATGCGCTCAACGAAGCCATGCGTGACTGGGTCACCAACGTCGACGACACCTTCTACATCATCGGCACCGTCGCCGGACCCCATCCATATCCGGCCATGGTGCGCGACTTCCAAGCCGTGATCGGGCGCGAGACCCGGGCGCAGATCCTGGAACGGGAAGGGCGTCTGCCAGATGCCTTGGTGGCGTGCGTCGGCGGCGGTTCCAACGCAATGGGGTTGTTCTATCCCTTCATCGACGACGCCGAGGTGCAACTGCATGGCGTTGAAGCGGCGGGCGACGGGCTCGATACCGGTCATCATGCCGCGCCTTTGTGCGCCGGCACGCCTGGCGTCTTGCACGGGAATCGCACATACCTGATGGAAGACCGCGACGGTCAGATCATCGAGACCCACTCGGTTTCCGCCGGCCTGGATTACCCCGGCGTCGGCCCCGAGCACGCCTGGTTGAAGGACAGCGGCCGGGCGCAATACGCCGCCGTCACCGATACCGAGGCGTTGGCCGCGTTTCATGCCTTGACCCGCACGGAAGGCATCATACCGGCACTTGAATCCAGCCATGCGCTGGCGTACGCCACCAAGCTTGCGCCGCGCATGAATTCGGACCAGATCATCGTCGTGAATCTTTCCGGGCGTGGGGACAAGGACATCCATACCGTCGCCACCCGCGAAGGCATCGAAATCTAGAAAGCTGAGCAGCATGAGCAGAATCGAAAAAACGTTCGCCGATTTGCGCGGCCAACAACGCAAGGCGCTGATCGGTTTCATCACCGCCGGGGATCCGCATCCCGATGTGACCGTTGGCCTGATGCACGCCATGGTCGAAGCAGGCGTCAACGTCATCGAACTGGGCGTGCCGTTTTCCGATCCCATGGCGGACGGCCCAGTCATCCAAGCCGCCAGCGAACGGGCGCTGAAGCACCACGTCGGCATGAGCCATGTGCTCGACATGGTGCGCAATTTCCGCGCCCGCGACTCCCATACGCCGGTGGTGCTGATGGGCTATCTCAACCCGATCGAGGTCATGGGGTATGAGAAATTCGCATCTGCCGCCGCCGAAGCCGGCGTGGATGGCGTGCTCACTGTGGATCTTCCGCCGGAAGAGTCCCATGACTTCGTGCTGACGATGCGCGCCAAGCAACTCGATCCGATTTTTCTGATCGCCCCGACCAGCAACGCGCAGCGGATCGAACGTATCTGTGCGGCCGCTTCGGGCTTCGTTTACTATGTTTCCCTGAAGGGCGTGACCGGTGCTGCCAGTCTCGACGTGAAAGCAGTCGCCGACAAAGTGAATGAAATCCGCGCGGTCACCGATTTGCCCATCGGTGTCGGTTTCGGTATCCGAGATGCACAAAGCGCCGCCCAGGTAGCGCAAGCCGCCGATGCTGTGATCGTGGGTAGTGCGCTGGTCAAGGTGATCGCCGAGTATGGCGACAGCCCGGAGCGGATCGCGCCGCGCTTGACGGAATTGTTGAGCGGTATGCGCGCGGCAATGGACGAAGCCAAACCCAAGGCAGCGGCAACGACGACGTGAGTGTTTAAATGAGTTGGTTCAAAAAATTGATGCCGTCGCGCATCCGCACCGAAGCCGGATCGGGCAAACGTAGTATTCCCGAAGGTCTGTGGACCAAGTGTGATGCCTGCGGCGCGGTACTGTATCGTGCCGAGCTCGATCGCAACCTCGACGTGTGTCCGAAGTGCGACCATCACAATCGTATCGGCGCGCGCCGGCGCCTGGATGTGTTTCTCGATGACGAACCGCGCACGGATATCGGCGCGGAGCTGGAACCCGTCGATGTGCTCAAGTTCCGCGACAGCCGTAAATACCGCGACCGCCTGTCCCAGGCACAGCGCAAAACCGGCGAAAAGGATGCGCTGGTGGTGCAGGAAGGTGCGGTCAACGGCGTGCCGCTGGTAGCGGCGGCATTCGAATTCGGTTTCATGGGCGGTTCCATGGGCTCAGTAGTCGGCGAGCGGTTTGTGCGTGCGGTCAACGTCTGCATCGACCGCAATGTTCCCCTGGTCTGTTTCGCCGCCAGCGGCGGCGCGCGTATGCAGGAGGCGCTGCTGTCGCTGATGCAGATGGCCAAGACCAGCGCGGCGCTGCGACGCATGTCCGAGTGCGGCATTCCCTACGTCTCGGTACTGACCGATCCAACCATGGGTGGCGTATCGGCGAGTCTGGCCATGCTAGGCGATGTCAATGTCGCTGAACCGAACGCACTGATCGGCTTCGCCGGTCCGCGTGTCATCGAGCAAACGGTTCGCGAAACCCTACCGGAAGGTTTCCAGCGCAGCGAGTTCCTGCTCGATCACGGCGCCATCGACATGATCGTCGACCGCCGCGATATGCGCGATCGTTTGAGCGCGCTGCTCACCATGTTGACCCACCGGCCCGCCGCTCCTTGAACCGCGCGCCTGCTGCGTTCGGCTCCCGCGCGTGAACGAGGCGGTGCCGGTCCCTCCTATGCGTTTCCAATCCCTCGACCAATGGTTGCAATGGCAGGAGTCGCTGGATCCGGCCAGAATCGAACTCGGCCTTGATCGGGTGCGCTCGGTTTGGCAGCGGTTGTATGACGTGTCGCCGCCGTTTGTCGTGATCACGGTGGGCGGCACCAACGGAAAAGGCTCATGCGTGGCGATGTTGGCCAGTATCCTGAGGGCCGCCGGTTATAGGGTGGGCGCCTACACATCGCCGCACATATTGCGTTATACCGAGCGCATTCGCATCGACGGCCGGGAGGTCGACGCGCCGCGCATGTGCGAAGCCTTCGAGCGGGTAGACCGTGCCCGCGGCGATGTCGCGTTGACCTATTTCGAATTCGGAACTCTGGCTGCATTCAGCGTTTTCATGGATGCCGGTCTGGATGTAGCGGTCTTGGAAGTCGGTCTCGGAGGGCGGCTCGACGCCGTCAACCTGCTCGATCCGGACGTGGCGATGATCACTTCCGTGGGCATCGATCATGTCGACTGGCTCGGTCCCGACCGCGAATCCATAGGCCGCGAAAAGGCCGGCATATTTCGCCACGGTCGTCCGGCCGTTTACGGTGAAGCGGATGTTCCCGCCTCAGTGGCCGCACACGCCGCCGAGACCGGCGTCAAGTTGTACCTCGCGCAACAGGATTTTCATGCCGAAACGGCGGCGACGGGTTGGAACTGGCGCGGCCCGGCCGGGAGCCGCGTCGGCCTGCCGCATCCGGCATTGCGCGGTGCGGTGCAACTGCAAAACGCCGCCGCGTGCCTGATGGTGCTTGATCTGCTGGCAACACGTCTGCCGGTCAATCAGGACGCGGTGCGCCGCGGCTTGCAGGACGTCGAGCTGCCGGGCCGGTTCCAGGTCGTGCGGGGCGACATCGATTGCGTTCTCGATGTGGCGCACAATCCCCACGGAGCCGCCGCGTTGGCGGACAACCTGCGCCAATCGGACAGGGGCGGCCGCGTATTGGCGGTCTGGGGGATGCTCGCCGCGAAGGATGCCGCCGGCGTGGCCGCATTGCTGGCTCCGCAAGTGGCGCGCTGGTATCTGGCCGGTCTCGCCTGCGAATCCAATCGCGGTCTCAGTGCGTCGCAGTTGGCCGACGCATTGCATTGCGCAGTTCCGGAGGCCGCTGCGCAGGCGCAATCGTTCGAAAGCGTGTGCGCGGCGGTACGCCAGGCCCGAACCGATGCGTTGCCCGGCGATCGCATTCTGATATTCGGTTCGTTTTACACCGTGGCTGCAGCGCTGCGAGACTGCGTATAATGCCAGCGACCACGCTCGGCCAAGTTCTGACGGAGGAGAGAATATGGAACCGGCATTGAAGCAGCGCCTGCTCGGTGCGGCGGTAATCGTTGCCCTGGCTATTATCATCATCCCGTTTTTGCTCGACGGTTCCGGTACCGAACCCGTGAGTGACGTGCCGCTGCCGCCGGAACCGCAACACGCGCAACAGGGACCGCTGGTCACCGACACCACGGTGCCGGCGCCGGCGACGGAACCGCAATCCCAGGTCATCGATCAATATTCTCCGCCGCCGACGACGCCGGACATGGCCGAATCCGAACCGGCTCCCGCGGCGCCGGCGCAGCCCGCAGTGCCCGTACCGGCACCGCCCGCGCCGCAAGCTGCGGCACCCGTACCTACACCTACAACGCCGCCGGCGCCTGCGCCCGCCGCACCGGCGCCCGCGCCACAGGCAAAGGCCGAACCGCAGACACCCGCCGCCATAGCGACACCGTCTGCCGAAGAGCTCACTCATGCGTGGGCGGTGCAGGTGGGCAGTTTCAGTCAACGCGACAAGGCCATCGCATTGCGCGATCGTCTGCGCAAGCAACACTTCAAGGCTTTCGTCGAAGAATTCAAATCGACCAAAGGCCAGTCGTTGTACCGGGTCCGTGTTGGCCCGGTGCCGGCACGTCCGGAGGCGGAGAAATTGCAGCAGAACCTTGAAACCCAGGAAAACTTGAAGGGTTTCGTGACCCTGCAACCGTAATCGTGGGAAGTGGTCTGCGTGTTCCGCCGGCAACGCTCTGGTAGAATGGTTCGATGCCAGGATTGATAAGCCGCGCTGTTGCTGCAGTTTCACATCGGGGAAGACGGTATCGATGAATTGGATCGATGTCGCCATCCTGGTGCTGATCGCGGTGTCGGCACTGGTGAGCCTGATGCGCGGATTTGTGCGCGAAGCGTTGTCGTTGACCGCGTGGATTCTGGCCTTCTGGCTCGCGCTCACCTTTGCCGCACGGCTTGCCGCCACCCCGTTGCTGATTGACCAGATCGATTCGCCGACGGTCCGCGCCGGCGTGGCGTTCGCAGTGATATTCCTGGTGATTCTGCTGCTGGGCGTGCTGATCAATGTTTTGGTGGGTCAACTGGTGCGCAAGACCGGACTGAGCGGTACGGATCGTATCGTCGGCGCATTGTTCGGCGTTGCCCGCGGCATCGTCGTAGTCGGCGTGTTGGTGTTGCTGGCCGGTTTTACGCAGTTGCCGAGTGAGCCTTGGTGGCACGATTCCATGTTGTTGCCGCAGTTCCAATCACTGGCCATGTGGATGAAGGATTTTCTACCACCCGACATGCAGGCAAGTCTGCGGTATTGAACGGCGTCTGCGGTCGCCATCGGTTCTATAGTTAGCAATCAGCAGTTCGTCTTCAGGCGAACGAGGGGTGGAAAATGTGCGGCATCGTCGGCATCGTCGGTCGCTCGGAGATCAATCAGGCAATCTATGACGCACTCACGGTGCTGCAACACCGTGGTCAGGACGCCGCCGGCATCATCACCAATCACAATGGCCGTTTCTTTCTGCGCAAGGACAACGGTCTGGTGCGCGACGTGTTCCACACCCGCCACATGGTCAAACTGCCGGGCAGTATGGGCATCGGTCATGTGCGTTATCCCACCGCGGGTTGCGCCACCTCCGCCGAGGCGCAGCCATTCTACGTCAACTCGCCCTACGGAATCTGTCTTGCACATAATGGCAACTTGACCAACGCCGAAGAGTTACAGCGCCAGGTGTTCGTCGAAGATCTGCGTCACGTCAACACCGACTCGGATTCCGAGATTCTGCTCAACGTGTTTGCGCACGAATTGCAGCGCCAGGGCAAACTGCGAATCGACGAGAACGACGTGTTCGAAGCGGTTGCGGGCGTGCATCGTCGCTGCAAAGGCGGTTATGCGGCCGTGGCGATGATCACGGGTTACGGTGTCGTCGGTTTCCGCGATCCCCATGGCATCCGTCCGATCGTGTTCGGCAAACGTGAGACCGAGGACGGACCGGAATACATGATCGCCTCGGAATCGGTAGCGCTGGACGTGCTCGGATTCGAGCTGATTCGCGATGTGGAACCCGGCGAAGCCGTATTCATCGACAACGAAGGTCATTTATACACGCGCCAGTGCGCCGCATCGCCCAGTTATTCGACTTGTTTGTTCGAATATGTCTATCTCGCGCGTCCTGATTCCATCATCGACAACGTGTCGGTGTACAAGGCGCGGCTGCGCATGGGCGAAAAGCTGGCCGACAAGATTATGCGCGAATTCCCCGATCACGACATCGATGTCGTAATACCGATTCCGGACACCAGCCGCACCGCCGCGCTGCAGTTGGCTAACAAGCTGGGGCTGAAGTACCGCGAAGGCTTCATCAAGAACCGCTACATTGGCCGCACCTTCATTATGCCCGGTCAGAAGGAACGCAAGAAATCCGTGCGCCAAAAGCTCAATGCCATCGAACTCGAATTCAAAGGCAAGAACGTGCTGTTGGTGGACGATTCCATTGTCCGCGGCACCACTTCCAAGCAGATCATCCAGATGGCCCGCGAGGCCGGTGCCAACAAGGTGTACTTTGCGTCCGCTGCGCCCCCGGTCCGCTATCCGAATGTCTACGGGATCGATATGCCCAGTGCCGACGAGTTGATTGCGCACGACCGTTCCGTGGATGAAATCGCCAAAGGTATCGGCGCCGATTGGCTGACTTTTCAGGACCTCGAAGACCTCAAGTCCGCAGTCAGCAAAGGCAACAAGAAATTGCACAACTTCGACGCTTCGGTGTTCGACGGACAGTACGTGACCGGCGACGTCGACGATCAATATCTCAATCATTTGTCAAAGCTCCGCAACGATGCCGCAAAAGAACGACGCCGTAGCGGCGGCAGCTCGCGCGATCCGTCGTCCAGCATGGCGGTGGTCGACATGCACAATTCGCGCTGATTGACAGATGCGGATGTTTTTATCTAGGATCTGAGTTCAGGCGCCGATTTGAACATCAGCTTGCGGGCGCATAACAAATACAGCTAAAGCGAGCGTGACCTGCTTTAGGCTGTGACCGAAGCGGGTTTTTTTGTGCCCGCGCGCCGTACAGAACAGGAGGCGGGTATGGCCGACGAACATGAAGACGAATATGGTTTCGAGACTCTCGCGGTACGTGCGGGTCAAGTGCGCACCGGCGAAGGGGAGCATTCAGAACCGATTTTTCCTACCTCGAGTTTCGTATTCGATAGTGCCGCTCAGGCGGCCGCGCGTTTCTCCGGCGACGAACCTGGCAATATCTATTCCCGTTTCACCAATCCCACGGTGCGTACCTTCGAGCGCCGCCTGGCGGCGATGGAGGGGGCAGAGCGTTGCGTTGCCACTGCTTCGGGCATGGCTGCGATCCTGACGGCTTGCATGGGGTTGCTCAAGAGCGGCGACCACGTGGTGTGCTCGCGCAGCGTGTTCGGCACCACTGTGGTGTTGTTTGCCAATATTTTCGCCCGCTTCGGTGTCGAGACCACCTTTGTGCGGCTGGATGACCTGGCGTCCTGGGAGCAGGCAATCCGACCGCAGACACGTCTACTGTTTCTGGAAACGCCGTCCAATCCGCTCACCGACATGGTGGATATCGCCGCGTTGGCGGAGATCGCCCGCCAGCACGACGCGTTGCTGGCGGTGGACAACTGTTTCTGCACGCCTGCGCTGCAGCGCCCATTGCAACTCGGCGCCGACATCGTGGTTCATTCCGCGACCAAGTATCTCGACGGGCAAGGCCGTTGCATCGGCGGTGCAGTGCTCGGCAGCAACGCGCTGGTGGGCGGCGATGTATATGGTTTCCTGCGCACCGCAGGCCCGACCATGAGCCCCTTCAATGCCTGGGTTTTCCTGAAGGGATTGGAAACGTTGAGTCTGCGCATGAAAGCGCACAGCGCGAATGCGTACGCAGTCGCGCGGTGGCTGGAGACACAGCCGCAAGTGGCCCGGGTATATTATCCGGGCCTGGAGTCCCATCCGCAGCACCGCTTGGCGAAGCAGCAGATGAGCGATTCCGGCGGCATCCTCTCGTTCGAGCTCAAAGGTGGCAAAGACGCCGCCTGGAAACTCATCGACGCTACGCGTCTGCTGTCGATCACCGCCAATCTGGGCGACGCCAAAACCACCATCACCCATCCGGCCACCACCACCCACGGTCGCATGAGTCCCGAGGCCCGGGCCGAATCGGGAATCACCGACGGTCTTATCCGGGTGGCGGTCGGGCTGGAATCGGTGGATGACATCAAGGCCGACCTGGCGCGAGGCATGTAAAAGCGTAGGACGGCTCAAGCGCGCAGCGCGGATCCATCGCTTTTTTTCGCGGTCCGGGTGGATGTTGCCTACGCTTACCGGTCTTGATGCAAGCTGCGTCTCGCTGTCATTGCCGTGGGTGGCACCGCCATCCACGCACGGTATACTAGAGTACTCGACCACGGTGCCGATGCGACCATGCACATGCCTGACCGGCGTATACAATCCATGCTGCCTTTGGTGCTCGGCGCGTTGTTATTAGCGCTGATCGTCTATCGCGGGGTGGCATTCTATGCGCAGTGGCAGAGCGAGCCGCAGCCGGTAGTCGCTACGCCCGTCAAGGCTGCAACCGCAACCCAGCCGGCTAGCGCCGCCCAGAACTATGCCGCGTTGGCGCAATTGCATCTGTTCGGTGCTCCCGCAGCGCAATCGAAGCAGGCGCCTAAAAAAGAGATTCCGGAGACGCGTGCGCAACTGAATCTCCACGGCGTTTTTGTCGACGGCGAACGCAGCGGGGCCATCATCGGAGAGCAGAACGGCCGCCAGCACTTCGTGCTGATACACGGCGAATTGCCCAACGGTATCAAGCTCAAGGAAGTGTATGCCGACCGCGTGATACTGGAACGCAACGGCAAGGACGAAGCACTGCGGTTCCCGAAAGTCCATGCCTTGCTGGGCACAGCCGACGACGGCGCCGACAGCCCGGCTCGGGAAGCGGATCCGGACTCGGGACCGACATCGGCGCCGGCGCCTACTTCAGAGCGGCAACCGAACGTTCTCAGTCAACCCGAGGAAACTTTTCGCATCTTTCCGGTCCAGAAATCCGGCGAGTTCGTGGGCTACCGCGTGCTGCCCGGCCGCGAGCGCGGCTTGTACCGGCGCCTGGGACTGCAACCGGCGGACATCGTCACCGCAGTGGGTGGAGATCCGGTGGCGGAGAATGCGCCCGATCGATTGGCGCAGCAGCTTGCGCTGGATGGCGACGTCAGCATCACCGTGCAGCGCGGTGATCGGGTGGTCCAGCTGCACCCCACCGCACTTTGACTTGAGGCGCTGTGCATCAAGCCAGACCCCGAGCCGCCTACGTAGGACCACCTCCTATCTGGCCGCCACTCATGTCTGCCGTCGTGCCGGCACGCACAGCACGCCCTATATAAGTACGGGTGCCCCGGTCTGATGCGACGCCAACCAAGCCATCTGTCACAGGGCGGCCTATTTGGCCGCCTTCCTGCCACCGCCGCTACGGCGCGCAGTGCCTGATTGCACTGCTCAACTCACCAACTGATTGAGTTCGAAGATCGGCAGCAAAATCGCCAGTACGATTAGCAACACCACGCCGCCCATGGCCAGGATCAGCAGCGGTTCGAACAGCCCGAGCAGGGTGGCGATGGCGGCTTCGGTTTCCCGCTCCTGCACTTGCGCGGCGCGCTCGAGCATTTCTTCCAGGTTGCCGCTGGTTTCGCCGCTGGCGATCAGGCTCAACGTCATGGGCGGAAAGTAGCCGGTGCGTTCCAGTGCCCCGCGAATGCTGGCGCCTTCCCGCACCCGCGCCGCCGCCTCTTCCACGGCCGCGCGCATGGGCAGATTGCTCAGTACTTGCGCAGAAATGCGCAGTGCTTCCAGAATCGGTACGCTGCTGGCGCTGAGGATACTCAAAGTGCGCGCAAAGCGGGCCGCATTGGCGCCGCGAATCAGACGACCGGCGACCGGTACGTGCAACCATAATTCGTGCCAGCGCCGCCGCATCGCGTCGCGGCGCAGCATGGCTCGGGCGCCGACGACCAGCAGGATCGCGGCAATCAGTCCGTAGATGCCATAGGCACGGAGAAAATCGCTGAGCGCGATCAGCATGCGGGTCAGCAACGGCAGTGCTTGGCCGGTGTCTTCGAACACCCGTACCACTTGCGGAACCACATAGGTCAGCAGGCCGCTGACCACCAGGATCGCCATGCCGGTGAGCAGTGCGGGATAGAACAGCGCCAGCCGCGTTCGCTGGCGCAGGCCTTGGGCTTTCTCGGTGTAGTCGGCCAAGCGCTCCAGCACCACATCCAGGTGTCCGGTCTGTTCGCCGGCGGCGATGGTCTTGCGATACAAATCGGAGAATGCCCGGGGAAACTCCGCCAGCCCGGTGGCGAGGCTATGTCCTTCTCTTACGCGTGCACGTACCGCGAGCAGAATGCGTTCGGTGCGCGGCTTCTCCGTTTGCGCGGCAACTTCACCGAGGCTCTGTTCCAGCGGCAGGCCGGCGCGGATCAGCGTTGCAAGTTGGCGGGTGATCAGCGCCAGTTCGAGCGCGCTCAATCCGCGCAGGCGCGGGCGCGCGCCGCCGGATTGTTCCCGTTCCACCGGCTCGACGCTGAGCGGCGTCAGGCCCAGCACGCGCAGTTGTTGGCGTACTTGGCGCGAAGTGTCGCCTTCCAACACACCGCGCTTGCGCTTGCCGCCGTTATCCAGTGCCTGGTATTCGAACGCGCCCATAATTTGGGAGCTCAGTTGTCCGTGGTGACGCGCAGCACTTCGTCGATGCTGGTCTGGCCGGCGAGTACCCGGCGAACGCCGTCGGCGCGCAGACTCGGCGAGTTGGCGCGCGCATGTATGATCATACGCTGCTCGCCAGCCCCTTCGAGGATCAGGCCGCGCAGGGTGTCGTCGACTTCGATCAATTCGTAGATGCCGGTGCGCCCCATATAGCCGAGCTGATGACAGCGCTCGCAGCCTTGGGCGCGGTAGATGATCTGGGAGTGATCGCGGGACTGGCCCAGGGCTTCGAGTTCCGCTTCGCTGGCGGCGTGGGGCTGCTTGCAATGGGGGCACAACAGGCGCACCAACCGCTGCGCGAGCACGCCGACCAGGCTCGAGGACAACAGAAAAGGTTCCACGCCCATATCCCGCAGCCGGGTCACCGCACCCACTGCACTGTTGGTATGCAGAGTGGAGAGCACGAGATGGCCGGTCAAGCTGGCCTGCACCGCGATTTGCGCGGTTTCCAGGTCGCGGATTTCACCCACCATCACCACGTCCGGGTCCTGGCGCAGGATGGCGCGCAGCCCGCGCGCGAACGTGAGATTGACCTTGGTGTTGACCTGGGTCTGACCGATGCCATCGAGATGGTATTCGATGGGGTCTTCCACAGTGACGATGTTGCGGCTCTTGTCATTGAGCCGGGTGAGGGAAGCATACAGGGTGGTGGTCTTGCCCGAACCGGTAGGCCCGGTCACCAGCAGGATGCCGTGGGGCCTGTGGATCAACTTGTCCATCAGTTGCTGTGACGCGGCCGCCATGCCCAGATGTTCCAGGTCCAGGCGCCCGGCCTGTTTGTCCAACAGGCGCAGTACCACTCGCTCGCCGGCGCTGGAGGGCAGGGTGGAGACGCGCACGTCCACCGGCCGACCGGCCAGACGCAGCGAGATGCGACCGTCCTGCGGCACACGCTTCTCGGCAATGTCCAACTGCGCCATGACCTTGATGCGCGAGACCAGTAGCGGTGCCACCTGCTGTTGGGGTTGCAATACCTCGCGCAATACACCATCGACGCGGAAACGCACCACCAAGCGCTTTTCGTAGGGCTCGACATGGATGTCGGAAGCGCCTTCTTTGATGGCTTCCGTGAACAGGGCGTTGATCAGGCGAATGATGGGTGCGTCGTCTTCGCTCTCCATCAAGTCCTCGGGTTCCAGAGAACGAACCACATGATCGAGGTCCAGGTCTTCGCCGAAATCCTCCATCATCTGCATGCGTTCGCCAGTCGCGCCGCCGTAACCTTCCGACAGTAGGCGTTCGAATGCCTCGGCATCCAACTGCTGTAGGCGCAGCGGCCGCTCCAATACCCGCTGCGCTTCGGCAATGGCGGTGATTTCGGCGTCGTCGCGTACTCCGATAACGACCCGGTCGTGATGGGCTTCGAGCACCACGATGCCGTGACGGCGCGCGAACGTGTAGGGCAAAACCGCGCCATCGACGGGCGCGGCGATCACGTCTGTCGCTTCAGCGCTTGCCGGCAATGCTGCGGGCAAACTCGTCAGGGGTTTCTTCGTCGCAGACACAATCGCCCTCGTAATACTTGCTGTCGCTGCCGGGGGTCGCCGCCGTTTGCGGCTCGGGAGCGGCATCGGCATTGCTCTTGGCCCCGAACTGTTGCCGCGGCAGGACAGGCTGTTCGGCATCGGGCATCAGGTCGACACCCTGTTCCTGCATCTCCAGCTGCCGGGCCCTGATGTAATTATACTTGTCGCCGGTCACTTCGGCTTGCACGGCGGCGTCGCGGACGATGGTAGGCCGTAGAAATACCACCAGATCCCGCTTCACCTTTTGGGTCTTGTCATAGCGAAACAGTCGCCCCAACACGGGAATGTCGCCCAAGCCGGGCACCTTTTGATTGGTCGTCTGCAACGTATCGTCGATCAGCCCGCCCAACACTACCATGGCCCCGTCCTCGACCATGACGGTGGTCTTGATGGACCGCTTGTTGGTGATGATATCGGCAGCCGCGCTGCTCGGCGCGATACTCGAGACCTCTTGCTCGACTTCCAATTGCACCGCGTTGCCTTCGTTGATCTGCGGCGTCACCCGCAAGGTCAAGCCGATGTCCTGGCGCTGAATGGTCTGGAAAGGATTGACCGAACCGGCTGCGGCGCCGGTGTTGGTGAACTGTCCGGTGACGAACGGTACGTTCTGTCCCACCACGATTTCTGCCTGTTGATTGTCCAGGGTCATCAGGGTGGGCGTGGACAATATATTGGTGGTCGCGTCGTTGGACAACGCACGCAGCAGCAATGCGTAGTTGATGGCGCTGGAGCCCAGGCGGCCAACAGCGAGTCCCAAACCGTCGCCCAGATTGGGAATGTCGCCGGCGCGTATACTGCGGGCGATGTCGACGATGCTCGAGCTTCCGGCGCTGAAGTTGGTGCCCGACACGACGCCGCTGTTGGCGCCCTGGGTGCCGTCGACCGCCCACTGCACACCCAGCTCGCGGGCCTTGTCCAAGGAGATTTCGGCGACAATGGCCTGCACCAGCACTTGTGCGCGGCGCACGTCCAGCCGCCGGATCACCGACTCCAGCGAGCGATATACATCGGGAGGTGCCGTGATCACCAGCGCGTTGGCGGCATCGTCGGCCTGGATGCTGATGGTTTTGTCGGTGCTGATCGGCTTCTTGGTTTTCTCATCCACCAGCGTACCGCTGATACCGGACAGCACCGGCACCAGATCGGCGGCCTTGGCGTAACGTAGATAAACGACTTGGGTGTTGCCACCGGTTTCCAACGGCGTGTCCAGATGGGCCACCAGTGCGCGCAGCCGCAGCCGTTCGCTCTGCTCACCGCCGATCAGAATGCTGTTGGTGCGCTCGTCGGCGGCAATAGTGAGATTGTTCTGCCCGGGGGGTTGGCCCGGTTGGGCTTTCTCCAGCCCAGAGAGAATGCGCGCCACTTCCGCGGCCGAGGCATGCTGCAGTTGTATCACTTCGACGCTGCTGTCGCTGCTGCGGTCGATGGCCGAAATCAGCCTCACCAGCCGGCGCACGTTGCTGGCGCGATCGGAAATGACCAAAGCATTGGCGGTAGGCGAAGCCGCCAAATGCCCTTCCTGGGGGATGAGCGGACGCAACACTGGGACCAGCTGTGCAGCCTGGACGTTTTGGACCGGAATCACCTGCGTTACGATTTCATCTCCGGAAAGATTTTGTCCGGAGTCAACGGACGTGCCTTCCTGCCGCGCTTTTGCGTCGGGTACGATTTTGATCACTGCGCCCACCGGGATCGCGGCATAACCATGCACTTGCAGGATCGACAAAAAGACTTGGTAGAGTTCGTCGCGCTCCATTGGTTCGGGCGATACCACCGTCACTTTACCTTTCACCCGTGGATCGATGACGAAATTTTTTCCGGTGACTTCGGCTACGGTGTTGATGAGGGCGCTGATATCGGCGTCTTGGAAATTGAGCCGTACCGGTTCGGCCACGCACACTGCAGTGAAGACCAGACTGGCTACCATCAATCCAGCGCGCGCAATCACATGCCAAGCCATGCTGCCTCTCGTAGTCTGTGCTGTCATTTTTTATAGGGACTTTCGACCGCTCTCGATTAACCCTGCCACGGCGGTTTGTATAGGTTGAGGATTTGCAATGTGGGTCGGTTCACTGATTGTGCATGCGAAATTCGCAGTTATCCACTGCAGAAACAATTCTTCCGCGCGCGGAACCTCACTTTTTGTGTCTTGAACACCTCCATAGAGTAGCTACTATCACGATAGGAATCTAGCTCTACGGCAGAACAAAAATTAACAAGGGCACACGATGTTGATCGTGTCCTTCATGGGAGGAGTAATGGAGCAGCAGCTGTTTATCGCGGAGTCCAGAGGGGGCTCCGCCGCGAACCGCGAGGAGACTGCGGAACAAGTATTTACAGCCAATCCTGCGTGGGTCAACGCATCGCACGAAAGATGCAGACAGGCCGGGCTCGAGAGCTGTCACCAATTTCCCCGCCACCGAATGTCAGGCGAACAGATCTACACATTACTTGCCCGCCACCAGTCGCTCATCGGATATGCGCAACTGCTCTTCGGAGATCTTTATCGCGAATTGAGCGATCAAACGACCAGCCTGTTGCTCACCGACGCCGACGGATACGTGCTCGTCGTGCACTCATCGCCGGACATGGTCGATGTCTTTGAACATGTTTATGGGATTTCCTTTGGCGTGTGCCTGGGAGAAACGAGTTGTGGGACCACGGCGATCAGTTTGGCGCTGCATCATCGCCAGCCCATCGTGCTGCGTGGGGAGCAGTGCTACAGTCGGCTGCTCAGCGATCATTATTGTGTTGCAGCGCCGATACTGAGCGCCGACGGACGTCCCGATGCCTGCGTGGTCATTTGTAGCGCCGCCGATAATCCGTTAGGTGAAAAATTGCCGCTCGCGCGGTTCGTGGCCCGCGACCTCGCAACCTTTCAAATTTCGACTCATCGACCCGCGCCCACGCAACCGCCGGCCTCCGCACTGGAGGCGGAAACGCCCAACATTCCGCCCGAGCGGTTTATCGTGCTCACGAGTCGGCAACGCGAAGTGCTTTCAATGTTTGCCAGGGGATTGAGTTATAAAGAAATTGCACGAGCCGTTGGCATCAATTCCGTCAAGACTGTCGAGCAACACCTCGATGCAGTGCGCACCAAGCTCGGCGCAGGTAGTCGCCGGGAGTGTATTCAACGGGCGCTGGAATATGGCGTATTGAGTCCGAGTTAGGAAATTCCAACGACTAATTTCAGATCGGCCATAAGCTTGCGGTAGATGACTGTCGCGAGTACCGCAGCCGACCGTTTTCGTCGTCCCGACTAAGTGTCCCACGCGTCGTGCTCCTATGGCGTTCCGGGAGCACACCCACGAAATTTCGCAAGCCGCATCACCGACGCGGATCGGTTTTGCCTCCCTCCATTCCCCAGACTGGTTGACCTAGCTAAGTTGCGCTCGGGGTACACCTCCCGGTTCGGGTTCTCGGTGACCGCGCTATCGGCTGCCGTTTCGAAGTCGAAAACGCATGGATGCGGCATACCCTCCAAATCGGAAGTACGCACCCGGGAAACGGGCACGTTCCCTGGCAAACACACCCCGACAAAAGCGGAATTTCGCGTAATGTACCGGCGAAATCATCTGCAACAAATCGGTAACACTTCCGGTTTTGCTACGTAGTCGGCAGAAGTTCTGGCTGCTTCACTGACGAGACCTCCCACTGCGGCATTTTTCGGCGGTGCGCTGTGCCACTACCCCAATAAGTCGAGGTCCGACCATGAAGATGCAGCTGAACATTCGACACCTTGTTTCCACTATTGCCCTGGTTTCCGTGCTCCCGTTGACGTTGAACGCCGCGCCCGGCGGACCCGACCCGGATTTTTGGGGCGGTCATGGCGCCCCACTCGACACCGCTCCACGGGGCGCCAAGTTCATCACCCTCATGGAGATCGGTGATCATCACGGCACCATGGTGCCGCGACCCAATTTGCGCCCCGGTGACATCGCGCAGACCCACGAGTCGGGTCTGGCAAAAATGGCACGCCTCATCCACATGGTGCGCAAAACGGATCCCCACGCTCTTTTGTTCAACGCCGGCGATACGCTGCAGGGCAGCGCCGAGGCGCTGTACACGGAAGGCCAGGCGATGGTGAATGTGTTGGATACCTTCGGTATCAACGCCTATGCGCCTGGCAATTGGGATTGGTTATACGGCAAGGACCGGATGCTCGAATTGTTCGGTGGCGGCCGGTGGGGGGTGGCCGTAGCCAACGCCTACGATGCCGACACCGGCGAACTCATTTTCCCCCCCTACCGAGTTTTGCAGGTCAAGGGGCTCAAGATCGGCGTGATCGGTATGACAGCGGAAAGAGGACTTCCGGCCGTGCCCACCGCCAATGTGGGTCTCGTGTTTACCGACGGCAAGGACGAGTTGATCCAGGCCGTCTCCGATTTGCGAAATAAAGAAAAGGTCGACATTGTAATCTTGTTATCTGAGCTCGGTTTGGCGAAAAACACGCTGCTGGTGGACGAAATACCCGGCGTCGATGCGGTTTTCAGCTCGGACATGCATGAGGAGACACCGAATGTAGTCGTGACGCCGAAGACGCATACCCTTGCCGCCGAAATCGGGTGGGGCGGCTCACGCATGGCCGTAATGCGCCTGTACGTGCGGAACAAGCACATCGTAGGGCACGACTACCGTTTCGTGGGAATCGAGAATCAGCCCGATGATCCCGCTACCGCGGCATTGGTTGCCGAACAACGGGCCCCGTTCCTGTCGGGTCCGCAGTTCCAGCCGCACGTCAACCCAATCAGCGGGTACGTTCTCGACACGCCGATTGACACGCCAGTGGGGCTTACCGCGATCGGACTGTTCCGCGGCAATTTCGCCAATGGTGTTCGCCTCGGGTTCCCGGATGGCGTCTTGGAAGGAACGTCGCATGATCTGATCACCGACGCGTTCCGCGCCAAGGGCAATACGGATTTGGGCACCCTCCGCGGTTTTCGTTATGGGACTTACGTACGTCCCGGTGAAATGACGCTCGGTGATGTGTATACCTACCTCTGCATCGGCGCACAATTGGCGACCGGCGACGTGACCGGTCAACAGATTCTCACCGTGCTGGAGCAGACGATCTCCGGGTCGTTGGCAACAGATCCCTTCGTGTGGGGCGGCGGTTGGTTGTTCGCATTCAGCGGCTTGACGTATTCCGTCGATCCCAACGCGCCAGCAGGCACCCGAGCAACCGACGTTATGGTCCAAGACCCAAACACCGGTGCCTGGACACCCATCGATCCGACAAAAACCTATTCGATCACTGGCTATTGGTACCCGGAAGTGCCGGATAGGATCGGTGCGTTCCGGCCGGTCACGAACGTGTCCGTTATCAAACACGCGGACGGTTCCATCTACGACCCGACCGAAGCTGTTGCCGAATACCTGAGCAATGGACAGCCGGCGAACCCGAACGTTGGCCGCGTGCACTTTT
This sequence comes from uncultured Gammaproteobacteria bacterium, assembly GCA_963849825.1. Lineage (GTDB taxonomy): Bacteria > Pseudomonadota > Gammaproteobacteria > JASBUN01 > JASBUN01 > CAVXJN01. The sequence goes on along the minus strand of CAWKIK010000001.1, from coordinate 79,656 downwards.
TGGGTACGATGCCGCCGCCGGTATTCGACAACCCGGAGATCCAGCCACTGCGCGGCGCGCTCAACACGTCCGACTGATCGACGTGATCCGCCAACCCTCCATACACGCACCCGGCCGCGCGGTGACGCGCGGCCGGGCGTGATCCGGTTATAACAACGCAAACGAAAATGCTGTGAGGAGAATTTCCATGAAACCAAGAAAGCCGCTACAAATGGCCGCGCTTGCGGTAACGGTGCTCGGCTGGTGCGCGACCGATGCGGTGGCGGCGGCGCCGTTCTCGCGCTGTTCTGACGCAAGTATGCAAACCGAACAGATGTTCACATGTGTACCTTCGTCCCAATTCGGTGTCCGGAGCGGCCCAGCGTCGACCTACAACGATCCGACTATGCGCGCCGCGTTTCCGGACCAATGGAACCAATATGGGTTCAACCAGCCTCACGACCCGGTGTTTGCCGGCAGTGCGGATATCCGCGGCCGATTCTGGGTGGCGCCACTCACCGGGCTCGATATGCTGCGTGCTGCAGAGGCCACTGACAGCTTTGGCAACCCCGAAGGGTGGGCGTCGCGAACGGGGCAGCAACTCGGTGAAGTGATGGGCGTCTCGGTTGCGAACGGCATTGTGTATTCGCAGATCGGTCGCCGCGAAGTCGACGCTCTTGATGCCCTCACGGGACGTCGCATATGGCGCACGGAACTGGTCAACGTCGCAGGAATGGGGCAGACCATCGTGCATGAGGTCGGCGGTCGGCCGGTTGTGTTCGTGCCGGTGGGCGACGCGGCGTTCAATGTTTGGAACACCGTGGATTTTGCGAACGGCAAACCCCACGATCGCGGTGCCAGCTTCGGATCGTTGTATGCACTGGACGGGCTGACGGGGGCGGAACTCTGGCGTTTCGATGTGAAAGGCGCGGCGCGCCCGGCACCCATTTTCCGGGACGGAAAAATTTACCTTGCCACCAGTGGCGGCGAATTGTTCGTCATCGATCCGGCGACGGGTGCGCAGATCGGTGTGACGACCAATCCCGGCCAGGGTTTTCCCGGACTGGCATCGCCCAACTGGGTGGAGACACCCGACGGCCGACTGCTGGTTACATATGGGATCACGCGCCCACGCCGAATTGTGGCCATGGACGTCACGAATCCGTCGGCGCCGACTCTGGCCTGGCAATTATCCCCGCCGAACGCCAGTGCCAATTCACCGGGCGACACCCCTGTCGCAGTAGATCCCGATCTCGGCCTGATCGTGACCACCGTTTTCAGCTCGGTCAATGGGGAAAACCATTTGTTGGCGCACGGTATCGACGGGGCCACTGGGGTCATCCGCTGGACCGTGGACCTCGGTCCGGGTGATAGCCCGCCCGGTTTCAAAGCCAGCGTGCCCATGATCAAGAACGGCAATGTTTACGTTGGCAATACGATCAACGGCACGTTCTGGTCGTTGGTCGCGGCGGACGGCAACGTGCGCTGGAGCGTGGATTTCGACGATGCGACATCGGACCCTCAGCAGCAGCGCCCGCGGGCCGCGGCGGCGTACTTTGTAACGGATGCAGGTGAGGAGAGGCTGCTGCACGCCTCCGGCCGCCACATTCGCACCTTAGACGCAAGCACCGGCGCAGTCTTGAATGACTTTGAGACGCTCGGTGTATTCGCGCTATTCGGTGTGGCGCAACCGGCGATCGTCGGCAAGCAAGTCTACCTCGCTGCCATATCCGGCTGGATCTTCTCCGCGCCGATCGACGTATTGAGCACACGTCCAGGGGCGGCCGGGTTGCCGGATAACTTGCCGACGCCGAAGACCCTCGCCCGGTCCGAACCCGGTTCGGGCGGCAGTCATGTGGGACGCGGCGCTGGCGCCATTACGCCCAACACGTTCTTCTATTACGCCGGCGGGCAGGACAATAACGCAGCCGTGGCCGGTAGGATTGCCAGTGCCGGCTGGCAGACGGCCTTAGACGATGCGATTCCATTGTCTGCGCCACCTCGCGATGCATCGATCTACGGCGAGGAAATTGCGACCCAATTGACGCATTTTGAGTTCGGAGTCGGCAGCGGCATCGCGGTAGCCAACGGCATGGTGTATGCGAGCAGCAACCGCTATCGCATCTACGGCATCGATGCGGCCAGCGGCGATATTAAATGGAGTTTGCGAACCTTGAGCCGCAACTTCGGGCAACCGGTGGTCACCCCGCGTACTGTGGTGGTGGGCGGCGGTGATCCCTATTTCGATCTGGGCTCCACCGGCGATTTCGCTTCCCAAAGCCCTGCTACATCGGTGGGCGCGATGCTGCAGCACGTCACCGGTCTCGATCCGCGCACGGGCAATGAGAAGTGGACCGTGTGGACCGGGCCGGGCACCAGCGATCAGACGCCCCTGTATCATCGCGGCAATTTATATTGGATCAACGGCCAGGGAAAACTATACGCGGTAGATGCCGACACGGGAGTGCCCGTGCAGCCGCTCATGGACACGGAGGGGCATCCCACGGTGACGCTGGACGGATTCAACGCCATCTCTACGCCGAACATATTCGTCGTGGGCGCCAAACGGAACACTAGAGCCACTTTGGTTTCGGCGACGGGTCAGCCGCTGTTGATCGTCGGGCTAGGCGCGCCGGCGCGAATGGTTGCCATCGATCTGAACACCGGTGCGCAGGTTTGGAGTCAGCCTCTCACCGGTCAAAACGTGGCACTCACCGGATTCGCGGCCACCACGGTTGCCGTCGATCAGGGGTCGGGCGTCATCGTAGGTAGCGTATTGGTCGATGCGGACGATGTCGCCAATACATCGACCTTGCTGTCATTCGGCCTGGATGCGGCGACCGGGCAGGTACTCTGGACGAAGGTCCTGGGTAGCGGCGAATATCCGGAAGGGTGGGTTGCGGCGACCCCGGTGATTTCCACCGTGAATGGCTTGGCGTATTTCGCCAGTCCTTTAAGCGATGACGTCGTCGCCATCAATGTGCAAACCGGCGCTGAGGCCTGGCGCACTGCAGTGACGTTCCCGAATGGGAAGCTGACCTGGGGCCCCGGCGTGTTGTTGGGTAAAACCCAGAATCGCTTGGTACAGGCGGTCGGGCCCGATCTATATGTGTTCGACGCCAGCAACGGCATTGTCGTTGATATGAAACATGTGGGCGGTTCGATGACGTACAACAACCCCGTAGCGGTGGGCGATTCGGTTGTGGTTGGCAACAGTTGGGGATGGGTGACTGCGCTCAACTTCGACAGTGTCGGCGCCCAGTGATGTCAACACGGGTCCGCACACCCGGCATGGCGAACGACTCGCCTTGCCGGGTGTGGGCGTGTGCACCGACCGTGTCCGCGCAATCGTACGCTTGCTGTTCTACACTGAGCGCGTTGCTCATGGCGGTTTCAAAAGGGGTTCGCAATGGCGTCACGATGTTCCACGGCAGTTGCGCGTTCGTGCCACGCACGGAACGATTCAAAACGTTTTTCCATGGATTTCTTTTTTAAGATTATGTTGTTGAGCCTGTTGACAGTGGCAGGCGGCCGAGCGGGCGCGCAGGAGGGAAATGACGGGCCTCAGTTCATGGAAAAAATGAAGTCTATGAAGCAGGCCATGCCTGACAAGTCGGCGCGGCCCGATGGCTTGGCAATCGAAATACTCGGTAGCGGCGGTCCAATGGCCATGTCCGAGCGTGCTTCCGCCGGCTACATGATCTACATCGACCGCGTTCCCCGCATTATGATAGATGGGGGCGGTGGTGTGTTCGAGCGCATGGGCAAAGCCCATTTATTCGATTTGATGCGTTTGGATACGTGGCTGTTCAGTCATCTGCATATTGATCATTCGGCCGACTTTCCGGCCATCATCAAGTCCATGTATTTCATCCGTCGCGGCTACAACAGCACGCCGCTCACGGTCTACGGACCTGATGCCTGGGGTGATTTCCCGAGCACATCCCAATTCGTGGCCAACTATTTCGATCCCAAGCACGGAACCTACGCCTATCTGCATAATTTTCTGCATACAGTGAAGGCGAAGGAGTTGAATATCGAAACCAAGAATCTTCCCTATGACTACGAAAAAGTCAAAAAGCCCGTCGAGGTCATGGAGGAGGATGGTATTCGTATTACCAGCATCCCTGTGATGCACGGGCCGCGGGAATCGAAGACGCCGTCAGTGGCGTATCGCATCGAGTACGGTGGCCGTTCCATCACGTTCTCCGGCGATCTTAATCTGCACACGCCGAATTTGGTGACGCTTGCCAAGAACACCGATGTATTGATCATCGATGCGTCCCTGGGCCCCGCGCAGCACTTCGAGCCACCGGACATTTTTCATCCCTTGCCCGGTGACATCGGCAAGGCCGCAAAAAAGGCCGGAGTGAAAAAACTGGTGCTCTCTCATTTCATGCCGCCATACGTCCCGGGCAAGATTGATCGTATCGTCAAAGCAGTGAAAGAGGAGTACGACGGCCCGGTGGTAGTGGCCGAAGACTTGATGACGGTGTCGGCGAACGGTGAAGGTCAAGAATCGGGGGCTGCCTCGAAGCGCGATGCGAATGACGACACTGCAACCCGCCGGCCTATGGAGCGCATGCGTGAGCGCATGCAACGGCGTTCCGAATAGGTAGCAGCGGATACCCCGCAATCGTGGCAGCCCGAAGAGCGACGGCACGGATCTGGCTAGAAGCCCATTGGAGTTGTGAGCCCTAACCCTCGCATTCCAATAGATTAAGTAGCACTTCGTCGTTATGCCAGGACAGGATATGTGGTGTGCGCGGCAGCTTGTCTAACACTGGAAGTCATAGTAGCCTGCTATCAGGTGAGCGCCCGCGAGGGAAAGGCATGTCGGATGAAAAACAGGGCCGTCTCGGCGATCTCGAACTGGAGGTTCTGGATATCATGTGGCAGGCGGACTCTCCGCTCGAGGTCCGCGATGTGATGGCAAAGCTCGGGTCGTCCCGGGCGCACACCACGGTCATGACCACCTTGTCGCGGCTATCGAAGAAAGGGTACATCGATCAACACCGTTGCGGTCGAGCCTATCGGTATTCAGCCCGGATAAGTCGCGCCAAAGTTGCCAAAAATCTGCTCGCACGCCTGGCCGACACTTTGAGCGGGGGCGATCCGTTCGCCCTCATTCCCCATCTGCTGGGGCGCGATGAACCACTGAGCCCGCAAGAGCGCAAGCGCTTGAGTACGCTTGCACAATCGATCAAAGATCCGGATGAATCTGACTGAATTCGTATTACGGTTTTTTGTCGGGTCGGCGTTGCTCACCGGGTTGTGGTGTGGTGTCGTAATTGTGCTCGTGCGCGTGATGCGCATTGAGTCGCCCAACGCTCGGCTGGCGTTGTTCTGGGCTCCTGTCATTGCAGCATTCGGATCCCGATTGCGCCTCCTTCCTGACGATCATCACCTCGTTTTGCTCGTCTGCGGAACCGTTGGGCTGGCGTTATTGGCCATCGATTTCATCGGTTACCGGCTGTACATTCGGGCTGTGCGTAGCGAAAGTTGTCGCGACCCGCGCTTGCGAGCCGCCTTGGACCACATAGCCGCGCGCCTGGGAATGACCGGCGTCGACGTAGCGCGGTATACGGGGCGGCGGGTACGCGGCCCGTTGGTCGTTGGGATGAGACAGCCCGTTATTATAGTACCCGACCGCGTGGCGAATTCGATGGATGATGGAGAGCTGCGAGCTTTGCTCGCCCATGAATTGGCGCATATTCGTCGTGGTGATCTGTGGACTAAATGGTTGCTATTGATTTGTCGGCGGCTGGCGTTTTGGAATCCCTTTTTGCACGTCGCATCGCGCTGGATCGAGCTTGAGATGGAGCGCGGGTCGGATCAATTGGCTTCCGTGAAGTTACGCTGCAGAGGCGCACTAGCGCGTGCCTTGTGCAAGGTGTCTGAGCTGGGCGGCGGTGCGCATGGCACGGCTGTCGATCGGTTTCCAGTCGTGCATGCGGGTACGCAACTGGGCGTCCGCGTCGAGTCATTGGTCCGCGCTGAACGGGTGGACAGCAAGCAGCTCACCATAATCAAAACGACGCTGGCCTTTGTAGTGCTGTATCAGATCTGTTTGCGGCCTGCAGAGCTGCTCAACACAGTCCTCTAAAGAATATTACCAGGGATATTGAGAACGAATCGTCATCTGCGAGTACGTTGCTTTACCTCAAATTACTACTGTGATAGTAGATGGAGAGTGTCACCAAAAGCGTGTGACAAGAAGAGTGATAACAAGAGTGATGACAATTGGAGGAGTTGCACTATGACCACATTAAGCATGTTCGGCCGTTCGGTCGCTGGCCGAGTAGGCGGCGCTGGAGGTCTGCGCCGGTGGCTGCGAAGTGCGGTGGGCGTTGCCTGCATTGCCGGCGCGTGTCTGGGTGCCAGCAATGCTTCGGCGGATTTGTCCGTAACAGTGTTGGGCAGCGGCGGGCCGTTCGCATTGACGGATCGAGCGTCTGCCGGCTATCTCGTTTACGTGGACGGAGTGCCGCGGATCATGATGGATTGTGGTGGCGGTACTTACCTGCGCCTGGGTCAAGGCCGTATTTTCAATCTGGAGCGCGTCGATACGTGGTTGATGTCGCATCTGCACATCGACCACGTAGCCGACTTCGCCCCCATCATCAAATCCATGTACTACTTGCGTCGCAGTTACAACATCAACACCCCTTTAACGATTGTCGGTCCCGATGCCTGGGGTGAATTCCCGAGCACCAGTCGATTCGTCGATATGCATTTTGCTGATCACGGAGGCGTATATTCCTATCTACATGACTTCCTTCGCACGGTCTACGCGCCCGATATGAAGCTCCAATCCATAAATGTGCCGTATGACTATGAGGTGGTCACCACACCGCAAAAGGTGTATGAAAGCAACGGCGTGGTCGTCTCGAGCATTCCGGTCATGCACGGTCCGCGCGACGGGCAAGCGCCTTCGGTTGCCTTCCGCGTCGACTACAACGGCCAGTCCATAACGTATTCCGGCGACCTGAATTCCGATACCGGAAACCTGGTGCGGCTGGCGATGGGCAGCGACGTTTTGATCTACGACACCTCTCTGCGTCCGGCGATGCGCATTGATCCGCCGGATCTGTTTCATTCGCTGCCGTCGGAGATCGGTCAGGCCGCTCAGGCTGCCGGGGTTAAAAAGCTAGTGCTGTCGCACCTCATGCCACCCTACACCGACGACAACATCTCAAGGATCGTCGAGGTAGTGAAACGCTACTACAGTGGCGAAGTGATTGTCGCTAAAGATCTACTGCAGGTAAATGCACAATAATTTGCCCTGTGCGAGTTCGGAAACAAGATTGGCCATGGATGGCCGCCTAACGATGATATAGGCACGATTTTTTCTTCCCCTTTCCTGTCATTTTTCTGGTCCGCGAGGCGTTTGCGCCCTCTGGTTCGTGTGCGAAACCGGAAAAATCCACTGCCAGCGTAAAAGTGTCACACATCGGCAACGGGCAAATCGTTGTCGCACATTTATAATGCACTAAGATTTTGGACTCCAAGTCTAGCGAAATCGCTAGACTTTGAACTTTTCAGTAGCACACGCCAGAAGTCTAAACTTCGCCAGTTATCTTGGAGGTACACATGAAGGTCATGACCGTTTTGATCGTTGCGCTCCTGTTATCAGCATGCGCAGCACATGAAAGACGCGAAGATCGCCGCCGTGATCGTCGTGAAGATCGCACCAGTCAGATTGAACGAATGCAACCGGCGGTTGCTCAGACGCTGACGGCGCGGTCGCCGTTTGATAACTACGTGTCTTGATCGCAGGCGAGAGGGTTCTCGGAACAGACCGCGCGTATTCCTGGCGATGCATAATGCGCTAGCAGTCGAGGCCCCGGCGCGGGATTCGAGGCGGGTCACTTGCTCAGGACCCGCCGGATTTTTTTGATCCATGATCCTTTGCGGTTGAAGAGCCGCCCGCACCGACAACGGCAAAGATCGCTGAACGCGAAGGGCGAGCCTCCTAGCGTTACACGTGGCAGTTACATGTCGAGATGGTGATAGCCAACGTCGGTGGCGTCTCGCCAGGCCGTTCCCCATCGCGGCATGCCAGTAGTTCCTCACGACCTCACGACCTCGCGCCAGCGTCACGCTAGGCCGTGCCGATTTCGCCGGCTGTTGCTCCTCGCAACTATGCCCGAAACGCTCGCCCAACTGGGCCAATCCCACCGGTTTGACTTGGTTCCCAACAAGGCGCCGATTGTTCGGCGCGCACTAAGGCCTACCAGTTGATCTACTGCGTCGAGAAACGGTGTACCCGCTATATGGAGGGTATCGTCATGGTCGGTGATTCCGCGCAAACCATGGCCTAGACTAATTGCACGGCATTGAGCTTCGCCACTGGCATTTTCTCTATGCTTTTGGATTCAAAATGCGCTAAATCTAGAGAGTAAGAGCTGACACAAAGCTCGCGTGTCAGCGAGTCGCCCATACGCACTTTCGAAGGGAAAACGCCACATGACCCGCCATCCGCAACGGATGATTGCCGTGCTCGGAGCGTTTGTGTTCTCGGGATGTTTGGCGGCTGTTGCCGCGGCTGCTGCGCCACCTTGCAGTCCGACGACACTGCGAACAGAGCAAATGTTCAATTGCGGCGTCCCTGAAAATCTCGATGTACTATTGAAATTCGGACCCGCCACCGCGTATGCCGATCCTTCGTCTCGCGATGCATTCCCGAGCGAATGGCCGCAGCTCGGGTTCAATCAGCGACACGAACCGCTGTTTACGGCTAGCGCGTCTCCGCCTGATTATTTGCGTAACGGGACATTTTGGGCCGCCCCCATTACCGACGATGAATTCCTGCGCTTGGCTGACGCAATTCCGTCTTTTCCTGATAACGGCACCCAAAGCTGGGGCGCAGCAATTGCCGGTTCCTTGGGCAACCTGATGGGGGTCTCGGTCGTGCAAGGAATTGTCTACACGACCTTGAGCCGCAACGAGCTGTGGGCGATCGATGCACGTTACGGCACGCCAATCTGGAAAGCGGAATTAATCAACACCGCGGGAAATAGCCAAGCTGTGGTGGAAGAAATAGATGGCCGCCCAGTGGTTTTCGTGGGGTCTGGCGATGCGAATTACAGCCTGGAAAACACGATACGATTTAGCGATGACCTTCCGCATGACCGCGGCGCGAGCTTCTCGTCCGTCTATGCGTTTGACGGTCTCACCGGCCAGCAACTGTGGCGCTTCGACACCATGGGAGCCGCTCGCCCGACCCCTATATATAAAGATGGAATCATATATGCCAGCAGCGGAGACGGTCACTTATACATATTGAATGCCGCCACCGGCAATCAGTTGTCGGTGTTCACCAACCCCGGCGAGGGATATTCCGGCTTGGCATCTCCCAACTGGTTTAGAACCGCCGACGGACGTTTGCTGATCACCTACGGCACCATCCGACCGGCAAACGTGTTGGGCGTTGACGTCACTGTGCCGACAGCGCCTGTTCTGGCCTGGTCATTCGCGCCGCCCGGCGCCACTGCCAACTCGGCCGGCGACACATCGGTCGCAGTCGATCCGGTGCACGGTGTCGTGTTAACCAATGTATTCACCAAAACTTCTGCCAGCGATGTTTTCGACTTAACGGTATACGCCGTTGATGCGACTACTGGCGCGGTGCGCTGGTCGGCGTCGGCTGGCACCGGCCCAAGTATTCCCGGTTTCAAGGGCAGTGTGCCAATGATCCATGATACGACAGTGTACATGGGCAATCCGCTTAATGAGACCTACCGCGCCTACGACATACCGAGCGGTGCGCTGCTTTGGGCCACCAGTCTGAAAGAACCGGATGACGCATCGAATCAGCGCCACCGGCCCCATGCGGCGGGGGTGTACATCGATGGCAGAATCCTCCATGTCGAGGGACGCGACATTCGCACGTTCGACGCTGCGTCAGGCGTAATTCTGAATGACTTCGAAACGCCGGGCACCTTCTCAGCCTTCGCTGCGAATCAACCCGCCGTAGTAGGTAATATGGTGTATCTCGGAGCGCTATCCGGTTGGGTGTTCGCGGCCCCGCTCGATTATTTGATGACGTCTCCCGGTTTTGGTCAACGACCGTTCCCGCCGCCCTACGCGGTGCCACAACAGCCCGCGTATTTCGATCGTACGGCACTGCCTAGCACTCGTGAGGCAGCTAAGTTCCCGCGTTCGTGGCTCTCTTATGCGGGCGGCCAGGACCACAACGGGTACGTGGAGCGAGGGCCACGTAACGTACAGTGGAGAACGCCGCTCAATAACGCAATCCCATTGCAAGCGCCGCCGCGTGATGAAGCTATATTCGGTACTGAGGCGGCGACGCAATTGACCCACCTCTCGTTCGGTGTCGGCACTGGTGTGACGCCAGTGAACGGTATCGCGTACGTAGGTAGCGACCGAAACTCCATCAATGCCCTGAATGCAACTACAGGCAAGCTCATATGGCGATATCGCACCATCAATGCCAATTTTGGGCAACCGCTGGTAACTCCGCACACGGTCGTTGTCAGCGCCGGTGATCAGCAGTTTCCCCTGGGGGCGACAGGCGCGTTCAAATCCGACTCTCCGGATACGCAACTCGGTGGATCCTTTGAGCATCTGACTGGTCTCGATCCACGGACCGGCACGGAAAAATGGACGTTCTATACCGACGGGGCAAGCAGCGCTATGACGCCGCTCTTCGATAAAGGCAATCTCTATTGGGTTGCAGGGGACGGCCAATTGTGGGCAATCAATGCAGATACAGGAGCGCCGGTGCCCGCGCTGATGGACGGCGTCGGTTCGCCGAAGATTAAGCTCAGTGGCTTCAACGCACTCTCATCGGCGAACATCTACCGCCGGCCAGGCCGGCAGTCTCCCCTAATGATCGTAGGCAAAGCCATGCCCGATGAACTGGTCGGCCTCGATCTCGCCACAGGCGCAATTATTTGGGAACACTCGCTGCCCGGTACCTACGTCACCGGCTATTCATCAGGATCGCCGGCCATAGATCAGAGCCGAGGACTAGTCGTCAGCACGGTGCTGATCGGCCCGGACACAACGGACAGCGCCGTAGTGTTGACCGCATTTGCGCTGGATGCCGCAACGGGGCAAGTTGTATGGACTCGGGATCTGTCCACGGCCGAGGCACCGTACGGGTTCGTAGCCCCAACCCCGACCATCGATAACAACACAGTGTTTATTTATGACGCGCTCGGACAAGCAGTCTCCGCCTTCGACGTCCGCAGCGGCGCGCCGCTATGGAGCACGCCGGTGCCATCAGCGAGTGGCAAGCCCAGCTGGGGGCCGGGCGTCGTGGTGAAACATTCGCGGTTAATCCAGGCGATAGGGGAGGATCTAGTCACATTTAATGCGCGCACCGGAAACGTACTTAACCGATTCCATGTTGGCGGCGCATTCACGTACAACTTTCCCACGGTTCTCGGCGAGACGCTTTATGTGGGTAACTCGTGGGGTTGGGTCTTGGCATTGCCGACGGATACGGTTACGGGAGATAGTCGCGGTTCTGCGCATCGGAGGAACAAACACACTTTCCAATGAGCTCCGAACACGTCCCGAACGGCACGATAGGTTTCGACCAAGAGCGGTGCCGCATTTTTGTTCGATCTGAAGGCAGGGATCGATACAGATTTCGCTCCGCGGAACGCTACCCTGGCCGAGTGCAAGTATCAATTCCCGCTGTCCGTTCAGTTACAAGTTAACAACCGGCTTTCCATGCGCACGATGACGACCAACGTGGCCGGGACCATCATCGCTGAAAATCTCCTGTACGCGACGCTGGACGTGCAAACGGTCATAGCGGATGGCGACGGATGATGTCAGGTCGCCGTGCAACAGACACCGTCCCACCGGCGCTGTTGCAGAGTGCGCAGGACGCGAGTACATCGTTGATGTTGAATCCAATCGATCCGGAGAAGTTTGCCGCGATCTGCGATCTGCGATCCGCTTTCCGGGCCGGCAGGCCGGACTCATTTCGGCGGATTGGTCTATGAAAGTGGGAAGAATTGAAGTGCCTGTTCAGCATGATGTGCTCGAGGCGCTGGCAGAGTTCTTAGTCTCCGATTGAACCGCACTGTAGCTCATACCATTCGTTTCATAGCATCCTTTTCGTACCCTCCATCGCGATGCCATATCGCGACTCCAAAATTCAGCAATTAGCGCTACATTAATTTTCAGGGATGGTTAATCGCAGATTGACTTGAACGCGCTAAGCGTACTGATGAAGTGCGCCGCAGTTTGAAGCCGAATTAACGCTGGTTGTTGATTGGGACCGGTCAAACGTATGCACCCAAAGGGCTTTTTGAGGCGCCCATGTTCGTGCGAACACGATCAAAATAGCAGGCGACCGATTCAATAAAAACTTTGAGATACCAATAAAAGCTTCGGCGTAGGAGGAGAAGCCATGTCGAGTCCGATTCCCTTGTGTGTTGAGTCGAAACAAATCCAACCGAATACGTCGGTGTTGATCGCGTTTATTGCTGTGATGATGTCTGTTGTCCCGGGCGTGGCGACAGCGGCGGCGAAAAACGATCAGGTCGCGGGCGCAAATGGCGCGTTCGCCAGTGCCGTTGCGCGCGATGGATACAGTCGCTACCAGTTTTCCAGGTACGCCGGCGGTTACGATAACTCCGAAATAAACAGCGTCAATGCTCCCCCCCTCGACGAAACCGGACCGCACCCGGAAGAAGTGCGATTAATATGGACCAACGACACGCATGGATTCTTCATGCCGCTTTATCATGCGGAGCCGTCAAATATCGATCGTTATGCCGGAATAGCCGCTACCGAAGGCAAGCTGGGAGGGTATGCGCAGATCGCCACACTGGTAAAACAATACAAGCCGCAACGACAAAATGCTCTATTTCTCGATTCGGGTGATACGTTCGACGGATCGCCGTCAGCGCAGATCAGTAAAGGCGCCGCCGTAATTCCCATTCTCAATAAAATGGGGTACGACGCTTGGGTGCCCGGCAATCGTGATTTCGGTTTCGGCAAGGAAGTATTTTTGGAAAATGTCGGCAACATACAATATCCGACCGTTGGTACTACGCTGCATTACGCGCCGAGCGACCCAAGCAACCCGCAGGCAACGTGCGGTCCGCTGGTGTTTCCGCCGTACATAATCAAACAGCTTCCGACCAAACGTGTAATGTTGATCGGGCTGGTTCATCCACTCGTAACGGACGGATTTGCACTCGGCGATCAGTGCGCACCGAGCGGATCACCTGACGGCTTCGAAGTCGCGGGCGAAGTAAGCGCGCTTATCGCGCAAGTGCGGGCCCAGCAGGCGGCGGCGGGCACACCAGTCGACATCGTGGTGGCGATGTCTCACTTCGGTAAAGACCAGGACCTCAAGTTCGCGACGGAGCAGGCTGGCATCAATGTGATTTTGGGCGGGCATTCCCATGACGTGTTCGAGAAACCCAGTGTGATGTATGGCGCGGATGGGCACCCCGTCACGGTAGTACAAGCAGGTTCCCACGGCGTATATCTCGGTATTCTCGACATGAAAATCGATCAGCGGGGCGACATTACTATCGCAGGGTATGGCGTCAAGCGCATCATCAGCGACCAAGTTACGCCGGACCCTGAGATACTTTCGCTGTCTCAGGCGGCCTACGCACCCTACAAAGCCTATTTTGAGGAGCAAATCGGCTACACCAGCACCACCGTCTACCGTCGCGGTGCAGTCCAGTCCAACATGGCAAACCTGTTGTGCGATGCGTACGCGAAAATGTGGGCCGCAGATCTGTGCCATTTCCGCGGCATTCGCTATGGAGCGACCTTGATTCCTGGACCCGTCACTGTCGGCGATGTTTGGAATATGGTGTCGCCGAATTGGGGCGGGAACAAAGTGTATGCGGGCGCGGTACCGGGAAAGGTCGTCTACAACATGGTCAATAATTGGTTGAACATGCGTTTCGGAACTGACCCCTACCAGTGGCCGGGTGGCGACGCAATGCGATGGAATGCGAACGTCCGGTACGAGTACATAGAAGATGCACCGCAGGATCAGCATTTGGTTAGCTTGCGGGTTGGCGACGATTACCTCTATCGCAAGGGTGCGGTGGTGCAGGACAACATGGAGAAGATGTACACGTATGCGTCGACTACGCCTAACCCGGCTCAACCGCAAACGGGGACTCCTGTGTACGCAACTGACGAGCAGAGAGAATTCGAGGCTGTGGACGAAATCATTGATTACATCAAAGCCGAACAAGTTGTTTCGCCGACCTTGGATCGCCGTACCGTGCAAGTATTTGCCGGTCCCCTCGGGCATCGATGAATCGTTGTTCAGCCCGTTTGAGCGGAGACGCCAAAATCCACAAAGCGCAATCCCCTTCGGCCGATGACAGGTCGTCGGGGAACGCGCGTGTCGACCTGGTCGCCGAAAAGGTCCCGGCACGTAAGAAAGTCCGCTTGCCGCCGGCTTGGTTGACTGCGGTAATTCTGGTTTGGTGCGTTGTCATGCCCGCACAGGCGCATGACTCGATCGGCACTGTCAGCAATACGGTAATCGTTGTGAACAACGCGGTTATCGATTATTACATGACGATTCCAAAAAAGCTTCTTCCCTTAATGTTCGCAACGTCGGAAACCGATTACTATCGAGGATATTTCAGTCGTACGCAAACACTCGAAAGTAACGGCAGAGGATGCCCGTTAACCGACATGTCGCCTTTCGGGACCTTGCCATCGAGTGACAAAATCGTACATCTGAAGTATCGGTGCCCGGAACCGATATCCGAATTCGTGATCAAATCAGAGGCATTACTCGATATAGACGATAAGCACGCGCAAACCGTTAAAGTCGTGAATCCGAATAATCTCAAGGATGTGCTCGCCGAGGGTATTCTCGATGTAAGGCATCGGAATCTGCATATCGCGCAGGTTAGCGGTAGTTCGGATCTTTTGCTGGATCGTATTGGGCGGTTCGTCGCCCTCGGTATCGAGCATATATTGACCGGCTTCGATCACGTTCTATTTATCGTGAGCGTCATTCTCGTTACTGCCGGCATTCGGGAAGCCGTTAAGCTCGTCACCTCGTTTACGGTAGCGCACAGTATCACCCTGGCATTGGCCTATTTCGACATAATATCTTTGCCGAACGCTGTAGTAGAACCCTTGATTGCTTTGACGATCATCTACGTGGCGTTGGAAAATCTGTTCATTCGTACGCATCGGTTCCGCTGGTTACTGGTGTTCGCATTCGGTCTGGTCCACGGACTGGGTTTCGTAGGCGTCTTGAAACAGCTCACGTTCTCGCAAAATGAGTTGCTGAGTTCGTTGCTCGCATTCAACGCGGGCATTGAGCTCGGACAACTCGTCATTGTAATTCCGTTGGTGGTATTGCTGGCGATCCTGCGTAAGCACCAATGGCAACCGATGGCGATCCGCTATGCGTCGTTCGTTACCGGATCCGCGGGACTCGTTTGGTTTGTCGACCGCATCCCAACGCAGTATTTTACGCATGTTGTTCAAAAGGTCATCTGAGTGTCCTTTCTGCGGCGTCCAAGGTTCTTCGTGTGGTTAGTGTGGGTTCCGGTGCTGTACGTGGTGCCAGGCGTGTCGCTGGCGTTGGATTTCGACAGCATGAGAACGATTGCGGGACTGCAATTGCTTGACGCAAAAGTGGAGCAGGTCCTGCAGATCTATGGGGTTCCTGCTGCGTTATGCGCATCAGGGAAAGGATCTTGCGTGAGCCAGTTAACTTCGCAATTGCCGGGCGGTGACTGGAAGCTCGCATACAAGTTCGCGGCATCTGCCGCGTCGGCAGACCAAAGGACGGTACGCTGCTTCAGCGTGCGATCGTTTCAAAGCATGACGGTGTACGCCAAAGGCGGGGTCGGCGAGACGGTGGTCAAGGAAAATCCCCGTAGACTGGTCTACGAGATTTCCAGTGATCCCTATGTTGCCCATAAAGTCAGCAGTGTCGTGTTGACATTGCGCAACCCATTGTCCGTTTCACAGTTCACGTCTGAGTTCGGTCAACCGGATATTCGCACGACCGAAGCCGATGGGAGCCGTTCGTTACGGTATTGGGTCCTTCAAAAGGAGGATGAAATGCCGTTTCGTCTTTACGCAGTTGATTCGAATCTGGATAGCTCCGGGAAGCGCGTGGTTAGCCTTACCGGGTACGGGCCATTGGTGGACTTCGTGGCCGACGAATTACGCGCTCGATTCAACGTCTGGGAACGAAATTTGTACGATTAACCGATCGCGGTTGGTCGCAGCGCGGTTTTCCGTTGCTCGCACGCGGAGCCAATCTCCCGCCTACATTCTGGGATTCTGCGCCGGATCCCGGACGCCCCCGGTCGACGCGGCGTTGCGCTGCAACAAATTGTAACTAAAAATTGCTTCCAGCAGGTGCACGCGGAGACTAGGCTTCGAAAATGTCAGCGGAATCATATAATTAGAACATTATAATAGACTAATGAAGTTTGCTTGTCGCCTTTCTGGGCTTTTTTTTGGAGCTCATGTACTACCGCGATAGTAGCGGAAAGCGTTTTCATGCGTTTCGTATCAGGGAGCCATTCAATGCCAATGTTTCGAGTCCTGTGCTCGGTAGTGATCTTATCCATATCGGGTGTCGTGGCCGCAGCCGGACAACCCGTGACTATCACGTTTCTCGAATTCAACGATTTTCACGCGCATCTCACACCGCACATGGACGCTGTGCGGGCAGACGGCAAGGTGGCTTTACGCGAGCGCGGCGGGCTGGCGCGGGTGAGCACGCTGGTGAAGCAGATTCGGGGAGAAACACCCAATACTATACTCATGAACATCGGGGATACGTTCCATGGCGGCGTTGAGGCTATGTACACGGTCGGAAATGCGATCGTCGGACCGATCAACGCTTTAGGGATCGACGTTGGGGTCCCCGGCAACTGGGATTATGCCTACGGTCCCTACGTGTTTCTTTCGCGTTTTACTGGGCATGCCCCCGATTCGGGTTTTGCTGCGGCTACCGCTCCCGCGGTGGCGACCATCGAACGACCGAACTATCCCAACCTGGCGGCCAATCTCATGGACCGCGAGACCGGCGAGTTGGTTTTGCCGCCGACGTTGATCAAAACGATTGGCGGCGTGAAGGTTGGCTTCATCGGCGTGACGTCCGATATCGTGCCGCAGATGTATCGCCCCTTGTCCGCCGGTATGCAATTCACGCAGGGTAAAAAGCGATACCAGCGTCTGCTCGATACCTACAGTCGCCAATTGCGCGAACACGGATGTCAGGTGGTGGTGGTAATGAGCGAATTGGGGATACAGAAAGATTATGCGCTCGCCCAAGTCGTTGCGCCCGGCAGCATCGACGTGTTCTTCTCGGCTCATACCCACGAGGTGATTGAAACCCCACTGACGTCCGCCAGCGGCGCGCTGGTCGTGGAGGCGGGCAATGACGGCTATTTAGGACGCATGGATGTTACGGTCGCTGCGAACGGAGTTGTGAGTCGCAACTGGACTTTGGAAGTTATCGATCCTTCCATTCCTGAAGATCCGCAGATGAAGGCCCTGGTGGACGCGGCGCGCGCACCATTTCTCGCGCACAACGTTCACATGGCCGACCCGACTCCCGGCAGCGAGCAGACCTTAAATGCGCCGATCGATACCGTGATCGGCTACAGCGCGGCAACATTGAACCGCAGAGAAGCGCTGGAGAGCAGTTTCAACGATTTGTTAACAGATCTTATGCGCGCGCGTACGCACACCGACCTGGCGCTGGCGCCGGGGTTTCGATTCGATGCCGTTATTCCCGCCGCTGGCTATCTCTCGGAAGACGCAACTGTCGCCACCGGCGCCATTACCTTGGAAGACGTCTATCGGTTCTTGCCCGTTGGATTTACCCTTGCTACCGGCGATGTGACCGGTGCTCGGCTGCGGGAAATCATGGAAGATACGTTGACGCATGTATTTTCCACCGATGCCTTCGCGCAAGGGGGGGGCTGGTTCGACGGCTTCTCGGGGCTGAATGCGGAAGTTACCCTGACCAACCCCGACGGCCAACGTCTCACGGCACTGTACGATGCCAACTGGCACCCGATCGCAGACGACCAGGTGTTGAGCATCACAGGATGTAAACGGCCCATGGAACCCTCGGACGTATTGTGCAGCTATTCGGGATTCGCCAATGTCACGGCTATCACTGACCCGAAAACCGGTGCACCGCTGACGGCAATTGACTTACTTGCGGACTCCCTAGGAAAGGGCGTGGATGCCGCCACGCAGCGACGCAATATCGTGGACCTGAGCGGCTTGCCCGAATGGCCTGAGAGCCCGTACGTGCAGCCGCTTACAGGCGCGCAATAGCGCGCCTGCAATTGGAACGCGGTTAACCGAGGGAATCGCCATCGGCAGGTCGATGAGGAACCAAGGGGAGGCGCAGACCTCGGTCGAGCTTGGTGCACCTGCTATGGCCGCTATCCATATTGCGGAGTGCACGCTCTCTCGATCGGCAGCAGTTTCCGGCACGAGATGCGATGTCGGAATCTTCCGGCGCAGAGCCAGGCCCTGGACGTCGCCCGAGCCCTGCGCGAATGCCCCAGGATGACCTTGATTGCCTTCTGCGCGCCGCCGCGCGTCTCAAGTGTGTTCCGCAATAACACGAGCCCGCACGGGCGGCCGCCGGACAGCACTTGCAGATCGATAGCTCGTGCCGCGCCGGTATGGCCGCATCCTGCGCCGCCGCCCTGCACAGGGCTTGTAGCGAGACGCCAGTCCGGCAATTTTAGCGGCTTGCCGGGAATGTCAGATTGGTCGGTGCGTTCGGGGTTACAGCAGGCCTATCGATGTGGACGCTGTCGAAACCAGCATCGCGTCACTTGATCCGACAGAACGCGATGTCTAAGATCCCGAGTGATGCACTGGCGATAAATCACCTTCATGTCGGGCAACACCGCACCGCCTGATGTCCAGGTGTAGATCAGGACCTGTCTAGGACATCGGCTGGCGGCTAGGGGTTCACGGACGCTCGGAAGCCAACGGCCACGCCGATGCATCAGTTGCGCACATGGACGGCCTGACTTCGGTGAAGGCGCTGAAGTGTCCGGCTTGCGGATTGCGAAAGCTTAAACTGGCTCGTTGCGCCAT
This sequence comes from uncultured Gammaproteobacteria bacterium, assembly GCA_963849825.1. Lineage (GTDB taxonomy): Bacteria > Pseudomonadota > Gammaproteobacteria > JASBUN01 > JASBUN01 > CAVXJN01. The sequence goes on along the minus strand of CAWKIK010000001.1, from coordinate 60,597 downwards.
TCTTCCGGTTGCTGGATCCAGTGCGGTGTTCAGCGCGTCGTCAAAAAACGGCCGGCTTTCCGAAAATGGCGAACCTCTAGACACACTGCGTTCGTACCATACAAAGCTACAGCGGGGGCACATTCGTGCCCCGCGCCGCTGTCATCGCTAGTAGCGCTTACGGTTTACCGCCTGTTGGGCCGCCGCGCCGGGGTGCCCCGTCGCCAAACGACATAGCCGGTGACACCGTAGCTAACTTGCCCGCCCCTTGGCAGGCACTGTAGGCGATGCCAGTGAGGTGGTCGTACGTAATCCCGGCGGGTTGATCAGGAACGCTTACCGCATCAAACAACCGTCCCCGTTTAGCACCGATTACAGCGACTTTGTCGTCGCCCGATACATTTGCTAAGACCACATCGCGCGCTTCGTCCGCTACGATGCCGCGGGGTGCCGTACCAACCGACGCGCGCCACGCAACGCTACCGCCGCGGACTGCCGCAACTTCTCCGCTCTCGCCAATGGTGACGTAGACTGTGCCGCTGGCGCCGACCGAGGGATTCCACGGTCCAGGCCCTACGGTGACTACGTCAAGCACTTGAAGGGAGTCGGGATCAATAATATGGATCGTATCGCCACCCGTATCCGTGCTGGCGAGCACGTCACCGTTGACGCTGACTCCCCAAGGACCCGGGCCAACCTGCACGACCGCGAGTTGGTTGTAGGTAGTCATGTCGTAGACTTCAACTTCATTTAAATCGATGCTCGTTACGTAGATCCGGTTCCGCTTGAAGTCTAAATCTAAGCCATGGGGATTCGTTCCGACCGGAAAGCTCGTAACCGTCTTTCCGGTCGTCAGATCAAGAACCGAAACCGATGACGAACCCTTGTTGACTACATAGGCAAGCCGCTGCTGTGGCGCGACTTTCACGGTATGCGGTTGATTCTCAGCCTGGAACACGCGCACCACGCCCTCTCCAGGATCGACTTCCGAAACCGTCCCGGCGGCGATGTTCGACACCAACACGTGTCCGGAAACAGGGTCATAGGCGGGAAAGTGCGATACTGCGCCCGCACTCGTGATTTCAGTTACAGCATAATGGCGGGCTACCGCCTCACGGCGCTCGGCTTGGGCGGCTCCTAGTGATCCCAAACTGAATAACATCAATGTCGCCAATAACTTAAATTCGATTGCAAATTTCATTGCGTGCTCCTTCGGGGGCTGCTCTCGGTACTATCCAAGTAGTAGTGACATGAGCCGGTCCGTCAATGTAGAAACGCAAACTTAGCGATTTCGGCTGCCGTAAACACCTCGTAGAGTTCAGTCCGTGCGATCCGTCGCATTCCGTCTCATAGTTGTACTCGAGCATGCACTTGGTACCGGACGGACGAAGGCGGGCGGCCGCGGTCAACCGTTTACGGATCGAGTCGGCGGACGGGTCCTATCGCGCGGCCCCAGGCGAAGATCGGCGTTGTGAAAACGATCGAGGGCAATCTGTCCATCAGTATGCGCCATTTAAACGGAGTGTAGATCCAGGCGTTCAACCGGCGTTCCCGGTCGGTGAGCGGCCTTTTTAAGGGAATTTTAGAGCGATTATACGGGACAAGGTCGGCGGATTGCGCACGGCATTCGAAATGGCGACGGGTCGCGGTCGGATAACCTTGCATGTTTGGAGACTCACGCTAGAATCTTTTACGAGGTACCAACATGAGCTTTTGTAGTTTGGAGTTGGAGCCAGGGAAATGTTGCTCGAGAGGTATGTCGGAGTGTGTAGTTCCGGCGGGACATCGGTCCTCTCCATCCGCTTGACCATATTTCTGCTGATTTTGTTGAATCCACTCTCCGCCGAGCTCATGCTCGCGAGTTCCACATCAGGAGCTGACGCGCTGTATGCTCCGCCGCACAAGTCGCAGCTCCAGTCTCGCTCGACTGTACGCGTTTACCCTGCCACCACCCAATTAGAAAAACGTCAGTGGTACCCGCGCTTGCATCACGACGCTCATTTGCTCGGTATACCCGGTGAGCAGCCATCCAGCGAGCTTGTTGCGTCCCTGCTGGGACCGCCTGCGCCCGCCAGCTTACTGCGCGGTCGCTCTGTCGAGCCGCAGAGCCATCCTCCCAATATCGGTGCCATGCGCTTCAGTTCGGAAACCTTATCAAGACACAAACAGGTCTAACTGATCTGCGTCCCGAGTGCGCAGGCAGAGGCGCCTCATCTCGGCGAAACACAAAACTGGCCCGCTACGGATCAACTGAGTTGCCGGCGCTGCGCGTCTAGAAGCGGATCGGCGACCCCGGGTATTGGGATGGAGTCAGCGTGGGGTGTCCGTCATGAAAAGCCACCGGCAGGCGCGTCGCACGACCATGACCGAACGGGCTTTCGAGTAGTCAAATCATGCGTTGGTTGCAATCGACTGTTCTTACTCTCGCGATTTCCTTCGTCTGTACTGGATGGAATGCAGCACCGCACGCAGCCGAACTCGCCGCGTACAGTGCCGTGAGCGGAGTGCATAGATGCCCGTTGCGTAAGATCCAAATCACCCGCGTGGCGCGGGGCGGAGGCGGGCACCCAACCTTCGACTATTGGTCGGTGAACGCAGTGCGGAAAGATTCCGCGTTCTCTTCCGACCCAAGAATGGTTGCCGACGGACTCTGGAATATCGTCGATCGCGAACGGGGACGGTTGTTCGCCGGCGCGGCAGCGTTGGCCACGCTGCTGGTATTTGCCGCGTATGTTCTCGGACGCAAGCATGGGCTTAGTGGTCGGAAGCAACCGATCCGCCATGCTGACCACCAATGCGAGCAGGACGACGCGATGTTGCGTCGGAGCGAGAGCGCGCTGCGCGCATTGCAAGGCATCGGTTCCAGCCATGGCTGGGGCTTCGAAGAGAAAGTCCAAGAGCTGCTCGCGTTCGGACGCAAACAATTCAACCTCCCTATCGGCATCCTCTCAAGCGTCGTCGGAGACGCATACGAAATCGTGGAGGTTCTTTCGCCCGACGGAGCGATTGCCAAGGGCGGCGTGTTTCCGCTGGGGCACACCTTTTGCAGTCTCACGCTCAAGTCCAGCGAGCCCGTTTGTTTCGAGCACGCTGCCGCGTCCGAGTGGTGCAGTCATCCCGCATACCGTCAGCACAAGCTGGAGGCTTACCTCGGTATCCGGGTAGAAGGTGAAAACATGCCATACGGGACCTTGAGCTTCATCGGTCCTGAGCCTCGCGTCCTGAGGTTTACGGAAACCGACAAGGAAATTCTCAAATTGATGGCCAATTGGCTCTCCAGCGAGCTCGCTCGCCAGCGGACAGAATCCGAGATGCGCAAACTATCGGGTGCGTTGGAGCAGACCGCTGATTCGGTAATGATCTTCAGCCGAGATGAGCTGGTCGAATACGTGAATCCCGCGTTCGAAAACAGTAGCGGTTACCGCCGAGAAGAGTTTTCCGGCACGAATTCCAAATGCTTCAGCGCTCTATGGGAGGACGAGCAGTGTTATCGCCGCATGTGGGAGACCGTCCTGAACGGCAAGGTGTTTCGCGATACCGTCGTCAATCGCCACCGGGATGGCTCTATGTATTACGAAGAGAAAACCATTACGCCGATCAAGAATGACCGAAGTGCCGCGACGCATTTCGTATCGACGGGCAAAGACGTCACCGAAAGAATTCAGGCGGAGGCGTGCGCGCGACAGAACCAGGCCCAACTCGCCCATGCGCAGCGGGCCACTGCCATGGGTGCGATGGCCACATCCCTGGCGCACGAGCTCAATCAACCCTTGGCGGCCATCGTCAACTATGCGCATGGATGCATTCATCGGCTTCGAAACGGTTCCGCGAGCGCGGAAGAGTTGTTGCCCGCCTTGCAGCATATCGTCACTGAGGGTGCCCGTTCGGGGGAAATTATTCGGCGCCTGCGTGGCTTTCTGCGCAAGGGGGAGTCGCTGCGTAGAACTGTGGACGTAAACCGGCTCGTGCGCGGGGCGGCGGACCTGATCGGCGCCGAGGCTCGGCACAAACGCGTTGAGCTGCGTCTCGAGCTCGCCCAGAACCTGCCGCCCGTGATCGTAGATGCAGTCCAGATCGAACAGGTGGTGTTGAATCTGGTTCACAACGCCATCGAGGCGATCGACGCGGGAGGCGGGAAGCGGCGGGAAGTGTCGGTCGGGACGGAACCAGATCCCACGAGAAGTGGTGTCCAGCTGGTAGTACGGGACACAGGACCCGGCATCCAGCCCGGCGCGCAGGATCGGATTTTCGACGCGTTTTTTACTACGAAGAAGAATGGGATGGGCATGGGGCTGAGCATAAGCCGCGCGATCGTGGAGGCACATGGCGATCAGTTGTGGGCATGCTCGAATGACGGCAGCGGCGCGACCTTCCGGTTCAGGCTGCCGGCGTCGATCAAGGAGGACAACAATGAATGCCCAGCAAGCGGTTTTCGTCGTCGATGACGACCAGAAGGTGCGCGCCTCTCTGCAGTGGCTGCTCGAGTCGTTGAGGCTGCGCGTGCGAACGTACGGTTCGGCGCGTGAGTTCCTGAACGAGTACGATCCGGTTCTTTCGGGCTGCTTGGTATTGGATGTGCGCATGCCGGAGATCAGTGGCCTGCAGCTACAGGCGATATTGGCCGAGGAGAGGAAATGCATTCCGACAATTCTGATTACCGGTCACGGCGATATTCCCATGGCGGTGCGCGCGATGCGTGCCGGCGCAGTGGATTTCATCGAAAAGCCTTTCAATGATCAGGAATTGGTAGAGCGGATACACGAGTGCCTCGAAATCGACGCGCGTTGCCGACGGGAAGCCGAAACGCGTGCGAAGGTCATGGCTCGTTTCGACTCATTGACGCTTCGCGAAGCGGATGTGTTGGAGGGCATCGTCAGCGGGAAGTCAAACAAGGCGATCGCGGCAGAACTCGGCATCAGTATCAAGACCGTGGAGGTTCATCGTGCGAGGGTCATGAGCAAGATGGCGGCGAATTCCGTTGCGGAGCTCACCGCGGTGTGTATAGCTTCCGGTGTGAATTAGTGGCGTCACGGATCCGCGGTTGATCAATCCCCCGTATGGGACTTTATCCCAGGTATGTTAGCGCTAGCCGGCAACCGCCGGCGCTGACGAGACGGCGGGTGGTGGAGACATAATCGAGACCCGTTAGGGATCGCTCCTCCTGCGAGGCGGCGGCTGGCTGCAGCAGCGCAGTCGTCGTGGACCGCGGCGACCGTGTAGTGCAATCGCAGAACTCTGCATATTTTCGCGTCTCTCGTCGTCGAGCTCAGCGACCTACTGATGGCGGGTCAATCGGGGCAGCCATGGCTGGCACGGGAAACGACCTTTACCGTTGAGCGCGGAGTGCAAATGTTGGTGTCGGGCGATCGAGCGACAACCAGACGATTCCGCCGAATCCCTGAATTGCTTTGGGTGCCGTGCGACACCGTGCGCTGGAACGCTTGTTCACGGCACGGCCAACGCGCGGATGGTTGCGAGCTGCAAATCAGCGCAAGAAAGTGCGGCGGTTCACCACGCCCAGCTACGCATGAAGTGCCGGTAGCCGCCGTGGTTGACGTCACGGCTGTGTGCCCGACGCGGGGTTCGTCAGGGAAAACCCTGATTCGGGTTCGGGCAACGCCTAATACGCAAATCGATCCGGCCCGGCTATAGATAAACGAGCCCGCTCGGACGCGACCGGCAGGCGCGGTCCTATTGAGAAGGTATGAGTCGTCTGTGATTAGTCCCCGAACACAGCGGTAGGCAAGCAAGTACGCATAAACCGACAGGAATGAGCGCGTCACTTAACATATTCATGAGGAGGAGAGCCATGAAACATACACTCAAATATCACAAGCGGGCCGGCGTGATGCTGGGGGCGGCAACCGCCCTGGCGGTGCTCGGAATCGGAACCGCGCAGGCCCAGACCTTCAACAGCGTGGATTTCCAGATTGCGACCAGGACCAGTGAGGCTCAGGAAGTAGGCGCAGGTGACCTGGTCTGCAGCTGGCGGGAGTCCGGGCTCGGTCCCTATGCGGCGATCAGCTACAACTGCAGCGCAGAGGCCGTCGCCGCGGTGTTCGCCTGCGTTTATAAGAACAGAATCATCAGCGACACGGTGGCCGTGACGGCCTATAACGTGAGCAGCAATGAACATGGCGGAGGCGAAGGGGAAGTATTCCTTTCCAACAACAGCGGACGCATCAACGGTTCAACGACCATATCGCTGGAACAGCTCGGTGGCCCGGAAACGCACCAGCTTTGCCCTAACATCGGTGAGACTCCGGGCGGAGGCGGCCAGGAGCCCGCGGTAGAGGCGGTCGCTGTCCGCTATTGCAATATGGCGCTGACCGACACGACGAACGCTATCGTGGGCGGTACGCAGGGCGAACTGTTCGAAGTGCTGCAGGGGGGCACCTACACCGTGCCGTCGTGCGGCGAATTGCTGTCAGCCGCACCGCAGTAAGCCGGGGATGGGTTCCAAGTATTTCGCACGAGACGGGAAAGCCGTTTAACGCAGTACGATAAAGCGGCCGCCAAACCTTCAGGTTCGGCGGCCGCTCTCTACACGATTGAAATTTCCCCGACCAGGACCAGACGAAGTGGCGGAACTCCCCCGCGCCTGTTGCGTCGGCTGGAATCGGGGTAAACCCTTATGTCGGTTCGGGCAAGACCCAATACCCAAAACGATTCAGGCCTCCTATACAAGGTAAGCGTCCGCTCTCCTGCTCAGCGTTCCGTTGCGCAGCGGCGTCAAAGTGGCGCGGTATCGCCGAGGAGAAAATGACACGGGTGCTCGCGGTACTTGCAACGCGACTTGACATGAATCATCCATCGTACGAGGAGTCAGGACATGAAACGTACATTGATAAATCAAGCCAAGGGGGCCGGAAGGGCGCTCGCGGCGGTGGTTGCTCTCGTGACACTCGGCGTCGGAGCCGCGCAGGCGCAGAGCTTTTTCCGCGCTGATCTCAGCATCAACAGCTTCGGCTTCCTCGACTGTTCCTTCAAAGAGACGGGACTCGGCGCCGGTGCGTCGGTCAATTACACGTGTGGCGCGACGGACATCGGCTGGGTGACGCAATGCTTCTACAAGCAAAAGCCGGTGTCCAACGGACCGACCACCCTCTACGTTGCCCACGACCAGACTACCACCCGAACGCTCGTTGCCGACCAACGAGGAACAATTATGGCGGGCATCCTGACTGCGTACCCCACAGTGGAAGAGGAGCCCGTCGCAGAGCCCTGCGCAGACATCGTTGTCGGCGGGCGAGGCAACAACGAAGCCGAGGTCACCGAGACCATTACCGCCATCCGGTGGTGCAACTCTTCATTGGTGGACACGACAAACGCGATCGTCGGTGCCCAGGCGCCGGATCTGTTGCTGCAACTCGAAAAAGCCGGCACCACAGCCGTGCCTTCCTGCGCGGTGCTGCAGACACTGCCGACCAATTTGCCCGTGGGTACGCCCTTACCGCTATAGGGGCGACCGATGTGTTTGCGACCGTGCGCGGCAGCGCGAAGCGGCACGGCTTCGGCTGAGGAGCAACATCCCGTGTGTTTACGGTACATCAACCCGACGCGAGACGAATCCTCAATCCTACAAGGAGTAAGGACATGAAACACACAGTGCTATATCAAGCCAAGGGGGCCGGCATGGTCTTCGGGGCGGTAGTCGCCGTTGCGGCACTCGGAATCGGCACGGCGCAAGCGCAGGAGTTCGCCAGCGCCAGTATCACCATCGAGACCGCCGGCGAAGCGGCAGGTGGCCTCAACTGCAGTTTCCGGGAGACGGGACTCGTGCCCTATTCGTTGGTGCGTTACGACTGCGCATCGCAGCACGTCGGCGTCCTGCAGCAATGCATGATAAGAAACAGGCCCGTGGGGGACAGCCAACTGTTGATCTTCCAGAACATACATCCCGAAGAACTGGCGCACTTCGAAGTCAAGAACAACGGCCAGGTGCGGGGGACCGTCGTTACCAACATTCCGGAATCCGAAAGCAATGCGCTGATCTGCACGGCACCGTCGGAACTGACCGTGACGGCTATCCGGTGGTGCAACAACTCGCTGGCGGATCTGACAAACAACGTTCCGGGACCAACGGTCCCTGAGCTGTTCGGGCAGCTGGTAAAAAATGGCACCGGTTCCGTGCCGGGATGCGGGGAATTGGCCCAGGGACCGTTTACGACACCGGGCGAGTGAGCCGTCTTAGAGTAAATCTAGCCCCACCTGGGCGAGGAGTGAGGACATGAAACAGATACAGAGAGAGCAATCCGAGCGGGTCGGCAGGGCCCTGGCGATGGTGGCCGGAGGGCTGATCGCCTTCGCCGGCACCGCGTCGGCTGCGCCGTCGTATACGATCGACCACGTGCTGGTCCCTCCCGACGAATATTCGGGAGAATCGGATCTCACGCCTGCACCGGTGTGGAAACCGCACGAAACCGACGCTTCGGCCACGCCCACCTACTGGATCTCAAGCAACGAGCGCGGCGATGAGGGGGTGCCCCCCGGACAGGAACTCGAGATTACCAACAAGGCGGGAATCACGATCTTTGAGTACGGCACGAACAAGGTGCTGTCGACGCTCGTTATCGAAGATGCCTGCATACCAGTGGTCCAGCTAGATGGCACCCTGATGAAGCAGTTCGGTGGATGCGCGCCGAAAGGAGCCGAAGGTCATCCGCGCCATCCGCACGGTATTGACATTGATGACGCCAACAAGATCGCCTACCAGGTGATCGAGCATTCCGGCTTGCAATGGAAGCCGGACCGCAGCGGCTTTACCAAAGCGAAGTCGACGGATGATGAGTCGGGCCTGCTGGTGGCCTATGACATCAGCGACCTGAGCAATCCGAAAATCCTTCGCGGTTACGTGCTCGGTCATGCCGCCGAGGAAGATGCGGTGAATCCGGTCAACCACAAGGTCTACGTCGGCAACCATGAACCGTCGCCCACCAACGTCGCCTGCTTCGTATCCGTGATCGATCCCAGTACAGCGCATCCCTACAAATTCATCGACATGGCCGCGAACCAATGCGTACAGGGTGTCGACGTCGACCCGGTGTTGAACACGGTGAATGGCACGACCCATTTCGGTCAGAAAATGTGGACCTTCGACAGCGCCAGCGACACGATTGTATATTCCGTTGACATCCGCGGACCGTTCGAATCGTTCATCGCCAGCCTTCCACCCAGTGAGCAGTTCGAGATACCAGCGGGTTGGATATTGCACATGCACGATCTGAACACCGATCGGGTGAACCATCGCGCTTACCAGACGATTCACACCATCGCCACCGTGGAGGAAGTGTCGGAGGACGAGGAAGCTGTCGAGGTCGAGGGGCCTGAAATCACCGGCCGTTGGGTGGCGGAAGTCGATACCAATCCCGCATCTCCCACCTTCAAGGCGGTTCACATCATCGATCTGTCCAACGGCCAGTCGGTGCCGGACGTGCCGAACCATCAGGACGCGGTCGACACACTCAACGGAAGTAATGACTGGACGAAGCTCTTCATCCATGCGCACTTCCTGTTCGCGGACCCGTCGCGCAACGCACTGCTCGTGAGCGGGGAGCATACCGGCAATCTCGCGGTGGTCGACGTGCCCACCAACTGGAACGCGCCGCGGAAGCTGCAGGACGTGATCGCAATTGCGCGGCTAATCCCCAACTGCACGCCGGACGAGCTCGAGCCACACGTGCATGGTGTCAACATTCAGCGGGTAGCCGGTACCGCTTATGTCAGCGACGAGGGGGAGCATTGCTTCTACGAGTCGGTGACGATCTTGCAACCTTGACAGAGGTGATGGCCTTGTTCTCCTCGCCGGGCTTGCGCCCGACGAGGGGTTTCTTCGTGACGGGATGGTTGAGGTTCAATTGCGCCGACAAAACCGTATTTCGAATGGCAAGCGGGCGTTGACTGGCATTCTCCGGACGCTTTGTCTGTTCGTGTGCGCAACGCTGACGGCGCCAGGATTTTCCGCGGACAGGCCGGCAACCAATGCATCGGCCGCGCCGTCGAACGCGGCAGAGACCGGTCCATTGCGGGGCACGATCGTCACTCGGCGCCCTGGGGACAGTCGCGTTATTATTGAGGATGGAAAGGGCGTACAGCACATCTACGGCCTTGGCGACGAAGTCCCGGGAGGCGGAACCATTGCGAAAATATATGCCGACCGAATCGTTCTGCAGCGGGCAGGTCAGCGGCTGACGCTGGGATTCTTCTGGAAGCAACCGGAGCGATCGTTCGACGACCCGGATGCCAAGACGTCCGCCGAACCATACTTCAAGTCGCTGCGCGCGGCGATGCTGAGCCAGCCGGGCTTGCTCCTGCAACTCGTGGGCACGATCCCGATCACGGAGAATGATCGCTTTCGCGGCTTTCGGATAATCGAGCGCGATGATTCCAGTCTGCTGGACGTCCTCGGGCTCAAGCCGGGTGATGTCTTGACGGCCGTCAATGGTGTGCCGCTGGACGGACCTGGCGAGGGCAGAGATGTGTTGAATGGCATGGCCGGCACGGGAGGGCTGACGTACACCGTTCAACGCGGTGGTCAGATCCTGGTGCTGGGCGACTGAAAGACGGCTGTATCGCCGGGAAGCTGACAGTAAAAAAAATGGTAAAAAAGAGACGGAGCGGCCTACCCCGGTAACGGACACTCGGAAAACGGCTAGGCTAGCCCAACAGAAGTGTTCGCATGGCGGAACGAAAATACAAACGATACAGCACGTAATTCAAGCTGGAAGCGATGCATGAACCGCCCCGGGTGTCGCGGAGGCTGTTGGGTTTAAGTCATGCTGCGATCGCGGCGTGACGTTGAAGTTGTCGATAGTAGTTTGCCTCAGCTTCTGCGGGAGGGATATACCCGATGGGTTCGAGCAGCCGGTGATGATTGAACCAGGACACCCATTCCAGCGTGGCCAGCTCTACGGATTCCGGGGATCTCCACGGGCCACGCCGATGGATCAGCTCCGCTTTGTACAGACCGTTGATGGTTTCGGCCAGGGCGTCGTAGCTGTCGCCCCGGCTGGAACCGGTACCTGGCGCGGGCATCGGGGGTCAGGTCTCGCGATCCAACGTTCGCAGCATGGCAAGATTCATTCTTCGGTCAGTGCACAAAAAACGAAGTGTAGGGGACACCCCTTAGCCGCGTTTCCGCAAGTAAACAAAAGTATCCCTGGCAACAAGGTTGGCCGAACAAATCATCGCCATCGGTCGGCCACCTTTGCTACCGTTATTTCATTTGCGTACTTTCGAATGCAGTTCGTCCATCTCCCGGAATACCCGGTAGGCTCGCTCCGATCCGATTTTCCCACACGTGGTGCTGTTAACGTTGAGGTGCGGCGCTTGGGGGCGCGTCTCCGGAACCGGCTGCACGGGCAGGGGTCCCCTTTTGCATTCTCGTGCAACCGCTGTTGCCCGACACGCGCAGTCGGAATGGCTGCAGCTTTTCGTCGATACACAATCCCATGGTGGTATTTTGAATGCCGGCGCCCGGCTCCAGTTGCCACCATTTGCATTCCTTGCAGAATCCCCAATTTTCAGCCACGGGTTTCAACTCCTGTGATTGGCTCCGAATTCCAGGATAGCGATCCCTGGGCGCTTTACCAAAAGGTCGCTGCGTTTATGAGAAAAGCGGTGAACGAAGGATTGATTTCCCGGGGCCGACTGAGTGCTGTGCGGCCGAGGGCGCAGCGCTCCGGAACTAGATGAGTTGGTCCTACGTGTCAGGCTGAACCGACTTTCGATTCACTCTGGACTCTGCCGCGGCCCGTTACGCGCGCGTGATGGTTCGATTGAAAACGCCGAAAGAACGCACCCGGACGAAAGCGGCTAGTCTGGATGCCGCTCTGTCGCTTCGGACGACGTTTTGCCAGCTGCCTTGCCTACGGTGTCGGCAACAAAGGCGCCGCGTTCGCCCATCGGGCGGTCGGGTCCGACTGTGCTGTCGACGGTGGTCTGATGTTCGATTTCGGCATCGATTTCCGCGCTTAGTAGAATGACGTAGGCGGTGATGTAGAACCACATCAGCAATACGACGAACGCGGCCAGGGAACCGTAGGTTTTGTTGTAGGTCTGAAATTCGGACACGTACAAGGAAAAGGCAGCGGAGGCGAGCAACCACAGCAACGTGCCTAGCACTGCGCCGACGCTGATCCAGCGCCACTTCGCGTGACGTCGGCTCGGGCCGTAGCGATAGAGCACCGCCAACGCGGCGATCATGACGGTGGCGAGTATCGGCCATCGGCCGATGTTGATCATGAACTGAACGAGGTGCGATACGGCGTTCCCGGCAACTTGTAGGTATGCCGGCGCAGCGGCCACCAGCAGCAGTGCGAATACGCTGAACAACAGCGCGCCCGCGGTCAGCAGCAGTGCCAACCCGTAGAGCCGGAAAAAACTGCGTGTCTCGCGCTCGTCGTAGACGATGTTCAGGGCCGTCATCAACGCCATTGTTCCCCACATGGCGGTGATCAGACTGATCAACGTGCCAATGACCGCCCCGAGGCTCAGCGCCGTTGCGGGTGCCGTTGCCAGTGTACGCAGTTCGTCACCGATGACTTGCACGGTGGCGCCCGGTAGGACCTGGCTCATGGCAACCAGCTGTTGTTGCACCTGGAGCGGGTCGGAAATCAGCCCGTAAGCCGAAACTACAACTGCTAGGGCGGGGAATAGTGCCAACAGCCAGTAAAAGGCGACACCAGCGGCGACCAGATACAAGTTGTCACGCAGGATTTCGCGCACGACCCGGTGGGCGATGTCTTTCCAGCCGGCCCAGGGAATCCGTCCCGGACGACGGGCGTGTCTTCCTCGACCTGCTTGCCGGTGATCGGGCACGAGTGTTTTCCGTTATCAGGCGACGGGGGAACCGGAAGGCTCCGTCTTGAGACTTGCGGGGTGATACCGCAACGATGACGTCAAGCCGCGCCGGTTGTCGGAACGGGGAATTGCATCCGCAGCCCTTCGGATCCCCAAACGGCTCCCGGGGGACGGTTCATTCGGGACGCTGATATCCTCCGGCGATGCCGTGCCCCTCCTTGGCCAGCACCAATTGCCATAACTGGATGTCGCGGGCTCGAAACGCGCCGGCGCAGGACAGCAGATAGTATTTCCACATCCGATGAAATCGGGGACCGTAACGTTCGCGGAATTGGGGCCAGGCGTCTTCGAAGTTGTGGTACCAGGCCATCAGGGTGCGATCGTAGTCGGCGCCGAAATTGTGTACGTCCTCGACCAGGAAACGACCCTCGGCGGCACCGGCAATCTGGCACAGGGACGGCAGATCGCCGTTTGGAAATATATATTTGTCGGTCCAGGGGTCGGGCACCGCGTCGGTGCGGTTCTTGCCGATGGTGTGGAGCAGGAGTAAACCCCCGTCCCTCAGGCAACGGTGCGCCACGTCCAGGTAGGCGCGGTGATTCTTGCGTCCCACATGCTCGAACATGCCCAGGCTGACGATGTGATGGAAGCGCTCGCGAACGTCCCGATAGTCCTGTAGCCGCAACTCAACGGGCAAACCGGCGCACGACTCGCGACCAAGTTCCAACTGTTCCTTTGAAATCGTGATCCCCACGACCTCCACGCCGTAGTGCTCGGCTGCATAACGCGCAAAGCCGCCCCAGCCGCAGCCGATGTCGAGTACTCTTTGGCCCGGCCGTAGATCCAGTTTTCGGCATACCAAATCCAGCTTGTCTTCCTGGGCTGCATCGAGGGTCTCGGCGCGACGCCAATAGCCGCAGGTATAGATCATGCGTCGATCGAGCATGGCGCGATAAAAATCGTTGCCGAGGTCGTAGTGGGCTTCCCCGACCTGTCCGGCGCGGCCCGGTGTCTGGAGGTTCAGCAGCCGTGCGCGGAGACCGCGCAAAAACAGTCGCCATGATTTGATCTGCCGGTCGATGCCGCTCTGCAGCAAGCGGGTGAAAAACGCGTCCAGTTGGTTGGCTTCCCATTGCCCATCCATATACGATTCGCCCAGCCCGATACTGCCCTGGGCCAAGGCGCGTTCGGGGACCTCGGCGGACATCGTGCGGATGTCCCAAGGGCGGTCGCCGCCGATCTGGATGTCGGCCTGGGCCAGCAGTTCCTGCGCGAGACGATAAGCACCCGTGGCCCGCCGTTCGCGGGTGGGCAGCGTTGCTGCATTGGTTTTCATGTATCGGGTTCCTTGTGTTACCGCCGGATCCCGGTGCTCCGGGGAGGTCGCGGTGGTCCTATAAATCCTAGAAAGGTAATAACCGGGTTGCAACTAGTGTAGTAGCCGCGAGTTCGAAGGCGGCAGCCGAGTCGGACCGAGGTCGGGGACGGGTGCGACCCTGCAGCCGCTCACGTTGCACGGACTGGAACCGACTCGTATCCTCGTCGCCTTGTCCAAATCAGGCAGGCAGGCCCATGCAGACGATCGATGCCCAGGCACTGAAATCCATGTTGCGCGACGGCGCCGAACTGGCGCTTATCGATGTTCGCGAACAAGATCCCTTTTCCCGTGACCACCTCTTGTTTGCGTGCTGCATCCCGTTGAGCAGGCTCGAACTGTTGCTGGACGAACGGGTGCCGGGCCGCAGCGTGCGCACTGTGGTCATGGACGGCGGGGACGCAAGCAGCGCCGGTTGGGCGGTCAGGGCTGCCGAGCGTCTGGTCGCGTTGGACTACGCGGATGTGGCCGTGCTCGAGGGGGGGCTAGAGGGGTGGCGCGCCGCTGGCTACGAGATATTTTCCGGTGTCAATGTGCCGAGCAAAGCCTTCGGTGAAATTGTCGAACAAAGCTGTCATACACCCCAGATCACGCCCCAAGCACTCAATGCGCGGCTGGAGGCGGGCGAACGCGTGCTCATCCTGGACGCCCGGCCCATGGCCGAATACCAACACATGAATATCCCCGGCGGAATCGACATGCCGGGCGCCGAGTTGGTCTACCGGGTGCACGATCTGGCACCCGATCCTGAGATTCCCATTGTGGTCAATTGCGCGGGTCGCACCCGCAGCATTATCGGCACCCAGTCGTTGATCAACGCCGGTATCCCCAATCCGGTGGCGGCGCTCAAAGGCGGCACGATGGGCTGGCGCTTGGCGGGCTTGGCGCTGGAACACGGTCAGAATCGCACGGCGCCTCCGCCGTCCGCTGCAGGCGTGGCGAAAGCCAAGGCGGCAGCCAGCAAGGTGGGCGCGCGCGCGAACGTGCGCAGCATCGACCCGGCTCAGTTGCGGGCATTTGTCGATGAGTCCGACACCCGCACCGTGTATGTATTCGACGTGCGCAGCCCCGAGGAATATGCCGCCGGTCACCTTCCCGGCAGCCGCAGCGCGCCCGGCGGGCAGTTGGTGCAGGCCACCGATGAGTACGTCGCAGTGCGCAATCCGCGGTTGGTCTTGGTCGATGACACGGAAGTGCGCGCGACCATGACCGCATCCTGGCTGCTGCAGATGGGATGGCCTGAAGTGTATGTGCTCGCCGGCGGTATCGGCGAGCAGGGTTTGGAAACCGGCGTACCGGCGCCCCATGTGTTGGGCTTAGGACCGACTCGGGCGCTGGAGCCCGTGCAACTGGCGGAACAGTTGGGACAGGCTGGAGTCGCGGTTCTGGATCTGGCCGCCAGTTCCCTGCATCTTACAGCGCATATACCAGGCGCCTGGTGGGGCGTGCGCGCGCGCTTGGCGCAGGCGTTGGCGGCCATTGGCGAGGTGCAGCGTCTGGTGCTCACATCGGAGAACGGAACGCTTGCACAACTGGCGGCGACCGATGCCCAGACGCTGCGACCGGATCTCGATGTGCGTGCGCTTGCAGGAGGCAACCAGGCGTGGCAAGCCGCGGGCTTGCCGCTCGCGGCCGGCCTCGAACGGCCCACTTGTGCAGTCGACGATGTCTGGTATAAACCCTATGAACATGTCGAGGCCGACCGGGAAGCCATGCAGGGCTATCTCACATGGGAGGTGGATCTGGTGCCGAAGATCGCCAGAGATGGCGATGCCCGGTTCCGGCCGTTGCAGGCGGACGGGGGCTCTGCCTAGCTGCCGCTTGCCTCGGCGGCACCGAGCGTGGCGCTATGACCGCACTGGGCGACTCGTGGCGGTCGGGTCTATATTCCTATGAAGCCCCGGTTCCGGGCTTGCGTTGCGAGTATTCTGAATATGGAAAATACAGGCCGTCTGCGCGATTTCCTGCGCGAATTTACCAACCTCGCGGCCGCGCCCGACGTAGACGAAACGACATTGATCGGTGACGGTCGTATTTTGCTGGGCGATCTCGTGCGACTCGACGACTGGTTACCGGAAGCCTACGCGCGTCCCCACGCGGAACATTACCGGCAATATCTGCTCTACTGCGACCCGTTGGAGCGGTTTTCGGTCGTCAGCTTCGTCTGGGGCCCGGGCCAGGAAACACCGGTACATGACCACACGGTCTGGGGCCTGGTGGGCATGCTGCGCGGCGCCGAAGAGTGCGAAGCGTTCGTACGCGATGCCGGCGGGTCGCTGTCGAGTCAGGGCAGGCACCGTCTGCAGCCCGGGGACGTGGATGCCGTGTCGCCGACCATTGGCGACATCCACCGAGTGCGTAACGCCTACGATGACCGCGTCTCCATCAGCATTCATGTGTATGGTGCGGATATCGGCGCGGTGCGCCGGCACGTCTATGCGGAAAGCGGCGAGGTGAAGGAATTCGTCTCCGGCTACAGCAACGACACCGTGCCCAACGTATGGGGACGCCCGACTCCAGTCTGACTGGTCTACCGGATCGGGGCCTAACCGGTAAGATGGCCGAGGCTCATCCGTGGCGCACCCAATCGGGCTTTGTTAGGCTGTAGGCTGCGCAACCGCCTCCAAACCCTATTCACGTGAACACGAACTCAAGCGTTCCCGGCGACGACGGCGCAGGAAGCACCGCGTTCGCGATTCTTGGCGCCATCAGTGTCTGTCATCTGTTGAACGATATGATGCAGTCGCTGCTTCCAGCGATCTATCCCATGTTGAAGAGCAACTACGGTCTCGATTTCGGGCAGATCGGACTGTTGACTTTTACTTTTCAATTCACCGCGTCGTTGCTGCAGCCGCTGATCGGTTTCTATATCGACCGCAAGCCGAAACCGTATTCGCTTTCGATCGGGATGGGCTTTACGCTTACGGGCCTGCTGTTGCTGGCGTATGCCCATAACTATGGGGTGCTGCTGTTTGGCGCAGCGATGGTCGGCACAGGCTCCTCCGTTTTTCATCCCGAGTCGTCGCGGGTTGCGCGCATGGCATCGGGCGGCCAACACGGATTGGCGCAATCTCTGTTCCAGGTCGGCGGCAATGCCGGCTCGGCGCTCGGGCCGCTGTTGGCGGCATTCATCGTGTTGCGCTACGGGCAGACCAGCGTCGCTTGGTTCTCGATCGCCGCATTGCTCGGCATTTTCCTGCTCATCAACGTCGGCCATTGGTATAAGGGGCACGGCTTGGCACGCCTGCGCTCGCGCGCCGTCCAAAGTGCCGGCCATGTTGCTATGCCGCGCGCCCGCGTGATCTTCGTCATGGTGATTTTGATCGCACTGATTTTTTCAAAGTTTTTCTACATGGCGAGCATGACCAGCTATTACATCTTTTATCTGATCAGCAAATTCCACGTTTCGGTGCAGAACGCGCAATTGCATCTGTTTGTATTTCTCGCCGCGGTTGCGGTCGGTACCGTTACCGGCGGTCCGCTTGGCGACCGCATCGGCCGCAAAGCGGTGATTTGGGCTTCCATCCTGGGCGTGCTGCCGTTCACCTTATTGTTGCCCTACGCCAACCTGTTCTGGACCGGCGTCTTGAGTGTGCCGATCGGGATCATCCTCGCTTCGGCGTTTCCGGCGATCGTGGTATACGCCCAGGAACTGATGCCGGCGCGTGTGGGCGCCGTGGCGGGATTGTTCTTCGGATTCGCATTTGGCTTGGGAGGCATAGGCGCGGCCGTGTTGGGCCAGTTGGCGGACGCCACCAGTACCACGTTTCTGTTTCACGTCTGCTCGTTCCTTCCCGTGATCGGGTTATTGGCGGCTTTACTGCCGCACGTTGAGACGGCACGCCATCGTCGCCGGGCGGTAGCCGTCGATATGGCGGGTAATGCCGACGTGGCGCCGCCGGATTCGGCCAATTGACCGCGCTGCCCGGATGCGTCCGAACACATGGCCCTCCATGCACTATGTGGTCTAGCGCCGCGGTTGACTCGATGGCAGCGCCAGCTAGGCTCCTGTTGCCGCTGGATGCCAGTTTCTGCGGGGTCGTCCAGGCCTCACCCTTTAATCGCAGGAGAGTTTGCGCATGTTGAATTGTTATACCGCCCGCAACGGTGCCCTCGAACGCGTGCCGACATCACCCGGTTTATCGTTGCCCGCCCATATCGTCTGGTTCGATTTGGTGGATCCGACTGGCGAGGAAGAGGCGCGGGTCGAATCGTATCTAGGTGTCGATGTGCCGACTCGGGCTGAAATGCAGGAAATCGAAGTATCCAGCCGCTTGTACCGGCGCGACCAATGGTTGTACATGACCGCGACGGTGATCGCCGGTTCACAATCCGAGCAGCCGGAAAGCGTGCCGGTGACGTTTCTGTCGAGCGGCTCTTGCCTGGTCACGGTACGTTACGCGGAGCTGCATCCGTTCGGGCAAGTGGAGCAGCGACTTTCGCGACACCGCCCCGGCTCGTCGCTCAACGGCGAAGGAACGCTGCTGATTCTCCTCGATGCGATCATCGACCGGATCGCGGATTTGCTGGAGTCGATCGCCAGAGAAGTGGACGAGCTCTCGCCCCAGATCTTTGCCCGCCCCGAGAGTCGGCGCCGGCCCGATACCTTTCATGAACTCCTGCGCAGGGTCGGTCGCAGCAATGATCTTACCTCCCGCGCCCGCGAGAGTCTGATGACCATGGTGCGGGTATTCGGCTTCTTGGATTCGGTGGAGGATCACAGGGCTGAGGATTTCGACAGCCGCTTGGAGATGTTGCGCCGAGACGCGGCGGCGTTGGGCGACCATGCGTCGTTTCTGTCCAACAAGCTCACGTTTCTGCTCGACGCCACGTTGGGCATGATCAACATCGAGCAAAACAGCATCATCAAGATTTTTTCGGTGGCGGCGGTGGTATTGCTGCCGCCGACGCTGATTGCCAGCATCTACGGCATGAACTTCCGCGTCATGCCCGAGCTACAGTGGCATTACGGCTATCCGTTCGCTTTATCGTTGATGTTGGCGTCGGTGGGGCTTACCTACGCCTACTTCAAACGCCGCCGCTGGCTGTAACCAAAGGCGGCGCTGCGCCCATGATCACCGCGTCAATCCGCTGGCCGACTGCCGCGGGTGGCAATCAGGCGGTCCAGTTCGCCGCGCACGTGCGAGAGGATTTCGCTGTAGGGATAGGCGCCGAGGTGTTCGCCTTTGCGTTTCAGGTTGACGTAGCGTGGACCGCACCACAAGCCGATGTCGGCATCGTCGGTTTCGCCGGGTCCGTTCACGCGGCAACCCATGACCGCGATGGTCACCGCATGGTTTGCGGCATAGCGGGTCAACTCGCGCACGTCTTGCGCAAGTTCGATGAACTGTTCATTTTCAACCCGCGAACAACTGGGGCAGCTGACGATATTCAACGCCGGTGTCGTCAGCGGTTTTTCGGTGATGATTTGCCCGTTACGCACATTCTCCAGGATTTGCCGGCCGGCAGCGATTTCTTCATGTTTGCGGGCGTTGGGCAACGTCAATGACACTCGCAAGGTATCGCCGATGCCTTCGTGCAGCAGCGGCTCCAGGGCGCGACGTGTTTTGGTGATTGCTTCCGGAGGCATACCCGCCTCCGTTACGCCCAGGTGCAATGGCACATCGGGACGTTCGGCAGCAAAGCGGCGATTGAGTTGTAACACCTTGGCAGGGTCGGAATCCTTGAGGGATACACAAAAGTCGAGGAAGCCGATGCTGTCCAGCAGTTCGCAATGGGCCATGGCGCTGGCCAGCATGGGCGACAGTGAATCGGATGCTTCGAACTTTTCCGTAAGCGCTGGATCCACCGATCCGGCGTTGACGCCGATGCGCAGGGCGCATCCGTGGCTGCCGGCGATGTCGGCGATCCAACGTACCTTGTCCTGCCAGGGGCGCTTTCGTTCGTGGTGATACAAGTGGCCGGGGTTGTAGCGCACCTTGTCCACGTGCTGCGCCACCTGCTCGACCAGGCGGTAGTTCTCCTGCAGGTCCACCGACAAGTTGGCTTCGGTGCCGGCACGAATCTGTGCCAGCGCGGCGACATCATGCTTGCTGTCCACGGCGATTCGGATCACGTCCGCGCCCGCGGCGCGCAATGCAGCGACCTGCTCGGCGGTGGCATCCACATCCCGGGTGTGGGTGGCGCACATGCTCTGTACCGCGATCGGCGCACCGCCGCCGATGCGGATGGAGCCGATGCGGATGCTGCGGGTCGGATTTCGGGCCGGAGTGCCGGGTTGGATTGGAATCATGCCGGAAGCGCTCGTTGCGTTGGATTCGCAATTGTAAAGGTTATGGGCTGCAAAGGCAGCAGGCGGATAACCGCACGCGGACTGCGTTAGCGGTTTTCGAGGTGATCCACCAGCCTTGGGCGCGGATCGTGCTCGAAGCGGGGATCGGGTACTACCACCGGGGCCGGCGCGGCATCACGCCGACGGGTGGTACGTGCCGACAGATGTTCCATGGCGACGAAAAACACCGGGGTTACGAACAGCGTCAGCATCTGTGAAAACAGCAGGCCGCCGACCACGGCGATGCCGAGCGTTTGTCGGGACTGGGCGCCGGAGCCGATGCCAAGGGCAATGGGCAGCGTCCCCAGAATGGCGGCCAACGTGGTCATCATGATCGGCCGGAAACGGATGCGGCAGGCCTCGATGATCGCGGCCGCTGCATCGAGGCCGCGCTTGCGCCGTTCCTCGAGGGCGAAATCGATCATGATGATGCCGTTCTTTTTCACCAGCCCCACCAGCAGGATCAATCCGGCGAAGCTGAATACGTTCAACTCCTGATGGAACACCAGCAGCGCCAGCAAGGCACCGAACCCGGCCAAGGGCAGGGCGGTGAGAATGGTCAGCGGATGGACGAAGTGCTCATACAGCACGGCCAGCACCATGTAGATCACCACCACGGTGAATGCCAATAGAATCGGCAGGCTCTGCATGGAATCCTGAAACGCCTGGGCGCTGCCCGCGAATACGCCGGTAACGTCGCCCGGCAGCAGTTTCGCGGCAGTTTGTTCGATTTGCTCCGTGATTGCGCCCAGCGAGGCGCCCGGCGCAAGATTGAACGAAAGCGTGACCGCCGGCAACTGCCCGTAGTGGGAGACAGCCAATGGTCCGACTCCGGGCTGTATGTTGGCGACCGCCGCCAGGGGCACCAACAGGCCCTGATCGCTGCGTACCGTGATCGCGCCCAGTGCATTGATGTCCTGCTGATAGCGCGGTGCCAATTGCAGTTGCACTTGATAGGTATCGGCGGCGCCGAAAATGGTGCTGACTTGGCGGCCGCCGAAAGCGTCGTAGAGCGTCTTCTGAATGGCGGCCACCGATACGCCCAGGCGCGCCGCCTGCTCACGGCGAATGTGGACGTCCACCTGGGGGCTATTCAGTTCGAGATCGCTGTTGACGTCCTGAACCCCCGGGATGCGTTCCAACGCCGGTTTCAGATCGTCGGCTGCCTGGACGAGCGCACCGTAATCCTGGCCCTGCAGCACAAAATCGTAGCTGCTGTTGCTGGTGTGGCCGCCGATGCGGATCGCAGGCGGATTGGTGAAGAACACATCCAGGTCCGGGACTTTGCGCGTCGCTTTGCGCAATTGCTGGATGACGGTCTCGGCGTTGTCGTGCCGCTGGTCTCGGGGTTTGAGGCGAATGATCAACCGACCGATGTTACTGCCGGAAGTGCCGCCGTTACCCTGGCCGGCACTGGACATGGCGCCGGCGACGTTGGGATTGGCGCGTACGATGGCCGCGGCCTGCTCCTCGCGGGCTTTGAGTTCGGCAAAAGTCACGCCTTCCGGCGCGCGGGTGCTGGCGACGATCAAGCCGATGTCCTCGGATGGCACGAACCCTTTGGGCACGGCGCCGAACAGCCACACCGTCGCCACCAGGATCAGTGCCGAAAGGGCCAGCGTGGTGCGCCAGTAATCGACCGCGATGCGCAGCAACCACAAATACGCGCTGCGAGAGCCTTCAAATGCGCGCTCGAACCATTTTGACAGGCCGGTCGGGTTCTTGTGGGCACGCAACCAGCGGCTGGCGGCCATGGGTGTCAGGGTCAACGCCACGAAACCGGAGATGGATACGGCGATGCCGAGGGTGGCGGCAAATTCCGTGAACAGTCGGCCGAGAATGCCGCCCATGAACAAAATGGGAATGAACACCACGACCAGGGACACCGTCATGCTCAAGACGGTGAACCCGATTTCGGCGCTGCCCTTGAGCGCGGCCTGGCGGCGGCTCATGCCCTGTTCCAGGTAACGGACGATGTTTTCCTGCACCACGATGGCATCGTCGACCACGAACCCTACGGCAAGGGTGAGGGCCATCAACGAGAGATTGTCGAGGCTGAACCCCAGCAGGTACATCACGGCGAAAGTGCCGATCAGCGATGTGGGCAGGGAGAGTGCCGTGATCACGGTGGCCGACAAGTTGTGCAGAAACATCCAGATCACGACCAATACCAGCAGCACCGCCAGGCTCAACGTGAACGTGACGTCTTTGATGGACTCGTGCACGAATTCCGCGCGGTCGTGGATGATATCGAAGCGCGTGTCGCCCGGCGCCTGGGCCTCCATGTCCGGCAGCAACTTGCGTACCGCCTGCACCACTTCCACTGTGTTGCTGCCGGGTTGGCGCTTGATCGCAAGCACGATGGCCGGGTGGCCATTGTAGGTGGTGATTTGTTTGTCGTTTTCTACTCCGCCGCGGGCAACGCCGACATCACGCAAATGGATGGTCGCGCCGTCTCGCTGGCTGATTACCAGGTTGTCGTATTGGCTCGGCGTGTTGAGTTGGCCATCGGTGGACACGGTGTAGGATCGGCGCGCGCCCTCCAATGTTCCCGCAGGCAGATTGGAGTTGGCGTTCGATACCGCCGCGGCAACATCCGCGAGCGCGAGATCACGCGCCTGCAATGCGTAGGGATCGAGTTCCACCCGCACCGCATATTTCTGCGAACCGAACACCAGCACTTGGGCGACCCCGGGAAGCATCGACAGGCGGTCGGCGATGCGTGTCTGCGCATACTCGTCCAGGCGGCTCAAAGGCAGCGTCTTGGAGCTGAGCGCAACGTACAGGATGGCGGACTCCGCCGGATTCACCTTGCGCAGCGTCGGCGGGTCGGTCATCTCCGGCGGTAGTCGGCGCAGCGTCTGGGCGATGGCGTTTTGCACGTCTTGGGCCGCAGCATCGATGTCCCGCGCCAGCGAAAACTGCAATGTGATACGCGTCGAGCCGGTGGTGCTGCTCGAGACCATGGAATCGATACCCGATACGCCCGAGAAGCTGCGCTCCAACGGTGTGGCGACAGTATTCGCCATGGTTTCCGGACTGGCGCCCGGCAGATTGGCGCTGACCACGATGGTGGGGAAGTCGACGTTGGGCAGTTCGTTGACCGGCAGCACGCGGTAGGCAAACAGGCCGAAGGCGACCAAGCCTGCCATTAGCACTATGGTCATGACTGGACGGTGAATGAAGAGCGCCGAGAAGTTCATCGGCGGCTGCTCCCCACTGAGCCGCAAGCCGGCGCAGGCGTTAGCATGGAAATCGGATCGCCCGGAGCCATCATTTTGCGGCGCGCAGTTCGACTGCGCTGCCTTCCTCCAGGCGGCGCGGAACGCGGGTGATGACCTTGCTACCGACGTCCAAGCCTTTCTCGATCACCACGTCGTTGCTGACCTGACGTCCCGCAACCACCGGCTGTACCTTCACATGGCCGTTTTCCACCATGTATACGAACGGGCCGTCCTGGCCTTGTTGCAGCGCCGTTTCGGGAATGACGCGGGCATCGTGCTGAACGCCGGAAATCAGGTCCAGTTCGACGTAGGTGCCGGGCCACAATGCCGCGTCTTCGTTGGCAAAGCGGGCCTTCAATAAAATGGTGCCGGTCTTGGAGTCCGCGCTGTTGTCGATGAATACCATGTCGCCCTGCAACTGTTTCCCGTTACGGGTCTGCAACCGTACCTGCAGGTTGTTGCCCGCGCGCTGGCTGGCACGCACGGTTTCCAATTCCGATTGTGGCGCCGAGAATCGCACCAGCGCGGGCTGAATCTGATTGATGGTGACCAGGGGCGTGGCCTGGGAGGCCTCGACCAAGTTGCCTTGCTTGACTGCCAACGCGCCGGTGTAGCCGTCGATGGGAGCGCGAATCTCACAATAGCCAAGTTGAATTTCCGCCTGCTGCACTGCGGCGCGGTCGAGGGCGACCGCAGCTTCGGTTTCCGCCACCAGTGATTTGGCGTTTTCGTAGTCCAACGCCGAGGTATAGCTTTTGCCTTGCAGGTTCTTTTGCCGCTCGGCTTGCCATCGCGCATTGGCCAACATGGCTTGGTCTTTCGCCAATTGGGCCTTGGCCTGATCCACGGCGGCGACGTAGGACGCCGAGTCGATCCGAAATAACAGCTGGCCGCGCTGCACGCGCTGGCCTTCTTCGAAGGCGACCTCCTGCAAGTTGCCCGTCACCTGAGGGCGCACCGCAACCGAATGGGACGGCTCCACCTGACCCACTGCGTGCCAAAGATAGGGCACGGCTTTTTGCCGCACGGCGGCGACGTCGACCTGCACTGGCGCGCTGTTCTTCTTGGCGCCGCGCGCACGTTGTGTCGTAGGTTCCTGATGTAGCACGAACCAGCCGCCCGCCAGGATCGCGGCCAGGATCAACACCAGAAAGATTCTATTTCGCATTGCCGCTCCTTGGACGGCCCTTCGCCGCGCGTTCGCCGGATCGTAGTGTGACCGTGTTATCGGCACACGGTTCCCCCAGCGCAACGAGCAGCAGCGCCAGCGCTGTTTCCAGCCGTGCCAGATCGTCGAGACCGAGAACGCCCAAACGTTCAGCGAGACGTGCTTGGGTACTCCGGCGGGCCGCGTGCACCAGCTCCTGGCCATCGGCGGTCAAATCGAGCTGTACGCGCCGCCGTTCGCTACGCGCTGGCGCGCGTTCGATCAGGCCTTGGCGCACCAGACGCTCCACGGTTGCCGAAGCGGTTGCCGGCGTGATGCCGAGATGCTCTGCAGCCGCCGCCAGGGAGCAGCCGGGATTGCGGTCGACGAACAAAAGCGTGCGAAATTGCGGCACGGAGATTCCCTGACCATGGGCGCGCATCTCGCAACGGATCTGGCGCATAACCAGCGGTACGACTTCGAGCACCGTTTTCGCGCTAGTAGCAGCCGACACAGGGGGCGAGGCTTGCGGACGTGGCATGGGCTAATATTTAGTAAAGCTAACTGTTCGCGAATATTGCCGTAAGTCTCTCTCCTCGCGCAAGAGGCGGCGCACGCGCGACCGGCCATGGGGCCGCGTAATTCCGCTGAAGGACGCGCCAGGCGCGACGTTTTTTGTTTCCAATTGTTTCCAGAATGGAGAGCTGCGGAGGGCCATTCTGCGACGGATAGTCAAGAGCTCGCTTAAGTCTTTGAACCCGCTTCCCCAGTGCGCTCCCCCGCAGGCCGGGGCGGGGAGGAAATCAAGATTTCCGCATATAACAATATGCGAGAAACCTTGTTCGCCTTAGCGGAATATTCGCAGATACTCGTCTTGCGGTTTCAAAAAACAAAAAGATCCACTGGAGGAGACAATCGTGAAACGAAGAGACTTTCTACGGGTCGGTTCCGCCGGCCTCGTCGGGACGGCTATGGGCGCGAGCGGCCTGTTGGCGTGGATACCGCGGGCAAGCGCGTCCGTCGTAACCAAGACCTTCTACATCAACGACGGGAACATGACCCAGCCGGACGGCGTCAATGTCTATTTCCGAGGTTTCAGTGACAGCAGCGGCGCCCTGCGGGTCCCTGGTGAATCGTTGATTGTGCAGGAAGGCGATACTGTTCGCATCACCATCCACAATACGCTGTCGAGCAGTCATAGCTTTGTCATCGATGGCGTGGTGGACAGCGGCGTGATCACCGGCGGCGCGAGCCGGACTTTCGACTTCGTTGCGGGCACGCCCGGCAGTTATCTTTACTACGACAAGTTGAACGCGCCCTACAACCGGGTCACCGGTTTGCATGGCGGCCTCGCCATCATGCCCGCAGGCAGTGCCAACGAGTTGTACGCCGGCAGCCCAACCTTCGTGCAACAGTTGTTCTGGGTTTTCAATGACTGCGATCCCGCGTGGAACGAGGCGGTGCGCACCGGCGCCACGCCCACCAGTACCTACAAGCCACGTTATTTCACCATGAACGGCCTCAGTTCGCGACCGCCTGGCGCGCCGGGATCGGGCGATCCCAGCATCGATGCCATGGCCAATCACGACACCGCGCTGTTCGGCTCGGTGGGCGACCGCACCCTGGTGCGCGCCCTCAACGCCGGCATGGGCGCCAGTGCCATCCACACCCACGCCAACCATATGGAATGGCTCACCGATCGCGGCGTGATTCGTCCGCATGTGTGGAAGAAGGACATTATTTATTTGCGCAACAACATGGGCAAAGTCGATTTCATTTATCCATTCGAAGCCCCGCCCGACGCTTATCCCCCCGTCACCACCGGCATGTATCCAATGCATCTGCACAACGAGCAGACCCAGACATCCAACGGCGGTTATTACATGTTCGGCGCCATGACCGACATCCATTTCGAGTAAGGGGGAAGCCATGAAAATGAAACAAAGCAGTATGACCGGCGGCGGTGGCGGCGGTATGGGGGGTGGTGCCTGTTATGTGTATCCGGGCGCACCGAGCACGCCGGGGCTGGTTACCGCCGACATCGTTTTCAAGCGCGGCATTTACATGAACGGCACGCTGAACCTGGACGACGGTAACAGCGTCAGGATCTGGGGATTCACCGATCTCGCGGCAGGCGGAGGCGGTGGCGGTGGTATGGGCGGTGGACAGTTTCCCTCGCCGCTGATCCGCGTACGCCAAGGCCAGATCGTACACACCGAACTGACCGTTCAAGGGGACATGTGGTTGCACACCATTCACCACCACGGAATCGAGCCCGCTTGGCAGAATGACGGTGTCGGCCACATCTCTTGGGACGTCGACGGTGTTTATACCTATCAATGGAAACCTGCAGATGCCGGGACGTACTTCTATCACTGTCACACCAACACCGTGTTGCACGCGGAAATGGGGATGTACGGTGCCATTATCGTCGACCCGCCAACGGGCCCCGGCCGGGTTTTCAGTAACGGCCCGACCTACGACGTGGAGGTGGTTTGGGCGTGTGACGACATCGATGCCTCCTGGCACAACCTGCAATGGGATGCGGGTACCTGCGGCGCCGACGTCGGCTTGAACGATCACTATCCCGACTACTTCATCATCACTGGAGTCGACGGTGCGCAATCGGCGTTGACGGCGCCGGGGGTGGCAGTGACGATGAACCGTGGACAGCGTTTGCTCGCCCGGTATATCCATGCCGGCTATCATCCGCAACGCATTCACTTCGGAGGTTTGACGGCGACCGTCGTGGCTTCCGACGGCCGCCCGTTGCCGGCTGCGATCCAAGTTACGGAGTTGGAGGCCCATTCCGCGGAGCGGTATGACTGCATCTTCCAGCCCGCAGAGGCCGGCGTGTATGAGATTACCGTGGAGTATTTGCACTGGATTACGAGGGACGTCATGGGGGCCGCGAAAACGCGCGTGACGGTGCTGTAACGCATTACGCTGGCGGCGGCTCGGCATGGCCGATCGGAAGGTCCCGGCCGATTCAATCATTTTACGCACAGTGCACACAAGGATGTGTGTGCGCTCACAGTCTCGAGCGCGACACATTTCAAACCCTTGCGCCGCCCGGGTTACTTGAGGGTCCGCGGCCGCTGCGGCCTCCCTTATCCGCAAACCATGGGGGTATCGAAACAAGTAACGTGCTATGGTGCATATGTCTACTATCAAGATAGTAGACATTCGCTCATTTCATCAGATCGCCCGCGTGGCCACGGGCCATGTCCGGGCGCGACATTGGAGAGTGTATTTATGCGCCATTCACCTACTTTTCATGCGCTTTCGAGGTTCAAGCAGGGCGTGATTCTCGCCGGTGTACTTGCCTCATCCCTAGTGGTATTCCCGTCCGTAGGCCACACTGGCCCGCGGCAGGCATCGGCCTCCTCCAATCCAGCCGCTGCCCAGATCTCTGAATACCCCGCGCCCACCGACAACGCCATGCCATTGCACGTCACCGTGGATAGTCAAGGAAACGTGTGGTTCGACGAGTTCCGCGCTGCCCAATTGGTGCGTTTCGCCGATGGCAAGATGCAGAGCTTCCCGATCTCTCCGGCTAGCGGTCCGATGAACCTCACGATCACGCCCGACGGCAACCTTTGGTTCTCGGCGCTGGGCGACTACATCGTGCGGATGTCGCCGCAGGGGCAGGTTCAGACATACTCGATCCCGACTCGGGCCAGTATGCCGATGGGGGTGCGTGGTGACTCGAAAGGGAACATGTGGTTCGCGGAAATGTTCACGAACAAGATCGGAGTAGTGCGCCCAGGGGGGCGCGTCGACGAATATGACATTCCGACTGCATTGTCGATGCCGTCAGGGCTCACCGTGGATCGAAATGATGACGTGTGGTTCGCCGAGACGGGAACTGGCAAGATCGGAGTGCTGCGCGCCGGCGGCACGTTTGACGAATATGATCTCCCGGTCGGGTCACACCCGATGGGCATCATGTACTCGCCTATGCAGCTACATCCGGATCGCGTTTGGTTTACCGAAACAGTGGGCAACAATATCGGATACATAACGACGGACGGAGCAATCACCCTTTATTCGATTCCTACGCCGGCAAGTGTACCGCAGATGGTCATGGAGGACATGGCTGGTAACGTTTGGTTTACCGAGATGCGCGGCAACAAGATCGGCCGACTGCGGCCCGACGGCACCATCAGTGAGTATGACATTCCTACCCAACGCAGTGCGCCCATGGGTCTGGAGGTTAATATGACCGACGGTTCCGTTTGGTTCACGGAAACGCACGGCAACAAGCTCGGGCATCTAGTGCCACTCGACTGACCGAGGAACTCGATCCGCCCCCCGGGCAGGTGACACTGCCCGGAGGGTTTTCGACCGCACGGCGACCAATGCTAACGATCATTCTGCCCGGCGCGCAGTGTCGGTTCGTGTCACTCCAAAATCGAACACTGCAAGGGAAAAGCCGACGTTTGCTTATCCTCGGGCCTTCGCACGAGTAGCAATGGTTCGGTTGTGGCTACGAGTGCGCATCTTCAAACCCACAGAACGAACAGCGGACCATTTTCCTGGACGCGCGCGGCGGTGCGATGAACTTCTATCGCCATGCGGTTCGGCGTCTTGTAGCCGTGCCAATCGCCGCGTCGGATCGCGGCTACAGGTTGGCGGACGACCCGGACGCGCAATTTCAGATGAGTGTTTATGCCCTGAATCTGGATAAAGCCGACCCCGGCGCCGCGGAGGCCGCACTGAACTACGGCTATGCGGGCGCGATCCTCGCCGGAGCAGCGGTCGGCGCACTGGCGAATCGTCGCGAACCGTGGAGAGGCACTGTCTCGGGCGGCTTGCTGGCAGGGCCGTTGCCACCATCGCCGACGTAGCAGTGAAAGACGTGACCTACATGCTCGTCGCTGACGTCAAGATCGCCGAATAAAGCGCGCGTCGGCGTCATTGTGCGCAGAGACACACAGGTCAGCGTTTCGCGAGGCGATTCCGGTAGCGCCACGCAACGCTCATCGTAAGCGATCGATCAAAAGGAATACCGCAGCCGCATCGTCACCACTGCCAACAAGGCCAACCTGAAGCTGGCGGAGGCGCAGGAGCTGATGTTTCAGAAGACCGCTGATGCGATGGCCGGTTTCTTCTAGTGCCGTCAGCTTCGCACGCCGACGCATCCCTGTCTGCGATCGGAGACGCGTATAAATTCTAGAAATATTAATAGGATATATCGGTTGCAAGGGCCTTTTAATAGCGCGCTAAAAGCACAGGGCTAACCTGGATACCGGGAGCAGCAAGGCGGCTGCGCAGTGGAAAGGAATAGTCATGCACCCCCTGATCAGAAAGTTGCGGTCGTTCATGGACCTTTCGGACACAGAGGCCACTCTGCTGACGTTTCCGGGGAACGGCCAGCGCGCCATCGCGTGCGGCGCCGACTTGGTCGCATATGGTGAGCGTATGTCCCGCGCGGTTCTGCTGGAAGACGGCTGGGCCATCCGTCACCGCACCCTCAGCGACGGACGCAGGCAGATATTGGGGTTCGTGTTGCCGGGGGATTTCTGCGATCCGAGCGCATTTGTGGAAGAACGGGCCCACGCTTCGGTGACCGCGATTACACCGGTTCGGGCGACGTACGTCAGTGAACGCGACGTGTATGCGTTGGTACATCGCGCACCCAGACTTTCGACCGCGTTGTGGTGGCAATGTGCATACGAGCAGGCGAGCACCCGTGCCCACGTGTTTGCACTGGGGCGATTCAGCGCCTATGAGCGCCTCGCTTATCTCCTGCAGGAACTGACAACCCGGCTGGGATTGATCGGTCGGACGCAGACCGGGTCATTCGAGTTTCCGGGCACCCAGCAGCACCTCGCAGATACGCTGGGAATGACCCATGTCCACGTGAGCCGGACGTTGAGTCGTCTCGCGGCGGACGGCGTTGTCACGAAGCGTGGGGCCCGCGACTTGGTGGTGAACATCAGCGGGCTGAGGGCGGTGCTGGAACTGGGTTCGGCATGCACCTTTATGCGCAACCGCGCATCCTCGCGACTCTGGCCGGATTCACCAATCGCATTGGCCCAGTGAGCGCGGTTTCTTCGAAGCCTCGATTGAATTACGAACGAACCCGCGGCAGCCGAATCTCGAACCGGCTGCCGTGTCCGCGCCCTTCGCTCCGGACACTGACGCTGCCACCGTGTAGTACGACCAACCGTTTCACGATCGCCAGACCTAAACCCAGTCCGGTTCGTGCTTTGTCCGAGTGTGACGCGCGTTGCACGAACGGCAAGAAAACCCTGGGGATGTCTTCGGCATCGATCCCTTCGCCGGAATCCTGCACGGCGATCACCGCGAAGCTGCCTTCCGAATACAAAGTCACTTCGACGCTGAGTCCATCTTCGGAATACTTGATCGCGTTATCGAGAATGTTGGATACGATTTGTGTAATCTGCGCGCGGTCTCCCCATACTGACAGCGGCTCATCCGTCCGAACGCGCACTGATTGATTACGGCTCCGCAGCGATGCATCGACCATCTCAAGAGCGTGGGCGACGATTTCGTCCAACTGCAGCTGCTCTCGCCCCACGTTCACATCTTCGGTGTTGAGATACATGGATTTGTAGATCGACTCCAGGAGTCGGGCGAGGTGGCTTACCTGCCGCGAGAGAAGTCCCGGAACGTCCGAAATCTCCGCGTTGCCCAGCGACAGCATGTCGGCGACGTTTTGAATGACGGCCAATGGATTGCGGACCTCATGCACGAGCGTGGCAAGAAACTCGTCGCGTTGATCCAATGCACGCTCGGTATCCTTCAGCCGCGCGCGCAAATTCCAACTCTTCATTAGCGACAGTTGCGCCGCCTCCAGAGCTTCGGTCAGAGCGTGTCCTTGCAGCGGCAGCGCCAGGATGCGCAGTGCGTGGCGCCGCAAGGGCCGGGCGTTCTCGGATTCGTCAATCAGAACTAGGGCCGGCTCAACTGAGACCCCGGAACCTGACAAGTGGCGCAGTACAGCCTCGACCTCGTTCGGCGTATCGATGATCTCGGCATCGAGCAGCATGATCGACCCTGCATGTGTGACGGCGTCCATGCCGGACACTGTGGAGAGGGTCTCAAATCGCAAACCAGTATTGCGGACTGCATCGTGCGCTGCGGCAACGACTTCCCGCCGCCGCGAAAGCGCGATGATGCCGAAGTCGTGTTGATTTGTCCCCAGGCTATTCATTCCCGACCGTTCGACAGTTGGCTGACGCGTGCGCGGAAACCGGTGCGTCAGCCGCAGTCACCGATGCCGAGTGCATGGTAGCGCCCCCGGTGATGGTCGTCGTTGATGCAGATTAAAAAGGGCTCCGGCACGCCAGAGCACGCGTGAACTGCAATGAGATGGCCGACACAATCCACGCGGTCCGGCATGATATCGTAGTCCGGCCGCGGGCGAGTGAGCCGCGGCAGTAGGACTCATTTACCAATAAGAATTGGCAAACGCCAACGGAGGAAAGTTCGAATGTCGAATCACGATAAGGAAAGCAAGCCGCAATTCAACGAAGCCCCCGAATCCAGTTCTCGCAGAGAATTTTTGAGTGGAGCCGCGGCGCTGGCAGTTGTCGGGGTAGCGGGGTCGGTAGCGCCCAGGGGCGCACTGGCGGGGGACGCTATGGACGAACTGCCGGGGAATGGTTTGGCGAGCGGCGAAAATCTACGCGCGCTGTCCGGCGAGCAACGCCAAACGCAGGTGCTTTCGTTGCGCCGCGCAGTTGCGGAACTGTACCGAAGCGCGCCGCTTGCGGACAATCGCAGCAACGGCGACGAACAGCGTTACCCAAATTACATCGGAAACTACAGCAAGGGCATGCCTCATAATGGGCTCGGCGAAGTGGATGCCGCGGTATACGCCACTTATCTGCGTGCTATCGAAACCGGCGATCGCGAGTCATTTGATCAGATTGCAACCCCGGGCGATATTACATTGCGCAATATCGAGAATATCTGGTCCATCGACTATTTAGGGCCTGATTCCCATCAGATGTACTTGAAGCCTGCGCCGGCCTTTGCCAGCGCGGAGCAGGCGGGCGAATTCGCGGAACTGTATTGGCAGTCGATTACGCGCGACGTGCCCTTTTCACAGTATGCGAGCGATCCGAAAGTGGCAGCGGCCGCCGCGGATCTCTCCGCCATGTCCGATTTCCGTGGACCGAAAGTAGCCGGAGAGATAACCCCGGAGACGTTGTTTCGGGGTGGACTTCCGGGGGATCTGAACGGCCCGTTCATCTCGCAGTTTCTAGCGATGGACATCCCTTATGGCGCACTTCTGGTGCCGCAGCGGATTTTGACGTCGCCCGCAGGCACCGACTACGTAACGGCCTATGATGACTGGCTACGACAGCAGAACGGTTTCGTGCAAACCAAGAAATTGGTGGACCCGGTACATCGTTATATCCGCAGCGGCCGGGATATGGGCGAATACGTCGGCCGCGATTTCGCCTATCAGCCGTATCTGAACGCGGCCTTGATTTTGACGCGCTCACTGAAGGCCCCCTACGATCCCAGCAATCCGTACATCAAACCCGGCAAACCTAGCCAGCACGGCCATAACACCTTTGGTGCGCATCATGTCTACCATTTGGTCGTGCGCATCGCCAACATCGCTCAGAGGCACGCCTGGTACCACAAGTGGGGAGTACAGCGGCGCTTGAGGCCGGAGGCCTTCGGCGGCCGCGTACACAACCACGTGGTAGGGGCTACGAATTATCCGTTGCACCGCGACTTGCTCGATTCCGCTGCGCTGCAGGAGACCTATTCCCGTCAAGGAACGTATATGCTTGCCCAGCAGTACCCGGAAGGTGTACCGCCACATCCCGCCTATCCGGCTGGGCATGCGACGATCGCGGGCGCTTGCGTCACCATGCTGAAGGCGGCTATGAACGAGGAGTGGGAGATTCCGTCACCGGTGGTTGCCAACGCGGAGGGCACGGCTTTGGAATCCTACGTCGGCGGCCCGCTAACGGTAGGAGGCGAGCTCAACAAACTCGCCTCCAATATCGCAATCGGCCGCGATACGGCGGGCGTGCACTGGCGATCGGATTCCATTCAAGGGATGTTTCTCGGCGAAGCCATAGCGCTGGATGTGTTGCGTGATCTGCGGTTCGGATATTACGAACAGTTCGCAGGTTTCACCGTGACCAAATTCGACGGCACCAAGGTGACGGTTTAAAGGTTCGGGATACAGCGAATAAGGGAAGACGCGTGGGTTCCGGGGCGCAGACGGGTCCCGGAACCTACGTTTGACGGTCCGTGCCTAGGTTCCCAGCACCCGGACCGCCATGTGTACAGCGGTGCCGACGATGATAACCGACAAACCGCCGCGCAATATCCGGCGCGGAACGCGCTGACTCAAACGGCTACCCAGTTGGCCGCCAATCACGGCGCCCACGACAGCCAACGAAGCCGGCACCCAGGGGATCTGTGCGGTCCCCAACCGTCCCAACAAGACTGCTGACGACGACGCGATTCCAATGACGAGTGCGGTGCCGATGGTAATGCGCATAGGTATGCGAAGTGCGTACAACATGACAGGAATGAATAGGAATGCCCCGCCTTGGCCCACCAACCCGGACAAGGCGCCCAGAACCAATCCGAATAGGACTGTCAAGGCGCGGTTGAAGGACAATTGCGCAGGGACGGTTTCATCCGCCGATTCGCGCGGCCCCGGCAACAGCATCAGGACCGCCGCGGCCGCGGCCATGAGCGAGAACGTGAATACGATCCAGGCCGCCGGTGCGAAGTGGGAGCCGATCGACCCTGCGAATGCACCCGTTGCCATGGGCGCACCGAACCAAAGCGCCAACGGGTAGCTGATCCTGCGATGTCGGTGGTGGCCAAGTGCGCCGGACAGTGCGCCGAAGAAACTTTGTACCGCTGTGATCGCCGCAGCGGATTTGACGGCGAGGGGCGCCAGGCCCAGTGCGGGCGGTACCAGTAACAACAGGGGAAAGATCAGCACACCGCCACCGATGCCGAGCAAGCCGGATAGAAAGCCTCCTCCGAGTCCAAGCGAAAAAATTGCTGCCAGTAGCGTCGCATCCATAGCTGGCGCTCCCGGCGGCCTAGCGGCCGATGACGATTTTCGACTTGGTCGATGCGGCTTCGACCCGCCCGACGATTGTGGCGTGTTCGAAGCCCTCCCTATGCAGGCGGTCGATCATGGCGGCAGCGGCATCCGCCGCCACCGCGACCATCAATCCGCCGCTGGTCTGCGGATCGGTGAACACCAGTTCGTGATCCGGATTCCAATCGCCGACGAATTCCACCGAATTGCGATAGGAAGACATATTCCGGTACGCACCGCCCGGCACCACTCCCTCCTCGGCAAGGTGCCACGCCTCCTGCATCACCGGCACGCAATTGGCGTCGATGTGGATCGTCGCCTTGGCGCCCAGTGCCATTTCCAGGGCGTGCCCGATCA
The DNA here is from genome assembly GCA_963849825.1 of uncultured Gammaproteobacteria bacterium. Lineage (GTDB taxonomy): Bacteria > Pseudomonadota > Gammaproteobacteria > JASBUN01 > JASBUN01 > CAVXJN01. Next base: position 25,359 of record CAWKIK010000001.1, on the reverse strand, counting down.
GGCCGAATCCTGTGATATCCGTGATCGCGTGGACCTCATCCATCGGGCCCATCCATGCGCCGGGTTTGTTCAGCGTTGACATCCAGCGCGTGACTTCGGCGTACCCGTCCTCGGAAAGCTGCTTGACCTTGACCGCAGTGGTCATGATGCCGACGCCGAACGGTTTGGTAACGATCAAGACGTCGCCAATTCGGGCACCGCCGTTCGTTTTCACGTGACGGGGGGCTACTTCACCGACTGCCACGAGACCGAAAATCGGTTCATGATTGTCGATACTGTGCCCGCCCGCCAGGGGCACTCCTGCATCCATGCATGTATCCACGCCACCGCGCATGATTTCCTGCATGGCGTGCAGAGGCAGCCGGTTCACAGGAAATCCGACGATGGAGGTTGCCAGCAGCGGCCGCCCGCCCATGGCATAGACGTCGCTCAAGGCGTTGGCGGCCGCGATGCGTCCGAACATGTACGGGTCGTCGACGATCGGTGTGAAAAAGTCATTGGTGACGACAATCGCCTGCTGTTCATTCATCCGATAAACGGCCGCGTCATCGTCATTTTCAATCCCGACCAACAGTCGTGGGTCGGTGGCCGTGCGGGGCACATTGGCTAAAATTTCGTGCAGCGCGGTGGGATCGATCTTGCAGCCGCAACCGCCGCCGTGAGAGTACTGTGTAAGGCACACGCCCTCTGCTGCCGCCGAAACGGTGGCGAAAGTGACGGCTTGATCCATCGGTAGGCCCTCGTGGTGAACTTCTTGTTCGGTAACCGGATAGTCATATCGACCATACACGGTCAAAGTTTAAGAACGGGCAGTGTAGGCCGGGCCGTCGCTCAAGCCTTGACGTGTTCTGGCCGATAGGATGAGATGAAGCGCGGCTCGCGCGTATTGGACGCTGACTTGAGGAACGAAACGATGACATGTAGAAGCCACCGCGAAGAACGGGAGGCCGATGCGAAGATCGCCGAGCATGTGATGGGGCTTCGCGTGGATTGGGACGGCAGTGTTCCCTACGCGCTCACGGAAGACGGCGAACGACCCAATGCGGACAACGAGATACCGCACTATTCGACCAACATCGGCGCAGCGATGACGGTCGCCTTGCAGCTGCGCCGGCTGGGTTACGAAGTGACGATCAATATGGATAAGAGCGGTTGTTCGATAACGGTGGCTACTGCCGACGGTGACGAGTTGATTCGGTTTGAAAACATCATCACCAAACTCGCCAACTACATTGCTTTGGCGGCCCTGGTCGCAGTCGGCGCCGAGCGGCGCAAGGGCGACGATCGCCGTCGCCAGGATGCTGTGACGTTTTGACCGGTCGAGGGGCGGGGGCTTGCCCCGCCCGGCGCTTCAACTATGTTGGGGGCGTGCACCAATGGTGCTATCGAACCGCAGAGGCCCGAACATGAAGCGTCCTTCCGACGATACGCTTTGGATTGCCATCGGCGCAGGCGCAGCGATTGCCGCGACGCTGGCGACCCGTGGCGCGATGCGCGCAGGTTGGCGACACCGCCACGGCGAAGATCCTCCGATTAATCCGGCCGATCCGGAAACCTCGTGGATTCAGGCAGCGGCGTGGACTGCGGCTTCGGGAATGGTGGGCGCACTGGCCGGGATGGTGGCGCGCCGTGCGGCGGCGAGCGGTTGGGTTCGGTTCACCGGGCGTACGCCGCCCGGATTGCATCGCAAATAACGCCACCATTCCGCTGATCGGTTTCGAACCGCGTACGCACCCCGCGGGGGCCTCGTGCCTTTTCCAGCGCCTGTGGTCAACGCCGCAGTGTGAGTGTCGCGTTCACCTTGTCGGCATTCCCCGCGTCCGCGAAGCTGGACTCACCGACTTCGATACCGTAGCGGCTATGTAGGGTGGCGATCCAGGCGATGGCGTGGTCGAAGCTCACGTCTCGCAAACTCACTTGCACCAAGTCATTGCCGCCCGGCTCCATTCTTGCGATTCGATCCCGCAAACCTTGTTCACGGGCGGTGCTCTCCAGCAAGCCGATCAGTGATCGGTCCGATTCGGACGATTGCGGCGCTTTTTGCAGAGCGCGCAGACGCGCGATTTCGCTGGATGATTGCAGCATCCAGTGCAGCGTTTGTCGCTGTTCCGCAAGCGCGGCTTGTTGTTGTCCGATCTGCTTTTGGAGCGGTTGCCAGAGCAGTGTGTAAAGCAATACCACCGCTACGATCACCGTTCCGATCACGAGGACCCGGCGCTCGCGCGGTTCCCGTGCTTCCCACCATTGCCTCATGACGCGCCTCTGCGTACGCGCAACCGACCCGCCACACCTTTTTCTTCCGCACTGGCGGAATCGATTTCAACTTCGAGTCCCTTGTTCAGCAATTCTCTCTTCAGCTTGTCCAGGGTTTGAAAATCGGGAGCACCGAGTTCGACATCCAGGCGTTGTTCGGCATAATGCAAACGTCGCACTTCCAACTTGTCGGCTTGATGTAGCGATGGCCCCGCGTTCTGCAGCAGCTGCAGGAATTCGCTGTCACCGGGGCCGCGTGCAGCGTTGCGCAAGGCGTCCAGTTGCTGCTGCATCTGCGCCTTCGCATTGACGATGCGCTTGATGTCGGGGAAATCGGCCCGAAACAGATCGTCGATCTGCTTTGCCGTGCGCGCTGTGCGCTGCGCCAGCCGGTGATTCTCGGCAAACAAGGTGCCGAGTTGGACCGCGACCAGAACAGCGCCAAGAGCCGCGACCCAGCGCCAACGGCGTGCATTGTTCGCTGTTTCGCCGAGTCTTCGATAAGCGCCCTGCAATAGGTTTATGGACGAGCCCGCACGGAAGTGTTCCGCAAGTAGCACGAGCGTGTCGCCAGCGTACGAATGCCACTGGAGCGGGACTGCGAGTGCGTCCAGATCCGACATTCGTTGGTCGTCCGGCCCGCCGTACAGCACAAGCTGTTCGGGCGGCGGCGCTTTTCCCAGGGCGATGCGCAACATGGTCGGCAAATTCGACCTCTCAGCGACCCATCCCGAAGCGCTCCCGGTACGCACCAGACAGTGCTCGCCATCGAATACCACAGTCCATTGACCTTGCTGCCAAGGAACGGCCGTGACATCCGGCACTATGGCATCGGGTTCTATACCGACTGCGTGCAGCATCGACAGCCATGCGTCGAGTTTTGTCTTCGCCACGACAGCCACTGCGATGCCGTGTTCATCCTCTTCGCCGGCCGCGAAGTGCAGCCGCTCCACGTCCTCGGCCAGTTGTTCCTCCAAGGCATACGGCAATGCCTGCAGCATCCGCGCTCGATTACGGCCGGGAACTTGGGCGCGCAGCAATATCAGCTCGCAGGCGGGTGCAAGCACGACTACTCGCGCACCGGTGGCTGCGGCTGCCGCGTCTTCCAGCGAGCCGGTATTCGCAGTTGTCGAGGTGCTGGGTGGCCTGCCGACGTGAGGCAAGTGCAGCCAACGCGCGCGCTCATCGGGCTGCGGGGCAGGGTGGATGAAAAGCGTTCCGCTCATATTCAGTAGGGTACCCGGGTTCTGGCGATAACCTTCGGTCCGTCGATCGCGCCGCGGGCGATCAGACTGTTGAGTTGTACCTCAATACGATCGACCTGTGTCTGTGCGTGCACCATGAAGAAATCGCTTCTGACGCCTATAAGTTGCGCAATCTGCTCCGTGGGCGAGCCGGTGGCCGGCGCCGACTGGGCGTTGCCTGGTTCGACCGCGACCGCGCCGGAAGGAGGGGCGGCAGCGCCTGAGGCTTCCGGGCCCAGGCCTATGGCGGCGAAAAACGCCGGGACATCGGCGAAGCCGCCGGCAGCACGGGCGGCCATGACCGCTTCGACCGTATGATCGTTGAACTCCGACGACAAGGCCAGCAGTACGGGGGCGGGCGCGGTGTTGACGTTGATCGGTGTCGGATTGGGTAAGACAGTCACGTAGGGCGCAAGCCGGGCATAGATCTTCGGCGTGATTCCGTGCACCAGCAACAGCTCGCTGATATCGCCCATCGGCGCATTTCCGCTACGGTAGGGTGGGTTGGCGCGCATGTAGGTCAGGTCTTCGGCGCCGCCGGGAAAGCGCGCATCCACGTCAGTATCCAGCCAATCGGCTATGGCTTGCGCCAGCGCGGGGTCGAGTTCGAGAACCAGCAACAAGCGCTGCAGATAAGCGAGCTGCAGCCCCGTGGTATCGCCTTGCGTTGCTGGCACCGCGACCAGATTGTTCAGGTTGAATCGCCCCTGCATGTCTTCGATCCGGCCCTGCACCGATCCGCCTTCCACTGCAGTCGAGGGTAGCGGAACGCTCCAGGCTTCGCCGGGAGCGTCCATTTGCGCATTCGTGGATTGATCGTGCTGCAAGTCCTTTAGTAAAACCCCCCGACCCCAGTCTTCGACGCCCAAGGCGTGTTCGTAGGCCTGATCCGCATAGAGCAGGTTCTGCACTCGGTGCAAGTCCAGAAACTGGTCCCGACTGATGGCTGCCGCGGCCACTGCCGCCAGAGCGACAATCAACAATGCGGTGAGCAATGCCACGCCACGTTGGCGGCCGGTCTGCATCATGCGCCTGGCACCCGGAACAGGCGCCGGATAGAGCCCCAATTGCGCAGCTCCAGGCGAAGTTCGATTGCTTTGGGTAGCAGCAGCGGTGCAGCGGCAGGCGGCCAGCTGGGCTGCCAGCTGCCATTGGCATCGAGAAAGCGCAATGCGACGCTCTGCACGTGGTCCAATGCCAACGTTTCGCGCGGCGTGGTATCGGGAGCCCGGTCCAGTACCGGCCAACTGCGCCTGATCAGCCGTTCACCGTCGACGCGATAGCCGATTCGCTGCAGCATCGGTGTTTCGCCCTGGCTGAGATTCAGCCAACCCTCGCGGGTCAGCTCCAAGGTCGGATTCGTGCCCGCGTCCGCCACCAAAGGAACCACGGTGTCGCCCTGGTTGTCACGTATCGGTCGCGCCAATGCTTGCTCCACGTCATTCTGCAACAGCACCAGGGCACGGGTGAGCTGGGCAAAATCCCGGCTGCGTTCCGTCGTCGCAGCCTGGGTGCGCAGCAACGATTGCAGGCCAGTGTACCCGAGCGCCGAAAGCAGAGCGAAGACCGCCAGAGCCACCAGCAATTCCAGCAGCGTGAAGCCGTAGGTCGATTTCGCCTTGGGGAGGGCCGGGTCCGTCACGGTTTTTGCCCGGATCGATACACAAACGCGACCAACGTGAACAGTGGCCGATCGTCTTTCGGTGCGGCGCGGACCTCAATCGTTGCGCGTGCCACGTTTGGATCTTCGGTCGTCGCGAGCACGCTTTTCCAAAACCAGGTCCGTTGTGCCATTTGTTCGCTGCCGGCGGTCTCGCCGATCTTGACGGCGTCGCCGTCCAATTGCATTTCCGCGGCACGGTTCATGGCGACCCAGTGGGCGAAGGTCTTGTCCTGGAGGTAGGCTTCGTTGCGGGTCTGCATGCCGGCCGCGGACACCAGGGCGCCCAAGGCGATTGCGACCACCGCCAGCGCCACCAGGACTTCCAGCAACGTGAAGCCACTGGAACGGGCTGCCGCGCTACGGACTCTGCAGCAGCAACTCGCCACTGTCCGTCCCTTGCAGGCGCTGGCCAATGTCCATGGCCTGACTGCGCAGTTCCAGGGTGAATGGTGTGAAGGTGCCGTCCGCGAACAGCATGACCTGTGGAGTCAGTGCAGCGCCTTTGGGATGCGTCCCGCGCGCCCATGCGATGCCCTGGGGCAGCACACGCCTTTGCAACGGCTTTTCCTGGAGTGGATGCCAGCCGTCGGGACTGTGAACTACGAACTCGTAGCCGCCCTCAGTCAGGCGTACCCCATACGTCCGGGACCGGACCACGGCTTCTTCCGAGGCGAGGTTCATCAATGCGCGCAGACGCAGAGCCTCCTGTTGCATGCGGTCCTTGTCGTCCGGACCGCGCAATGCAGCCACCGCAAATCCCAGCATGATCCCGATTACCACCAGCACCACCATGAGTTCCAGGAGTGTGAATCCTGCGGTGCGCAGACCATGCATCGGTCTGTTCATCGGTGCGTTAGTTCAGCTCCCAATTGACGATGTCGTCGTCGCTCGCCTGCGGATCGGGTCCGAGCGAATAGAGGTCGAAATCGCCGTGCTGGCCCGGCCGCAGGTACTGATAGGGATTGCCCCATGGATCATTCGGCAGCCTTTGCAGGTAACCGCCGGACTTCCAGTTTTTCGCCTCCGGCAAGCCGGTGGGCTTCTTTACCAGCGCCTCTAGACCTTGTTCGGTGCTCGGATACTGGAAATTATCCAATTTGTACGCCTGCAACATGGTTTCCAGGGTTCGAATGTCCTGCTTCGCTTTGACGATCCGTGCCTGTTCGGGGCGGTCCATGATGCGCGGTACGACAATGGCGGCAAGGATCCCGAGAATTACGATCACCACCATGATCTCGATCAGGGTAAAGCCGGTTTGCGCGCGGCGCGTCGTGGTCATGGCTTGTACTCTTGCGCAGTCGGTGTTGGAGAAACGCGGTTCGTCGTGCGTGCGATTGCGCCCACTGTAGTCCCCAGTAAATACATGTCTATGAATAGTTTGTCGGCCAGTGTACGTGCTGCGGTGCAGACCTTCAAGAAGGCTGGAGGGTACGCCCGATGCGCAAGGTGCGTGGCGTTGACCGGCCTGGGTTTATAACGGGCAGACGGTAACATGTCCGTGAATCCGCCGCCGCATGGTGCGCGGATAGGTTTGCCGTGGCTTGCAGTGAATGATCCCATCACCAAAACCGGCAACGGGGAGTCCCCGGCTTGCTTGGATGGAGTGCCGACCACAAGGATGTGGGCTATGCCAGCAGTTCGCGGCCACGTTTCGGCAGCTTTTTTTCGCCCCCATGCAGTTCGTTTGCGGTCCGCGCCGTGCTAGCGTACCCAACCGTGGACGCGCACAGCGAAGCTTTGAGCCGGATGCGGCGGGATATCCTCGAATGTTATCGCGCCGCAATGGCCGCGGTGGATGGCCGGCGGTGTGTTTCTGCGCACTTGGCCGACCGACCCGCGCCGACCGGCTTGCATGTGGTCGCCATCGGCAAGGCCGCGTCCGCCATGGCCCGCGGCGCGATGGACGCGTGGGGTCCCGCCATCGAGCGCGGCTTGGTGATTTCGAAAACCGGTCACATCGAAACGGCGCTGTTGCGCGACCGGCGTTTTGTTTGCATCGAATCATCGCATCCCATTCCGGATCGGCGCAGTCTGCAGGCCGGACGTGCTCTGGTGGCGTTTCTGGATCAAGCACCGGCCAACGCCGGGTTCCTGTTCTTGATTTCCGGCGGCGCATCCAGCCTGGTTGAAGTACCGGCGCCCGGTGTGGAGCTGTCGACACTGGTCCGCATCAATGAATGGCTGCTCGGCAGCGGTCTCGATATTGCCCGGATGAACGCTGTGCGCCAGGGGGTGTCTGCGATCAAGGCGGGCCGCTTGGTTGCCCGCCTCGGTGGTCGGGATGCGTTGGGGTTGCTGATTTCCGATGTGCTGGGCGATGACCCGCGGGTGATCGGCTCGGGGTTGCTGGTGTCGAGTGAGACAGGACCGGTGCGCACGCAAGAACTGCCCGATTGGCTGGCGACAGTTTTGCGACAGGCCGAGGCGGCGCTCCCGGACGCGAAGTCGAGTGCGCATGTGAAAGTGAAGGTGATCGCGACCCTGGATCAGGCCCTTGCAGCCGCTGCGGCGCGGGGTACCGCGCTCGGCTATCCAGTGCGGCATTCGTCGGACTTCCAGCACGACGAAGCGTGTGCCGTCGGCACGCGGTTGGCGCAACGTTTGCGCCGCGCTACGGCGGGCCTGTACCTGTGGGGCGGCGAAACCATCGTGCGTCTCCCCGATCGGCCTGGACGGGGCGGACGCTGCCAGGCGCTTGCGCTGTGTGCCGCGCTGGAATTGCGCGGACAGAACGCTTGTGCCCTGCTGGCTGCCGGCACCGACGGCACCGACGGTCCCGGGGAAGATGCCGGTGCCTTGGTCGACGGCGCCACCGTTGCGCGCGGGCGAAGCGAGGGTCTGGATCCGCGAGCGTGTCTTGCCGCCGCGGATGCGGGACGGTTTCTGGAGGCGGCCGGCGACCTGATCCAGACCGGCCCCACCGGCACCAACGTCATGGATATCATGATCGGCGGTCGTCTCGGTTAGCGCTTTCGCTGCGCCGCGACAGTCCTTGGTACACTGTAACGATGGCTCTCGATCTTCAGGCAGGTGATCTTCAGCGTGCGGCGCGCGCCTGCATCGATGCCTGTGACCCGGATTTTAAGCGAACGCTGAGCCACGACGTGGCACAAGCTTGGCGGGACGGTCGCCTGGCATCCCGCCCCAGTCGTGAAGTCGAGCGTATCCGCGCGCCCGGCAGGCCGCTCAAGCCCGCGTTGGTGAGCCCCAAAGCATTGAAAAAGCGCGGCCTCGGCAGTGCCGAAGGCCGGGCCTGTCTGGTACATGCGTTGGCCCACATCGAGTTCAACGCCATCAATCTGGCGTGGGACGCGGTGTATCGGTTCCCGGATTTGCCCGGAGCCTATTACGACGACTGGGTGCGGGTGGCAGACGAAGAAGCGGCGCACTTTGGCTTGCTGCAGCAGAGGCTTGCAGAATTAGGCCATGCATATGGCGATTTCCCGGCCCACAACGGGCTCTGGGAGATGGCCTGCAAGACCGATCACGACGTACTGGTGCGCATGGCGCTGGTGCCGCGGGTGTTGGAGGCGCGCGGCCTGGACGTGACGCCGGGCATGATGGCACGCTTGCGCAAGGTTGGGGATGACCGTACTGTTGCCATCCTGGAGGGGATTCTCCGGGACGAAATCGGCCACGTTGCCATTGGCAGTCGCTGGTTCCGCTACTTTTGTGAACAGCGCGGCGTTGTCGCCGAGGACACATTCCAAAATTTGTTGACTGAATATATGCAAGGATCCGTGAAGGGTCCGTTTCACGAAGCGGCGCGCATTTCGGCTGGTTTCAGTGAAGCCGAAATCCGCGATCTCAAGCGTCAGGCAGGATCGAATTGAACACCATTACTATATTGCAACGCGTGTCGGTGGCGTTCCTCGCTGCTGCCGGCCTGGTGCTGGCTCTATCCGGATGTCAACCGGGTGCCGAGGCCGAGAAGCCGGCTGGGGATTTGATGCTGATGTTCCAGGACCAGGAACCGGGGATCGACCCTTATCCGACCCGGGTTTTGATCAACGAGAATTTCATCCGCATGGATGACGGAGTCGCCGCTAGCGACTATGTCCTGTTCGATCGTCAGCTGCAGACGATCTACAGCGTGAGTCATGGCAACCGTACAATTTTGGTGGTGCATTCCAAGCCGGTAGAAGGTGAGCCGCCGATCAAGCTGGAGATGGATGCGAAAAAAACCAAGCATCCGGACGCACCTTCGGTAGGCGATACGAAACCGGTTGAGTACACCCTGACGGTCAACGACAAGACCTGTTCCAGAATCATGAGTGTGCCCGATTTTCTGCCTGACGGAGCGGAGGCGCTGCGCGAGTTCCAGCGTGCATTGGCCGGCCAGCACGCCGAAGATCTACCGAAAACGCCCAAGGAAATGCTCGATCCATGCTTCGTCGCCTACCATATTTACGCTCCGGTTCGGCATCTGCAGTACGGTTTTCCGATCCAGCAGTGGGACGCCCAGGGCAATACGCGTGCGCTCGTAGACTACAAGCGGGACATGAAAGTGGATCCGCAGCTTTTCACGCTGCCTGAGGATTACCGCCGCATGGGCGTGGGGGGGGCACCTGCGACGGCACCCCAGGCGTAGTCCAAGTCAACAGCCGGTCTGATCCGCAGGCAGGGTGATCAATTCACATCCCTGCGGGCCGCATCGCAGCATGCTGCCCTGGTCGTACCAGTCGCCGAGTACAATACGGCGCGCAGGCGCGCCATCCAACACGAAGTCGTGAATCGCCGGTCGGTGTGTGTGGCCGTGAATGAGCCGCCGCACGCCCTGCTCGCGCATGGTGTTTTCCACGCTATGCGGATTGACGTCCATCAGCTCCGCCTGCTTGCCCGCGTTGGCTCGCAGACTCTCGCCCCGCAACGTCGATGCCATTTCCCGGCGTTCGGCCAACGGCTTAGCCAGCACCGCCTGTTGCCATGCCGGATCGTGGACCTTGGCGCGAAAACGCTGGTACTCGATATCGTCGGTGCACAGCAGATCGCCGTGCATCAGCAAGGTCCGTTCACCGTAAAGGTCGATCACAGTGGGATCGACCAGCAGCCGGCAACCGGACTGGTGCTCGAAGGTTTCGCCGAGCAGAAAATCGCGGTTGCCTCGCATCAGGAAAACCGGGACGCCGTCGGCTGCCAGAGACTGGAGCCCGGCGCGCACAGTCTGGGCAATGGCGGCATCATCGTCGTCGCCGATCCATGCCTCAAACAAATCACCGAGAATGTAGAGTCCGTCGGCTCCCCGTGCGCGTTGCAGGAACGCCATGAACAGTTCGGTGATTTCCGGCCTGCTCGGGTCCAAATGCAGATCGGAGATGAACAACGTCGCCGCCGCGCTCACGTCTTCCGAAGTCCGCTCAGTTTTCGTCGCGCACCGTGACCTTTTCGATCACCACCGGTTCCTCCGGGACATCCTGATGGCCGGCGCGATTGGTGGTCTTGACGTGTTCGATTTTCTGTAGCACGTCCATGCCTTGGGTCACTTTGCCGAACACGCAATAACCCCAGCCCTGCGGCGTGGGATTGGAATAGTTCAGAAATCCATTGTCCTTGGCATTGATGAAGAACTGCGAACTGGCGGAATTCGGGTCCGGCGTGCGTGCCATGGCGAGCGTACCGGCTTCGTTTTTCAGGCCGTTGTCCGCTTCGTTCTTGATCGGCTCGCGGGTCGGTTTTTGCTTCATGTCGGGTTCGAACCCGCCGCCCTGGATCATGAAGCCCGGAATCACGCGGTGGAAAATGGTGCCGTCGTAAAAGCCGTCGCGCGCGTATTGGACAAAGTTGGCAACTGTTTCGGGCGCCTTGTCAGGGTAGAGTTCGATGACGATGTTGCCTTCGCTGGTCTGCATATCGACGATCATGGCATTTCCTTTCTCTGCGGATGGGGTGGGGTGCTCTTCGGCTCCCGGCTCTTGCAAATGAGACAGCGCGACAGTGGCCGCGATCAACACAGCGGTCACGATGACCAGACTCAGAATACGCATCGGACACCTCGGTGAGGAATTGCGCCGCTCATGATATCGGTTTTGCCGAGCTCCGACAAAGCGCGCTTGGTGGCCGTAGAGGCTTTCCGTTACCATTGCCGGCCTATGGCAACTACCGTCAAAACCCGCTTCGCGCCCAGCCCTACCGGCCGGCTGCACCTGGGCAACGTGCGCACGGCGTTGTTCAATTGGTTGTATGCCCGGCAGCAGGGCGGCACATTTCTGCTGCGCTTCGAGGACACCGATCTGGAACGCAGCGCGCAGGCGTTCGAAGCGGGGATGCAGGAGGATCTGCACTGGCTCGGCTTGGAATGGGACGAGGGCCCGGGTCATGAAGCCGGTCTTGGGCCGTATCGACAGTCCCAGCGTGCGGCGATTTATGCAGGCTATTTCGATCACCTGCAGCAAAGCGGCCATGCCTACCCCTGTTTTTGCACGCAGCAAGAATTGGCGCAGTCGCGCAAGGCCCAGCTCGCTGCCGGTCGGCCCCCGCGTTACGCCGGCACCTGCGCCGGCCTCAGTCCCGGGCAGGTGCAACGCAACGCCAACCAGGGACTGTCCGCCAGTTTGCGTTTCCGGGTACCGACGGGGCGCACGGTGGAATTTGTCGACCTGGTGCGTGGGCGGCAGTCCTTTCGCGCCGATGATATCGGTGATTTCATTGTTCGCCGCTCGGATGGCACGCCTGCGTTTTTTTTCAGCAACGCCGTGGACGATGCGCTGATGCAGATCACCGATGTACTGCGCGGAGAGGATCATCTGACCAATACTCCGCGCCAGATCCTGTTGTTGGAGGCGCTGGAACTTCCGATTCCGCGCTACGGCCATACGTCGATGCTGGTGGGTGACGACGGCAGTCCGCTGTCAAAGCGCACCGGCAGCCGAAGCGTGGAGGAGTTGCGCGATAGCGGGTTTTTCCCGGCGGCCGTGCTGAATTATCTGGCCAGGCTGGGACATCATTTCGAGCAGGAAGGATGGCTGCCGGTCGACGCCATCGCGCGCCAGTTCTCCACCGCCCGTCTCGGACGCGCGCCGGCACAATTCGAACAGGCCCAACTGATGCACTGGCAGAAGACCGCCGTGCATCAGGCCGACAACGACGCGCTTTGGCAATGGATGAGTGCCTGGCGCGATCCGGCCGGGCGCAAGGTTGCGGATTTCGTGCCAGCAGAGGCGCGCCAAACATTTGTGGGCGCAGTACGGGAGAACATCGAACTGCCGGCCGATGCTTTGGCCTGGGCCGAACGGCTGTTCGCGGCGACGTTGTCGCCCAGCGACGAAGCGGCCGCTGCCGTTGGCAGCGCCGGCGCGGACTATTTTCGTGCCGCTCTGGAATGTCTCGCCGTCGAAAGCGAGGACTTCAAGGCTTATGCCAAAGCCTTGTCCAAGTCTGCCGGCGTCAAAGGAAAAGAACTGTACATGCCCTTGCGAGCGGCGCTGTCGGGCGAAACCCACGGCCCCGAGATGGCCGCCATCTGGGTCCTGCTGGGTGCGAAGCGTATCCACGCGCGTTTGGACGCGGCATTGCAGACATGCGGCTGAGACCCACCCCCCATGCTTGAGATCTACAACAGCCTCAAACGCGCCAAAGAGCCGTTCCAGCCGATCGACCCGGGCAAAGTCCGGATGTACGTCTGCGGCATGACCGTGTACGACTATTGCCACCTCGGTCACGCCCGCGTACTGGTGGTGTTCGACGTCGTGGTGCGCTATCTGCGCGAACGCGGTTACGACGTTACCTATGTGCGCAACATCACCGATATCGATGACAAGATCATCAGACGCGCCAACGAAAATGGCGAACCGATCGGTGAACTGACTGAGCGTTTCATCGACGCCATGCATGAAGACGCAGGTGCTCTAGGCGTATTGGCACCGGAGGTCGAACCGCGCGCCACGGCTTCCATGGACGACATTGTGGCAATGGTGCAGACCTTGGTGGACAAGGGCTACGCATACCCGGCTGCCAATGGCGATGTCTATTACGACGTCAGCAGGTTTGAACACTATGGGCGGTTGTCGGGCAAGCGGCTCGAGGATTTGCGCGCGGGTTCACGGGTCGAAATCGGCGAATCGAAGGACGATCCGTTGGACTTCGTGTTATGGAAAGCGGCCAAGCCCGACGAGCCTGCCTGGGATTCTCCCTGGGGTCGGGGCCGGCCTGGTTGGCACATTGAATGTTCGGCTATGTCCACCCGCTGTCTCGGGGACCACTTCGATATCCATGGCGGCGGCATGGACCTGCAGTTTCCCCACCACGAGAACGAAATCGCCCAGTCCGAGGCCGCGACCGGGCAGCATTTCGTCAATGTCTGGATGCACAACGGCTTCGTGCAGGTGGATGAAGAGAAAATGTCCAAGTCGCTGGGCAATTTTTTTACCGTGCGTGAAATCCTGCGTCGCTACCGGGCCGAAGAGATCCGTTATTTCATTTTGGCCAGTCATTACCGGAGTCCGCTGAATTACAGTGATGACAACCTGGACAAAGCGCGGGGCGCGCTCAACCGGTTATATACCGCTTTGCGGGGGCATGCGACAGGACAGGGCAGCGAGCCCGCAGACGGGTACGTACAGCGATTTCAAGATGCGATGGACGACGATTTCAACACACCTGGCGCTCTGTCGGTGTTGTTCGACCTGGCCCGGGATGTTAACCGTTTGCGCGAAGCCGATCCGGCCCTCGCTGCTGCGCATGCGGCGGGCCTACGCAAGCTCGGTGGCATTCTCGGCATTCTGCAACAGGATCCCGATGCCTGGCTGCAGGCACGGTTCGAAGGTGCCGGCGGTTTAGGTCCCGCATCGCCGACGATCTCCGGTACCGGACACGTCGGGTTATCCGATGACCAGATCAACGCGCTGATCGAGGAACGCGCTGCCGCTCGGATGCGCCGCGATTGGGCGGAAGCGGATCGGGTCCGCGATCAACTCAAAGACGATGGCGTGGTGCTCGAGGACGGCGCCGCAGGCACGACTTGGCGGCGTGAATAGTGTGCGAACCTAATCCCGGAGCCGTTGTCTATAATATCGGGACAACCGGCAGGCCCGGTTGCTCGAAAACAACGCGACATGCTCCGTCCTGCGGCTCTTAGCTGCAGGGCGGAAAAATCATTTGAGCGTGCATCCCATGCCATCGTGAGGAAGCCATGTTGAATCATTCTTTTGGGTTTGTGCTCGGGTTGGTGCTGGGTATATCCGCGCTCGCCCATGGGGCGGTTACCGAGCAGAAGATGACCGAAGACAAGACCCATGTGCGGACCTGGAACACCTTTGCGGATGAATGTATGGCGCTGCAGAAACAGCAGTTGGCGCACAATCAGGTGCGGGAGCAGACCCGCATCGGCGGTTATGCGCGTCAACCGGACTTCTATACCGAGCATGCCTACTACGATCAGCGGACCGGCGCGCTACTTTCGCGCATGCAATGGGAGACGGATCACCCGGACCGGCTACACACCTGCGAAGTCTATGTGCACGACGACCAAGGACGGGTGGTGCGCGACTTCGCCGCGGCCTACCTGCCCCAGGGACGCAATGCCCCGGTGCAGACGCTGATCAATTTGCATCGATATAACGGCGATCTGCATTCGTTTCGTCAATTCGACGCCAGTGGCGATCGTATCTATGAATATTGCGAAGGGAAATGGAAGGGCAAGCTGGTTCAGATGCGCTTGTTCGAGGAAGACATCTACGGCAAGTCGGACGTTACATCGTCTCCCGTATATGCAGCGTGCTTCAACGGTCTGCCGATGAAGCCCGGAGAGTACCTACAGCCCCACTGAAGCACGCATCCGCGCGTCGGCAGCCTCTGCGGCCTCTACCGTGTTCCGCATCAGCATGGCTACGGTCATGGGGCCGACGCCGCCGGGGACTGGCGTGATCCAGTCGGCCCGTTCGGCCGCGGCGTCGAATTCGATGTCGCCGACCAGCTGACCGCTGTGCAGACGGTTGATTCCGACGTCGATCACGGTGGCGTTGTGGCGTACCCATTCTCCTTTGACCAGGCCGGGTCGACCGACCGCTACGATCAGGATTTCCGCCTGTCGCGCCCAGTATTCCAGGCTCCGGGTGAAGCGATGGCAGGTGGTGACCGTGCAGCCTGCCAACAACAACTCGAGCCCCATGGGGCGGCCGACGTGATTCGATGCCCCGATCACCACCGCGTGCCGGCCGTGAAACGTCTCGCCGGTGCTTCTCAGCAGTTCCATGACGCCGTAGGGCGTACAGGAGCGCAGAGTGGGCATTCTTACCGCGAGCCGACCGATGTTGTACGGGTGAAACCCGTCCACGTCCTTGGTCGGTCGTATGCGCTCGATGACAGTCTCGGTATCAATGTGCGGCGGCAGGGGCGTCTGCACGAGCACGCCGTCGATCTGGGCGTCGGCGTTGAGCTGGTCGATCAAATCCAGCAGCGCCTGCTGGGAAATGTCCGAGTCCAGGTGGAATGCTTTGGAGACGATGCCGCAGAAGTCGCAGGCGGTGCGTTTGTTACGCACATAGATTTCCGAAGCCGGGTCGTGGCCCACCAAGACCACCGCCAGCCCGGGCGGGCGACCGCCGGCGGCAACCCGCGCCGCCACTCGCTGTTTCAGCGTCAGACGGACGTCATGGGCGACGGCTTTGCCATCGATTAATTTGGCGGACATGGCGTGGAAGCTAAGCAGCGGAAAACCCGCGACATTCTCGCATGGGCCGCCAGACCTGTACAGCTCGCGCGCATCTTCCCGCGGCCGGGTACTGGCGTATAATCGGGCCCATCTCTGGGCGCGGTACGTTTGACGACCGCCGGTTCCCTGCGTAGAATCGCGTGCTTCATCGCGCGGGGCCGATTGCGGCGGTATTTGCCGGGGCCCAACGGGATTGCGGGGTATAGCGCAGTCTGGTAGCGCGCCTGCTTTGGGAGCAGGATGGCGGGGGTTCGAATCCCTCTACCCCGACCAACTGGCTGCTCGGCAGGGCGATGCTCGGCGGCGCAAACAGCTCGATGCGCCCGTAGCTCAACCGGACAGAGCATCGGCCTTCTAAGCCGAGGGTTGCAGGTTCGAGTCCTGCCGGGCGCGCCAATTCGCCGGGGGACTCGCTCAGTGTTGCAATGGTGGACGTAGCTCAGTCGGTAGAGCTCAGGATTGTGGATCCTGTGGTCGTGGGTTCGATCCCCATCGTCCACCCCATATACAGGTTTGCTTCGCCGCGGCGGGGCGAACTACACAAAATCGGGCCGTTAGCTCAATTGGTAGAGCAGCTGACTCTTAATCAGTAGGTTGTAGGTTCGATTCCTACACGGCCCACCAGCATTCATCCAGGCCTGCAGTTTCTGCGGGCCTTTTTGTTTGTCCTGGATTCACCAACTACCGCTGCAGGGGTACATTTCCATCGTCCGGCCAGCGGGAGGCTTGCGCAGCGCATGCTAGGTTCTGCGGGGATGCGCGTTGCAGGGTTGAACCTGTATAATGACCTGCTTGTGATTTTCGCTCGCTAACAAGAGCTTATCGGGCGAGTCCTGGATGAAATCGGCGAAAGTGGCGGAATTGGTAGACGCGCTGGATTTAGGTTCCAGTGGGGAAACCCGTGAGAGTTCGAGTCTCTCCTTTCGCACCAGTTATGTAGTGATCCCGGCGGCCGCTGCACGAATTCGTCAGCGGCAGGTTTTCCGCCCGTGATTGCGGGCTCAATCAAGCTTTAGACCGTTCGAGGTACAACGATGCAAGTCTCCGTGGAACAAACCGGAAGTCTGGAACGCAAGCTGACCGTGCAGGTTCCGGCCGAGCGGATCGAAGACGAAGTCACCAACCGGTTGCGCAACCTGGCGCGCCGGGTGCGCATGGACGGTTTTCGCCCCGGCAAAGTGCCGTTCAAGGTCGTGCAGAAACGCTACGACGGTCAAGTGCGCGGCGAAGTGCTGTCCGATCTCGTGCAGCAGACGTTGACAGAAGCGCTGCGGCAGGAAAATCTGCAGCCGGCGGGCGGTCCGCGCATCGAACCGAAGCAGATGGAACCGGGCCAGGCGCTCGAGTACAGCGCCGTGTTCGAAGTCTATCCGCAGATCGAACTGGCGTCGCTGGAAAACGCCGAGGTCGAGAGGCCCACCGCGCAGGTGACCGATGCGGATGTGGACAAGATGTTGGAGAAACTGCGCACGCAACGCGCCACCTGGGATGCGGTGGACCGGGAAGCCCGCGATGGCGACCAGGTGATGGTGAACTTCGAAGGCACCATCGACGGCGAGGTGTTTTCAGGTGGCAAGGGCGAGCAGGTTCCCATCGTCCTCGGCTCCGGTTCCATGATTGAAGGCTTCGAGGCGCAATTGATCGGCGCGAAATCCGGTGATCATCGCACGGTTGAGGTTCGCTTCCCGGACGACTACCGTGCGCAGGAAGTGGCCGGAAAGGACGCCAAGTTCGAGGTCGACGTAAAAACCGTCTCCGAGCCGGTATTGCCCGAGCTTGATGACGATTTCGCTCGCGCATTCGGAGTCGCTGAAGGCGGCGCCAACGCGCTACGTAGCGAAGTACGCGGCAATATGGAGCGGGAACTCGCGCAGAAACTGCGTTCCAAAACCAAAGAGGAGGTCTTGGAACGTTTACGCGCGGCCAACGACATCGAAGTACCGAAGGCGCTGGTGGACGAGGAGATTACCCGGTTGATGGCCCAAGCGACCGGTAAGCGGCCCGAAGAATTGAAAGGCTTGAATCTGCCGCGCGAAGTGTTCGAAGACCGCGCCCGGCAACGGGTCGCGCTGGGCCTGTTGATCGGCGAAGTGATCAAGACCAATGAGGTTCAACTCGATGCGGAACGCGTGCGCGAGACGCTGGAGCGGGTTGCGAGTTCATACGAGGACCCGGAAGAAGTGAAGCAGGCCTACCGCAAAAACCCGTCTTTGCGCAACGATTTGGAAGCGCACGTAATGGAGGATCAGGTGGTCGATCTGCTGCTCGGACAAATGAAAATTAAAGAAAAGCAGCTTGCGTTCGACGAAGTGATGAATGAGGGTGAAGCGTCGGGCGGTTGACAGGTGCAGGCGGCGCGTCCGGCCCCTTTGAAGCTGGGGCTACAATACTAAAGGATCAAGCGAAATGACCGATATGACGGCTAGACACGGTGCGAATAACATCCAGGCTTTAGGCTTGGTGCCGATGGTGATCGAGCAAACGCCTCGCGGCGAACGCGCATACGACATCTATTCGCGCTTGCTCAAGGAAAGAGTGATCTTCATCGTCGGTCCGGTCGAGGATCACATGGCGAATCTGGTGGTGGCGCAGTTGCTGTTTTTGGAATCGGAAAACCCGGACAAGGATATACATATCTATATCAATTCGCCGGGCGGCTCGGTAACGGCAGGACTGGCAATTTATGACACCATGCAGTTCATCAAGCCGGATGTGACGACCATGTGCATCGGTCAGGCCGCAAGTATGGGCGCGGTACTGCTGGCTGGAGGCCGCAAAGGAAAACGTTATAGCCTGCCGCATTCACGCATCATGATTCATCAGCCGATGGGCGGTTTCCAGGGCCAAGCGACCGACATTGATATTCACGCGCGCGAGATCCTGCTGGTACGCGAGCGATTGAACAAGATTCTGGCTGAGCACACGGGGCAGCCGATCGAAAAGATTCAGCATGATACGGACCGAGACAATTTCATGAGCGCTCAGGAGTCGGTGACTTATGGCATTGTCGACCAGGTCCTGGAAAATCGGCCGCGGGGCGAGAAGGGTCCCTGAGGGAAACCTGATTCGGACCCGCGGGATGACGGAAACGAGGGCGGGAAAGCCGTAACGCTGATAGGGGCTTTGCTTGTCAGGGATTGGATAACGTAGTTGAATAGGAGCATCGGATATTGCAGCCCGGGTCGTCGCGGTACGGCGGTCGGTGCCTTGAAAAGGGTTTCCGAGAGCTGCAATGATCTTGAAAACTCCCGGCGATTCGCAAACGAGGGTTGGTCATGAGCGACGACAAGCACGGCAAGGGAGACGACGGCGGCAAACTGCTGTATTGCTCCTTCTGTGGCAAGAGCCAGCACGAGGTCCGCAAGCTAATCGCAGGCCCTTCCGTATTCGTCTGTGACGAATGCGTCGAGCTGTGCAACGATATCATCCGCGAAGAGATGCAGGAAAAAGCTGCCACCGACGGCAGCAAGCTCCCGAAGCCTCAGGAAATCAAAGACGTTCTGGACGAATATGTAATCGGTCAGGAAAGTGCCAAGAAAGTACTTTCGGTTGCGGTCTACAACCATTACAAGCGTCTCGACATCCGGCAGCGCCAGGATGACGTCGAAATCGCCAAGAGCAACATCCTGCTGATTGGGCCGACCGGTTCCGGTAAGACGTTGCTGGCCGAAACCTTGGCGCGGCTGTTGAACGTACCGTTCACCATCGCCGACGCGACCACGTTGACCGAGGCGGGCTATGTCGGCGAAGACGTCGAAAATATCATCCAGAAGCTGTTGCAGAAATGCGACTACGACGTCGAGAAGGCGCAAACCGGCATTGTCTATATCGATGAAATCGACAAGATTTCCCGCAAATCGGATAATCCTTCGATCACCCGCGACGTGTCCGGCGAAGGTGTCCAGCAGGCGCTGTTGAAGCTCATCGAAGGCACGGTGGCCTCGGTGCCGCCCCAGGGCGGTCGCAAACATCCGCAGCAGGAATTTCTCCAAGTCGATACTTCCAATATCCTGTTCGTGGTGGGCGGCGCCTTCGCTGGTCTGGAGAAGATCATTCGCGGTCGTTCCGAGAAGGGAGCCGGCATCGGATTCCACGCCATGGTGCGGAGCAAGGACGAACATGCCACCATCGGCGAGACCTTGTACGAAGTCGAACCGGAAGATTTGATCAAATACGGTTTGATCCCGGAATTCGTAGGCCGCCTGCCGGTCGTCGCGACCCTTGAGGAATTGGACGAGGATGCGCTTGTCACGATTCTGACCGAGCCGAAGAATGCGTTGGTCAAGCAGTACGCCAAGCTGTTTGAAATGGAAGGTTGCGACCTGGAGTTTCGAGACGATGCCTTGCGCGCGGTTGCCCGCAAGGCCATGGAGCGCAAGACCGGCGCCCGCGGACTACGTACTATTCTTGAGCATGTGTTGCTCGACACTATGTATGATTTGCCGTCGATTGAAAACGTCAGCAAGGTCGTGATCGACGAAGCCGTTATCAACGGCGAAGCCAAACCCTACATTATCTATGAGGGTGGCGAGCAACAGCGCGTGGCCTCGGATTCCTGACGCGAGCCGCTGCTATGTAAGGACCCGGATCCAGCGTGCTCGCGCTGGATCCGCCGCTCAGCGGCCCCGGACAAGTCCGGCGGGTTGGTCCCATTTCCATTGAATTCCCGACTACCGGCCCATATTTCGACTGTATTACCTACGGAGCGTGTTCCATGCGCTTCGTTCACTCCCAACCAGGAGCTCTAATATGGAGCATGACGACAAGAAATCCGAGGTGATTGATAACCAGATGCAGGTGGTTCCCGTTCTGCCGTTGCGCGACGTGGTGGTCTACCCGCATATGGTGATTCCCCTGTTCGTCGGACGGGAGAAATCGATTCAGGCTTTGGAATCGGCAATGGGCGCCGACAAGAAGATTCTGTTGGTTGCGCAAAAGAGTGCCGAGGTCGACGATCCCCAGGCGGACGATATTCACCGCGTCGGAACACTGTCGACGATACTGCAATTGCTCAAACTGCCGGACGGCACCGTAAAGGTACTGGTAGAGGGTGCCGAACGGGCGCGCGTCGTACATTACTTGAGCAAAGATGAATTCTTCTCGGCCCAGATCAACGTCGTTGAAACGACCGACACCAGCGACAATCGCGAAGTCGAGGTTTTGATGCGTTCGTTGTTGGGACAGTTCGATCAATATGTGAAGTTGAATAAGAAAGTACCGCCGGAGATTCTGACTTCACTCTCAGGTATCGATGACGCAGGCCGTCTGGCGGATACTATTGCCGCGCACATGTCTCTCAAGTTGGATGAAAAACAGCACATTCTCGAAATCGAGGATGTGCGGGCACGCCTCGAGCATTTGCTCGGCCTGGTTGAAGGCGAAATCGACATCCTTCAAGTCGAGAAGCGGATCCGCTCGCGCGTTAAGCAGCAGATGGAAAAAAGCCAGCGCGAGTATTATCTGAACGAGCAGATGAAGGCAATTCAGAAGGAGCTCGGCGATCTCGAAGATGCGCCCAACGAGCTCGAAGAGCTCGCCAAACGCATTGAGAAGGCGCGCATGCCCAAGGAAGCCCGCGACAAGGCGCAGGCGGAATTGAACAAACTCAAACAGATGTCGCCGATGTCTGCGGAAGCGACCGTGGTCCGCAACTACATCGATTGGCTGGTCGGTGCTCCTTGGAAGAAGCGCACCAAGATCCGTCACGATTTGTCGGAGGCCGAGCGTACTCTTGAGGACGATCACTATGGTCTGGAAAAGGTCAAGGAACGTATTCTCGAGTACCTCGCCGTTCAGCAGCGTGTGAAAAAGCTCAAGGGACCGATCCTTTGCTTGGTCGGGCCTCCGGGTGTGGGCAAGACGTCTCTGGGTCGCTCTATCGCCCGCGCAACGAACCGTAAGTTCATTCGCATGTCATTGGGCGGCGTGCGCGACGAGGCCGAGATTCGTGGCCATCGGCGCACGTATATCGGCTCCATGCCGGGCAAGATCATTCAGAACCTGAGCAAGGTCGGCAGCCGCAATCCGTTGTTCCTGCTTGACGAGATCGACAAAATGTCGATGGACTTCCGTGGTGATCCTTCCTCGGCGCTGCTGGAGGTGCTCGATCCCGAGCAGAACCATACCTTCAATGACCATTATCTCGAGGTCGACTTTGATTTGTCCGACGTGATGTTCGTCGCCACGGCGAATTCGTTGAATATCCCCGCGCCGTTGTTGGACCGTATGGAAGTCATTCGCATCCCGGGATACACCGAGGACGAAAAGGTCAATATCGCGCAACGCTATCTGCTGGCGAAGCAGATCAAGGCGAACGGCATCAATGAAGACGAGTTGGCAGTCACTGAAGCGGCGATCCGAGATATCGTGCGCTATTACACGCGCGAAGCGGGCGTGCGTAACCTCGAGCGGGAAATCTCCAAAATCTGCCGCAAGGTGGTAAAGGAGATTCTGCTCAAGAGCAGCGACAAGAAGCTCAGTGTCACGCCCAAGAACTTGGAGAAGTATCTCGGCGTGAAACGGTTTCGCTTCGGCAAAGCCGAAGAGAACGACCAGGTGGGTCAGGTTACGGGGCTTGCTTGGACCGAAGTCGGCGGCGAATTGCTGACCGTGGAAGCGGCATTGGTACCGGGTAAGGGAAAGTTGACCTACACCGGACAACTTGGCGATGTGATGCAGGAGTCGATTCAAGCTGCGATGACGGTGGTGCGCAGCCGCGCGGCAGCGCTGGGTATTCAGCCGGATTTCTATCAGAAATTCGATATACATGTGCACGTGCCCGAAGGGGCCACTCCCAAGGACGGCCCGAGCGCAGGCGTCGCCATGTGTACGGCGTTGGTGTCGGCACTGACCAAGATCCCGGTGAAATCCGCGGTCGCCATGACGGGGGAGATCACGCTTCGCGGCGAAGTATTGCCGATCGGTGGGTTGAAGGAAAAGCTGCTGGCAGCCCATCGCGGCGGTATCGGGATCGTGCTTATTCCGGAGGAAAACCGCCGCGACTTGGCGGAGATCCCGAAGAATATCAAGGGACAGTTGGATATTCGTCCGGTAAAATGGATTGACCAAGTATTGGACGTGGCGCTGCAGCATCGGCCCGTGCCGTTGCCTGATGCGGGTGAAGACCTCGGCTCGAAGGAGAAGGAAGAACCCGCGACCAAGGAAAACGGCGTCCGCGCGCACTGAGTACCGACTCGTACCCGAAGTGATTTAGCAACAAGGCACACCTGCTTCGCCAGATCGAAGCAGGTGTGTTGTTTTGTGGTTCCTGTAACATACTGTAAATAGCGAAAAAATAGCTGATTTCGGTTGACATGTGAAATGCACGGCTGGTATAAAAGCCGCTCGTTTTTATGTATGCGGATGGGGCAGTTCGCCACGTCCGTGTAATCGATTGGCCCGCGTGGGACGGCATCCTGTCCCGACAGAAAGGGGAGGAGTATGAATAAAGCAGAACTTATCGAGGCCGTTGCCGAGGCGGCTGATTTGTCCAAGGCGTCGGCTACCCGCGCTGTGGACGCAGTGCTGGATTCGATCACCGGTACATTGAAAGGCGGAGACCAAGTGAGCCTGGTCGGCTTCGGTACGTTCCAGGTACGCGAGCGCGCTGCACGCACGGGTCGCAATCCGCAGACCGGCGCGACGATCAACATCGCGGCGGCAAAGGTGCCCAGCTTCAAGGCTGGCAAAGCACTGAAGGATGCCGTAAACTAGCGCGCTCTCCCGGGGTGCTTAGCTCAGTTGGGAGAGCGTCGCCCTTACAAGGCGAATGTCGGGGGTTCAAGTCCCTCAGCACCCACCAGTGTTCGGAGTGGTAGTTCAGTTGGTTAGAATACCGGCCTGTCACGCCGGGGGTCGCGGGTTCGAGTCCCGTCCACTCCGCCAAGTTTGTTTGACCCAGAGTCTGATCCCAAAGTTTGATCAAGGGCGCTTCGCAGGAAGCGCCCTTTTTTTTTCTGCGCTATGATATGCCCGCAATGCCTGGACCATAGGGCATTGAATTCGTTAGCCCAAACCGAAGTCGAGAGCACCGATGCTGTTAGCCATTAGAGACCGGGCCACCGGTTGGATCGCGTGGATTATTGTTATATTGCTAATTATTCCGTTCGCCTTATGGGGAATCCAGCAATACCTGCATGGCGGATCGGAGCCTGTTGTCGCCAGCGTCGGTGGCGCGGATATCACCAGAATCGAACTATCGCAACAAGTGCAGAGAGTTCTGCGCGACGCGAAAGAGCGTCCGCAAGGTGAGGCGGCGGTCAAACTCCGGCGCCGCGTCCTCGACAGTATGATCGCCGAACAGGTGCTGGTCGAGACGGCGCGAGACGAAGGCATGCGCATCCCGGCGGCGCAGGTCAATGCGTCGATTAGCCAGGTGCCGGCATTTCAGGTGGACGGTAAATTCAACCAACAACGCTATATCCAGGTACTGAATGCAAACCGCATCAACCCATCGCAGTTCTGGGCGCAGGAACGCCGCGACTTGTTGCGTCAGCAACTGCTGGGTGCGGTCGGCGAGAGTGCGTTCGCGACTGAGCGCGATGTCGACGAATTCATCCGTTTGCGGGACCGCAAAGTGGCGTTGTCCTATGTGGCAATCGCAGCAGACAAATTCAAAAATTCCATCGAAGTGTCCGACGCCGAGATCAAAAGCTATTACGATCAGCATGCGGCGCAGTTCAAAACACCAGAACAAGTCAAATTGAAGTACCTCAAGTTGGATCCGGAGACACTGGCCTCGTCCGTTCCCGTCACCGAGCAGGACTTGAAACAAATGTTCAATGAACGGAAGGACAGTCTGTTTCAACCCGAACAGCTTCAGGCAGCGCACATTCTGATTGCGGTCCCGAAAGATGCGGATCAAAAGGCAGTCGATGCTGCACACCAACGCGCAGAAGACATCCACAAACGTATCGTTGCGGGCGAAGATTTCGCAAAGCTTGCCAAACAATATTCAGATGATAAGGCATCTGCATCCCAGGGTGGCGACATCGGCACCGTGCGTGCGGGGAGTCGAGACGAGTCATTCGAACTCGCGCTGGCTGACCTCAAGGAAGGTCAGGTGAGCGAGCCGGTGCGCACAGCAAATGGCTTCGAAATCGTCAAGTTGACAAAACGGATCCCGGCCGGACAGCCGACTTTCGCCCAGGCAAAGGACCGCTTGGCGCAGGAGTATCGGCGGCAGAAGGCGGAGGAACAGTTCTACAAGAATTCCGAATCGCTTTACGACCTCACATACGAAAACCCGATGAGCCTCGACGTCGCGGCATCGGCCCTCAACCTGAAAGTTCAGGAAACCGGTTGGATCGAGCATCAGGGTACGAAGGACGGGCTGGGTTCGCAGCCTGACGTCCTCGAGGCGGCGTTCAGCGATGAGCTGCTCGGCGGCGGTAATCTCGCCGATGCCGTGAACAGTAAGCTCATCGAATTGAAAAACGGCGATGACGACAAGCAACTCAACCCGGTTGTCGTCTTTAGGGTAAGCGATTTTCGGCCGTCGGAACTGAAGCCATTGGATCAGGTGCGCGATCAGATTGTCGACGAATTGCGCG